>CAVQMH010000018.1:0-99191 GCA_963713575.1 uncultured Alphaproteobacteria bacterium
GAACCGTCAATGATGCGCCGCTGCGCGCAGTTTTTACTGATGACGTTGCAGTTGATCGTCGGTGAGTGGACGCTCGTGGAGCGGCAAGAAATGTCAGCGTCGGGTCACGAGCGAGCCTTCGACCTAACGCATTGCACACGCGATGCTCCTGCAGCTTGATCGGATCACCCGTGCTTATCGGGCGCATGTTTTGGCTGCACCGACCAGGCCGCAGGCTCGTCGTGTTTGTCTGCTTCGGCCGCTGCCGCTGTCGCCTGCACCTTGCCGGGCTTGTGATGGGCGGGCGCGTAGACCGTGTAGACCTGCATCGGTATCGCGCCGGTATTGGTGACGTTGTGCCAAGTTCCTGCCGGAACGAGGACACACCAGCCGTCCGAAACGTCCTTGTCGAAAGTCAGTTTGTCCTTCGTGGCCCCCATCTGCACGCGGCCGCTGCCAGCGTCGAGGCGCAGGAACTGATCGGTCTCCGGATGAACTTCAAGGCCAATGTCCCCGCCGACGGGGATCGACATCAGCGTCACTTGCAGGTAGCGCCCGCTCCAGGCGACTGAACGATAATTTGTGTTTTGCTTCGTCGCGTGATCAATGTCGAACGATTGCGGCTTTGGGCCAATATCTTTGATCGTCATTTTAGCACCCATTTACTGCGCGAAGTAAGCCCGTCCATAGCAAGGCTTTGCGAGCAACTTATTGCGGTCGATCAAAAGGGATCCGTGACTCTGGATCCGAAACGGGCAGGACCGTCGGAGTAAGATCCGGCACCAATCATCGAGGGCGAGCCCCGCGGGTGCCGCGCCCGACCCACCGTTACGATGCAATACTTAGCCGCCCTTCAGAATCTCACGTGCCTTTTCGGCCAGTCGATCTTCAACCTTGGCTGAAACTGCAACACGAGTACCGGCGGCGGAAGTCTTGGTAATGTTGCGCGGCGGGATACCTAAAACTTCTAAGCGCCCGATTACGCTGTCGGCGCGCAAGGCATCGGGGAACTCGGCCGTCAGTGTATGTTCAGGCATGGAATAGCCTCCGATGATTGAATAGTTCCCAATCCTTTTGGTTCCGCCGAAAGCGTGATCGCTAAGGAGAGGCTATTTTCCGAACGCCTTCTGCATCGCGCCTGCAACAGAACTCCCGCTTACGCACCATAGTAAGCCCATTTGAGATCGTCATAGGTGACGGGGCACGTGTTCACCGCGGCTTGTCCGAGGACGGGGATCATAGCCGCGAGGTGGGTTCGGTTGTTGAAGCGCCATTCGAACTCCGCGAGCGTTCGCACCATGTGCTTGCGGCGGACAGCACGGTAAGTGCCCACGATGGAGCTCTTGATGTTGCCGAGGATCGTATTCACCCATTTGAAGGCGGGGTGGCGCGCGGCGCGGCGACCCGATCCTGTGATGATGACCATGTGATCGCTCCCAGCATCCGTGACGCCCTTGAAGCAGGCAAGGCCATCCGTGACCACGGTTGAACCCGCCGCGATCAAGCGCTTGGCCAGTGACTTCATGCGCTTGCGCTTGAACCGGGCAATGCGTCGGATTTTGAGCCGCTTGGGCTTGCCGTCGTCCGTGGTCTCGACGGCAGCGATGATGGGCGTCTTGCCAGGACTGCCACGTCCCGTCTTTCCGCCCGAACGCTCGCCGCCCAGATAAGCATCGTCCATCTCGATGCGCCCGTGCAGCCGATCCCTGTCGCTTGAGCGGCGCATGACCTCGGCCAGCTTCGTCTTCATCTTCCAGGCCGTGGTCTGCGTGACACCGAGACGCCGACCGAGCTCAATCGAGGAGATTCCATGCTTGGACTGCGTGAGGTGGTACATGGCCCGGAACCATGTGGTCAGCGGCGCCTTCGTGGCCGCGAAGATGGTTCCCGCAATCGGCGAAGTCTGCGTGCGGCAGGCCGAACACTGGAACTTGTCGCGGGTGGCGATGTGGCTGTGCCGGCGACTTCCACAGTGCGGGCAGACGAAGCCATTGGGCCAACGCCAGGCGATGATCGCTGCCCGACACTTGCCTTCCGATCCGTAGAGGGCATCGAACTCGGCCTCTGAGAGGCCCTTCTGAAACTGAACCCGATTGCGAGCCATGGCGCATCTTCCTGCCAAAGCTCTTCAAATCTCTGATTTACGTGGCCAGATCACGGCTGACTATGGTGCGTAAGCAGGACAGAACTTGCCCGCTCCAACAATCGGTAAACTCGACTTGTTGCGACGGGGGGCGGTCGGGATCGTCGCAGCAACCTTCGGAAACTGCCGCTTCGACTAACATCGGTTAGTGTCGGGGACTGTTATCCCGAGCTAACCTATGGCTGCCCTCTCCAGATCATGGCCGTTCGAACTCTGGCGCTTGAGTAATTTCCGAGTCTTCTGGGTTTGACGCGCGGTGCATTAGATCATTGGACAGGTGGATCAGCGGGGGTGAACCTCGGCCGATGAGCGTGCGGCGCAGTCCTTTGGCTCTGCGACGTCATCTTGGATGTCCAGAAGGCGGATTGTAGTGGAAGGTGAGCAGCCCATCGCCGATACGTTGTAAAGTCAAAAGGGGACGAAATGATCCTTCCTCAGCCGATACTCGGCGATAACGACGAGACCGTCCGCGTCCTCATTCTTGAGGACGAGCCAATGATTGCGTTCGGCATCGAAGACGTCCTCCTTGACGCTGGCTTCGCGATCGCAGGCGTCGCTGCCAAACTCGAAGACGCTCTGCGGCTGATTGAAAGTGGCGACTGCGATGCAGCCATTGTCGATCCTAACTTGGCTGGCGTGTGTGCAGACCCTGCCGCGATCGCGTTGGCGGCCCGCGGACTGCCTTTCATCGTATTGTCCGGCTACTCGCGGGATCAGATGAAAAGTGGCTTTGCCGGGGGGCGCTTTCTTCAAAAGCCATGCCGGCCAGAACTGCTCATTGAGACGCTGACCGACGTACTGCCCAATCGCCAGAACCACCGAGCCGCTGCTGAAACATCGGCGCCGATGTGACCGCAATCGGAATTGAAAAGTGCCCTCGGAGGCATTCCTACAATAGCTTCAGCACAGCACGGAGACTTCGCATGACTGACCAAACCACACCGCGTCGAGACCAACCCACCGGGTCCGCCCACGACCTAAATGAAAGTGCAGCCGACCAGTTTGAGAAGCTCGCCGAAAAGGCTGCCGACAAGTTCCGCGATGTGGCGGATGAGGCGGAGCAGTTCGCCGGCCGGGCGGCTGAGCAGGGTCGAGATGCAGCCGAGAAAGTGCAGGAGGTTGCCGGGAACTTCAAGGTTGCCGTCAACAAGTCACTCAATGATCAGCCAATGACAACACTCGCGATGGCAGCCGCCCTAGGGTTCGTCCTCGGTGCGCTTTGGAAAAAGTAGCGGAAATCGCATCAAGATGATGCCGCCGCGAGGGTCGTGGTGGCTGAGTGAGCCAGCAGCGGGTCGCGACGACTTAGATACATAGGACCGTCGGGCGACGGCGCTGCTATGCGACCCACCACTGGTGTCTCTGTTCTGCCAGGTAAGCGAAAGGTGTTGCTCGATCCGCTGGAGTTGCAGAGTTGGTGAGGTTCAGCTGCGTGGGGCTCTTACCGATTGACGTATCATAGGCCCGATCACTTCCGGACTTGTCGCCAACCCTGTTAGCGATGTCCGCTAAGAACCGAGGGCCTCCAGGATGCGCACGTTTGAAGACACAACATTCTTGTTGCTGATAGTTGCGATTTCGCTGGCCTTCGCATGGATCGTCTGGCCGCTCTACGGGGCGGTGCTGTGGGCGAGCGCCATGGCAATCGTATTTGCGCCGCTTCACCGGAAATTGTTGAGATCAATTGGGCCGAGGCGCAATCTTGTCGCCCTCTCGACAGTCCTGATCATCGTAGTGATCGTGATCTTGCCGCTGATCATAGTCGGCGCGTCCCTGTTGCAGGAAGCATCTATCTTTTACGAAAGGATCCAATCAGGAGATCTGAATCTCGTCCGGCTCTTTCGGCAAGTACTGGACGGCCTGCCCTTATGGGCAGCCAATATAATGCGCCGATTAGGGTTGACCAGCCTTGGCGCGGCCCAGGAGACATTATCCGCCAGCATCTTTAATAGCAGCCAGTTCCTTGCCAACAAGGCCGTAAATATTGGCCAAAGCACTTTCGATTTCATCGTCAATCTATGCGTTATGCTGTACCTGCTGTTCTTCCTACTGCGTGACGGGGACGCGCTATCCGCACACATCAAGGGTGCGATCCCGTTAAGCGTTGAGCAAAAGAACGCACTCTTCCGTAAATTCACGATCGTCATCCGCGCCTCAGTCAAAGGCGACATACTTGTGGCCCTGCTGCAAGGCCTGCTCGGCGGCTTGATCTTCTCGTTCCTGGGAATTACCACCCCGCTATTGTGGGCTGTCTTGATGGCCTTTCTGTCTCTGCTGCCTGTGGTTGGCGCAGCCCTCGTTTGGTTCCCGGTAGCCATCTATTTTCTCACGACAGGTGCTGTCTGGCAGGGTGTCGCTTTGGTCGCTTACGGCGCACTTGTGATTGGACTTGTGGATAACGTCCTGCGTCCCGTGCTGGTAGGCAGAGACACCAAGATGCCCGAATACGTTGTGCTGATTTCTACGCTGGGCGGTATCACGATGTTCGGTTTCAACGGTCTTGTTATCGGGCCAGTGATCGCGGCGATGTTCATCGCCAGCTGGGACATATTTTCAGAAGCGAGGCAAGTAGCGCACAACGAACGCAACAGACCCTGAATACGAAGCCGGTGATCGTCAATGCACCGAGATAGTGCAATTGATTGGAGATTTGGAGCGGCAGTCCCAGATGGAGGGGGGGGCGACTGCCATCTGTTCACGCTTTCCGTTCACCGCTGCAATTTTGGACAATGAAAATTCGCGGAACTGACGTTCTCTTACTGTGTTATAGCGACTTGTATTTGAGTGGACTGGGGACCGTTCGGCAATGGAAATCAAAGTGTCATGCCGTCTTTGCTACGACGTTCCCGTAGCAACCGCCTTTGTATTTCAGATCGAAGCTGCCAAAGCTGACGCTCAAATTATCAACAGCGAAATGCTGACACTGCCACCCGGCGCGAAGTTCGACACCTATTGCGATCCGGTCACGATGACTCGCAAGGTTCGCACGGTCCTCGGGCCAGGTGCTGTGCAGGTCTTGTACAGCGCCAGCGCAGATGTCGATGGGAGTGAGTTTGATCCCGATAGCGTCCTGGAATTTGATTTTATAGACCTGCCACTTGAATATCTGGAGTACCTGTCCCCCAGCCGGTATTGCCCGTCTGATACTTTTACGGATTTCGCCTACACTACGTTTGGTCAACATCGCCGCGGCCATGCACGGGTCACCGCGATTTGCGATTGGATTTTTGCGCATGTCGCCTATCAAAGCGGCAGCACCGGACCAAACACGACGTCAGCGGAGGTGTTTCACGGCCGAAAAGGGGTCTGTCGTGACTTCGCTCACCTCGGCATATCCCTCTGTCGCGCGCTTGGCATTCCAGCGCGATATGCCAGCGTTTATGCAGATCGTTTAAGCCCTCAGGACTTCCACGCGATCTTCCAGGCTTACCTAAACGGTCCCAAGGGTGGCGAATGGTTTGCATTCGATGCCAGCCGCATGAGTTCCGTCGACAGCGTCGTTAGGATCGCGGCCGGTCGCGACGCCGCGGACGTTGCGTTCGCCTGGCCGCAGGGAAAGGTATCTTTCGAGCCTCCGGAAATTCAAGTTGAGGCACCGAACCGCGGGACCAACGAACGGACATCGTTGGCGGTGACGGCATAGTGAGTTTCCCTCACCCATGAGTCGCCATCTCACCATCCGACACACGACTGAGTATAGCTACCGTGAGCCAGTTCGCTTCGGTGTGCACCGTATGATGTTCCGGCCCCGCGATAGTCACACGCTCCGTCTCCTAAATACAAACCTGACGATCTACCCCCAGCCCGAGCGGATAAGGTGGACTTATGATGTCTTTGGTAACTCTGTTGCCCACGCCGAGTTTGGAAATCGAACTTCCAACAAACTGACATTTCAAAGCGAGATTGACATCCTCCACTATGAAACACCGCAGCCAACACAGCTTTTGCTGGAGTTGGCAGAGCGGTTTCCATTCTCGTACACCGAGGACGAGAAGCCGGATTTGTGTCCCGTGATGGCGCCCCAGGTAGAAAAGGACTCGGACGTTGTCGGCAAATGGGCCCGAGCGGTCGTCACCACTGCCAACGGCAAAACTTTGCCGATCCTTCACGACATGATGGACCGGTTACGAAGTGACATCACTTACAAGCGGCGATCCGCAATGGGGACGCAAGCGCCGGCTGAAACATTGGCGCTCGGAACGGGTACGTGCCGAGACTTCGCGTGGCTGATGATTGAAGCGCTCCGTTCGCTCGGATTTGCGGCGCGCTTTGTGAGCGGTTACATCTATTCGCCCGCCTGGACAGCGGCGCGTGGCGGAGGCGCAACCCACGCCTGGGTGCAGGTGTACTTGCCAGGTTGCGGCTGGATCGAGATGGATCCGACCAACGGCATATTCGGAAACCGTGATCTTATCCGTATCGCGGTAGCGCGGAATCCTAGCCAAGCGAGGCCGCTATCTGGATCGTTCATCGGTGAACGCGGCTGCCATCTTGGGCTAACGGTATCTGTGATAGTAGAGAACGCTGAACCGGCCGCGGTTGCCTATTGAACTGCTGCCGGTACTGGCGCGATTAAGTAACGACAGTCGCCATCAATCCATAGAGCTTCGAGTAGATCTCGACTCCGCTGCTTGAAGACCGTCGATCTCGTGAACGAGTTGAACGAGATCTGCAATCAACAAGCTAATCGATTCCTTAAGGGCGGCCTGCTCCGGTAGAGACATCAACGGCTTCTCTGCGTGTTTGAACCAGTCGAGCCGAATCGACTCGCGCATCGCGTCGATGTCGCGTTGCAGGTTTTCTTGATTTGTCACGGAACCCCCTGGAATGAGATTTAGCATGCCTCAACTTACGCGGCTTGGCGATGGAATCTCTTGGGGACGGGCAACTCCACCTACGGAGTCCGAGGAACTGGCGCTAATCGTCGGACAGTTCGAATCCGATCGGGTGCATCAACTTCCCCCATGCAGGATAAGATTGGGTCCTTGCGCCGCGCTCCATCGCGTAGGCTAATGGTACGGGACATGGCTGGGAGGTGACGTTGCGCTTTCTTGATTTCAGTTCGTGGCAGAGCTTGCTTGCGACGGTGTTAGGCTTGGCGCTGTTCGCTCTGATCGGCATCGGAATCCGGCTGCTGATGATGTTTACAATCCAGCAGCGCCGCGAGCGCATGAACCGCCAAATTAACGAACGCCTTCGTACATTGATCGCAGCCTACAAAGTCCTAGGTGGCTCCTTCACCGGCGATCTGACTGTCGATCCGACGCATTTGCGCGATCGGCGTCGACTAGGTGAGCCTATGACCGAGAGTGGTTCTCCGGCGGTGATGGAACTCACTGCCGAAAGTGCTTCGGGGACCGACCGTGCGCGGCGCATCCGCGATTCCGTCGAGGCGGTTCTTTCGGACATTATACTGCTCGGGACGGAAGAGCATGTCCGGTTGGCGGAGCGCGCCGCGCGCGAATTGGTTGCCGGACGACCTGTCCACACCCACGAACTCGTCATCTCACTGCGTAGTTTCATTCGCGATGCGCTCGATCTCGATCCGATCCCGCCCGATCTTGCGATCCCCATGCAGGGTCCCACGCGGCCATCAAGTGCTGGTGGGCGCGGCAGGGGTGAGCGTGGAAAAGAGAATGAGCGACAGGGCGCCGGTGGAAGAGGCGGTGGCGGCATCGGTATGGGTGCCGGCATCGGCGCAGGTCTCGCACTAGGCGGCGAAGATCCGCCGCCGTCCGATCGTGGTCTATAGACGTCTTATGCGCGGTGGTGCGATCCTCTGTAACAATTGAGAGGACTCTAGATGCCAGTGGCGCCGGTCCTGTAGCACTACGGCCTCCGCCAGGCAGGCACTCAGGGTCAAGACAGCTACTCGAAACCATGCCTCGGCCGCGTCGGCTGAACCCCTGTGTTCAGAAATAGGACCGAGAGAACTCTAAGGTTCGGGGTAGTACTAGGGTAGCGGAAATCTCGGTTTTCGGTGGAACTCGGCGATACTTGACGGTGTTCGGCGAAACAGGCTCCAAGCGGATTGTCGGAGTAATAGTACAGCGCAAGCAAGAAGGCCCCCGATATCAGGGGCCTTCTTTCTTTTCGTTCCTTATATCTCTGTAGGTTCGTCCGGAGGCGGCTCGGCCGTGGCGCTGCGTGACCGGCGCTTGGAACGGGCGAGCCTGAAGCTGTCGCCATTTATTTCGAGGATGTGGACGAAGTGATTCAGCCGGTCGAGCAGCGCGCCAGTGAGCCGCTCTAAGCCGAACACCGATGTCCATTCGTCGAAGGGCAGGTTGGAAGTGACAAACGTGGTGCCGCGTTCGTATCTCTGAGAGACGACCTCGAACAGCCTGCCAAGTAGTCCTTCACGATCTTTTGCCCTTGGTCAGCCCTCTGATTGACGCTGCATCTAGGGCGGCGATCGCGCACGTGGGCCATGCAATTATCTCGCGTGTTACCGGCGGGACAGCAGCGTTCCGGCGGCGGCGGTAAATCTGAGGGCATGGAAGCGGGATGCTTCAAAACCTCGGGAGAACCATCATGGAAACTGGCAAAACATCTTCGGCACAGCAGGTTCTGACGTCGGTTCTGATTGCCGGCACCTTGTCGACGCTGGTGATCGGCGGCGCTCTGCTGACCACGATCGGTGCGTAATTTGGCGTGGTCAGCTGTCGAGTTCCTGCCGCTGCATTTCGAGTTCGAGCCATTGTTCTTCGGCGGCGGCCAGTTCAGTTTGAGACCTTGCCAGGGCGGCCGTGGCTTGGCTGAAGGTTTTAGGATCTTTTGTGTAGAGACTTGCGTCGGCGAGCCTTGATTGCAGCCGGGAAATTTCGGAACTCAGCTTTTCCATCTGCGCCGGCAGCGTTTCGAGCGCGTGCTTCTCCTTGAAGGAGAGTTTTCGTTTTGACTTGGCAGGTTCGGGGGACGGCGTGGCGACATCGGCCGCCGCTGGCTTCTTCGTTTCGGCTAACGCCCGCCGTTCTAGGTCGGCGCCTTTGCGCTGGACGAGCATGTCGGAATAGCCGCCTGGATATTCGCTCCAGCGACCGTCGCCTTCGGCGGCGATGACGCTCGTGACAACGCGATCGAGGAAGTCGCGATCGTGGCTGACGAGGATGACGGTACCCGGATAGTCGGCGAGCAATTCTTGCAACAGATCGAGTGTTTCGAGGTCGAGATCGTTGGTCGGCTCGTCGAGAACAAGGACGTTGGAGGGTTTGGCGAGCGCGCGGGCGAGCATGAGGCGGCCGCGTTCGCCGCCGGATAGCACCTTCATGGGCGAGCGAACCTGTTCGGACGTGAACAGGAAATCTTTCATGTAGCTGACGACGTGGCGGACCTTGCCGTTGACGCTAACCTGATCACCGCGGCCGCCAGTCAAGGCTTCGCCGAGGGTCCATTCCGGTTTCAATTCATCGCGCTTTTGGTCGAGGGTGACGAGTTCGAGTGACTGGCCGAGGCGGATGGTGCCCCTATCGGGTGCGAGTTCTCCGGTGAGCATGCGGAGCAGGGTCGTCTTGCCGGCGCCATTGGGGCCGACGACACCGACGCGGTCGCCGCGCAGGATGGTCGTCGAGAAATCGCGGACGATGACGGTCTCGCCGTAGCTTTTGGAAATGTCGAGCGCTTCGACGATGAGGCGGCTTGAGGTGCCGCCATCGGTGGCGGCGAGGCGGACATTGCCTTGGAGGTTGCGCTGTTCGCGGACTTCCTGGCGCATGGCTTTCAGTTCGCGGACGCGGCGGACGTTGCGCTTGCGGCGGCCTGTTACGCCACCATGCATCCATTGATTTTCGCGGACGATCTTACGGTCGAGCTTGTGGCGTTCGACCTCTTCCTCGTCGAGGACCTTGTCGCGCCAGGCTTCAAAGTGAGCAAAGCCCTCGGGCAGTTCGCGCGTGCGGCCGCGGTCGATCCATAGCGTCTTTTTCGAGAGGGTTTCCAGGAAGCGGCGGTCGTGGCTGATGAGGACGATCGCGGCGCGGAGGCTATGGATCGTTTTTTCCAGCCATTCGATTGCTGGGAGATCAAGGTGGTTCGTCGGCTCATCGAGGAGCAGCACGTCTGGGTTGGCGACCAGAGCCTTGGCGAGCGCAGCGCGTCGAGCTTCGCCACCGGAAAGATGGGCGGGGTCTTCGTCGCCGATCATGCCGAAGTCGTCGAGGAGCTTGCGGGCCAGGTACGGGTCATCCGTCGGGCCGAGGCCGTCTTCAACGTAGGCGAGAACGGTCTGAGCGTCGCCGAAGTCAGGCTCTTGCGGCAGGTAGCGGACTGAGGCGTTGGGGTGAACGAAGCGTTCGCCGCTGTCGGGCTCGACAAGGCCAGCGGCAATTTTCATGAGTGTTGACTTGCCGGAGCCGTTGCGTCCGACGAGGCACAAGCGATCGCCCGGCTCGACGTTCAGATCGGCGCCCTCGAGAAGGGGCGTGCCGCCAAAGGTCAGGTGAATGTCGCGAAGAGTAAGAAGAGCTGCAGCCATGCGGTGCTGGCTACTAGATGCAGCGGCCGCCGTCTACTTCGATGGCGATGCCGGTGATGAAGGCGGAGGCGGGGTCGGCGAAGAAGAGGGCGGCGTTGGCGATGTCGGAGGGTTTGGAGAAGCGGCCCAAGGGAATGCCGGCGGTGAACTTGGCGCGGTTTTCGGGCGTGTCCGCCATTCCCATGAACTGCTCTATCAGGCCGGTTTCGCCGATGACGGGATTGATGGCGTTGACGCGGATGTTCTTTGCGGCGAGTTCGGCGGCCATGGATTTGGTGAGCGTCAGGGCAGCGCCCTTGGAGCCGTTGTACCAGGTGAGGCCGGGACGCGGGCGGACGCCGGCCGTGGACGCTGTGATGATGATGGACCCGCCGCCGCGCTTTTCGAGTTCGGGCACGCCGGCGAGGGTCGTCAGGTAGATCGACTTCACGTTGACGGCGTAGATGCGGTCAAAGTCGTCTTCCGCGACCGTCATCAGGGACTGGTTCTTGTGAGTGATCCCGGCGTTGTTGACGATGATGTCCAGGCCGCCGAAGGTTTGCGCGCAGGCAGAGACCATGGCGTCGACGTCTGCTTTCACCGAGACGTCGCAGGTAAAGGGAACGGCGGCTTTACCGATGCCAGCAGCGACAGCGGCCGCACCCTTGGTATCGCGGTCGGCGATCATGACCGTTGCGCCTTCGCGCGCGAAGGCTTCGGCGATGCCGCGGCCGAAACCGGAGGCGCCACCCGTGACAATGGCGATCTTGCCGTCAAGTCTCATCGGATGTTCGCGGGATCGGGCTTGGCGCGCGCCTTTGCCTCGGCGCGATAGGGGCTTGCGAGATAGGTGCCGAGCAGCTTCAGTTCGGTGGAGAAGAACGAGAGTTCCTCCAGCGCGAGCTGAACCTTGCGCTCAACGGGATGGCCTTCGATGTCCGCAAAAAACATCGTCGCGTTGAAAGTGCCTTCAGTCTGGTAGCTTTCAAGCTTCGTCATGTTGACGCCATTGGTCGCGAAACCGCCGAGCGCCTTGTAGAGGGCAGCCGGCACGTTGCGGACCCGGAATAGAAACGTCGTCATGACGGGGCCGTCTTCAGGTTCGGCGTCGTCGGGTTCGCAGGCGAGGATGACGAAGCGGGTGGTGTTGTGGGCCTCGTCCTCAACGTCGGATTTCAGAATTTCGAGGCCGTAGATGTCCGCGGCGAGGCGGGAGGCGAGGGCGGCCACTGTCAGAACTTTCGATTCTGAGACCATGCGAGCAGAGCCAGCCGTATCGGCCTCCGGTACCGACTTGAGCCCGAGTTTACGTAGCGTGTTGCGGCACTGACCGAGAGCTTGGGTATGGCTCATTACGCTCTTGACCGTATCGAGCGTTGCGCCGGGTTTGGCCATCAACTGGTGATGAACGCGCAGGAAGTGTTCGCCGGTGATGAAGAGATCGGCGTTGGGCAGCAGGTGATGAATATCGGCGACGCGGCCCGCGACCGAGTTTTCGATCGGGATCATGGCGCAACCGACATCGGCCGACTTCACGGCGGCCAGTGCATCTTCGAAAGTCGGGTAGGGAACGGGCTCGAAGTCGGGAAAGGCTTCCGTGCAGGCCAGATGCGAATTGGCGCCGGGTTCACCCTGGTAGGCGATGCGCTTCAGCGCGGGGGCATGCTTCGATGTCGGCATCGCGGTTGGGCTCGGTTCTGGTGCTTGGTCAGGAGGATTGCGGCCGGATCAGTTGCCGGGCCCTGTCGAGGTCGGCCGGAGTATCGACACCGAGAGGAACAGTGTCAACGATCGACACATCGATGCGCATACCGTCTTCCAAGGCGCGCAGCTGCTCGAGTTTTTCGCGTTGTTCCAATTCCGAGGGGGGCAGCGAAACGAAGCGTTCGAGCGCGGTGCGGCGGTAGGCGTAAATACCGATGTGGTGATAGAGCGGGCCATCACCGTGGGGAGCCGTGGCGCGGGTGAAATAGAGCGCGCGCAGACGGCCGGGGGTGCGAAGTTTGGAGCCGATGACCTTCACGACGTTCGGGTTGTGGCGCTCTTCGTCGGCAGCAATTTCGGCGGCCAAGGTTGCGATGTCGGGGCCTCTCTCCTTCAGCGGTGCGATGCAGGCGCGGATGAGAGCAGGGTCGAGTGTCGGCAAGTCGCCCTGCAGGTTGACTACGACCTCTGCCTCGCCCTCGGGATCGATCCGATTGAGGGCCTCGTAGATGCGGTCGGAGCCTGAGGCATGGTCCTGGCGGGTCATCACCGCCTCACCACCGGCGGCGCGGACGGCGGCAACGATCACTTCACTGTCGGTGGCAACAACAACACGACCAATTTCAGCGGCCATGGCCCGTTGCCAAACATGCACAATCATCGGCTGGCCATGGATGTCGGCCAACGGCTTGTCGGGCAAGCGTGTCGCCTTCAGACGGGCCGGAATGAGGACAATGCTTCGGGTCATGGTCTGGGATCCGGTCGGGGGACGGGACAATCGGTCTCGCGGTCGCGGTCTAGAACACAGTGGCTCCGTCGTTGCAAGCTGGCCGCGGCTCCCTTACATGCGGCAGGATTGATTTTGACCGGACCGTTCGCTGCGATCCCTGTGGGTCGATGGCGTCGCCAGCTACGTAGGTGACCAATGGATTCCTTTGAAATGAGCAAGATCGCCGGGGCTGTGCTCGCGGCTCTATTGTTGATTGTCGGATCGAATGTCATTATCGGCGCACGCACGGCGGGTAGTCCGGGCCAGCCGGCGAACGGATACAGGTTGTCGACCGATACTGCGACGGCTGAAGCCGCCCCTGCGGAAGCAGATCCAGCGAAAAAGGCTGAGGCGCCCGAGGCGGCCGCACCCGTCAAAGACGGTGCTGCTCCGGCTGCGGTTCCAGCGCCTGCCAAGGATGCTGCTGCTGGCGGTTTTGACGCAAAGGCTGTCGTTGCCCAGCTCGCATCCGCCAAGGCGGACGATGGTGCGGCGGTATTCAAGAAGTGCGCAGCGTGCCACGTCGTGAAGAAGGATGCTCCGAGCGGCGCTGCCCCAAATCTGTGGGGCATCGTCAACCGTCCCAAGGCGGCTCAGGCCGATTTCGCCGCCAAGTATTCGGATGCGATCAAGGCGAAGGGCGGCGAGTGGACCTATGAGAATCTGGCGCTCTTCCTGCACCAGCCGAAGGGCTATATCGCCGGCACCAAGATGGCGTTTGCCGGGATCAAAGATCCGGCTGAAATCGCCAACGTCATCGCCTACTTGCGGACCTTGGCCGACGCCCCGGCGCCGCTGCCGAAGTGAGACGCGGCAAATGCCTGAAATACAAAGCCCCGCCAACGATTTGGCGGGGCTTTTCGTTGGGCGCGGACATTAAGAAACTTTAAGCGCCACGGCCACCTTTCCAAGGCTACACGCATGATATGCAGAACGCCGCGGGCCGTATCAGTCGATGAGGCCCTATGTGAAATTTCGAGGAGGACACGCCGCCGATGAACCGCCTTTCGCTCATCGCAGGCCTCTTCGCCGGCGTGCTCTTATCCGCCGTCATCCCCGTCCAAGCTGGCGGTGCTCAGCCGCAAAAACGGCATGCGGTGTCGCTGCTCGGTGAGCCAAAGCTGCCGCCGGATTTCAAGCATTTCGAGTGGGTGAACCCCGATGCGCCGAAGGCCGGAACGCTGCGGTTGTCTGCGATCGGCGGGTTCGATAGTCTCAACCCTTTCACGGTCAAGGGTCAGCCGGCGTCGGGTCTCGGCAACATTTTCGATACACTATTGTTCAGTTCGCCCGACGAGCCGTCGGCGGAATACGGGCTTCTTGCTGAATGGATTTCCTATCCGGACGATTTCTCCTCGGTCACGTTTGGATTGCGGCCGGAGGCGAAATTTCACGACGGCAAGCCGGTGACGCCGGACGACGTCGTCTTCAGTTTCACAGAGATGAAGAAAAGTGATCCGCGCGTCGGATTTTATTATCAGAACGTGGTGAAGGCTGAGAAGACTGGCGATCGTGAAGTGACGTTCACCTTCGACAAAGCAGGCAATCGCGAGTTGCCGCTGATCGTCGGGCAGCTCAGCATCGTGCCCAAACACTTCTACGAGGGCATGAACGATAAGGGTGAAAAGCGTGATCTGGGGAAATCGACACTGGAGCCGCCGCTGGGTTCGGGGCCCTATAAGATCAAGTCCGTCGATGCCGGCCGCCGCATCGTGTACGAGCGCGTGCAAGATTATTGGGCCAAGGATCTGCCGGTCGCCAAAGGCCAGAACAATTTCAATGAGATTTCGTACATCTACTTCAAGGATCGCACCCCGGCATTCGAAGCGTTCAAGTCTGGCGTTGTCGATTTCTGGACGGAAACATCGGCCGGTGCCTGGGCGACGCAGTATAACTTCGACGCAGCCGGCAAGGGCCTCGTCAAGAAGGAAGCGCTGCCGCACAAGCGTGTGGCTTCGATGCAGGGGTTTGCATTCAATGTCCGTCGCAAGCCGTTCGACGACATCCGCGTACGCAAGGCCATCGCGCTGGCGTTCAATTTCGAAGCGCTGAACAAGTCCATTTTTTATGGACAGTACGTGCGCGCGCAAAGCTTCTTTGGAAATTCGGAGCTTGCTGCAGCCGGTTTGCCTGAGGGGCGCGAGCTAGAGTTTCTCAACGAAGTGAAAGCCGACGTGCCGGCCGAGGTTTTCACCGCGCCTTGGAAGAGCCCAGCGAACGAGAAGGACACCGACTTCCGCACCAATATGCTGGCCGCGACGAAGCTGCTGGATGAGGCAGGCTGGAAGGTTTCGGGCGGGCAGCGCAAGAATGCGGCTGGCGAACCGCTCAAAGTCGAAATTCTTCTCGTGCAGCCGGATTTCGAGCGGATCGTTCTGCCGTTCATTGAAAACATGAAAAAGCTCGGGATAGCTGCGAGCGTGCGGATCGTTGACAGTTCGCAGTACGAGCAGCGCGAGAAGACGCGCGATTTCGACATGATCGTCGACAGTTTTGGGCAGTCCCATTCGCCCGGAAACGAGCAACGCGATTACTGGGGTTCGGCATCGGCGGATCGCGAAGGCAGCAGGAACACGATCGGCATCAGGAGCGCTGCGGTCGACAAACTTGTCGACAACATCGTATTCGCGAAGGACCGGGGTGATCTCGTTGCCGCCACGCGCGCCCTCGACCGGGTTTTGCTGTGGAGCTTTTTTGTGGTGCCACAATGGTATTATCCATTCGACCGGATTGCGACGTGGGACATCTATGGCCGGGCGCAAACGCTGCCGTCGCAAAGCCCGGTCTATGCCAATGCGTGGTGGATCGATCCGGCGAAGGCTGATGCGGTGAAGGCCGCGCGTGGCCAGTGAGGATGGTTTCGATTGTCAGAGCGGCGGTGATTGGAATAGCCGCACTTCTGTTTGCGCTTCCTGCGGCTGCGGAAGAGAAGCACGGGCTGTCGATTTTCGGTAATCTCAAGTATGCGCCGGATTTCAGGCACTTTGCTTACGCAAATCCGGATGCACCGAAGGGTGGTAAGGTCTCACAGGTCGGCCCCGGTGGGGACTTTTACGTTCGACAGTTTCAATAATTTCATCTTGAAGGGCGACAGGGCGCAGGGTCTGGACCTTCTCTACGACACGCTAATGACCCGGGCCTTCGATGAACCCGATGCTGTCTATGGGCTCGTAGCGAAATCGGCCGAGGTTGCGGCGGACGGCATGTCCGTCGTGTTCAAGCTGAGGCCGGAGGCGCAGTTTGCGGACGGGTCGGCGGTGACGGCGGACGATATCGTGTTCTCGTTCGAAACGCTCAAGGCGAAGGGGCATCCGAGCTATCGCATCGTGCTGCGCGACGTGGACAAGGCGGAGGCGATCGACCCGCAAACCGTCAAGTTTTCATTCAAGGGCGAGCTGGTCAAACCATTGCCGATCGAAGTGGCGCAGCTGCCGGTCTTGCCGAAGGCTTATTACGCGACGCGGAACTTCGAAGAGACATCGTTGGAGAAGCCCATCGGGTCTGGTCCTTATAGAATTGGGCAGTACAGCCAGGGCCGGTACGTGTCGTACGAGCGGCGCGACGATTATTGGGCGAAGGATCTTCCGGTGAACCGAGGCCGGTTCAACTTCGATGAAGTGCGATACGACTATTTCCGCGACCGCACGCTGGAATTGGAAGCGCTGTTTGCCAACACCATCGATTTCCGCGAGGAGTTCACGTCAAAGGATTGGGCGACCGGTTACGATAAGCCGATGGTTGCGGATGGCCGGGTGCAGAAGCTGTCGCTGGCCGACGAGACACCATCCGGAGCACAGGGTTTCTTCCTCAACACGCGGCGACCACTATTCCACGACATTCGTGTGCGGCAGGCTCTCGATCTGGCGTTCGATTTCGAGTGGTCGAATCGCAACTTGTTCTTCGGGCTGTATCAGCGAACGGCGAGCTTTTTTGAAAACTCGGACATGAAGGCCGTCGGCAAGCCTTCGCCGGAAGAGTTGGCGCTGCTCGAGCCGTTCAAGGATCGATTGCCGGCGACTGTGTTCAGCGACGTTTACGTACCGCCGGTCACTGATGGGTCAGGGCTGCCGCGCGAGAATTTGCGGAAGGCTCAAGGGCTGTTGAAGGAGGCTGGCTGGACGGTCGATCCCGAGGACAGGACGCTCAAGAACGCGGAGGGTAAGCCGTTCGAGTTCGAGATCCTTCTCGATGCGGCGGCGTTCGAGCGGATCGCGGGGCCTTATGTGAAGAACCTGAAGTCGATCGGCATCATCGCAAATATGCGACGGGTCGATCCGGCGCAATTCGAATTGCGGATGAAGACGTTCGATTTCGATATGACGATCGAGCGGTTCAGCCTTCGGCTGACACCGGGGATCGAGCTCAAGAACTTCTGGGGTTCGGAAGCGGCCAAGACGGATGGCAGCTTCAATCTTGCCGGAATCTCCAATCCGGCGGTCGATGCGCTGGCTGACCGGATCGTGACGGCCCAGACGCGGGCGGAGCTTGTTGTTGCGGCGCGGGCGCTCGACCGGGTGCTGCGCTCGGGTCATTACTGGGTGCCGCACTGGTACAAAGCCTCGCATCATCTCGCGTTCTGGAACAAGTATGCATGGCCGGACGTGAAGCCCAAGTATGAGCGCGGGGCGCTCGCCACATGGTGGTATGATCCAGAGAAAGCTGCGAAATTGACGGCTCAGTGACAGGGACGCGCAAAACACCATGGGCGCTTATCTTTTGAAGCGAACGCTTTTGATATTCCCGACGCTGATCGGGATCATGTTCATCAGCTTCGTCATCATCCAGTTCGCGCCGGGCGGTCCCGTTGAGCGCGTGATCGCACAGCTGTCAGGTTCTGGCGTCGGCGCGACGGAGCGGTTCGGCGGCGGCGGTGGCGGAGAACTCGCAGGCGGTGCGTCGTCCCAGGTCGGGCAAGGCGGGGCGGATGCCGCCAACTCGAAGTACCGGGGCGCCCAGGGGCTTGATCCGGATTTTATCAAGAGCCTCGAGAAGCAGTTCGGCTTCGACAAGCCAGCGCATGAGCGCTTTCTGCTGATGATGAAGAACTACTTCACGTTCAACTTTGGCGAGAGCTACTTCCGCGATATCTCTGTGATCGAACTCATCAAGGAGAAGCTGCCGGTCTCGGTCTCGCTCGGGCTATGGATGACGCTGGTTACATACCTCGTGTCCATACCGCTCGGAATCCGCAAGGCCGTGCGTGACGGTGAGCGGTTCGACACGTGGACGAGCACTGTGCTGGTCGTGGGATACGCAGTGCCGGGGTTTCTCGTGGCGGTTCTGCTGCTCGTGGTGTTCGCCGGGTCGTCGTTCTTCCAGTGGTTCCCGTCGCGGGGCCTCGTGTCGGACAACTTCGACCAGTTGTCGACGTTCGGGAAGATCGTCGATTACTTCTGGCATCTGGCGCTGCCGCTGACGGCACTGGCGCTCGGTACGTTCACGACGATCACGTTCCTGACCAAGAACTCGTTCATTGACGAGATCCGAAAGCAATATGTGGTGACGGCGCGGGCAAAGGGGCTCACCGAGAGCGAAGTTCTCTATGGGCATGTGTTTCGCAATGCGATGCTACTCATCATCGCGGGGTTTCCATCGGCCTTCATTGGCGCGTTCTTTTCAGGGTCGCTTCTGATCGAAACGATCTTTTCGCTCGATGGACTGGGGCTGCTAGGGTTCGAATCGGTCATGAATCGCGACTATGCGGTCGTGTTCGCGACGCTCTACATCTTTTCGCTGGTGGGGCTGGTCGCGAACTTGCTTTCGGATTTCATCTATACGCTCGTCGATCCGCGGATCGACTTTGAAAGCCGGGAGGTCTGACGCATGACGGCCGTCACGACGCCCGCAAGCTCCAAGACAACCGATCCTTCGCTTGTTCGCCGATTACAGTTCTGGCGCGGCGTCAAACTCTCGCCGATCAATCGGCGCCGGTGGGATAACTTCAAAGCAAACCGCCGCGGCTATTGGAGCCTGTGGATCTTCGGGGTTCTGTTCTTCCTATCGCTTTTTGCCGAGTTCATCGCGAACGACCGCCCCATCATCATGAGCTACAAGGGCGAAATTCTAGCCCCCGTATTTGTGGATTATCCGGAGGAAAAGTTTGGCGGATTTCTTGCCGTCACCGATTACCGGGATCCTGTCATCCTAAGAGAGATCGAGGACAACGGCTGGGCGATCTGGCCGCCGATCGCGTACTCATATGACACGATCAACAAGGACTACCCGACACGGGCGCGAGCAGATGGCTCATGCACGGAGAAAAAGGACGGGGTTGAAGTCGCGAGCGGCATCGGTTTTCCGGCACCGCCACAGTGGGCGTCCAATGTGAAGTTGTGTGACGCAGATCCGGAGTTGCTGGCTCGCTATCATGCCATCGGCAACATGAACTGGCTAGGGCTTGATGATCAGGGCCGGGACGTGTTGGCGCGCATCATCTACGGCTTTCGCGTGTCGGTCATATTCGGGCTTCTGCTGACAATTCTCTCGTCGATCATCGGCGTGGCGGCGGGCGCGGTGCAGGGATATTTCGGCGGGCGCGTCGATCTCGTGTTTCAAAGGTTTCTCGAGATCTGGTCGTCGATCCCAGAGCTCTATGTATTGCTCATTATCTCGTCGGTTTTAATCCCGGGGTTTTGGACGCTTCTCATTGTGCTGTTGGCATTTCAATGGACGGGGCTCGTCGGCATCGTGCGGGCGGAGTTTCTGCGCGGACGCAACTTCGAATACATCCGCGCGGCGCGAGCGCTGGGGCTCTCCGATACGACGATCATGTGGAAGCATCTGCTGCCGAACGCAATGGTGGCGACGTTGACCTTCCTGCCGTTCAAGCTTTCAGGCTCCGTCGCGCTGCTGACGGCGCTCGATTTTCTTGGGCTCGGCTTGCCGCCGGGGTCGCCCTCGCTGGGTGAACTTCTGTTGCAGGGAAAGAAATATCTTGATGCACCCTGGCTGGGGCTTTCCGGCTTCATTCTGATCGCTACTTTGCTGTCACTTTTGATTTTCATCGGCGAAGCAGTGCGTGACGCGCTCGATCCCAAGAAGACCTTCCGCTGAGGAGCGCAACGATGACTAAGGCGGAAACGGCAACCATACCGAAGGCGCCAGCAGCGAACGGCGGGCGCGACACGCTTATCGATGTGCGCGGGCTCAAGGTTGCGTTCCGATCGGGGCAGACAGACACGCTCGCAGTGAAGGGGATCAGCTTTTACATCGGCAAAGGCGAGACGGTCGCTCTCGTCGGCGAGTCTGGCTCGGGCAAAAGTGTTTCGGCGCTGTCGATCATGAAGTTGTTGCCGTATCCGGCGGCGTCACATCCGGGCGGTGAGATTGTGTTCGAAGGGCAGGATCTGATCAAGGCGTCGGAGCGCCAGATGCAGACGGTGCGGGGAAACCGCATTTCGATCATCTTTCAGGAGCCGATGACGTCGCTCAATCCGCTTCACACGATCGAGAAGCAGGTGGGCGAAGTTCTGAAGGTGCATCGTGGGCTGGATGATGGGGCGGTTCGGACGCGGGTCGTCGAACTGCTGCGTAAGGTCGGTATCCGTGATCCGGAAACGCGGCTGGGGGATTATCCGCATCAGCTGTCGGGTGGGCAGCGGCAGCGCGTGATGATCGCGATGGCACTGGCAAATGAGCCGGACCTGCTCATTGCTGACGAGCCGACGACGGCGCTCGACGTGACGATCCAGGCGCAGATCCTGGAACTGCTTGCCGAACTCAAAAAGGAGTTTGGGCTGTCGATGCTGCTGATCACGCATGATCTCGGGATCGTGCGGCGGATGGCGGATCGCGTGTACGTCATGCGCTATGGGGAAATTGTGGAGGAGGGGCAAACCGAAGCGATCTTCGCCGCGCCTCAGCACCCGTACACCAAGCATCTGATCGAGAGTGAGCCGAAGGGACGCGCGTCGCCAGCGGCTTCTGATGCGCCAGTGATCGTCGAGACAGACAATTTGAAGGTCTGGTTTCCGATCAAGCGCGGATTCTTGCGCAAGACGGTCGACCATATCAAGGCTGTCGACGGTGTGTCGCTGAAGCTGCGGGAGGGCGGCACGCTTGGCGTTGTCGGAGAATCCGGGTCGGGCAAGACAACGCTGGGTCTGGCGCTCTTAAGGCTCATTTCATCGGACGGGCCGATCGCTTATTCAGGCCGGCGCATCGATGGGCTCAATTCGAAGGAAATGCGGCCGCTGCGCAAGGAGATGCAGATCGTGTTTCAGGACCCGTATGGGTCATTGTCGCCGCGCCTGTCCGTATCGCAGATCATCGAGGAAGGGCTGCAAATCCTCAGCCCGGAATTGACCTATGACCAGCGGCGGGAGCGCGTACGTCATTCGCTCCAGGAAGTGGGGCTCGATCCCGATTCGCTCGATCGCTATCCACACGAGTTCTCGGGCGGCCAGCGGCAGCGTATCGCGATTGCGCGTGCGACGGTGCTGGAGCCGAAGTTCATCATGCTCGATGAGCCGACCAGCGCGCTGGATCAGAGTGTGCAAGCGCAGATCGTCGATCTTTTGCGCGACCTGCAGAAAAAGCGTGGCCTCGGCTACCTCTTTATCAGTCACGACCTGAAGGTGGTCCGCGCGCTCTGCAACGACGTCATCGTGATGCGAAATGGCAAAGTGGTGGAGACCGGGACGGCGGAAGAGATTTTCTCTGCGCCGAAGGAGGACTATACTAAAGCGCTGCTGGCGGCCGCGTTCGATCTTAAGGTCGTGAACCGGGGCGCGACGGCGGTGTGACCGTCTGATGCAGGCGCAACCGGGGCGCCAATTCTAACCTCCAGCAGCGGCTTTGCTTGACCTTAAGGTTCGGGGCGGCAATGTGCGGGGCGGCGCGCGGTGCGCTCGACGCGAACTTTCTTCCATCGGTCCCAAACGGCATGGCCGGAGCCCTTCTCAATACAATGCGTCTCGCCAAGGCTGGCGTCGTGCTGGCCAGCCACAGCGTCCGCTTTGTGCCCAAGGATGGGCCGGAGCCGCTGCCGTTCAAGCTGGCACGTATTGCGACGCTACCTGTGCGGATCGTTGCGGCGCCTTTCCAGTGGGGCAAACCGCGGGACAAGCGGATCTCGGCGGCGCTCGGGGCGCTCGGGCCATCGTACATTAAATTGGGGCAGTTCCTCGCCACGCGCGGCGACATTATCGGGCCCGAGTTACAGGGCGAGCTGGCGCAGCTTCAGGACCGGATGCCTCCCTTCGGGATGGCGGAGGCGCGCCGCGCGATTGAAGCGTCGTTGGGCTGGAAGCTCGAAGACCATTTCGTCGAGTTTGGCCCGCCGGTGGCTGCGGCGTCGATTGCGCAGGTGCATAAGGCTATCGTCGTCGATGGCGATGAACGGCGCACGGTGGCCGTTAAAATTTTGCGGCCGGGCATCGAGAAGCGGTTCAAGCGCGATCTCGATAGCTATTTCTTTGCCGCGCGCCTTGTGGAGCGGTGGCATGAGCCGTCACGGCGATTGCGCCCCGTTGCGGTGGTGGAAAATCTCGCGCGCACGACCGAACTCGAGATGGATTTGCGGCTCGAGGCGGCTGCCATGTCTGAGATGACGGAAAACCTTAATCCCGACGAAGGCTTTCGTATTCCGCGGGTTGATTGGCGGCGGACGTCGAAGCGTGTGCTCGTCACGGAATGGATCGATGGCATTCCAATCGGTGACAAGGCGGCGCTGAAGACAGCCGGGTTCGATATCGATACGCTGGGAATGACCGTAATCCGGTCATTCCTGAAGCATGCGATGCGCGATGGCTTTTTCCATGCCGACATGCACCAGGGGAACCTGTTCGTCGACAAGGCGGGCACTGTCGTTGCGGTCGATTTCGGAATCATGGGACGGCTCGGCATGCGCGAGCGCCGGTTCCTCGCAGAAATCCTGCACGGGCTGATCACGCGCGATTACCGGCGGGCTGCGGAGGTTCATTTCTGGGCGGGATATGTGCCGCCGCATCATCCGGTCGAAGTTTTTGCGCAGGCGCTGCGAGCGATCGGAGAGCCGATTCACGGCAAGACGGCATCTGAAATCTCGATGGCGGATCTGCTCGGGCAGCTTTTTGCCTATACCGAAGTCTTCGACATGCAGACGCGCCCCGAATTGATCCTGCTGCAAAAGAGCATGGTGATCGTGGAAGGCGTCGCGCGCGGGCTCAATCCGTCGCTCAACATGTGGGTTGCGGCGGAGCCGATCGCGAAAGAATGGATCGAGCAGAACTTGAGTGTCATGGGGCGACTGCGCGATGCGGGCGATGGCGCGACGATGCTCGCCAAGCTTGCTGCCGATTTGCCGGTGGTGCTTTCGAGTGCCGAACGCGCATTCGGGGCTTTGGGTGCGATGGCTGAGAATGGCGTGCGGCTGGATGATACCACGATCGAGCGGCTGGCCGAAAAGCAAAGCCGTCACGGCCGTTGGCGTACTGCTGCACTTTGGGTGGCTGCCGTTGCGCTTGCAGTCCTGGCCCTTGGGCAGGCGGGCGTGATCACGCCGTAGCCGCCCGAGATCAGGGTCAGTCCTTGCAGGGGAAGTTGACGGTGGCGTAGGGCACCTTCAGCCGGCAATTGCCGTTGCCGGTTTTCTTTAAACCGTAGCCCGTCTCGCGTTCGATCTGCGCAAGCTTCTTGGCAACCTGGCCCATGTCGAGCTTGGTGCGCGGCTCGTCGTCATCATCGCGCGGAGCGGCGACGACGGGAGCATCGCTGTCATGCTCGACGCCGGGGAGCGCATGCACCTGCGGCACCGGCTTGGACTCGTCTTCCGATGATGCAACGTCGGGGCCCCGTACTTGATCGGGCGAAGCAGCTTCGGGTTCGGCGCGGGCAATCTCAACTGGTTCAGATGCGGGAGTTGCTGGATCCGATTTTGTGGCGGGCCGCTCCGCCGGCTTGGGTGCGGGCGGCACAATGGCCGGTTCCGACTTGGCAACTGCCACGGCTTTCGCGGCGGGCTTGGCTTCGGGCTTGGCTTTTGATTGTGGCTTAGCGGCTGGGTCGGCTTTCGCTACGGTTTCCTCTGTGCCGCAGCGCACGAGGTTCGACGGCGCACGCTTCCAAATCATGGTTTTTGAGAAGAGCTTGGTGCCGGCATAACCCGTCACCTGAAGCGTGCCGTTCGAGAGCGGCTTCAGTTCAACATCGTACTTTTGCTTTTTCTCAGGGCTGTAAATCCAGCCATTGTCCCAAGTGCTGCCGTCGACCTTCGCGGCATTGCCGATGATCTGACGGCCGCAGCCTTTGGTGTCGGTCGTGTCTTTCACCCACACGACATGGCCGCAAAGAGACGTGCCGCAGGACTTGATCTCGATGGCGCCGCGCCCGGTATCGTTGATCCAGACACCCGTGGGGTCACCTGCTGCTTGGGCTGAGGCGAACGGCAGGAGCGCGAAGCCGGTCAGGGCGAGTATCAATTTTGTTGTTCGATGCGCAGGCATGGCAAACCTCACTTTCGAGAAATCGCCGCCTGCACGAAACGCAAGGCGCGCGCATTTCACGTCGGCCCCCCACCCGTTCGTGAACTTATGCTGATTAGACGTGCCGGGGAACCCGCGCTGTTCCCATAGTTACAGACGTAAAATGGTTAATTCCTGATTAGGCAAGCCCAAAGCCTGGGTCTCAAGTTACGCATGAAGAACTCCAAAAGTGGGCGCAAAAAAGAAAAGACCGGAGTGCGCCCCCCGGCGCCTCCGGTCTTCTCCCCCTCTGCCGGCCTATGGGGCCGGCAAATTCGTTAGGCCCTCAGGCATGTTCAGCTGCCCGCGGTTTCTTTCTCCGTGTGCTGTTCGACCGTGATCGCAGGGATAAACGGCTCAGAGACATCGCGCTCGCGGCGGCGGGCCTGCGGCGGCTGGAAGGCGCGGCGGGCGTGGAATTCGCAGTAGGGCAGGCCCGCTACCTTCTGTTTGCCGCAAAAGTGGAAATCGGCCATTTGCGGATCGCCGATCGGCCAGCGGCAATGGCATTCGAGCAGGGTCTGGATCGACTTGCGCTCAGCCATCGGGATATCGAGTTCTTCAGCGGAGGGCTGGAACGGTTCGGCCTGATAGATTTGCTGCAGGGGCGAATTGGGAGGAGCCGGGAAGCGATTGCCTTTCGGCATCATCCGCTTGTTGCCGACCACGGCACCGTTGGCCGGACGAGGGCGGGGCCTGTGTGATTTCATGCGCGAGGTTGTTGCGCGACCGGATAGGCCGAGACGATGGACTTTGCCGATCACCGCGTTGCGGGTGACACCACCCAGGCGGCTGGCGATCTGGCTGGCGCTCAGACCTTCCGACCATAGCTTCTTCAGCTGTTCGACGCGCTCATCGTTCCAGCTCATGACTTGAAGCTCCATGATAACAATACCCCCTGGCCGCGCCGCGGCCATGAAGGCGCGCGCCGGCAATGATGGGTCTCGTCCCAAATCTGGAGCCGCTGCCGGAGCGCACACGGATGCGCGACGGAGGACGCCGGAATTAAGGGCGATGACCGCGAACTAACGCTTGACGGAGAGACGCTTGAACAAACGCACGCGAACTTATGGGAGGCGTTACAACACTGCCTCGCTTACGCGTGCCGGGCACGAAACTTACAATGGGTCGCGAGGTACGCGCGACATGTCGTGGCCGGACAGGTAGAAGGTACTACGAGTAAATTCCCGCCTACAAGGTGAGCCCATGCCGGAGGCGGGTGTTGACTTGGACAAGTGGCTTGGGGGCCACACAGCAATTCGCCGGAGGGCCAAATCTTGGGGTTGTGAGATTGCCATCCCCGAAAAACACATCTGAAAAAGACGAATCACACACCAGTGTGGCGCGTTGACAGCCGGGTCCCGTCCCAGTACCAGTTTTGCTCCATCGGCCGCCCGAACAGGCGGCCTTTTTGATTTTTTAGGTTAGGGGGAACCGCGATGGCAGAGCCGCGCGTGGCTCCAATGCCGGTCCGGGCCGATACGGGCGGAGGTGCCCCTTCCGCTGCCGTTATGGGCACGTACGCCCGGCAGAACCTCGTTTTCGCGCGGGGTAAAGGATCCTGGCTCTATACGGAAGCAGGCGAGTCTTATCTGGATTTCGCGTCCGGCGTCGCGGTGAATGCCCTGGGACACGCGCATCCCCGGCTTGTGGCGGCGCTGACCGAACAAGCCGGCAAACTCTGGCACACATCGAACCTCTATCGGGTCGCGGGCCAGGAGGCGCTGGCCGAGAGGCTCGTCGAGGTCACGTTCGCCGACAAAGTTTTCTTCTGCAATTCGGGGGCAGAGGCCTGCGAAGGCGCGATCAAGACTGCGCGGCGCTATCACTACGTCAACGGCGCGCCGGAACGCTGGCGCATCATCACCTTCGAAGGTGCATTCCACGGGCGCACCCTGGCGACGATCGCGGCGGGAGGCAATCCCAAGTATCTGGAAGGCTTCGGTGAGCCCGTCGGCGGTTTTGACCTGGTGCCGTTTGGCGATCTGGATGCTGTGCAGAGCATGATCTGCCATGAGACGGCTGCGATCATGATCGAGCCGGTGCAAGGCGAGGGCGGCGTGCGGCCAGCATCGGATGTGTTCCTGCGGGATCTGCGTGCGCTATGCGACGATCACGGGCTGCTGCTCATCATGGACGAAGTGCAGAGCGGTGTCGGTCGTACCGGCAAGCTCTTCGCGCACGAGTGGTCGGGTATAACGCCGGACATCATGGCCATTGCGAAGGGCATCGGCGGCGGTTTCCCCGTGGGGGCATTTCTGGCGACCGAAGAAGCGGCCAAGGGTATGACGCCCGGCACGCACGGTTCGACGTTCGGCGGCAATCCGCTGGCGACCGCTGTCGGCGTCGCGGTTCTCGATACGGTGCTCGAACCCGGCTTTCTCGATACCGTTCTGCAGCGCGCGAACCGGCTCTCGCAGGGGCTCGCCCAACTGAAGGACGAGTTTCCCGGAATTGTGCTCGAAGTGCGAGGCAAGGGTCTTCTGGCCGGTGTGAAGCTCGCGCCGCCGGTCGCCGATGCGGTCAAGGCCGTGATCGGGGAAAAGCTGCTGGCCGTCGGCGCCGGCGAAAACGTGATGCGCGTTCTGCCGCCGCTCAATGTCTCGGATGCCGAAATCGCCGATGGCCTTTCCCGCATGCGCCGCGCGTTCGCGCAGCTTCCCGCAAAATCCTGATTTCCAACACAACGCACAAGGCGCCTCGACAATGGCCAAGGCCAACGCCGTCAGACACTTTCTCGATATCGACCGGCTCGATTCCAAGACGTTGGGGCGCATGATCGACAACGCGCACGATATGAAGTCGGCCGGTCGCAAGGTGCCAGCGAAGATGCGACCAAAGGGGATCGAAGACAAAGTCTTGATCCTGATCTTCGAGAAGCCTTCGACGCGGACGCGCGTATCGTTCGATATCGCGATGCGGCAGCTCGGCGGCACGACGCTGGCGCTCAATCATACCGATTTGCAGCTGGGGCGCGGCGAAAGCATTGCCGATACGGCGCGCGTTCTGTCGCGGTATGGCGATGCCATCATGATCCGCGCCAACAAGCACGAAACGCTTCTCGAGCTTGCCGAACACGCAACGATCCCGGTGATCAATGGGCTCACCGACAGGACGCATCCGTGTCAGATCATGGCCGACATCATGACGTTCGAGGAACACCTGGGGCCAATCAAGGGGCGGACGGTGGCGTGGGTCGGCGATGGTAACAACGTCGCCGTATCGTGGATGCATGCGGCGGCGCGCTTCGGTTTCAACCTGAAGCTCGCGTGCCCCGAAGAACTCATGCCCGCAAAGCACTATCTCGACTGGGCGAAAAAGGAGAAGGCCGATATCGCTGTCGGTACCGACCCTGCGAAGGCTGTCAAAGGCGCTGATTGCGTCGTTACGGATACATGGGTTTCGATGGGCGACACAGATGCTCAGCGTCGCAAGCAGATTTTGAAGCCTTATGCCGTCACCGACGGTTTGATGGCCAAGGCCGCCAAGGATGCGATCTTCATGCATTGCCTGCCGGCCTATCGCGGGCACGAGGTGAGCGAGAGTGTGCTGGAAGGTCCCCAGTCTGTGATCTTCGACGAGGCCGAGAACCGGTTGCACGCGCAGAAAGGTGTGCTCGCTTGGTGTTTCGGCGTGGATTGAGAAGCAAGAGAGAATGGCAGGTTCCGACACGAGCGCCGGCAGAACTCCAGGACTGGCGGTCCAGGGGGCGGACGATCTTGTCGTGCCGTTCTCGACGGACAAATCGGGAATCCGAGGGCGCGTCGTGCGCATGGGCGGTGTGGTCGACACGATCCTGTCGCGCCACGATTATCCCGAAGCCGTGAGCGAGGCACTGGGACAGGCGCTGGCGTTGACGGCCATGCTCGGGCAGCCGCTGAAGCCCGGCGGGCGGCTCGGGTTGCAAACGCGGACCGATGGACCGATCCGTTTCTTGCTTGCAGACTATGAGGCGCCGGGGCGGTTGCGGGGATATGCGAGTTTCGATGCGGACGCGATTTCTGCGATGGGGCCACGACCGAAGCAGGGTGACCTGATCGGCAGCGGGCACATGGCGATGACGCTCGAACGAGTTGGCGAGGATGATCGCTATCAGGGCATCGTCGCGCTCGAAGGGCAGAGCCTGGGAGCGGCGGCGCTGACTTATTTCCGGCAATCGGAGCAGTTACCAAGTTATGTGCGCCTCGCGGTGGCTCGGCATCGCGTTCAAGGCGGCGATAGATGGCATTGGCGCGCGGGCGGGCTTCTGATCCAGCATCCGACAGCCGAGGTCGAGGACAACGACAGTCCGTCGGCACCGCCGGAGCAGGAGAACTGGCAACGGGCGCGCATTCTGGCGGCGAGCGTCGAGGATCACGAGTTGATCGATCCCACGCTGTCGGCGGAGCGGCTACTATTTCGTTTGTTCAATGAAGAAGACGTGCGGGTGTTCAAAGGGCAGACGCTCGATGCAAGCTGCCGTTGTTCGCGCGAACGCGTGCAGATGTTTCTGACGCGCTTTTCAAAAGAAGATCTGGAAAGCTTACGCGAGCCGGATGGGAGCATCTCCGTCACGTGCGAGTTCTGCAATACGAAGTACTCTTTTTAGTTGCGCCGTACGACACGCCTGCGGCGCGCCGGCTGGAAGGCGCGGCTACTCCTCGCGTTCGCGGGCGTAGCTGATGATGGAGAGGAAGCGGATTGGCAGCTTGACAAGTTCTTCGGGACCATGCGGGGCGTCGGCGTCGAAGAAGAGGCTGTCACCGGGGAGCATCGTGTAGAGCTTGTCGCCGTGCCGATACACGACTTCGCCTTCCAGCATGTAGAGGAATTCGAGTCCGGAGTGCTGGAACAGCGGGAAGACGTCCGACTTTTCCGTGAGCGTGATCATGTAGGGCTCGACCACGAGGCCGGTGGCGTTGCCGCCCGAGAAGCCCAGAAGCTGATATTGGTGACCTGCCCGGGTGCCGCGGCGCTCGATAACGAGGCCCTGGCCGGCGCGGACGAAAACCGCGTCGCGCTTTTCTTCGAAGCGGCGAAAGAGTGCGGTGACGGGGACGCCGAGGGCGCGCGAGAGGCGTTGCAGCGTCGTCAGTGAGGCGGATGTAACGCCGTTCTCGATCTTCGACAGCATGCCGAGGGAAAGGCCCGTTGCGCGGGCGAGATCGGAGACGGTGATGCCAAGTTTCTTGCGGAAGGCACGGACTTCGCGGCCGATAGCGACTTCAAGAACATTGTCGCGGGCGCCGGAAAGCGCGTGAGGGTCCTGGCTGTCGAGAGCGGGCGTGTGAATGTCTTCGCCGTCCTCGAGGTCGTCGGGCTTTTCTGCGGTCTCTAGTTCGTCTTTGGCGTTGAGCGGGCGGGGATCTTTGTGTGGGGACGGTGCGGAACTTACAAGGTTCCGGACGTCCTTGGGGACCGTCTCCGAGGCTTTTTTCATCCGCTTTCCAGATTTCTCAAAACAGTCCGGCATGCAACGGCGCCGCCGAATTCCTGGGCAGCGTCAATTAAGCAGTCAAAGAAATACAGGGCCGAAGCACTATCGGCAAGAATGTGAAAAGCAGGTGTGTCACGAATGTCCGCCCGCGTCACGATGGCAGATAGCTTGGCGACGGATGTTTGCGCAATCGAGAGATCGGGGAATTTCGCCAAGCGAAGATCGATGCCGCAGATTTTTGCAAACATTTCCGGGGCTTTGGCGCCGCTGATTACGAACCAGGCGTGGCTGTCGCGGCGCAGGAGCGGATAGGTCCGTTCGCCGTCGTCAAGGCGCCAGCTGGTGTGCAAGTCCTGGAGCCGCCCGGCGTCACCTGCGAGCGGAGACAGCAGGATAACTTCACTGGGCGCCAGCACGAGGCAGAGACCGCCGTCCGGCTGGCGAAAGGCGCGGTTGGGTGCCGCCTCCACCACAATGCCACGCTTCTGCATCGCCGCGATCGTCTCGCGGCCTTTGAAACCGAGACGGGGCAGCGGCGACAGATCCGTGATCGCGAGATGTCGTGCGGCTTCAACGGTGCCGAGACCGTCGGCGATGGCGATGTCTTCGAGCGCCGTCCAACGTGCGCCAGCCTTTTCGAGAGCCAAGCGGAGCGGCGTGCGGCGCAGGTGCTGGTCGGGTGTCGTCATGTGCGGGCGTCCATTTCAGAGTTCCTGGCGCGCGTTATCGGGATCGTAAAAGGGGGTCGGGACGACCTCGGCAGAGACCATCACGCCATCGACGCGGATTTCAAAGCGCTGTCCCGTTTCCGTCATGTCGAGGGGCAGGTAGACGAGGCCGACGACCTTGCCGAGCGTGGGGGATTTCACCACCGACGTAATGCGACCGACGATCTGGCCGCCGCGGATCACAAGGTGGCACTCCTTCGGCGCCGGCCCCGATCCGTCTGTGACGGTGAAGCCAACGAGCTTGCGCGTCATGCCTTTTGCGGTCTGCATGTCGATCGATCGCTTGCCGACGTAAAAGGGCTTCTTTTTCGCCAGCGCCCAATCCATGCCGGCTTCAATCGGGTTTGTGAGCCCATCGGTGTCCTGGCCCACGATGATGTGGCCCTTCTCCAGACGCAGGATACGCTGAGCTTCCACACCGAACGGCTTCAGTCCGTGTGGCTTGCCGGCGGTCATCAGCGTATCCCAGAGTGCTTCGCCGTAGCTGGCGGGGCAGTGGATTTCGTAGCCCGCCTCACCGACGAAGCCGACGCGGAGGATGCGGACCGGAATGCCAGCCAGCGTGCCGGTGCGGACGCCCATGTAGGGGAAGGCTTCCTTGGAGAAGTCGATGTCGGTTGCCAACGATTGCACGATGGCTCGAGCTTTGGGGCCGGCGAGGTTCACGGCAGAGTAGGCGGCCGTGACGTTCGCTACATCGACATCCATCTTCCATTGCACGTTGAACCAGGTCATCGCGCGATACACTTGATCGACGCCGCTCGTGGTGGCGGTGACATAGTAATGGTTCGGTGCGAGGCGGCAGGCTACGCCGTCATCAATGACGACGCCGGCCATGTCGGTCATGAGGGTGTAGCGCGCGCGGCCGACGGGCTGCTTTTCGTAGGCCCATGTGTACATACGGTCGATGAAGGCGGCAGCGTCCGGACCGCGGATGTCGAGGCCACCGAGCGTGGAGACGTCGATGAGACCGGCGGAGTTGCGCACGGCGCGGACTTCATCCTCGATGGTACGGGCAGCGGTGTCCGTCGCTCCGTAGAATGCGGGGCGCATCCAAAGTCCGGCTGTCATGAACTGGGCGCCCAGTTCCTCGTGGCGGCGATGCATGGACGTCAGGCGCGTCGGTTCGAATGCGCGGCCTGCCATGTGGGCAAACTTTTCCGGGACGAGCGGCGGGCGGTAGGTGGTGGTACCGATCGCCTCGAGCGGCTTGCCGGTGACGGCGCCGACGACACGGATGGTGTTGAGGTTCGCGTGGCGGCCCTGGCTCGGTCCAAGGCCGGCGGTGGAGTATCGCTTAACGAGCTGAATGTCGTCGTAGCCGTCTTTGACCGAGTTGATGATGTCCTTGACGGTCAGGTCTTCATCGAAGTCGATGAACTCCTTGCCTTTGCCGCTCTTGAAGACAGGGTAAGGGTGCGTAATGGAGGTAGCGCCCTGATCTGTAGTTTCGGGCACCATGGCGGCTGCTTCGCCTCTAATGCGGCTTGCGGCGGCAGCTCCCGTGGATTGCGCTTGGGCGGCGACCAGCTTGGGCGACCATACTCCAGCGGCGCTACCGGCGAGCGAAACCCCGGCGGGCAAATTCACCGCGCGATGCATCTGAATGCTGTCGTCGAACACGACCTTGGCGCCGACGTGGCTTGCGAGGTTCAATGCGGGCGAACAGCCGACAGAGATCAGCACGCAGTCGCAGGTTATCCAGTCGGTGACGTTTGAGGTTTTGCCTTGGCCCGTGATCGAGGCGACGCCGATGCTTTCAACGCGCAAGTAGCCTTTTGCATCGACAGGGGTGGCGTTGTTGACGATGCGGATGCCGCGCGCGCGTGCGGCTTCGACAGCGGGGCCCGTCGTGGCGCCGAGATCGACGACGGCTGCGACTTCGCCGCCGGCATCGAGCATATCGAGCGCGGCTTCGTAGCCGAATGCGTTCGACGTCGCGACGACGGCGCGTTTGCCGGGGCGCACGCCGTAAAAGCGCATCAGTCGCTGCGCAGCAGTGGCGAACAGGATGCCGGGGCGGTCGTTGTTGCGGAAGACGATCGGCTGATCGAAGCTACCGGCCGCGACGATCGTTTCGCGCGTACGGATCTTGTAAAGTCGATTGCCGCTGATCGCTGCGACCCAGCCGTCGGTAAAGAGGCCGGAGACTACGGTGTTTGAAAGAATCGTGAGATTTTTCAGGCTCCGCGCCTTCGCGACGAGATCACGGCGCAGTTTTTCCGCGGCTTCGCGGCTGTCGCCGATGCGGCCATAGAGGAGCGACCCGCCAAGCTCCGACATCTCTTCGATGAGCAGCGTATCTGCGCCGCCCTCAGCCGCTGCAATGGCTGCCTCAAGACCCGCGAGACCACCACCTACAACTAGCACGTCGGTGAAGAGGTAGGACTTGTCGTAGTATTTGTGGTCGGCGCGGGGATCGAGGGTGCCGAGGCCCGCCATGATGCGGATGGGACGCTCGAAATATTTCCAGATGCCGGCCGGCCTGAAGAAAGTTTTGTAATAGAATCCGACGGGTAGGAAGCGCGAGAAGTAGTCCATGACCGAGAAAGCGTCGCGCTCCAGCGAGCCCAGACGATTGATGGACGTGACCGCCAGCCCCGGGGATATCGGGTGTAGGTCGGCGCGGACGTTCGGCTCGTCGGCAACTTGGACGAGTGTATTCGCGTCAAGGCCGTTCATGGTTAATGCCCCGCGCGGGCGATGGTACTTGAACGAGCGCGAGAGCACCACCTGGCCGCCGCCGTAAAGCGCGGAAGCGATGGTGTCGCCGTGGTAGCCGTTGAAGAGCCGGCCGTCGAAGGTGAACGACATCGGCTTGGTGCGGTCGATCAGGAGCCCGAAGCCGGGCTTGTCGATACGGCCGGTCGAATGTCCGCTCATGTGGAGGTCGCTCCGGTGTCGGCGCCGCCGGCCGCAGCGCTCGCCGCCTGCTGACGGGCGAGGAAGGCGTCGTAGGTCATGGTCTCGATGATCTCGTCGGTGATGGTATTGCGGCGGGCGATGAACCAGTAGTTGGTGGGTGCGTGGAGCCACCACTCAGTGATTTCGCCAGCAAGGTTTTCTTCGAGGAACAGGTATTCGGTCCATTCCGCGTCGGTGGCGGTCGCCGGATCCGGCATCCGCTTCATCTCACCGCCCCAGACAAATTCGGAGATGTTGCGCGGCCCGTTGAGAGGGCACTTCAGGATTTTCACGTGTTCTTCTCCCTCAGTGACCGACCGACGCTGCACCCTTCTCGCCCACGAGATCGAAGGTGGAGAAGCGAGAGAGAGCGAAGGGTTTAAGAAGATCGGGCTGGCGGCCTGTGGCGACGCATTCGGCCATGCGCTTGCCGCTGACAGGGGTGGCTTTGAAGCCCCAGGTGCCCCAGCCGGCGTCGATGTAGTAGTTTTCGACCGGTGTCAGACCCATAACGGGCGAAAAGTCCGGCGTCATATCGGCCATGCCCGCCCATTGGCGGAGAATGCGGAGTTCGCCCATGAAGGGGAACAGTTCCAGCATGTGACCCATGAGGCTTTCTTTGAAATCGAGTGTGGAGCGCGAGGAATAGAGACCATAGGGATCGGTCGCGCCGCCCATGACCATTTCGCCGCGTGCCGACTGCGAGATGTAGACGTGGAGGGAGCCCGACACGACGATCTGATCGAGGATCGGTTTGACGGGTTCGGAGACGCATGCCTGCAGCGGAATGGTTTTGATCGGCAGCTTGATGCCGGCCATGCGCGCGACGTGCGAGGAAGACCCCGCAACCGCCTGCATCACCTTGGCGGCGTGGATGACACCCCGATTGGTTTCCACGCCGATGGCGCGGCCGTTCTCGATCAGGATCCTCCTTACTTCGGTCTGCGTGTGGACTTCCACACCGCGCTTCATCGCTTCCTTGGCATAACCCCAAGCCACGGCGTCGTGGCGGGCAATGGCGCCCGGCGGATGGTATAGCGCGCCCAGGATCGGATAGCGCGCGTCGTCTGTGACGCTCATCGTCGGGCAGATGCGTTTGACTTCGGCTGCGTCGATTACTTCGGAGTTGACGCCCATGTGCTTGTTGACTTCCGCGCGCCAGCGGGCCGTGCGCATGGCTGCGTCGGTGTGGGCAAGCGTGAAGTGCCCGCGCTCGGAGTACATCACGTTGATATCGAGTTCGTTGGATAGCGTGCGGAACAACTCGACGGATTCTTTATAGAAGGCGACGCCTTCGGGGGTCAGATAGTTGGCGCGCACGATGGTGGTGTTGCGGGCGGTGTTGCCGCCGGCGAGCCAGCCCTTTTCGAGCACGGCGATGTTGGTGATGCCGTGATCCTTGGCGAGATGGTATGCGGCAGCGAGGCCATGTCCGCCCGCGCCGATGATGATCACGTCGTAGGTTTTCTTGAGATCGGGCTTCCAGCGGAAGTGCGGGTCGTCGGGATGTTCCCGCGACAGCGCGTATTTCAGGAGTGCGAATGGCATTCAGGTGCTCCGGCGATTACCCCGGCAAATTGACCGGCCCAGGGGGTCGTCCGCCCGTTGCGACCATGCCCCCAAATGTTCCCAAAGTGCAAGAAATTTTCCGCCTGTTCAAGTCTCGACGATTTTCGGACTCTCCGGTCTGCACATTTTTGTTGCAGCGCACTGCATGAAATTGGTGACTCTCGTCGATTCAGTAGGCAGTTCGCCTTGACATGTCGCGGCACCGTGACGCAGACTTTCCGCTGAATAAAAATAGATTGCCTGACAGGCAACATCGTGTCGACCGGAATTAGCCGGTCATTCTGGGGAGGTGTCCGTGCAACAAAAAGCAATCGACCCGCGCGTCGATCGGATGTTCGGTCAAGACCGGCTCTGGGCCATCGTGGCTCTCGTGACCGTTTGGCTGCTCTACACATTCGTCTTCTACTTCCTGATGCCGCATATGAAGGACGAAGGGGTTATGGCGGCCCTGCTGATCAGTGGTGGTCTCGTCATGCTGTTCAATGCTGCCGCCATCTACGCGATGATCAAGCACTACAGCGAAGACCGGACGCACATCTACGGCCTCGACCTGCACTACCTCGACATCATGAACCAGCGCAAAGATTGAGGAGGCCAAGATGAACAACGGTGATTACGTGCCTCCACGCCAATCGGCTCTGGGGCAATTCTTCGACAGCATGTTTTTGCTGGCTCTCGTGTTCGCCGCGCTGTTCGCGCCCTTGTATCTGGGACTCGCAAGCGGCGGTAAAACCGAACTCGAGGTCGCCGACAAGACAACCTGGAGCGGTCTCGGCCAGAATGCCGTCATGCAAGCGGGCTGGGAGAAACTCGGATACACGCCCGAGACAGCGGCGCCTCTCATCATCTCACGCTTCGATTACTCGTTCGATCTGATCGCGCTCGGCGTCACGGCACTCGTGGTGATCGGATACTTCTTGCTGGTGGTCGCGTTCTCCAAGAGCGAATACCGCGAAGTCATCGCCGAACGTTTCGGCCGCAGGGACCGGTGAGAGGGAAACGCCATGCCTGATATCAACACGCTCAACAACTTTCAGCTCATCGAATACGGCACCTGGGGGCTGTCTCTGCTTCTGGGTCTGTGGATGCTGTTCGACACACTCAAGACAAACATGACTTATTCCGAGGATCTCCTGACCTCGTCGCGTGAAGGCGAAATCGAAGACGCCCTCGTGATCGACCCGACCCATCAGGGAGGTCCCCGGTGACACAGACAACAACAATCCATGGCGAAAAAATCTCGCTGCTGCGGGTTCTGGGTCCGGGACACGTGTGGGCGCTCGGCGTCGGCATCGTGCTTGTCGGCGAATACATGGGATGGAACTTTTCGGTCGGTAAGGGCGGCGCGATGGCCGCTCTCATCGCCTGCTGGGTCGCGGGTCTTCTCTACACTTGCGTGGCCATGATCGACTCGGAGGTGACGTCGACTGTCGCCGCCGCGGGAGGGCAGTATGCGCAGGCCAAACACATCGTCGGGCCGCTCATGGCCTTCAACGTCGGCCTGTTCCTCGTGTTCGCCTACACGATGCTGGAGGCGGCCAATGCCATCACGCTCGGCTATTTGATTCAGACGGTCGGCGGCATGATGGCGATGACGGATGCAGCGGGCGAAGCGCTCGTGCTGCATGACAAGCCGTTTATCGTGCTTACGATCATGTTCCTCGCGTGGCTGAACTACCGCGGTGTTTATGCGACGCTGACGTTCAACCTCGTGATCACGGCGATCGCATTCATCGCGATCATCATCCTGTTCTTTGCCGTGAAGCCGTGGACGAGCGATATTCTCAAGCATGAGGAGCTGCTGACGGGGCTACCCTACGGCTGGATTGGCGTGATCGCGGCCTTACACTTCGGGCTCTGGTACTACCTTGGTATCGAGGGCACGTGCCAGGCGGCCGAAGAGGTGCGGTCTCCGGCACGGTCGCTGCCACTGGGAACAATGACCGGCATCATGACGCTGCTGATCGCAGCGACCATGACGTGGTTCATCTGCGCCGGCCTGATGCCCTGGGAGTACCTGGGCCAAGCGGTGACGCCACTTTTTGATGCCGCGCGTCTCATGGATTCGATGCCGCTGATGGTCCTTTTGTTCATCGGCACGATCTTTTCGACGCTGGCTTCGGCCAACGGCTGTATCAACGACGCATCGCGGGCTTGGTTCTCCATGGCGCGTGACCGGTATCTGCCGCAGTGGTTCGGAGCCGTGCATCCGAAGTATCGCACGCCGTACCGAGCCATCGTGTTCCTCGTTCCGGTGGCGGTATTGTTTGCCTACTACGCGCCACTCGATCAGGTGATCACGTTCTCCATCCTGTCGGGGCTGCTCGGCTACACGTTCATGACGTTCAACGTGATCATGTTTCGCCGCAAGTGGCCGCTCGGCTCGATCGATCGCGGCTACGTTCATCCTATGCATCCGCTGCCGGCGCTCGTGCTGCTCATTTTGTGCAGCGCGACATACTTCGCGGTGTTCCTCGGGTACGGTACGCAGCTGATGGCGATGATGCTGTTCTTCATCATTGCGTCGCTGTGGTTCCACTTCCACCGCTATCGCTACGTGCGCCGTGGCGACCAATTCTCGATGCCCTGGCCACGCCCGCAAGGCGATTACTGACCTGGGTTCGAGATGAGTGGCCGCGACGACAAAGAAGCGCCGCGGCCACCCCCACATGACAGACAAAGACATTAGAGACCATGACTGCGGCATTCATCTTTGGGCTCATCGCGTTCGCAGCGGTGATCACGAACCTTGCGCTGAGGGACCATCGCCGCGCCCTGGGCGCCCGGCGGCGCTTGTTCGATGACTGCCTTGGCGTGCTCGAAGGGGAGCGGTGGACGGCGGCTGGGGATGGCTTCCCCGCACTCGAAGGCCGGGCATTCGGCCACGACGTCAAGGCGGCTCTCATTCCGGATACGATGGTGATGCGGCGCCTGCCGCAGCTTTGGCTTACCGTAACGCTGCTCGAAGCAACTCCACGGACACCGTCTCTATCGCTGCTGGCGCGGCATTGCGGAAATGAGTTCTATGCGGTCACGCTCGATCTGCCGCGGCGTATCGAGCCGCCGCCAGGGTTGCCGCTCGACGTGCTCGCGCGCGGTGACGGGCCACGGGCGGACGCGCTGTGCCATGCGTTGGCGCCGGTGCTTGCAAAGCTTCTCGCCGATCCGCGCGTCAAAGAAATCACACTGACGCCGAAGGGAGTGCGGATCGTCCGGCAGGTCGCGGAGGGTCAGCGCGGAGAGCACCTGCTGCTGCGCCAGGCCGTCTTCGGTGACGTGACCGTGGAGCGCGCGGACTTCATGCGGATACTCTCGGATGTGGCGGTGCTTGCCGCGCAGCGGAATGCACACCTGAAAGCCGGGGCCGCCTGATGAGGAAAGCGCCTCCCCATCCGTATGCTGTGCTGCTCCTCGCGATCCTCATGCCAGGTGGCGGGCACGTGCTTGCGGGGCAGCCGCAACGCGGCTTCGGATTTGCGATTTTCACGCTTATCCTCGCAGCGATCAGTTGGCGTACGACGACGCCGGAGCACTCGTTCATCGGTCGGGCGGCTTTGGGACTATTCGTATGGGCGCTTTCAATACCCGATGCTTATCGGCTGGGGCGGACGCAGTTTGAAACGTGGCAGCGCGGGCTGCGCTAACGCGGTCTTCATCCCAGGCTGACCGCTACTCTCAGGAAAAAAGTATTCTTGCTAGTTGAGATTTGGCGGGGAAGTTGGTAGCTTTCTTCTAATGTCGCTCACAAGGAGGACCCTGCCATGTGTGGGATCGTCGGATTATTCATCAAGGACAAAGCATTGGAGCCGCGGCTGGGTGAGCTGACGGCGCAGATGCTGGCAACGATGTGCGAGCGCGGTCCAGACTCGGCCGGGTTCGCCGTGTACGGCGAAGCTGAAAACGGCAAGGCCAAGCTGACGGTGCAGTCGGCAAGCGCTGAAAAAGATTTTGCGGGGCTCGATGCGGCTTTGTCGAAGGCGATTGGCGCGCCGGTCGAGATCGAGCGGAAGTCTTCGCACGCGGTGCTGACAGTTCCAGCCGACAAGGCGGAGGCGGCGCGCGCGGCGATCAAAGCTGAACATCCGGGCGTGCGCATCATGAGCGCGGGCGAGACGATCGAGATCTACAAGGAAGTCGGCTGGCCGACGGATGTGTCGGAGCGGTTCCACCTAAAGGAGATGTCGGGCTCGCATGCGCATCGGCCATACGCGCATGGCGACGGAAGCGCGGTGACGACGCTCGGCGCGCATCCGTTTTCGACCGGCGCCGACCAATGCCTCGTGCACAACGGCTCGCTGTCGAACCACAACAGCCTGCAAGCGCAAGCTGAAGCGCGACGGCATGACGTTCGAGACGGAGAACGACACCGAAGTCGCCGCTGCCTATCTCACGTGGCGCATGAGCCAGGGCATGAACCTGGGTCAAGCGCTGGAGAAGAGCCTCGATGATCTCGACGGATTCTTCACGTTCGTGGTCGGGACCAAGAACGGTTTCGGCGTGCATCCGCGATCCGATCGCGTGCAAGCCGGCGGTGATGGCTGAGACGGATCGAGTACGTGGCGTTCGGCTCGGAATATCGCGCGCTCGCCGGTCTGCCCGGCATCGATAAGGCGAAGATCTGGGAGCCGGAGCCGGCGACCGTCTATTTCTGGGAGCGGTGAAGCATGCGCACGATCGATCTTGCCGTCACGCCGTTGCGGGAGCTCAACTCGGAGCCTTCACCGGCAGTCGGAAGGGACCAACGAAGCGGAGTGGGAGGTTCTCAATCCGCGCGGTCTGCATGCGGTCGCGGTCGGCGTCGATGCGCCGATCACGGTCGCGGTTCGAAGGGCCTGTCGGCTACTACTGCGGCGGCATGAACAAGAAGGCCGCGATCACGATCCACGGATCGGCCGGGCCGGGCGTGGCGGAAAACATGATGTCCGGCAGCGTCGTCGTGAAGGGCGATGCCAGCCAGTACGCGGGTGCGACCGGGCGCGGCGGGCTGCTGGTGATCGAGGGCAATGCCTCGTCGCGGTGCGGCATCTCGATGAAGGGCATCGACATCGTGGTGCAGGGCAACATCGGGCATATGTCGGCCTTCATGGCGCAGAGCGGGCATCTGGTCGTGCTCGGCGATGCGGGCGATGCGCTCGGCGACTCGATCTACGAGGCAAAGCTGTTCGTGCGCGGCAGCGTGAAGAGCCTGGGCGCCGACTGCATCGAGAAGGAGATGCGGCCGCGAGCATCACGAGCAGCTAGCGGCGCTGCTCGACAAGGCCGGCGTCAAGGACGTGAAGACGAGCGAGTTCAGCCGCTACGGTTCGGCGCGCAAACTCTACAATTTCAACATCGACAATGCGGACGCATACTGATGACGTATCGACAGACCCGCCGACCACCGCCGCGCAAGTCCGCGACGTTCGACGATTATACGCTATCGGAAATCCGGCGCGCCGCCGCGACCGGCATCTACGACATTCGCGGCGGCGGCGCGAAGCGCAAGGTTCCGCATTTCGACGACCTGCTGTTTCTCGGCGCGTCGATTCGCCGCTATCCGCTCGAAGGCTATCGCGAGAAGTGCGGCGACGAATGTCATGCTCGGCACGCGGTTCGCCAAGAAGCCGATCGAGCTGAAGATTCCGATCACGATCGCCGGCATGAGCTTCGGCTCGCTGTCGGCGCAGGCCAAGGAAGCGCTCGGGCGCGGCGCGGCGATCGCCGGCACCTCGACGACGACGGGCGACGGCGGCATGACGCCGGAAGAGCGCGGCAGTCGAAGACGCTCGTCTATCAGTATCTGCCGTCGCGTTACGGCATGAACCCGGATGATCTGCGCAAGGCGGACTGCCATCGAGGTCGTGGTCGGCCAGGGTGCCAAGCCCGGCGGCGGCGGCATGCTGCTCGGCCAGAAGATCTCCGATCGCGTCGCCGAGATGCGCACGCTGCCGCAGGGCATCGACCAGCGCTCGGCCTGCCGTCATCCCGATTGGACCGGGCCCGACGATCTCGAAATCAAGATTCAGGAGTTGCGCGAGATCACCGACTGGGAGAAGCCGATCTACGTCAAGGTCGGCGCGCGCGCGGCCCTATTACGACACGGCGCTGGCGGTGAAAGCCGGCGCCGACGTGGTCGTGCTCGACGGCATGCAGGGCGGCACCGCCGCGACGCAGGAAGTGTTCATCGAGCATGTCGGCATGCCGATCCTGGCGTGCATCCGTCCCGCGGTGCAGGCGCTGCAGGATCTCGGCATGCATCGCAAGGTGCAGCTGATCGTCTCGGGCGGCATTCGCAACGGCGCCGACGTTGCCAAGGCGCTGGCGCTCGGCGCCGATGCGGTGTCGATCGGCACGGCGGCGCTGATCGCGCTCGGCGACAACGATCCGCGCTGGAGGATGAGTACCAGCAAGCTCGGCACCACGGCCGGCGCCTATGACGATTGGCACGAGGGCCGCGATCCGGCCGGCATCACCACGCAGGATCCGGAGCTCGCGAAGCGCCTCGATCCGGTGCCGCCGGCCGGCGGCTCGCGAATTATCTCGCGGTGCTGACGCTGGAAGTGCAGACCATCGCGCGCGCCTGCGGCAAGAGCCACGTTCACAATCTCGAGCCCGAGGATCTTGTGCGCGCTGACCGTCGAAGCGGCCGCCATGGCGCAGGTGCCGCTCGCCGGCACGAATTGGATTCCCGGACAAGGACAGGGCGGTCTGTAACCGCCCTTCATTGCGCAAATACAGGATGAAAATCGGCCCGACGTGCCCAAGTCGAAGGGAACACCATGGCACAGGATCTCGCAACGCTCGCGAAAGAGCAGCGGCATCAAGTATTTCCTGATCTCCTTCACCGATCTGTTCGGCACGCAGCGCGCCAAGCTGGTGCCGGCAGCCGCGATCGAGGGCATGGCGAAGAACGGCGCTGGCTTCGCCGGCTTCGCAACCTGGCTCGACATGACGCCGGCCGATCCCGACATGTTCGCCATGCCCGATCCGGACAGCCTCGATCCAGTTGCCGTGGAAGCCGGAAGTCGCCTGGGTCGCCGGCCGATCTGCGTGATGGACGGCAAGCACGTCGAGCAGGCCCGCGCGTGATCCTGAAGAGCCTGATCGCCGAAGCCGCCAAGCAAGGCTCTCGAGATGAAGACCGGCGTCGAGTGCGAATATCTTCCTGATCGACGCCGGACGGCACGGCGATTTCGGACGACGCCGATCGCCGTCCAAGCCCTGCTACGACCAGCAGGCGCTGATGCGCCGCTACGATGTGATCACCGAGATCTGCGATGCCATGCTCGCGCTCGGCTGGAAGCCCGTACCAGAACGACCACGAGGACGCGAACGGCCAGTTCGAGATGAACTGGGACTACGACGACGCGCTCGTCACGGCGGACCGTCACGCGTTCTTCAAGTTCATGGCCAAGTCGATCGCCGAGAAGCATGGGCTGCGCGCGACCTTCATGCCGAAGCCGTTCCTCGAACCTGACCGGCAACGGCTGCCACGCCCATATCTCGCTGTGGGATCGAGACGGCAAGACCAACATGTTCGAGACGCGACGGGCGAGATCGGGCTTTCGCAGCAGGGCTATCAACTTCATCGGCGGCATCATGCATTCACGCCGAGGCGCTGGCCGCGCATCACCAATCCGACGGTCAACTCCTACAAGCGCATCAACGCGCCGCGCACGCATCTCGGGCGCCACCTGGTCGCCCAACACGGTCACCTGGACCGGCAACAACCGCACCCACATGATCCGCGTGCCCGAGCCGGGCCGCTTCGAATTGCGTCTGCCGACGGCGCGGCCAACCCCTATCTGCTGCAGGCCGGGCATTCTCGCCGCCGGTCTCGATGGCATCGACAACAAGGCGCGATCCGGGCAAGCGTCTCGACATCAACATGTATACCGACGGCCATACGGTGAAGGACGCCCAGCGCCTGCCGCTCAACCTTCTCGATGCGCTCGCGCAATTTCGAGAAGGACGCGGTCTCAAGGCTGCGCTCGGCGATGACGTTCGTCGCGAGCCTACATCAAGCTCAAGACACGCCGAGTGGAACGAGTATGCGGCGCACCTGACGGAGTGGGAGCGCGCAGAAGACGCTCGATATTTGAGGCAGGTGTCGATCGCGGATTGTAGGGCCCGGCAGCAATGCCGGGCTGCTTTTGTTTGCGGCTTCAGCCGCAGGGTCATTGGCGAGAGGGGGCATCCTGGCCTAAATCCGAACTATTGCGAGGTCTACAAATCGGGCCTTATAACAAGCTGGAACAAGCCCGTAGCCCACGCGAGGTGTTATGAAGATCCGCCTTGCAATCGCTGCCTTGCTTTCAGCGCCCATTTTCGCCCCAACCCTGTCCGAAGCCTGCAGCCGTGCCGTTTATTCGGCAAAGAGGGCCAGACCATCACGGGCCGAACGATGGACTGGGTTGTGCCGGACATCGACACTAACCTGTGGCTAAATCCCCGCGGGCTGGAGCGTAACAGCAACACCGCCAAGCCCCTGATCTGGACAAGCAAGTATGGCAGCGTCGCGACCACGATCTACGAGGGTGCCGCCGCGGACGGCATGAACGAAAAGGGCCTTGTCGCCAACATGCTGTATCTGGTCGGTCCGAATATCCGCCGGAGACCGCCGGGACAAGCGGCCCACGCTGCCGATTTCCGCCTGGGTGCAATATGTGCTGGACAATTATGCCACCACGGCCGAGGCGGTGGAGGGGATGCGCAAGGAAGAGTTCCGTGTGGTGTCCGTCATCGCGCCATCGGGCGAGGCGGGGCTGGTGCACCTGTCGATCTCGGATGCGTCGGGCGATTCCGCGATTTTCGAGTTCATCGGTGGCAAGCTGGTCATCCACCATAGCCGCGACTACCAGATCATGACCAACGAGCCCACCTACGATCAGCAGCTGAGCCTTACGAACTACTGGAAGGAAATCGGCGGCTCGACCTTCCTGCCGGGTACCAACCGGGCGTCCGACCGCTTTGTTCGCATGTCCTACTACATCAATGCGACAACGCAGACTGCCGATCCCCGCGCCGCCATTGCCACCGTGTTCAGCATCATGCGCAACGTCAGCGTTCCGAAGGGGATCACGACACCAGGCCGACCGAACATCGCTGACACGCTGTGGCTGGCTGTTTCCGACCAGAAGAACAAGGTCCTCTACTTCCAGGACACGAACAGCCCCGGCATCGTCTGGGTCAATTTCGCCGGGCTTGATTTCAGCTTGGGAACGGGCCCGCGCAAGCTGCAACTGGATGGCAACCCCGATCTTGCGGGCGACCAGACCGCCAACTTCAAGCCGGCCGAGTTGTTCAAGTTCATGGCTCCCCACGACTAGCGGTATCTGGGAAGCGCTGGCTTTTCGCCCTATGGCCAGTTGTGAGCGAGACCGGACGCTCGACATTGGAGGCGGAACTCGATTTTAGATCGTGGCGCGGCCCGGCAGCGATGCCGGGCCAATTGCGTTCACGGAATGCCAGTATTGTGCCTGCCAGCACTGGCGCTTAATCTGATTGTTACTGAGCAATGGGAGCCTGTCGTGTCAGCATACTTGAAATTGAACCTCTCTTTCATTCCGGCTCCCGTTCGCCAATTTGCCTTCTCCGCTGCTGCCAGCTTCACGCTGTGCTCCGGACACGCGGCCTTGGCACAAGATGCCGGGGCGATTGCCCGGTCTGGTCCTGACCAGCTGGCCTTCAGCACCAAAAACATGGATGCCTCGTCTCGCCCGGCCAGGATTTCTACAGCTATGCCGCGGGTAGCTGGCTGCAGCGCGTTCCACGGCCGGAGCGCTACGGCGGTTACGGCTTCTTCGAAATCGTGGCAGATCGCGTCGAGCAGCAGATGCGGCATGTGCTGGAACAGGCTGCCAAAAGCGCGAAGACCGCGCCAAAGGGAAGTCCTGCGCAGCAGGTCGGCACCTTCTTCAATGCCTATATGGACGTTGCTGCGCGTGACGCCGCCGGACTTGCGCCGATCAAGCCCTATCTCGATCGCACCGAAGAAATCGGAGACCTTAATGGTCTTGTCCGCTTCATGGCTGAAATCTTGGAGGACTGCGGTCCCGCCCTCTTTCTAAAAGTGGGACCGGATGTCGACCTCGTCAACAACAAGGCCTACGTTTTGTACGTCGGTGGGGGCGAATTGGGCCTGTCCGATAAGTTGGAGGATGTTTTCGAAGAGGCCGATGGCGGATCGCGCATAACGGGCTACCGAACTTTTCTCGTCGAAACATTGAAGATCGCCGGCACCCCGCAAGCCGAGGCCGACCGTATCGCAGACCTATCCATTGCGATCGACCGCAAGCTTCATGCCGCTAAACTTCCGCCGGTCGAAGCCAATGACCCGAGCAGTCTTACAATCCAACAACGATAGCCGATCTACAGCGCCAAATACCGCAACTCGATCTCACGCTCCTCCTGAAAGAGCGGAATTACCCGACGCCTGATCGGCTCATTCTCGCAGAGCCCCGATATTTGCCGGTTTTGGCGAACCTCCTTGCGGAGCATTCGATTCAAGATATCCGCGATTACGCTAAGCTGCGGGTGATCGTCGCTTATGCACCGTATCTCGGCACAAAGTTCGACGAGCCGTTGCTCGTGCTCAGTCAGGCATTGACCGGTGCGAGCGTTCTTCCAGAGAAGCAAGAGCGGGCTCTCGAACTGATCAAGGCCAAGCTGGGCCAGCCCGTCAGCAAGCTCTACACCGACAATTTCTTCCCCGCAGCGACCCGGCAGAAGGCTGCCGAGATGGTCGGGTTGATCAAAGGCGCGTTCCTTGAGCGCATGCCGCAGCGGGCATGGCTCTCCGATCAGACCCGTGCTGCGGCGCTCGAAAAGCTAGAAAAGCTCTCGTTCAAGATCGGCTACCCCGATCAATGGATCGACTATTCGCAAGTCGAGGTCACGGATAATCTTGTCGAGACGGTCGCGGCCATCGCGCGGTTTCAACGGCGAGCGGGATCGCCGAAGGTTCGGCCGGCCGGTGGAGTATCACGATTATTTCAACACGCCCGAAAGTCTGCCAATGGTGATCAATGCCGGCTACAATCCGACCATCAACGGCTTCGAAGTGCCTGCAGCGATTATCCAGGCGCCCATGTTCGATTCGAAAACTCCTCGAACTCGGAGCCGGCCTCAACTTCTGCCGCATGGGCGGCGGTACTCGGCCATGAGATGACGCACGGCTTCGACTGGATGGGTAAGCAGTTCGACAAGGTCGGCAACTTGAAGAACTGGTGGCAGCCGGCCGATGGCGAAGCGTTCGATGCGCTGGCTGCAAAAGCTGATCGCCCAAGCCAATCGGCTATGTGGTCTTGCCAGGTCTTATAAACTCAAGCGGGGCGCAGCAAGTCGGCGAGAACATGGCCGATCTGGGCGGCATCACGCTCGCACACACCGCGCTGAGAAACTATCTTGCAAAGCATCCCGAAGAAGATGTCGTCATCGATGGCCTGAACCAGGATCAGAGATGCTTCCTGGCCTGGACCCAGTTGTGGGCATGGAAGGGCAAAGACGAGGTTCTCCGCTCGCAGGTCGCCCGCGATGCGCATCCGCCGAATGCCTATCGCGCGCTGGCGCCCCTTCTGCATTTGGAAGCCTTCTACAGGGCCTTCGGCATCAAAGAGGGCGACCCAATGTGGCTTGAACCTGCCAAACGAGTCGAAGCATGGTAGGGCCATGTGTCTGCGACTGCACAGCGGCTTGGTCGACGAGTTCACTGTGGGGCAGATAAGCCAATCGAACACAGTAAATGCCGCTTGGAAAATTCCAACATTGATTAAAGGGGCGCAGATATTGGAACGAGCGATACCCGTTAGCCCCCTGTGGCTGCGTTTTCTTCAGTTTCCGCTGACCCGCATCATCCTGCTGGGCGGACCACTCTTTTACATGATGGCCGTGAACAACGGCTTCATGGAAACGTTTAAGGGTGATCCCGTGCGGTCGATCGCGATCACCGTCGGCATGGCGTTGCTCGCGATGGCCATTTATGTGGGCTACGGCAAACTCATCGAACGGCGCGAGGTGAGCGAACTCTCGACGCCAGGCATGGGCCGGGAATTGACGACCGGCGCGTTGATCGGCGCAGGCCTTTACACAGCCTGCGCGCTGATCTTATCGTACTTGGCATGTATCGCATCGAGGGATTGAACCCCTGGAGCTTCCTCATTCCGGGCGTGGCGATGGCCTTGAGCGCTGGAGTTTTCGAGGAACTGGTTTTCCGCGGCGTGCTGTTCCGTTCAGTTGAGGATCTGTTCGGCTCATGGATTTCGGTGGCTGTTTCGTCGTTCGTATTCGGCGCCGTTCACTTGTTGAACCCGGAAGCTACACTCGTCGGCGCGATTTATGTCGGCATCGAAGCGGGCTTGCTGCTTGCCGCCGCCTATCTGGTCACACGCCGCCTGTGGATCAGCATCGGCGCTCATACGGCGTGGAACTATACTGAGAACGCCATCTTCTCCGGGGTCGTGTCCGGTAGCATCAGCGATCCCGGGCTGATCCGGTCCAGATTAGGGACCGGAACTGCTGACAGGCGGCAGCTTTGGTCTTAAATCGTCATTGTTTGCGCTCGTGTTCTGCACCGGCGCCGGTGTGATCATGATGATCATCGCCGCTCGCCGCGGCCACATCGTGCCACCGCCGTGGAAGCGCGGATGATGATCCGCGCCGGATAGGGACACCGCGCGGTCACAAGGAGGTCATCCGTTCGGATCGAATGCAGAACCCGACGAGCGCCGGAGGCGAAGCGCCGGAAATCACTCCGCCGCGACGACGGCTGCGGGCGTGCTTGCGGAGATGGGCTGCGCCGGGCGTGGGCGCGCGGTTGCCGTCAAGCCCCGATCGGCGAGCATGTGCGCCAGCGCGCGTTCGGAGAGCGCGGTGATCGTGAAGAGCGGGTTGACGCCGAGCGAGCGCGGGATGATCGAGCCGTCGATCACGTAGAGGCCGTCGTGGACGGCGTTGGAGCCGCGTCCCGGCGACGTGTCAAAGACTTCGGACTTGTGATTGACGACGCCGTCCGCTGCTTCGCGGCCCATGGCGCAGCCGCCGAGCGGATGGGCGGTGGCGGGCTGGTGGCCCATCACCGTGCCGGCGAGCGGGTTCTTGACGTAATCTCCGCCGGCACTTTCGACGACGGAGCGGAGGGCTGCGTCGAGGCGGGCGTAGCAGGGTTCGTTCTGAGCGTCTTTCCAGGCGAGCGCGAGCTTGTCGCCATCAAGTCGGAAAATGCCGGAGGCCGTGTCGTGCGAGACGGCGAAATAGGTTTGCAGGCTTGCGAACGGACCTTTGTAAACGCCGGTGACGAGGCTTTGCAGTGCGCCGAGCAAGCGGCCGTTGGGCAGGAACATGACCGGCAGCGAGGGCGCGACGGCGGAGGGCACCGCGCCTTCCTGGATGGTGAGTTCGTGATCGAGATTGTCGGGATCGCGGAACTCGAGCTGTCCGGTGACGGAGGCGCCGATTTCGAGCCCATCGATGCGCGGCGGATGGCCGACGCCGACGGAGTTGACGACGGACTTGGCGCCATAGCCGAAGGCGATGATGTCGCCGTTTGCCGAAAAGCGGTGACCGAGCGCGGTCGGAAATGGCAAGGCCATAGTCGCGTGAGCGTAGAAGGATCTCGGTGGAGCCGAGCGTGCCGGCGGCCAGTACGACGATGGCCGCTTCCAGAATGATTTCGCCACCTTTGCCGCCGGTAGGCGCGGCGTGAACGCGCCAGCTGCCATCAGCGAGACTTGGCAATATGGCGGACGGTGATTTCGGTGAACATTTCCGCTCCGTGGCGGGCGGCATCGGGAAGGAATGTGAGGGCGACGGTGTTCTTGGCGCCGACGTTGCAGCCGGCGCAGCAGTCGCCGCAGCGGGTGCAGGCGGGTTGGGCGATACCGGCGGGGTTGACGTTTTCTGTGAAGCTGACCGCGACGCGCGGTGTGACGAGATCGCGGTTCAGTTTGCGGCCAGCCTCGGCGAGCACGCCGAACTTCGTCATCTCTGAGGCGCGTGGATCGCTGGCAGGGCGCAGCCATTCTTCGGCGCGCGCGTACCCACGATCGAGGCCGCCATCCTGGCGGATCTGCCCCGGCCAGATTTCATCTTCGAAGACGCGGCGATCAGGGCGCAACGTGACGCCGGCATTGACCAGCGAGCCGCCACCGAGACCGCGGCCGACGAGCACGTGCATGTCATCGCCGATGCGAACATCGAACAGTGCGGTGTCGGATCCGGTTTTGAAGTTCTTGCCCTGGACTTGGAAGTCATTCTTGAGGTCGGGGAATTTCGCGGGGAAGTTTCCGGTGAGGACTTCGCGGCCGCGTTCGAGGACGGCCACCGATTTGCCGGCGCGCGCGAGGTGAGAGGCTGCAACGCCGCCGCCGTAGCCGGACCCGATAATGATCACGTCGTATTTGGATTTCAGCGCGTCGAGCGGGCGCGACAGCCGGGCCATGGTTAACGTCTCCCCCTGGTGTGGCGCTAGGATTAGCCGCTTCGATTGCACGGCGCACCTCCCCCAATCGTATTGTCGGCGGGGGCGTTACCAACCCGCCACGCGCGCGGAACTGATCTGCGGTTTCGACATGTTGATTCCAGAAGCGTAGTCTCCATTTGCACCCACCCGGCCGTGTCCTGAACAAATCGGCCCAAATCAGAGAAGAGGATCAACCCATGCACGTGACGATCGACGATGCCCAGAACATCATTTTGGCAGCGCGCAAGGCTGCCGAGAAAACGAAGACCAAGATGTGCATCGCCGTGGTGGACTCCGGCGCCAATCTGAAGGCGTTTCATCGTATGGATGATGCCTGGGTCGGGTCGATCGATATCGCGATCAAGAAGGCCAAGACGGCGGTGTTCTTCGGTATGCCGACGGGTCTGATCGGACAGCTTTCGCAGCCGGGCGGGCCGCTGTTCGGCATCGAGCATTCGAACGATGGGCTGATCACGTTTCCCGGCGGGCTGCCGATCGTGGACAAAGAGGGCGTGCTGATCGGTGCGATCGGTGTGTCCGGGTCGTCAGTGGAGAATGACCACATCGTGGCGGAAGCGGGCGTGAAGGTGATCGGCGTCTCGGAAGTGCCGGCGCATCCCTGGCGGACGTAAACCGCGCGATAGGATCAAGGCAAGCGGAGCCCTCTCTCACGGCGTGAGAGAGGGCTTTGCCGTTTCTAGTCGAAGCGAGGCAGTTGGCGCATATCGAGGGTGGGCGCGCCGGCGCCGGTGTAGGTGCTGGGAGGAGCGCCTGCAATCGCCGGTGGCGCGGGCGGGAGGGCGAAGCGGCCGTCAGAGGACATGGGGACTTCGGGCGGCAGCGCGGCGGGGCGCTCGATGGCGGCTGGATCTGTTGATGCCGGTGGCGGCTTGACGAGGGAGTGCATCGCGATCCACGGCATCGCCATGACGACGGCGACCATCAGAAGCTGGATGCCCACGTAGGGTACCGCGCCCCAGTAGATCTGGGAGGTGAGGACGGGCTGCGTGATCTTACCCGTGACTTTGTCGGTGTAGGGTTCCTTGGGCGCTACGGAGCGCAAGTAGAAGAGCGCGAAGCCAAAGGGCGGATGCATGAAGCTCGTCTGCATGTTGACGGCGAGCAGGATGCCGAACCAGACCATGAAGGGGGAGACGTCGGCGACTGTTTCGACAATCGCGCCGCTGGGGTCCTTGGCCGAGATGACGGCAAAACCCATGGATTTTGCGATTGCAACGGCTTCGGGCGCGGTTCGGAAAATGGATTCCGCGGCGGGCTTGAGCAGCGGCACGAGGATGAAGGCCAGCTCGAAGAAGTCGAGGAAGAAGGCGAGCAGGAAAACGAGGATCATGACGGCGATGAGGAAGCCGTACATGCCGCCAGGGAGCGAGGTGAGCAGGTGCTCGACCCAGATGTGGCCGTTCACGCCGTAGAAGGTGAGCGAGAAGATGCGGGCGCCAATGAGGATGAACATCACGAAGGCGGAGAGCTTGGCGGTCGCCTCGGTGGCTTGGCGGACGATGGCCCAGTTGAGGCGCTGAGGTTCGCGATTGGAATAGCGGTTGATGCCGGCGAGAAGCAGCGCGCCGACCGCGCCCATGGCGCCACCCTCCGTCGGCGTGGCAAGGCCGACGAGGATGGTGCCGAGGACGAGGAAGATCAGCATCAGCGGCGGCACCATGACGAAGGTGACGCGCTCGGCGAGCGGGGAGAGGAAGCCGCGTCCGGTCTGACGGAAAATGAGATTGTTGATGAGGGTGATGACAAGCGCGATCAGGACGACGGCGAGAACCAGGATGAAGAAATCCATGGCCCCATAGCCGGAGTTCCAGAGGCCCGCCGTGCCGATGCCTCCGGAAAAGAGCGTGAGTACTCCGAGCGACAAGAGGCCGCGCGAGCCATCGGGCTTGCGGTGACCGATTTCTTCGGGTGGCAAGCCGGGGCCGGCGGCGGGATTGATGCGGCAGACGATCAAGACATAGAGCGCGTAAAGGCCCGCGAGCATGATGCCGGGGAGGAGCGCGCCTTTGTACAACTGATCGACGGAGCGGCCGAGCTGATCCGCGATCACGATGAGCACGAGCGAGGGCGGGATGATTTGCGCGAGTGTTCCCGAGGCGGCGATCATGCCGGAGGCGAGTCGGCGGTCGTAGCCGTAGCGCAGCATGATGGGCAGCGAGATCAGGCCCATGGAGATGACGGAGGCGGCGACGACGCCAGTGGTTGCCGCCAGAAGGGCGCCGACAAAAATCACGGCATAGGCCAGGCCGCCGCGGATGGTGCCGAAGAGTTGGCCGATTGTTTCGAGCAGGTCTTCGGCCATGCCGGAACGTTCGAGAATCAGGCCCATGAAAGTGAAGAACGGGATCGCGAGCAGCGTATCGTTGCGCATCACGCCATAGATGCGGCCAGGCATGGAATCAAGCAGCGGCCACGAGAGCGTGATGATGCCGTCGGAATAGGGGGCGAATTCGACGCCAACGACGAAGAACATGAGCCCCACGGCGCCGAGCGAGAAGGCGACGGGTAGCCGAGCAGCAGGACCACGACGAGTGCCGCGAACATGAAAGGCGCAAGGTTCTGCGCGAGGAAGGCGGCCATGGTCGTCCGTGTCCCCGCTCGCGCTATTCGTTAGGTGAAGCAGCGGCCGTCACGGCTTCGTGGTAGCCGCCTTTGGATGCAGGCTCCTCAAGTCGCCGCGCATGATGGCGATGCGCTTGATCAATTCGGAGATCCCCTGCACAAAGAGCAACGTGAAGGCGACCGGGATAAGCGCCTTGATCGGCCATTGCGGCAGGCCACCCGCGTCTTTGGATTGCTCGTTCTGGAGCCAAGAGATGGGAGAATGGTAAGACGTGTAGATGATGAGGGCTGCGGTCGGCAGCAGAAAGAAGACGTGGCCGATGATCTCGATAATATTGTGCGGCCGCTGCGAGAAATATGCGCTGACGATGTCGATGCGGATATGGTCGTTGTCTTTGAGCGTCCAGGGAGCTGCGAACAGGAACACCAGCCCGAACAGCCACCACTGAACCTCGAGCCAGGCATTGGAACTGGTGTCGAACAGTTTACGAATGATGGCATTGCCGGCGCTGATGATCGCAGCGATCAGAATCAGCCAGGCGACGTGCCGGCCGATCCAGGTGTTCACTGCGTCGATCGCGCGGCTCAATCCGAGTAGCGCCTGCATCCCTGCCCCGTTTCCCCATTGTCCTGTCGGTGCCGCCCCCGATTGCCGCACCCTTGTTTTCAGGCCCGCCCGTGCCTTCGTATACAGGCGAGCCTTGGTGACTTCCAGCCGGCCTCTCCTAGTATTCAGCCGCATCGTGGCGGGGTTGGCCAGCGCCCACATCGAGGCTGCACGCCCCCCATCGCCCGACCACTCCCAGGAGAACGGAATGACTGTGGACAAAAACAAGGTCCTGGACGCGCTGCGGCGCGTCAAGGGGCCGGACCTGACGAGCAATCTCGTTGACCTGGGGCTTATCTCCGAGGTGCTGATCAAGGACGACCGCGTGTATTTCTCAATCACGGTTCCGGCGCATCGCGCGCAGGAACTGGAGGCGTTGCGGCAGGCGGCCGAGAAAGTCGTCAGCGGTATTGCTGGCGTGGCAGGTGCCACCGTGGTTCTGACGGCGGAGCGGGGGGCTGAAACGCAACGGGCGCCAGCGCCGCCGCCGATGCGGCCGGCACCGCCACTTGCCAAAGAGCACGAGCGCGTGCGCGATGCGCGTGCCAAGGGAGCCGCCGGCGACGGGGCCGCTAATCGGGCGGCACCGGCAGGTCCCGCGCCGACGATCACGCCGCGTTCGGCGAACCAGCCGCTCGGCATTCCGGGCATCAAGCATCTGATCGCGGTGGCGTCGGGCAAGGGCGGTGTTGGCAAATCGACGACGGCGGTCAATCTTGCGCTGGGCCTTCGTGCGATCGGTCTCAAGGCCGGCATCATGGATGCGGATATCTATGGGCCATCGCAGCCGCGCCTTCTGGGGCTGTCCGGCAAGCCGCATGTGACGGAGCAGAACAAGCTCCGGCCGATGGAAGGCTATGGGCTCAAAGCCATGTCCATGGGCTTCATGGTGGACGAGGGCACGCCGATCGTCTGGCGCGGGCCGATGGTGGTGCAGGCGCTGAACCAGATGCTGCGCGAAGTGATGTGGGGCGACCTCGACGCGCTCATCATCGACATGCCGCCGGGCACGGGTGACGTGCAGCTGACGATGGCGCAGCAGGTGCCGCTGTCGGGCGCGGTGATTGTTTCCACGCCGCAGGATCTGGCGCTGATCGATGCGCGCAAGGGGCTCGCCATGTTCCAGCAGGTGAACGTGCCGGTGCTCGGTCTCATCGAGAACATGAGCTATTTCCTGTGCCCGAGTTGCGGGACGCGCAGCGACATCTTCGGGCACGGCGGGGCGGAACTGGAGGCGCAGAAGCTCGGGCTGCCGTTCCTCGGCGGTGTGCCGCTGCACATGGAAATCCGCGAGCGGTCGGACAGCGGCCGCCCCATAGTTGCGACGGCTCCCGATAGCCCGCAGGCGCAGATTTATCGCGAGATCGCGGCCAAGGTCTGGGGCGAGGTGCAGAAGGCGGCGGGGGCGGCGGAGAAGCCGCCGGATTTGATGGTGTCGCCGGGAAGTGACGTGCTGCACGTGGCGTTCGAGGGCGGGGAAAAGTTCGACCTGCCGGCCGAGATGCTGCGCGTGATGAGCCCGTCGGCGGAAGTGCAGGGCCATTCGCCCGAGCAGCGCGTGACGCTGGCTGGAAAGAAGAACGTGCGGATTTCGGAATTGCGTCCGATCGGCAATTATGCGGTGCGGATCGTATTCGACGACAAGCACGATACGGGTTTGTTCACGTGGGATTACCTGCGCACGCTCGGGCGCGAGACGGAGACCCGCTGGGCGGAGTATCTGGCGGAGATGGAGAAGAAGGGGCTGAGTAGGGGGTGAGGGTCTTCGCCTTTCGCTGCAAGCCGGCCAACGAAGGCCGCGTCAGGTGAGTGACGCGAATATTCTTCGTTAGGCCTGGGTAGGCGTTGGAACGGAATGAGCGGGACGATCGCTCTCGTGCAGCATGGCGCGCCACTGCAACTTTCTGCCGGTCAGTATCCGCTCCAGCACCGGCCGTAGAAATTCTCAATTCCCTCGATGGAGAGTTCTGCTGGATCGGCGATCGTACCTGAGGCGCGGCTTGTTGAGACCATTGAGCGTGTAACGTCCCCGAATTTCGTCCGGCCCGACGACGAGGTCTTTAATATTCCACCAGCCCTTGGTGTCTCCGCCGTGAAGTGGCGGCAGAAGCCTGCCCGAAGGATGAATGCGGCCGGAATAGGAGTCGCCCGCTCCAGCTCTATTCAGCTCGATCACGACGACTGCCGGGAATGACGCACGGTCCGCATACCAGCGCCTGTCGTCCCAGTTTTCGATCACGGGCTTATCGCCTTCGCCGTAACAGCTGAGACTGACGTCAGCCCGGCCCGCGTAAAGGGCGGGAGAAGGGCGATCCTCGTAGTTGTCGTAATTCTCGCCGCGGTTGCCATGCCACCAGGAGCTGTTGTTGCGGTCATCACGGCACAGGCTGCGCAGAACTTCCAATCCACCTGAATGCCTGCATTCCGAGCGAGTCGTGAACCAATCGTGCATTCCCCGGCCGCAGCAGACCGTCTCGTCGTTCGACCGCGACGAAGACCATGGACGATTGTTGCTGTCGTTCCGGCAGACCTGATTGGGGACCTCTATGCCGTTCGCGCCGCGGCACATCTCACGCGTGGTGAACCAATCATTTGACTTCCGTTGGCAGCAAACGCGCATGCTGGCGTTCGGGTCGTTGTGATCGGCGACCTTTCCATCGAATCCCTGCTCGCGTCGGTAGCTCAACGCGGCACCAACAGCCTGCAGGGCTTGGGCCGACGAGCATGCGGGCAATTTGCTCGTCATTCTTCCTGCGGCGTTGAAATAGACGACGCAATTGTTCTTGAAGACGATTTTGATCTCGCGGTTTTTGCCTGCGATGATTTGAGGAACTTCCGCCAGAGCGGACGAGGCCGTGCCAAAAAGAAAGATGAAAAGGACCGCGATGGCTTCTTTACGCACAGATTTACTCCGACCAACTGCAAGCTTCAGCTTAGCTGTTGGGAGCTATGTTGAGCAAGGGATTGGGATCGCGTGTACGACAAAGGCCGCGTCACGTGTGACGCGGCCTCGGTTTTATCGGCTCTGGAGAAGGCTCAAGCGGCTTTCCGGGCGATCTGCGCGCGGGCCGGGACGACCGGCTTCTTGAAGCGGGCGCCGTCGGTGGACAGGCGCAGCTTCTTGACGACGGCTTCGCGGGCGTTAAAGGCATCCGCGAAGGCCGTGAGCGCCATCTCGGGGCGCAGAACGCCCTGGATGTCGAGTGCAACATAGCCGGTCGAGGGCCAGGCCTCGACAGCGATGCGGCCGCCAGTGAACGACACGGTGCCGGTGACGGCGCCGGTCTTCGGCTGACGCTTCATATCCGACGCCGTGACGGTGAGGCGCGAGAACGCAAGGGCGCGTCCCACGGCCCGCTGCACAGCGCGGACAGTGCCGATCTCACCGGCGCCAGTCAGATCGATGGCGACGGTCTTCAGCGATACAGTTTCGGAAACATCGTTCCCGCAATCCACGCGCTCATCGCGCGCTACCACAGCGAATTCTTCCTCTTGGGCGGGGCTTGAACGAGTCAAGTCCATCCCCAATTGGAAGAGGGCGTCATTAAAGGCCATTTGACCCTCCCCAACCAGCAGACAGATTTAACCCGTCCGCTCCTTACCTTAGGGGTGTGGGGATTGCTCCTTGACCTTAGGGGCAGGTGGACGAACGGAGAGGGGTGCATATGAGGCCAGCGCCCCCCCTGCGCAAGAAAAAAATGACCCCGGGGGCAAAATTTTTTGCAGGTGCGTTTCACGTGCCCTTAACGCGGTTCTGCAAGGGGTTAGCTCGCGTCTTGCAGTGCAGACTTCGGTGGCTACGGCGCAGAATTTTTGGCGGCGCCGCAGAGGCTGATATCACTACTGGGGCGCTGTTTGACCGCCGCCGCCGAACAATCCACGCAGCACGTCTTTGGCATCCTTGCCTTTGAACTGCTTGCCGATCTCCTTGATCGTCTCGACCGCTTTATTCGGGTCCTTGAGGACGCCGCCGAGATCGGGCGCGAATTTGGGCTTTTCCCAGGGGCCCTGAACCCTGAGAGGCACTTCCAAGCCGCCGATATCGATCGCGCCGCCCTGGCCGCGGGCGTCGGCGACGATCTTCGGCTTGAGTGTGTAGTCGATCGCGCGCTCGCCGAGCTTCACCGCGCCCTCGCCGGTGACGCGAATAAGAGGGCCGACGAGTTTCAGATCGGAGTTGCGGGCGACGCCGTTGTTGATCGCCCAGCTCGAGGTCATTTCGCTGAAGTCGGTCTTCTCGGTCGGTGAGGAGGAGAGGCCGCCGAGTTTACCCTGGCCGATGTTGCGCAACAGGCCCGGTATGTTGATGCCGACGATGGCGCCGTCGTTGAAGGCGATGTCGGCACTGCCGCCGAGGGAGTTCATGAGGGCGGCTTGTGTTTTGCCCTGGCCGGTGACACCGGCGGCGATCTTGGCTTTGCCGGCGAGCCAGTCGAGATCGGCGGCGTCTTTCAGGAGGGGCAGGCCTTCGACACCGTCGAGGGAGACGTTGGTGGTGATGCGCGGGTAGGCGAGGTCGGAGGCGTCGATGGCGACGAGGCCCTTACCGCGGCCGCCGTAGAGCTGGACGTCGGTGAAGTCGACCCGGAGGACGCCGGCCTTGAGGCCCACAGCAACGATCGATTGGCCGACCTTGATCTCTTTGTAGAACAGGCGGCCGACGTTGAGGCGGGCGTCGGCGTCGACGACGTTGAGGAGCGAAAAGTCGTAGGGCTCCGTGCTCCAGCCGGAGCGTTGGGCGAAGCCGCGAACTTGAGGTCCGCTCGCGGGCGGATTGGCCTTGAGCAGGTCTTCGATGGACTGCGGGGCTTCCGTGTTGGCCGGCTTTGCGGCGGGGGTCGCTGCAGGGGCGGGCGCTGGCGGCGGCGATGGAGCGGACGGCGCGCCGAGGATGGCATTGAGGTCGAGTTCGGCGAACTTCAGGTTGGCTTTCAGGATGGGGCGGGCGCCGCCGGTCGTGACCGCGATGTCGCCGCTTCCTTTCGTACGATCGACGGCTCCCGTTGCGCCGCTCAGTGTCCACGTGTTGTTGGCAGCGGAGAGTTTGCCGGTGACAGCAAGCGGGCGATCGGGCGCCTCGGCGGGCTTCTGTTTCTGCGCGAATGCCAACAAGCGATGCAGCGACGGCGAGGACAGGGCGAGGTTGCCGTCGAGGTCGAGTGCTTCGCTGAAGCGGACGCTGCCTTCGTAGCGCAGATCGATGGGGCGGCCTTTGACGTGCGCGATCAGGCGCGCGGATGAAGAGCGCAAAAGTTCATTGGGCGAGGTGATCTCGCTCGTCAGGGTGAGGGCGTCGTCGCGCCAGCGGAAGGAGCCGTCGACCATGGCGGTGCCATCGAGGGAGGGCGCAGCGATGGTGAGTTCGATGCCCGAGGCCGACTCGACGGCATTGGTGCGCAAGTCGGAATAGAGAACCGTGCCGCGCGTAACGCGCACATCGCCGAGGGTGAGCTTTTGCAGCGTGGCGGATGAGCCGTCCGGGATGGTTGGGGCAGGCAAATTGATGACGACGCTGGGATCGGGGTTTGCCTGGGCCAACCGAATTTGGGCTTGCTGCGGGAACGCTGCGGCGAAATCCCAACTCTTGCGGCCGTTGGCGTCAACTTGGAGACTGAGCACTGGCTCTTCGAGGCGCACATCCTGCACTTCGACTTCGCGCTTTAGAAGCGGCATCAGCGCGACGCTGGCGGTGAGGCTTTCGATAGTGATCAGCGGCGGTGCCGTCATGCCGGGCGGGGCCGAGAGCGACACGTCGGACATGCTGACGCCGAGCGACGGGTAGAATGTGAAGGACGTCGCGCCCTTGATCACGAGATCGCGGCCGGTCTCCTTTTTCACGCGCTGCACGATCTGGTCGCGGACGAGATCGGCGGGGCCAGCGATGTAGAGGGCAGCGGCTCCGGCACCGGCCAGCGCGACGATCACCAGCAGGACTATGGCAAGAATTTTCAGGATGCCAGGACCGCCGTCGTCATCGGGCGGACCGGGGCGATAGCGGGCGGCTGGCGGCGGCGGCGGCATGCGTCCGCCAGGCGGTCTGTAGCCGGGAGGTGGCGGGGCAGGACGATAGGTGGGCTGCTGGCCATAGCCCGGCTGGGGCGCGGCTTCGGGTCCCGGCCGCGCGGCGCGGGGATCGACTTCGTCGCTAGGACGGTAGGCGCCGAGGCTCGGCGGTTGGTTGGGGCGTCGCGGAGGTTTATTCGACGTCATCAGGGCCTCGACGGACGCGCGCGGGTTCGCGCAGGTGCGGGCGATCAATTTTTGAAAGCATCTTCGTTGGAAAGATTTGGGGCTATGGGCTTCACCGAGCAAGAGATTAGGACGCCGCGGTCTGCGCTTATGCACCTTTTGCTCCCCTTACGAGTTTAATGGCGACAGCGGGCGCGAATGTGTCCGTGGGCGTTGCTTTTTCTAAATGGGCTTTTAGATTCATATGCAACCCAAGGCTGAGACTTTGATGGGTGGTGGCTGGACGAGATTCTTGTTGGGGATTCAGTAAGGTAAATCAGAATCTCATCCACAATTGCGCCATTCGGGGGCCCTGAAATCGGCGATCGATCCTTAGATTTAACCTATGAGTGAATCTGAGCATCGATCGTATCTTCGCCGGCTGGTGGCGTTAGCGCTGGGTGGCGTTGTTGTATCCGTGGTGGCGGCAGCGAACGCCAACGCTCTGTCCTGGTTTGGAAAATCGGAATACTCCGGGACTGCGTCCGTGATCGACGGGGATACCATCGACATCGATGGCCAACGTGTTCGCCTCGAAGGCGTTGATGCACCTGAGACGGCGCAGACGTGTGGCCGGGCGAACGGCGAGGCATATGCCTGTGGACGGGCGGCGGCCGATGCACTTGCTCGGCTGGTCGCCAAGCACCGGGTTAAATGCCGCGAGGAAGGGACGGATAAATATGACCGCGTGATCGGTGTCTGCTCGGCCGACGGCGTGGAGATTAATGCGGAACTTGTACGGCGCGGATACGCCTGGGCGTTCGTCAAATACTCGGCGCGTTATGTGAAGGAGGAGGCCGAAGCTAAGGCGGCCGCGGTCGGTATTTGGCAAGGCGAAGCCGAACCTGCTTGGATTTACAGAGAAAATCGCTGGAAAGTCGCGGAAGGAGATGCGCCGAAAGGGTGTGCCATCAAGGGCAACATCACCGAGAATGGGCAGATCTATCACATGCCATGGAGCCCATGGTACGGGCGCGTGAAGATAGATCCCCAGCGGGGCGAACGCTGGTTCTGCAGCGAAGCGGAAGCCCAGAATGCCGGATGGCGGTCTGCGGGGCTGCGTTGATCCGCTGAATATGCTGCGTCCTTCGCGTTGACAGACGGCGCGGAGCGGAGGATTTTGCTTGCGTATATTTCCGGTCATCCAGCCTTCCACGAGGACAACATGCGCCTGAGCGCACGGTACGTCAGTGCATGCCAAGCCGCCGTTGCGCTCGCCGCGTTCACCGCCGGCGTTCTGGGTTCCAGTGCCGCCTTTGCCGGACCGGCCTGGGATGGGATCAAGGCGGAGATCTATGGATCCCGCGCCCTGCTCGACGGTTCTGCTGTGATCGAACTCACCGCTCCTTACCGGCCGGATGATGTCATGGCCGTGCCGCTTGCGGCTGATGTGCGTCTCCCGAAGGGGCAGTCCATCAAATCGGTTTCATTCGTCGTGGATGAGAACCCCTCGCCGGTCGCCGCCGTCTTCCAGATTGGCGGCGCGCGCGAGCACGCTGCACTGACGACGTACATCCGCCTCAACCAGCAGTCCGACGTGCGCGTGGTCGTCAAGTCCGCGACGGGCGAACTCTACATGGTGGAACAGCTCGTGAAGTTTGCCGGCGGGCAGGCTTCGTGTTCGGCCCCTCCGCAGGGCTCACCGGAAGAAATTGCGGCCAACATGGGCAAGATGACGCTTGCATTGCAGGGCCCGCGGGCGGTCGCGTCCAACTCCGTGCAACGTGCCGAGTTCGAGCTCAATCATCCCAATCACACGGGCATGGTGCTGGACCAGATGACCCTGTTCTACATCCCGTTGCTGATGGTAGAGCACATCGAGGTCAAGCAGGGTGACGACGTCGTTTTGACGATGGCCGGCAGCATCACACTGAAGCAGAACCCCAAGTTCGCGTTCGACTACAAGACCAACGGGGCGACGGACATGACGGTGACGGCGCGCGACACGAGCGGCGCCGTGTTCACACGCTCATTCCCGATCGGGCCGGCGAGCTGAGCTACGGTTGGCGGTGTTTGCCTAAAGAAAACCGGCGAAATGCTGTCATTGCATTCGCCGGTTCTTAATTTTCAGACGCGCACCGGACGGTTGACCGTCCTGGGCGGAGGTGGCCGCTCGTTCTAGGCCGCTTCGCTGAGGACCGTGAGCTTGCCGCTCACTTCCTCGATTTCGGCCACGTACTCGGTCCACTCCTGCTTGTCTTCCGCCGTCTGGGTAGCGTCGGCGATCGATTCTTTGAGATCCGCCTTCGCTACGCCGAGGGCGTAGATCAGCGTCTCGACCTCGGAATTGCTCAATTCGATCATAGGCATCGAAGGGTCTCCACGTCAGTTTGGGAGCGCGGGGCGTTGCGGCAGCCGGACGGCCACCACACCAAATCGCGCCTCAAATGCATAAATGAACTCGCGGCCCGTCCCGAACAGGAATCGGCGTTATTTTTGCAAAGGCCCGGCTGCCGATGTCATGAAAAGTGGCGCGCCAAGCAGGATGAAGCTGAGAACTATCAGCTGCTTATTTGTACCCATTCAGGTCGTCGGTAAGAAATCGTTTACCAAATCAGCTCGCTTATAGGCTGTGTACGCATCGCACAGGGCCTGGTTTCCGCGTGTCTCCCTGCGCCGTGCCGTTTGGGCGGGACGCATAGCAGCAGCGGGGACAGAAATGGGTGGGGCGAAGGTGTTTGGCCAGCGGGCTTTGCTGGCCAGTGTTTCGGCGTGTGCGGTGTGGGCTGCGACGCCGGCCGCAGCCGCCATTTGCGTCAGCGACACGACCACCACTCCGGGCACGATGATCGTGACATGCCCTGCCGGCGTCGGCCTCGGCATTCCGGGAGATAACACCGCAGGCCTTAGCTACTCCGCATTCGCTGGAGACGGTGGCGGAGTAAGTGGTGGCGGGGGCGGTTCGACTGGAGCGGCCGGACTTTCGTTGGACATCACCTCGCAGACCGGCATCGCCACCTATGGATCGAATGCAATTGGTTTCGTGGCGCAGACGACCGGTGGGAACGGGGGTGGTGTAAGTGGTGGCGGTGGGGGAGGCGTGGGCGGCGCCGCCGGATCGATATCATTCAACAACGCGGCCTTGCTCATCACCGAAGGACTAGGCTCGCACGCGCTTCTCGCCGTCAGCTTTGGGGGTGACGGAGGCAGTGTTTTGGGTGGCGGCGGCGGCGGTGCAGGCGGCAAATCCGGCGATGTCACGGTCGAGAACAGCGGAGACCTGACAACGAGCGGTGCTGGCGCTCATGCCTTGTTCGCCGAGAGCTCAGCTGGTGACGGGGGCTCGGTCAATTCTGGCGGCAGCGGCGGCAATGGCGGCTCTGCCGGCATCGTGTCGGTGTCCAACACTGGAACTTTAAACACCACCGGTGATGGCTCGCACGGCATTTATGCAAGGTCGTCAGGCGGGAAATTCCGGTGCGGCGGTCTTCGGCGGGCTGGGCGGCCAAGGCGGTCAAGCCGGCGCGGTCACCGTATTCACGACCGGCGATATCGCGGCGAGCGGGGCCGGTTCGTATGGCATCCTGGCAGAGGTCGTCAACGATCCGCCGAAACCTGATTTCCCGCTCCTGCCTCCCCGGTCCATTCGGACCCACACCAGAGCCCGATATTGAAAACAACGTCAAGGTGACGGTTCAGGACGGCGTCATGAGCGGTGGCACCGGTTCCGGCGCCGGCGTGAAAATCGAAACGGCGACGGGTGCTGCAAAGCTGGAAAACTTCGGGACGATCGAAGCCGCTTCGGGCTTGGCCGCATCCGTTTCCGGCCTCACCGTGGTGATAGACAATTACGGCACTCTCAACGGGAACTTGGTGGCGGCCGGCACGGACAGCACCGCGTTCGCCAATTTAAGCGGTGGCTTGGTAAACAGCGGCTCCAGCCTTCAGTTGGGCAGCGGCACCTTCACGAACTACGGTACGCTCTCGCCGGGGGGCAGCGGCACCATCCAAGTGACGGAACTGGCCGGAGATTACGCCCAAGCTGCAGCCGAGCAGACCCTCTCGGTTTCCGCATTCGGAGCGGCTCTTTCCACTGGTACTTTCGTGGTCGATGCCGACTGGGAGTCGGGCCAATCAGACCGGCTCGACATCAAGGGTGCGGCCGAGTTGAACGGCGTCGTCACGGTCAACGCCATCAACTTTCCCAACGCCGAGGACAGGGACAACGATGGCTTGTCGAAGTCTTTCACGATCATCACGGCCGCAGCAGGCGTGACCGACTACGGGATGACGGTGACCGACACGGCCGCGGTCGATTTCGAGCTGCTCTACCCCGACGCAAACACCGTCGAGCTACAAGCGACGATCAATTTCCTTGGGCCGGACGAGGTAGCGACCGCCAACTTGACGCCGAACCAGGTCCAAATCGGAACGGCTCTGAACCAGACCGTCGGCAACGGCGGCAATCCGGCCTTTGTTGCAGACCTGGTCAATCTGGCGACACAGCAAGAACTCGGCGCGGCGCTGGATCAACTGACGCCGGCTGGCGATGCGGCGCAGTTTTCCTCGGCGATGAAGACGGGCAATATGTTCGCTGGGCAGCTGCTGTCGTGCAAAACTCTCGGCGAGGGTGACCCGAACGCTTTCATTCGCGAAGGCCAGTGCCTATGGGTTCGCGCGAACGTGCGGCAGCTCGACAACGACGGGCGGAACGGCGAGACGGGCTTTGCCGAAACCGCGACGTTCTACTCGGCCGGTGCACAGTTCGATGTCGGCGGACCTTGGCGCATCGGCGCGGGCATCGGCTTCGAGGATGGCGATGTGCGGACGGGCAGCAATGCCCAGTCGGAGACGGAGCGGCTGCATCTGGGTGCAGTGGTGAAGTACAACCCGGGTCCGCTGCTGTTAGCTGCGAGCCTGACCGGCGGACATGGCTGGAGCGACAACGCGCGCGTCGTTTCGTTTGGTGCGTTCAGCGACGTGGCCACGTCCGACAGCGAGCAGACCTTTCTTTCTGGCCGGCTGAGCGGCGCTTATCTGCTGAGCCGCGGCCACTGGTACGTGAAGCCGCAGATTGATCTGGCGTGGACATATTTGGACCGCGACGGGTACACCGAAACGGCTTCGGGCGGCTCGGCGCTGACAGTGGCGGGAAGCGACGATACGGTCTTCTCGGTTTCGCCGTCGCTGGAACTCGGCGCGGAATATGCGTTGGCGTTCGGTGGCGTAGCACGGCCCTTTGTAAAGGGCGGCGTGACGTGGCTCGATAGCGACAGCTTCCTCACATCGGCGACGTTTGCCGGTGTTCCGGGCGCGGCGGGCTTCACGATCAAATCGTCGATCGACGATGTGGTGGCCGATCTCGGCCTAGGCGTCGATTTCCTGTCGGAGAGCGGGACGGTACTCAGGGTCCAATACGATGCCCAGTTCGGTGATCAGACCGAACAGCACGGCGGTTCCGCAAAGCTGAGCGTGCCGTTCTAACTTTGCGTCGGCGCGGTTCGGCCGGTTTAAGACCGGAGGACCGCGCTGGATCATCCACTGCGGTCTGCTGTGAGCCCGGGATGCGCCCCAGGCGCCGCACAAGATCTCAAAGTTCTCACTTTTTGAGTAGTTGGCGCACCCGGCAGGATTCGAACCTGCGACCTTTGGATTCGGAATCCAACACTCTATCCAACTGAGCTACGGGTGCATCCGGGCCGCCGAGGCGGCACGGGACCTGCTAGATAGCCCATTCGCGTGCCGCCCGCAAATGCCCGGACCCGCGGTGAGACGGCTGGGCCGGGGGTCGCAACATGATGGAGCAAAAATGCCTGAAATGCGTCCTCCCCGGCCCGGGGAACGATCGATCGAACTTCCAGGAGGGTTCGATGCCTCCCTCTACTTCATCGGGCGAATTCATACACCGTGGAAGACGACTGGCGAGTGTCCCAAGAACAGCGCGGCGCGGCGGGAGGTGCTGGCGACGGTCGAAATCGAGGCCCGCTATGCCGAGGGCCTGGAGGGCATCGAACTCATGTCTCACCTGATCCTACTCTACTGGCTGCACCGCTCGGCGCGCGATCTCATCGTTCAGGCGCCGAGCCATGCGCCCCAGCCTCGCGGGGTGTTCGCGCTGCGATCACCGGTGAGGCCCAACCCAATCGGTTTGTCTGTCATAGAACTTGTTTCAGTCGCGGGAACAACGCTGACCATCCGCAACATCGATTGCGTCGACGGAACGCCACTCATCGATATCAAACCGTATTTTGCCTCGACCGACAGTGTGCCAAGCGCGCGCCGGCCCTGATTACGCTTTCGGCGTGGTCAGCTCGGACCTGCCGGTCAACTCCTGGCGGGCTTGCTGGAGGTGACGCCGCCGTATGCTTGGCGGTTCATCGAACCAGCGGTGGCAGGCGCGCGAGAAAGCAGACAATTCGGAAAAGCCGAGCATCAGAGCAATTTCGCTCAGGGGCAGATCCGTGTCGCGGAGATAATCTTCGGCCAGCTGCCGGCGTGTGGTTTGGAGCAAGTCTTCGAACGAAGTCCCTTCTGTGGCGAGGCGCGCCTGCAGGGCACGCGGGGACGTTCCGTTTTCGTGGGCGATGATCTCGAGGGTAATGTCACCATGGCCCAACCTCCGAGAGATGATCCGTTTGATGACGTGCGGATATCCCTGCTCGGTGCAGCGCTCACGCAGCATCCGCTCGCCCAGATCCTGCAGAAGACCAAACAAACGAGGATCGGCGGTCGCATTACGATGGTCGAGCGTGTTCGTGGCAATGAACAGCCGGGTTTCCTTTGCTGCGAAAGAGATCGAGGGGCCGAGAACACGTCGCAACAACGCTTTGCACGGCAGTTCAGGACACGCCAGTTCAACGTGGACCGGCTCCCAATTGCCACCGGCGGCGGTGCGCAATCGGGCGATCGTCGCTCCAGTTGCGAAGAGAAGATATTGCGTTGCGCGACTTTGCACGCGAGGAACAAGGCGCCAGGTCAGGGTCGTTACCGCGCCATCGTTTTTCAAGGCGATCGCGACCGGGTGAATGACGAGTGATAGGTAGCGGACCGTGACGCCAAGTGCCTCCCGGACGGACGCTGCATTGCGGAGAAGATATCCGTATGCGCCCGTTTCACCGGGATCGAAGGTTTCGGCCCATTGAGCTCCAAAACACGGTGAGGACGTCGCCACCGCAGCCGCGTCGAGAACCGCGACGATCGTATCTAGAGGTACTTCCGAATGTTCGCTCTGGAGCGTTTCCAGGCTGACATGCGCTGTTTTGAGTACATCAGTGTACGCAACGCCGTGCTTTTGCAGGAACGCGTCCATTCCGTGCAAAACTGCGGGGTTCACGTACGGTCCGGTACTTAACATTTTCCGCTCTCATGCACACGGTGCGGAACTAATTGCCAGCCCTGAGCTTTATAATGCACCCACTTCTGACCATCCGGTCAAAAATCAGAACATTGGGTCAATCGTATACTGACCGAAAGTCCTAATCTCACACTCAACAGCGGGAGAAAAGGCTAGGTCCTTATTTAGAAAACCTACTCGCTGAAACCACAGTACGCTTAAGAGGAAGGTTTCATATGAACGCTCCCGTTAATCTCGTGTCAACGAGCACAACTCACCTGTTGCACCGCGCAGGTCAGCTGGCTGAAGATTTATTTGCCCGGTCGATCGGCGAGATTGGAATTACCGCGCGCCAGTTTGTCGTGTTGTCGGTGGTTGACGGTCTGGAAGATCCGAGCCAGACGGCGCTATGTGAATTTTCCGGGATCGATCGTTCTACCCTCGCGGATATCGTCCGCCGGTTGGTTTCGCGCGGACTGCTATCGCGCCGCCGGACGCGGCAAGACGCACGCATGTACGCGGTGAGGATTACGCCCGAAGGCAAGGAGGTCCTCCAGCGCGCTCTGCCGATCGCGGCTAAGGTCGACCAGTCTCTCGTGGAGTCGCTCAGTCCAGAACAGCAGGAAGCGTTCAGCGCTTATCTCCAGAAGGTCGTGTCCCGGCAAGGACCCAGGGAGACAGGGCGGGACAGAAGCGCTGACAGCGAGTTGAGGACCTAAAGCTCGGTAGGCCACCTGTTTTTTGCGGGGATCGCTGTCGAGAGAGGGCGGTCCCGTTTGCGCATCGGGGGATGTGTCACGCGGCTGTAACGTAGGGCTGGCGCTGGAGGGCGTTCTGCCTATAGTCCGCGCTTGATGAGCACGTCACAGCCCGTTCCCCAATCTACCCCACCTGCGACCGCCGAAGGTTCAATGGAGCCTGTCCCGATCGTCAAGGGGAGTCACGTCTACCTGATCGATGGGTCGGGTTTTATTTTCCGTGCGTTCCATGCGCTGCCGCCCCTCACGCGCCCGTCGGACGGATTACCTGTCGGCGCGGTGCACGGCTTCTGTACGATGCTGTGGAAGCTGCTTCAGGAGAGCAAGGTTTCCGAGGCGCCGACACACCTTGCGGTGATTTTCGACGCGGGGCGCGAGACCTTCCGCAACAAAATCTACGACAAGTATAAGGCGAACCGGCCGCCGCCGCCGGACGAACTCGTGCCGCAGTTCGCGCTGATCCGCGATGCGGTTCGGGCCTTCAATGTGCCGTGCATCGAGCAGGATGGGTTCGAGGCCGACGATCTGATCGCGACCTACACGCGGGATGTCGTCAGTCGCGGGGGCGACGTGACGATCGTCTCATCGGACAAGGATCTGATGCAGTTGATCCGGCCCGGCGTGGTGATGCTGGACGGCATGAAGGCCAAAAAAATCGGCCGCGACGAGGTCCTGGAAAAGTTTGGCGTGCCGCCTGAGAAGGTCGTCGATGTGCAATCGCTGGCGGGCGATTCGACGGACAACGTACCCGGCGTACCGGGGATCGGTGTGAAGACTGCGGCGGAGTTGATCAACGAGTACGGTGATCTGGATACGCTGCTGCAGCGGGCGGGCGAGATCAAGCAGCCCAAACGGCGAGAGAAGTTGATCGAATTTGCGGAGCAGGCGCGAATTTCGCGCGAACTGGTCACGCTTATGGACACAGTGCCGGACGCAGTTCCGATCGAGCGTTTCGGCGTTCGAGATGTCGATGCGGACGCTCTCATCGGCTTTTTGCGATTGATGGAGTTCAATACGCTGACGCGGCGCATCGCGGAAAAGCTTGGCGTGGAGGCGCCGGCGCCGCTCGAAGCTTCGGTTGGTTCGTCCCTCGCAAAGGCGACGCCAATGGGAACGGGTGAGCATGTGCCGCCCTCGCCCATGGGGTCGGCTAACCCGCCGGAGGGCTTCGGCACTCCGCAGAGCGGGGTGGAGGCCGGGCGCTCAGCGGCGAGGGGTGCTCCTTTCGACCGGGCGTCATACAAAACCGTCACCACGGTGGAGGAATTGGACGCGTGGATCGCAATGGCGCGGTCAGCCGGACGCGTGGCGTTCGATGTCGTGACGACGAGCCTCGTCGCGATGCAGGCGGACGTGGTCGGTTTCTCGTTGGCTGTAGCCGTCGGCGCGGCCTGTTACGTGCCAATTGCGCATGGACAGACGGGCGCCGATCTTTTTGGGGAGTTGGCGCAGCTTCCGGGCCAAATCGCACTGCGCGATGCGCTCGATCGGCTGAAGCCGCTGCTCGATGATCCCTTCACGCTGAAGATCGGACACGACTTGAAGCATGACGCGCTGGTGATGGCGCAGCATGGCATCACGATCGCGCCCTTCGACGATACGCTGCTGATGTCCTACGCGCTCGATGCGGGCCGCGGCGGGCATGGCCTGAACGAGTTGGCGGAGCGGCATCTCGGACATCTGTGTATTTCGATCGATGACGTGCTCGTTCATGCTGCAGGATCAAAGAAGTCCGAGAAGACATTCGCCAGCGTGCCGATCGATAAGGCGACGGACTACGCGGCTGAAAATGCCGACGTAACGATGCGTTTGTGGCGGCTACTGAAGCCGCGGTTGGCGGCGGAGCGAGTGGCGACGGTGTACGAGACACTGGAGCGGCCGCTCATTCCGGTGATTGCGGCGATGGAACAGGACGGCATCAAAGTCGATCGCGAAATCTTGTCCCGGCTTTCGGGAGCATTCGCGCAGCGGGCGGCCGAACAGGAGGCGCTGATCTACGATCTGGCGGGCCACAAGTTCAACCTGGGTTCGCCGAAGCAGCTGGGCGAGTTTTTGTTCGACACGCTGAAGCTGCCGGGCGGAAAGAAGACCAAGACCGGCCAGTGGGAGACGCGGGCAGGCCTGCTGGACGATCTGGCGCAGAACGAAGAGCTGCCCGACGATGCGCGGCGCCTCATCGACACCATGCTCGAGTGGCGGCAGTTGACGAAGTTGCGGTCAACCTACACCGACGCGTTGCCGGGTTTCGTCAATCCAACGACGGGCCGCATTCATACGCGTTACGCGCTGGCGGCGACAACGACAGGGCGGCTGGCGTCGTCCGATCCCAACTTGCAGAATATTCCAGTCCGCACGAAAGAAGGACGCGAAATCCGCACGGCCTTCATCGCGGACAAGGGGCGCTGCCTCGTCTCAGCCGACTATTCGCCAGATCGAGTTGCGTGTGCTCGCGCACATCGCCAGACATTCCCGCAGTTGAAGAAGGCCTTCGCCGAGGGCCTCGACATTCATGCGATGACGGCGAGCGAAATGTTCGGCGTGCCGCTGACGGAGATGACGAGCGAAGTGCGGCGGCGCGCGAAGGCGATCAACTTCGGCATCATCTACGGCATTTCCGCGTTCGGGCTTGCCAACCAGCTCGGGATCAGCCGCGAAGAGGCGGGCGACTATATCAAGACCTACTTCAAACGGTTTCCCGGCATTCGCGACTACATGGAGGGAACGAAGAAGTTTGCGCATGCGAACGGATATGTGGAGACGATCTTCGGCCGGCGCATTCATTATCCCGAGATCAATACGAAGAACCCGTCGATGCGGGGCTTTCTCGAACGCGCAGCGATCAACGCGCCGATCCAGGGGTCAGCGGCAGACATCATCCGGCGCGCCATGATACGCGTGCCGGACGCGCTGGCGGACGCAGGGCTTTCGAGGCGCGCATGCTGCTGCAGGTACACGATGAGCTGGTCTTCGAGGTGCCCGCCGTGAAAGCGGAAGCGCTGATCGAGACGGCTCGGTCTGTAATGGAGCGTGCGGCCGAGCCCGCGGTGAGACTGACAGTTCCTATCCACGTCGATGCCAAGGCGGCCGGAAATTGGGAAGCGGCGCATTGAGCTGCATCGTGTTCGCGGCCATCAGAATAATTCGCACTGCTCCAAAGGAAATCTGATCGGATTCTCACGAACTTGCGATTTGAACGTGTGGCCGGCAATCGGTACACCACAAGCATTGAAGCCGGTCGGAGATCCCGGCATCGCAATCTGGAGGAGATACACCATGAAGACCTGGACCAAGCCCGCCGTTCGTGAGCAGGAAGTCGGCCTCGAAGTGACGTCGTACCTGCCGGCAGAAATCGACGTTATCTAAACGTCGGTTCGTCTATCGGATTTAAACGCGGTGGTTGCGATTGCAACCACCGCGTTTTGCTGTTTGGTCGGTCCCAGGAGCGGTGACCACCCATCAGGCGGAGTAGACGCGCGGATCAGGAACTCTGATTAAGATATCACGTACTTGCGATTTGAGGTTATCGAAGCTTGGGGGTATGTTGCTCAAATCGGGCCAGGGAGTTTGGCCCCAATCTGGAGGAAACATCATGAAGACCTGGACCAAGCCCGCCGTTCGCGAGCAGGAAGTCGGCCTCGAAGTGACGTCGTACCTGCCGGCTGAAATCGACGTCATCTAAACGTCGGTTTCACTTGTAGAATTAGAAACGCGGTGGTTGCGATATGCAGCCGCCGCGTTTTCTTTTTTCAGGTGCGTTTGCTGGATCAACCGCTGCCAAGCGTAAGCCAAGCCTCGGATTGACTTCGATCAGCATTGCGTCTGGAGGCCATAAGGCACTCTGATGAGACTCTCACGCGATTGCGATTTGTAGTTATGACCGGCGTTGCTTACATGTGATCACGTCCCACTGAGGGAGTTTCAGTGGGGTAATTGGAGGAAAATATCATGAAGACCTGGACCAAGCCCGCCGTTCGCGAGCAGGAAGTCGGCCTCGAAGTGACGTCGTACCTGCCGGCCGAGATCGACGTTATCTAACGTCGTCTCGCGCAAGCGGTTTTTAAAGTGCGGCGGCCCTCACGGGTCGCCGTTACTGTTTTTAGGACTGACCCTACGATTGCTCCTGGCATCTCGATCCTGTCGATCCCGTTTGGTAGGCTCTGGGCGAATTGCCCTCCTAATCTCGGCAGACGGTGGCTTAACGCATGAAACGGCTCGAGGATTTCGGACGACCCGTGGCGCTGGATGAGGTTGCGCGGCTGTTCGCGGAGCGGGTGGCCGCAGCGGACCTCGAAGGGTGCGGCCCATTTCGCGATTGGGTAGAGCAGATCCTCATTGATCATCCGGAAAAGAAGGCGCTTGTGCTCGATCCGGGTGCGCTGATCGAAGATGATCTCATTTTGGAGACGGATGCGGAGCCGTTCACCGAGGGTTTTAGCTGCATCGTGGCGCTGGGCGACCTCATCGTGACCGGCCGAATTTTCAACTCCGATGTCGAAAGCGGACCTTCGTTGCTGATTGGCGGCAGCCTGAAGGCTGGCGATATCATCAAGGCCGCCTCTCCGGTGGTGGTGCTTGGGTCAGTAACTGTCGATCGGCTCGTGGTTTGCGACGGCGACAACGGGGTGTTCCTTGTCGGTGGCAATCTGAGTGGTGAAGCTCTGATCGACTGCGACCACGAGATTTTGGTGGTCGGCGACGTGACTGCGAAGGTTGCCAGCGACGATCTCGGCAATATGCGCGAGCTTCTCGTTGCGGAGGTCTTCGAGGACCCCGACGACCCCAGCAATGAATGGCCTGAAGGCGATCTGATCCGGGAGCGGTTGCTCGCCGGATTGCCTGTTCTGCGAATCACGGCCGGCTGAATACCAGCGAATCACCGATGCCATTTTGATCGCTGCCTGCCCGTTGAGGCTCGCCAGCGCTCGCCTTTGCGCGATCAAAGCCCCGTAAAGAGGCGATTTTCAAACTCTGGAGCAGAGCTTAACCGCCCGTTTACTACGGGCTGAGACCTTCGAGGCAAGGGGTCGTTCTCCCGTTCCGCGTGAAGACCGCTGTTGCCATCTGCCCCGCGCGCGCGATCCACCGGACCACCGTCATTCCGATCGATCTCGACTGCTCGGGCCCAGCCGTCGCCGTGCGCGACCCGAAGGACACGTGAAATGTCGAGAACGGAACCGGGTTACCAGGATTTCGAAGCTGCCGCGGCGGACGCGCGCGACCCCGGGCTTCCCACCGAACTCTGGTCGCTCTTGAAAACCATTTCGACCCAGATCGACGAGGCCGACCAGCGCCATACAGGTCTGCTGCAGGAATTGCGCGACCGGCTGGCCATGCTGAGCCTTGAGGCGGAAGATGTCCGGTCTTCCGTGCCCGCAAGTGCCGCGCCGGTTTACGATCGTATCGAAACCGGGCTTGCCGAGCTTGCACAGCGGATCGACGCCATGGACGAGAGCCATGATACGGCGTCGACCGTATATTCGGCGCCGGCTGCTCTCCGGTCGGCCGTGGGCTCAGCCGGTGTTGAAGAGCGGATGACGATAGCGCCGGCGATCGATCCCTTCGATGTGGTCGGTGACGACGATGGTGAGCAGGCGCCGTGGGATGCTGCGGATGCGGAAGCCTTGACGCGCATCTACGAAGAGAGTGACGCAGCGCTCGTGCGGACCTCGCCACGCTCCGAGACGCCCGCAGTTGATCCGGCCGATGCGCCGGTCACGGCGCCCGCCCCTGCAGGACAAGCAGTCATGCAGACCTATGCCGCTGAGCCGGCCGGACATGGCGCCGGGGTGCTTCTCGACGATCGGGCGTGGCTCGATCAACGCCTGTCGGAAATTGCGCTGCGGATTGAACAATCGCTCGCGGAAATGCGGCCCGATTTCAGTGTGGACAGCCTTGGTGTTCGCTTTGATGCGTTCGAGGAGCGGATGGGGTCCGTGCTCGGGGATGTCGCAACGCGCACGGACGTAGAGAGCCTGCATCTGCTCGAAAACCAGATCCAAGAACTCGCGTTGCATCTGGAGCAGACGGAGCGCCAGCTCGGACGTCTGGACGGGATCGAACAACAGCTTCAGGCTGTCATCGATCACCTCTCGGCGAATTTCGAACAGGTAGCGGGCGGGGAAGTTGCCGCCGTCATGGGGCCGGATCTGAAGTCGCTGGCAAGTGCCACGGCGGAAGAAGTTGCGCAGCGTTTTGCATCCTCGATGGGCGCGGCGGCAGATGATGTCCGTATTGACGAGCTTGGTTCTCTCTTGCGCAGCATGATCCATGACCGTCGGCATTCGGACGATCAGACGTACACCATGCTCGATACGGTGCAGCAGGCGATGATCCGCCTGCTCGATCGGATCGATGCACTCGAGATATCGCAGGTCCATGCGCACACGTCACGCGCGTCCGGCGCCGCACATCCGGCCCCGATGATGGCGCCCCAAGGCGCAGCATCAGCCGATGTTGTTCAAGACTTCGGTGCTCCAGAGCATAATGATCCTTCACCGGAACTTGCCAACGTTCCGCCTTTTGCCGCTGCCGCTCAGCAAGCTGTCGCCGCTGCGCCGGTTCAAATCGCCGGAGCATCGCCTGTCGATAAACTGCGTCAGGATTTCATTGCGGATGCGCAGCGGGCCAAGAAGCGCGCTGCAGCCGCCGCGGATACCGTCACGGAAGCAGCTGCACCTCCGGCGGGCTCAGCGTCAGCGCGCGCGATGCGCGGCCAGCCGCGTGGTCAGACGCAGCCATCGGTTGCCATTCCGGATGCCGGTGCGGCTGGCGGGTCGTCGCGCAAGCAGCGGCTCACGGCTCTGGCACTGTGCCTCGTGATTGCGGTCAGCGGAGCTGCGCTGTTCTCGAAGCGCTCGAAGACGCCTGCACCGGTTGAACCCGCAGCCGTGACCGAAACGATGCCGTCTACAGCGGCGCCGGCTCTCACTGAACCACCTCCGGCGGCTGAAAGCGAAGGCGAGTCCATCGAGGTTCCGGCAGCTCCGAAGGCTGAAGCTCCGGCACCGGCGACAAGCGAGGGCGCGGGCTTCGAAGTTCCTGCCGAACAGACGGCTCCGGTTCCGGCGCCCATTCCGGCTCCCGCTCACGAAGGCGCGCTCGGCTTCGAAGGTGAAGCACCGGCCGGCGGTGACGTGCTGAAAAATCGCATGGAGCAATCTCCGGATGCGCAGCGACCGGCACCGCAGGGGATCATCCTGCAGAACGGCTCGCGCAAGCCTTCGGCTCCGGAAATCGCGCATCTGCAGTCGCAGCAGAACGTAGCCGCACTGTCCTCGCGGCTGGGTGACAATGCATCGCGGCTTTCACCGGCCGACCTGATGCCGGAAGAAGTTGCCAAGTATTCTGTGTCACCGATTGCTGCCACGGCTGGCGACCTTGAAGGGCTCCAGGCCACGCCAGCGTCCCTATCGGTTGCTGCGCTCCCTAACGAAAACATCGACGTGCCCGTGTCGAGCGGGTCAAAGGCGGCAAGCCACTTGTCGCTGCCCCCCGCCACTGTAGGACCGCTTTCTCTGCGGCTCGCAGCTGCCAACGGAGATCCGTCGGCGGCGTTCGAGGTTGGCGCACGGCTGGCGGAAGGCAAGGGAACGAGCCAGAACTTCGCGGAGGCTGTCACCTGGTATCAGAAATCGGCGGCGCAGGGGTTCGCACAGGCGCAGTATCGCCTGGGTACGCTGTATGAGCGCGGTCTCGGCGTGAAGGCCGATGTTGCGCGGGCACAGAGCTGGTATGAGAGAGCCGCGGAGCAGGGTCACATCAAGGCCATGCACAACCTCGCGGTGCTCAGTGCGGGACGAAGCACGGGCGCTCCGGACTACATCACTGCCGCGCGCTGGTTCGAAAGTGCGGCGGAATTTGGCCTGTCCGACAGCCAATACAATCTGGCCGTCTTGCACGAAAATGGGCTGGGAGTGGTCAAGGATCCCGTCCAGGCCTTCAAGTGGTATGCGCTGGCCGCGCGTGCAGGGGATGGTGAGGCCCTGCGCCGACGTGATGCTCTGAGGGCTCAATTGACGGCTGACCAGCGGTTGAATGCCGAGACTGCGGTGGCGGCGTTCGCGCCGAAGCGGAGCGTGCCGATCATCAATGACGCCCGGGTGGCCGGCGAGGATTGGAAGAAGCGCCAAGCCAGCTGATACTGCTTGAGAAAAAGCGGCATTCGCGCCACGCTTGAGGGCTGCCGATGACGATACCCAAGGGAGCCGGTGGCATCAGCCGTCCGGCTCCTTTACGTTGAGGGATACTGTTTGCTGTGGCCGGCATGGCCGCAGCCTACTCGCGTGAGCGCCCCACGTCTGATGAACATTTATCTTCCCATTGCGGAAATGTCCGAGAGCATCCTGGTTCTGCTCGGCATGGGTGCGGCGGTGGGGTTCATCTCGGGGCTGTTCGGTGTCGGCGGGGGATTTCTGATCACGCCGCTTCTGATGTTCACAGGCGTGCCTGCTCCCGTTGCGGTGGGGACGTCGACGGCGCAACTCGTGGCCTCGTCGGTGTCCGGGGCGGTCGCGCAATACAATCGCAACAATGTCGATATCAAACTCGGGGTCGTACTGCTGGGTGGCGGGTTCCTCGGGACGATCATTGGGGTCGAAGTCGTCCGAATTCTACGTCAGGCGGGGCAGTTCGATCTCTTTATTGCGCTGTGCTACGTGCTGTTCCTGGGCGTTATCGGCACGCTCATGTTGATCGAGAGCCTGCAGACGGTCTGGAAGGCCCGAGGTGGTGTAACTCCGTCGATGCGGCGGCCCGGCGAACACAGCTGGGTGCATGGCCTGCCGTTGAAGATGCGATTCCAACGGTCCAAGCTCTACATCAGTGCCATTCCGCCGTTTCTGATCGGGGCGTTCGTCGGGTTTTTGGCTGCGATTATGGGCGTTGGTGGCGGCTTCGTGATGGTTCCGGCCCTGATCTACTTGCTGCGCGTGCCGACCAACGTCGTCGTGGGGACGTCGTTGTTCCAGACCGTTTTCGTTGCGGCTGCTGCCACCATTCTGCACGCCGGCACGCTTTTATCCGTCGATCTCGTGCTAGCGGCGATCCTGATGATCGGCGGTGTCATCGGTGCTCAGTTCGGCGCATCTGCGGGCAGTCAGCTCAAGGGCGAGCAGTTGAGATTGCTGCTTGCGGGTATCGTGCTGCTCGTCTGCCTGCGGCTCGGCTGGGACCTGGTCGTAACGCCGGCCGAGATTTATTCGCTGGCGCCGTCGGCAGGTGGATCATGAATCGGGTCGTTCGGATTCTCCTGTTCTTTCTCGCGGCGGCAACCGTGAACTCCGTCGCGCTTTTATTTGATGAACAAGCGGCTTTCGCGCAAGCACCTGCGCTCAAAGCAGCCAAGAAGAAAGCGCCGGCGCCGCCAGTTGCTGCGTCCAGTCTGCCGCCGGAGAGTGTGGAGGCCGATGTTTCCACGCGCACCATTGCGGTGACTTCCGGATACTCCGGCGCCGAAATCCTCGTCTTCGGGACGATCGAGAACAGCCGGCAGCCGAGTGCGGAATTGGGCTTCTACGATGTCGTGGTGGTGGTGGAGGGCGCGCCAACGGCGTTGATGGTGCGCAAGAAGGGCCGCGTCGCGGGGCTATGGGTCAATACGTCGACGTTCAACTTCAATGCCGTGCCGAGTTACTACGCGGTCGCGTCCACACGGCCGATTGAAGAATTTGCGGACGCGACAATTCTAGATGAGAACGGGATCGGGCTCGATGCCGTGAGGATGGCGGCAGCCGCCGATTCGGCGGTCCGAGTTTCGAGCGAGGATCTTATCGCCTTCAAGTCGGCGGTGACGCGATTGAAGCAGTCGGCGAGGCTTTTCAAGCGTGATGACTATGGCGTCGTCTTCACGGGGCGCAGTCTGTTCCGGTCGACGATCGGGCTGCCTGCGACGGTACCTGTTGGACCGCTGACGGCGCGGGTGTTTCTGTTTCACGAGGGCAAGTTACTGAGCCGGTATCAGTCGCGCGTGGTGTTGGAGCGTGAGGGGATCGAGCGATGGCTCTATGCGTTCGCCTTCGAGCGGCCGTTTCTCTACGGCTTCGTGGCGGTGCTGCTGGCTCTGGCGACGGGACTATTGGCCTCGGCCATCTTCCGGCGCCGCATCACATAACCGTTGACCTCAGTCCGGACGAAGAAGGCGTGGCGCTACCGGATAGAGGCCCTCTTGACCGAGCATCCAGACGGCCATTCCGTCGGAGCCGAACAGTGGTTCGAAAGCGTCATCCAGAATGTTGAGGCCGCCCGCGTAGGTGCCGAACGCGGGCATCACGAGGCGCAGTCCATTGGCGACGAAGCAGGGGCGGCGGAAACTGTAGCCGTGGAGGGACAGTTTTGCAGCAGGATGCAGGTGCGCGGCGATCTCGTGCGTGACCCGTCCATTGGATGGTTCGTGGCGGAAGGTGAGGCCTTCGACGACGAGGTCGTCACGCACGTGGCCGCCGAGGTCGCGGGAGATTTTCGGGTCGTGGTTGCCCGTTATCCAGATCCACTCGCGATCTTCCTGCAGAATGCGCAGGCTGTCGCGGTCTTCCTCAGAAAGCCGTGATGCACCGGCTCCGTCGTGGAGACTGTCGCCGAGGGCGATAATGGTTTGGGCCTGATAGCGGTCAATCGCCTCGGCGAGGCGGGTCAGGGTTTCGCGGGTATCGTAGGGCGGAAGCATGATGCCCTTGCGGGCAAATGAAGACCCTTTCTCGAGATGGAGGTCGGCGACGATGAGCGCGTCTTCGGCCGGCCAATAGAGCGCGCCGGAATAGTCGGCGCGGAAGGACTTGCCGCAGATCGAGACAGGCTGGTCATTGAATTCGCCGGCGTCGAGGCGCTCGGGCTTTAGGGCGAGGATCGCCATTGGATTTATTTTCCCCCGTCGTCGTCTTCAGTCGAGCAGGCTCTTCAGGCGTGTCGCCGATCGTTGCGGCGCGAATGAGATCTTCTGCCGCTTCGCGCAACAAGTCCTCGCGCGCGAAACGCGCCACCGGTTCCTTTCCGATCTCCAAAAGGATCGGGACCGATAGTGGCGACACACGGTCAAGTGCTTGATGCCTGATTCGGCCCTTGATGCGGCTGAGGAACTGACCCAGGCGGCGAATGTCGAGAAGACCCGCTGCCGCGTCGTTCCAGGCTGCTTCGAGCAGGATGTGCCCCGGTTCGTGTTTTCTCAAGACGTCGTACACGAGATCTGTGGACATCGTGACTTGGCGGCCGGTCTTCTCGCGGCCGGGATGGCGGCGTTCAATCAACCCGGCGATGACGGCGCAGTAGCGGAAGGTCCGTTTCATGAGCAGGCTCTCTGCGAGCCAAGCGTCGAGGTCGTCGCCAAGAATGTCTTCTTCGAGCAATCTATCCAGGTCGAGTTTGCCCTCAGCAATCATCTTAGAGAGGTCGCAAGCGGCCCAAACGGAGAGACCGTAGTCGTTGGCGACGAAGCCAAGTGGTTTGGCGCCCCAGCGGTCGAGGCGGCGGGTGACGAGCATGCCGAGGGTTTGATGCGCGAGACGGCCTTCAAAGGGGTAGATCACCATGTGGTGGCGGGAGCCTTGGCGGAAGGTTTCAATCAGAACTTCGTCAGACGCGGGGATTGCTGATTTATTCTGCTGCAGGGCCAGCCACTCCGCGACCGGCAACGGCAGACTCGCCCAGGATTTTGGATCGGCGATCATCGCGCGCACGCGCTGGGCGAGGTGGGTGGAGAGCGGGAACTTGCCGCCGTTGTAGCTCGGGATCATGGGATCGGTGGCATTTGACCGCGAGCAGTAGGCTTCGGTCTCCTGCATGCCCTCGAAGCGAAGGATCTCGCCGGCGAAGACGAATGTATCGCCAGGGGATAGCTGTTCGACGAAGTATTCCTCGACTTCGCCCAACACACGGCCCCCGGCGAATCCCGACGACTGACCGTTCGATTTTGACCGTGCGCGGGTGAGGCGCAGCTTGATCATCGGGCTTTCGACGATGGTGCCGACGTTGAGGCGGTACTGGTTGGCGATGCTCGGATGGGCAAGGCGTAGCCTGCCGTCTTCGGTGGGGCGAAGGCGGGCGAAGCGCTCATAGGCGCGCAGCGCGTAACCGCCGGTCGCGACGAAATCGATGATGCGATCGAAGGTCTGGCGATCGAGGCCGGAGTACGGCAGTGCGGAGCGCACTTCGGCGAAGAGGTCGTCCGCGTCGAAGGGTGCCGAGCAGGCCATGCCCAGGACATGCTGGGCCAGAACGTCAAGGGCGCCGTTGCGATCGACGATGGCGTCTTGTTCACCGGCCGCCGCGGCTTCGAGCGCAGCGCGGCATTCCAGGACTTCGAAGCGGTTGGCGGGGACGAGCAGGGCTTTGGATGGCTCATCGAGGCGATGGTTGGCGCGGCCGACGCGCTGGATGAGGCGGCTTGCGCCTTTCGGTGCTCCAATGTTGACGACGAGGTCGATGTCTCCCCAGTCGATGCCGAGATCCAGTGTCGAAGTGGCAACGACGGCCTTGATCGAGCCGGCAGCCATGGCCGCTTCAACTTTGCGGCGCTGTTCGGCCGAGAGAGAGCCGTGATGCAACGCGATAGGCAGAGCGTCGTCGTTGATGCGCCAGAGTTCCTGGAAGACCAGTTCGGCCTGCATGCGCGTGTTGACGAAGACAAGCGATAGCCGGTGAGCTTTGATCGCCTCGTACACGGTGCCGAGTGCGTAGCGGGCGGAGTGGCCGCCCCATGGCACGGGGTCGTCCTGCTCAAGGATGGTGATGTCGGGAGCGACGCCGGGAGGTGTGATCACGACGTCGGAGAGGCGGGTGGTTTCGCCGGGTGTGATCTGGTTCGCCAGGTAGGCGCGCAATTCTGCTGGACGGGCGACCGTGGCGGAGAGGCCGATCATCATGAGGTTCGGCGCCAGCCGGCGGAGGCGAGCGAGATCGAGTGCCAGCAGATCGCCGCGTTTCGAGGTGGCAAGGGTGTGCAGCTCGTCGAGGATGACCGTATCGAGGGCGCCGAACAGGTGGGGCGCGCCTTCGTGGCTGAGGAGCAGGGCGAGCTGCTCGGGCGTCGTCATCAGGATGTCGGGTGGAGACTGACGCTGGCGCTGGCGTTTAGCGGCGGACGTGTCGCCGGAGCGGGTCTCGCATTTGATCAAGAGCCCCATGTCGGAGATAGGCGCCATGAGGTTGCGGGCGACATCGACGGCCAGTGCTTTCAAAGGTGAGATGTAGAGCGTGTGCAGCCGCCGGCCGGGGGCGTTAGAGCGGGTGCGCTGGGCCGTGAGCGAGATCAGGCTCGGCAGGAAGCCGGAGAGCGTCTTGCCGGCACCGGTTGGGGCGATCAGCAACGTCGAACGCCGCGTTGCTGCCTTCTCGACCAGCGCCAACTGGTGGAGACGCGGCTGCCAGCCTTTGGCGGCAAACCAGCCCGCAAAGGGTTCAGGGATTGACGGGCTGGCGGACGGCTCGGCGCGCGGTTGCTTGGCGGCCGACGTCTCTCGACGGGGCGCTTCGACTAGCGGTGTTGTCTTGCGGAGCGCTTCGGGTGACGGGGACATCGGTTCTGTTACGCAGCGGCGGACGGGATGGGTCGCTCTTCTAAAGACCCTGTGCTATCAGGCGGTTCTGAGACGAGCAGGAGTGGCTTCGCAATGGACCGTGACACGATCTTCGGTGGCAGCCCGTTTGCCGTATTGATCCGGCTGGCGTTGATTTCGATCGTTGTCGGCGTTGTTCTGAGCGCGCTCGGCATCAATCTTCGCAACTTCTTCGACCGGATCAATGAGCTTTTGCGGGCAATCTATGACCTCGGGTTCGGCGCGGTCGATTGGGTTTTGCAGTATTTGCTCCTCGGGGCCATCGTCGTGGTGCCGATTTGGGCGATCGCCAGGGTCGCAGCCATTCTGAAGAAGCCGCAGTAGTCAATCTTCGAGGGGCTTTGCGGCCCATTTCGCGGCGCTCCGGCCCCGCAGATCGCTGATATTTTTCGCCCCAGCATGGCGCACGGCCGAGGTCAGACCTTTTTTCATCTCGCTGATCAGGCCTGGCCCCTCATAGATCAGACCTGTGTAGAGTTGAAGGAGTGATGCACCGGCTTCGATCTTGGCCAGCGCCGTTTCAGGACTATCGATGCCACCGATGCCGATCAAGGGAATCCGGCCACCGGTCACTTGGTATACCTTGGCCAGCATGACCGTTGCGCGATGAAAAAGCGGGCGCCCTGATAGTCCGCCCGCTTCGCCTTTTTTGACATCGCGAGCGCCGTGGCGCGAAAGAGTGGTGTTGGAGACCGCGATGCCGTCAACGGAGTGAGCGAGAAGGCGCTCGGTTATGGGCACGAGATCGTCTTCGGAAATGTCCGGCGCGATCTTCACAACGATCGGACGCTTCGGCTTGCCCTCTGCCAGCTTGGATGAGCGTGCGGCCATCACGCGGCCGATCAGTTCATCCAAGGCCGCGGGCGCCTGCAAATCGCGAAGTCCGGGTGTGTTTGGTGATGAGATGTTGACCGTGAACATCGTGGCGATGTCGTAAAAGGTCTCGATGCCGCGGACGTAATCCTGAGCGCGGTCGGTCGAATTTTTATTGGCGCCGACGTTGACGCACACGATCCCTGCCGTACGACGGGCCCGGAGGCGTTCGAGCGCCGCGGCGTGACCACCATTGTTGAAGCCTAGGCGATTGATCAGGCCGTGGTCGCCGACGAGGCGGAAAACGCGCGGGCGCGGGTTCCCCGGTTGGGGCAGCGGCGTAATCGTTCCAACTTCCGCAAATCCGCAACCAAGCCCAAGAACGGCGTCTGGAACGCGGGCGTCCTTATCGTAGCCCGCCGCAATGCCGATTGGATTGGGAAAGCGAAGTCCGAACAGTTCCGTTGTCAATTCCGGTGTGTCGGGAGACATGTCGCGCGGATAAAGTCCACGCTCCAGCATGCGCAGAGAAAATTCATGCGCATCTTCTGGTTCCATCGCGAACAGCGCGCCGCGGGCCAGACCGTAAAGGCTTGAAAGCATTACAGGTCAACTCCCGTAGCGCGCGGCACGCCGTCTTCACCCACAATCAGGGGGTGTTCCCACAAAGCATTTGCGGTTGCAAGCTCCGCATAGAGATGTGGAAACAATGCGCCTCCGCGCGAGGGTTCGAGGCGCAGTGCATCGCCCAGTTTTTCGGCAAGGAAAGCAATCAACAGCAGTCCGCTTCGGTTAGCGAAGTGGCGCGCTGCGGTGGCTTCGACCTGCTCGGCAAATGAGAGGTGAATGAACCCGTCGCGCAGATCGTCGGCGGAGCCGAGATAGGAGCCGGAACATTGCGCATCACGCCAGTCGGCTGCATCGACGATTTTGTAGACGATGTTCGACACGTGCGTTCCGCCTCGCTTTTTTGCCCGATGATTAGGCGACTTGGATTAGTGGGGCAAGAGTGATCGGCGGTCTCGTTTCATTTGGTCTCAGCAGCAATTGCATCACGTGATGGCACTGTCGACCTATGAACTATCACATTCTCGAACACTGCCGCTTGCGGAGGTGTTTGCAGTGAGGAATACTCCATCGTCTCACAATGCTCGTCGCAGGCCGATGAGCCGGGCAATTGCAACATCGCCAGACACCTCTGCGTGATCCGGCTCCAATAAGAACAATACTTCGTACCGGTTTCAGGGGGCGTTTTTGGCACAGCGACCGACACAAGAAGCCCGCGGGGGTTTCTGGGCCAGAGCCTCACTCGTCGCACGTGCCGTGCCCGGATTCGATCAACAGCAAGTGGAACAAATTCCCGGCACGACGACGGCATCCGCACAGGCGGGACGGCCCCGGATGCTCCTTCAAAGCAACGAACCCATGACTTCCGACGTGCTCAGCGTCGGGCGTCTTCTCGATGGCCGTTATCGGTTCCGGCTTGCATGTTTTCAGCGGGCCTACGCGTGGCGGCCGGAAAATGTCGCGCGGCTTCTCACAGACCTCAGATGGGCGATGCAGCAGGAGAAGCGCAAGAGGTTCTATCCCCTTGGCCGAGTCATGCTGGCGCAGGTGCCCGGATCTTCGGAGGTGGAGATCGTCGACGGGCACCAGCGCATGGTGACATTGACGATGCTGTTCGCCGTGTTGCGCGATCTCGAAACCGACGCTGACCGCTCGGCGCGCCTGCATCGGCTGATCATTGACGACACCTGGCCCGAACATGATCCGCGACGCTCGCTCCTTACACCCCAGGCCAGTCCGGCACGGCTGTTCGCGGAGGCCGTGCAGAAGCGCGGTTCGACTGAACTCGAACCTGATTGGCCGCGCGAGACGCTTTCCGAAACTGAACGCAACATCGTCGACAACAGGGACTGTATCCGCTCGGAACTTCTCGCACCGGGCATGACGGATGACGTTAGGCGCGCCCTGGCAGATTACGTTCTCGATCATTGCCGGCTCGTGACGGTTGTTGTCGACAATGCAGACGATGCCTGGGACATGCTCAATACCGAGCAGAATACTCGGCTTGCTTTCAGCCACGCGGACGAGGCCAAGTCGCTGATCCTTTCGGCCATGCCTGCGGCGAACCACGTTTCGGCAGCGCATTTATGGGAGAGCTGCGAGAGCATTCTCGCGCCGGAAGACATGTTTCGCTTGCTGTGTCACATCCGAGCGATGACGTGGCGCGGCAAATCTCAATCCGTGAGACCGGTGGAAATCGAGATTGTGGAACGCTTCGGCGTAGCTACGGACGGCCTGTCATTCATGGTCGATCATCTCGTTCCTTATGCGAATATTCTGAAGGACGTACGCCGTGGTCAGGTGGGCCGTGCTGCCACCGAGCGGGACGCCGTTGCGCAGTCAATCGAGTTCATGACCTGGATCGACGCCCACAGCTGGATGCCGGCGATGCTGTTGTGGGTGAAGGTGCACGGGGCAGGGGCGGAGGGAACGATGGAATTTGTGCGCCGGCTCGATCGTCTGGTTTGGATGTCGAAGATTGCCGGTGTCGATCCGGGTGTGCAGGAAACGCGGCTGCATCGTCTCTTGGACGAAATCGCAGCAGGCACGCCGCCGGAGTTGATGAACCGGCTTTTCGTCGATGCGAAAGTGCGGGCCGACGCCATCTACAATCTGCGCAGTGCGAACTTCGCAGCGAAGCATTATGCAGGGTGCCTGTTGCGGCGACTCAGCGCGTCGTTGGGATCTGATCCCGGTCCGATCCTGCGTGATGAAGTGACGATCGAGCACATACTTCCGCGCAATCCCCACGGCTGCAAGGCCTGGCTCAGTGCCTTTCGAAATCCGGAAGGCTGCCGGGTGCATCACCAGAAGCTTGGGAATGTCGTCCTGCTGTCAGGCCGCGACAATCAGAAGGCTGGTACGCTGTCTTGGGACGGGAAGCGGCAAATTCTGTTGCAATCGCCATTCGTCCTCGCGCAGGACGCGGCGAAAGAGACTGCCTGGACAGCACAGACGATCGCACGGCGAACAGAGCATCTGATCAACGTGCTGCTGATGAGTTTTCAGATGCCGCCGCTGGTCAAAGGCGAGTAACGGTACCCGCCCGCCGTCGAGATCACGCCGCCTTGCCCGCTTCGCCAGCGAGCGCCTTAGCGATCAGAACACGGGTTTCTTCGATGCCATAGAGCGCGATGAACGAGCCGAAGCGCGGTCCCTTGCTTTCGCCGAGGAGCACTTCGTAAATCGCTGCGAACCATGCGTTCGAGACACCGGGACGTTCGGGCGTCGCGCCTTTTGCATTGAGGTCCTGGTAGCGGGGTACTGATCGGCCGATATCGTACACGATGCCTTGCAGTTGCTCGGCGGTGGCCGTTGCCGGTGCGCGACTTAGTGCGTCGGACAAGGCGGCCAGAGCCGCACGCTCGACGTCGTCTGGAGCGCGATAGGACTTCTTGGCCAACTCGAAGTCGCGGTAATAGCGAACGGCATATCCGGCGAGCGTATCGAGGAGCGGATATTTCTGCGGTGTCGCATCCTCCATGTGACGGCGGATGTAGCCCCAGAGCACGTCTTTGTTTTCGGCGTTCGACGCGGCAACGAGATTGCGCAGGAGGGCAAAGGAAATCGGGCTTGATTGCGCAGGTGGGGTGCCGGCGTGGATGTGCCAGACAGGGTTTTCGAGCTGTGCTTTTGGGTCCTGGTTGGGGTAGGCGCCGAGGAATTGCAGATAGTCATCGACGGCGCGCGGGATGACGTCGAAGTGCATCTTCTTGGCCGACTTCGGTTTTTGGTACATGAACAGCGCGAGACTTTCCGGAGTCGCGTAGGTGAGCCATTCGTCGATGGTCAGTCCGTTGCCCTTCGACTTGGAAATCTTTTCTCCCTTTTCGTCGAGGAAGAGTTCATAGACGAAATGCTCCGGCGGCGCGCCACCGAGGACTTTGCAGATGCCGTCGTAGATGACGGTGTTGGACATGTGGTCTTTGCCGTACATCTCGAAGTCGACACCCAGGGCTGCCCATCGGGCGCCAAAGTCCGGCTTCCACTGAAGCTTTACGTTGCCGCCCGTTACTGGGAGCGTGACGTCGTCGCCGTCCTCATCAGTGTACGTGATCGTACCGGACTTGGCGTTGACCTCCTTCATCGGAACGTAAAGGACGCGGCCGGTCTTGGGAGAGATCGGCAGAAAGCAACTGTACGTCGCCTGACGCTCTTCGCCGAGGCTCGGGAGCATGATGTCCATGATCTTCTGGTAGCGCTCGGCAGCGCGCAGAAGGATCTCGTCGAACTTGCCCGAGGTGTAATAGTCTGTGGCGCTGGCGAAGTCGTATTCGAATCCGAAGGTATCGAGAAAACGGCGCAGCATCGCGTTGTTGTGATGGCCGAAGCTTTCGTACTGGCCGAAGGGATCGGGCACCCGCGTCAGAGGTCGGTGCAGGTTTTCGCGCAGCATGTCCTGATTGGGTACGTTTTCCGGCACCTTGCGCATGCCATCCATATCGTCGGAAAAGCAAAGCAGGCGCGTTTTGACCCTACCTTCGGTGAGCGCCTCGAACGCGCGGCGAACCATGCTGGTGCGCGCGACTTCGCCGAACGTGCCGATGTGGGGAAGGCCAGAGGGGCCGTAGCCGGTCTCGAAGAGGACCGTCTTGTCCATCCCGCCTTTCACCTTCTTCAGGCGGTCGACGATGCGGCGGGCCTCCTCGAACGGCCAGGCACGGGCCTCGTTGACGACCTCGAGTTGGGCAGGCGTGACATGCATGGACATCAGGGAATGGTCCGGCGATGAGCCGGGTCTCCGTTTGCTATGGGCTGTGCGCGGGCCGGTAGGGAGGACCGCCTCCGAAACAGGCCGCGCAACGTAGGTGCGCCGAGACGGCAGGTCAATTCATGCGCGGGGATTTGGCGCCCGTTCAATGTTCACGGTCCGGCTGCCGGGGGTAGGTCGATCACAGACCACCCTCCATAGTCCAGGGCGGTAGAGATCGCTGTGTTGTCCGTTTCGCGGCGGGACGCCGCAGCTTGTGATCCTCGACCCACTAAATCACGGTAACGTCATAGGAATTTTGCAGCTGCCCGGCCCGCGATCCGGTATTCACCGGGTTGGCCGCCTTGGCCATGAGGCCCAACTTCAGATGGCTTGGCCGGTGGCGACAGTTCAGTCTGATCGGTTTGCCTATCGCAAGGACGTGGGGAGGACCTCTTTTGTGGATCGTACGTTATGCGCTTGCGCACCGGCATAGCATCGGGGTGCTCGCCATCCTGCTGCTTCTGACGGGGGCATTGTCGGCGCAGCGCATGTCGACGGACATCCTGCCGGCGGTGAAGATCCCGGCGATCAATCTCATCTGGACGTATCCCGGTCTCAATGCGCCTGAAATGGCGTCCAAGATTTCGACGTTCGGCGAGATCGCCATTCTCAACAATGTCGATAACATCCGCGACGTGCGGTCGGAGACATTGACGGGTGTCTCAATCATCCGCGTGACGTTTCAGCCGGGCACCGATGTGACGGCGGCGTTCGCCCAGATTACGTCCGTCAGCCAAACGATCCTGCGCCGCATGCCGCCGGGCACCTCGCCGCCTCTGATCGTACCGTTCGTACCGTCCAGTGTGCCGGTGCTGCAACTCGTGCTGGCATCAGACACGCTTAATTCTAGCGCGTTGTTCGATTATGGACGGCTGCAGCTTCGGTCTCAGATTCAGTCCATTCCTGGGTTGCGGCTGACGCTCCCTTATGGCGGTGCGTCGCGCCAGGTGATGATCGACCTGAAGCCGGAGGCATTGCAGGCGTATGGCGTTTCTCCCAATGAGGTGGCGCGCGCGATCAACACGCAGAATTTGACGTTGCCAACTGGTGTTCTGCGCGTCGAGAACCGGGAAATCGTTGTGACGACGAATGCCAGCCCGGAGACGGTGGCGGAATTTGCGGACCTGCCGCTGCGGTCGGTTGACGGGCGGGTCGTGCGCGTCGGCGACGTGGCGTCGATCCGGGACGGGGCTGCCATCCAGACCAACATCGCGCGGCTCGATGGGCAGAATGCCGTGATCGTCGCGATCCTGAAGCTCGGTGACGCCTCGACGGTGGATATCGTCCGGCAAGTGAAAGAGAAGCTGCCGGAACTGCGCGCGTCGGCGCCGCCTGGGATCACCATCGAACCAGTGTTCGATCAGTCGGTGTTCGTCGAGAATGCGGTCGACAACGTCTTGAAGGAGGCGATCGTCGTTGCCGCCCTCGTGGCGTTCGTCGTATTGGTGTTCCTGGGCAGTTGGCGGTCGTCGCTGATCGTTTTGACGTCGATCCCGCTGGCGCTGCTGGCGTCGGTGGCGGGCCTTGCGCTGACAGGGCAGACGTTCAACCTCATGACGCTCGGCGGGCTCATGCTTGCCATCGGCATTCTCGTCGACAACGCGCTGGTCGAAATCGAAAACATCAATCGCAATCTCGAGAACGGGATGCGGCTCAATGATGCGATCCTGAAGAGCGCGCAGGAGGTCGCCTTTCCGGAATTCGTTTCGACGCTGGCGATCTGTATCGTGTTTTCGCCGCTATTCCTTCTGACGGGGACAGCCGCGTTTATTTTTATTCCGCTGGGGTTGGCGGTCGTGTTTGCGATGATCGCCTCTTACGTACTCTCGCGAACACTCGTGCCTTCGCTGGCCTTGCTGCTGTTGAAGGAGCACGATCCAACCCGTCCGGAGCAGGGGGGGCTTGTACGCCTCTCCCGTGTGGTGGCACGGGGTCTTGGGGCTGTCGAACGGCTTCTCGTTGCGATTTTGAAGCTGTTTGTCCGATTTAAAGTTCTGCCGGTTGCAGGGTTGGCAGCTGCCTTATCGCTCGGTGCCTTCGCGGCCGTGAACATGGGGCGCGAGTTCTTCCCACAGGCGGACGCTGGCATGATCCGGGTGTATTTGCGGGCAGAGCCGGGCTCACGGCTCGAGGAGACGGCGGCTATCTTCGCGGATGTGCAGCGCGCTGTACGTGAAATCATTCCGGAAACCGAAGTTGCATTCATCACCGAAAACATCGGGTCACCGGAGTTGATCAACCTGGCATGGGTACAAAGTGGCGTGATCGGTTCGTTCGACGGCGAGATGCTCATTCAGCTCAAAGGAGGGCTTGGGCGAACCGCCGAACATGCAGGGTCTATCCGGCGGATGTTGCTTGAGCGCTATCCCAACCTGACGTTCTATTTCGTGCCGGCCGATGCCACAGCGCAGACACTGGCGGGCAGCGCGCAAGCTGACTTCGAGGTGCGGGTGATCGGGCGCGATGCCGGCGGCAACGCGGACATCGCGCGCGATCTTTCCGAGGCAATCAAGAAAATTCCTGGCGCATCCGACGTGGTTACGCGGCAGGTGCGCAATCTGCCGGCCTATAATCTCGAAATCAACCGTGTGCGCGCTCTGCAGCTCGGTGTGACGCCACAGGATGCGGCGAGCGCGGTGCTGTCGACGCTGGGAGCCGCCGGTACGGTGTCCCCCAACTTCTGGGCGGATCCGGCGATTGCCGCATCCTATACGGTTCAGATCGTGGCGCCGCCGACTCGGCTCGCCACAACGGATCAGCTGTTGAATATCCCCGTGCAACCGGCGGCAGGAGGTCCGACGTTGCCGCTCCGGTCCATTGCATCGCTGCAAATCCGGCATTTGCCTGCCAATATCGACCGGTACATGCTGCAGCCGACGACGACGATACTCGCCAACGCGTCGGGCCGCGATATCGGCAGTGTTTATAGCGAAGTCGAAAAGGTGATCGCGAAAGTGTCGCCGCGACTGAAGCCAGGCAACCGTATCGACGTCGCCGGGCAAGCGCAATCGATGACGCAGGCCTACGCAGAAATGTTCGGCGGGATCGCTCTTGCGGCCGTACTCGTTTATCTCATCATGGTCGTCAACTTCCAATCCTGGCTGATGCCACTGATTGCGATGGGGACCCAGCCTGTCGCTGTGGCGGGGGCTTTGTTCGCGCTTTGGGCGACGGGTACGCCGCTATCGGTGCCTGCGTTGACCGGCATCATCATGGTGATTGGCGTGGCGTCGGCGAACAGCGTGCTCGTGACAAGTTTTGCGCGCGACCGGTTTAGGGCGGGTATCGATCCGGTCACGGCCGCCATCGAAGCGGCCGAAACTCGGCTACGACCCGTGTTGATGACCGCGATCGCCATGATCGTCGGTATTATTCCGCTGGCGCTGGGCCTAGGCGACGGCGGCGAGCAGAACGCGCCGCTGGGACGTGCCGTCGTGGGCGGTCTCGTGTTTGGAACAGCTGCGACGCTGACTTTCGTGCCGGTTCTCTTTGCACTTCTCGTAAAGCGAAAGGCGGCACCGCCGTCGCTCGATCAACAATCGCATCCGGTTTCCGCCGTGGCCCATACTTTAGAGATCGCAGGATCGAAATGACCATGCCGCAGACGCTGTTGAAGGCCCTCGGATTGGCCGGACTCGCGGTCGGTGCCATCGTGGCAGATCGCCATTTCGATCTAGCTTCGAGGGCTCAGACATTGGCTGGTTCCATGTTGCCGGGGTCAAAGGCGACGGCGAATACGGATAAACCAGCCAACGCACCGCTGCGCAGCGTACGGGTCATCGCCCCCAAGGCTGCGGCAGGGCGGTTCGGACTCACTCTGCCCGGGCGAACGGTGCCGATCGAACAGGCGCGACTCTCCGGACGGGCCAATGGAATTGTGGCTGAGCGGCGCGGTGAAATTGGAGATCGCGTGAAGGCCGGAGATGTTCTGGTGGTGATCGATGCGCCAGAGATCCGGCAGCAACTCGATCGAGCGAAAGCGGCCGTTGAGCAGGTGAAGGCGCGACTATCTCTTGCCGAGGTTACCTTTGGGCGGGCTCAGGAACTCGTGCCAAAGAGGTTTCTGCCCGAGCAGGCGCGGGATGACCGGGAAGCCAATGTCTCGATCGCGAAGGCCGATCTCGATGCAGCCGTGGCGGAAGTCCGCCGGCTGGAGGAGGTGCAAGGATTTCAGATCATTCGTGCGCCCTTCGACGGGGTCATCATTGAGCGTCAGGTTGAGCGCGGCGACCGCGTCAACGGGGATTTTGGTGCGGCGGGATCTTACTTTTACAATGTTGCGCGCCTCGAACAACTGCGGATTGAGATCGACGTGCCGCAGTCGGTCGCGCTCAAGGTGAAGCCGGGGACGCCAGCGAAGATGACATTCGCGGAAATCCCGGGACAACAGTTCGATGCGAAGGTGGTTCGGACGTCGCAGGCGATCAATCAGACGTCTGGAACGATGCGGGCGGAACTGGTCATGGATAATCCCGGGTTGACCCTGCCTGCTGGCTTGACGGGGCAAGTGTTGCTCGACATCGAGCGGGACTTGCCTTGCGTGCTGGTACCAGGCAATGCGCTCGTCGTGCGTCAGGGGCAGCAGTTTGCGGCCGTTGCGGATGCGCAAGACAAAATTGCGTTCCTGCCCGTGCAAATCAGCCGGGACCTCGGAATCGAAGCAGAAGTTTGCTCAGGTCTGACCTTGTCGGATCGCGTGATCCTCTCGCCGAATGCGTTGCTCAAAGCCGGCGATAAGGTGGACGTCGTGAAGCCCGTCAGTTGATCGCGCGGTCACGAGCATGTTTCAGTTTTTAGCGAGACGAAGAGCGACGATGCTTTGCGTCGTGGCGGGGCCGTCGGGAGTTCTCCGGATCGATAGTTCGATCATTTCTGGAAGCTTATTCGTGGCCGTCCAAGTCGATTGCCAAATGCGGTTTCCAGTTCCGGCATCGAGACCAAAGTAGCGCAGCGAGAGTGCGGCAGCCGGCTGCAAAGTCGTCTGCGTGGACGGCATGGCGTTGGCAGGTGAGGGATAGGGTGTCAGTGAAAGCATTAGAGTGGAATTCGACGGATTGAGACCTAGTGTTTTCCGGCGTTCAACCAATCAACAACGCCTGAAATCATGAGCGCTGTGGAGAGAATTTCGCCGTCCACCGTGACTGATGAAAGGACGGGCCTGACGTACTATCGGGTGGTCCTTTCGGTCACGCACAGGAGCTCGGACGGTTGGGTGTGCGGCTCATTCCGGGCATGCCCGTCGAAGTTACGTACGTACGGGAGAACGGACGATGGCGAGCTTCCTCATGAAACCATTCACCGATCATCTGAACATGGATTTCGGCCACGCGTGGCGAGACTAGGCTGTTGGGCTCAAAGATCTGAGAAATCTTGCTGGGTCACCGTGAAAACGGCTTTGTGACTACGTCACATACAGCTTGGCAGCGAAGGACTAAACAGGTCTCCTACAACAGGAGGCCCGCCATGACATGCAACGTCGGCACGATTGATCGCACTCTCAGGATCGTTTTTGGATTGGGCCTGCTGAGCCTCGTCTTCGTTGGTCCTCAAACCCGCGGGGCCTCACAGTATCGTCCCGCCGACTACGGCTCGGCCCAGTTTCGCCCAGCTTACAGTATTGTAGGGATGAGCACTTGCTCGTCGGATAACCGGGCATGATTTCAAATCGAACCGGTTCTTGGCCGTCTGGTGACTTCAGAAGTTAGAAAATGACTCCCCACCGACTTCACACCCTTTGCCCCGATAACGGCGAAGTCCCTGCTGTTCGGATCGGCCGCTGCGCTTCGGGCATGGCCTCCACGTGGCGCATTGCGGGTGTCAGCGGCATTGCACGCTTCGATCCGCACCCTATACTGATGATCAGATACGGCTTCATGGCTGCTTGTTACGCGCTGATCGTTGCCGGACCTCGAGACGCCCCCTTTCATCACAGGCGTCGGGGTTCCTCATACGGTCACCGAAAGCCACGCACTCTTGGTGATCGGTGGCCTGTTGGTCGGCTTTGGCAGTGTGACTGGCAGCGGGTGCACAAGCGGACATGGCGTGTGCGGCATGGCGCGGCTGTCGCCCCGTTCGGTCGTTGCGACGGCCTCGTTCATGGGGACGGCCCTCGCGACCGTCTTCTTCATGCGGCACGCCATTGGAGGCTGATATGCAAGCTGCTCTGACGTTCGTTGCAGGCCTTCTGTTTAGCATCGGCTTGATCGTCTCGAGCCTTGCAAACCCTACGAAGGTGCAAAACTTTCTCGATGTTGCAGGGGCGTGGGACCCAAGCCTTGCGCTCACGATGGCGGCGGCGGTTCTCACGACGGCACTGGGGTATCGGTGGGTGTTCCGGCGTCGTCGCCCTGTTTTGGAAGAGACGTTTCATCTGCCTACGGCCACGCCGATCGACCTGAAACTCGTCGTAGGGGCAGCCTTGTTCGGTGTCGGGTGGGGACTTGTCGGTTATTGTCCCGGCCCCGCCATCGTAGCGCTGACGCTCGGCAACCAGGAAACCGTCATCTTCGTTGCGGCCATGCTGGGCGGAATGATAGCGGCGCGCGCGCTGCCTTCGCCAACGCGCGTCTGATCCCGCCTGGAGGATCAACTCGAAACCACTAAGTGCACGGGGCAAATAATGAGCAGCATACCCCACACCCTTGATACGAGAGGCATTGGCGGGTTCGTCCGCTAGCGGCTAGGCCGAGCGCAGCCGGCCTTTTTGTAAGCAGTCGAAATTGGGGATGCCGCACGCGAAGTTGACAGCGTGGCATTAGCGGACCTTGCCCCGTAAAGATGCCACGAGCTGGGAAATTTGAAGATTGTCGGGTTCAAGTTGACTGAGGAGTTCGGCCCTCTCCAGAGCAGATGTGAATACCCCTGCCTCAGCTTCATACGTGATCATTGCCGAGAGGAGATCCCGATCGTACGGGTGCCGAACGAGGGCATTCTTCAAGATTTCCATCGCTTCCGCACTCTTCCCCGTATCGTGTAAGGCTACGGCGAGCACATAAGTGAACCGCGCGACGTCAGGGGCCGCACTAACAGCCTTTTTCAGTAAATCCATACCTTCAGACAATCGCTTCTGCCGAACGAGGGAGAGCGCCAACGCGTGGGCCAAGGCGCCGGACTCAGGATTTGCCGCATAGCTCTCGCGGAGGATCATTTCTGCGGCGGTCTCGCTTCCTGCCATCCGCTCGAGATCGGCTAGTGAAACGCTTGCGGCGATAAAACTCGGATCCAATTCGATAGCAGTTCGAAAGGCCGAACGCGCTTCGTTCAACTTCCCTTGATCCCGATAAAGGTTCCCGAGGTTCATATGCGTTTCAGGCCGTTCGGCATTGAAGAGCTGCCCGTCCACATACTCTGCCAGAGCTTTGACGAAAGCGGCATGATCCTCCCCACTCAGGCCACTTTCAGGCTCGCCCGCGAGCGCTCGAGCAGCATCCATTCGGACCAGACGCGACCTGTCGCGAAGTAAGGCAGGCAAAAGGGTCCGTCGCGTGTTCACGTCAGCGTCGGCGATGATGGCAATCGCGGCAGCGCGAACCGTGGCATCATCGATCGCCAAGCTCGCCGTGGCGATGTCCAATGCTGCAGGCGATGGAAAGCCGCTCATGCGCGCCAATGCGCTAGCCCGGGCAATGCGTGAGGTATTGTTGTCGTTTGCAAGTTCAGCCAGTGCGGCTTGGGCACCTGGTGCTCGACGGTCCGCGAGATCAAAGGCCTCGGCAAAGTCCTGAAAGCCGGGCTTGGGTGAGGGGAACCAACCGGTGAGGGCATCCCGTGCCCAAGCGGCGGACTTATCCGTATGGCATTTCGTGCAGGCGTTCGGAGTCCCGATGAGAACAGATCGATCCGGTCGAGGTATTCGCATGGAATGGTCGTGCCGGGCATCTACGCCCATGTAGGTCGTTGTCGGCATATGGCAGGAAGCGCACTGAGCTCCCGTACTGCCGGGGGTATGATGATGATGGATTGCGGTATCGAATTTTTCCGGGGCATGACATTTTGCGCAAATCGCGTTGCCGGACTTGTAGAGTTTACCTGAATGCGGATTGTGACAGTCGGAGCACGTGACGCCCGCGGCGTGCATCTTGCTCTGGACGAATGAACCGTAGTTGAAAACCTCGTCGTGCTGTTGCCCGTCGCTGTGGTAAAGGCCCCCGTCGAGGGATGAAGGTCGAAAAGCATCAAAAAGTTTTCCGACTGCCGCGGCGTCCGATGAAAACTGCTGGCGCCGGGCATGGCAGGCTGCACAGACCTCGATTTCTTTAGCGGAAGCGCGCGGAACCGAGCGGGTTGCTTGGCCTCGCTGGCCCATTGGCCAGGTGACATTACGGCGTTCATCCAAGATCACGTTGAAACCCTTTGTGGGCGCCGCGGAAATATCGCCGCCGCTTCCGGTAGCCCATGCGATATGACCAGATGCCGGTCCATGGCATGCTTCGCAGCCCACGCTGACCTCAGACCATGTCGTCTGGAAGGTCTTGCGATTCACATCGTAGTTTTTCTGCAAGTTGGTCGAGTGACACCAGGCACACTGGTAATTCCAGTTCTGGTCAATTCCGGTCCAATGCAAGGGATTGCCAGACTTCAGTGATTGGTCGGGGTAGAGGTGATACCAGCGGTGCCCGCCATCTTCTTTCGATCTTGAGTCCCATGCAATTCCCAATGCTTGATAGCGGCCACCGGGCAATGCGACCAGATACTGCTGGAGAGGATAGACGCCGAACGTATAGCGGATCTCAAAGTCGTCAAGTTTCCCGTCAGGTCCATCCGTGTGAACCCAGAATTTTCCATCTCTCTTAAAGAACGTGCTTTCGACGCCGTCCTTGCTGAAGGTCGCTCCGCGGAAATCGCCAAGGACAGTTTGATCAGTTGCCTCTTGCATCGCAACGTGATGCTGGGAACTCTTCCAGTCTGCATACTCTCTAGCGTGGCAAGATGAGCAGGCTGCAGAGCCGACGAACTGGAGCTTATGATCGTCGTTGTGCGCGGGGTTCTCCGCAGGTTCAGCTGCTAACCCGATAGCTGCGATGAATTGGAAGGCAACCAGCCAGAGCGCTAACATAACCAATTTCTCTTATCGAAAGAGTTCTCATCTGCAGAGGCTGCCACAGGTCAACAGCGGGTGGCAGTTTTTTCCTCTCGACGATCTTAGAGCGGCGAGCGCGGCGCGTCAGTTTGTTGTCGCGTATGGCAGTATATCTTTTTTCGCTTTGGCTTCACCATGCCCTTTGTCGAGACGGGCGACCGATGGCTCATCATCGGGGCCCACTCGCGAACAGAATCTGGGTGGTCGATGAGAGGCCGCACCTCCTTGGTGCGGCCTCTTTAGCCCCATGGGTGCTTCAGTTGTTGCCCGCCTTACTCATCACCGCTTCCATGACGCGGTCGAGGTTGAAGCTACCTGGCTTCTGACGGGGCGGAAACTCCTTGAAACTTTGCAGCCAATTGCCGACGTAGGCCCCAGCTGGAGCAATCAGAAACATCCGGTCCATGTACCAGCGCTGGAATCCCATCGCATTTTCGTGTTCGGCGCGCTCGAACGGATCCATGCGCAGGTTCGTCAGCAAAGGCGCACGGAGTACCTTGAAAGGATCCTGCCAAACCCGTAGGCCCTCGGCCTCCTGCTCGAGGAACGTGACTTTGTAGTTGTTGTAGCGCAGGGCGGCCACGCTGCCGTCATCGGTCCAGTAAATGAATTCCTTTCGCGGCCAATTTCCTTCACCCTTTAAGGCCGGTCCCAGGTCATATCCGTCCAGATGGACCTTGTAGGTCATGTCGCCAATCTTGCGACCCTTCAAGAGATCTTCCTTTGCTGTTTTATCCCCGGCCGCGGCGACCAGCGTCGTCAGCATGTCTTCGTGTGCGCAAATGTCGTTTACGATCGTCCCCGGCTTGATTACGTTCGGCCATTTGATCATGGCCGGAACGCGATATCCGCCTTCCCAGTTCGTATTCTTTTCGCCGCGGAACATGGTGGTTCCACCATCGGGCCAGGTAAATGTCTCCGCCCCATTGTCCGTCGAGTACATGACGATTGTGTTTTCGTCGAGCCCGAGTTCTTTGAGCTTCGCGAGGACCTGTCCTACGTGGCCGTCATGCTCGACCATGCCATCGGCATAGATGCCAAGCCCTGTCTTGCCGTCCGACTCCTTCTTCAGGTGCGTGAAGACGTGCATGCGAGTGGAGTTCCACCAAATGAAGAACGGCTTCTTGTCTTTCGCGGCGCGATCCATGAAGTCCAGCGCCTTAACTGTGACCTCCTCGTCGATCGTCTCCATCCGCTTGCGCGTAAGCGGACCTGTATCCGTGATGCGGCCATCGGCGAAGCTATGAATGACACCGCGGGGGCCGAACCGCTTTTTGAATTCCGGGTCTTTTGGATAGTCAGGATTCTCCGGCTCTTCCTCAGCATTGAGGTGATAGAGGTTGCCGAAAAACTCGTCGAAGCCGTGGTTCGTCGGTAGCATTTCGTCCCGGTCGCCCAGATGGTTCTTGCCAAACTGGCCCGTGACATATCCCTGCGCTCTCAGAAGCGTCGCGATCGTGGGGTCTTCCTTCTTCATGCCTTCGGGTGCGCCCGGAAGTCCGACCTTCGTAAGGCCGGTACGGATCGGAGACTGGCCCGTGACGAACGCCGCGCGTCCCGCGGTGCAACTCTGCTGACCGTACCAATCGGTGAAAAGCGCGCCTTCGTTGGCGATGCTGTCGATGTTGGGGGTCTTGTAACCCATCATGCCGCGGTTATAGGCGCTGATATTGAACTGTCCTATATCGTCGCCCCAGATGACCAGAATGTTGGGCTTATTTGCTTGGGCAGTGGCTGCAACAGATCCCAGGCCTATAATCAGAATGGCTGATGCCAAATGGCGCAACAGTTTCAAACGGACCGAATGCATTTTCACATGCCTTTCAATTTTTGAAATCGCCTGCGGTGTGAGCGGACAAATTGCCGATGTTAAGCTTGCCCTCTAAACAGACTAAACGAGAAGCCTCGGACAGATTGTAAATTCTGACGCAATCTTTGCCGGAGCACAATAACGAAGGTATCGAGACAGGGAGATGCGCAAACGACCTCGTCGAGTTTACCGGCCAAAGCGCCTGTTCATCCAGTCGAAGCTCGTCATTGGGATAACCCTGTTGATGCCGGATTGTCGACGGCTATAAGGAAGCCCGTATGCTCAAGGTCTTAGACGATTTTGCCCGTCGCGCTCCGGATGATCAGAACGCCGGGTCAGTTTGCTAACCCGCCACCTGCCAGGAAAGTCTTCTCACGGGCGGTACCGTATGGAAAATTTTCAAACGGCGATTACCAGAAGCGAGTTATCGGCATGCGCAAAATAGATCTGCAGCCGCTCGACACTGTCGGCTGGCTCGCTCAGCAGCCTGCCGATTTCCGGGAATGGGCCGAGAACATAGGAAGATGGAAATGGTTCGATCCGGGCAATTCGTCTATCATGCAGGCGACAAGTCCGATGGAGCGTATGGGTTAGCAGAGGGCGGTCTGCAGATTACTTTTCCGCTCGTCGCGGATGAACCTGTCATCGTTTATCGGGCGGAAGTCGGGTTCTGGATCGGCGACGCTGCGGAACTGTCTTCGGAGCCGAGGCTGGTGACAGTCATGGCTGCAGCCAAGACGCGACTACTTCATCTTCCGAGCTCGGCCATCAGAATTCTACTGGCCAACAAGCCTGAGCAGTGGCGTTGCTTCTACCGGTTGAGCATGAGCAATCTTCGACTGACACTCACTCAACTGGCTGAGGCCCTGGCGCTCACCGTGCGCGCCCGCGCTTGCCGGCGGCTTCTCGGTATCGCCGGTCAGAATGGTGATGCGGAGATTACTAAGGAGAACTTGCCAAACTTCTAGGTGTGACGCGTCCCACGATATGAGGCGGGTCTTTCAGGAGCTCCAGAGCTGGGCGACGTCAAACGCACTACCGCAAATTGGGAGTTCGTAAAGCATTCGGTGCTTGAGGCTTTAAAGAAGAAAAAGTAGCGCGCCGTGACTTAGGCCATGGGGGCTACACGTGCAGCGCACCAAAGCAGGATTGCTACGTCGAAGGCAAGGTATCCAATTTAATAGCATCGGCATCTAGGCGCGAAGGAGATGATAACGCTTCTCTCGCAAACCGGGACTGCGTTGACGTAGTTCATTTCAAACGTTTCACCGATTTTTGGATCCTTACTCGGAGTGGCAACTCCTACTTGGTGACCAAATCAACGGCTAGCCCGTCGTGAGCACCGTGATGTCCGATACCGCCTCGCGAATACCCGTTCTCTGGCCCGGTCTCGTTACGCTAATTGGTCGCGTTGAGCTTGTGAGAAGTCGCCCCACGAAACGTACTTAAAATTCTTGGCTTGGGTTCTAGTTTCCACGTCTTGGACAACAAAAAGTGCGGACGGATCTGGGTGCCAAAGTTGCCCACCGTCAGTTCATAACGTTGCCCTTTATTTATGATACTCCTTGTGTGCATTCGCAAGGATACGGAAGCGGGCGACGAGTTTTTGTGTCTGGCAGGGAGAAGAGCGCCCGTAGCTGTTGTTGCCCTAAATAAAAGCGATCAGGAACCCGCCGTCTTTGCCCTTCTGGTGCGAGTGTCAGCCCTTCGATGTCGGCGACCAGATCTTTGCCATCGACCTTCAGGGCAATGAGTTCGTGCTGATCGCCAGCGTCGGGCTCCGCGCCTAACTTCCAGATGCCGCGCAACAAAACGTAAAAGACGCCCGTGCGATCATCAAACCTTCGGCGATAGAAGAAATTAAATTCTCGCACGAGATCTGCCTTGATCCCTTGATCCGAGGGCGTCAATCCGTACTGACGGAATGCGCCGTCCTTGCCGATGACGATCGCGTACAGAGCGCCGCTCTTTGCGCTGCGATCATCCAGAAGCCGTAGGGATCGGCGAGATCCGTGGCGATGAACGGAGCTTTCCTCGTGCGTCACTTTCAATGTCGCGGGATCGAGGAGAAACAGGCTAATGCCGAGCTTTGTCCGGTTGCTTGCTCCTGCTCCGACAGAACGCGTGAGCCCGCG
>CAVQMH010000019.1:0-71386 GCA_963713575.1 uncultured Alphaproteobacteria bacterium
TCTCAACGTTTCCATCGAGTCAATCCGGCGTTTGCCGCTCTATTCCACCCAATCCGACAATACCACCAATTCCTTCTGCGGCTCTGTCGGATCGTTGGTCTTCAGATCCACACGAAAGTCGTGTGGCCCGCCCATCCCCTTCGGCATCGTGAATTGCAGCGAGAGTTCGATCTGCTGGCCCGGCTGGATTGTCGTCGAACCGACGACAGCTTTCGGCGGTCAGCAGCCTTGGGCGACCCGGATGGCGGGTTCGCCCAAGATTTGGAGCGGCTTGTCGCCGATGTTGGTCAGGACGAAGGTAGCTTTGACCGGTTTGCTGATCTGCTGCTTGCCGAAGTCGATTTGCGTGCGGTCGACCGAAAGCCGCGGCTGATCAGTGATCTTCGTGGCGCCGGTCGCGCCCGTTGCCGGCAGCCCGGCAGGGACAGCGGTACAGGCCACCAGCAGGCCGACCATCAGCAGGGCCGATAGCAGAAGAAGGAGTCGTTTTGTCAAGATGTTGCTCCTAACGCATCAGGGAGATCCGAATCACGCCTTCCTTGGCTCGCCAATAAGCGGCTGAACCGGAAAGGAGAGAGATCAGCCACCCAGCGCCGTGATGACCTTCTGGGCATGCTCCACGAGGTGACCCGCGTGTTCCGCCGCGATGTGCTTGCCGGTCTGGGCGTTGACTTCCTTGGTGAAGGCGTGTAGCAGGTTGACTGCCACGCCTGGCTGGCCTCGATCCAAGGCGGCCTGGGCGGCGTCCAACTTGGCCCGCAGGCTGTTGGCCACACCTTTGTTGGTGATATGACCCATCTCGCTGGCGTGCATGACACAGTGATGCAACGAGGCAATCGTGGCACCCGTGTGGTCGCAAGTCATTGCGTCCGCGGCCAACACCGGCGCGGTCGTCAGCAAAAGCACGGCAAAGATACCAAAATCGGCAGTAGTCTCTTCATGACGGGAGTCCTCCTGGGAGAGTATGGCTGCTGGCATATATTCGTAAGCAGTATACCAACCGCACACCAGGAGGATAAGCGCCGTCCGGCGGGTCACGAATGCGCCGTTTGGCGGGTCTGGATGGAAAAACTCCGTTCGAGGATAGCAGAATCTCTGCTTCCGGACTCATGCCCCAGCTCAGCCCTGGCGGCTGGCTGTCCAGATCGGGGATGAGTGCGTAGACCACGTTCCCATCGACGCGGCAGCTTGTAGCGCAATGCGGGCCACATGGCGGGGATCTCCTTGCCCAAGGCGTCCACTGATCACGATCATTCGTACCGCAGCGCCTTGATAATCTCCATGCGCGATGCCTGGCGCGCGGGCAGGAGCGCGGCGAGCACGCCAAAGATCAGCCCCGCCGCAATGGCCGCGAGCACGCCTGCCAGCGGGAACGTGTATGCCATCCTCATGTAACCGGCCGCGTTCAATCCCTGAACGAACACGTAACTGAGATACAACCCGGCCAGGATGCCAAACGCCGTGCCCAGCGCCGCAAGCAACAACGCTTCCGCCACAATCGTCTTCCACACCTGGCGGCGCGTCGCGCCAATCGCGCGCAACATGCCGATTTCGCGCGTGCGTTCGATGACGCCAATCGCCAGCGTGTTGAGGATGGCGATCAACGAGGGGAACGCCAACACGGCAAGCAGAACATAGAACCCGGAGATGATCGATTCATACTGCACCATGAACTCCGCCGAATACGCGCTCCCCGAAACCAGGCGGAATTGCGGATAGTTGGCGACGATTTGATTGAGCCATTGCTCCGCGGTGGCGGCGTCTGCGCCTTTCGCAAGATTGACCTGATAGAGAATGTCCTCGCTCTTGTTGAAGTCCAATTTCATGTTCGCTTGCGAGATGTACGCCGTGTTGATCTTCATGCTCAATACATCACTACCGATCGCGACGATGCGATAATTCTGCTGTCCTGTCGGCGTCGCCAGCGGAATGTCATCGCCGACTTTGAGACCCAGAGGTGTGGCGAGAATACCGTTGACGATGGCATTGCGTCCACCGGCGGCGAGCGCGTCAAACGCAGCTTGCGCATCTCCGCTCTGAAAGTCCATCCCCGATATCTTCGGGTACTCGACGGGATCAATGCCCAATACTGAAATCGCTGCATCGCCCGTGCCGGTCTTCAGTGAAACCGACGGAACCGACGATTGAGCGTACCGCAACGAATTGACCGCGCTCACGCCAGGAATCGAACTGAGTTTGCCTCTGAGCGTTTCGCTGGCGCCGACATCGCCTTTCCATACGGCAACCGACGGTGGAATCAGCAAATAGTCACTGCCCAACGTCTTGTCAAACATGCCTTCGCAGTGCCTGAGAGACTGAACATCATCCCACCCGCGCCGACGACAATCGCCAAACCGATCATCGTTGCGCTGGCCGTGATCGCCGCGCGCGAGGGTTGGCGCGTGAGATTGCCTTGCGCAAGCTCGCCCGTGCCTTCGCGCGCAAAAATCAGCGCGAGCAAAGCGCCGAATAGCTTCGCAATCGGTTTGACCAGCGCGGGCGCCACGAGCACCAGGCCGACGAGCACCAGGAGACCGCCCAGCGCGACGAGCGCAAAATTGCCGATGAGCAATCCGACGATGGCGATGACGAGCATCACCGCGCCGACGACGGTGCCCACGCGGCTGATGCGGTGCATGGCTTGGCTGAGCGACGGGCGCAAGGCTTCCATCGGCGTGACGCGACTGGCGTTCAACGCGGGTAGCAAGCCCGAAAAGAGCGTGACGCCAACGCCCAGGAGAATCGAAACAACGAACAGGGATGGCTCGACGACGGGCGTCATTTCGATATTCATGAGTTGCTTGATGAATGGATTCATCCCTGTGATGATGCCAACTCCCAGCAGATAACCCAGCCCAATGCCGATCGCCGTGCCGATAATGCCCTGCACCAACCCCTCGCTCAGCACCAGACTGATGATGGTTGTGCGATTCGCGCCGATCGCGCGCAACATGCCGATGTCGTGACGCCGCTCGGCGACAATGGTGCGGAAGGTGTTGAAGATGATGAACGCGCCCATCGCCAGCGCGAGCAGACCGATCATGTTGAATATCACAGCCGAGTTTTGCATCGTGGTGGCAAACTCCGAACCGCTCGTCAGCCCGCCGAGCGTGTACGTGTTCCCCAGTTGCGCTTTGATGTTGTTGACGATGGCATCGCTTTGCGCTTTGTCCTTGGTCGTGAGATTCGCTTCGATGACGTTGATGCGTCCCGCCGCATCGAGCAGTTTTTGCGCCTGGGGGAGCGTGACGAGCACCTGTTCGTTGCCGACGAGCGCGCGACCTGGCACCAGGCCGACAATCGCCAATTTGACGACCCCCTCGGTCGTCGGCAGTTTCATCGTGTCGTTCAGCTTCACGCCGATGGAATCCGCGAGCCGCTCGGAGATGACCGCGACGTTGCCATCGCCCTGCTTCAGAAAGCGGCCCTGGGTAACGCGATAGTCGTGCAAGCTGGGCGCGACCTTGGGATCGATGCCGACGAGCGACAGCGCGCTGACCGTCGAGTTCTTGCCGTAGAAATCGGGCGGCAGATTGATGGTGCGCTCCAGCGATCCGCCGATGGCCGCAATCCCGTCGAGCGCCTTGACCTTGTTCAGCGTGGACGCGGAGAAGGACTCGCCCGTCTTGTGCGTGATCATCACATCGGTTTGGCCCGACGCCGCGAGGAGACTCTTGTTGAAGGCTTCCGTCATCGTCGGCAGGAGAATGCCCATGCCGAAAATCACCATCACGCCGATGACGATGGCGAGTGTGGTGAGGAAGGTCCGCAGTTTGCGGCCCCGCATGTATTTGGTGGCCAGTGATATTTGAAATCTCATGGATAGATCCCCCTCTACCTGGACCCGATAGAGACTTTTGCCGTCATATTCCAGCGCAGGCGCTCGTCCTGCTGATCGGGCGTGATGATGACCGTGTAGACGATATCTCCCTGCCGGGTGTTGCCGTAAGGTTTGATCTGGCTCACGTGTCCGGAAAGCTCCAGCCCCGGGATGGCGTCGAACGTCACGGACGCCGGCATCCCTTCCTTGATCTGCGCCACACTCAGCTCGGTCAGGTCCGTGGTCTCAATCTCCCAGGCCGACGTATCGGCCAGGCGCAGGATCGGCGTGCCCGGAGTCGCGTATTCGCCGGCCTGGATATCCAGCGTCATCACCGTCCCGGCGAACGGCGCCAGGAGCCTGGCTGCCGAGAGCTGCTCGGCCGCGAGATCGCGGGCGACCTGGGCCGCCTTGACGCCGGCCTCGAGCACCGCCCGGTCGCCGGCCGAAGGTTGCAGCTTCGCCAGCGCCGCTTTGGCGTTTTCGAGCGCCGTGAGCTTCGCCTGGATCTCGGCCGCATCGGGCGTCAGCCGATCGAGCGCGGCCTGGGCCGCCTGCACCTGAGAAGACGCGGCAGCCAACTCCGCCTCGGTCGGGTGGGCCTGCGCATCACGGTATGCCGCGGCCACCACGTTGAGATTGTTGGTAGCCTGCTGGAGCTGCAAGCTCTCGGGCCTGGCGCCGACATCCGGCGCGCCCTTGATCTTGTCGTAGGCCGCCTGCGCCTGATCGAGCGCGGCACGCGCGTTGCTGAGCTGTGCGGCCAGGCTGCTGAGTTGCTCGGCAGTCGGGCCGGCGCGCACGTTGGCGTAGGCGGGCTGCGCCGCGGTGTAGCGCGGCCCGCGCCGCGGCCACGTCTGAGGCGGCCGGGCCGGCGCGCACTTTGTCATAGGCGGCCTGCGCCGAGGCGATATTCTGCTGCGCGGCGGTCACATCCTGGGCTGTCGGGCCCTGGCTGAGCTGGTTGAGCTTGGCCTGCGCGGTGGCCAGGTTGGCCTCCGCCTGCGCGAACTGCAGGGCCAACTGCCGGGTATCGAGCTGCGCCAGGAGCTGGCCGGCTGCCACCTGTTGGCCCAGCGTCACCGGCACCGAGATGACGATGCCGGCGGACGGAAGACTGAGCGCGGCGCTGCGCCGGGGACGGCGCGTCCCTCGGCGATGATCTGGCGGCCGTCCCCGGTCGGGACTCCCCCTTGGCTTTCGCCGGCGCCTCTACCTTGGCCGTCGGCGTGGGTTCTGCCGGCGGCTTCGACCGGCCCGTGCAGCCGGCCATCACCAGGACGAGCAGCAGAAGTGGCACGCCACTGACAAGGATCCTCGTCATTCCAGGCCTCGATTACTTGGCAACAGCCATCGTTTGACTCATCGTGTGGCCTTCAGGCTCCCTGGCGCCATCACCGTCCCTCCCCAAGTAGGTTTCATTCACGATCTTGCCGTCTTTGAGAAAGACAATGCGGTCGGCATAGGCCGCGATGCGCGGGTCGTGCGTGACCATCAGCACCGCGCGCCCCCAGGTCTTCGCGACCTGCTTGAGCAACTCTGCGATTTCGTCCGCCGACTTGGTGTCGAGGTTGCCGGTCGGTTCGTCGGCGAGCACAAGCACGGGATCGGTGATGAGCGCGCGCGCAATCGCAACGCGCTGTTGCTGGCCCGCCGACAATTGATCTGGGCGGCTGGCCAGGCGTTGCTCCAGTCCGACTTTGGTCAACCACTCGATGGCTTTTTGTTTCGACTTGGCCGAGTTCGCGCCGTCGAGCAAGAGCGGGAGCGACGCATTTTCGACCGACGACAAGATCGGAATAAGGTTGAAGAATTGAAACACGAATCCGATTTTGCGGCGGCGCAATTGCGAGATCGCATTGTCGGACATTTTGGCGAGCGGCTGCCCGTCAATGCTGACGTTCCCGTCCGAGGGCCGGTCGAGTCCGCCGAGCAAGTGCAACAGCGTCGATTTGCCGCATCCGCTCGGTCCCATCACGGCGATAAACTCGCCCGGGTTCACGGTGAGATTCACGTGATCGAGCGCGACGACAGCCGTGTCGCCCGTGCCGTACACTTTGGTGAGGTTTTCCGCTTGAATGAGAGACATGGTCAACTCCATCGATGATTTCGGATTGTCCATCAACCAGATAAGTCCCAAATCTTCTTTGGTCTGCCGCGCGGTTTGGTTTCCGGCTCGGGCAACGGCTGACGCCGGATTTCGTCGAGCCGCGCCTCAATCATGTCGAGCCAGCGCAAATCGGCTTCGACGTGCATGATGGCTTTGTCGAGCAAAGGATCCCCGCAAGCTCCCGACCGGGATCGGCCTGACTGCGCTGTTCGGTGATGTCGTGCAACTCTTGAAACAGGTGCGCGCGTTGGGTTTGAATCAAGCGATAAGGATCGGCAACGCCCGATACCAAGCCGATCATCAGTTTGAGGAAGAATTCGTCATGCTGGTGTTCTGGTTCGATGCCGTTGGCAAACCATTCTTGAAGCGCTTCGCGACCGGGCAGCGTGAGCGCGTAAATCCGTTTTTCCGGGCCCGCATCCTGCTCGACGCTGTCTTCGACGACAAGACCGCCCTGCTCCAAGCGTGCCAGCGTCGTGTAGATTTGCGCCGGCTTGACATCCCAATTCGCCTCGCCGCCGACAAGAGCCTGAAACGCCACGCGCAATTCGTACCCATGACGTGGGCGTTGTGCAAGGAGACCTAGAACGGCATGGCGGACTGACATAGGCACTCAACCACGAAAACTATACGACGAGTTACTAGATTTGTCAAGTCCGCGAAGTGTTTGGGGCGTTTCAATCCTGGGGCAGTCATTGCGAGTCGCCATGCGCGTGCGTGTGCGACGAAGGAACTCCCATTGTCCACCTGCACTTGCGACGAGCGCAGCGCGCATGCGTCCAGCGAAAAACCATGCCGGACTCTGCTCGCAATGACGCGCGTCCCAAAACTGAACCCTACCGAGATGTTCTGGTGTATTCCACGTTTGGGGGTAGTTAGTGCGACGCAACCTGCGCCAGATCCAGGAACGCCTCGATCTGACGATAGCAGCGATTCCACTCCCCGCTGCAATCTTTCAGGACGATCCGTGGTAAGCGCGACTCACGTAACAGGGCATCCGTGAGCTGCTTGTAGTCCCTATGAAGGCCAGTACGCCACTGGTTCCCTCCAGATGCCTGGCTGCGCCATACGGGCAGTGGGCGATCAGCCTTGCGACATAGTCCATCCAGGCTGCACCTCGCTGTGCCCCGATCTCGCTGGAGTGCTGGACCGCCGGTGCTCCATATCCCGATGGCTGAAGTAGATGAGCGCCGGTCGCAAGGGCATAACGAGGGTCTCAACTTGAGCCGCATACTCTCGCATATCGTCGAGCGCGGCGTCCATCTGCAACAGGATGCGGATACTGTTCTGGAACGGGTAGCTGTCGAGCACGCTGATGTCGCCCACCGGCAACGCGTCGTCCACGAAGGCCTGCCATCGTTGAAGGCTCTCCTGGATGAAGCTCTCCGGTCGGTACCGTTGGAAGTACGTCTCGCCCGTGACATCGCCGGCCGGGTGGAGGTCTCCGCCGACGTTGATCGGGTGCTCCGGTTGGCTCTCCAGGTATAGGCGCACCGGCAAATGCTCGGTGCGCAAGCACGCCGACAGCCGACGCCGCGTCGTCTTGCCCAGGCCCGGCAGACCTTCGACGAAGATCAATTGGGTGTCGCGCATGGGTTCTCGTCAGGCTTTCAGGCCCCTCCGCCGCGGGATCCACACGGTCGGATTGCCCCAATCGTTGGCTTTCCAACGCATCTTGTCGGACCACACCAGGGGGATGATTTCCTTGAAGAATGCCAAGCCGCTCTTCGTCCGCCATCGGCGCGAACGCTTCGGCGATGGCCAGGTTTTGCTCCAACTGCGCCATCGATTCCATGCCGACGATCACCGTGCTCACCGGCAGGCTGAAGGCGTAGCGCAGTGACCGCTCCACCTCGTGCGTCAGACTCCCTAAGCCAAGCACCTTCATGCCGATAGTGGCGATGCCCGCGGCATTGGCGACTGGCAGGAATTCCTCGGCAAAACTGAGCATGAAATGATCCAGCGCCGACACCGCGATGAGCACGCTGTCGAAGGGGAACCGCCTGAGCGCCTCGACCAGGATCTGGGGATCGGTGTGGCAGCTGATGCTGATGTGACGCACCAGCCCCTCGTCCCGCGCCTGGAGCGCGGCCTCCGGCAGGCGCCGCCCTGCCCAGTGAGCACGTCCCAGCAGGCATAATAGAAAGACATTGTGAAATCGCCACTCGTTGACGTGGTCGGTTTGTAGCCGTTGCAGGCTCGTCTCCAACTGACGCCGCGCGCCGTCTCGGCTGGTGTCCCACGTTTTGGTGGCGATCCACAAAAAGTCGATTGTCGAGACGTGACCCTCAAAACCTCTCCCGTTTCTTTCCCCATCCTGTCAATCCTGTTTATCCCGTCACCCCCCCAATCTTTTTGGATGTTGAATGTTCGATGTTCGCAGAAAATCTCGAACGTGGCGTCGTAGCGCCGTAAGGCCGTCTTCGGCCGGGCGAGAGAAAACAGGCAATTCTTGAATCTGAAGATGAGCCTTTAATGGATGACCCGTATACCGACTATACCGCTTTCAATATAAGTAACTACAGAAAAATAACTTACAAATAGCGCCCCCTATATCTTCAACGAGTTGCTATGGTCCGATTCTGGGCATCCCCAAAATCGACATCCTCATGCTCGTAGCCTATACTAAATCAATCATAATATTCGATCCAGTTGCCCGGAAAGGAACAGATACGATGAAACTCAAAGTGGTCATTCACGAAGCGGAGGAAGGTGGTTATTGGGCTGAGGTTCCCGCAATTCCTGGATGCGCAACCCAAGGAGACACCTTTGATGAACTGTTGCATAATATCTATGAGGCGGTTGAAGGTTGTCTTTCAATAGAGGTTCAGGATGTTGCGGTCACGGGAAGAGATAAGATCATGGAGATCGCGGTTTGAAGGCCATCAGTGGAAAAAGACTTTGTCGCCTTCTTGAAGACAAAGGTTGGCAATTGAAACGCATCAATGGAAGCCACTATATTTATGCTCGGACTGGCATCAATGCCCGCATTTCTGTGCCAATCCATGCCAACAAGTCATTGAAGGCTGGTCTACAGAAACACTTGATGAAAATCGCGGAAATCCAGGAAGCAGAATTATAATGCCGTACGGATGGATGCGGCCACCCCCTCCGACTCCCTGATTCGCGGTAAACTCCTCTTCAAATCATCTAAAAACTTGGTCGTTCGTCGTTGAATGTTCGATGTTCACAGAAAATCTACAAAACGTGGCGTCGTAGCGCCGTAAGGCCGTCCTCGGCCAGGCGGGAGAATTATGTCTCCCATCTCACGTCTTCCTCTGCGCCTCCGCGTTTCTGCGCGAGTCTTTTTCGTGTTTAGTGTTTCAGGAATCTCATCATTGAACCTTCGCGATCTTTGCGATCTTCTGTTCAAAGTTTTTTTCTCTGTCTCCTGATTCGCGCCTATTCGCGTGATCCGCGGGTAACTCCTTATTAATTGTCGAATGTCGAGACGTGACCCTTCATCTCCTCTTCATCTCCTTGGTCCGACCCGCTAACCTGCTTGAAACCCTCCACCGTTGCGTTAAGATGACAGAGAGTTCTTATTAGGAAAAAGGTGGCTATGACTATAGAGACTCAAAACCGAATTGTCCGTGACATAAAAATCTGCCATGGCGCGCCTGTCATCAAAGGGACTCGGATCCGGATTAAGGTCATCTTGGATAATCTGGCTGAAGGTCATACCCCCGAGGATATTGTCGGTTCCTATCCAGGGCTGACAGTAGCCAAGTCTATGCAGTGATTGCATTTGCGGCTCGTTCGGTTGCCGATGAGCTTTTGCTTTCAGTCCCGGCCAACTTTCAGCAGGATGAAGATTAAAGTCGACGAGTGCTTGCCAAGGGAATTGATTTCAGACCTGCGCCGTTATGGACACGACGCTGTTTCTGTTCAAGAGGAGTCCCTGTCAGGATCGGCGGACTCTCTTGTTTGGGAGGTGTCCCAGAAGGAACAGCGTTTCCTGATAACGACAGATCTTGATTTCTCGGATATTCGACGTTATGAACCCGGATTGCACATGGGTGTGCTGCTGATCCGGCTAAGCCAAGAGGGGAAGAACCATGTCCTCGCGTTTATTCGATCGTTACTTACAGAGCATGATTTGAACGACTGGTCGCGATGCCTTGTCGTCGCCACGGATCACAAGATTCGTATTCGATGGCCGAAGAGTAAGACACCGCAAGAATGACGACGGTGTAGTCGCAACGAAGTGGGAAGTTGTTGCCAGTCCGTAGAAGCATTGGAGGATGTGAACATCTGTCTCTTCCGTCCAACGTCTTACCTCTCACTTCCAATGTGGGTGCGCGAATCAGTAGCCAGCGCTTCGCTGGCTACTGATTCGCGCACCCACATTGTAGACAGGATAACAGGATGAACAGGATAGGCTCTAAGAGGGGTAGACCCGTTTCTTTCCCCATCCTGTCAATCCTGTTATCCCGTCACCCCCAATCTTTTGATGAATGTTCGATGTTCGCAGAAAATCTTCGAACGTGGCGTCGTAGCGCCGTAAGGCCGTCCTCGGCCGGGCGAGAGCAAATTTGATTTGTCGAATGTCGAGATGTGACCCTGTACACCCTCAAATCTTTTTGGCCGTTGGAATATCTTCCTCTGCGTCTCTGCGCGAGTCTGTTTTCGTATTTCGTGTTTCAGGAATCTCATCATTGAACCTTCGCGACCTTTGCGATCTTCTGTTCAAAGTTTTTTTCTCTGTTCTCCTGATTCGCGCCGATTCGCGTAATTCGCGGTAAACCCCTCTTAAATTGTCGAATGTCGAGACGTGACCTTTCGTTTCCATAAAAGGATATTTTGTGTCTCTGACCTAACCTCTAATGAGTGACCCCGATGCTTCGAGGCCCCTTGACATGGAATAGTCCCTATAGGAATATTAACGTATGAGCGCGATAATTCTAGAGTGTCCCGATGAGTTGTCTGTGGCCTTGGGCAAGAGGCCGGCGGAAGTTGCCCGGGAGGTTCAGCTTATGGCTGCGTTGCGCATGTATGAGTTCGGAAGGATATCGAGCGGCTTGGCCGCTCGTCTGGCTGGGATGAGCCGGGTCGAGTTTATTATGACGTGTGGACAGTATGGGGTCTCCATCTTCCAACAGACACCCGAAGAACTCGCGGACGATATCGCCAATGCGAGTAATCGTTAATACATCTCCCCTGATAGCACTCAACCGGATTGGGCGCATCAACTTGCTGAGGGACTTATACAAGCAGGTCGTTTGCCCTCGGAGTGTGGTCGATGAAATTAAAGTCGGCGTTCTGAAGGGACACGCACTGGCCCTGGAATTGCCTGCGTGGGTGTCCGTTGACCCTGACCCTCTGGAAATGGCCTTCCGTCGCGAACTGGGTGCTGGAGAATCTGCTGTCCTGTCACTGGCACTCCTCACGAAAGCGGATTTGGTGGTGCTTGACGATCTTCAGGCGCGGCTGGTTGCGGCGGAATTAAAACTGCGCATAACAGGAATACTCGGAATTCTTGTCGCGGCGCAGCGGAGTGGCTTCATCTCGAATAGCCGTGATGAAGCACACAAACTCCAGGCGGAGGGCTTTCGCATCAATCCGACCCTCATTGACGCGCTGCCTGATTCCTGAAGAGAAGAGTACTCTTCGATGTTTGCGGAGAAGGCATGTCACATTTGATGTATTCTCAGGACGTGGCGTCGTAGCGCCGTAAGGCCGTTCTCGGCCGGGCGAGAGCAAATTTGATTTGTCGAATGTCGAGACGTGACCCCTAACCCCCTCGGCTCACTACCGAATCGAAATGTCGATTGTCGAGACGTGACCCCTATGCTCCCATAATATCTGGGACACCGTCCAGAACCATGTTCCCAAACTCGTGGTGTGGTTGCGACAGATATCGCTCTGATACCTGAGCAATCTCGTTGAAGAACGTGGTGTCGTCGCGCCGTGAGGCTGCTTCCGGGCGAGAGAATGATGTCTCTCATCTCACGTTTCCCTCTGCGTCTCTGCGCGAGTCTGTTTTCATGTTCCAGGAACCTCATCATTGAATCTTCGCGATCATTACGAACTTCTGTTCGAAAATCAGCTTTTACAGGAAGACAGAATTCAGAAGTCAGAATCCAGAATGGCACACGAATAGGTTTCCATTTGTTTACTGACCTCATTCCTGACTCCTGACTTCTGTCCCTGACCTCTGCTCCTGAATCCAACCCCGAACCCTTTTCTTCCTACTTGAATGTGGTGAAACGAACGTCTTGCCTTTCTGGCCCCTATGCCACCCCGGTGAAATGTTGCTTCTTGATTCCGAGTCTTTACTGTTTGATACTGAATGTGTTGTGGATGAAAGAGGCATAAATGACATATCTAAGTGAGAGAATTACCGTTGATCCTCAGCAATGTGGTGGCCGTCCTTGTATTCGTGGAATGCGGATTCGGGTAACAGACGTCCTGGACCTTTTCGCGGCTGGTTTGACTAGCAGCGATATTTTGGCGGAAATGCCGGATCTGGAAGATGAGGATTTGAAGGCATGCATGGAATATGCATCGAAACGCATTGACCATCCCGTTGTGGCCGCATGAAAATACGATGAATGTTCAGCTTTCACCGCTACTGCTTGAGTGGATCAGCAATACTTACGTTACCCACAGCGCTCAATTTTCTCGATCAAGGCGAGTCTTTAGTGGAAATCTTCGGATCAAAGAGCAGAGCAACTACATGAACCTTTGCGATCTTCTGTTCAATTTCTTCTTCGTGTACTTGTGGTTAATTGAAGTGAATCGGATGTGTGCGGGTTTCTGGGAATTGACGGGCACGAAGTGTGCCTAACCACTCACCACTCGACTACTTCACCACTCACTACTCGACTTGACCAATTGCACATATGTGCGGACTGACCCCTTTTCCTTTTCTGCTTTCATAGGGGGAGTTTTGTTTATTGACTCCTCACCTTTAATGGCCGACATTTTTTTCGGTCCATAACTAGTTTTTCAAGGGTTCTATCAATATGAGTACGAAGGATATTTGTTCTCAGAACCATTCAGAGGCTCCCTGACTCAGCCACATGGGCCGATATTGAGGATCGAGTGGCTTTTCTTGCAGCAATTGATAAGGGATTGGACAACATCGAGGCAGGCCGAGTCATCCCTCATGAAGAAGTTAAGCAAAGTCTCACAAAATGGATTTCAAAGTCATCTGGTCGGAAACAGCCGCTGAGGACCTGAAAGAGATCGTTTTGTACATTGCCGTGGACGATCCGGTTGCGGCGGTCAATCTTGCCAAAAGAATTGTTGACCGGATCGAGGCGGCTTCGCAGTTTCCACTCTCCTTACGCGTTGTGTTTGAAAGGAATGATGTTCGGATTCGAGAGGCTATTCTTATGCCGTACCGCATCATTTTCCATGTGGACCAGATGCGGAATACGATCAGCGTGCTCAGGATCTGGCATGCCTCTCGTGGAATTCCAAAAATCGAGAGTTGATCTATTTTCTGTTTTGCCTCTCACATCTTCCGCCTCACTCTTCTTGGATCTCGGCCTTTGCGAACTTCTGTTCAAAAATCAGCTTCTATCGGAAGACAGAATTCAGAAGTACAGAATGGCATACGAATAGGTTTCCATTTGTTTACTGACTTCATTCTGTCTCCTACATTCTGACTTCTGACTTCCGAACCCTGAACCCTTTTATTCCTCCTCGAATCTTCATAATTCGCGATAAGCTCCTTTTTAAAAACGGAGAGAAAAAATGAACGATTATTGGAAAGGCAAGCGAGTGATTGTGACCGGCGGGGCAGAGTTTGCTAGGCTCCCACACGGTCGAGGCGCGGAAAAGAGAGGCGACAGTAAAGTACTATTTCAAGGGCTGACACTGGCGCTTCTGAAAAAGGCTTTTGTAATAAAGTGAATCGGATGTGTAGGTATTGCTGGGAATTGACGGGCACGAAGTGTGCCTAACCACTCACCACTTGACCACTCACTACTTACAACTTTACCAAGCGACCTCATTCTGTCTCCTGAATTCTGACTCCTGACTTCTTTGATTTCTGAACCCTAAACCCTTTTATTCCTACTTGAATCTTCGTGTCCTTCTTGCTCTTCATGGTGAAACGATGGAAGAAGGCAACGCTGGGAGGCCGTCCGCTCCGATCTCCTAATTCGCGCCCATTCGCGTAATTCACGGTAACCTCCTCTTCGACATGAAATTGCTCGTCACAGGCGCCGCCGGCTTTATCGGGTTCCACTTGACCAACAAACTCCTCGATCTTGGCCACACGGTAGTTGGGATCGACAATTTCAATGGCTACTACTCCGTTACGTTGAAGCGTGACCGACATGCGATCCTTGAGAAGCGGGATGGTTACACGGGCATCGAGGCCGATATCTGCGACTATGACCGGATGTCTCGGTTGTTCAAAGAGCATGCCTTCGACCGTGTGTGTCATCTGGCCGCCCAGGCGGGCGTGCGCTATTCCCTGACGCATCCCTTCGTATATCAGAAGGCCAATCTGGAGGGATTCCTGAGCATTCTGGAAGCCTGCCGGCACGCCCGAATTTCGCGGCTGGTATACGCGTCCAGTTCCATATGGGTGGAACGAGGAAAAGTCAATGGTGTTCGGCGCTAAGCGGTCACCAGATGCGTGAGGCGCGCTTCATCCGCCTCCCCGATTACCGACCAGGAGAGGCCGAGACGTTCCACATAGACGCGAAACAGCGGATCGACGATACCGGCCGCGGTCAGGTCCTCGAGAGTGGCCGCTGGATCGACAGCGCAGGATTTGACCAGAGCGACGTCCTTCGCGCCGATCTCGCCCGCCAGCCATGCGGCCAAGCTGTCGGACGTCATGTCCCAGGATTTGGGGATGGCCGGATCGGCGCCGGCCAGGGTGCTCGGCAGCCAGACAGGGACGAGACCGTTGACGCCGGCCATGCCGATTTCTTCTTTCGTGGCGGCGGGCGCGAAGTGGCGCGAGCGGGAGGCGATTACGTTCGCCATCTGGTGCATGGCGAAAAGTGCGAGGCGGTGCGCGGAGGCGTCGTCAAAGCCGTTGGCCGACTGCGCCTCGCGAACCTGATCGGCGAACGTGCCGCCGCCGGGAACGACGATGACGGGCCGTTTGCGCTTTGCAACGATGTCGAGCACGGCCGTCAAGCGGCCACTCTCAAGCAGGCTGCCGCCGAGCTTCAGGACCAGGAGCGACGCCGGCATCAGGCGGTGCGCGTGCGGTAGATCTCGACGCCGCGCACGGGGCCGCGCTCCAGCTTTTCGACCAGCACGCGAACGCCGCCGATGCGGTTGTCGCGCAAGAGCATTGCAGCCAGTTCTTCGGCGAGCGTCTCGACGAGGTTGATGTGGCCGCGGCCGATCAGGTGGTCGATGGCGTCGATGATGTCGGTGTATGAGGGCACTTCGACCATCTCATCGACGGTAGAGACGACGCCGGGTGCCAGAAACGCATCGACCGTGAGGCGGATCTGCTGGGTGACGCCCTTCTCCTCGGCGTAGATGCCGATGTTGGCATCTTTGATGTAGTCCTTGACGAAAATCTTGTCGTCGGTGTGGGCCAGCGGCGAGGCAGCGGAGTGCATCGTGGCAGCGCCTTTGCGGCGGTCAGTCATGGTGTGGCCTCGAGAATGGCGTGACGGACCATCGGGCCACGTCAAAGTGTTGCCCACACTCGGCGGGCCGGTGTGGGGGTTGCGGACAGTTCGCGTGCGACAGCACGCACGGCCCCCTCTTCTATCGATCCTTCCCTGCGCTTGCCAGAACACAACGCGCCGCGGAAGCCTATGACGTCCGGGGTCAATGCGGCCATGCTGGGGATGTGCTCCAGACGGAGCGCGCCGGCGAGACCGACGAAGAGGCCGGCAGCGCGGGCGGCATCGACAAAGCGCGTGATTTCGGCGGTGTTCATCACGTCCGGCAGGGCGCGGCCGTCCTTGGTCGCGGTGTCGAGCATGACGCCTGCGAAACCCGCATCGGCCATGGCGGCAATAAGATTAAAGTCCGGGTTTGTGTCGGCAAGGAGCAGGCCGACGAGGCGGGTTTGACCAAGACCGATGCGGCCGAGGGCTGCGATGCTGGCCTTCGCGTCGCCGCCATCGAAGAAGCCGATCTTGACGAGATCGACGCCGGTGGCCGCCATGGCGACGGCGGCGTCGCAGAGGACGTCAGGGATCGCGGGCAGATCGCCAATCGTGGCGCTGACGGGAACGGCATGGCCGACCGCTTCTACGATGGCACGCACGGTCGCGTGCGGCAGAGCGCCGAGTGCGCCTTCCGCCGGGTTCTTGCCATCGATGATTTCGGCGCCCGCCGCCAGAGCGGTGAGCGCTTCCGGCGCGCTCGTCACGCTCGCCAGGAAACGCGGGCGACCGGAGGAACCGGCCGGCATCGTATCGGTCAACCTTGTGAATCGCCCGCAATAGGGCTTTCGAAGATACGCCTCAGTTCAGCCTGCACCTTCTCACGATGGGTGCGGTCGGACGGACTCAAGCGCACGGTCTCGTCGGCAACGATACTCGCAGAGCCGGGCGCCAGGCGCAAGATTTGGGTGCCGAGCATCACCGCTTCATGACGATCGTGGGTGACGAACAAGACCGTCGTCGGACGGCTGTTCCACAGGTCCACGAGCAGTTCGCGCAACCCTTGCGCGGTCGGATCGTCGAGCGACACGAAGGGCTCGTCCATGAGCAGGATATCAGGCTCCTGGATGAAGCCGCGGGCGAGGGCCGCGCGGCGCTGCATGCCAAGCGACGTGCGCTCGGGGTAAGCGTTCTTGGCTTCTGTCAGTCCGACGCGGTCGAGGATCGCGTCGACGTTGTCCTGGCGTCGGTCGCCATCGGGGAGTGAAAGCATCAGGTTTTCGCGGATGGTACGCCAGGGCAGCAGACGCGGCGTCTGGAAGATGAACGTCATGCGCGGCTTGCCAGGGCCGAGGTCGATGTCGCCCTCAAAGTCCTTGTCGAGGCCAGCCACGATGTTGAGCAACGTGGACTTGCCGCAACCGGACGGGCCAGTGAGCACGACGAATTCGCGTGGGCCGACATCGAAGGACACATCGCGCAGCACGACGTTCTCGTCGCGTCCGCCGATGGCCGGAAAGATCTTGCGTTTGACCCGTATGTGGACCGGGTTCTCGGTTACGTTCTCAATTACCGGCGCCATCTGTTCACTCGCGCCTGGAGGGGTTGCAGCACGCCGAACTCGACGATCTGGATGACCACGATAAAGGCCAGCGCGTAGGCGAGGATGGTCGGAACGTCATAGTTGCTGAACGCGGCGTGGATCTGGTGGCCGACCCCGGTCGCATGGCCGCCCAGCGCTTCGACGACGAGCACGATCTTCCACACAAGTGCGAGGCCTGACCGCGCAGCAGCGGCAGCGAACGGCGCCAACTGGGGCAGCGTTACGTGACGCAGCGTTTTCCAGGGTCCGAAGTTATAGACGCCGGCCATCTCGGAGAGATCGCGCGAGAGCTGCCGTGCCCCCTCGCGCATCTGCACCGCGACGTTAGGGATCTTGTTGATGGCTACGGCGAAGATGGCGGTGAGTTCGGTGGTGCCGAGCCAGACGTAAGACAGCGCGATGATCACGAGTGCTGGCAGGTTGAGAAACAGGACGAGCCAGCTGTCGAAGAATTGGTCGGCGCGTTTGTACGAGCCGACCAAGATGCCGATGACCGTGCCGATGAACATGGCGAGAAAGAAGGCGCACGCCACACGCACGAGCGTGATCGACATATTGGTCCACAGCGCGCCGCTCGCCGCCTCCTGGCCCAGAACTTCGAGCACTTTAGCCGGGCCGGGCAAATGACGGCTGTCGGAGATGGCGGCGGCGAGCGACCACAGCGCGACGAACGTCGTGAGCGAGGCGATGGTCCAGAGCAGGCGTTCGGCAGTGGCGCCCGCAGGCGTGATCTTACGCGCCGGGAGCATAGAAGGCCTTCGGGTCAAAACGTGTGCCCTTCCCGGCCAGTTCCGCGTCGCCGGAAGCCAGCAGGATGTCCATGATCTTTTGAGCCGATTGCATGTCAGCTTCGCTCCAGTAGCCCCGGATTCCGGCGCGGTAGCCCGCCTTCAGGGCCGCGAATTCCTTATCGTCGGCGGCCTTCATCATCGGGCGCAGGCGCTCCCACGGCGCGTCGCTATTGGCCAGCAAATCATTGGCTTCGCGGGCGGCGGCGAGCAGACTGTTGATTGCGGGCAGCAAGTCCGCCTCTGAGCTTTCCTTCCAGATAAAGCCGACAAGCGCGGGTTGCGGATCGATGCTGAGCGCGGACATGACGTCGGACATGGAGATGACGCGGCGGAAGCCTTGCGCCTCGAGGCGGGCGGTGAAGGTCCAGAAGTTGAGGACCGCATCCAGTCGGCCGTCCTTCAGTTGTTCAGTGAGCAGCGGGGCTGCGCCGTACTGGGGCTGGACGAATTCTGCGAGATCGGCTCCCAGTTCCTTCTTGGCGTGTGCGCGCAACAGCAGCCAACTCTTGTCGGTCGAGGAACCGGCCACGCCGAGTTTTTTGCCCTTGAGGTCGGCGAGTGTCTTGATCGGGCTGTCGGCCGGCACCACGACGGCACCGAGCGCGCCGGAGAAGGGCGCGAACTTGACCGCTTCGCCCATCGCGCGCTGGCGCAACGCCCAAGGCCAATCGGTGACCACGACATCGGCGCTGCCGCCGTAGAGGGCGACGGGGCTCGACTGATTGGTGGCGGTTTCGATGATATCGAGCGCGACGTTGTATTTCGCGTCCAGCTTCTCGGCTTTGATGGTTTCGAGCAACCACGCGAGCGTACCGAACTTCACCGATGCGACGCGGAGTTGGCGGGCTTGGGCCAACGCGGCGAGCGGTCCGCCCAGGCGCGCAAGGCTTTCGCCGACCAACACACCGATGCCAGCGGCGATCAACGCACGACGGGAAATGATCATTGTTTGACCTCGGGCCCGTTTGCCTGCGTCGGGAGTTTGTTCTTCATCAGCCAGCGAACGCCGCGCAACCAGGCTTCATCGGTATTTCCCTGGATGACCACATTTCCTGCACGCTTCAGTTGTCCACTGGCAACGTCGATTTCCATGATGCGCATGTTGAGAAGCGTGTCGGACGCCTTATCGACGAGGCCGGTGTAGAGTACGTCCCCGTTGAGCTTTTTGGCCAGATCCACTTCGCAGCCGTTGCAATCGACGAACGGCGCGGCGGCTTCGATGTCCTTTACGATGGGCGTTGTGTCGATCAGTTCATGGACGCCATCTCCGCCGAGGATCTTGGCAAGTTCGGCATTGATGGTCTTCAGGCGCTCCTGCTCCGCGGGTGAAGGCTTGCTGGCGCCGATATAAAAATCTTCTTCCTTCTTCTGCAGGACCAGATCGAAGGGCAGCACCACCGTTTTTTGGGCCGCGTCCGCCGCACCCGATGTTCCGGCCGACGCCATCAGGGCGAACAGCGCAACCGTTAAGGCCCGTCTCATCGATGCTCCCGGTGTTCTTTGTTGTCGCTTACCCGGACCAGAGACCAAGTCCCCACGACCGCATGAGCGTTATTGATGTTTCAGCTTAACGTGGCAACGGCCCCGGCAGATTGCGAGGACAGTCCACTACGTCCAGTATCAAATGTTATAACATTCCCGCTACCGGGGCCGGTCGCAGCTTGACATTTGGGCAAGGATAGCGATTTCAGTACGGTATAAAGTAACAAAATGGAAACGCCGCGTGACGCCAGCCAGCAAAGCTTTTTCCTCGCCCGATCCGGCGGGGCTTCTGCCGTTACAGACGGCGGGGTCGCTGCGGTACCGGTTGCTCCGGTCGACCGTATTGGGGTGCGTTGCCAGCACCTTAGCTCTCGCGGCCTTGCCGGTGTCCGTCATGGCCGGCACGCCGCCGGGCCTTGCTCCGGCTGATCCTGCCGCTGCTCCGGCCGCGTCCGAGGCTTCCGACATCAAAACCCTGAATATTCTGATGGTTCGGCAGCTTAGGCCAAACCGCCTGCCGCCGCTGTCTTTGCTCGATCTGCCGCCGAAGGACGATGGGCTCGCCGGCGCGCGCCTCGCCATCGACGACAACAACACGACCGGCCGCTTTCTAAAGCAGAACTTCGCGCTGGAACTCATCGAGAGCGAAGATCCGGCGGAGCTGATCGCCGAAACAAAGAAGAAGGTCGAAGCCGGGATCGGGTTCGTGGTGACGGATCTCGACGCCAAACCGACGATCGAACTCGCCGATGCGCTCAAAGGTCTTGATGCGGTGATCTTCAACGTTTCGGCGCCGGACGAAAACATTCGCGAAGAAGACTGCCGCGCAAACTTGAAACACACCGCGCCGTCGCGCACGATGCTGGCAGATGCGCTGGCTCAATATCTCGCCTGGAAGCGGTGGCGGAACTGGGTTCTCATCGTAGGGCCCGCCCCGGAAGACAAGGCGTACGCGGATGCACTGCGGCGCTCGGCGCAACGCTTCGGCATGAAGATCCTGGAAGAGCGCGAATTCAAATACGATCCGGGCAGCCGCCGCTCCGACGGCGGGTTCGAGCAGATCCAGCAACAAATTCCGACCTTCACGCAGAAGTTGCCAGCGCACGATGTCCTACTGGTCGCGGACGAAGGCGAGTTGTTCGGTGAATATTTCCCGTACCGGACGTGGGACGCACGGCCGGTTGCCGGTACGGCAGGCCTCTTTCCGACAAGTTGGCACCCGGCGATCGAGTTGTGGGGCGGCACGCAATTCCAAAACCGTTTCAAGCGGCTTGCAGCACGCAATATGCGGCCGCTCGACTATCAGGCCTGGATGGCGGTTCGTTCGATCGGCGAAGCGGCGACGCGCACGCAGTCCGTCGATCGCAAGGCGCTCATTCCTTACATGCTCTCGCCCGAATTCGAGCTGGCAGCGTTCAAGGGCCGCAAGCTGACGTATCGGGCCTGGAACGGCCAGTTGCGCCAGCCCATCGTGCTCGCCACCGGCAAGATGCACGTCACGGTCTCCCCGCAGCCGGGATTTCTGCACCAGTTCACGGAACTCGATACGCTCGGGGTCGATAAGCCTGAAACGAAATGCCGGGCGTACAACAAAGTGAGGTGGTCCTCAATGCCGGACCGCACGATGACTGAAGGCCAACCCTCACACACCAGAGGATCGACCATGACGCTCTTCAAGAATGCCGCTGCCTTGGCCGCCCTGTCCCTATCCTCGCTTGCACTGCGGCGCGGGCCGGCTGCGGCCTACAAGATCTTCGTCTCGAACGAAAAAGAAAACACGATCTCGGTGATCGACAGCGAGAAGCTCGAGGTCGTACACACCATCAAGACGGGCAACCGTCCGCGCGGCATCATTTTGTCGAAGGACGGCAAGTGGGTGATCGTCTGCACCAGCGACGACAACCGCATGCAGGTCTTCGACGCGAAAACCTTCAAGTTCGTGAAAGACCTGCCGTCGGGGCCCGATCCCGAACTGCCGATCCTGCATACGTCGGGCAACCCGCTCTACGTCTCCAACGAGGACGACAACCTCGTCACCGTCGTCGATATCTTCAAGGGCACGATCATCACCGACATGCCGGTGGGCGTGGAGCCGGAAGGCATGGGCATCAGCCCGGACGGCAAGGTGCTCGTCAACACGTCGGAAACGACGAACATGGCGCACTTCATCGACGACGGAGGCGTTCAAGAACATCGAAAACATGCTGGTCGACAACCGCCCGCGCGTCGCCGAATTCAAGAGCGACGGCTCCGAGGTCTGGGTGTCGGCGGAAATCGGCGGAACCGTCAGCGTCATCGATCCGGCGCAGAAGAAGATCACGACAAGATCAACTTCGAGATCCAGGGCATCACCAAGGACGCCATCCAGCCGGTCGGCGTGCGCATCACCAAGGACGGCAAGAAGGCCTTCGTGGCGCTCGGTCCGGCCAACCGCGTCGCGGTGATCGATGCCGAAGACCTACAAGGTGGAAAAGTACGTGCTCGTCGGCCAGCGCGTCTGGCACCTCGCCTTCACGCCGGACGACAAGCTGCTGTTCACCACCAACGGCACATCCAACGACGTGACCGTCATCGACGTTGCGTCCGAAAAGGCGATCAAGTCGATCAAGACCGGCCGCTATCCATGGGGCGTTGTTTCGGGCCTCACGCCGATCAAGTCCGCTGAAAACGGCGCGGCGCAGTAGCCCGCGCGCCGGGGGCGACCCCGGCGCCACTACGGCATGTGTGTTTGGACGTTTATATAGAAACGAGGCTTCCCTTGGCGACAGAGCTTACACAGGACGCGGCAGGAGCGGCGATCGGCAACGCCGCCGCGGAAGCTCTCGTCGTCAACGGAGTCAGCCACCGCTTCGGCGAGAAGCAGGTGCTCGACAATGTTTCACTGACCGTTGACCGCGGGGCCTTCACGGTGCTCCTGGGGCTCAACGGTGCGGGAAAGTCGACGCTGTTTGCCCTCATCACGCGCCTCTACGACAACGTTTCGGGTGAAATCCGCATTCTGGGCAACGACGTGCGGCGCAAGCCGACAGCGGCGCTGCAGAGACTGGGCGTCGTGTTCCAGAGCCGCACGCTCGATAGCGATCTGACCCTGGAGCAGAACCTTTTCTATCACGCGGCGCTGCACGGCATTCGCAAGGCGGAAGCCAAGAAGCGGGCCGTTGAAGCGCTGACGACCGTCGGGCTTGCGGACAGGGCGCATGAAAAAGTGCGCAATCTCTCGGGTGGGCAGTCGCGGCGTGTGGAAATTGCGCGATCGCTTCTTCACCGCCCAGGACTGCTACTGCTCGACGAAGCGACCGTTGGCCTCGATATCGGCTCGCGCGAGAGCGTGCTCTCGATCGTGCGCGGACTCGTGGACCGGGAGGGCATGGGCGTCCTATGGGCGACGCATCTCATCGACGAGGTCGCGCCGACAGATCGTGTGGTCGTCCTGCACAAAGGCCGCATTCTCTATACCGGTTCAGTGCCGGGACTTCTGGACGCGACCGGTAAAGCGAATGTGCGCGAGGCCTTCCGCAGCATGACCGGAACGAACTACACAGCGGAGGCTGCATGAACGTCGATACACCGATGCGCTCGTTCGAAGCTGAGGCTCCGCGCAGGCACGGACTTGGCGCCTATGTGGCCTGCTTCCGCGGCATCGTTTGGCGTGAGGTTCTTCGCTTCCTGTATCAGCGCGAGCGGTTCTTCTCAGCGCTCGTGCGTCCGCTCGTGTGGCTCTTTATTTTCGCCGCCGGTTTCAGGCAGGTGCTCGGCGTTTCGATCATCCCGCCTTACACGACGTATGTGTTGTATGAGACGTTCATCACGCCGGGCTTGATCGGCATGATCCTACTGTTCAACGCCATGCAGTCGTCGCTGTCGATGGTTTACGATCGCGAGACGGGCGCCATGCGCACGCTTCTCGTGGCGCCATTCCCTCGTTCATTCCTGCTGCTGTCCAAGCTGATCGGTGGCGTCGCGGTCGCTGTGTTGCAGGCTTACACGTTTCTGGCAGTGGCCTACTTCTGGGACATCACCCCGCCGTGGCAGGGTTATATCACTGTGCTGCCGGCTCTGGTTCTCTCGGGCCTGATGCTCGGCGCGCTCGCCCTTCTCATGTCGTCGCTGATCCGGCAACTGGAGAACTTCGCGGGCGTGATGAACTTCGTCATCTTCCCGATGTTTTTTGCCTCGTCGGCACTCTATCCGCTTTGGCGCATTCGCGAAGGAAGCCCGTTCCTTTACGAGTTGGCGCGCTTCAATCCGTTCACGCACGCCGTCGAACTCATCCGGTTCGCACTGTACGGCGAAATCGGCGCCAAGATCGATCCGACCATGACGCCCGTGCAGGCTGGGATCAGTCTCGATGGGGTGCTGGTTCCGCTGGCGTCGGGCGAGCTTCTCGATCTGACGCATCTCGTGGTGGTGATCGGCTGCACGCTGATGTTCCTCGGGGCAGCCGTCTATGCCTACAATCCCTCGAAAGGCTTGATCGGGCGTCGTGGCGGTCCGGGCGGCGGCAACGCCGGCTAACCGACAGCCGATCTTTACTCTTGAAAGCGGCGTACCCACGTGGGAAGCAGCGGCCTTAGGCTTGGCTCGTCATAAGAAAATATGAATTGGAGAGGAAGTTTTGGTGATGATGCGTCAGACCCTTCATGTGGCCCTGCTCGCGGCTGCCGGCGTCTTCGCCCTTTCGACGGCTGCAATGGCTGCTGCCGATCCGAATAATCCGGACTGGCCATGCGTGCAGAAGAAAGTGGACAACCTTTCGGCATCCGCCATTTGGGACGGTCCTGCGCTCGATACCCATAAAGACTGGTTCAACGCTCCCAAGATCCCCGCGCTCGTGACGAAACTGGCCTCGCGCCGCGTTTCCATCGAGAAGGCCACGGCGGCCATCGATGTATTTGCGGCGTCTGTGCCGGAGGCGGACCGGGACGCGCAACTGACAAAACTGTTCCTGGGTCTGTTCGACACCGTGAACAACCAGCGCCGTGCCATCATCGGCGGCATCGAGAAATATCAACGCTCACAAAAAACGCGCGCCGAGGAACTCGAAAAGCAGGGCGTGGACCTGGCAAAGCTGAAGGGCGACATCATAGTGGACGACACGGCAGCGGTGCCGGAGAGCGAGGAGGAGCAGAAACTTTATTGGACTGGCCGCATCTTCCAGGAGCGGCAGGCCAATATCCCCATCGCCTGCGAACTTCCCGCTGTACTCGAAGAGCGGCTCTTCGAATTGACGCGCCACATCCGCTCGAAAATGTCGAAGTAGGCACGCAGCCATTGTCGAATAGCGCCGCGCTCCCCCGGGGGAGCGCGGCGCTTTTTGTTTCCCGCTCGTCGTTTCAGGGAACGGGATTGAGGGGCGTCAGATCGTTGCCGATGGCCTGCCAGCCGTCGGTGCCTTCAGGAAACCAGAGGACGGACGTGTAGCCCCACGACATTGCGCGTTTGGCGGCGTTCCACGACATCCAGCAATCCTTCAGGCAGAAGAAGAGCACGGGCTTGGACTTGTCGCTGGATGTCAGCGCTTCGAGGCGCGTTTTGAAGTAGGATTCGAATTCGGGTGAGAGCACGCCGTAGCCGACGTTCGGCAGCCAGTGCGCGCCGGCAATGCTCGAATGGGGAAGATCGCGCCACACGGTCCCTGCGGGCAGGTTGGCGGGCTTCGGGGCGCGCGGATAGACATCGATAAAAACCGCGCCATTCTCTTTCAACAATTTTTCGGCGTCATCGGCCGTGACGACGTTCGCGCCCTTGAGCGTGCGTGGGACGGGCATGCGGTAGTCGTTGGTGCGGTAGCTGTCGGGTTCGGGCACTTCACCGGTGGCGGCCGGTGGTGTGATGGATTTCGGTTCGACGTGGCCGCTATCCGCGGCGACCCCATTCGCTAAGACCACGACACAGAGCGCAAGCGCCGCGGCACAAGCGGAGCGGCCGGCGAATTTCGCCGGCCGCTGGCTTGACTGCTTTTTTGATAACATCCCCATTGCGGTCGCAGACTTAGTTGCGCGGCGCTGTAATGGGCTTCAGGTCTTCGTCAAGAATTGGCACGTTGAAGCTGAGCAAAATCTTATCGATGTCGCCCTGGCGCTTCTTGATGATTTCGTTCAGCTGACGCTTCCAGTTCAACTCGTTTGCGCGCACGCCCATGGTGATGCGGTAGTCCGGCTTAGCCGTCCCCGGTACGTGCTCGGTGATCGGAAACACCGTCAGCTTGTCGAGGTGCGGCTTCAGGAACCAACCTGCGAACGGTCCCCACAGCACACCGACATCGATTTCACCCTTGATGACGTCGTCGATGATTTCCTGCTCGGGGTTGAGGTAGCGGCGATCGACGTTGATGAGGTACGATTTTGCATTCGGCATCAAGCCGGCTTTGGCGATCTGGTCGCCAATCGGGCCGCCCTGGTTGCTCACGCGTTTGCCTTGAAGCCTCGGATCCGTGAACGACGTGACGCCTTCGAGGTCGCTGCCCTTCTTGTAAAACATCACGTAGGTCGTGTGGTAGTAGTGGTTGGTGTTGAGCGTATATTCGTCGGCCTGAACGGTGCCGAGCACAAGATCGCACTTCTTGGCCGCGAGCGTGCGCCGGATGAGGCCGAAGCCGCCGGGATACCAGGTGTATTCCACCGGGATCTTCATCTCGTCGGCGATGACTTCGGCAATTTTGTTTTCGAACCCTTCGCCCTTGTCATTCGAATAGGGCATGTTCTCAGGGATCGAGCAGACGCGCAGAACCTTGCGATTGACGGCGTCCGCCAAATTGCCGTCGGCGGCGTGCGCGGGGGCCGCGAACACCTGAGCGCCGAGCGACATGGCCACAACGGCCAGCAGCGTTTTTTTCATCGAGCTCTCGTTATGTTTCCTGGCTTCCGGCGGCGCAGACGACCGCGCACCAAATAGCCTTCAGCTTCTTTTTTGAGGCCGGATGATTTCCCGTGCCGAACGGGACTTTCCAGCTTGCCTCGTGACATATACGGACCGAACGGCGCACCTGCACATGAAGTTATTGTCATGCGGATTGCGTCGGGGGGCTCAAACGAAACGCGGCGGTCTCGAGGACCGCCGCGCCTGAGTGCCGGAATGAAAGCGCTCAGTCGCCGATGCAAGACTTCTCGGCTTCGATGGCTTCCTTGGGCTTATCGGCGCGCTGGTCGGCGCTGATGCGGCCGCCCGGGAGAGCGTCCGTCGAGCGGGCGCGGAGGTAAACATAGAGGTCGTCGACGTAGCACATGACGTTCTTATTATCGCCCAGCGCCGGCATGATGTACTTCGTGCCGGCCACGTCGCGGATCTGGCCGCCGGCCACGACCTGCAGGAACTTCGCGTAGTCCATCGTTTTCAGAGAGTCCTTCAGAGCCGGTGCGAAGGATGAACCTTCGGCATTCGGGCCGTGGCAGACGTGGCACTCGGCGTGATACCGGCGCCAGCCGGAGTACGTCATCCAGTCGACCTTCTTCACGGCGTCGGTGTTGTCGGCGCCGCGCTCGATGTTGAAGGTCGGGGAACCGTCCGGGAGAACCCAGCGGCCAGCTTCCCACTTCTTGCCTTCCTGCGCGGTAGAGTAGACGGCCGGATCTGGAAGCGGGCTCGTTGCTCCTTCCGTCATCGTTGTCGGCATCGGCGGAGCCATGGCCGGTGCGGGCGAGGCTTCAGCGGCGGCGGGAGCGGGAGCATCGGCTGCGGGTGCGGCGGCGGGAGTGGTGGCCGCAGGGGCAGGTTCCGGTGCGGGTGCGGCGGCCGGCGCTTCGGCCGTTTGTGCTGGCGCCGGTGCCGGTTCGGCAACGGGTGCCGCAGCGGGCTCGGCGGCGGGAGCGGGAGCCTGTTCGGCGGTCGGAGCCGGCGCAGGTGCGGGCTCGGCAGCCGCTGCGGGTTGGGCGGCCGGCGCGGGCGTTTGTTCGGCCGGCGCAGGAACTGGCTCTGATGGGGCCGCGGCGACGGGCGTTTCAGCGGGCTTGGGGGCCTCGGCCTTCTTCTCTTCTTCACCGCACGCACCCAGCGTGAGTGTCAGGGACAGTGCGGCGGCAAATCCGGCGCGGCGCACGAGGATGGTCTTCATCATTACGGTGCTTGCTCCCTTTGGGTGCCCGCCGCTGTCCGGCGTTGGCCTTTTGTCCGCAATTATATGACGCCGACTTCGCGGATTGAATAGTGTGCGTATTGTTTTTTAGATGAATGTGAACACGGCGCTGCATTAGAAAACGGCGGCGCCTGCGAGGGCACCGCCGCCGTATTTTCGAGAATTGGGAGCCGAGGGTTAATCGCCGATGCAAGACTTCTCGGCTTCGATGGCTTCCTTGGGCTTATCGGCGCGCTGGTCGGCGCTGATGCGGCCGCCCGGGAGAGCGTCCGTCGAGCGGGCGCGGAGGTAAACATAGAGGTCGTCAACGTAGCACATGACGTTCTTGTTATCGCCCAGCGCCGGCATGATGTACTTCGTGCCGGCCACGTCGCGGATCTGGCCGCCGGCCACGACCTGCAGGAACTTCGCGTAGTCCATCGTCTTCAGAGAGTCCTTCAGAGCCGGTGCGAAGGATGAACCTTCGGCATTCGGGCCGTGGCAGACGTGGCACTCGGCGTGATACCGGCGCCAGCCGGAGTACGTCATCCAGTCGACCTTCTTCACGGCGTCGGTGTTGTCGGCGCCGCGCTCGATGTTGAAGGTCGGGGAACCGTCCGGGAGAACCCAGCGGCCAGCTTCCCACTTCTTGCCTTCCTGCGCGGTACGAGTAGACGGCCGGATCTGGAAGCGGGCTCGTCGCTCCTTCCGTCATCTTTGTCGGCATCGGCGGAGCGGCGGCAGGCGCACCGTCCGCAACAGCAACGCCGGCGGATATCAAGATGCCAGCGGCGGCGCTCAATCCAAACCCAAGGCTCTTCACTCGTTTCCCCATTCTTTATCGATCGAATCCGATCGGTTGTGAAACTCTGAGAAGGGCCGGTGTCGTGCTCGGGCTCTCAGAGCGATCTTATTGCAGCACCCTCGTGACATCAGGGTCGGCGCAACTGATGCATCGGCTGATATTAGGCACTCCAGTGCCTATGCGGCATTTTGCAATCAGTGCGACAATACGCACGGAGACCTCACCAGACGACAATCGTGCCGCTCTTACGAAGAAGGCCGGCGCGGTGTTCCCGCGCCGGCCCCTTATTCAAGTCGACTGACTACCGATTAGGGCAGCGAGTAGACCGTGAGCGTGCCACCGAGGTCGGTGTACGACTTCAGGCCGGCGTAGTTACCGACTGCGCCCAGGCCGTCCGTCGGCTTGTCGAGGCCAGCGGCGAGACCGATGCCAGCCCAGCCACCGACGCCCGAGTAGAGGCCGATGTACTGCTTGCCATCGATGGCGTAGCTGAAGACGTTGCCGATCGAACCAGACGGCAGACGGTGCTTGAACAGCTCCTTGCCATCCTTCGTGATCGCGGCACTTCAGGTAGCCTTCAAGCGTACCGTGGCAGGCGAGGCCGCCAGCGGTCGTCATGACGCCAGACCAGACCGAGAAGGGCTCGTCATGCTGGCTGAACGATCTTGCCTGCAGCGCCATCCCAGATCGTGAAGTGACCCGTGTTCGTCTTGCCTTCCGGCGGGAACATGGAGAGCGTGGCGCCCACGTAGGGCTGACCAGGCGTGTACGAGACCTTGAAGGGTTCGTAGTCCATGCAGACGTTGTTGACGGGAATGTAGAACAGGTCCGTGTGCGGCGAGTACGCAGCCGGCTGCTGGTCCTTGAAGCCAAGGGCAGCGGGGCAGATGTTCTTCGTGTTCACGTCAGCGCCGTTGAGTGAACGTGGACTTGAAGTCGACAACCTTCGGACGGCCGTAGGTCGGCGAAGACCTTGTCGAGATCGACGCCCGTAGACCAGTTCAGATCTTCGTCGTAGGGCTGAGCGACGAGCGGCTCGCCGGTGAGGCGATCGATCGTGTAGCCGAAGCCGTTACGGTCGAAGTGACGTCAGAACTTTGCGGTCAGCGCCGCCGATCTTCTGCGTTGTCGAGGATCAACTCGTTGACGCCGTCATAGTCCCACTCATCGAACGGGGTCATCTGGTATGCCCAGGCGGCCACGCCGGTGTCGGGGTTACGGGCGAACATGGTCATCGACCACTTCTGGTCGATCTGCTTGCCGTCCGGTCCAGCGCGCTGCGCCGGGTTCCAGGTCGAGGGGTTGCCCGTGCCGTAATAAACGAGGTTGGCTTCCGGATCGTACGAGTAGTAGCCCCAAGTCGAGCCGCCACCGATCTTCCACTGGTCGCCAGTCCAGGTCTTGAGCGAGCAAGTCCTTGCCGACCGGCTTGCCGAGCGACATGGTCTTTTCCGGATCGACCAGGATGTCGGCATCCGGGCCCATCGAGTAGGCGCGCCAGAGCTTCTTGCCATCGGCCAGATCGTAAGCCGTCACGTGGCAGCGAACGCCGAACTCGGCGCCCGAGGTACCCATGATGACCTTGTCGTTAATGATGATCAGGGTGCCGGTGTAGGTTTCACCCTTCTTGGGATCGCCGTTGACCAGCTTCCACTTTTCTTTGCCCGTTGCGGCGTCGAGAGCAACGAGCGTCGTGTCGGCCTGAGACCCATGATCAGGGTGTTGCCGGCAATCTGCGGACCGCGGTTGACCGTGTCGCAGCACATCACGGGGATGACCGACGGATCCTGCTTGGGCTCGTACTTCCAGAGGATCTTCGGCTCAACGGGGTTCTCGAGGCTCGAGCTTGAAGACGTTGTTCGGGAATGCCGAGTGCAGGTACAGATCCTTGCCGATCACCAGCGGCGAACCCTCGTGACCGCGAAGAACGCCGGTCGAGAACTGCCAGGCAACCTTCAAGTCCTTAACGTTCGACGTGTTGATCTGGTCGAGACGTGAGTAACGCCAGCCTTCATAGTTGCCCTGCTGCATCGCCCAGTTGTTGGGGTCAGCAATCGCCTTCTTAACGTCGTCGTTCGCCAAAACAGGCGACGCCGCCGCCGAAGCGAGCAGGCCAATAGCGAGTGCACTTTTGCGCATCGCGCTTCCTCCTTGAGGTTCTTGCCACGCTTGCATGATGATCAGCCACGGGTTTTTCCGGGCCGGCTGCCGAATGGGGCTTTTGTCCCCTTTCCGGTTCCAGCTCAGGTGGGAAACGCTCCTCCGAACGTCGCCCCCGGGTCTCATCACCGCGCGGCATCTAGACACTTTCTCGTGAGGATCGCAAGACGATCCGTGAGATCATTTTTTCAGCAACACTTCGATGGGCAGCAGAAATTCAAATATTATTGCCGTTAAATCAGCGTGTTGGTGGATTTCTCTGCCTGTTTGTGCAGCGCACGCTAAGTTGAACACAGCTTGCTGCAGCTCTTTGGGCTATTGATTACAGGTGGACTTTGTGCATAATATTTCCCCCCGCAACTTTCCTCAATTTGATCCTGCGAGGCGTTTCTAGCGTCCACATCGATTGATCAGGTCGGTAAATCAGTGAGTTGGCCCTTTCGTAGGTCGGGCTGGCCACCTATATGTGTTGCAGCGGCCAGCGCTCGTTAAAAGTCAGGGCATCCACGACGCGCCGCTCGTCCTGCAAGAGGTTCAAAAATCATGAATATCGACCGCCGTATGTGCCTTTCAGGCGGTCTGGCCGCATTCGCATTGCCGGTTCTGCGGGTTGTGCCGGTGCGTGCGACAGGCGGGTTCGTGTTCGAAGTGGCGCCCGGCGTCTTCGTGCACCGCGGGCAGCATGCCGTTTTCAACCCCACTAATAGGGGCGATATCTCGAACCCGGGTTTTGTGGTCGGGCGAGAGGCCGTGGCGGTCATCGATACCGGTGGCAGCCCGAAGGTCGGGCGTGATCTGCTGGCGGCGGTGACGTCGGTCACAGACAAGCCGGTTCGGTACGTGATCAACACACACATGCACCCCGATCACGTGTTCGGAAATGTCGCTTTTGAAGCGGAAGGCACAGTCTTCGTCGGCCACCATAAGCTTGCGCGCGGATTGACAGCGCGGGCCGAGCGCTATCTGGCAATCAACCGGGATTTGCTTGGCCCCGAGGCGTTCGAAGGCACCAAGATTATCGCGCCGTCGCTGGCCATCGAAGGAACACGGACGCTCGATCTCGGCGGTCGGACTTTAGAGCTGATGGCCCAGCCGACGGCTCACACGGACAATGATCTGACGGTCGCGGACAGCGCGACTGGCACGGTTTTCATGGGCGATCTCCTTTTCGTGGAGCACATTCCGACCATCGACGGATCGATCAAGGGCTGGATGGCGCTGCTCGACCGCGTCGGGCAGGCTCCGCCGGTTCGTGTGGTGCCGGGGCATGGACCGCCGGCGCTCGCGTGGGCCGACGCGGCGACGCCGCTGCACCGGTATCTTACGACAGTGGCCACCGACGTGCGGGCTATGATCGCGCAGGGCAAGACGCTGAGCGAGGCGACCGAAAGCGCCGGATCCTCGGAAAAAGGTGCATGGGTCCTGTTCGAGGAGTATCATAAACGCAATGTTTCGGCAGCGTTCGCGGAACTCGAATGGGAGTGATGGCTGTGGGCGGTTCGCCCAAGCCAGTGTTTCGATGACCGCACTACACACCACGACACGAGCCAACACGACAAGAAACGAAAACCGGAGAACACGAGAGATGCAAGCCACGCTGATTACGTTGAAAGGCGCTCTCGCAGCCGCCGTACTCGCCATGGGCGCGGTGGTCGCTGGCGGACAGGCGCATGCGGCTGATGCCGTGAATGGCAACGCGCTGCTCGAGGCCGACGTCTGGCCGGCGCTGCAGAAGGATGTCTTTGGAACCAACGTGGCGCAAGAGAACGCGTCGGTCGTCACCCTGGAAGCGCCAGTGCGCGCGGACGATGCGGCGCTGGTGCCGCTGACCGTGCGTATCCCGGCGTCGGCGGCCGGGCGGGTGAAGAAGCTCACCCTCATCGTCGATAAGAACCCGGCACCGGTCGTGGCCGAGTTCGCATTCGGGCCGGCGGCCGGTGATGGTGAGCGGGTGCTGTCCACGCGCGTGCGCGTCGACATGTATTCCAACATTCGTGCCGTCGTGGAGACGGACGACGGGGCGCTGCACATGGCGACGAAGTTCGTGAAGGCCGCGGGCGGCTGCTCTGCGCCGGCACTGAAGGATACAGATGCCGCGCTTGCCGACGCCGGCCGGATGATCGTGCGCGGACTGGGCAGCGTCGATGGCGCGCCTCAGTTGCGCCAGGGGCAATTGATGATCAAGCATCCGCAGTATTCAGGTTTGCAGTTGAACCAGGCGACGGGCTTCTACATCCCGGCGCGGTTCGTGCGCGAGATCGAGGTGAAGCGCGGCGCTGACGTCGTATTCAAGATGACGGGCGGCATTTCGATCTCGGAAGATCCGAACTTCCGCTTCACCTATGCGCCGGGCAGCGATGAGACGCTCGAGGTAACGGCCACGGACACCGAGGGCAAGGTTTTCACAGGGCGCGCAGGGCCCAAGGGTTCGTAACGCAAATCGGCTGCAATTGAAAAACAAAGAAAGGGCGCCGCTATGCACGGCGCCCTTTCCATTTCAGCACCAAGGTAAAGTTCAAAAGCAGCGCAATTCGCCTTCGATCTGGGCCTGTTTCAGCTTGGTGACGACGGCGACCATTTCAGGCCGGTTGAACTGGGCGACACTTTCGCCACCGCGCTGGCGGACGGACATGATCGTCTCTGCCTGTTCGTACTCCTTGAATGGCAGAATGCTGGCGATCACATCGATCGAACAGGCGCAGCGCTCAAGGGCGAGACGCGTGTTGCCGTTGACCTGCATGCAGCCGAATACGTAGTCGGCGCGGTTGAAGGTCGGATAGTCGTTGGCAATGTCGGCGTCGAGTTCCTGCGCCATGGCGCCCGCGACGCCGAGGCCCAGCGCGATGGCAGCACAAGCCGCGATCGTGAATTTGCGCATCACTTGGCCTCCACAAGAATAAGCTTGTCCGTCATCTTTGCCGTACCGGCCTGGCTGCTGAAGATGTCGGCGTTGAGTTCGTAGAAGTAGCCCGGGATGTCCTTGCTCACGATGAAGGAGAACTTCGAGTTCTCGAAGCCCTGCATCTTGTGCTTGTTGGGGTCCGTCTCGAAGGGAACCATCGTGATCTTATAAGCATCGACCGGCTTGCCACCGAAATCGACCTTTACTTCCTCAATTTTTGCCTTGTCGACGAAGGCATCGCGCATGCGGCCCTTGAGGTAGGGCTGCTTGCCGCCGGACACGGTGCGGTAATTCTCGATGCACTTGTCGAGGAACCAGATGAAGACGGGGTTGATGGTAAGACCGTCGTAGTTCTGAATGGGTCGCTGACGGTCACCGGTGAAGACGGTGACGTCCACGACGCGCTGGCCCTCGGCATTGACGTCGCTCACGTTCAACTTGATGTCATCCGTGAACGCCTTGCCCATCAGCTTCTCGTCGCTGACGCCGTGTTCGAACTTGTAGGCGACGACTGTGCCTTTCGGCAGGAGGTCGAGATGGCGGGCGTCGAAGATGAGTGTTGCCGGCTGCGGCAGCTCGGCGAAGGCCGGCATGGCGAGGGAAACTGCGAAAGTGATAACAACGGAAATGGCGACGGCCAATCCACGCAGGATGCGCAACATTCTCGAATTCCTCCAATGGTCCCCGCAGGCCCTCCGGGGCTCCGGGCGGGCGGTGTTTTAGGACACGCCGGCCCAGCGGGGCAATGTTTGTTTCGGCAATCCGGGCGGACGCCGATCTGTGCGGAGCATTAGCAAATGACCGCGGCGCGGGCAGGAGAAAATCCACAGGTTGCGAAGATTTAAGGTTGATCCGGCGGGTTCCGAAGGGACGGGATGAACGCTCAACGCAGGAACTTGCCAAAGGCGCGGGGGCCTTCTCCGACGGGGATGCGGGCGGTCACGACCAGGGTGGCCACGTCGATCTTTTCAAGTGTGTTGGCGTCCCAGCATGCCACCCAGATGGTCGATCCGGAGGGGTCCGCCTCGATCCCCTCGGGGAAGCCGCCGACGCGGAGCGTTTTCACAGGTTGCAGCGTCATAGCATCGATGACCGTGACGGACTCGTCATGCTGATTGGTGACGAAGAGCAGATTGGCGGCGCGCGCGACCGCATAGGGCCTGAGCCCCACGGGCACATCGCTGAGGCGTGCGCGCGTTTTCAGATCGATCACCGTAACGGTGTTGGCAGCGACGTTGGCGGTGTAGGCGCGTCCGGCGGCTTCGTCGATGGTGACGCCGAAAGGGCGTTCGCCCGTTGCGATCGTGCTCACGACTTTGAAGGTGGCAGCGTCGATGAGGGATACCTGATTGCTATCGCGGTCGGCGGTGAGGATGGTGGCGCCATCCGCAGTTACCGCGACGCCGGAGGGCGATTGGCCAGTGGCGACAGTGGCGGTGACCGCGAGCGTCGCGGGATCGAGCGCGTACAGGCGGTGTTCGTACCAGTCTGCGACGTAGATAGCGCCGGTCTTGGGATTGACTGCGATGCCGAGCGGCCCCTTGCCGACGGACGCGCGTTTGACGACCGACCGGCTGCCGGTGTCGACTGTAATGACTTCGCGACCGTCCGGCGCGGCCACATAGGCGCGTTTGCCGTCGGGCGACAGTGCGATGCCGGCCGGCTTACCGCCGATGACGATTTCGGCTGTCTGCTGGCCCGTCGCCAGATCGACGACCGAGAGGCTGTTGCCGATCTGGTTGGTGACATAGGCCGTGGACGCCGCACCGCTCCCCTCCCCTGCCCGCGCCAAGTCGCGGGGGAAGCCAACGGCTACGAACAACAGAAGCGCAAAAAAGAACTGCCCGGCCTTCAACCGGGCAGTCCAGACAATCCTAGGGGCTCTCGCCACGCTTTCAGCCGCCTTCAAACTTCTTCTTCAAAGCGCCAAGGCCGCCCTGCACTATATCCGTCACGGCCTTCACTGCCGCTTCGTCGGAGAGTTCCGGCGGAGGATCATTGTTGACGAAACCGCGGTAGAAGGCTGTGCGCCATTCGACGATCGTCTTCTCGGCCGTGCCGGCCACGTTGATCTGGGCACTGTAGTTCGTAACAGGCAGCACCTTCACGTCGACGTCGGTAATCTCATAGGCCAAGCCGCGCTCTTCGGCCGAATACTTGGTCAGCTTTTCGTTGATGACGCCGCCGGACTGGAGCGTCAACTTACGGGTTGCACCAACATCGTTGCCGCCCGTGCCTTCGGTCTTCGCAACTGCGGGATGCCAGCTCATATCCTGGAAGTTGCCGACCACGGCCCAGACCTTATCAACCGGTGCGTTGATCTCGATCTTCGAAACGACCTTCTGGCGCGAGGGACCATGCGCCTCGGCGGCCACAGGCAACAGCGCCGCCAACGCCACCATTAAGGATGCCACCACTCTCACCATCAAGTCTCCTCCAGAGCCATTTTTTTGCGGTCCCAACTTGGTCCGCGGCCGCGCACAATAGTGAGCGGCAATTGTGAGCGCAATTGGGTGGCGTTCCCACTAGGGCAATCTGCGCTTTTTCGCCGCCTGATGGATAACGTCGGGCCGGTCCATCGCTGTTGTCACGGACAACGTGCCATGCTTTTGTGCGCCTCCAACTAAAGAACGAGCCCCAACCCATGACCGCTGTCCAAGCGGGTGCTTCGCCGGCACCGGCGTCCGCTTCCGAAACTCACGCCCATGTCACCTGTCCGTTCTGCGGATTGCGCTGCGACGACCTCGAGATCGCGCGCAGTGGACAAGCGCTGAAAATCACGCGCAACGGCTGCGACAAGGCTAAGTCCGGGTTCGAGCGTCCGCTGAACAAGGCGCAGCCGCGGATCGGCGGCAGACCGGCATCGCTCGACGAGGCGGTGGCGGCGGCGGCGGCGCTCATCAAGGGCGCTAGGCTGCCCGCATTTGGCGGTCTTGCGACAGATGTGGACGGCATGCGGGCGATCATGTCGATCGCGGACAAGGCGCGCGGCGTCGTCGACCATGCGTTCAGCGAGGCGCAGGGACGCAACTTCAAAGTGCTGCAAACCAGCGGCTACTTCATGACCACCATGACGGAAGCACGCAATCGCGCCGACCTGTTCATCATCGCCAGCGACGTGCACAAGTTCCATCCGCGCTTTTTCGAGCGCGTGGTGTGCAACGAGAAGTCGATGTTCGCCGACCCGGCGCCCAAGCGCACGATCGTGTTTGTCGGCGAGGGCTATGATACATCGGCTGCTACAGGCCCGCGCATCGGCGATGTCGTCACTATCAACTGCCCGATGGATCAGATTGGCGAGGTCGTCTCGGCCCTGCGCACCTTGAAGAAGGGTGCGCCGTTGCCGGCCGACACGGTCGTCGGCGTGCCGAAAGCGCAGATCGAAGATTTGCTCGCGCGCTGCCACGCGGCAGATTACGGCGTGATCGTCTGGGTGCCGCCGGGGCTCGACTTCCCGAATGCGGATCTCACGGTGCATCAGATCTGCGAGTTCGTGAAAGATCTCAACGTCACGCAGCGCTTTGCCGGTCTGTCGCTTGGCGGCAACGAAGGCGCCAGCACGGCCGCATCCGTGTGCGCGTGGCAGTCGGGCTATCCTCTACGCGTCAGCTACGAAAGTGGGGCGCCGAAGTACGACCCAAATCTCTACGCCATTCCAAAGCTCATCGCGTCGAAGCAGACGGACTGCCTCGTCTGGCTGGCAAGTTTCACCGCCGATCTGTCGCCGCCGGTCTGCGATATTCCGACCATCGTGCTCGGCTCGCATGACCTGAAACTCGCAAAGGAGCCCGACGTCTACATTCCTGTCGGCACACCCGGCATCGATCACAAGGGACAGCTCGTGCGCTGCGACAGCGTCGTGTCTCTGCCATTGCGTGACCTCGGCCGGGGTGCCGGGCTGCCGCGCACGGTCGATGTGCTTGCCGCCCTTGAAGCTGCTCTCTGATCCTCGAAAGAACAACTCTCCCATGCTGATCAAGTTCACCGGCGGTAAGGTCTATGATCCCGCGAACGGAATCGATGGACAGGTGCGCGACATCTTCGTGCGCGACGGCCGCATCGTGACGCCCGGCTCGAACGAAAGCGTGCATCAGGAATACAATCTTGCCGGCAAGGTCGTGATGGCCGGCGGCATCGACCCGCACTCGCACATCGGCGGCGGCAAGGTGACGATCGCCCGCATGATGCTGCCGGAGGATCACCAGCACGACGAGGTCGCGCGCGGGGACCTGACACGCGCGGGATGCGGACATGCCGTGCCCTCGACGCTGACGGCGGGCTACCGCTATGCGGAAATGGGCTACACGGCGGCTTTCGAGCCGGCCATGCTGCCTGTGAATGCGCGCCAGGCGCACATGGAAATGGCCGACACGCCCATGATCGACAAGGGCGCGTTCGTTATGCTGGGCTCGGATGATTATTTTCTGCGGTTGCTGACGCGCGGCGCCGACAAGGAAGAGATCAAGGACTACATCGCCTGGACGATGCACGCGGCACAGGCGCTTGCCGTGAAAGTGGTCAATCCCGGCGGCATATCCGCCTTCAAGTTCAATCAGCGCAAACTCGATCTCGACGAACGGCACGCGTTTTATGGCGTCACGCCACGCGAAATCATCCTGACGCTTGGCCGCTCGCTGCAGGAATTGGGCGTGCCGCATCCGATCCACATCCATGGCTGCAACCTGGGTGTGCCGGGCAACAAGGAGACGACGCTCGCGACGATCCGCGCCGCCGAGGGCACGCCGATCCATCTCACGCACATTCAGTTCCACAGCTACGGAACCGAAGGCGACATGAAGTTCTCGTCGGGTGCGGCAGAGATCGCAGAGCTTCTCAACCAGCATTCGAACGTGTCGCTCGACATCGGGCAGATCATGTTCGGCCAGACCTGCACGGCATCGGGCGACTCGATGCGGCAGTATGGCAATACGAAGAGCGCCCATCCAAAGAAGTGGGTGGTGATGGACATCGAGTGCGACGCCGGCTGCGGCGTGGTGCCGATGAAGTATCGCGACAAGAGCTTCGTCAACGCGCTGCAGTGGGCGATCGGCCTGGAGATGTTCCTGCTCGTCAATGACCCGTGGCGGATCTTCCTCACGACGGATCATCCGAACGGCGCGCCATTCACCACATATCCGCATTTGATCCGGCTGCTCATGGACAAGACGTTCCGCAATGAACACCTGCGGCGCATCCATCCGGGCGCGCAGGCGGCGACGATCCTCGGATCGATCACGCGCGAGTACTCGCTGTATGAAATCGCTATCATGACGCGCGCGGGGCCAGCGAAGTCGCTGGGGCTCAGAGATCGCGGGCATCTGGGGCCGGGCGCGTGCGCCGATATCACCGTGTACGACGACAACCCCGATCGCGAGGCGATGTTCACGACGCCGCTGTTCGTGTTCAAGAACGGCGAGATGATCGTGCGCAACGGAAAAATCGTGAAGGTCGTGACGGGTGCGACGCATGTCGTGCGCCCCGAGTACGATCGCAAGCGCACCGAGAAGCCGTTGAAGGACTATTTCGACACGTACCACACGGTGCAGATGGAGAACTTCCGTGTGCATGACGAGGAGATCATCACGGCCGGCTGCGGACACGCGCCGGGCACGTGTGGTTGCCTCATCGTCCAGCCGGTCGGGGCGCGCAAATGACGGGCAGCCAGAACATGAATGTCAACGGCGTCGCCATCGACGACACATTCGCCGAAGCGTTCGGCATGAGCGGGACGGCGCTCATCATTACGGCCGATACGCTCAAGTGGGCGATGATCGCGGCGACGACCATGACGGGCTTTGGAACATCGGTCATCGGATGCGGGGCGGAGTGCGGCATCGATTATGAGGTGCCCGCGTCCGAGACGCCCGATGGGCGGCCGGGCGTGCGCGTGCTGGTGTTCGGTTTCTCGCCGGACGCGATCCTGCCGCAGCTGAAAAATCGCGTCGGGCAGTGCGTTCTGACCAGCCCGGGATCGGCTTGCTACAACGGGCTCGACAGTGCGCAGCGGCTGGCGCTTTCGGCGGGTCCACGGTTTTTCGGCGATGGCTGGCAGATGTCGAAGCGGTTCGGCGGGCGGCGATTTTGGCGTGTGCCTGTGATGGATGGCGAGTTCACCATCGAAGACACCTGCGGGTTGACAACGGATGCCGTCGGTGGCGGCAACTTGCTCATTCTCGGGCGCGATCGCGCAGGACTGCTGGAGACGACGGAAGCCGCGGTGGCAGCGATTGCCAAGGTCCCCGACGTTATTACCCCATTCCCCGGTGGCATCGTGCGCTCGGGGTCGAAAGTGGGCTCGAAGTACAAGGGCGCGGTCGCCTCGACGAACAATGCGTTCTGTCCGACGCTGAAGGGCACCACGAAAACCGAACTCGATGCCGACACCATCGCCGTGCTGGAAATCGTTATCGACGGGCTGACGTCGAAGGCGGTGTCGGACGCGATGCGGGTCGGCCTCAAGGCCGTGACCGATATCGGTGCGGCGAAAGGCGTAACGCGCGTCTCCGCCGGCAATTACGGCGGCAAGCTCGGCCAGCACCACTATCACCTGAAGGATTACGTCGCATGAGCGGACTCAGGCTACGTTTGAAATCGGCTCCGGCCGGGCGTCTTGATCTGTCGGGCCTTCAGCCGGCTCCGCTGACGGCGCAGACGCCGGACGAGGTCGCGCGGCTGCCGTTCGAGGATGCCACGCTTGGCGATCTGTTCGAGATCACGGCCATCCCGGATGCGAACACGCTGATCCTTGCTGGTCCGACGGGCGCTTGCGACGGCATCGGGGACGGGCTTGCGTCCGGCACGCTGGTCGTCGAAGGCGACGTGGGGCAATACGCGGGCCGCTTCATGAACGGCGGTCGGCTCGACATCATGGGCTCGGCAGGGGATTACCTGGGCGCGGGAATGAAGCGCGGGCTCTTGACGGTGGCCGGCTCGGCCGGGAACTTCGTCGGCGGCCTGCTGCCGGGAGAGAAGTTCGGCATGGCGGGCGGCGTCATTCGCGTCGGTGGAGACATCGGTGATCGCGCGGGCGACCGCATGCGCCGCGGGACAATCATCGTGAAGGGCAAGACCGGTGCGGCCGCGGGATCGCGCATGGCCGGCGGGACGATCTGGGCGGAGGGTGGTTTTGGTCCTGGTGCGGGTCCGCTCATGCGGCGCGGCACGCTCATTGGTCCGAGAGCCGAGCAGATGCTTGCGACGTTCTCCGATTGCGGTCAGCACGACATGGTTTTCCTGCGCCTTATCAGCCGTTTCGTCGCCGCCGAACTCGGCTCACTGGCGCCGCCGCCATTGCCGGCCAAGGTTCGCCGTTACGCGGGCGACATGGCCACGATCGGTAAGGGCGAGTTGCTCCTGACCGGCTGAGAGGGGAACCGTATTTCCCCCTGGCGCTTTCCCCGCATGCTGATCCGGCTGTAAAGTGCAGGCGTAAGTCACCTTACACCGCGCAGTCTCAGCGGTTCCGGGCACATGGCCCGCAATGATAATCGGGAGAACACCGCCCCATGCTGACGATCGTCATCTCTGCCTGCCTGATTGCAGATCCTTCGAGCTGCAAAGATTATACCCTGCCCGTCGATGGCGACATGGACACCATCCAGTGCGCCCTTCTTGCGCCGCCATTCCTGGCCAACTGGCGGAGACGCATCCGCAGTGGACGGTGAAGAAGTGGAAGTGCCAGCCAACCACGATGAACGATACCTGATCGTTCGGACAGGGCGGCGTCAGCCGGAACTCCACTTTATAGCTTCGCGGGGCGGACTGGTTTCAGTCCGCCTTTGCGTATTTAGCGGCCGGCGTGGTGCCGCTGATCTCGTTGACGAACTTCTGGCGGATCGCGCGTTCGAAGTCACCGAAGCCTTTCGCGGGGAGGACAAAGGCGCCGGGGCCGCCGATCACGTGGTCGGTGTACCAGCCCTCCAGTGACGGGCCGTCCTCGCCTTCCAGAATCGGAAGGCCGTTGATGATCACGCCGGAATTGACGAGTTCATCGCGCACGACGTCGATCGGTTCTTCACGGTTGCAGTTGTCTTTGCCGTCGCCGGAAACGTCGACGACGATGCGATTGGCGTTGGCGGGGATCTGGGTGACGACCTTGTCGGCGATCATGCGCATCATACCCGACATGCAGGTGAACTCGCCGCCTTCACGCGGCAGGCGACGCACCTGCTGAGCAACGGCCAGAGCCTCCTCCTTCGAAGAGATCCGCGACCAAGGGATCGAGATCTTCGGCTTGTCGGCCCACATGACGAGCGAGATCAGGATGCCGCCGCGGCCACCGGTGAGAATGGCCTCGATGACGCTATCGTCCTCGAGGGCCTTTGCGATGCCTTCGAGTTGCAGACGGTAACGCGTTGCATCGACGGAGTTCGAAACGTCGATTGACACGACAAGCGCCGTGTCGACTTCCGGCATCTCTTGGGCACGACCCGCGATAGGCCCACCGATCGCCAACGCCAGAGCAACGAGCGCGGCCCAGCGGGCGCCGCGGGCCTTCAACGGCGAGACGATTGGCATGCGTGCACTTTCCACCCAGACTTGCGGCGCAACTTATCTCAGCGCTCGTTCCAGGTTGAGAGCTAGGCCCAAACCCTTGACGCTTTCAAGGCCTTTGACCTGCCTCAAGTCCGCATCCGCCAAATCCGCTCCCGTCAAATCGGCACCGGTCAGGTCGGCTCCGGTGAAATCAACACGGGACAGATCAGTTCGAGTGAGGCGCGCCCCGGCGAGATTTGCTCCGGCGAACGAGGCCATCGCGAGGGAGGCGTCGTCGAAATTGGCGCCGCGCAACGTCGCGTTGTCGAAGCGGCAGCCGCGGCAGAAGTTGCGCGGCAGAAATGAAATGTCGGCCCTAGGATCGTGGGGGGAGAAATCGAAGCCGGAGAGGTCGGCGCCCTTGAAGGAGGCTCCGTCGATACGGCCGGTGAGGCGCACGCCGCGCAGATTGGCGTTGTCGAACACCGGGGCTTCACGCCAATCCGTGCGCAGATCGGAATAGATCGTGGGGCGCATCAGGGTCGCGCCTTCTAGATTGGCGCCGTTGAAATTGGCGAAGGTCAGCACCGTGCGGTCAAGACGGGCACCTGCGAGGTCGGCGCGGGACAGATTGGCTCGCGAGAGGTCGGTGCCGAAGACATCGGACCGCGTTAGGAGGGCGCCTTTGAAGTCGAGTTCGGAGAGGTCGAGGTGTTTCAGTCCGCGGCGAGAGAAATCCACAACCGCACCGGTTTTGCCGGCGTTGAAGAGCGCCGACGTAATTTCGCCGGCTGTGGTGTCGTTGGCGAGGCCCTCGGCCGCCCGGATTTCCATGGTTGTGACGTCGAAATGAGGCTCGACGGGCTTCAGGAGTTGGCCGGGGAGTTTCATTGTGGGGGTGACGAACGCCGGTTCGGCGGCGCGAGCAGCGGGCGGGAGCGGGTCGGCGGCATAGGAAGCGGCAGGGGCGCCGGCGAAAAGCTGTAGTACAATCAAGAGTTGGAACAGTTGCCCGCCGCCGTACCGACCATTTCGACGCTGCATCGCCTCTCACGGCCCGTGGGTCCGTGCCCCTCGATGTTGACCCGCTAAAGTCACAACGGGGCGGCCCTGACGGTGGATCACCCGGTTGTCACACTGTCCACCGCTCAGTTGAGCTTGATCGAGCCGAACAGGCGGACGTTGGCTCCCGGCAGGAGAACATCCTCGCGGCGCTGGAAGGAGGCATGGTTGAGGACCATGTCGTCGGCCAAGTTTTCGCCCTTGAGGCCAATCGTGATCTCCTGGGGCAGGCCGCCGAACTCGGTCATGCGCGCGGTGTAGCTCAGTTCGGCGGAGACGAGCGTGTACCCCGGCGTGGCAATCTCCTCGAATTCGGCCGCGAAGCGGTTTTGGTCGAAGGCATGCAAGACGCCGGCGCGGGCGAACCAATTGAGGTCGCGATAGTAGAGGCCGCCGCCGAGACGGTGGGGCGGGATGCGGGGGACGTTGTCGCCGTTGGAGAACTCCGCGTTGACAAAGTCATACTGGCCTTCAATGCCCCAGACGCCATTCCAGACCGGCGCGATATCGTACTGGGCCGCAATTTCCACGCCGTAGAACTGGGCGTTGCGCTGATCGAAGACCACGCGGTCGAGTTCGAGCGTGTCGTTGCTGGCATCGCACGTCGAGATAAAATCATCGCAGGTCCCGTCCAGGCCTTTGAAGATAAAACCGTCGAAGTGAGAATAGAATGCCGTGGCGTCGTATCGGAAAGCGCCGGTGGCCTTGCGCAGCCCGGCTTCAACCGTCATCGCCGTTTCGATATCGAGATTGGCATTGCCAATTTCGAACGTGCCCGTCGCTTCGTGAACGCCACCTGAGTACAGTTCGCCCGCATCGGGCGCGCGTTCGACATACTGTCCATTGAGCGAAACGACGTGCGCGCCGGGGAGCCTGTAGAGGCCACCAAGGCTGACGCTGACGGGCGTGAAGCTGCGATCCCGGGCGGCTGTTACGTCGTCGCCCAAGCGTTCAAAACCTGAGACGTCAGTGTGCTCGATGCGGGCTGCGGCCTGCAAAGTGAAGTCGCGGGTCACGTCCAGTTCTTCAAAGATGAATGCTGCGATGCTGTCGGTTTCGGTCGGTTGGAGCAGGCTGTTGGCATCCTCGAGCGCGATGCCCTGCATGTTGCGCGAAAGGACCTGCGTGCCGATGGCGCCCCGCAGGGTGGCCAGCGAGGTGACCATTGGGAGATGCTGCATCTCCACGCGCCCTTCGTATTCTTCGTTATCGAAGCGAGAGCCGACTTCGTCTGCCTCGAGAAGTTCGTCATGCGTGTAGTCGGATGCGCCGAACCACACGCGGAATGCTTCGACGCCGAAATCCTGCACGCGCCATTCGCCTTTCACCTGGACCTTGTCTTGTTCCAGATCGATGCGCTTGTCTTCTAAGGCCGGCTCTTCGCCGGGGATGCCGTACAGGCTTTCGAAGCGCGAGATCGAGACACCGAGGAAGCCTGAGAGACCGACCATGGAGATGCCCAGCGCGCCGCCTTCGCTGTCCACATAAGAGTTGAGCTGGCGGCCGCGCGGCGTGTCGTAGTCTTCCGCCTGACGCTTGAAGCCGTCGGCGTGGACCGCGATGCCGCTGGAGCCGGCGGTTGCGCGGAAGGCGCCGTCGCGGCCTTCATCGACAGAGGAGAGACCGCCGCGGATTTCGCCGGAAAACCCGCCATTGGGAATTGCCGAGGGTATCCGGTCGTTCTCGACGGCGACGACGCCACCGATCGCCTGGCTGCCGTAACGCAGCGTTGCGGGACCGCGCACGACTTCGATGCGAGACGCCGAATTGGGATCCATCGGGACCGCGTGGTCTTCCGACAGCGCCGCGACATCGCCGGTGCCGATGCCATTCTCCTGCACGCGGACGCGATAGGTGTCGAGGCCGCGAATGATGGGGCGGTTGGCGCCGGCCGCGAAGGTGGTGCCAGTGATGCCGGGTCTGGTCTGCAATGTTTCGGTGATGGTTGCTCCGCGGGTGGCTTCGATCTCGCGGGAGGTGGCGACCGTCACGGGAACAAAAGCGTCATCCACGACCAGCAGCGTTCCCGGTAACGGCGCCGACGGGGTATCGGGCGCGACGATCTCATCCGTAGGGCCCACAGGCTCAGGCTCACCAGCTGCTGATGACTGTGAGGCCTGCTGGACCGCTCCAACTGGTGGCGGCGCGGGATTGTTGGCCAGCCGCTTCTTCTTTGGCTTTGAAACCGGACTCGGTGCGGTGACCACCACTTCGGGAAGTTCGAGTGTCCCGCTGGTCTGTGCCGAAGCGGTTTGCGCGAACAGCAGGCATCCGAAAGGGATGGCGGCCGTCGATGCAAGAAGACGCCGCCGGATGCTTTGCACACCGCTTTGCCGTGACGACACGTGAGCCATGTTGCTGAACCCGGATGTTATACTATCTCATCCGGAATAAGCGGATATTATCCGCCTATGCAAGGGCTGGCGGCTGACAACTGATCAAGTGATGTCTCATGCGCGGCCAGACGGCCACACTTTGCCTTATGCAGCGGGCGCTGATTGGCCGTTGCAGCGGGCGCACGTGCCGCGCAGTTCCAGGGTCATCTGGCGCAGGGCAAATTGTGCGGCTAAGGCCCAATCGGCCAGTGCTCTCAGGGCTTTGGGCTCGTCGAATTCATCGACGCCGCCGCAGCGGTCGCAGATGGCGAAGATGGCCGAGCCCTTGTGGACCGCATGGCTGCACGCGACGAATGCGTTGAGGCTTTCGAGACGATGGGCGGCGCCGGAGGCGATCAGCCGGTCGAGGGAGCGATAGACCGTCTGCGGGGCGAGCGTCGCCTTATCGCGCAGGCTGTCGATGATCTCGTAGGCGCTCACCGGGCGGCCCGCACCGCGGAGGGCATCCGAGATGAGACGGTCCTGCTCCGTGGATGGGCGGCGTTTGGTGGCTTTCTTTGTCACAACGGCTTTGTCCGGCATCGGGGCTGCGTTCGCAAGGCAAAGTTGGTTTTATGGCACTGGACCCCGTGCGGTCCGGGCCAGCCTCTCGCCCTGCGGAGAGGCGACCCGGGGAACGGCGCGTATGTTCATCCAACGAGTTGCCGTTGCATGCATGGGCCGTTGCGCCGATGCGGGTTTGGGAGTTATAAGCCCGCCATCTCAAGCAAACGCGTGAGACGCTGCCCGGCACCCTTGGAGGCCGGTTGCGGCTTTTTTCTATTTGGAGAACTCGTCATGGCTTCAGAGATCGTTGCTCTCAAAGCCACGGCGCGCCCGCGTGCAGGCAAGGGGGCCGCACGCCAAGCTCGTCGTGAAGGAAACGTGCCCGCCGTCATCTACGGCGACAACCAGACGCCCGAAACCATCGTCCTCGACTACAACGAACTCTGGAAGCAGATCCTCAAGGGTCACTTCACGGCGTCGGTGTTCGACATCGATATCGCCAGCAAGGGCAAGATCCGCGTCATTCCCCGTGACGTCCAGGTCGATCCCGTGAAGGACATCCCGATCCACGTCGATTTTCTGCGCGTCGGCAAGGATGGCATCATCCGCGTCGCCGTGGCGGTGAAGTTCCTCAATGAGACCCTATCGCCCGGTCTAAAGCGCGGCGGCATCCTCAACATCGTGCGCCACGAAGTCGAGGTGTTCTGCCCGTACGACCGAATTCCGGGCGCTTTCGAAATCAACCTCGAAGGCACGGACATCGGGACGTCGATCCATATCTCGCAGGTCGAACTGCCTGAGGGCGTGCGTCCCGTGATCGCGAACCGCGACTTCACGATCGCCACCATCGCGGGCGTGCGCAAGGAAGAGGAAGTCGCGACGGAAGCCACTGCGGCTGCTGCTCCGGCTGCCGCCGCGAAGGGTGCACCGGCGGCTGCTGCCAAGGGTGCGGCTCCGGCCGCGGGTGGCAAGGCGGCTCCGGCGGCCGGCGGCAAGGCCGCTCCGGCTGCCGCCGCACCGAAGAAGAAGTAAGACGATCCGGCCGGCGCGCTGTCGTCCGCGCGCGCCGGCCACCTCTTTCGCCGTGGAGCTTTGCGCGCCATGAAGCTCTTCGTCGGTCTCGGCAATCCGGGCGAAAAGTACGCGAGGAACCGCCACAACATCGGCTTCATGGCCGTGGAGCGGATCGCGGAGCGCCATGGCTTCGGCCCCTGGAAAAAGAAGTTCAAAGGTACTGCGGCCGATGGCGAAATCGGCGGCGAGAAGGTGCTTCTACTGAAGCCCGAAACCTACATGAACGAGAGCGGGCAGAGCGTGGGGGAAGCCGCTCGCTTCCTCAAGATTTCCGAAGCCGATGTGATCGTTTTTCACGACGAACTCGATTTGCTGCCCGGCCGCATCAAAGTGAAAACCGGTGGCGGAAATGCGGGGCACAATGGGTTGCGCTCGATTTCGGCGCATCTGGGTAACGAGACCGTGCGCGTGCGTCTCGGTATCGGACATCCGGGATCGAAGGATGCGGTGTCGCACTTCGTGTTGAGCGATTTTGCCAAGGCCGATCAGGTCTGGCTGCCGGATCTGCTCGACGCCGTCGCGAAAGCCGCTCCTCATCTCATGAAAGGCGATATCCAGCGCTTCCAGACCGACGTGGCGCGTCTGCTGCAGCAGATTGTCGATGATGATGCAAAGGCGAAACCTGCAAAGGCAGATGCCGCCGCGCGCGGTCCTCGTGCCGCGCCAGCGGGAGGGCCTCCGGGGGAGCGGCAATCGAAGCGCGCATCGGCGCTCGCCGACAACCTCGCGAAGTGGCTGGCGGGACGCAAACCTCAAGAGTGAGTGTGCCTCGCGGATTGTTGTGTTGAAAGAACACAGCATCGCCCGGCGCCTGCCTTATCCCCCCTTCCTTCATCACAAACGCGCGCTACAGTTCGATCGAACGGTTGGGGGATGAAGCCATGATCGATACGCTGCCTGAGGACGGCGAAGGCCATTCCAAAATGCGCCGCCGCGCGATGGGTGCCTATCGCTGGAGCGATCGTTTCCAATGGTTGTCGTCGCTCTTCAAGACACCGGCGGAAGTCGGTTTTGCAACCGCATCGGCGGCGGTCGTGGGAACCGTGACGAGTATGACGCTGCTCGACGCTGTGGAGACGCGGGCCAATCGGGATCTGAAGCCGGTGGTGGAAGAGCGGGCGCGCACGACCGAGAACTCGACCATGATCGAGATCGTCGGTTACGACAAAGCCGGACGGCGCGGAGTGTTCGAGGTCGTCGTGCTGAACAAGGATTTCATGTGGGTGCACGCGAGCGCGGACGAATTGGAACGCCAGGGCAAAAAAATCCCCGCCAACGCCGTCGCTGATACCGTACTCGATGCCGACACCCGCGTGTCACTGGCCGAAGCGCGGGAGATCATCGCGGTCGGAACGGCTTCGCAGGAGGGGCAGGCTGCGGCCGAGCATGAGCGGGCACGCAAGCGGGCGGAGCGGACAGCGGTCATCGCCGGTGGGCCGGCGCCGGAGTGGGTGCCCGTTTATACCTTGAACCTCGGGCAATACCGCGAACCGTGTGCGGCGTGCGAAAACACGGGGACCAGCTGGCAGAGACCCTTCATCTTTATCGCCGTCAAAGATTTGCAGGACGGCACGGTGATGAGTGAAGCTCTTTCCGACGCTATGACGGGCAAGGACAACCTACCGAGCCCGACCAGCTATTCCGCGTTCGATCTCACCAAGATCCGGTAGGCGGCAAGGCAGCAACCCGCAGCGGTCGCCGTTTCACGCGCCCCGCGTCGCCATCCCCGGTTGATCCTGGCGGCTGGGCGTTGTAGCCCAGCGAAAACAATTCAAGGATCAACGGCACATGGGTTTCAAGATCGGCATCGTCGGCCTGCCGAACGTCGGAAAGTCGACGCTCTTCAATGCGCTGACCCAGACGGCGGCGGCGGAGGCGGCGAACTATCCGTTCTGCACCATCGAGCCGAACGTGGGCGAGGTCGGCGTGCCCGATCCGCGCCTCGATACGCTGGCGAAAATTGCGGGATCGGCGCAGATCATTCCGACGCGGCTGACGTTCGTCGATATCGCCGGTCTCGTGCGCGGCGCATCCAAGGGCGAGGGGCTCGGCAACAAGTTTCTGTCGCACATTCGTGAAGTCGATGCGGTCGCGTACGTGCTGCGCTGTTTCGAGGACGACGACATCACGCACGTCGAAAACCGCATCGATCCGCTGGCTGATGCCGATATGGTCGAAACGGAACTGATGCTTGCGGATCTTGAAAGCCTCGAGAAGCGCATCGGACCGATCGAGAAGAAGGCGAAGGCGGGCGATAAGGAATCCAAGGCGCAGTTCGCGCTGATGGAGAAAGTTCTGCTGCCGCTGCGCGAAGGTAAGCCGGCGCGGACGGCGTCCATCACAGCGGAAGAGATGCCGGCGTTTCGCGCATTGCAGTTGTTGACGGCGAAGCCCGTTGTTTACGTTTGCAACGTGGAGGAAGCATCCGCTGCGTCCGGGAACGCCTTTTCGAAGAAGGTCGAAGAGCGCGCGAAGGCTGAAGGCGCCGTTTCGGTGGTGATTTCGGCGAAGATCGAGGCGGAGTTCGCCGGATTGCCGGAAGCGGATCGTACCGAGTTTCTGGCGTCCATGGGGCTCGAAGAGCCGGGACTTAATCGGCTCATCCGGGCAGGATATGCGCTCCTTGATCTTGTGACCTACTTCACCGTCGGGCCGAAGGAAGCGCGTGCGTGGACCATCACGCGGGGCACGAAGGCGCCACAGGCGGCCGGCGTGATCCATACCGATTTCGAAAAGGGCTTCATCCGATCCGAAACCATTGCCTATGATGACTACGTCACGGGCAGTGGCGAAACAGGGGCGAAGGAGGCCGGGAAGATGCGCCTGGAAGGAAAAGAGTACGTGGTCAAGGACGGCGACGTGCTGCACTTCCGCTTCGCGAACTGAAAGCACGAGAGGAGACCTGCCATGTCCGATTCGCCGCCCGACCGCCTCGCCGTGGATCCTTCCAGCCCGCACTATGACGAGGCCGTGCTGGCCCGCGAGGTCGGCATTCGCTTCAACGGCATGGAAAAGACCAATGTCGAGGAGTACTGCGTGAGCGAAGGGTGGATCAAGGTCGCCGCCGGCAAGGCCAAGGATCGCTTTGGCAAGGCGCTGACCATAAAGCTCAAGGGCACGGTGGAGCCCTACTACAAGGAACCGTCCGCCGTTTCACCGGACGTGGCCGACTGATCGTGACGGCTGGCGCAAGTGGCGGTAGGCTCCCTTTGCGATAACATCGGATAGCGTGGCGTCGTGTCAAAGACCTCTCATTCCTGGATTGTCGTCAATACGCATCCGCACAAGGAAGCGACGGCGATCACTCAACTTGGAAATCAAGGGTTCGCCACATATTGCCCACTGGTGCGCAAACAAGTGCGCCATGCCCGCAAAACACGCTTTGTGCTGCGGGCGCTTTTTCCCGGTTACGTGTTCGTCGATACTCTTGGTGAGAACAGCTGGCGTCCGGTTTTATCCACGGTCGGGGTGCGGTCGCTGGTTCGCAGCGGCGAGCAGCCGAGCCGGCTCGATCCGCGTTTCATTGAGGCGCTGCGCGCGCGGGAAGCCGAAGGCGTGATCGTGGCGCCCGCAACGCCGTACGAAGCCGGTCAAAAAATCCGCATTGCGGAGGGCCCGTTCGATGGGACGGTGGCCACGATTATTGCGCTGGACGAAAGAGACCGGCTCGTCGTGCTCATGGATATTCTCAACCGGCCTGTCCGGGTGCGACTGGATGCACGCAACGTCTCGGCCGTGTGACACGAGTCATCGCGGCTTCAAATGCTCTGATAAATAGGTTTTCAAGCTGCGGATCGCCGGCACGGGCTTGAAGTCCGGCAGAACCATCGCGCGCACGAAGACGCCATCGAGGTAGGTGGATATGAAGGTCGCCGTCTGTGTGGCATCGACGGAGGCGAATTCGCCGGACGCAATCCCGGCCTCCAGAGCGGACTGCAGCACGTCGCGCTCATCATCGTAAAAGGTGCGAATGGCGCGATCGATGCTCGACTTGCGTTCGGCGGTCGAGATGTAGTCGATCGAGAGTTTGATGAGCTTGGAAATCGAATCGTAGGCGCGGATGTGTGTGTCGATCCAGGCGAAAATCAAGTCTGCCGGATCGTCGAGACCTTTGCGAGATAGTCGGAAAGACTGAAATGCGCGATCGATGGCGAGAGCAAGTGCGCTACGATACAGCTCTTCCTTGTTGTCGAAGTAGTAGAAGATCAGTGCCTGATTGAAGCCGGTGGCCTTCGCAATATCGATCGTGCGCACGGATGAAAAATTCTTTGCCGCGAAGAGATCGAGTGCTGCGGACAGGATCGCGCTTTGCGCTTCAACCGGAAGGCTCCCGGCCTTCGGACGCCCCACACCATGCGTTCGCTTTGCCATAGCTGCACGCCTTTCAGGCGATCTGCTGCGAAGATTGTTCAAAATGCGTGCAAGTCAGGCGCAATTTGCGCTTTCCGCTTCGAATTAATTGGGCGATTAATTACTCGCGCAAAAGCGCTTGTGCAAGCCGCAATTGAACCCGTTGTTCCAAGCTCAAGAAACGAGGACTGTTCCATGGACGCCGCTGCCGATCCGTCAACACATGAACTTGCAGGCCGGCTGCGCGCCAATGGCGTGAAGTACATGTTCGCGAGCTACGTCGATCTCCATGGCGTATCGAAGGGCAAGGTGGTGCCGATCGATCACCTCGGACGCATGATGATGGGAAGCGAACTTTGCACGGGCGCCGCGCTCGACGGCGTGCCGCAGGATGTTTCCGACGAGGAAGTTGCTTCGCATCCCGATGCGAACTCGGCGATCGTGCTGCCGTGGCGCAAGGACACCGCGTGGTTCGCGTCCGATCTCTGGCTCAAGGGTGCGCCGTTCGACGCCTGCAGCCGCAATATTTTGAAGCGCGTTCTGGCGAAGGCCGCGGACATGGGCTTCACGTTCAATCTCGGCATGGAGGCCGAGTTTTTCGTACTCAAGGACGATCCGTCAAACCCGCTCGGCTATGCACCGGTTTCGGATCGAAAGAATCTCGAGAAGCCGGCCTACGACGTGGCTCGCATGCTGGACAACATGGATTGGATGAACGAACTCGTCTCGGCGATGAATGACCTCGGCTGGGATGTCTATTCGTTCGATCACGAGGACGGCATCGGCCAGTTCGAAGTGGACTTCAAGTTCTTCGACGCGCTGTCGATGTCGGACCGCTATGTGTTCTTCCGCATGATGGCGCACGAGATCGCACGCAAGCACGGTGCGTTCGCCACGTTCATGCCGAAGCCTTATGTGGATCGCGCCGGCTCCGGAGCGCACTTCAATATGTCGCTCGCCGACATCAAGAGCGGCACGAATTTCTTTGCCGATGCCAATGATCCACGCGGCTGCGGATTGTCGAAGCTGGGATATCAGTTCATCGCCGGCGTGCTGGCGCATCTTCCTGCGATTTGCGCCGTCGTGGCGCCGACGGTGAACAGCTACAAGCGGCTGGTGCTCAAGGGTTCGATGTCGGGGTTCACGTGGGCGCCGATCTGGGGCTGCTACGGCAATAACAACCGCACCAACACCGTCCGCATTCCACTCGGGGGTGGACGCGTCGAGTTGCGCGCGGCGGACAGTTCCTGCAATCCCTACTTGGGTGCCGCCCTCGTCCTTGCTGCCGGACTAGAAGGCATTGCGGCGGGCGCCGATCCCGGAGACCCGCACACCGAGAACATGTATCTGAAATCACCCGAAGAGCTGGCGAAGCTCGGCATCAAGCGGTTGCCGCAGACGCTCGGCGATGCTGTCGAGGCTTTTGCGGCCGATCCGCTGGCCAAATCGGTGTTTGGAGATGGGATGCATGGTGCGTGGCTTGATTACAAGCGCGACGAGTGGATCAGCTATCTCAACCACGTATCGGACTGGGAGCGCTCGCGTTATCTGAAGTTTTTCTGACGTCGACGGGTGCGGCCGCGGCTTTCTGCTGCGGCCGCACTTCGCGTCACACGATGACCGGTTTACGGCCGATGCTGTAGTAGGTGAAGCCGCGGCGGCGCATGTCTTCGGGCTTATAGATATTGCGCAGGTCGACGATGATCGGGGCTTTCAGCAGCGACTTGATGCGGTCGAGATCGAGGGCACGGAACTGTTCCCATTCCGTGACGAGGCAGAGCGCGTCCGCACCGTCGATGCACGTATAGGCGTCCGCCGTGTATGTCACGTTCGTAAGCTCAGGTTTTGCCTGTCCGATGCCTTTGGGATCGTAGGCTTTGACGTCGGCACCGTTGTCCTGAAGGTACCGGATGATGGCGAGCGAGGGGGCGTCGCGCATGTCGTCGGTGTTGGGCTTGAAGGTCAGGCCGAGCACCGCGATCGTCTTGCCGCGCACGCTGCCCCCGCAGGCAGCCATGACCTTGCGCGCCATCCCGCGCTTGCGCTGGTCGTTGACGGCGATGACGCTCTCGACGAGCCGCAACGGGACGCCGTAATCCTGCGCGGTCTTTGCCAGCGCGCTCGTATCCTTCGGGAAGCAGGAGCCGCCGTAACCCGGGCCCGCATGCAGGAACTTGGTGCCGATGCGATTGTCGAGACCGATGCCGCGGGCGACGTCCTGCACATTGGCGCCCACCTCTTCGCACAGATCGGCGATCTCGTTGATGAAGGTGATCTTGGTGGCGAGAAAAGCATTCGATGCATACTTGATGAGTTCGGCGGTGCGGCGCTCGGTGAACATCAGCGGCGCCTGGTTGATGAAGAGGGGCGCGTAGAGTTCCGTCATCACATCACGCGCCCGTTGGTCGGTGACGCCGATAACGATGCGGTCGGGGCGCTTGAAGTCGTCGATCGCCGCGCCTTCGCGCAGGAATTCCGGGTTGGAGGCGACGGAGACTCCGCGTCGGGCCGCAATTCGCGGATGATGCGCTCGATCTCGTCGCCGGTGCCGACCGGAACCGTCGATTTGGTGAAGACCACGGTGAAGCCCTGAAGGGCGCCGGCGATGTCGCGGGCGGCCTGATAGACGTAGGCGAGATCGGCATGGCCGTCGCCGCGCCGGGAGGGCGTGCCGACCGCGATGAACACAACGTCGGCGGCCGCGACGGCTTCGGCCAGTTCAGTGGTAAAGCTGAGCCGCCCGTCGCGGACGTTGTTCGCCACCAGAACGTCGAGGCCCGGCTCGTAGATCGGGATCACTCCATTGCGCAGGGCGGCGACCTTGGCTTCGTCCTTATCGACGCAGGTGACGATGTGGCCGAAATCGGCAAAGCAGGTCCCCGATACCAAGCCGACATATCCCGATCCGATCATCACGACGCGCATGGATTTCTCCCTTGTCCCGTACGAGAGCCGGGGTACGCGGAACTCGCGATCCCGTCAATCGCGTTGCCGCCACCAGGCGGGCGCCTTGTTCTCGACCAGTTCGTTTTTGATCCATCGAACGGGTCGGAGACGATTGCCGTGCGGCTCGTCGCGGGCGCGTTCCGTTTCATCACGGGCGCCGCATCCAAGCGGGCCTATAAGATCACCACGCCAACGTCCACCCTGGCCATTCGCGGCACGATGTTCGATGTCTATATCGCACCGAATGGCGTCGAGTGGCTGCTCCTCCATGTGGGGTCCCTCGAGGTCTGCGACACGCGCGGCAGTGAGACGCGGAATTGCCGCGTCCTCAGAAATCCCTGCGATGTGCTGCGGATCTCGCCCGACAAAGGACTTGGCACACCGGGAGTGTTCCGCACAGCCTTTGGCGAGACCACAGTGCCGTTTGAGGTCGCCTTTCCCTTTGTAGAGAACCCGCCGTTTGCGGCCGATGACATTTTGCATACGCGCCAGCAGATCGAGGAGGCGCAATGCCCGAGGCCGTATGAACCGCGCGGACTTCGCGCTGATTATTTGCTGCCACCGCAGGGCGTCACTCCGCCGCCCTCGACGGTGCCGCCCCCGGCCCCCGGGGTGATCGGTGCCTTGCCCTCGGTCGCCATTGGGTTTGCCGCGGCCAACGAAATCCTCTCTGACGATGACAGGCCGGCCAGCAAATAGGTCATAGGCCACGATCCGGCCCGTTCTTGGGACCGATCAAGCTGTCTGCGCCCGCGCGCCGCCAATTCAGAGGCGACCGCGCCATCCCAGACCTCTGTTTGCAATTCGGCAATTTTCGCCAACTGCGGTCATCGATGATCGAGAACCCGATCGGCAGTCGATAAAACGCTTGGGTGCTGCAGACCGCCAGCGAGGATGATCCAAAAGAGTTTTAACGAAAATTTTTTTCCGGCGCACCCCGCGCTCGGCGCCACGCACATTGAGGCTGACGCGGAAAGTCGAGAACAGAGTGGCGAAGCGATCTCGAATCTCGTCGAGCAGATAAAACCTCATCAGAGACGGTTATCACTTTTTGGCGTCGGGACCGCCGAAGCCGAATTCCCGTCCAAATGCTCTCGCGAGAACGCCGACCTTATGCTTGGCGATAGACAGACAGCTCGCTTCAATCGTCTCGAAGTACAAGCGCTCGGCGACGACCACCTCAGCAAAGTGGCCCTCGTTACTGTAACCGAGGGTGAATGCGCGAAACTGCTCTCTCGTCAGGGGAGGCAGGCGCTGAACCAGTCGCAGGATTTCTCGGACGTAACGGTCATCCATGACAAGTCACCGACAGCTACCACGAGCAATCGCACGCTTTCGCGCGAGATGGCCATGAACCTGCAGAGCTTTGGGAAGGAGTGAGCTGGAGCGGCAGAACTTCAAGAAACACACGCCGCCCAGCTCACCATCGATGTCATCGGTTCAGCAGACGAACGAGAAAGATGACCAAGCATGCCCCGATCACAGCATTCAGAATCTCACCAAGCATGCCACCGAGCACGAAGACGCCAATGCGAGGCAAAAGCCAGCCACCGACAATGGCACCGACGATACCGACAACGATGTCACCGACAAGACCGAAGCCGCCACCCTTCATGATCTGACCGGCCAGCCAGCCAGCAATCGCGCCAATCACAAGCCAAATAATCAGAGTTTCGATAGCCATTTGTTGTTCTCCATTGAGACAACGCGGCACAAAACTGCTTGCGCATCCGAGCACCAACGTTCAGGGCAAGGCATGGGCAAAGAGTTCGACGTCGCTTGAAAATACAGTGATTTGCAGATGTTTCCTACCAACAAGCCCGTAGTCCCCGTCGCCAAGCGGGCGCAATCGGCCCGGCGATCACAACTCTCGCTCTCGCGGGCGGCTCGGAGCCTGCAGAACTCTGCGGAGAAGCGAAACAGGATGTGTTTGGACTTTCGCTTTCCGGATCAATGGATTTGTTGCGTTTGCTAATCTCGCAGCGCAGCAATCCACTGCAAGATGCTGAATTGACTCGACGCATCATCATGCCCGTGCAGAGATTGCGCGCTGGCAAATCGCGCACTCAAATCGCCGACCCAGCAGTCTAGGGGGGATAGGGTTCAGTTTCCGTTCGTCATCCGCTGACCTGCGGTCGCTGAACCCTGACCTCGACCACCGGCCTATACGCTCACCAGTGTCATGCGTAGGAGTGTGCAATGTTCGAGGTTTTAGCTTACGTTGTCGGCATCGGTTCGTTCGTCATTTTCGCTTACGTCGTCGCTCGCGGTTAGATATCGAATTACGCAAACATGACTGACAGAATTGTCCTTGCTCCCGCAAACGACTACGAAATTCGTGTTCCCGCCAACGATGTTCCGATTGTCCTCGGGCCAACGGCGTCAGTTATCGGCTGCCTAGCACTGGCCGGCGATGCCATTATCCAAGGTTGCGTCGACGGTGAAATTCGGGCGAGCACCGTTTTGATCGTGTCCGGCGGATCCGTGTCAGGAACCATCGTTGCCTCCGAGGTAATCGTCGAGGGTGATGCAGTCGACGCACTCATATTTGCAGATCGAATTGTGCTCCGCGACGGCGCGCACGTAACGGGTGAGATTTGGCACAAAGAACTCGTGCTGGAGGCTGGACACATATTTGAAGGAAAAAGTCGACGCCACGACGATCCCAGAAGCTTAGCTCCGACTGAAACACAACACTTCGAGGATCCTGACGAACAGGACGACGTTGACTAAGCACATGGTCAAAGTGATTACCGATGTCGCACCCGGTCGGCCTTCGGTTGCTTGGCCAATCGCTCGCCCAGTTTTGCACGCCCGCACGTATCATTCGAATACTTACTCTTAGCGGCGCATGTGACGCTCGTACTTGGCGGCACGTTGACGGCTAGCCGTGTTGCGGTACTGAACCCAGCACACCACAATCTAGTCGAGCAGTATGAGGGCTGTAGTCATTGACGCGCCCGACAATCTAACTTTGACTTACTACTTGTTGACCCCTGACTGTGTTCGCTACTTCGGCGTTCGAGACAGTCGTGCTTCGCGTCAGTGCCAAACACCATCAAAGCGACTGTTCGCTGCGACTTCAGCTTCTCGGCGTCGCGTTTCACGCCTTGCCAGGAAAAGCGCAGCTTCGAATTCAGCATGGTGCCACTCGCCTAATGTTGGTCGCGCGGAAGCGCAGCCGAACGACGTACTGTGTAACCGACTCCTATGTCGGACGCACGATGAAGACCGCTTCAACCCTAAAGCCGAACGTGAATAGTCTGGCATCACCAAGGCCTGCTCCTACGAGCCGGTCGTCAACCGTGCTTACGCCGAGATGGCGGCATATTGCGACACCGCCAAACAGCTGGAACGTCCTGAAGCTGTCCGATGAGGCTCATCGAGCGGCATCAAGGCTCATAACCCTCCGGGCACGCGGCCTGCATATCCTTCAAAGGCATACGCATTGAGAAACTGTCGCCTCCACAGAAAAGCGCGATCGACCGGGCTCAAGCTGGCCTCGTCGCAAACAGCCTGCCAATTGTCTCGGATCGCTGCGACCTGACCATCGATGATGGCCTGCGCGTCCTCGTCACGCAGCAAAAAATTCCGGGCCGCGAGACGGCAGACTTCCACTTGGCTGCGGCGGTTCTGATCCGCGATGTAGATAGCCTGGTTGGCCTCGGGATTGTTACGAGCCTGCGGGCAGATGTCGTAAGCGGGGGTAAGCCGCAACTGGCGGCCGTCCCAAAAGGCCGCATGATTGCGCGCGTGATCATCGGTATTGCCGACCAGCACGTTGAACACCATGCGCTTGTACAGCTCACGCAGGCTTGACTGCGGATCGGCGAAGCGGGCGCGAATGATGTCGGCAAGCTCGGCGTAGCTCGCGTGGCGTCCCGACAATTCATCGAGACCGAACAGCGTGAGTGAAGATACAAAAGCGCGCCGCGCCCATCCGTCCTTGACGCGCGTGCGATCGAACCGTTCGACCAGCAGCACGTCCTTGCTAGCGGCAGCGCGCAGCGCAACACCGGCCACATCCAGCCCAGCATGGAATGCGAGGCGCATGGCGATGAACTCGGCCTTCACGACCGCGTATGTGTCGTTCGTCGCCGAAAACTTGGCGATGAACTTGGTCGTGTCATCCTCGATCAACGCTTTCGGCCGCGCGCCGCCGATGGAGCTTCCATGGAACAGCGCATTTTCGAGACCCTGAGGAATGGGTTCGCCGCGCTCTACGTGCGCGGCGGCGTCGAGAAGCTGATCCAGCGTCGCGTTGGCATGTTCACTCGCGACGTAATTTTCTGGCGACGCCTGGAAGTCGAGCGCACCGGCACGATCCGAGCCCGAGTTGAGCAGGAAGGTCAGTTCGTCAAACTCCACGTCGCGGGCATCGTCGCCCTTCAGTCCCGTCAGCCGGTTGATGATGACGCGCCGCCCCCAAGCGTCGGGAGCGCCATCGCGTAATGAATTGGCCATCATGAGCGGCGCGACAGGCGCGATCGCACCGCGCTGCAAGGGCAGTTCGGGGAGATAAATCGGGATCGCATCCTTGCGACCGAGGTAGCTGCGCCCGTAGGTGAAGCTGTAAGTGCCGTTGTCGAGATCAATGCGGCCAGCCACGACAGGCTTGGTCGCTTCCGCCAGCCAGATCCAGACAAAGGCCGCCTTGGGCGCATCGGGCGCTTTAGAAGTCATCGTCCACCTCCTTGCGCGGGCGGCGCACGGAGCGGGGGAGGAGCGCAAGCTTGTCGTCGACCCGCTCTTTCTGAGCGGCGAGCGAAGAAACCTCCGGCACGAACAGGCTGACGCCCGCGATGATCGCCGCCTCGAAGGCGAGACCGATCTCGACTTTTGCGTCACCTTTTTCGATGAGCTGGAGTGTGCTGCGGGCGATGCCGACCCGCGCGGCCAGATCGGCCTCGGACATGCGGCGCTGCTTGCGCGCAAGGCGCACGTGTTTGCCGAGCAGGGTGAGGGCTTCGGTGGTGAGGGTCGAGTAGGTGTGAGCGCGGGCAGCCATGGCAAAATTGATCATTATGGCGGTCACCAAACCATTTCATGACCGATATTTCAGTCAATATGGCAAATCGTTGAGAGGAAAGCAAGTTGTGATCGGTAGGCCGGTCACAAGATAGCTTCATGACCGCTATAGCGGTCGTATGTCAGCTACGCGGCGCAGAAGATCGACGGGCACGCCGTAGCAAGATATTGCGGCTCTGAAGCGATGATGCCCGTTGGCGCGCGAGCACGCGGCGTTATCGGGCTAGACTGATCTGACATATGCGCGGTCGGATGGGGTTTTGGCGGGGCCTAAGACGACCCTCCAATTGGGTTCGTTTTGCAGAACACGCCCCCCCCTTTTGTTGTACAGCCATTTCGGCGACTGATCCTGGGCTGTGATTCCCCGCTCCTGCCCCTGCCGGCACAAAACGTGCTGAGCCATCTTCCCTTATCGTTCCAGAGACCGATAAGGAGACAGGCCATGGCCAGCGAGCGTCAGATTGAAGCCAACCGGCGCAATGCCCTTGCCAGCACCGGTCCCCGGACCGACGCAGGCAAGGCGATCAGCCGCCGCAATGCGATCACTCACGGGCTGACAGCCGACCAACTGCTGCTCGATGGGGAAGACCCGGCTGTCTTTGAGATGCTGCGGGACGATTTCTTCGACGAGTACGCACCGGCGACATCCTATGAGGCGGAACTGACCCATCGGATTGCGACACTGTCCTGGCGGTTGCGCCGGATCGACGTCTTCGAAGCCGCCATCCTGAAGTGGATGGCCTACCGCCAAGTCGAGGTTTACGACAAAGAGCCGGTCATCGCTGCGCCCTCGGGCAATTACCAGATCTTCCATGGCGCCCACAAAGGCCTGATGAAAAGCAAAGACCAGAATGCGGGTCAGGTGCGCGATCAGCTCCGCCTTGGCCGGATGCTGGAAGCCGAGATGAAAAAGAACTTGACAGCCAAGCTGGGTCGCCACGAAGCGCACTTGATGCGACAGCTCAGGGCCACCCGTGCCGAACTCACCGAGTACCAGGCCGCGCGTCTCGCTCGGGAGGCTGCGGCCCTAAAATTTGATGCCCGCGAAACATTGCCCTCACCTGCGCTGATCTCGGATGATCGTGCGGCCCTGTCTGGCCTGGCTGACCGGGCTGAGCGCGGACGGCCATGGCGAGGAAACAGCCGCATCGGAATTGGTTGGCGACTAGGTCGGACCTCGTCCACCAACAAAATCGTTTGAAGCACGGACTTGTCTGGTTAAGCCGCAGCCAGCTCGGCGGGTTCCACTGAGAGCCGCAGGCCGAGAGCCTTCAATACCTTGAGAAGGGTCGAGAGTTCGGGATTCCCGGTTGCGCTGAGGGCACGATAGAGGCTGGGTGCCGGAGCCTTGGTGGGCGTGACCTTGGCTCTCGCAATCCGGCGCCTACCAGCTCCGTCTCCAGCGACGGCGTTGCGCCGCTCATAATCGCCATAGTGGCTACAGCCAGGGCAGCGTATCAACTCCATCATCGCAGCCAGCCGGAGGTGGGTGTCCACACCGTAGCGATCCCGCCCGGAGCTTGCGTCCGGTTCTTAACGATCGTTTAGCCATATTTGGCATCTGGAAAGTCATCCCGGGCTTCTTTTTACCACCACTGGCTATAGTTTTCAGCGCATGGCGACGTGCCGCTTCCATCGTTAGTGGGTGGCGAATTCAGTTAGCTTTTTTGACAGGCCACCTTGTATGGCCGGGGCCTTGACCAATGAGCAAATTTTCAGCTGGCGTTAGAGAGATTAGCTTCGCAAGGACCCCCGGTCGCGCCCGGCATACGGTGGAGCGAACCTATCTCAACGCCCATTCGCTGTCATTTCAAGCGCGGCAGCGGCGCTTCCGGCACATCCGTCCGATGATCGAGCGGATCATTGAGCGAAAGGGATTGTGCCGGATCGCCGACATCGGCGGCACCGAATACTACTGGGAAATCGCGAAAGACTTCATTGACCAGGCGCCCGTTGAAATCCACCTGTTCAATCTTGAGCCGAAGGAGGTCCGGCACCGCAAATTCGTATCGCATCGTGGCAACGCGTGTGATCTGGGCCGGTACGACAATAACGCCTTTGACATGGTCCACTCCAATTCGGTCATCGAGCATGTCGGTGGATGGAAACAGGCCTGCGACATGGCGGGGGAAGTGCGGCGTCTGGCGCCCACCTACTACGTGCAAACCCCGAACTTCTGGTTCCCGTATGAGCCCCACTTCCGTTTTCCGGCGTTTCAATTCCTCCCAGAGCAAGTTCGCTACCGGTTGTTGATGTGGTGCAACCTCGGCTTTGGCGGCCGTCGCACAACCGTCGACGCGGCGATGCGGGGTGTGCAATCCGTGGATCTGCTCGACATGCGGCAAATGCGTGAACTGTTCCCGGATGCCGTGATGAAGCGCGAACGTATCGGTCCGCTAACGAAGTCGATTTTGGCCATCCGCGAGTTCGCACCAGTTCCCTAGTGTTGGGGTCCCGCAGCGACTCATGTCCTGTGACAGTCATTCTGACTGTGGGCCTCTACTGCCTGGTCGGGATCTGATACGTCTCGCGGCTTGGACATCACAAATGCGCTTCATTTAGCGCTGTGTTGAGCCAGTACTATTTCGCCAAAGCCTGAACATGGACGCTAGCCCAACGTCACGCTGAAATCCAAACCTCGTATATAACCGTGCGATTTTTGGGTCGGCTACCAGACACAAAACGGCGTCACTTCTCGGCGACGCAGCATGAATGAAATACGCGAGGACGCTCTCTACTAATGTTGTCGCCAGACCCTTCCTTCTGAATGGCGGGAGCACAATGACGTCGTGAAGATAGAAGTATTTTCCACCCTCCGAAATAACCCGCGCCATACCCACCGCCTGGCCGCCAACTTCAGCCACTATGCAAAAAGCGGAGTCAGCCAAAGCTTGACCAGCGACACGATCATCGACAGATCGCCAGCCCGCACCCTGCCGAAACATTTTGTACTCATCGGCGGTAGGTCGCCTATCGACGATGATGACGACGTCAACCATTCGCATCCGTTCTTTCAACTAAAGCTGTTCTCAACGTCATGCTTCCGCACGAGTGAACCTCTTGCATAAGTGAAACTCTTGCATAGCAGCGTTGCAGCACAATTTCTTCGCCCAAAGCTGCGGCAGAGGTGCCCAAACTAAGTGCAAGTCCACCTCCTGAAACACATGGTTCGTTGGCCAGTCTCAGGTTATGCTTTCACATATTTATTGCAGTTTTGATGTCCTTGCGCGCTCGGAGGCTTATAGCCCATGCCCATGATTACCGCGTTGATCCCGCCTTCCAGTTTGAACTATGTCGAAAATGAACTTCTGTCCGCTGGTCTTCGAGATCTCACCATCAGTGAGTGCGTCGGCTACGGCCGAGCCCAAAGCTTTGTGCCGAGTTTCACTGGAGGTCCCGACATCCCAGACATATTGCCGACAGCAAGGATTGAATTCGCCGTTTCAAACGACCAGTGCCAGCGCACCATCGACGCAATCATCCGCGGAGCCCAGCTTGATAAGGCAGGCCGGGGCACGATATTCGTCTCATATTTAGAAAGCGCAGCCAGCATTTCGGGCCCATGGAGCATTGACGACAGTTCTCAGCTCCCCGACGCTTCCTCGACTGCTGCAGGGCTTCGTTAAGCGATAGCCGGGTGATCGAAGGGCATACCGCACGTGCCAGAGTGTGCTCAGTTCGCAACGCTCACATCAAACCTGCCCGCGCGGCTTGCAAAGTCCCAAGCCGTGTGTCGATGTTCTATTTTCGATTATTTTTAGAGTGTGAGCTTTTAATGTGCGTGTTGAGAGACAACGAATATGCGCTGCTGGCACTGGCAGCCCTCAGGCCATTCGCCTATCTGCCCTTCAAGCATCGACGCGTCGCCGCACGACTTCTTAGACAGGGCCTGCTTTGTCGGCGGAACGGACAGTGGTACCCAACAGAAGTGGGCTTGAAGCGCCTGGGCCATACGATCCATTGACCCATGCTCCATTTGGAACAAACTACGGTCGACATCGCAACGCATCGCACACGATCTACCGCCGCACTCAATGAGTACGTGCAATCGAATTCAAGTCTCAGCCCCCAACGCCGAAACAGTGGCAAGCAGTTCACTCGGGTTGACAGGCTTGGGTAAAAATGGCGCGTCTTGCAAGCCAGCCAAGAGCTGCTGCTTCGAATAGCCAGAGATTACGACGAACGGTATTCCACGCTTGCGAAGTGCCGCCCCAATCGGCGCCGCGCAGGAACCGGCGAGATTTGCGTCAACGACCGCGACATCGCATTTTTGCTTCTCCAGCATTTGGATGGCCTTCTCGGCCGATCCCACAATACCGGTGACGACGTGCCCGCCGTCGGTCAGCATCTGCGCGAGAGTCCTAGCGATTAGATACTCGTCTTCAACGATCAATACGCGCATCTTCGGTCCCGCTATTCATCAATCGCAAGCACTTCGGACATCGGGGCAGATAGCTGCCACACCAGTCCTGTCGGCGGGTAAGAAAGGGTCACCGTTGCCTCCAAAGAATACTCAGCCATGTCGACGAGGATCGAATGACCAAAGCCACGTCGCTCCGGCGCCTTGATAGGATTCCCACATGTCTCGGCCCATTGCATCGTAAATCGAGATTGTTGGTCCCGTTCCACAATGCCCCAGCTCACGTGTATGGTCCCCGTCGCCGATGACAGTGCGCCATACTTGCTCGCATTGGTCGCAAGTTCGTGTATTGCCATCCCAAGCGTTTGAGCTGCCGCGGCCTTGAGCTGCGCTGGTGGCCCGTTGAGAAGGATACGCTGACCTATCAAGTCGGCAAAGTGAGAAAGCTGGGATCTGACGAGTTCGCCAGCATCCACACCCTGCCAGTGCGATTGGACGAGCAAGTCCTGGCTTGCGGCAAGCCCTGCCAGACGATCGTTGAAGTTCTGAGCAAACTCCTTTGGATCATCTGCACCAGCGGTCTGCAGCGCAACCGCTTGCACAACGGCCAATAGGTTTTTCGCTCTGTGATTGACTTCTGCCGTCAAAATCCGATCGCGTTCCTCGGCACGCTTCCGCTCTGTGATGTCCATCAAAACACCGTAGTAGCGCTTGGGCCGACCATCCCCGTCGCATTCAAAACGACCCCGCGCTTCAAGCCAACGTAACTCGTCGTTCTGTCCAAAAGCTCGGTACTCAGCGAAAGCTTCGCGTGGGTGTTCCATCATTCGCTGTGCCTCCGCTGCTAGCCTCGGCAAATCATCAGGATGAACGCGACGCGCCCAAGCGTTGTAATCCGGCACAAAGGACTGAGGGTCATAGCCGAGCATCCGGTACGTCTGGTCATTCCACTGATACGTTCCAGCGCTGACGTCCCATTCCCAAATCCCCATATCCGCCGCGTCAAGGGCTAACCGAAGCCGCTGCTCGCTTGCCTTCAGTGCTCGTTCCGCCACGACCCGCGCAGACACATCCTCGGTCGTGATGATGATGCCGCCAATGACACCGTCAGCGGTCCGCCACGGACGTACTTCCCATCGCAGGTACTGAATAGATCCATCGACCCGCTCAAACGCGTCTTCCTCTTCCCGAATGATCTCGCCGGCAAGACCTTGCTGGTGCACCACTTTCCAACGTTCTGGAATTTCCGGAACAACGACATAATGAGAGCGACCGATAATGTGCCGATCGGAAATCCAGTGTTGTCTCATCCAATACTCACTGGCTGCGAGATATCGCATGTCCGCGATCAAACATGGCGATGCTGACCGGCGCCTGATCGATGACAAGACGGAGGTATTGATCCGAAATTTTTTCCATTTTGAACGAACTGTCCTCGGGCCAGCCGGCTGTAGGCTTTACTTCCATGAACGTGTGGCGTCTGAACAGGCAATTGCCGCTGTCCACGCGGATTGCAGTGGTGCTCAATTCGATGCCGCAAGATAGAAAACTGAAGTTGGTAATAACACTTCAGACCGGGGGCGAAGTACGACGGGCGAACGGACGGAGCAGTTTGATCAGGACGTCCCTTTTGATCGGCTTCTTGATCAACTCAATAGCCCCTTCGTGAGCGTTCGTTGGCAGGAACTCGAAGCCGGTGATCACAGCATATGGAATTCGTTGAGCCTCGAGTTTCTCTATAAGGGGATCTGAAAAACTGTCCTTCAGCCCCATGTCGACGAGAGCAAAATCGACAGGCTCAGTGCCTATCCGCTTCATCGCGCTAATTGTCGTCGGACAGGGGCCGATGACCGTTGCTCCCTCTTCTTCTAGAAGGACAGCCAGAGTGTCGGCCAGCAACCACTGGTCCTCAGCGATTAATACACGCAAACCAAAAAGCTCACCGCCATTAGCGATGGAATTACCCGTCTGGCCCAAACCGCCCCCTGTGCCCAGAACTTTAGTTGGGCTGGTCACGCCTCCAAGATAGTCAAAAACACGGGCAAACGTAACAGCGTGCGACAATCGCTCTCAAATTCGATAATGCGACGACGGCGGAGCTATGAGCCCAGGATTTGCGCGTGCGTCGTACGCCGACCTTGCATCTACAGGTTTCGCGTGTTCGGCCTTGAAAAGAGCAACGGCGACCTCTTGCGACGCCGCCGTTCTTCGTGACCTGCTTTTAGAATTTCTGTTTTAGATCAGTAATGGCAAGTCAAAGTCTCAAACGCGAATGATCTGACCGTATGTCCGAGCCACCTCAACGAACAAGGCGACCTCATGCGCAGCAGCCGTTAAATCTGCGCCGTGCATAGCCGTCAGCACAGCCTCCGGCCCGCGCATTCACAGCTGCAGATCGCTCAGAACGGCACGGAGAGAGGCAAGTATTCAGATGCGCACGTCGACTTAGGTGGGCTCAACGCTGACGGCAGATAAGCACCGGCAACGTGGACTGAGCGAGGACGCGATGTGTCTGACTGCCGTAAAGCAATAGTTGAAACCCGCGTCTTCCATGAGAGGCCATGACGATCAAGTCACAGCCCCGCTCTTTGGCCGTTGCGAGAATGCCGTCGGCTGGTTGCTGATCGCGAACAATAACCATGTCGCAGCTGGTTCCATTTGCCTTTGCCCGCTCTGCAACAGCCGCGACCGCGTGCGACGCCATTTCGGCCATTTCCGCATCGTACTCTAATTCAGGGTAAGCGAGCACATCTTCACCTGACAAGACGGCTGTCCATGGCTCTGTAACCGTCACCGCAACGACATGGGCATTGAGCGCCTTAGCAAGCTCAAGTCCTTGAGCAACTGCACAGCTTGCGTAATCGGATCCGTCTGTTGCGATGAGGATGTTCTGATACATGCGTCTCGCCCTGATCTGGCACTAACTACACAGTATACCAGATGACGCAGAGTTCAGCCGACGATGTCTCTGATCCGTCGGCCTCCCGCGCAACATGCTCATAGCCACCTTGCGCAACGTGCTGAAAGGGGCGCGGGATGATGGGCGGATCGACACGGTGCCTGACACGCCGCGCATCCGTCAGAAAGACAATCCACGCTCGTTCTTTCGCTTCCCTCCCCTCGTCCCCTCCGATCGCGACGAGTTCGAAGCCTTACTGTCTGGCGCCCAGCCGTTAACCCAGGACCGCGTCGTGATCCGGGGCATTGAAGCGACCGAAGAGTTGTATCGCCTGATCGTGTTTGCTGTGTCGTCATTCGTGCGGCCGACGACGACCGAACTCTATGCCCCTCAAGCACAACGACATCACCATCGAGACCGAACCAAAACGGCTGCTCGTGACGATGCGCGCGATGGCAAGACAGGATTCCAGGTCGCCAATTCGATGCCCGACGCCGTAGCAGCGTACGAGCGCATTCGGTACCGATACCCGGACGTCGGCGGTGAGGATTACATTTTCCTGCCCGGCTATCCAAACCGTGCCATAGCCGCCCGCATCATCTAGCGCCAGTCAACTGCGTCATGGAGCGAACAGGGCTGAAGCACGACACGTCACCCACACCGATCGCAACATCTACTGTCAGCGGCACACGGCGATTTGACAATCATTCGGACCCACGGCCAGGTCAACATAAACAAAATGCCGGCACGAGCGTCGATCAGATTGAACGGTTCTACGCAAAGCACCTGCCTCTATCGCGCGAGATCGCCATGAACCTGCAACGTTTGGGGAAGGATGATTTGCGAAAACAAGCCCGACCGTTGCTGTCGTCGTTCAACATCTTATGCAACAGCCCTGACGCCGCTGCTGGAATCATGCCACATCAGTCAGCAGTCTAAATCTGACGAGGAATTTTAAGCAGCCAGTTCTGTTCATTGGGTACGCCGCCTGCAAACATTTCAGCTGCAAGGACAGGTCAATGCCAAAAATCAGAAGCGGGTTGATTGAAGATTTGAGTGGCCGCTACGTCATCTTGGAAGAGGACGGTTTGTTTTGGGCCGCTGAGATTAGGGACATAGCGACAATCCCAACCTCAGAGCGTTGCGCAGATGTTGCAACAGGACTCGCTCGGTTTCAGCAGGCGTCGGGCGCTAGCAGCCCTGAGTAGCTGACGCAGTCCTGCCGGTTACATGCCGTGACATGTGCGCAAAATCTTCCGAGGATCATCCAATGACAACGCTCACAGACGAACTCGAACGATTTAGACAGCAAATGCTCGAGGACGCGCGAGAGAACGAAGTCGAACTCGTACGACTGGCCGCCGACTTAGAGAAAGCCGAGATGGGCCTGATTGCTCAACTTCGCAGCGTCATCCAGGCCCACGAGCAGAGACGAGAAACGTTCATGGCGGAGCTACGAGCTTTTGCGGGCCGTTTGGCAATACCGAACGCCAACCAGATCGCACCAGCCCTCAGTCATCGCGCCGACGGCCGGGATTGGGACACGCGAGCGGTAAGCTGGAAAAACCCGGACGCGAGCGGGGAACAATTTACCAACTAGCTTGGGACGCGGACCGACGAGACCAAACGCTGACCAGTACGATGCGGAGGAGCGTGCAATGTTCGAGTTGTTGGCCTACGTCGTCGGTATCGGCTCGGTCCTCGGTTTCGCATACGTCGTCACTTTGGTGTTCGACTAATCGTTCGCACAACCTTGGCTTCCATGCCTAGGCTGCCCGTTTGGGCTCACGCGCCTTGGCCTTGTGCTGCAACGGGCCCACGGGCTCACCTTCCCCAACCGGTTTAAAGACCGCGGCACCGGCGTCGATCAGATCGGGGACGAGTGAGAGCGACGGTAACGCGGGCCCCGAAGTCAATTTTCCAGCATCCAAAAACTGTGTCCGTCCAGCATCGCCATATAGCGAATCAGGAATTCGTTGACCCGGCTGCATGTTTTCGGGCGCAGATCGAGTTAAATTCACCCCGTAACGAAACAATTCCACAGGAGAAATATCATGAAGAACGTAATTGCATTGGCTTTGGTCGTAGGTGCTGTTGCTCTTGGCGCTTGCCGCCGTGAAGAAGCTGCACCGGAACCGATGAAGCTTGGTGGCGCACCGGCTGCTGAACAGACGACCCGCTAATCGCACCTTCCGCGACCTGTACTGTCCCAGAACCCTGAGCGCCGCGGCCGGCGATGCTCAGGGTTTCATTTTGCCCGCCTGATCGTCCCGTACAGTCGGTAGAAACGACAGCCCTGACGTCCCTACTCGAACAATCCAGGTGCTCTAAATCATACTGCCGGCGAGATTGACCGTGATTGCAAGTACCATCGCATTGAAAAAGAACGAGCTGATCGCGTGTACCGTTACGAGGCGCCGCAAACGCTTTGAAGTGATCGCGACGTCTGACGTCTGCGAAGCGGCACCGATTGAAGTCGCGAAATACAGAAAATCCCAATAATCCGGTTGTGTATCCTTAGGAAAGTCCAGGCCGCCGTCACCGTCTGAAGCAACGTGGTGTGGAGCGTAATGTTCATGAGCATAATGGAACGTGAATACGACTTGCATCATGGACCAGGAGATGAAGATGGTCGCTGCCGCGATGAGCACGTAGAGCAGTTTGGCATCGTCGCTCGCCGACTTTGCCTCGCGCAGCAGACCGGCAATCGCCACGAAACTGAACAGGACTGCGAGGAGGATCAGAACAAGGATCACGATGCCACTTTGGTCCTGCCGCGCTGCCCGCGCCTTGATCAATTCCACTGAGTGCCGCTTCATGCTCCATAGCGCAAAGGCCAGATAGACCAAACCTCCGAAGCACCATGCTGTAGCGTCCCTCGGACCAGACGGTAGCGACGCTGGGAGCAGTACATACGCGACAAGCCAGGCGATCGCTCCCATGTACATGCGCGGCTGATCAGCAATTGACCGCCAGACAGCGCTTGGATGATACCAGCGGTCCGTTGATGGGCTCTCGTCGATTGTCACGATGCCTCCGATGCTTCTATTTGCTCGGCGATCGCATTATGCGCCACGCTTTGACCGAGGACTGGAAAAGGCCCGAAGCTTGGTTGCTCCGGGCCCTATGAAAAACGCAGTACACTTATGTCTAGAAGATACGCCAACTCAACCAACACTTCGTGCCAACGCAACACAACGCCCAGGCACCCAGACAACTTGCTCTCGCTGTCGCATGCTGCCGTTGACAAATATCAACCCGGACCGTGCCGTGGACGGCTTGTGGATTGGGCATCGATACAGGATTGAGGACACTGAGAAATCACGAGCCTCATGTTCCATTTGGACGCCCTTTCCGGCCCCATTTTACGCATCACGGTCCCGCTACGCTGCCCGCTTGCCCTTCTGCATGTTTGGCAACTTCGTCTGCTGAGCCAATAGGTCGTCCAACTCGCATTTTTGCATAACTCCTACGATTTAATCTCAGCGGCGCTTGCGACGCTCATAATCGGCAGCACGGTGACGGTTCGCCGTAAAGCGGTACTGGGCCCAACACACGACAACCCAGCCGAGCAGCGCGAACATTATGAGAGCTGTAGTCATTGACGCGCCCGACGATATAACTCTGACTTTCCGCCTTGTTGACCCCGGCTCCATTCGCCCGAGACCGACATGTTTCGCGTCAGGGCCAAACACCGTCGTAGCGTCTGTTCTCTGCTGTTTCAGCCTCTCGGCGTCGCTTGGCTCGCGCAGCCACGAAAAGCGCAGCAATGATCCAGACGGCAAACGTCACCGCAATGATTTCGACGATCTCAACACTCATGACAGCACTCGCCTCACGTCGGTCGCGCGCAAGCGAAGCCGATCGACATATGTGTAACCGACACCGACGTCGAAAGCACGATGAAGACGGTTTCAAGCCTAAAGCCGAACGAGCATAGCTCTCGTAATTCGAGCGGCTCTTTGTTCAAATGCCAAGGATCTAAGCCGTTATAAATTAGCTAACCATGCCCCTCGCCGTGTGGGAGCAATTAGAGCTGCGACGGTCAACGCGACGCTTGCTCTCGTTACAGTCGCCCTACGCTGCCCGCTTGGCCTTTGGCACGTCGTGCGCTCTCGCAGTCAAAAGATACACCCACTGCCCCGGCTCAAAAAGCAAGGCCCCGAGATCCCTTATGGGATCCCAGAGCCCTACATAAGGACCTCAAGCGTGAGTTGAGTGCGGCAGTGTCAGCGCGATCGATAGTGCTGCAGCTTGCTAACAAAGCCCGGATCTCGCGTTGCCTTGAGATCCGAAATGACGTCTAGGCAACGACATCGTTCAATCACGCGCCCTTAGTCCTTGTGTTGCCGAGCCTCACAACCTTTCGGTACATTCCGGATTGCACAAAACCGATTTCGTTCGGAGGTGTCTGGAAGCGCCGGCATCACAGCCACATGATTTCGCCACACCAACGGACCTGTCAATTCTCGGTTGGAAACATGCTTTCCACCCGCAATTCGCCCCCAAGCAGCCCGTTTGTTCTTTGGTATGTCACGCGCCTTCGACTGCTGCGATAGCAGCTCATCCAGTTCGCCGGTCCGCACGGCTGCAATGACCGTCTCGATGGTCGGCCCAAGCTGATCCATACCGGGCACCACGATCGCCATCTAGCCCCTCTCGAACTCGATTGCCCGACCACCGACGCGGACCGTGAGCGCAATGATGCCCAACACGTCCTCGCGCCACCATGGGCTCAAGGCGTCCTGCCTCAGCTCTTTGCCACCGTCCTCTGTCTTCACCGGCTTCGCGACCGTCAACGTGTGGGTCGGATGTCACGCGCGAACAGTTTGTGGCCCAAATTGAAAGCCAATGGCAGGCGACAACCTGGGCCAACAAAAAAGACGCTATCAAGCCCTGCTCCGATCTCCACGGCTGGCTTGACTACATAACCAAGCGGCGAAGCAAAAGCGACATCGCCAACTCGATCGATTGTTTCAACACAACCATGGGTGTTGCTTAGCCTTACACCTTGAGACCTTGTCGATTTTTCCACCAGGAGCGCC
>CAVQMH010000020.1:0-239711 GCA_963713575.1 uncultured Alphaproteobacteria bacterium
ACACCTGGCGCGGCATCTGCCGCGGCGGCTGCTGCGATCTCGTCGGCGCGAGGTGTGGTTGTTTCGTGGAACGTCGAGAGGAGGAAGTGCGGCGCGCCGCCTACTTCGCCCGCATCGACGCGATGCAGCTTCAATGCACTCAACGACTGATCCGACCGAGCAGTATCCGTCGCATGACCATTGCCGGTTGAAGCGGCACGTATCGCTTCACTCAGGCGACCAAACAAAGGAGCGGGTCTGTCCGCTGTTGCCGGGGCGGGAGATTTAAACATCGAGGGCAGGTCGAAGTCGCTGGGGTCGTCGAGCAGACCATCACCCCGCGGGTGCTGGACCGCTGCATTGAGATCAATCAGCGGAGCGCCGCTGCCAGGTTCCTCGGCGATAATCCGGCGCACCGACGCCAGGATCTCCTCGATGCTCGCATGACCGTTCTTCTCCGTCAGTTCCATGATCGACCTCGCTGACGCACGCTTACAAAACCCTGCTCAAGTCAGGGCTGGAAAAGAGAAACGGTTCCCGAGACCGGATATTCGCGAGAATTTCACTCGCTGATCCGCCCCCCCGTGGATCGTCCCAGAAGCGCCATCGGTACGGAGGAATTTATCCGCCCTCCCCCGATCCCGGCGCTTCGTTGATTTTTCTAGGGTGGACGCGGGGCGAAGGTGTGGCGAAAGCGCCGCGTGGCAACAAAAAACTGACGACTGCACCGCTGCCATGCCGGCGGCGATTGTCGCAGCGGGAATCTCAATAGGTTCAGGCTTCGACAGATTTCGGGTGTAACGCTGAGTTCGCGCTAAGGACAACACGCCGTCACCAACAGCGTGGCACCAGCGCCAATCGCGGCGGAATTGTGTTTATTCCTGAGGGTCAGAGAACGGAGTTATTTCATCGCGCCGGGATCGATGTCGAGGCGCTCATGACGGCCGTCTTCGTGCGTGATCGAGAGGCCAAACCACTTGCGGTTGACTTCTTCATAGTGGGCTTCAGGGTCATATACCGTACCGGTGACGCCGAGGCTGAGGGCATCGAGGCGGCCGAGGGCCGCCTGGAGGCCGTAGGCGGCAACGATGACGTTGCGCCGCGTAGTGACAAGATTGACCTGTGAATTCAGCAGTTCCTGCTGCGCGTTCAAGACTTCGATGAGGGTGCGCTGGCCGACGCGCTCCTCTTCGCGGACGCCGGTCAAGGCGATCGTGTTCGAATCGACGGCCGCCTTGGCGCTTTCAAGCTGCGCACGGGCGCCAATCAACTGCGACCAGGCTGCAATGACGTTCGCTTTGACAACGACGCGGGCCTGCTCGATGTCCTGCAGACGGGCGAGGTGCTCTTGCTTGGCCTGGCGAACCTGGGCGTAGATGATGCCACCCTGCTGATAGATCGGCACTGTGACGCGGCCGACCACCTGCGCTGTTTGCGTTTCGGCTATGCCCGCCGTCTCGTCAAAACGGTTGTCATAGTCAGCTTCGACCTGAACCTGCGGCAGCAAGGCACCGCGGATACGATCGACGTTGAAGCGGGCGGCCTGCTCATTGTAGAGCGCGGCGACCACGTTCGGGTTTTCCTGGGTGCCGATGTTCACAGCGTCCTGCTGAGACTGCGGCAACATCGAGAGCTTCAACGACGGTTCAACGAGCCCCGTTGCGGGCTGGCCGACGGTCCGCTCGAACGCAGCTCGGCTGGTCTGCAGATTGGCGCGCGCCTGATCGAGCTGGGCGACGGCGTCGGCGCGGCGAGCTTCGGACTGGGCGACGTCGGTGCGCGTGACTTCGCCCACGGCAAATCTGTCCCTTGTCGCCTTGAGCTCTTCGTCGAGAACCTTCAAGTTGTTTTCGTTGAGCCGCACGATTGCCTGATCGCGCACGACGTCCATGAACGACGTGACGGCTTCCAGCAATATTTCCTGCTCGACGACGCGCAGGTTTTCACGCCCGGCGCGAACGAACGACTCGGCCTGGCTTACCGCGTTCGTGACCTGGAAGCCGCGGAAAATAGGCTGCGTGAGGTTGACGCCGTAGCCGCGCGGCTTGCGATCGCTATTTCCGCCCGGGCGGATGTCGGTATTGCGGTATCCCGCGTCGGCCGATGCGCCGATGTCCGGGCGATAGCCCGACTGGGCAATCGGCACTTCTTCATCGGTGGCGCGCAGGCGGGCGCGCTCGGCATCGATGCGCGGATTGTATTCGTAAGCCGAAGCCAAAGCTTCATCGAGGGTCAGGGCGAGCGCAGGGGAAGGTGAGAAGGCGGCAACCATTACCGCCGCCGTAGAAACGGCGAGCGCCGGAAGCATCCACGTCGTTCGACGCGTGCTAACCCGATGTAATGGCCTAATCAAAACATCCCCCCGTTCCGAAACTCGGCCCGGCCACAAACTCCCCACCGGATAAGTGTCCGGGTTTGCGGCAACCTCGTCAACACCACTGCTAACTCAATTCGCTGGAGCCGCTCATCGGGTTTACCCGAAACGTGGGCATTGTTTGATTGATCCGTGCGGAATCCGAGGCAGCGTGGCTGGGATCACACAGCAGGAAAGTTCCTGACTATCATTAGAAAACAAAGCGGCGAACCGGCTCAAAGCCCGGAAGAAACGGGGCGCCGGCATCGAAACCGTCGCGTTCAGACACGGCGCTGCCGCTACGCTGCCAGACCGCGGCGCGGCCCGTCCGACCGTCCGAGACGATGGCGACCAGTCGGCCACCGTCCTTGAGTTGTCCTAGCAGAGCGGCGGGCACTGCGGCGACCGCGCCCTCGATGACCATGACATCGAACGGACCCTCGGCGGGATAGCCGGCCGGCAGATTTCCGTGGATTACAGCTACGTTGTCGGCGCCGAGCGATTGCAGCACACGGGTTGCTTCCTGCGCGAGCGCCAATTCGCTTTCGAGTGCGACAACCGTCTGCGCGAGGCGGCCCAGAATGGCTGACGAGTACCCGGTGCCGCAGCCGATATCGAGAACCACATCGGTCGGCTCAATCGAGGCCAGTTGCAGCAGCTTGGCGAACGTGCGCGGAGCGAGCAGCACGCGGGAGGACGAAGCCGAACCGGGTACGTCGAGAGGCAGGTCGATGTCGAGGTAGGCGAGGCTGCGGCGCGCAGCGGAGACAAAAGCTTCGCGCGGGACAGCGTTCATTGCGCGTGGGATACGCCGGTCGGTGACATCGCTGGGACGGACCTGCGATTCCACCATATTCTGGCGCTGCAGCGAGAGATCGGACATGTGCGGTACCCATTGCCTCGGACGCGGGCAGACCATAGTGCGGCCCACCGCTCCGGCCCATACCGCAATTTGCCCTAGCTCACCACGTCCGCGGGCATGATGAGCAACTCTTTTCCTGCCGGCGCATGCCTTCCCTTGTGCCGCGTTCGCCTCCCGTGCTAGATGCCCGCACTCCGGATCAGGACCCGCCCGGCACACTCCCGAAAGACGGATCATACCGGCTTTTGCGAAGCGGCAATCCCCGGACCAGAGGCCACGTGGCGGAGTGGTGACGCAGCGGACTGCAAATCCGCGTACCCCGGTTCAATTCCGGGCGTGGCCTCCAACTCTAATCGTTGAATCTCTGCTTTATGGACTTTCGCCGCGCCTGTGTGGCCGGGCTTCTAAACTCGTGTTGGCGCGCGACGGAAAAGTACTTCTCTCACCGGTTTGGTTCTGCTAATCAGCCCCAACGTCCTCAAGGCGTGCCTGTTCCGCGGTAGCTCAGTGGTAGAGCATCCGACTGTTAATCGGACGGTCGTAGGTTCGAGCCCTACCCGCGGAGCCAGTCCTTCCCCTTGCACAGTTTTCAAATAGCAAAATCGCCAAACCGTGGGCCGGTCTGACGATTGCTGGCGTTTGCGAATTGAGAGCGGCGTCTTGGTTCGGGGTCCTCAGGGGGCCAAACCGCCGGAGGGTGGCGGAGGGGCGTCGGGATCAACCGCCTTGGCCGCTTCGGCGAAGGGCTGGCCGTCCCGGTTGTAGATGTCGGTTCGGAATTGCACGGAGCCGTTCTGTTCCGCCCAGGCGGTGATGTAGGTGAAATAAACCGGGATCGGGCGGGTGAGTTGCAGGTCGACCGGTAACCCGCCTTCGATGACGGCGTCGACCTGACCGGGGTTTTCCCAGCCGGGTTCGTATTTCGCGATCCACGACACGAGCTTGAACACATCCTGCACGCGCACGCAGCCGGCGCTGAAGGCGCGGGCGCGTTGATCGAAGAGCGTCTTCAGAGGCGTGTCGTGCATGTAAACGCCATGCTCGTTCTGCATGTCGATGCGCACGAGTCCGAGCGCATTCTGCGGTCCGGGTTCCTGACGTAACTTCACCTTCGAGGCATCCGCCGTCGACCAATCGATGGCCGTCGCATCGATTTCAGGACCGTTGAAGTCGTTCATGACAACACGGATTTTTTCCTTCTCGAGGTATTCCGGCTCTTTCACGAGGCGCGGGAACACATCGAGCTGGGCGACACTGTCGGGTACGCGCCAGTGGGGGAAGAAGTTGAGCGCCTTGATCGTAGCGCGCAGTTCGGGCGTCTCGCGCTGCTGACGGCCGACGACGACGCGGTGGCGCTGCGCGACCTCGTAGCGCTCGACAGCTTCCAGCTGGAACGCCGGCGCATTAACGAGGACGTAGCGTTCTTCGATCGGCTGCTGGAGCAGTGCGAAAATGCGCTGACGATTGAGTTCGAGTTGCTTCAAACGCTCGTCGGCGGAAACATTCAGGGCCGCGAGTGTCGGCTGATCAACGCGTCCACTGACACGCAGGCCATGACGTTCCTGGAAGCGGCGGACGGCTTCTTCGGTCGTACTGTCGAAGTTAAAGTCTTCAAAGCCCGAGCTGGAGCCCTTGAGTTCACCCGTCATGCGCAGACGGCGGCGCAGTGCGGGCACGCGCTCGTCGTCGTCACCAGGGCGCATCATGCGATTGCCGGGGACCTGCGGCCAGCCGCCCTTATTGGCGATTGCTTGATACTGGACGATGGCCTTGTCGATGAAGGCGATCATCTCATCACTGCGAAGGGGTGTCGCGCCGGGACGAAGGTCGTTGACGACGTCGGGCTTGATGGGCGTGCGCTCGGTGGTGCGCTTGCCGGAGAAATCGGGAGTGCCAAACCCTTGGATGCCGTCCCACCATGTCTCGGCGCCCGCCTCGCTCGACGGCGGGGCAAGTGATACAATCGCCGCGAGCAGGGCGGCGGCGCCTGCTTGCCGGATGCGGATGAAGAGCACGCGTGCGAGGCCTGTGGCAGCCTTGCGCGGCGTGGGCGTCACGTCATGCATTTCCAACGAATCTTTCCCTCGCGCCGGCGGCGCCAGCCAATCCCAATCGCCTCAGGCCGCCGTTCAGTCTTGCGACGCAGCATTCCGTCAAGGATGTGGCCAAAGGAAGGTCGCCGCGCAAGCAGTTCCGGGACACAGCGGGTCGGACAAAACGCTAACTCTCCTGCAAAATCCGTAGTCTGCGGCGAAGCGTCCTCCCGCTCGATCAATCAGAAATGCTCCCAGCCCGCCGGCATAAGATGCACATCCCTCTCGGCCGTCCGCAAGAGCAGACCGGGTGTCGCAGCGATCGTGCCGATCCGTGTGACCGGCGTTCCGGCTGCAGCGGCCCAGGCTGTGATTTCGGCTTGATGTTCGAGTGAGGCGGCGAACAGCAGTTCATAATCGTCGCCGCCGCCCAGAATCAGCTGATCGATAGAGCCATCGGCCAGGGCGAGACGGCGAACGGCGGGTGCGACGGGAAGCAACGCGCGTTCGATCACGGCGCCGGCTGAAGAAGCGGCGGCGAGGCGGCCCAGATCCTTGGCGAGACCGTCGGAGAGGTCCATGGCGGCGGTGGCGACGCGCCGAAGCAACGGGGCTATGTCGAGGCGCGGGCGCGGGCGCAAATAGCGCGCGATCAGTTCGGCACGTTCGTTGGAGGCCAACGGCCAGATGCGGGCCTCCTCATCGCCGCGACGCAGCTTCAGGCCGCAGGACGCATCGCCGAGCGTTCCGGTGACGAAAAGCGCGTTACCCGGCCGAGCGCCGTCGCGGGTCAGGCGAAAGCCTGCCGGCACTTCGCCGATCGCGGTGATGGTGACGGTCATGGGACCGGGGCGCCGATCCGTGTCGCCGCCGGAGAGAACGATCCCGAAAGCGGACTGGGCGTCGGCGAGGCCGCTGGCAAAACGCTCCATGAAGGCATGTGTCGGCGCATCGGGAAACGAAAGCGCCATTTGATAGACGCGGGGCGTCGCCGCACTGGCGGCGAGGTCGGAGATATTCACGGCCAACGCTTTCCAGGCGATGTCTTCGGGCCGATCGTCGGGGAAGAAATGCACGCCGGCGGCGATGGCGTCCGTCGAGATGACAAGATCCGTTCCGGGAGAGGGCGAGTAGATCGCGCAATCGTCGCTCAAGCCGAAAGCGCCCTCGTTGGCGCAGGCGAGAGGCGCCAGATACGTTCGGATCAGATCCTCTTCGCTCGAGATTGTGCCAGACACGGCGCTGCCTCCCCCACGTCAGAACCGCGCGCGAGCGTGTCCGGCTCCGGACTTATTTGCCTGCGGGGGCTTTGCGCTCGAACTCCTCGGCGCGCAGTTTGCGGGCGAGCTTGTCCAGCACCCCGTTCACCACACGCGGCTCATCTTCGTCGAAGAACGCGTGCGCGACGTTGATGTACTCATTGATCACCACGCGGCCGGGTACGTCGCGGCGTTCAAGAAGTTCGAATGAGCCCGCACGCAGGATCGCGCGCAGGATCGCATCGACGCGCACGAGGCGCCAGCCAGTGGCGAGCTGCTCGTGCACCATCGGATCGATATCGCGTTGGCGGCGGACGACGCCGTGCACGATTTCGGAAAAAAAGATTGCATCGGCTTCTTCCAAATCGGCAGCCGCGTCGTCTTCTTCACGAGGCGCGGCATCATCCGGCTTGTTGAAGCGCAGGCGCTCGAATTCGTCGACGACCTCGGAGACGTCGGCGCCCGCCAATTCCATCTGGTAGAGCGCCTGCACGGCACCCATGCGCGCCTTCGATCGCGGCGTGGCGCCTTTGGCTGCGGATTTCTTGGGGATGGCGGTCATGCGGGTGCCCCCGCAAAGCCCTGCTTCAGCGCGATGAGGCCGAGGCAGGCACGCGCGGCATCGCCGCCCTTGCCTGTGGGCGCACCACCGGCTGCACGCGCCAGCGCCTGCTCGCGCGTGTCGACGGTAAGGATGGCGTTGCCGACTGGGATCGAATAACGAATTGCGGTCTCCATGAGCCAGTGATTGGCGCTGTTGCAGACGATATCGTAGTGCGAAGTCTCGCCGCGGACCACGCATCCGAGCGCGATGGCGCCGGCGTAGCGCTTGCCGTCTCCGCCGATCGCACCTGCTGCGACGGCGGCTGCGAGAGCCTGCGGAATTTCGAGTGCGCCGGCGACCGAGACACGATCGGCGTCGCAGCCGTTGTCGGCGAGAACCTTAAGCGCGCTTGTGAGCAAGTGGCTATGAATTTCAGCATAATACGGCGACTCGATGATCAAGACACGGGCGCCGCGGGCCAATCGCAGCGTTCCCGCCGCAGTCCGTTCATCTTCTGAGCGGTCAACCATGGGGGCTACTCGATCGCTCGGGTTTCGACGATCCGAAGCCCGAAGGCTTCAACGCCGATGTAGACCTGCTCGGGCGAATTGGTCAGGAGCACCATGTCGCGGACACCGAGGTCGCGAAGAATCTGCGAGCCGATGCCGGTTTCGACCTGACGGCGGTTGACGGGGGATGCGCCGCTGCCGGCTCTGCGGCGGCTGATCCAGTCGGACACGCTCTTGGCGCCCAGATCGCGAATGAGCACGACCACGCCACGGCCTTCGCGCTCGATGGCACGCATCGACTTGGCGATGGCGCTTTCGCCGTCCTTGGTTTCGCCGAGGCCCAGGAGATCGGCTGGAACATTGACTGCGTGCACGCGCACGAGCACGGGATCAGTACCGTTGTTGATGTTGCCTTTCACGATCGCCAAATGTTCGGCGTGGTCGACGGTCGTCGCATAGACCTTGAGATCGAACGATCCGCCGAAAGCGCTGTCGAAGCGCGTTTCCGCGACGCGCTCGACAAGGCGATCGTTTCTCAAACGGTAGGCGATCAGATCCTCGATGGTGCCGATCTTCAGTCTGTGAAGGTTGGCGAATTCGACGAGGTCGGGCATGCGGGCCATGGTGCCGTCGTCGTTCATAATTTCGCAGATGACGGCGCTTGGCGCGAGGCCCGCAAGCTTGGCTAGATCGACGGAGGCTTCCGTGTGGCCGGCGCGGATCAGCACGCCGCCATCGCGGGCAATCAACGGGAAGACGTGGCCGGGCGAGACGATATCGTCGGAACCCTTCGTCGGATCGATGGCCGTGGAGATGGTGCGGGCGCGATCGTGGGCGGAGATGCCGGTGGAGATGCCTTCGCGGGCTTCGATCGATTGGGTGAATGCGGTGCGGTTGCGCGAGCCATTGTTGCGCACCATCATCTCGAGGCCGAGCGTCGCGGCGCGGGTTGGCGTCAGCGCAAGGCAGATGAGGCCACGGCCGAACTTCGCCATGAAGTTGATCGCGTCGGGTGTCGCCATCTGCGCGGCGATGACGAGATCGCCTTCGTTCTCGCGGTCTTCCGCATCGACGAGCACAACCATGCGTCCGTTCTGCAGTTCCTCGACGATCTCGTGCGTCGGGGATACGGCAGAGGCGGGCTTGGGCGTTACAGCCGGACTGAGGCCGCTCGTCTTCGTTGCACTCACGGACGGAACTCCAGAAGCCGCGCGACATAGCGCGCGAACATATCGATCTCGAGGTTCACGAGGTCGCCCGGCTTTTTGCGCCCCCACGTCGTCTGGGTCAAGGTGTGGGGGATCAGATCGATTCCGAAGCGATTTCCGGCAACCTCGTTGACCGTCAGCGAGGTGCCGTCGAGGGCCACGGAACCCTTGGGGGCGATGAAGCGGGCGAGTTCGGGCAGTGCCTCCAGAACATAGCGGACGCTGTCGCCGTCGGGGACCGCCGACTGGATGCGTGCGAGGCCGTCGACATGGCCCGAAACAATGTGACCGCCAAGTTCGTCGCCTGCTTTCAGCGCTCGTTCGAGGTTAATGGTGCGGCCGGGCACCCATTCGCCGAGCGTCGTCTTCGAGAGCGTTTCATTCGAGACATCGAGCGTGAAGGCCGAGCCTTTGCCGTCGGGGCGCACGGATGTGACCGTGAGGCAGACGCCGTCGCAGCAGATCGAAGCGCCGAGGTCGATGCTCAAGGCATCGTAGTTCGAACGAATGGCGAAGCGACCGCCTTCGCGGCCGATGACCTCGCCAATATCTGTAATGATGCCCGTGAACATGTCGTCGTGATCCTGCGGTGCCGGCCCGTGATCTTGGGTGCGGCCTTGCGGCTGGCGGGATGGCTCATGTCGCTCAGGCGCCCGTCGGGCGCAAGCGCCACATCGTATCGGAACCAACGAGGCGGCAATCGGTCTTTTGCAAACTCAACCTGCCGAGGTGGTGTTGCAGGGCTGAGGCTGCTTTTTGCTCATCGGGCGGACCAGCCATGAAAAGCGTCACTTCGTCGATGAGGCCCGCGTCAGCCATGCTGCGCCAGACGGCTGGGCCACCTTCGACGAGCAGTCGTGTGATGCCGCGGGCAGCCAGCATTTCGAGCACGGCGGGAATGCTGCCGTCGGGCAATTCGAGAACGTCGGCGCCGGCTGCGGCCAGGTCGCGATCGGAAGGGAGTGCTGCTCCCGCGCGGACGATCAGCACAGGTACTTGGGCCGCGGTCGCGAATAGCTTTGCCGACGGATCGAGCGGCGCGCGGCCTGCGAGGACGACGCGCACGGGCGATCGATGGGCGAGGCCCGGCAGGCGACAGGTAAGGTCCGGATTGTCGGCGCGAAGGGTGCCGGCACCGACGAGGATGGCGTCGGCTTCCGCGCGGATTTTGTGGCCGGCGGCGCGGGCCTCAGGTCCCGTCACCCAGCGCGGGGCGGTGCCATCGCCGGGGGTGATGAGACCGTCCGCTGCGGTGGCGATCTTCAGCGTCACGAACGGGCGTTTTTGCGTGATGCGCAGGATATGACCGAGGGTCAGCCAGCGCGATTCCGGTTCGAGCACGTTTTCGATGACGGCGAGGCCGGCGGCGCGCAGTTTCGCGATGCCTTCGCCGGCTGTGCGCGGGTCGGGGTCGCGGGTGCCGACGGCGATGCGTTTGAGGCCCGCTGCGATGATGGCGTCGGCGCAGGGCGGCGTCTTGCCGAAATGCGCGCAGGGTTCGAGCGTGACGTAGAGCGTTGCGCCACGGGCACGGACGCCAGCGCGGCGGATCGCTTCGGTTTCGGCGTGAGGGCGGCCGCCCGGTTGCGTCCAGCCGCGCGCGATGACTTCGCCGGTTGCTTCGTTCGCAATAACGGCGCCCACAGCTGGATTGGGCGCGGTGTTGCCGAGACCGCGGGCCGCTAAGCGCTGCGCGATGCGCATCATGTCGAGGTCGAAGGCGGATGGGGGGCGGCCACTCATGCGCGAGAGTTTGCCACCGGCCTCAGTCAAATCACAAGGGTTCGATGAGGTTAGCCGCCGAGGCGCTTGGTGTGGAGGGGGATGACGGTGTCGTCGCCGGCGATTTCGCCCAGCACTTCCTGGAAGTCGGCGGCTTCAGTGAAGTCGCGGTAGACGGACGCGAAGCGGACATAGGCGACGGGGTCGAGGCCGCGCAGAGCCTCCATGACGCGTTCGCCGATAATGGACGACGGGATCTCGGTTTCGCCGGAGCTTTCGAGCTGGCGGACAATGCCGGAGACCATGCGCTCGATGCGGTCGTCGTCGATCGGGCGCTTGCGGGTAGCAATCGTGACCGATTTCATGAGCTTGTCACGGTCGAACGTGACCTTGCGGCCGGAGCGCTTGACGACGATGAGTTCGCGCAGCTGCACGCGCTCGAAGGTCGTGAAGCGGCCGCCACAGTCGGGGCACTCGCGGCGGCGGCGAATCGAGGCGTTCTCGTCCGTCGGGCGGCTGTCCTTCACGCTCGTATTTTCGCAGGCGCAGTAAGGGCAGCGCATCGGTTGGGCCTTTAGAATCGGAGCTTCGGTCAAATTATTTAGGGTGTTTGGCTTCGCGTTGTCCCCTGTGTTGCATGCGATTCCCCCGCAATACACATGTCAGCAACGACAAAGCGCCGGACGGTTGCCCGTCCGGCGCTCGCTAACGTCAGAGCGGATCGAAAGATCAGCCGTAGAGCGGGAAGCGGCGGCAGAGGGTGGTCGCTTCGTTCTTGATCTTTTCTTCCACGGCGCCGTTGCCCTCTTCTCCGTTCTTCGCCAAACCTTCGAGCACTTCAGCGATCATGCGGCCGACCTCGCGGAACTCGGCGACGCCGAAGCCGCGCGTGGTGCCGGCGGGCGAGCCGAGGCGGATGCCCGAGGTGACCATCGGCTTTTCCGGATCGAAGGGGATGCCGTTCTTGTTGCAGGTGATGTGCGCGCGGCCGAGCGCCTTCTCGGAGATGTTGCCCGTGAGCTTCTTCGGCCGCAGATCGACCAGCATCAGGTGGGTGTCGGTGCCGCCGGAGACGAGCTCGAAGCCCGACGCTTGACGAGCACTTCGCCCAGCGCCTTGGCGTTGTCGACCACGTTCTGGATGTAGATCTTGAACTCGGGCCGCAGCGCCTCGCCGAAGGCCACGGCCTTGGCGGCGATCACGTGCATCAGCGGACCGCCCTGGATGCCCGGGGAAGATCGCCGAGTTGAACTTCTTGGCCAGCTCTTCGTCGTTGGTCAGGATCATGCCGCCGCGCGGCCCGCGCAGCGTCTTGTGGGTGGTCGTGGTGACGACATGGGCATGCGGGAACGGGCTGGGGTACAGACCCGCGCGCGACGAGGCCGGCGAAATGGGCCATGTCGACCAGCAGGTAGGCGCCGACTTCATCGGCGATCGCGCGGAACTGCGGCGAAATCGATCATGCGCGGGATAGGCCGAGCCGCCGGCGATGATCAGCTTCGGCTTGTGCTCGTGGGCGAGCTTGCGCGACTTCATCCAAGTCGATGAGGTGCGTTTCCGGGCCGCACGCCGTAGTGCACGGCCTTGAACCACTTGCCCGACTGGTTGACCGGCGCGCCGTGGGTCAGGTGACCGCCGGCGGCGAGCGACAGGCCGAGGATGGTGTCGCCGGGCTGGATCAGCGCGATGAACACGCCCTGGTTGGCCTGCGAGCCCGAGTTCGGCTGCACGTTGGCAAAGCCGCAGCCGAACAGCTTCTTGGCGCGCTCGATGGCGAGTTCTTCGGCGATGTCGACGTACTGGCAGCCGCCGTAATAGCGCTTGCCCGGATAGCCTTCGGCATACTTGTTGGTCAGCACCGCTGCCGGCGGCGTCGAGCACGGCGCGCGAGACGATGTTCTCCGAGGCGATCAGCTCGATCTCGTCCTGCTGGCGGCCGAACTCCTTGGCGATCGCCGAGGCGACTTCCGGATCGGTCTCCTCGATGTGAGCCTTGAAAAAGCGCTCGGTCGGGCTTGCTTTGCCCTTGAGATTGAACATGGGTTTCCTCGCTGATTTTGCGGATCGTGTTCTGCGGCGATTTAGTTGCCCGACGAACCAGTGGGCAACGTACGCCCGAGTTCGACGAAAGTCTTAGCCATGGGAATACCACGTGGTGTACGTGCCCCACAACCGGCCCCCCCGATTACGCGACGACACTACGCAGGAATTTCCAGTTCCGGAAACGCCCCCCGGGGTGGGTTGGACCAACCCTTTGGGTGAGCCGGTGGCGGTTTGCGGTGAGGCCGCTGGCCGCAGGGTTACTCAGCCGCCAAGCGGACGGTTTGGCCGTGAGAGAGCGGGCAGGCGGCCCAAAGCTCCGACAGCGCCGTGACGAGGGCATCCATCTGGGCGTCCGTGTGCTGGGGCGAAGGTGTCAGCCGGATGCGCTCGGTGCCGCGGGGGACGGTCGGATAGTTGATGGGCTGGGCGTAGATGCCGTAGCGGTCGAGCAGGGTGTCGGTGACAGCCTTGCAGTGGACAGGATCGCCGACGAGGATCGGGACGATGTGGCTCGGGTTGTCCATCACCGGGATCCTGGCAGCCTTCAGCTTGGCTTTGAGGGTCCGGGCGCGTTCCTGATGGCGGGCGCGTTCGATCTGGCTGGTCTTGAGATAGCGGATGGAGGCCAGCGCGCCAGCAGCGATCGCGGGGGCGACCGACGTCGTAAAGATAAAGCCCGAGGCGAATGAGCGGATGGCGTCGCAAACGTCGCGTGAGGCGGCGATGTAGCCGCCCATCACGCCGTAGCCTTTGGCAAGCGTGCCGTTGACAATGTCGAGGCGGTGCATAACGCCGTCGCGCTCGGCGATGCCGCCGCCGCGCTGGCCGTAAAGGCCGACGGCGTGAACCTCGTCGAGGTAGGTCATTGCGCCATATTTCTCGGCGAGATCACAAATGGCTGCGATGGGCGAGATGTGCCCGTCCATCGAGTAGACGCTTTCGAAGGCGATGAGCTTCGGCGTCTCGACGGGCCATTCTGCAAGCTTGGCTTCCAAGTCTGCGATGTCGTTGTGGCGGAAGATGCGCTTCTCGACCACCACCACGCCGAATACCCTCGATCATGGACGCGTGGTTCTTCTCGTCCGAGAAGATGACCATGCCGGGAAAAAGCTTCTGGATGGTGGAGAGCGTGGCATCGTTGGCGACGTACGCAGACGTGAACAACAGGGCCGCTTCCTTGCCGTGCAGATCGGCGATCTCGTGTTCCAGTTCGACGTGGTAGCGCGTCGTGCCCGAGATGTTGCGCGTACCGCCGGAACCCGCGCCGGCGACGTCGATCGCCTCATGCATGGCAGCGAGCACGGCGGGGTGCTGGCCCATGCCGAGATAATCGTTCGAGCACCAAACCGTAATCGGGTGTGTGGTCGTCTCGGTGAATCGTGTCGCCGCGGGAAAGGCGCCGCGCTGGCGCTTCAGATCGGCAAAAACCCGGTAACGACCCTCGGCCTTGATCTGGTCGAGTGCCGCCTTGAACCGCCCGGCATAGTCCATCTGCACGTTTCCTGACCCTTTCGGGGCTGTTATCGCCCGCTTGGTGGGCACAATGCCCCGGCTCGAACTCTCCGATCAACCGCTTTCGTGTCGCGTCCTTTTACGGGTCACCATATGTGTTGTCGCGCGTCGGCCGTGAACCGTTCCTGAACCAGATACGCCGGTTAGGCTCTCGACGATTGCCCAGCATCTAATGGGCCGCGAAAGAGCCGGCAATGGCTTGGGCGGGGCGTTTAAATCATTTGTTCTGACGCGACCAGTTGATCCGCATCAAATGCCGCCCGGCGAAACGAAATGCCGCGCCATGTTGCAGGTCAATCTGGCTGGAAAGCGGCACGGCGGGCGCGGGCTTGAGCACAACCAGCACATGCCGGCGTGGCCGCGTGATATCCGGCAATTCAACTTTAGTACGTTGTTGCGGTCTCGGAACCGGAGCGGTCACGGTCATAGAGATCGCGGCGGAACTGGATGACGCCATCCGGGGTCGCCCACGCGGTCAGGTACGTGAAATAGAGTGGCACCGGCTTTTTGAGTTTGGCATCGATTCGTTCGCCGCTCTCCTTGACGGATGCGACCCGATTGGCGTTCCAGCCGGGGGTGCCGGATAAGAGCCAGGGCGCCAAAATTTCGATGTTGGCGACCCGAATGCAGCCGGAACTCGCGGCGCGGAAGTTGCGGCCGAACATACTCTCCGACGGGGTGTCGTGCATGTAGACCGAGTGGGTATTGTTGAAATTGATTTTGAGGAAGCCCAACGGATTGTCTTTGCCGGGCTTCTGCCGGTAGGAAAGCCCCGCCGGCTGACCGGACGACCAGTTGATCTTTTCCGGATCGACCTTCTTGCCCGCGCCGTCATAGGCATCGATGCCAAACTTGACGAGGACGTTCTTGCCCTCCTTCTGCATCTCGCGGCCGCGGGGGATGAGGTCTTTGGTGATGACGGTCGGCGGCAGGCGCCAGACAGGGTTGAAGTTCATCTCGTGGATCGCGGTGCGCAGGAGCGGTGTCGGCCGATCCGGCTTGCCGACAACGCCGGTATGCCGGGAGACGACCTTGTCGCCCTGAACGGCTTCGACTTGCGCGGCGGGAATGTTGACGACGACGTATTTCTGTTTGGCCGTGCTGCCGACGTACTCCTGCAGTCGGGCAAGCGAGTTCTTTAGCTGACGCAGACGGGCTTCGGCCGAGACGTTGAGTGCTGCGGCAGTCCGCTCATCAACGATGCCCGTCGGGGTCAAACCGTTGGTGGCCTGAAAGCGCTTTACGGCGAGGTCGAGATCGGAGCCGAAATACTCGGATTCGTCGCCGCCAGCAGCCAGTTCGCCCGATGCCGCCAAACGGCGCTTCAGCACCGCGACGGCAAAATGTGTCTCACCGTAGAACATTTTGACGGCCGGGACTGTTTCCCAGCCACCGCTGGCGACGATTGCCTGATACGTCTTGATGGCAGCTTTTGTGGGTTCGACATTCTGCGGCGACAATGTGGGATAACCCGGAGGCGGGTTTTTTTCCCATTCGCGCACGAATTCGCGATCGACGGCGCCGGGGCTCTGCGCACCCTGCCCCGAAGGCCCGAACTGGATGCCATTGTCAAAGGCGATGACGGGAGCCGTGGGGGCCACTAGTGACAATAGTAGTGCCGCCAGCAGCGGGGGCAGCCACCGGGCTGGTGTCCTGCGGATCATCGAAATGGTCGCGTGGCCGTCCGTCATGTCATCAATCGACAGCTGGTCCGGGGTTGGTTCGGCCGGGACAGTGGGATATTCGCCCGCGCTTGAAAAGCCCCCGCGGCGGTCGCGACAAGAAATTGCTCCGGATGATAGGCTGGCCGCGGTGGCGGTGCAACGGCGACCGCTTCAACACCCGCTGCAAAGCCCCTCAAAACGACGAAGGATCGCGGAGGTACTCTCCGCGATCCTTCGTCGTTTAGAGAAGGCCGATCTTTACAGGCGGTAGAGGATCTGGTGCGACCAGAAGCGCTCGAGGCGCATCAGCGCCTTATTCAGGCTCTTCAGATCGTCGTTGTCCACGCTGCCGACCGTTTCAAGCGAACCCAGCTGACGCTGATAGAGCTTGTTGACGACCGTGCAGACGTCGTGGCCCTTCTGGGTCAGGCTCACGCGGACACTGCGGCCGTCCGTTTCTGATTTTTTGTAATGGATGTAGCCCATGTCGACGAGCTTTTTGAGATTGTAGGAGACGTTGGAGCCGAGGTAGTAGCCACCCCGCTTCAGATCGCCTGCCGTCAACTCGCTCTCGCCGATATTGTAGATCAGCAGTGCCTGGACGCTATTGAGATCCGATCCGCCCTGGCGCTGGAACTCATCCTTGATCACATCCAGCAGCAGCCGGTGCAGACGTTCGATTAAACGGAGCGCCTGGAGATATTCGCCCTGGATCGTCTCTTCCGCGACCGGTTGTATTTTTGCGCGGGCACGCGCATCGATAACAGCACTCATCGCCCTGCCTCTTACCTGTTGAACGCCAACTCCCGGATCGATTTTGTTTTCCGGGTTTCACAGGCAGAATAGCTTCAATAACTAAAAGTTACCTGAATAGATATAGTAAAAGAATAGTTCCGGGGGTCGCTGTTTAGGCTTCGTTTAAAATGTCTTTAGCGAGCACATCGCTTTTGCCTCAACTCGATGCAGTCGATATTGGATCGTATTTGCTAAAAACACCTCTACGAAATTCGATTAGGCCCGCATCGCCTGCATTTCGGGGCGCGTGGGAAGCAACCAGCTTGGATTCGGATCATCGGCAAAATATCTGTCGATTGCCGCGGGCGTGAGCGCTGCAATCGACGCGGGCCGCCATGCAGGAGCATTGTCTTTATCGATGACGACCGCGCGGACGCCTTCGTAGAAATCGTGATCTTCGAGAAATCGACAGGCAAGCCGAAAATCCAGATGCAGCACTTCGCGCAAATCACGTGAGGCGCTGTCGCGGATATGCCGGTGCGTTACGGCGAGAGAGAGCGGCGCTCGTGTTTTCAGTTCCTTCGCCGTTTCTCTAGCCCATTCGGCATTGGCGCCGGTTTCGGATTCGAGGCGGTCGATGATGCCTGCGACATCGGGCGCAGAGAAACAGCGGGCGATAGTCTCGCGCACTTTTTCGATTTCACCTGGGCCTGGATCTGCGTGTCGATCGTCGAGGAGCGGATCGACAGGATAGGTGTCGGCAAGGCCGGCAACGATCTCGTCGAAATGCGCCACCGGAATGCAGTGGGTCACGAGCCCCAGCGCGTAAGCGTCGGCGCGGCCGATCGTGCGCCCGGTAAGGCCGAGATACTGTCCGATCTGATCGGGAAGGCGTGAGAACGCGTGACAGACGCCGACATCCGGGAAAAGGCCTATCTTTGTTTCCGGCATCGCGAACCTGTAGCCTTCGCCGGCGACGCGATGAGTGCCGTAAAGCGAGATGCCGACGCCGCCGCCCATGACAATGCCGTCGATCAATGAGACCGTGGGTTTGGAGAAACATTCAAGACGCCAGTTGAGCGCGTATTCATCGCGGAATGTCTGGCGCGCGGCGTCCATATCCGTCCAGCCGCGTTGGACGACTTCGCGAACGTCGGATCCGGCTGAAAAGGCCTTTGGCGAGGCGGATCGGATGACGGCGGCATAGACGTTCGAATCGCGCGAGAAGTTCGGGAACCACGCCGCCAGCGATGCCCGCATTGCAATCGTCAAGGCATTGAGCGCCCGCGTGCGCTGCAGTGTGATCAAGGACGCGGAACCTTTCTGTTCGAGGCGGATGTCGTCTTGCAGAGGTTCGCTCACGTCGGTCACGCCTCGACTTTCCACAGCTGGCCTTTCCACAGATTGCATCAAGCTTGTGCCGATAGGACAGCGTTTCCACTGCGTGTGGTTGTGATCGGCTGCGCACCGCTATACAGTCCGACTGGTTCGGAGAAAACCGCCTCGCGGGTCACATTGGTGTGGCCCTTTCGCCATGTGTACTCCGGCTCGTGATCATTCGCCTTGTGACGGCCCGGGTCAGGACCCACATAAGCAGGTGCGGCTGTTGCAGGCGCGGTCAACAAGTTGGCAGAGCGAGTTTTTTCAGACGAGACCGGACGCATGAAGGTTTCCGCGGTTGCGCTTTTGATGTCCATCGGGCTCGCGGTTCCTGCCGCGGCCGAAGACGTGCCGCTGCCGCTCAAGAAACCGAAAGATGCCAAGGGACAGCCAATCACAAATCCGGCCGCGTCATCGGCCAACAAGCCAGCGCCTGGCGCGGCGCCCGGCGTCTGGCCGAAGACCATCGATGAAGCCAAGGAGGAAGCCGACGCGAAGGCAAAGCCAGCTCCCATTCCGACCGAGTGGCCGGCCGAGGAGATCGCTGCCGCGCAGGCGATGTGCAAGACCATTTTGGAAAAAATCGATGCGGTGACCATTCCCGAGCCGGCGTTCCGGCAAGGTGATTGCGGCGCGCCGGCGCCCGTGCGTCTCATCACGATCGGCAAGAAGCCGGAGGTGGCGCTGTCGCCCCCGCCGGTCCTCACATGCGGCATGGTCGGCGCGCTGCACACCTGGCTCACTAAGGATCTGCAGCCGCTCGCGCGCAAGTCACTCGGAGCCGATGTGATCAAGATCGAGAGTATGAGCGATTATTCGTGCCGCAACGCATATGGACGGACAAAAACAAAACTATCCGAACACGGTCGCGCGAATGCTCTCGATATCAGAAGTTTTGTGACCTCGAAGGGTGAGACAGCGGTGGTGCTCACGGGCTGGGGCGAGACCCAACGCGATATCGCGGCACGGGAAGATGCCTTGAAGAAGGCGGCTGAGAAAGCGGCGGCGGAGGCGGCGAAAATCGCGCGGCCGGCGGTGGCGCCGACGACGGCTCCGGCCACAGCCGCGAGCGATGCGGCTGGCGTCGTCGTGCGGAAGACGATCGCCGACGGGATCGACCCGCCTGCCGCGAAGCCCTCGTTCGGGGTAGCGCCGCAGCATCTGGGCGGCCCTGAGACGAAAGCCGAACCGCCACGCCGCATGCAGACTTTCCTCAAGGGCGCGCATGCGGCAGCCTGCCAGCTTTTCGGCACGACACTCGGGCCAGAGGCGAATAACGCGCATCGCAACCACTTCCATGTCGATATGGCACCGCGCAAGGTGAAGAAGATCTGCGACTGAGCGTCAGCAGCGCCTCGACCGTTGACCCTCGCCGTCGGCTCCCCTTGCGCGTGGCCGCGATCCCCCTATGGTCACGCGCGACCACATCACATTCGAGCATTCGTTCCATGACCGACGCTTTCGATCTTGCTGGCAATCTTCCCGGCGCGCCCGGCGGCTATCCGCACATCCGTCCCCGACGCAACCGGCGAGCGCCCTGGGCCCGGGCTCTGGTCTGCGAGAACGCGCTGACGGCGTCGGACCTGATCTGGCCGCTGTTCGTCCTCGAAGGCACGGGCAAACGCGAGCCGATCCCGTCCATGCCGGGCGTGGAGCGGCTGTCGATCGACTTGATTGTCGAAGCGGCACGCGAGGCGGCGTCGCTGGGCATTCCGGCGGTGGCGCTCTTTCCCTACACCGATCCGAAGCTCAGGACCGACGACGCGCGCGAGGCGTTCAACCCGGACAATCTCGTCTGCCGCGCGACGCGGGCCATCAAGCAGACGGGCGTCGATCTCGGTGTCATTCTCGACGTGGCGCTCGATCCCTACACGAGCCACGGCCACGATGGGCTCGTGCGCGATGGCGTCATTCTCAACGACGAGACGGTGGCAGCGCTGGTCAAGCAGTCGCTCAATCAGGTGGCGGCGGGGTGCGATGTGCTGGCGCCGTCGGACATGATGGACGGGCGGATCGGCGCGATCCGCCGCGGCGCTCGAAGCGGCAGGCCATCACGACACGCAGATCATGTCGTATGCGGCCAAATATGCGAGCGCGTTCTATGGGCCGTTCCGGGAGGCCGTCGGCTCGTCGTCGACACTGAAGGGCGACAAGCGCACGTACCAGATGGACCCGGCCAATACGGACGAGGCTCTGCGCGAAGTGGCGCTCGACATTGCGGAAGGCGCCGATCTCGTCATGGTGAAGCCCGGGATGCCGTATCTCGACATCGTGCGGCGCGTGTCGGAGACGTTCAAGGTGCCGACATTCGCGTATCAGGTATCGGGCGAGTACGCGATGCTGGTAGCGGCAGCGGAGCGCGGTTGGCTCGATGCAGATAAGGTCATGATGGAGAGCCTGCTCGCCTTCAAGCGCGCAGGCGCTACCGGTATTCTGACCTACTTTGCGCCCACAGTTGCGCGCCAGCTTGCGACGACATCTATCAGCTCTCGATAACGCCACCGAGCACGGTGTTTTCGCGCCACGTGAACGGCTGTCCGATCAACGTGCGATAGAGTTTGGGCAGGACCGGCAGTACGAAGAGGCCGATGACGCCGATCCCGGCAGCTCCGACATGAAGCGTGTCAAGTTCGTAGCCGGCGGCATACAGGATGCCGATAGCGGCGAGGACGCCGATCAGGGCGGCGGCGAGGCCGATATAGAAGACCATGAAAAGCGCATCGGCGGCGATCAGACGATTATCGGTCATGGCGCGGGTTCCTTCGAGACGACGCTGAGACAGCTGGAGGGGACCTCCGAACTGAACTCAGCATCGCAACTCCGAAGGGGCTGCGCTGTTCCAGCAGGAACAAGCGACGATTTACTAATTATTGGCTGCGCCGACCAAGGGATATGGCGTAGGCCCCGGAGCGGGCCGGTAGGATTTGATCGCCTGGGAAACCGGCGAGGCCGTCGGCCAGATTGGTCGGGTCGAACGTCGTCGCATCGCACATGGCGTCATCTTCGCGGCCGGTAATCGAGAGTGCGCCCAGCGCGATTTTCTTGCGATCTGACTCCGGCCATTCCGACGTTGGGTCGTCGGTGGGATCGGCTTGGGTGCCAACGATGGCGACAAGGGTGAACAACACAGGGCCGCCCTTGAAGCGCTCGTCGATTTCGGCGGTGAAGAAGCCGTCTTCCCTGGCCTTGGCTTGGTCGTCGGTAAGGCCCAGTTCGCCAGCGACCGGTTCGAACTTGAGCTTCACGGCGGTCTTTTTGCCATCAGCGGCGGTTGCCTCGAAGGCATGGATGCTGAAGTACGGCAGGCCCGCGTATGACGCGGGGACAGGTTTTGAGGCCACCCAGGCGCCCTGCTTGGCGGTCCAAGGATGGGCGTCGGTAAAGGCCTTCACCTTGGCCGGGTCAGGTTTGCCATCGGGGCCGGGAAAACGCGCCTCCAGGAAACCCACGACTTCCTCCGGCGTGCGGGCAAAGAAGACCGGCGCGCTCAGCAAGACAAAATCGGTCGGGGCCTTGCCGTCGGGATCGAGGCGCAGGGCGAGGCCACGGGGAGACTTGGCTTTGTCGGAGGCTTTCGGATTTCCGCCGCCGAATGAAAAGCGGCCGAGGACCGGCACGGGTGCTGCCAGGAACGGTACCTTCGAAAGCGCGGAAGCATCGGCTGAGGGCGTGAAGCGGCCCCTGACGCAGAGACCTTTCGCGTGGCTTGCGCGCGTTTTTGCGTGCTGGCCGAAGACGCCATTCAGGCTGTCAACGAGTTTGTCTGGCGCCACGTCATCACCGATCGCCGAGCCGGCCATTGCAATGCTGAACATCAAAGCCGTGAAGAGCCGCGTCATTCGATTTTCATCCTCTTCAAGTGCAAAGGGTGGTGCGTGATGCCGCACACAGACCGCACAGAGCCGTTGCGTAATATACGGCAGCAGCGGGCACTGGTTTCACAAGGATTTGTTAGAAAGAAATCACGATCGTGCGATCAGCGGCGCACACGGCGGCGCGGCAAGTCATCGACGGGAGCCTCGCCCGCGGCGGGATCTGTCGCGCCCTCAGCGGCGCCGTCTGCGGGAGCGGCGGCGGCGACGGGGTTCTTCGGTTCCTCGCAGCCGGTCAACCAAACGTCGAACACGGGATGCTCGACGGCATTGAGACCGGGGCTTTCAGCAAACATCCAGCCGGAGAAGATCTTCTTTTCCTGGCCGTCGAGCTGCACCTCTTGCACTTCGACGAACGAGGTTGTCTTGGGCTGTTCGGTCGGTGGTCTGGAATAGCAGACGCGCGGCGTCACCTTCAGCGCGCCGAACTCGCGCGTTTCATTGAGCGGAACGGTGAGCGTCTTGATGGTGGCCGTGACTTTGTCGAGAGCGGAGAATACGGCGACTTTATTGTCGATGCGCTCGGCGTGCGCGCACGGCACGAGCACGGACGCGGCCATCGCGAGCCCAAGACCATTCGCTGGCAGAATAAATCGGCGCGCCATACCTGACGGGGATCTCACCATTGCAAGGAGCTTCTCCAAGGAAGCTCTTCGACTGGACTAACACGGATGCAATAGCCGACACAGTGGGATGCGATCGTGTCGCGACTAAGATCACGCCACGATAGCAATTCCGGTCTAGTCCGGCTGCCAAGGTTTATAGTCGCCCGTTGCACGCGGACGGGCCGCGGACGCTGTGAGAATCGAGCCGGCGGGGCGGTACGCCGCCGGCGTGCCGGTCGGGTTGGCCTCGTGCGCCTTTTGCCAAGGACGGGGGGTGTAGGACCCGGCGGTCGGCGGTTCGTCCACCGTGTGATGCATCCAGCCGTGCCAGCCGGGCGGAATTTGCGACGCCTCGGACATGCTTCTATATGTCACCCAGCGGCGGGGCTTGTCGAGCGGACCAGGGCGGCCAGATTTCTGCTCATAATAGCGGTTGCCGAACTCGTCCTCGCCGACGAAACGGCCGTGACGCCAAAGCGTGAAGCGCGTGCCCCACGTGTTGCCGCCCCACCAGCTGAAAATTTCCGTAAACAGGCCCATTCGTGCCCCTCGATCGGGTGTCGTTTCTCGCCTTGCGTGTAGGACCGTGCGGCGGCGCTGTCTAGTGCGCCAAGGACCGCGGCCCAACGGCCACACCGCGGTGGCCGGAATCGGCCTAGCCTGATGGAAAGTGGGGTCCGGACGATCAGTTGATCCGTCAATTCACACCCCCTCCTCCGCAGCGCGGCAGACGCAAAAGGCGGAGAATCCAGGCGAACTGCGCTGGTCAATCCCCAAGTTACCCACACCACTACATCTAGTAGCCGTCTCCCACCTACACCCCCAACACTTCGTGACGGGATGCCCGAATCGCGCCACCTTTCCTCTCAGCCGCCGATCGACGTGTCATGCTTCCGGTGCGCCTTTCTCCATCATCTGTTCGGGCCTGTTGGCCTCGTTTTCGAGTTTGCGGACGACCTGTCTCAGCCGTGAGGGAACGGCCACAGTCAGACGTCTCCGCACCGATGCGCGCGTGGATGGGCCTGAGGCAACGGACTGCACGGCAGGGCGACGGCGGATTGCAATCAGGGTGCATTTGTTTCTCGTACGGCACCCCCTTTTCGGATCATGGGGGCACTATGAAGATCACGCGGCGATTTACCGAAGCTGGCAAGTCGCCTTACGACCAAAATCGCGTTCCGGCGCGCCACTTCCGAGATCAAGAACCCCGACGGCTCGGTGGTCTTCCGCCTCGACGGCTTCGAGGTGCCCGAGCACTGGAGCCAGGTCGCCGCCGACATTCTGGCGCAGAAGTATTTCCGCAAGGCCGGCGTGCCCAAGGCGCCTGAAGCAAGATCGAAGAGACGCAGGTTCCGTCGTGGCTGTGGCGCTCGGTGGCCGACGAGACGGCGCTGGACGATCTCCCCGAGAAGGAGCGGACGGCGGCGAGAGCGATGCCCGGCAGGTGTTCGACCGTCTCGCCGGCACGTGGACCTACTGGGGCTGGAAGGGCGGCTACTTCACGACCGAGGAGGACGCCAGCGCGTTCTTCGACGAGCACCGCTACATGCTGGCCATGCAGATGGCGGCGCCGAACTCGCCGCAGTGGTTCAACACCGGCCTGCACTGGGCCTACGGCATCGACGGTCCCGGCCAGGGCCACTATTACGTCGACCACGTCAGACAGGCGAACTGACGGCTTCGTCCTCGGCCTACGAGCATCCGCAGCCGCACGCCTGCTTCATCCAGTCGGTCGAGGACGATCTCGTCAACGAGAACGGCATCATGGACCTGTGGGTGCGCGAGGCGCGCCTGTTCAAGTACGGCTCGGGCACGGGCTCGAACTTCTCGCGCACTGCGCGGCGCCAACGAGAAGCTCTCCGGCGGCGGGCGTTCGTCGGGCCTGATGAGCTTCCTGAAGATCGGTGACCGCGCGGCCGGCGCCATCAAGTCGGGCGGCACGACGCGGCGCGCGGCCAAGATGGTCGTCGTCGACGTCGATCATCCCGATATCGAGGAGTACATCGACTGGAAGGTGAAGGAGGAGCAGAAGGTCGCGGCCCTCGTGACGGGCTCCAAGATCTGCCAGAAGCGGCTCAAGGCCGTGATGGCCGCTTGCGTCAACTGCGAAGCAGACGGCGACGCGTGCTTCGACCCGGCGAAGAACCCCAAGCTCAAGGCTGCCATCAAGGAAGCCCGCCGCGATCAGGTTCCGATGAACTACATGCTGCGCGTCATCCAGTTCGCCAAGCAGGGCTATAAGGACATCGAGTTCGCCACCTACGACACCGACTGGGATAGCGAGGCCTACCTCACGGTTTCGGGCCAGAACTCGAACAACTCGGTGCGCGTCACGGACGAGTTCCTGAACGCGGTTGAGAGCCGACGGCGACTGGAAGCTGACCGCGCGCACGGACGGCAAGGTGACCAAGACGCTGAAGGCCACGCGATCTGTGGGAACCAGATCGGCCATGCCGCGTGGGCCTCGGCCGATCCCGGCATCCAGTTCCACACCACGATCAACGACTGGCACACCTGCCCGCAATCGGGTCCGATCCGCGCCTCGAACCCGTGCTCGGAGTACATGTTCCTCGACGACACGGCCTGCAATCTCGCCTCGCTGAACCTGATGACGTTCCGCCGCGACGGACAAGTCGTTCGACATCGAAGCTTACGAGCATGCCTGCCGGCTGTGGACGATCGTGCTCGAAATCTCGGTGCTGATGGCGCAGTTCCCGTCGAAGCCAGATCGCGGAGCTGTCCTATCGCTACCGCACGCTGGGCCTCGGCTTCGCCAACATCGGCGGCCTGCTGATGGCGTCGGGCATTCCGCTATGACTCGCGATGAGGGCCGCGCGCATCTGCGGCGCGATCTCGGCGATCATGACGGGCGTCGTCGTATGCGACTCAGCGCCGAGATGGCGCAAGGAGCTCGGGCCGTTCCCGGGCTACGAGCCGAACAAGCCAGGACATGCTGCGCGTCATGCGCAACCATCGCCGCGCGGCTTATGGCGAGGCGCACGGGCTACGAGAAGCTCAGCGATCACGCCGGTGCCGCTCGATCACGCCGATCTGCCCGGACAAGCGTCTCGATCGCGGCCGCCAAAGCGGCCTGGGATCGGGCGCTCGGCACTCGGCAAGACGCACGGCTACCGCAACGCGCAGTCGACGGTGGTCGCGCCGACCGGCACCATCGGCCTCGTCATGGATTGCGACACGACCGGCATCGAGCCGGACTTCGCGCTCGTGAAGTTCAAGAAGCTCGCCGGCGGCGGCTACTTCAAGATCATCAACCAGGCCGTGCCGGAGGCGCTGCGCTACGCTCGGCTACACGCGAAAGCCAGATCGCCGAGATCGAGGCCTACGCGGTCGGTCACGGCTCGCTGCAGCAGGCGCCGGCGATCAACCACGCGACGCTGAAGGCCAAGGGCTTCACCGACGAGGTGCTGGCCAAGATCGAAGGCGGGCTCGGCACCGCCTTCGACATCAAGTTCGTGTTCAACAAGTGGACGATCGGCGAGGACTTCCTCGATCGACACGCTCAAGGTTCCGGCCGAGAAGCTGAACGATCCGGCGTTCGACATCCTCGCGCACCTCGGCTTCTCGAAGAAGGACATCGAGGCGCGCCAACGAGCACGTCTGCGGCGCGATGACGCTCGAAGGCGCGCCGCACCTGAAGACCGGAGCACCTGCCGGTGTTCGACTGCGCCAACCCGTGCGGCCGCAAGGGCAAGCGTTATCTGTCGGTCGAGAGCCACATCCGCATGATGGCGGCGTCGCAGCCGTTCATCTCCGGTGCGATCTCGAAGACGATCAACATGCCGAACGACGCGACCGTCGAGGACTGCAAGCAGTGCCTACATGCTGTCGTGGCGGCTGGCGCTGAAGGCCAACGCGCTCTATCGCGACGGCTCCAAGCTGTCGCAGCCGCTGAACTCGCAACTTCTCGGCGACGATGCGGACGATGCGGACGAGGTCGCGGACGAAGCTGCTCGGCGACAAGCCGATGCGCAGCGCGTGCAGCGGTCGCCGCGGAACGGATCGTCGAGCAGCATCGTCGAGCGCGTCATACGTCGAAGCGAGCACGCGAGCGCGAGAAGCTGCCCGACCCGCCGCAAGGGCTACACGCAGAAGGCCACCGTCGGCGGCCACAAGGTGTACCTGCGCACCGGCGAGTACGACGACGGCCGCTCGGCGAGATCTTCATCGACATGCACAAGGAAGGCGCTGCCTTCCGCTCGTTGATGAACAACTTCGCCATCGCGATCTCGCTCGGCCTGCAGTACGGCGTGCCGCTGGAAGAGTACGTGGAGGCCTTCACCTTCACGCGCTTCGAGCCGGCCGGCCTCGTGCAGGGCAACGAGACGATCAAGAACGCGACGTCGATCCTCGACTACATCTTCCGCGAGCTCGCCGTGTCCTATCTCGGCCGCAACGACCTCGCCCACGTCGATCCGCGCGAGATCGTCGGCGAGACGGGCCTCGGTTCCTCGGACGACGCAACGGACGAGCAGTTGGCACTCAATCTGCCGCAAGTGCAGAAGATGGTGTCGAAGGGTCTCGTGCGCGGCAACCCGGTGCGTCTCGTCAGCCGCACACATACGCAGCCGGCGTCGGGCGGCGGTGTGGCGGAGGCCTACCGGGCGGTTTCGCCAGAGCCGGTCACGGGCCTCTATGGCGACAGCACCACAACGTTGGGCAATACGGTTTTGAAAGCCGACACCGAAGTCATATACGCCCGCTCGACCGTGTCGGCCGAGCCGGTACTGACCAAGGCGGAGTTGTTCAAGCAGCGCATCGCCGACGCCAAAGTCCGCGGCTACGAAGGCGTCTCCTGCCCCGAGTGCCAGAACTTCACGATGGTGCGAAACGGCACGTGTTTGAAGTGTGAGACGTGTGGAAGCACGAGCGGGTGTTCGTAGGCGAAGTGAAGTCTGTTAGCCCTTGAGTTCAGGGATTTTGTAGATGCGTAAGTCGTTTGAGTTTGTAGCCCTCATCGCTGATCGATGGTCGCTGTTTCGCTTCGAAGTGCGGCTCAGAGTATCAACGTCCAAAACGAGGCCTCTGCGACGCCGCATTTCTGCGGGTCGTCGCAGAGGCCTTTCCATTAAGAAGCGTGGAGGTCACAGGTGAGGGTTACCGTTAGTGAGTAAAAGTGGAGTAGGTGAGATGAGTGCTGACCGAGAAGAAAGAAAATCAAAGAGCGATGGCTGCGAAGTACTACACTTTCCCAGTCCCAGGCTGGCCGGATTGCGCGCGCAGCGGCTCGGCATTGTAGAAATTCAAACGAGCGACAACGCTTCATCTGCATTTTATAGGCTTCCCGTTCACCCAGACGACCAGGGGCGCTCAGATCCAGGTCGCTTGGCTCGATTTAATGGACGCTTCTTCTACGTGAGATTTGGCGGCCGCGACCGCTGCGAATTTGGCGGATGGTTTTTTCAAAATGATGGTGTTGTGCCGTTTGAAGCTCTTCGTCTTAGCAACATCTGATCGCCCCAACCCAAAAGGTGTCATCCCGGGCCCTGTACACACAGCGAGCGGCGCCCATCCCCTCTCCCCGCGCGCGGGGAGAGGGTTAGGGTGAGGGGCAGCATCCGCACAATGCGTGCATATCCCTGAAACGTTTCAACACGAGCAGACAGGTGGGTGTTCTGCCACCTCGCAAGCGGCTGCCCCTCACCCCGCCCCTCTCCCCATCGAAGGCGATGGGGAGAGGGGGACGTGCCCGCTCCCCCTCAGCGCTTCGGTGACTGCAATTCGGCTAGGAGCATTTCGAGTACACCCTCGATGTTTTCGGAGACGTCGCCGTTCCATACGCGAATGATGCGGTAGCCCATCTGCTCGAGATCTTCCTGCCGTTTGCGATCAGTGGCGATCTCGTCCGGTTCGCCATGGGTACCGCCATCGACTTCAATGATCATGCGCGCTTCGCGGCAGAGGAAATCTGCAAAGTAGGGGCCAATGGGTACTTGGCGGACGAACTTGAAGCCGCCGAGCCTCCGATTGCGAAGACGGGCCCAGAGTTTTGCTTCCGCCGATGCATTCACGGCCCTGAGGCCGCGGGCGCGGTTCGTTTTCCAGGGTTGAGGTCCGCGCATGGGCGCCTGATCCGAACAAGTGGCTGCCCCTCACCCTAACCCTCTCCCCGTTCGCGCTAAAGGGCGCGAGCGGGGAGAAGGGGACTAGGTGCACGCCGTGCCATGACGTACTGACCACCCCTTCTGCTTTCCAAATCACCCTCGCCCGTGCGATGACGGCTTCTTGAGGCAGCAGCGAGACTGACAGCAATGGCGCGCAAGCCCAACCGGGGGCAGACGACTTCGCATACGCGGCGGGATGAGCGCGGGCGGCAGGGACGGACGAAGGACGGGCGGGCGCACGGCGGCCGCGCGCATCCGTCGGGCGACGACGGGATGCCGACGCGCGAGCAGGTGCTGGCCTTCATCGAGGGCGCGCAGGGCAAAGTCGGCAAGCGCGAGATCGCACGCGCATTCGGCATCAAGGGCGGCGACAAGATCGCGCTGAAGCGGCTCCTCGCGATGATGGCCGACGAGGGCACGCTTGCAGGCGCACGAAAGGAGCTGCGCGAGACGGGCTCGCTGCCGTCCATCGTGGCGCTCGAAATCACGGGGCGCGATCGCGACGGCGATCTGATCGGGGAACCCGTCATCTGGGATGCGGAAGAAGGGGACGAAGCCGCGCGTGCTGATCCTGGCGCGAACGCTCGCTCGCATCACGGCGGATGAGGATCGCGTGCCGGGTGTGGGTGATCACATCATGGCGCGGATCACGAAGCTCGACGAGGTCGATGTCGCGGGGTTCAAGTTCGAGGGCGAGGCGATCAAGAAGCTGCCGCGCGATCAGCGGCGGCTGCTCGGCGTCTATCGGGCGAATTCGCGCGGAGGCGGGTCGATCGAGCCGATCAACCGCAAGGAGTTGAAATCCTGGCCGGTGCACAAGGGCGACGAGAAGGACGCCAAGGACGGCGATCTCGTGCGTTTCGAACTTGCCAAGACCGGCCGGTTCACGACGCCGCGGGCGCGGATCGTGGAGGCGCTCGGCAATCCGGAGGACGAGCGCAAGGTGTCGCTGATCGCGGTGCACGCGCACGGCATTCCGGATGATTTTCCAGAGAGCGTCATCGACGAGACGCGCGATCTGAAGCCGCCGCAGCTGATGGGCCGCACGGACCTGCGGGGAATTCCATTGCTCACAATTGATCCGGTGGATGCGCGCGATCATGACGACGCGGTCTTTGCAGAGCCCGACAGCGATCCGAAGAATCCCGGCGGACACATCGTCATCGTCGCGATTGCGGATGTCTCACACTATGTACGGCCGGCCACGCGGCTCGACCGCGAGGCGCAGATCCGGGGCAACTCGGTTTATTTCCCGGATCGGGTCGTGCCGATGCTGCCGGAGAAGATTTCCAATGACCTTTGTTCGCTGCGCGAGGGCGAGGATCGGGCGTGCCTTGCGGTTCGCATGGTGTACGACAGCCACGGTGACAAGCGCGGGCATACGTTCCTGCGCGCGATGATGCGGTCGGCGGCAAAGCTGTCCTATCAACAGGCGCAGGCGGCGTTCAACGGCAATCCGGATGAGAAGGCCGCCCCGCTGATGGAGGCGGCGTTGAAGCCGCTGTGGGCGGCATATCAGGCACTCAAAGCCGCGCGCGACCGGCGCGAACCGCTCGATCTCGATCTGCCGGAACGCAAGATCAAGCTCGACGAAAACGGACGCATCGCGGGCGTGTTCATTCCGGAGCGGCTGGAAGCGCACAAGCTTATTGAAGAGATGATGATCCAGGCAAATGTCGCCGCCGCCGAGAGCTTGGAGCACAAGAAGTCGCCGCTCGTCTATCGCGTCCACGATGCGCCGTCGAAGGAGAAGCTGAAGTCGCTGCGCGATTTTCTCGAGACGCTCGATCTGGAGATCCCGCCGCATGGATCGCTGAAGCCGGGCGCGTTCAACAAGGTCCTGACAGCGGCGAAATCGCTGCCGGTGCCGGAACTCGTCAACGAAGTGATCCTGCGCTCGCAGGCGCAGGCGGAATACAATCCCGACAACATCGGGCACTTCGGATTGAACCTCGCGCGCTATGCGCATTTCACGTCGCCGATCCGGCGCTATGCGGATCTGCTGGTGCATCGGGCGCTCATCCGCGCGTTGAAGCTCGGCGATGGCGGGCTGTCGGATGAAGAGATCCCGCGGCTGCCGGCGATCGCGCAGTCGATTTCGGATGCGGAGCGGCGCGCGATGGCGGCTGAACGCGAGACGATCGACAGGCTTGTTGCCCTGCATCTCGCCGACCGTATCGGGGCGGTGTTCCAGGCGCGTATCGGCGGTGTGACGCGATCGGGGCTGTTCGTGCGGCTCAAGGATACGGGGGCCGACGGCTTCGTGCCGATTTCGACACTGGGGCAGGACTACTTCCATCACGTCGAGGAGGCGCACGCGCTCGTCGGCAGCCGCACGGGTGAGACGTTCCGGCTCGGCGACGATGTCGAGGTCAAGCTCGTGGAAGCAATCCCGTCAGCGGGGGCGTTGCGGTTCGAGATGATGTCGGAGGGACACCGGCACGTCTTGAAGGCGGTGAAAGGTCCGCGCGGGCGGCATATGACGCGGCAGCGGCGGTCGCGCCGATAGATCGCGCACTGCGGGGAGGCCGCTCGCTTGACCGGTGTCAACTTCAGGACCAAGTTGTCGTCATGGATCAGTTCTATTCGAATGTACCCGCCGACCCCGTCAACGATCGGTCCTGGCCAAAAGCCGTTATGAACGGCATCCGCTGCAAATGTCCTGCGTGCGGTACGGGCAAGCTCTACAGCAGCTACCTCAAGGTGGCGCCCGTTTGCGAGACGTGTGGTGAGGAACTGCATCACCAACGCGCCGACGATGCGCCGCCGTACTTCACCATGTTCATCGTCGGGCACATCATCATCGGTGGGCTCCTGGTGCTCGAGCAGACGGTGGCGCCTGCGACGTGGGTGCATCTCGTCATCTGGCTGCCGCTGACGCTGGTCTTGAGCCTGTGGCTATTGCCGAAGGTGAAAGGCGGGCTCGTGGGCTTGCAGTGGGCGCTTCGCATGCACGGGTTCGGTGGCGAGACGGACGAGCCCGATCCAGAACCGCAGCCGGCCTCGCAAGCATGAGCCGGGCCGCGTGACTTCGTCCATCCTCGTGCCGCCCAGCGCCGCTAAAGAGTTCAAGGGACGGCCGCTGCTCGCGGCAACGCTCATTGTGGTGGATCGGAGTGGACCGGAGCCGCGCATTCTGATGGGCCGGCGGCGGCCGGATGCCGTGTTCCTACCGGACAAGTTCGTCTTTCCGGGCGGTCGGCTTGAAGCGGGCGACGGAGATATTGTCCCTTCGGGAACGCTGGCGGTGCATGATCATGGCTGTCTGGTGCGCGGAGTGCGCCACGCCGATCCCGAACGCGGTGTTCGCGCCCTGATAACCGCCGCGATCCGCGAAACATTCGAAGAGACGGGCTATCTCGTTTCCGTCACGGGTCCGGCCTGTATCGACCCAGAGGCGGACTGGTCCAGCCTGCTGAGTTCCGGCGTCCGACCAGACTTGAGCCAGTTGCGTTTCATCGCGCGGGCGATCACCCCGCCCGGGCGGCCGCGGCGGTACGATACGCGCTTCTTTCTCGCGGAGGCATCGGCTGTACGCGCCGTCGTCTCGCGGACGGATGGGGAACTGTCAGACATCGGCTGGTTCGGTCTGGACCGGGTTTCAAACCATGATTTGCCCTCGATCACGCGGATGGTGCTGGCGGACCTCAAATCCACCCTCGACGGATCGGGGGCACCCGAAATCCCGTTCTATTTCTGGCGTTCAGGGGCATTCCGGCGGGCCGTGCTGAAGGGGCGCGCCTTGTAGCCCGGCTGCCCCGCTTGACTTCAAGCCGCCGCTCAGTATGTTCCGCGCTTCCCGCGAGACCCGCGCGTTTCTTGTTCCTCGAAGGTTCTTCACCATGGCTAAGCCCGTCACGCAGAAGATCAAGCTCCTGTCGACCGCCGGCACCGGCTTCTTCTACGTCACGAAGAAGAACCCGCGCACGTCGACCGAAAAGCTCGTTTTCAAGAAGTATGATCCCGTCGCGCGCAAGCACGTCGAGTTCAAGGAAACAAAGATCAAGTAACAGCCGCTCGAAGACGAATTTCCGCGCCGCCAATTCTTGCGGCGTCGTTTAATGCAGATTATTTTGGAAATCGTCCCTCGCAAGAGAGGGACCAGGGTCCGTAACCGCTCGGCAGCGGGGTTAGCATTCCGAGAAGATCACGGACCCTGGCGTCGTCACCAGGCGATAGTCATAGAGGGCGTTGACGTCCCGCCTGGTATTTCGCTTCAGCACTCACGCACGTCTTGCACGCAAGCCGTCAATGTCATCGATGGTGGGAAATGGAGCGCCGTTGCGCCTGATCCCCGCTCGCCTAGGCGGATTTCTCCGACCGGCCTTGTCTTGTTCCACCCAACGGCCTGGAATGTGACAGAGGATTGTCACCGTTTCAAGAAATTCTCTTGACGTGTTGCGGCGGAAATACGCTGTATTGTGAATCAGTCCACAAGCGTTTGTGACTGCGAGCCAACTGCGCTAATTTATCTCTTTAAATCAGATACTTGATTACGCCGCGTCTGCGGCGACCCGGTTGCGCCCCCGGCGCTTGGCCGCATAAAGAGCGTTGTCGGCACGCTTGAAAATCGTCTCGGGCGTATCGTCCGGGCTCTCCAGGGTGGCCAGACCCACGCTTGCCGTGACCCGGATCTTGAGGTCCGCACGCAGCTGAAACGGCTCGGACGCGATCATGGCGCGGGTCCGCTCGGCGACCTGGTAGGCGCGGGCGAGATCGGTCTCGGGCATGATGATCAGGAATTCTTCACCTCCGAGGCGGCACGCCAAGTCGATGCCGCGCGTGTTCCGCTTCAAACGCGCCGAGAACTCCTTCAACACGACGTCTCCGCCGTCGTGGCCGTGGGAGTCGTTGACGCTCTTGAAGTGATCGATATCCGTGACAAGGATCGACAGGGGCCGGCCGGTGCGGATGGATTCTTCGACGAGCGTCCGCAGATGGCTTTCCATGTAGCGGCGGTTGTGAAGGCCCGTGAGCGAGTCGGTGATGGCGAGTTCGACGCTCTCTTCAAGCCTGTTGCGCAGATAGTCGGTGAACCGCTTGCGCTTGATCTGGGTTTTGATGCGGGCCAGCAGTTCATGCCGGTCGATGGGGCGAATGAGGTAATCGTTGACGCCCATGTCCATGCCGCGCAGGAGGCGGGCCTCGTCACCCGGCTCTACGAGGATGACGATCGGCAGATGGCGCGTGCGGTCCAGGGAGCGGACCTGAGAGCACAGGCGAAGGCCGTCGGCATTGCTGAGGCTGAGGCTGACGATCAGAAGATCGAAGTTGTGTTCCGCGAGCTTAATCAGCGCCGCGTTCGGATCGCGCTCGACAAAGATATCATGCGACTTGGAAATGACCTCGACGAGGCGCGAGGCGGAGCGCGGGTGATCATCGACCAGGAGGATGCGGCCGGCGCGCACATTCAGCGCCTTCTGAAGGGCCGCGCTGTCGCTGAGCCCCATCTGGCGCGACGTGGACGCGCGCATCAGCATCTCGTCGTTCAGCATCTTCAGGCGCGCGAGGTTTTTCACGCGGGTGATCAAAGCGATGTCGTCGACGGGCTTGGTCAGGAAGTCGTCGGCGCCGTTCTCGAGGCCCTGCACCTTGTCGGACGGCTGGTCCAGGGCCGTCACCATGATGACCGGAACGTGCTGTGTGTTGGCGTTGGCCTTGATGCGGCGGCAGACCTCGAAGCCGTCCATCCCCGGCATCATGACATCGAGCAGGACGACGTCGATCCGCTGCTTGGCGCAGATTTCGAGCGCGTCAGGGCCGTTGTTCGCGGTCACGACTTCGAAGTACTCGGCTGAAAGCCGAGCTTCGAGTAGCTTCACGTTGGCCAATATGTCATCAACAACGAGGACGCGGGCGGTCATGGAAGAGGTACTCGGTACTCGAACAGGGGAATGGGCTAGGCGCGTTGAGCTTTGGCAAACCGGTTGATGGTGTCGAGGAACATCATGACGGAAATCGGCTTCGAGACGTACGCCTCGCAGCCGCCGGAGCGGATACGTTCCTCGTCGCCTTTCATGGCAAAGGCCGTGACGGCCACAACGGGGATAGAGCGCAGTTCATCGTCTTCCTTCAGCCACTTCGTCACTTCGAGGCCGGAAACCTCGGGCAACTGAATATCCATCAGGATGAGATCGGGGCGATGTTGACGGGCGAGCGCAATGGCATCGAAGCCGTTGCGCGTCTGGATCGTGGCGTACCCGTGGGCATCGAGAAGATCATGAAAAAGCTTCATGTTGAGTTCGTTGTCCTCGACAATGAGAACGAGCTTTCGGCCGTCCTTCATTGTGTGGGGGCGCTCCTCGACGGCCAATCCTTGATCCTGGTAGACCATTACCGGTTCATCCCACTCTAGCCCGGACTGTGATGCACCGATTCTGGCCGGCGGCGCCTTGTCCTCACTGTGCGCATGGAGCAGTAACCAACAGTTTAAAACAAAGGGTTCGTGCCTACGGGTCACCCTTCCTGAAGGTAAATGAAATGTGTGCGCTGAAGTCAGGCCGGGCCAAAACCCTTACCCGGGACGACGCGGAGACGATCGCGATCCTCGCAATCGGCTTTCTGGCGGAGGATAGCCGGCGGATCGGGCGATTCCTGTCGTTGACGGGAATGGAGCCCGAGACGCTCATAACAGGGGCAGAAACGGCACCTGTGCAGGTCGCGGTGCTCGACCATCTGCTCAGCGACGAATCGTTGCTGATGGTCTTTTGCGGCCACGCGGCTATTGCGCCTGAATTAATCCCGGCGGCGCGCGTACTCCTCGACCGGGATGGAGCGGGAGCCGGCGATTGATCGAAAGGGCGGGCGTGCGCATCGGGATCGATCTCGGCGGGACAAAGATCGCGGCGATCGCCGTCGACCGCCACGGTCGAACACGCGCCGAATTGCGCCGAGCTTCGCCGCAAGGGGATTACGAAGCGACGCTGGCGGCGCTCGTGGCGACCGTCGAGGAACTGGAAGCCGAAACTGGATGCGCCGGGGCCCTTGTCGGGATCGGCATGCCCGGGTCGATCGCGCCCAGCTCGGGACGGGCTCAAAATGCCAATTCGACGTGGCTGAACGGACGCCCGCTCGCCGCCGATCTCGAATGTCGGCTGGGGCCCCGCGTGCGCTTTGCGAACGACGCCAATTGTTTTGCGCTTTCGGAAGCGACCGACGGGGCTGGCGCAGGGGGCAATCGCGTTCTCGGCGTCATTCTCGGCACGGGGTGCGGGAGCGGCTTCGTCGTGGCGCGTCAGATCATGGATGGCCCGCGGGGTATCGGCGGCGAGTGGGGTCACAATCCCCTGCCCTGGCCCATGGCTGAAGAATGGCCAGGACCGAAATGCTGGTGCGGCCGGCAGGGCTGCATGGAAGCTTGGGTTTCAGGTCCCGCTCTTGCCGCCGATCATGCCCGCTGCACAGGTGAGGCGTTGGACGCGGCGCAGATCGCCCAGCGCGCTGATGCGGGAGAAGCGGCGGCACGCGCCACACTCGACCGGCATGCGGGTCGTCTGGCGCGCGGATTGGCCACCGTCGTGAATGTTCTCGATCCGGATGTGATCGTCATGGGTGGGGGTCTATCGAAGCTTGCGCAGCTTTATGACCGGTTGCCTCAGCTGATGGCTCCGCACATCTTCGGCGAAGACAGGCATGTGCGTGTGGTCCCACCGCGATGGGGCGATGCCAGCGGCGTCCGTGGAGCTGCGGGGCTCTGGCCGGCCGATCCTTGAGCTACTGCGAGCACGGGCTCTGTTCGAGCAGAGTCAATTCCTTGAGTTCACCCTTGAGGCGATAATCTCCGTGATCGATGACAAGGTTCGATGTCACGCCGTTTTCATGAAACCGGAAGTACATTTCATAGAGAGGGAGCTGATCGAAGTGGCGCGACTCAGGTTTGAAGTAGGCGATCGAGACGGGCCATGAGCGCACGCCGTCGAGCTTTGCCGCATCGCCGGTCAACTTGGGTACGGCTCGCAGCTCCTCCCGGGTGGAGACTTTTCCGATAGCGGCAGCGGTGAAGTAGTACTTTTCGCCACCCTCGGAGCCATCGTAAAGGTTGCCGCTGAAGACGCGGCTGCCGGCTTTGGCCTGGCGAATGATGGCCATGGAATGATCGATGGGGAAATAGACTGGCTCCCCGATCATCGCTGTTTTCCGCTCGGGCTTGGTGAGGTCGATCGCCAGCGACTGCAGAGCGGCTGGGCCGGGCCCTGAAATCTTTGCCGTGCCGTCCAGCTTTGTCGCCATCTGGCCAGCGGCCTCTGTCTTGGTAGCCGTGCCCTGCGTTTGCTCGACGAGCTGATCGTTGCCGAATGTGGAGGAGGAGAAGCGCATGCTATGGGCAAGCTTGTCTTCCCAACTCGATGTGCGCAGATCGGTTGTGGAGGTCTGGCCTTCCGTCGTTGCAGTCTCTGTGACGAAGCGCATGTTTTGCGCATAGCCGTCGCAGGTGCTGCCCATCAGTTCATAGACGACGCGCCCCGTGATGCTGCCGATGCTCATGGCCGGGCCAGTCTCATCCAGAGAGATGTCGTAGATGGCCCGGTGCGGTTGCAGACGGATGGGTGCAACTGTCGGGTTGACGATCTGGGCAAACGCTGCCGACGACGCGCCGACGGCAGAGAGCATCAGAACGGCGGCCAAACTCGATTGAATTGCGCGCATTCATTCTCCTTGGCCTTTAAAGGCCCTGGCTCCTTGGCCTCTCAGCGCCTTGGGTTGAGCGCTCGTGTCGACGCGATCATCCGGGCGTTGCAAAAGATGCCGGTTCAGCCGACAACGTGCTCATCAACCTAGGCGTTTAGTCCCTCAGCTTCAAGGAGATCACAGATGGCGGGCGAGATCGAGGCGCGAATAAAAGAGCTGGGTCTCGATCTTCCGCCAGCCCCCAATCCGGTGGCCAATTACGTTCCGGCGCTTCAGGCCGGCAACCTGCTTTTCATCTCGGGGCAGATCGCGAAGGCGGCGGACGGCACGGTTGTCACGGGCTCCGTCGGCACGGATTTGACGGTCGAAGACGGCCAGAAGGCGGCGCGGCTGTGCGCTCTCAATATCCTGGCGCAGGCCAAGGCCGCGCTCGGGTCGCTGGAACGCATTCAGCAGGTGGTTCGCTTGACCGGGTACGTCAACTCGAGCGCGGGATTTTCCGATCATCCCAAGGTCGTCAATGGAGCGTCGGACCTGATGGTGGAGGTGCTGGGCGACAAGGGACGCCATACGCGCGCGGCCGTCGGTGCGTCCGGATTACCGGCCAACACCGCGGTCGAGGTCGATGCGATCCTGCTCATAGCTTGAGGCTTCGATGATGCTCGATCGCGGCGCGTTTTTGAGATCCATCGCCCATCGGGGGCTGCACGACGAACGCGCGGGCGTGGTCGAGAACACGGCGGCCGCGTTCGAGGCGGCGATCGCGCGTGGCGTCGGTATCGAATGTGACCTGCGCCCGTCGCGGGGAGGATTGCCGGTGGTCTTCCACGACGAGACGACGGAACGGATCATCGGCGGCGAGAGCAAGCGCATCTCGGAACTCGGCGAGACGCAGATCCGGGCGTTGCGAACGCAAACCGGGGGGCATGGCATCCTCACGTTTGAAGACTTTCTCGCCCTCGTGGACGGCCGTGTGCCGCTGCTCGTTGAGATCAAGAGCGAGTGGGATCCGCCCGATGTGCCGTTCCTTGCCGAGATCGCACGGCGCGCACTCGACTATCCGGGCGACCTTGCACTGATGTCGTTCGATCCGGATGTCATGACGGTGATGCGCGAACTGGCGACCGAGATCCCGCGCGGGATCGTTTCTGGCAGCTACAGGGACGAGCACGGCGAGACGTGGTGGCGCGATCGGATCAGCGAGGAGCGGGCCGAGCGGCTGTCGAACCTGCTCGAATCCGGTCCTGTCGCACCGTCGTTCTACGCTTACCATGTCAAGTCGCTGCCCACGCCCGTGACCCGCTACGCGCGCGAGGTCGCTGGACTGCCCTTGTTTGCGTGGACTGTCCGGAGCGAAGGAGACCGTGCAGCTGCGCACTACTACGCCGATGCGCCGATCTTTGAAGGTCTGGATGTCTTGACCGGTGCATGAAGCGCGTGGCGCCGACGTTCAAGGCACGGGGCATTACCCGTTCTTTGCAGACTTTGCGCGTTCGTAGAGGGGCATCACGTCTTTCAGATTGTCCTGAAAGGTTTTGATGCGGGTTTGACCCGACGGATGCGTCGAGAGCCATTGCGGTGGCGCGCCGCCCGCTGCTTTTGCCATCTTCTGCCAGAGTGTGATGCCGGCGCGGGGGTCATAGCCACCGCGTGCTGCGAGTTCCATGCCGATGAGATCGGCTTCGGTTTCATCATTGCGGGAAAACTTTAACGCCGCGAGGCTCGAGCCGGCGGCGCCGACGAGTTCGCCCGCCTGACCAAACAACAATCCGCCGATGACCCGGCTGCCGATGCTGGTCATGTTCACCTTCGCGGTGCGCTCGCGCGCGTGCTCCCAGAGAGCGTGGCCCATCTCGTGCCCCATGATGACGGCGATCTCGTCATCCGTGAGCTGGAGCTTGTCGATGATGCCGGTGAAAAAGGCGATCTTGCCGCCCGGCATGCAGAAGGCGTTGATCGTGGGGCTATCGAAGACATTCACTTCCCAGTCCCATTTGTCCGACCGGTCATTGAACTTCTTCGTGTGTGGGAGCAAATCCTTGGCGATGCGGCGGATGCGTTGGGTGCGCGGGTCATTGGCGCCGAGCAGCTTTTGCTGCTGGTAGGCCTGACGCGTCATCTGGCTGTACTGAAGCGCGGCCGATTTCTCGACGCTGTCGGCTGATACGAGATTATTGAAGATCGACTTGCGCGGCACCTTTACGCCCTCGCCGTCCTGCGCGGTGACGGCTCCCGCCGACAAGACAAGCACACAGGCAGCGGCGCACAGAGCCCGACGGACTTGCATCAAAAGACCAGAATGTTCGCGCATATGAAGGTGCCCCTGGATGATCCGGCCGAGCCAGCCGGAGTATCATATAGGGTGGATCAACTCAGAGGCCAACGGATGGACGACGGCGGGACGCGCGAAGCGAAAGTGATTTCCCGGATCGCGGATATTCCGGCGAACGCCTGGGACCGGCTGGCCAACCCGGAACTGGCGCAGTTCAATCCGTTCGTCGCGCACGCTTTTCTGGCGGCACTCGAAGCGGCCGGCACGACGGGCCTGGACACCGGGTGGCTGCCGCAGCACATCGTGCTCGAGAATGCCGCGGGTGCGATCGAGGCGGCCATGCCGCTGTACGTCAAATCCCATAGCCGGGGTGAGTATGTTTTCGACCACGCGTTTGCCGACGCCTACCATCGTGCGGGCGGACGCTATTATCCGAAGTTGCAGGTGGCGGTACCATTCACGCCCGTACCTGGGCCGCGCCTGCTGATCGCGCCGGAGGCCGATCGCGAGACGGCGGAAACCACCCTTGTTGCCGCGGCGATGACGCTGGCGGACCGGATCGGCGCGTCGTCGGTGCACATTACGCTTCCGCAAGAGGCCGAGTGGAAGCGGCTGGGTGCAATCGGCCTCCTGCAGCGGACGGGCCAACAATTCCACTGGATGAATGAAGGCTACCGATCCTTCGATGATTTTCTGGCGAGCCTTGCCTCGCGCAAGCGTAAGATGGTGCGCAAGGAGCGCGCGGATGCGGTCGCCGATCTCACGATCGAAGAGGTGACAGGTTCGCAGATCAGCGAAGAGCACTGGGACGCCATGTATGCGTTCTACATGGATACGGGCGAGCGCAAATGGGGCCGTCCGTATCTCAATCGCGCTTTCTTCTCCGAACTCGGCCGCACCATGGCTGACCGGTGCCTGCTGATGTTTGCCCGCGATGGAGATACGCGGATTGCCGGCGCCCTGCACATGATCGGCGGCGATTGCCTTTATGGACGCTACTGGGGATGCGCGGTGCACGTGCCCTATCTGCATTTCGAACTCTGCTATTACCGGGCGATCGACTACGCGATCACGCATGGGCTCGGGCGCGTGGAAGCCGGGGCGCAGGGCGAACACAAGCTGGCGCGCGGCTACAATCCCGTCACCACCTATTCGGCGCACTGGTTTGCGGACGAGGGGCTGGGGCGCGCGGTGGCCCGTTTTCTGGTCGAGGAACGGCGGGCGATCGACGACGCAAACCGGCTGCTGGCGGATTTCGCGCCCTATAAGAAGGCTTTGCAGGATGAGCAGGATTGAGGGGATGCCGGCTGCCGCCTTGACGGCGGCGTTGGGGGTCCTCTAACTCGCGCTCACTGTCCTGCTGCCGATTGGGCCCGAGGGAGACTGCCATGTCCGACGCCGACTACGATCCAGGAAACATCTTTGCCAAGATCCTGCGCGGCGAAATTCCATCGCATCGGGTCTATGAAGACCACGACGTCGTTGCGTTCATGGATGTGATGCCGCAAGCGACCGGACATACGCTCGTCGTGCCGAAGGCAGCGTCGCGTAACCTGCTCGATGCCGATCCGGCCGTGCTGTCGATATTGATGCCGGTGGTTCAGAAGATCGCGCGGGCCGCGAAGTCAGCGTTCGCGGCAGACGGAATTACGATAATCCAGTTCAACGAAGCGCCTGCCGGGCAGACGGTGTTCCATCTGCACGTGCACGTCATCCCGCGGCATGAGGGGGTGCCGCTCAAAACACATGCGCGCGGCATGGAAGAGGGATCGGTTCTGGCCGCGAATGCCGCCAAACTGAAAGCGGCGCTCGCGGGATGATGCCACGAACGCCGCTTGGTTCTTTATCTCTTACGGTTGATCAGGGCGTCTCGTACATCTGGCGATAGACCGAGGCCTGTTCTTCCGGCATGCGCGGCAGCAGAACCCGCATCGTCTCATTGCCGACGAGCTTGCCATTGCGCTTGAAGGTCCAGTCCGAAATCATGTCGGTGGTAAACTCATAGCGCTGGCCGACTTTCACGGTCTTGACGCTCTGTGGCTGGTTGCTGATGACTCCGGAGAGCTTGCCGCCGTCGCGCTTGATGCGCGTCAGCCAGAAATGTTCGGTCGTGCCGTTGCCGGCAACCGCAACTTTCAGGGCGTGATCGGCTTCACCGGCTGCCGGTGCATCGTAGCTTTTCCAGAAGGCGGACAGCGATCCGCGCGCCTTCTCGATGGCGGCGTTCATGTCCTTGTCTTCCGACAGGACGGAAATAACCCGTTCCTTCGGCGCAGCGGGCGCAACGGGGGCCGGCTTTTCGACGGTGGGCGGCTCGACAGCAGCGACCTTGGTTTCCTTCGGCGGCGTGACTGTGACCTCAGCCGGCTTCTGTTCAGTGACGGCCGCGGGTGCAGGAGCTTTCGCCTCCGGCTTTGCGATCGGCGCCGTCGGATCTTGCGTCGCCGGCTTCACGGGGAGAGCGGCCGGTGCCTTCGGCGTTTCGAGGGCAGCCATCTGCTGCGGCGCCGGCGAAGGAGCAGCGGGTGCCGGTGCGACGGCGGCTGGCTTGGCTTCGACCGTCACGGTGGGGGTGGCCTTGACCGGTGCCGGGGGCATTACCTCGACGATCGGAGCGGCGGGCTTGGTCTCGACAACGTTGTCCGGCTTCGAGACGAGTGGCGTAACGGGCTTCGCTTCAGCAACGACGGGCTTGGTCTCGACCGGTGCCAACGGCTTTGTTTCGGCGACGACGGTTTTGACTTCGACCGGTTCGGCTTTCTTGGTTTCGGCAATTTTTGCGGGCTTGGCTTCAACGATGGGCTTTGCTTCCGCAATTTGCGCAGGCTTGACGGGTGCCGGTACTGCAGGCTTTGCTTCCGCACTGGCCGGCGGTGCAGGCTCACTCGCCTTCGGTGTGGCGGCGGGTTTCGTATTGACAGCCGCCTGATGTGAAGCCGCCACCTTTGTGGAGTTGCGGTCACGATTGATCGTTTCCATCCATTCGCCTGAGCCCGCTGCTTTCGGGGCGGGCGCTTCCGCGCCTGCGGGAGCTTTAGCGACGGTCGTCATCCATTCGCCGACGGTGGCGGCCACCGCGCTGCCGGCAGGATAGGACTTGGGCACGCTTGCAAACGACGTGCTGTCGCCGTTGCCGCATCCACCGATACAGCTGACCTCTGGCGAGCCCCCGTCTGTGGTGGCGGCGGGAAGTGGTGTGGCCGTTCGCTTGGGCAACTGCGAAACGATCTGCGCGCTTTCTCCCGAGGGGCAACCAGCAGTGCAGACGACGACGTAGCTGTCCGGGTGAGCCTCCATCAGCGGATGCAGGTCAACGCGGCCCTTATCGGTATCTACCTTGAGCAGCTCCTTGGCGCGGCGATCGTAATAGTCGGGGCCACGAACGTCGAGAAGCGGGTTAGGCTTGTCCTTCTTCGGATCGGAGAGCAGCGCGCGCTTTGCCGCTTCGCGGTCAACACGCTCAACGCGATCGGGCTGCGGCTGCTCTGCGGGAGCTGTGGAGGCGCGGTCCGGCGCGCGGTCGGGAGCCTCAGTGCTCGGCTCTTCGGGCACCGAGCCCCGGTCCTCAGACATATCTTCACTGCTGCCCGGCGGCCTGACCTCCACGTCAGTCACATCTTCCGTCAGCTGCGCCGGCTCGTCACTCACTGCAAACGACGGCGCTGAAAATGCAAAGACAGTTGCGGCGCAAAGTATTCCGCCGAGAAGACGCGCGGGCACGTATGAGGTCATGGGAGTTCGCCTGACGGGGTGGGACCGAAATCCGTGAATGGTCCGTTACAATCGCAAACCCGAGTAAACGAAGTCCTTATGCTGAGCCCAAGCTGGGGCAACGCTCAGCGATCGTGGCGGAAGACAGCCGGATCGCCGGGTTCGGGGTTGAGCAACACGACATTGCGGTAGTCGGTTCCCGGGGCGGCGCGCGGGGCGCTCGGCTTTTCAGCGTTCGCTTGCCGGACGGGCGCCGGCTTTGGCGGCGATTCCATGGACAGGCTCGATGCCGGGCGAGGGTCGCCGGGCGGAACGGCCATCGTGGTTTGCGAAGTGGTTGCGGCGGCAACGGCTGGCTCGGGTGGGCCAATCGCGCCGGTTTCAAGCCGGGTCGCGGAGCCGACCTTCAGGCCGTAGTAGGATGCGATGCACGCATCGGTGCGCTTCATTTCCTCGAGCTTTCCGAATGGAACTTTGACGATACGCCCGCCGTCGCAAAGGTACGCTTCATCGGCGCGGACGGCCTCGACGCCTGTCGCTGCGAGAAAGCCGAGTATGAAAAGCCCTAAGCGTGTGGTCGTCGTCATGCCTGCCCCCCGCGTCTCCATGCGGGCGCCAGATTATGAGACAGCTCTTAAGACCTCGTTAAGGTTCAGGGCGCGGGCGGATAGCGCCAATAGTCACCGGCAGCCGTTCCAATCTTCTCCAAGAGAGGAATGCGCTTTTCAGGTGGGCGTTCGCCGGTCTGGATGAGGAGTTGCAGATCGTTCAAGAGCGCATTGTTTTCCGCATATCCGGAGTGATTGAGACCAAAACTGTCGGTGGATACCGCCGTCACGTCGATGGTGTCGATCCCGGGCAGCACGAGCGGACCGTCGGGCGGCACGTCGCCGGCGCGGGGAATGCCGCCATGGAAGCGGCGCGAGGCGTTGAGGGCGAAATCATTCGAGGCGGCGTAGAGCGTGATGCCGTTGGCAAGGCCCTGGATCTCCTTGGCGATGTTTTCGAAGTTGTCGCGATCGACATCGGGCGCGGCAAGAATGATCTGGCTGATCACGACGCCGGGTGGCGAGGATGCTTTGATGTCTCTCAGGACTTGCAGCGCGGGCTGGTTACCCATGCTGTGGGCGATGACAGAGATTTTCTTGGCGCCGCTTTCCTTGATTACGAGATCGAAAAAATCTCGCATGTAGGGGATCGACTGCCCGGCACTTTCGCGGTCGTACGTGTAGCTCGACAGGCCGCCACCGGAAGGCCAGCTGTAATGAAACGGCGCGCCGTCGAATTTCAAGTCGTAGGCGATCTGGGCCGTGCGGTAGATGCCATTGTCGAACGTCGTGTTGTAGCCGTGAATGAAGACCAATGCGTGGTCCTTGAAGCGCTCGGATTTCGCCAGCCGCGCGCGCACGAGGGCGAGAAGTTCCTCGCGCGTTTGCGCCTTCAGTTCCTTCATGGTGAAGTGCTTGTCGGGATCTTCCGCCTCTTCGTAGAGCGTGATGTCGAAATAGGGGATGCGAATGGCCCAGGGACGCTCCACGGTCGGCTGTACGTGTGCCTTCGGCACGGTGACGAGGGCTTGACCCAGGATCAGCTTGCGGCCGCGGTTCGGACCATAGTCGAGGCGTTTCTCGGTCGCGGCCTCCGCACGGTCGGTGCCGTAATAGACCGGCACGATATCGAAGCCGGTGCGCTGCTCCTCGGCGGCGGTGCCGCCGCCGGGAGCGGGTGCCGGCGGAGGAGGCGGCGCCGAGGCATCGTCACTCCCGCCAAGACCTCGGCCGCGACCCGGAACATCCATCGGATCGATTTCTTCGCGAGACGACGTGGACGGGGCCTCGGCAACAGATGGGGCTTCGGCCGGAGGACCTGCACCGCCAGCGGGCTCGGGGGCACTTTCGGCGACCACCTCATCCTCGGGGGCTGCTTCGCCGACAACGACGGGCGGCGCCTCGGCTGTGGGGTCGGCCGGCTTGGCTTCCGCGGCCTTCTTCGGCGGCCGTGCAGGCTTTGCCGCTTCGGGTGCCGGCTGCGCCTCTGGCACGGGAACGGGTGACGGGGCCGTCTGCGGAGCGGAGGTGACCGGCCCCGGCGCCGGCGCACCAAGGTCGCCGGTCAAAACCATCAGCGCGACAGGCAGCACGGCGAGTGCCACGAGACACAGGCGCGCCAGGCCGCGTGCGAGCTTTGGCATCGGGCGTGTTGCGCTCCAGGCGAAGGCAAACAGCAGCAGCACGGCTACTGCGGCCAAGCCATACCGCGCGAGTTCGGGCAGTTCCGACATCGACGTTCCCCCATGATGCGGCGCAGCAGTGTAACGGCGCCGGACGGCCGGGCAATGCCGCACGTCAAGCTATGCGCCGATAATGACGCCAAGACGAGGGCAACGCGGCCGCCCAGCAAACGGCGACGGGACGCACCCTGTCCCCCTTGCGGCGCGGGGAAAACCTGCACATGGTCCCGCGTTCTCATCCGGCGGCCATTGCCGGGTTGCACCTCCTCTTTGCCGCCGCTGGATTTCCTTTTCTATGCGCCACACCCTGACCCCGGCCGAATACAAGGAGCGCATACTCGCGGGCGACCGCACGGCGCTGGCCCGCGCCATCACGCTGGTGGAAAGCACCAAGCCCGCCCACAACGCAGAGGCGCAGGAACTTTTGCAGATGCTGCTGCCGCATGCGGGCGGCGCCATCCGGCTCGGCATCACCGGTGTGCCGGGCGTGGGCAAATCGACGACCATCGATCAGTTGGGGACGAACCTCGTCGAGGCCGGGCACAAAGTCGCCGTGCTCGCAGTGGACCCGACATCGAAGCGCACCGGCGGTTCGATCCTCGGCGACAAGACGCGCATGAGCCAGTTGGCGCCGCTGGCCAACGCTTTCATACGACCCTCGCCGACATCGGGCACGCTCGGCGGTGTGACGCGCAAGACGCGCGAGACGATGGTGCTGCTGGAAGCCGCCGGTTTCGATATTGTTATCGTCGAGACGGTCGGCGTGGGCCAGTCGGAAGTGGCGGTCGCCGACATGGTGGACTTCTTCCTCGTGCTTCTGCTTGCCGGCGGCGGCGACGATCTGCAGGGCATCAAAAAGGGTATTATCGAACTCGCCGACATGATCGCCATCAACAAAGCGGACGGGGACAACATCACCCGCGCCAAGCGGGCGGCGAACGAATACCAGAACGCAATCGCAATCTTCACGCCGAAGTCGGCGGCGTGGTTGCCGCCGGTGGTGACGATTTCAGGCCGTACGAACCTCGGCCTCGACGATCTTTGGGGCAAGATCTCAGAACATCGGCAGCTCATGTCGCAGAACGGTCAGTTCGCCGAACGGCGCAAGCGTCAGGCGGTCGAGTGGATGCGCGACATGCTGAGCGACCGGCTGCTGCACGCGGTTAAGGCGAACCCTGCGGTGGCGGCGCGGCTGCCCGCCATCGAAACCGATGTGCGTGAAGGCCGGCTCTTCCCGACGCGCGCGGTGGATGAGATCCTGGGGCTGATGGGACTCAATGCGTAAAAGCGGAATACAAAAGTGCAGGGTCAGAACCCGCGGCGGCCAGTCGGGTTGGCGATGAGGCAATTTTCCTGCACGCGAATGTCGCGGCCGACAAAGACGCAAACATTGCGCTTCGCGTTCGGGTTGTCGCGGATTTCCGCGAACGAAACCTTGAAACCATATTGGCGCGCGACCTCTGCCAGCAACTTATCCTGGCAGTAGGGGGTGGTGATATAGCTGCCAGCAACGAGCTGGGCGCCGTCCCGGCATTTGATCGCGGCGGAGGCGGGCATGCTGCCGGCTGCAACGAGGGCGACGACGAGGGAGGCTGAGTTCGCTGAACGCTTCATAATGGTCTCCAAAAGTCTCCACACGCCAGCGCCCGGCGATTGGCAATGATCAAGAATACCCCGTCCGTGGCGTGCGTGCAATTGACAGGGGCTTAAGTTTCCGTCATCCGCCGGACGAGGTTCAGGAGCGCGCACGATGATCAACGTCTACGACTGCCGGAGCGGATTACTCGTCAAACAGGACGAGGGAGCGGCCATCCGCCCGGAAACGGTCTGGATCGATCTCGTCAATCCGACGCCTGAGGACGAGGCCCTGATCGAGCGCGCGCTCGGTATCGACGTCCCGACCCGCGACGAAGTCCGAGAGATCGAGGCGTCGAGCCGGTTCTATGAAGAAGACGGCGCCACTTTCATGACGACCTTCATCATTTATTTTCCCGACAAGGTCACGCCAGCATCGTCCAGCGTCACATTCGTGCTCAGGGACAACAAGCTCATTACCGTCCGCTACGTGGAGCCCAAGGCCTTCCCGATGTTCGTCTCCCGCGCGGAGAAGGGCGGCCTGGTGTGCACCTCGGGGGGCGCCATCATGATGGGCCTGATAGAAACGCTCATCCAGCGAACGGCCGACGTTATCGAACGTATTCAGGACGACGTCGACAAGCTGACCCAGAGTGTTTTCAACCTCAACACGGCGCGTCGCGACAGCTCGCGCCGGCTGGATGTTCTCTTGAGAAGCACCGGTAAGGAAGGCGACCTCGTCTCCCGCGTTCTGGAAAGTTCGACGTCGCTCGACCGGACCATGCATTTCTTCCGCGACAGCGCCCGCGAGCGGGGGTTCGATCCGCGTATCCTGGAACGCATCGACGTTGCCCAGCGCGACATCCACTCGCTCATGGAGCACACGCGCTTCCTCACGACGCGTATCGGATTTCTGCTGGAAGCCACGCTCGGCATGATTTCCACCGAGCAGAACCAGATCATCAAGCTGTTCTCCGTGATGGCGGTGATGCTGATGCCGCCGACGCTCGTCGCGTCGATCTATGGGATGAATTTCGACAACATGCCCGAACTCAAGTGGGAATACGGCTATCCACTCGCCTTGCTGGCCATGGTGCTGGCGGCCGTCATTCCGTACATCTACTTTCGCCGCAAGGGCTGGCTCTAAGGCGTCAGATCATACCCAGCGCATGCAGCACGAGGGCCGCGCCGCCGGTGATGGCGAGCGTCGTCGCGATGCCGCGATGGAGACCGAAAAGCAGCACCGCGCCGAGCACGGCAAGCCCCGCCGCATCGATACGCAGGGTCGAAACATCCGGCCATTCGAAGTGAAACGGGCCTGCGCTGATCCATTCGAGCCTCGTAAAGAGGACGTGGAGTGCGAACCAGACCGTCAGGTTCAGAATGACGCCCACGACAGCGGACGTAATGGCGCTCAACGCCGAACGCAGAGCCGGGATGGCGTTGAGCCGCTCAATGTAGGGCGCGCCGACGAAGATCCAGAGGAAGCAGGGCGCGAAGGTCGCCCACAGCGTCACTGCTGCGCCGAGCATGCCCATGACAACCGGGTTGCTGCCGCCTTCGCGGAAAGCTGCCAGCGTGCCGACGAATTGCGTCACGAGGATCAGAGGTCCCGGCGTAGTCTCGGCGAGGCCCAGCGCGTCCAGCATCTCGCCGGGCTTCAGCCAGCCATACGTCTGAACGACTTCCTGGGCGAGGTAGGCGAGCACGGCATAGGCGCCGCCGAAGGTCACCATGGCAAGCTTTGAAAAGAGCCACGCCAGTTCGGTCAGCACGTGATCGGCGCCGAAAACAGCCGCAACGGCGAGCAGCGGCAGCAACCAGATGGCTGTCCACAGGGTCAACGTTCGGATGGTTTGGGTCGGCGAGACGCGAGCATCGGTCGAGGGCGGCAGTGCCGGGGCCCCGCGTCCCCGAGCGAAGCCAATGGCCGCTGCCACGATCACGACGACGGGGAACGGGACCGCCAGAAAGAAAATGGCCACGAAAGCGGCGGCGGCGATGGCCCAGTCGGCTGGGTGTTGCAAGGCCTTCTTCGCGACCCTCAGCAGCGCCTCGATGACGATGGCGAGTACGGCGGCTTTGACGCCGAGGAAGAGGGCTTCGGCGACGGGCACGGATCCGAAGTGGGCATAGGCGAGAGCCAACGCGAGCATGAGTATTGCGCCCGGCAGGACGAAGAGCAGTCCCGCTGTGAGGCCGCCGGCGACGCCATGCATCCGCCAGCCGACGTAGGTGGCAAGCTGCATCGCTTCAGGGCCTGGGAGCAGCATGCAGAAATTGAGGCCGGTGAGAAAGCGGCGCTCGTCGATCCATCGCTTCTCCTCGACCAGGATGCGATGCATCAGCGCGATCTGGCCGGCCGGTCCGCCGAACGACAGGCAGCCGATGCGGGCCCACTCGCGCGTTGCTTCCGCCAACGTCGCCGTGGCGGTCTCATGCTGGTCATTCATCGCTGTGCGCTCTCCCCGGCACCCGCACGATTAGTCGCTTCCCTCGTGTGCCGAAAGCAGGACCTCTGGGATCAATTTAAGCAGTCGACGGAGCGACCGCGAAGACCCTGCCCCTATTTGGCCTTATTTTCAGAGGCTTCCGAAATAGGGTTAATATGTGTTGCAGTGCGGCGTGCCGTCGCGTGCCTGATTGGCCACAGCACTGTAATCGCACTAGAAATTGTGGTTTCTCACTAATTTATTGAATGTCGTTCAATTTGGCCGGGTTGACCCATCTGTCCGGCGGATGCTTCTTTCCGGTCACCGGAGGGGGGCGGCATCCGTTGCACCCAAAACAGTATCGGCGACGAAGGACATCCGGGTCCAGGCTCAGGTTTCACTCGAGCTGCCACGTGGATCACACGCCGTCATGACCGTGCCAGACCCGATGCGGGCCTGACGGACAGGTGGCGACGCGGGCCTAAACGGTCGCGAGATCCCGGACCAAAGGCAGCGAAGCGCGAGCAACCGTCGCCCGATGAAGATGGAGACGTAAACGATGCGCATTCTGTTTGCTGCCGCTATGGCGATGGTCGCTGTTGGCTTTGCCGACACACGGACGGCCAGTGCCGCCTACGAGTGCATGGGACCTGCCACATCCTGCGCCAAGAAGGCCGCCTACACGGAGGCGGGCTATAAGAAGGCCAGCTATCAGAAGACGAAGACCTACGGCTACAAGGCTTCGAAGAAGTCTTATTCCGTCGCCTCGAGCGGCGGCGGCTACAGTGGTATGGCTTCGTATTATTGGCAGCCCCAGCGCGTCGCCTCGGGCGGCTGGTTCAACCCGAACGCTCTGACGGCGGCCCACAAGACGCTGCCGTTCGGCACGAAGGTCCGCGTGACCAATCGCAACAACGGCCGCTCGGTCGTGGTCACGATCAACGACCGTGGTCCTTACATCAAGGGTCGCATCATCGATCTGTCGAAGGCTGCCGCTCAGCAGGTTGGCATGACGGGCTCGGGCGTGGCCCCTGTTTCGGTCGCCGTCCTCGGGCGCGGCTAATTTCTCTCGAGGGTTGACCTCGATCATGAGCAGGAGGGCGGTAGGAAGCACAAAAGCTTCCACCGCTCTTTTTTTGCTTGGTCCACACGCGGCAGGCCGGTGTGGAGCCGGGCTTGGTCCACACGCGGCAGGCCGGTGTGGAGCCGGGCTTGGTCCACACGCGGCAGGCCGGTGGGCGTCACACGCGGCAGGCCGGTGTGGAGTAGAAGTACAGCGCCTTCGGAAGGCCTGCGAATCGCACTAGCGGAATGAACGGGCGTTTGGCGCGTTATCGTCCGGACTGCTCGCGTTCATACCGGAATATCGATGCCAACATCCAACTATTTCACCCGAGCCGCCGTCGTCGCCGCACTCCTGGCGGCGGCCACCGCGGCTGAGGCGAACCCTGTCGAGACCAACTGGGTGACGGAGGTCCACACCGGTCCAATGCCGTCCAAGTCGCCGGTCACCACCGGCTCGCTGGGACCCAAGACGCCCAAGTTGCACGCGCTCGATGGCATCGCTTCCTACTACTGGCAAAGTCAAATGACGGCGTCGGGCGAGGTGTTCGACAAGCGGGCCATGACCGCCGCTCACCCGACCCTGCCGTTCGGGACGCTCGTCGCGGTCACCAACCTTCGCAACGGCCGGAAAACCGTCGTGCGGATCAACGACCGGGGGCCGTTCAAGCCCGGCCGCATCATTGATGTGTCGGAAGCCGCCGCCGAAATCCTGGAGATGCAATCGCGGGGCCTCGCCCCGGTGAAGCTGGAAGTCGTCTCCTCGGCGGACAACCGTTGACCTTTCAATGATAATCTTACGTCCGAGCAATTGTTGGCCCAACCGCAACGGGCGATAATAAGCGGCAAAGCTTTATCGCCATTTGCCTGGAACCCCGCTTGCCATGGCTTCCGACAAGATCGTCCCGGCCCGCGCCGAACGGAGTGCCGCCGTGCAGTTGCTGCGCACGGCTCTGATCGAAAAGAAGATGACTCAGGCCGAACTTGCGGATGCGGCCGAGTGCCATGAGAAGACGATCCAGAACCTGCTGGGCGGCCGCGCAGTGCGCGAGCAGACGCTCTTTGATGTCTGTATGGTCCTCGGGCTCGACTACAGCCGCTTGAAAGAGCTGTGGTCAGGCGCCATGACCACCGCGCAACCGATGGACTTGCGCGGCGAAGGCGGTGTCGTTGCACCGGTGTACATGGGGGCTTATACCCGCGCCGGCGTTGATCATTACATCGGCAGCTATTTGACGCTGCGACCGGCCTTTGCGGTCCCCTACACCATCGTCGCCTACCGTACCGACATCGTGTGGGACCCCGAATGGCCGTCGCTGATTTTCGAGGAGCGCGACCGGCCCGATCAGCCGTTCTCGCATCGCGGCCGTCTCTACATTCCATCCTCGTCCATGTTCATCCACTTGGTTTCCCTGACCAAGGGCGCGATGCGCATGGTCGTCGTCTCGCAACTCGACCAGGCCGGCGAAATGCGCGGGCTCATCACGACGCTCAACAAGCAGGGCCGCTACTTCGTGCCGGTGTCGGCGCCGATCGCGTACTTGAAGCGAACGGATTTTAAAGGTGCGGCGCTTGGCGAAGTGCCCGCGAGCCATAAATCCTACAACGACTACAAGCGCATCCTCGATGAAACGATCGCGGAAGGGTACGCGCGGCTGGCAACGCCCTGACGTCAGGCCCCGCCGCGCGCTGCGCTTGGCGGCTCGGGTGATTTAATTGCGGGTGGAGGTGCAGCGGGGAGCGTCTCCGGCGCCGGGCCCTTGCCCTTCACGCGAGCAGGCGCGGTCATCGCCTCCACCGCATCCTTCGGCTGAACCGGACGGCCGGCGCGGACGGCTTCGAAATGGGTGCGCAAATTGACAGTCGAGCGGCGCCCGATCGCGCGGCGGTTAGCGGCGAGCCACTTCTCCGCTTCCGTGCGTCCGGCTGCGTGCAGGTGATTGAGCAGTTCCATGTCCGGATGGATCTTCGTCTGGTCCGACAGCACCCCGGTGTAAGGCGCGGCCTCGACAAGGTGGAAGCGATGCTGCGCGAGTTTGCGCAACCTTGAGAAGCGCGAACGGACGGCGCCGCGCATGGCCTCACGCGCCATTTCGATGATCTCGACATCGCGGATCAGCGGCGCATTGAAGGTCAGGCGGTTGACGTGCGCCTGGATCTCGCGCGCCCCGGTCGGCAGTCCTTCCTTCTTCAGGGGCGAGAGCTGCACAATCAATGTGTCGGCGACGGGGCTCTCCATGGCGAGCGTCACGAGATCGGGGTTGGCGGAAAAGCCGCCGTCCCAGTAGGCGACACCGTCGATCTCGACCGCATGGTGCAGCGCCGGCAGACAGGCAGAGGCCAGCACGGAGTCAACCGTCAGTTCATCGCGGCGGAAGAGGCGGGCTTCGCCGGTGGCCACTTCCGTGGCCGCGATCAGCAATTCGACGGGCGAATGTTTGCGAATGGCTTCGAAATCGATCGTCTCATTCAAGAGACGGCGCAGTGGGTCGAAGCCCAGAGGGTTGAACTCGTAGGGCGACCACAAGGACGCAAGATGAGCCAGCGGTGCCGAGCGCGAGAGCGTGAACAGCACGGGATTGAGGCGCAGGAATTCGGGCATGCCAGCTTTGGCGACGGCTTCCCAGACCTGACGCAACTTCGCGCGCGCGCCTGCGGGACCGCTGTCTGCAAGACCCGCAGCCAAAGCCGCCGCATTGATCGCGCCTGCACTCGCCGCGCTGACCCAGCCGAACTGGACGTACCGGTCTTCAAGCAGGCGATCCAGAACGCCCCACGTAAAGGCGCCGTGCGTGCCGCCGCCCTGGAGCGCGAGATTCAATTTCAATCGACGTCGAAACAATTCCACGCGTCACATGCCCCGCTTCATGTTCGGAGAACGCGGATCGAATGATCCACGTTCCGAACCTGACGCAACACCCTGACCGTATCATGACCGGACTGATACGGGGATGACACATGGCACGCCTGCAATCTCTGCAATTTTCGCCGTGATCCCATAGACACGGGCGATTGTGGGTTCGGTCAAAACGTCGCGCGCAGGACCCGATGCCGCAACCTCGCCGTCCTTCAATAACACCGCGCGCGGGCAATAGCGCAGCGCGAGCGAAAGATCATGCAGCGCGACGATCACCGCGCGGCCTTGCGCTGCAATCGCAACGAATGTTTCGAACAACGCAAGAGCATGCGCGGGATCGAGACCAGCGGCCGGTTCATCGGCAATCAGAATGCCGGCATCTTGTGCGAGTGCGCGAGCAATGAGCACACGCGCGCGCTCGCCGCCTGATAATTCGCCGATCGGGCGATTTGCGAGCGCCTCGGTATCGGTCTGCTTGAGAGCCGCAGTGATCATCGCGCGATCAATGTCGCTTTCGCCGCGCTGCGGACCCGATCCGTGCGGAATACGCCCCAGCGCGACCACGGCGCGGACCTTCAGCGGCCAATGTACCGTGCGGTCCTGCGGGAGGTACGCGATGGCGCGGCCGAGGGCGCGACGCTCCATGCTGCGCATGTCCACTCCACCAAGCTGCACCGACCCAGTATCAGGCGGCGTGAGACCAGCCAGCACCCGCAGCAACGTGGATTTTCCGGCGCCGTTCGGTCCGGCCACGGCGATGAGTTCGCCCGGCGAAACGGTGAGCGCGATGTCGCGCAGAATTTCGCGTCCGGCGATCCGCACGCCTATCCCGGAAGCCGACAGTGCCGTCGCTCCGCTCATGGTGCGAGTTCCGAGCGTCTGCTGAGGACGAGCCAGAGGAAGAACGGCGCCCCGATCAGTGCCGTCAGCACGCCAAGGCGCAGATCGCCCATGGGTGAGAGGACGCGGAGCGCCACGTCGGCGAGCAGCACGAGAGCGGCGCCACCCAGAAAGCTTGGCAGCAGCAACTGGCCGGGTTCGCCGCTGGTCAACGGGCGCAAGAGGTGCGGCACCATCAGGCCCACAAACGAGATCGCGCCGCAGACGGCCGTGGCCGCGCCAACCGCGAGTGCGGTTCCGGATACGACGATCCAGCGCAGTCGAGTTGGATCTACGCCCAGGTTCTGCGCGGCGGCTTCGCCAAGTGAGAGAGCGTCGAGATCGCGCGCGGTGGAGGCAAGCAGAAGGCATCCGATCGCCATCAGCGGTGCGGCGAGCCAGACGTGCGTCAAGCTTCGGTCGGTCAGCGACCCCATCAGCCAGTAGAGCATCTCGGAGGCTGCGAACGGGTTCGGCGCGAGGTTGAGGGCGAGTGACGTCAGCGCGGCAGCAAGGCTCGAGACGGCGACGCCGGCAAGTATGAGCGTCACCGAACCGGTGCCGCGACCGGCCAGCGTTGCAAGCGCCAGCGTAGCCAGCGCGGCACCCGCAAGTCCGGCCAGGGGCAAAGCGAGGGCGACGGCTTGTGCAAGGCCCGAGTGAATGGCGATCACGGCGCCCAGAGCCGCACCGCCGGAGATGCCGAGGATGCCGGGTTCCGCAAGCGGGTTGCGCAAATAACCTTGCAGGACGGCTCCGGCGAGGCCCAGCGTTCCGCCGACCATAAATCCGAGCAGCGCGCGCGGCAGGCGCACTTCAAGAAGGATCATGCGTTGTGCTTCCGCAGAACCTGCGACGGTGAAGCCGTCCACGCCCATAAAAAAGAGAGAGCAGGAAGGCCGCAAGCGCCGCGCAGCCGAGCAGCGCGGCGAGGCGCGTCGCGTTCATCGCGGAGCCTCGGCGCGGAAATGCAGAGCTTCGCGCGCCACGGCGAGCCGCTCCACCGCCTGCACGATGCGCGGGGTTCCGCACAGCCATTCGTTCATAGGTATGTGGACGCTTGGCCGTGTGGCTTCGAGCGCGCGAAACGCGGGATGGCGGAGGTTGTCACCGAGAACGGTGCGGAAATCAGATGCATCATTCGCGCGCACGATGACTTCCGGCGGATCGGAGATGAGCGTTTCGAGCGGCAGGCGTCCGGCGGGGCCGAGTTTTGCGTGGCGGGCGACGTTGTCGAAGCCGGCTTCGCCAAGCACTTCGTTGACGAGGCTGCCCTCACCCGAGGCCAGGCTGTTGACCTGCATGGCGACCGCACGTGGACGCGGGGCCTCGGATCGCACGACGGCGCGCGCCTTCACTTCGGCGAGGCGGGTGTTGAAATCCTTCACGAGGGCTTCGGCGCGCTGCCTTTCGCCGGTCAGGTCGCCCATGAGGAGCACGACGTCGCGGATTTGCGCGAAGCTCGTCGCCATGGGGACGATCTCGACTCGCTGGCCGAGGCGGCGGAGAAGATCGACCGTGGCGGCAGTCGTGTACTCACCGGCGAGCACAAGATCGGGATCGAGCGCCAGGATTTCCTCCGCCGATCCGCGTACGGCGGGCAAACCCTTAGCGTCGTCCGCCAGAAGCGACATGGACGCATCGGCTGCCAGGAAGCTGACGCCGCCGATGCGCTCGCGCGGGACCAGATCGAGCAGGATCTGGTCGATGCAGAGGTTGAGCGAGACGATGCGGAGGGGTTTGGGTGCGTCCGACTTTGCATGCGCAGTCGCAACGGCCACGAGCGCGGCAATCCCGGCGGCTGTTGCCGCCAGGATTGCTGCCGTTCTCGTTCTGATGCGCGAACGTGTGCTCAAGCCGCCGGGTCCTTTTGCATCGTTCTAGCGCCCTTCCGCCCAGGCGCGGGTGGCTTCTTCGACGTAGGTAAACCGGAGGCCCGCATAGGCTGCGATGTCGGCGGTCTCGAAGCCGAACACCTCCTGATAGTCCTCGATTCAGAGCGTTCTCGACGCGGCCATAGACTTCCATGCCGGGGGAGACTGCGTAGGAGGCTGTCGCATTCATCAGGACATAGTCGTCCAGAAAGCCGTCACGCGTGAGAAGAACCGCCGAAAATCGGGCCATAGGTGCCGGCGATGAAGAAGGCGCGTCGGTCATGTCGACCATTGTAGATCGCGGACAACAGTGAAGTTGCCACGGCCCTCGTCGAAAGCCGTAGTTCATATCGAGCCGGGCCGTATGTTCCGGGCGCCGGATCTCCTGCTATCCGTCGGGCTCGACTGCCTGAAGCCAAGTGTAGGCGCCGCGAAGGTCAGCGCGGGTGTGACATGCCACGTGGCTGCCACTTCGACGCCGCGCCGCTGTGCTCTCACCGGGAATATTGACGACGGAATTGCCGAGGTCGACGATCTCGTTTTTCAGATCGGATTGCGAAGTAGGTCGAGTCGATGATGGCAGTTGCCGTTGTCAGGAGATAGCAATTCGACGCCGGCGTCCCAGCCCAAACTACTCTTCAGGCGTCAAGATCGGGATTGCCGATGAAGTCAAAGGCACGCCCATAGTGCTCGAACATGCCTGGGTCCTTCTGGCCCGTGCCGGCGCTCGCATGCAGGCGAAGACCTCTGCGTGCATGTCGACAGCGAGCGCCGATGTCCTCCAAGCCGTGAAGTCTTCGAACGTGTCGTTGTCGTCATGCGAACGCTCGCGATCAGGAAAGATTGTCGAGATACTCGCCACGATACTCTGCGGCATAGGCCGGTCTGCTCGCGGCTGCGCGTCGACGCCGTCGTTCGTACCCTGACTGTCGCTGTAGACGAACTGTCGCTCTGATGTTCGACAAGACCGGTCAGAAAGTGCTGACTATTGGCCCAAGCGCGGCGTGTCGAAGATCGCCGTGCTCTGTAGCGGACGCGGTCGGTCGTGCTTTCGAAGTCTTCCGTGTTCGGGCGCGGAAGACGAACTGAGGAAAGCCGACTGGGGCGAAGTCGTGCGCGAATGAAGTTGTTTCCGATCCCGACGAGTGACGTTGGGTCGAAGCGCACACTGTCGAAGCCACATTCCTGAAGGTGACCAACTTGGCCTCGGCTCCAAGCCAGAATCCGTCGGATCGGAAAGCGATTTCGGAACGTCAAACTGCGTCTGGAGCAACGATCCAACGGGCGCCCCCAAGTCCGTCGGCGTCACGTTCACCGTTGTTGCGAGACTGCCTCAGCACTCGGTTGAACTCGAGATTGTCGCGGACCTGTACGCCGCCCGTCATGTAAAAGTTGGTGATGTCGCTGCCGTCTTCTTCGTTGCCCGGCCGCGGAGATATTGAAACCATCGGTGCGGCGGCCTTGTACGAGGCCGATAATTCCCCAGGCCCGTTCATTTCCGGCCGAAGCTGCCGGCCGCATCCTGCGTGTTGCAAAGCTGCCGCCTTCGGCGCGCGACGCGGAGCGTCAGGGTCCTTTGCCGGACCGCGTGACTATATTGACAACGCCGCCGATTGCGCCGGATCCGTACAGGCGCGCTCTGCTATCCGCGCAAAACTTCGATGCGCTCGATGTCCTCAGCCAGACAGGTTGGAGAAATCGAACTCGCCGTCAGCTGGTGACGTTGGCCTCGACGCCATCGATGACGACGAGAGTGTGGTTGCCTTCCGCCCCGCGAATGCGGACCTGACGCTAGGCCGGCGCCGCCCGTTGACGGTGACTGACGCGACACCTGGAAGACTGCGCAGAGCGTCGGCTGCATGGCGGATCTGCTGGCGCTTTCAGTTCTTCGCCCGTGACAACGGTGACCGGCCGTGCCCTGATTTTGCGTAACGCAGCCTGCCCGGGTCCTCGGCTCACAGCTGCTGCAGCGCTGTCGGCCGCGGCTGCCGCGTCGCCCGTGCCGGCAGCGGTATCCGACGCTGCCGGAGCATTCGCTGCCGGCTGCTTCCGCTTCGTCAGATGATGGCTTTGTTTCTGGCTTTGGTCGTCTTTTTCGGCTTCATTTCGGGTCTTCACTTGTCGAGATCGTGCTGCCCTCGACTACGATCGGCCGGCAATATCTCCGTTTCCTGCGCCTACCGGTGCACTCCGCGCCGCATGCAGCCCCACGCCGGCGGTTGCCAGCGCGCACGTCATCGTCAATGCGCAATGCGCATTTCTCATCGTCATCGTCCTCCAACCCGTGGCGGTTTGGAGGGATCGAACGTCCGGAACGGACGGGTGAATTGGAGCAGCGGGCCAGAGATCGGTCGATCTCGATACCATGCTGTCAATCTTTGAGGATCTAATCTGGACCCATTTTCCCGTGCATGCCTGACGCCGCTCCCTACCGGTTGCACATCAGCCGCCACTACGGGTGGTCCGTTCCTTCGCGCGCCCCGCACGAGGGATGGGCAGCATGTACCGGCAGGTCTCCTGGCTCGCGGCTCTGGCGCTTCCCGTCCGCCTTCCCGAAACCGCGCAGGCAACTGGCCCGATGCGTTCTCAGTGGCATTGTGGGGGAAGCTCGCCGCTTACAGTTGCGGGGGCAGCCTCGGCATCGGATCGCGAACGACCCTCACCGTGTTCCCTATTCTCCCGTTGGCGCTTGCACACCGCGAGGAACCGTTACCCGGTCATGAGTTCAGCTGGCGTTGATCTTGTCAAGCACGGGTTACAGACTTTCATATTTCAAAGCCAGTGTGTGGCGCGCGCGATCAAACGAACAGCGGCTGTGCGTCGGGCTGCAGCGCAAATCGGGCAATATCGACGACATCGCCTGACGAGCCCCCCAGGCCGCGCACGTGCATCTCGATTCCAGCCGTCGAGAAACGAAACAAATTGTAGCGGCCGAGCGGCTCCAGTCCGTGGGTTCGTGAGGCAGAGCCCGATGCGACGCCCACGACGGGAATCGGTCCATCATTCGACGGATACCAGATCAGACTGTCGCGATGATTGTGTCCGTGAAGAACGAGTTCGGCACCGCACTCTGACAGCACTGCGGCCAACTGCTCTGCATCTTCAAGTGCGCGGCGTGGCGCGGTCTGACCGGGCAGCGGCGGGTGATGGATGAGCACCACACGGGTCATATTTTCGCGCTTCAAGCGCACGAGGCCGTCCTGCAATACCGCGAGTTGCTGGCGGCCGACCCGGCCGGCGGCAACGAAGGGGCGGGTCGGAAAGGCGGAGTTCAATCCGATGAGCGCCAAAGGTCCGACGCGGCGGACAAACGGGAACTGTTGCGGCTCCGCACCGAGGAATGCTGCACCCCAATCATCGGACGCGATGTATTCGCGCCAGATCTCAGTGCAGGCCGGACCCGACATACGCCGTGTGTAGATGTCGTGATTGCCTGGGATTGCCGTTACCTTGTCGGGGGGCCCGACGGTCTTCAGCCATCCGAGTGCTGCGCCGAATTCGTCCGGCAGACCGAGATTGGCGATGTCACCGGTGACTGCGACGTGGTCCGCTCCATGCTGCCACATATCCGCTGCCATCCGGTCGGCAACATCCAGCCGGTGCACGAAGCGGCGGCTGCGCGCCCAGTTGATGAAGCCGAGCGACCGTTTCACGTTCCAATGGTGCGGGCCGAAGCCGAGCAGCGGCGTCAGGTGCAGATCGGAGATGTGTGCGAGGGTGAATGTGTGCGTCATAACGGGGCAAGATCGGCCGGTATCGGGTTCTATTGCGGAGAGTGTTTACTATCATTGGCGCGCAGTGGCAGCTTGCCACGTCGCAGTAAGGATTTCGAACGATTGCGCGTGAGACATTGTGCACTTCCTAATCTCAAGGCCGCCGAAGAATGATCCGGGACAAAATCGTCATGCAGGTGCTGCAACGCTACTGGCGTTGGGCGCGAGGGCTGACGCTGGGGGCCCAAGGACTGGTCGTCGACGACGCAAACCGCATCCTTCTCATCCGGCATACCTACCGGGCCGGCTGGCATTTTCCAGGCGGCGGGGTGGAAAAGAACGAGGCCGTCACGACCGCGCTCGAGCGCGAACTGTCGGAAGAGGCGGGCGTGGCCCTGACGGGGGCGCCGGAATTGTTCGGAGTTTATGCGAATTTCCGCTATTTTCCGAATGACCACGTCGCCTTTTTTCTGGTGCGGTCCTGGCAGCAGCTGCATGTGCCGCCGCCCAATTCCGAGATTGCAGAGCAGGGCTTCTTTGCACTCGATGCCCTGCCTGACGGGACCCACCGCTCGGTCGTGTCGCGGCTGGGAGAAGTGTTCCATGGGCAGCCGCGCGATCCGTTGTGGTAACGCGTCGCTAGACCCCCCGTTCCATCCGTGCTAGCTCGCGGCGCATGTCATGGCCGTCCAGCGGCACCTTAAACCCCGTGCGCAATGTCTGACAGAATTCTCATTCGCACCGCCGAAACGGTTGACGTGCCTGGGATCGGCGCACTGCATGCCCGGGTGTTCGGCCCAGGCCGCTTCGCGCGCTCGGCATACCGTGTGCGCGAGGGGCGGCGCGACGGCAACCCGCTGTCGGATTTCTGTCATGTGGCGGTGCGCGGGAACCGGCTGATCGCAGCGATTACGCTGAGTGAGGTGAAGATCGGCGGTGAGCCCGGCGCACTGCTGCTCGGCCCCATTGCGGTTGACCCCGAATTCGCCGGGCAAGGCGTTGGTGGCCAGCTCATTGCAGAAGGCCTCGCCGACGCGCGGGCTGCCGGCAAATCACTCGTCATTCTCGTCGGCGATGAGCCGTACTATGGCCGTTTTGGTTTCCGGTGCGTCCCGCCGGGGCAGATTACGCTGCCAGGGCCGGTCAATCCGATGCGGCTCCTCGCGTATCCCCTGACGGATGGCGCTCTGGCAGCCGCGCGCGGGCTCGTGACGTCGGCGCTCTGATCACATCAAACCGAGGCGTTCGAGTGTTTCGGGGATGCGTTCCTTGACCTTGAAGAAGCCGGCGCGGGCGTGGGGCCAGAAGGCGCTGTCCCAATCGCGGCGGACCTCCATGGCTGCGATGCCGGAACCTTCCAGACCCGCGACGAACGCATCGTATGTGTTGCGCGCCGGGCCGACAGGCACGATGGCGGTGACGAGCTTTTCGATGCTGTGCGCACGACACAGCGCGATGGCTTCGTTCGGTTGCGCGGTTGCAAGCCTGACCACGGGGCAGCTGAAAAAGCGCTCCGCACGTCCTGCAGCATCTGCAATGGCTCCGGACCGGAACGCGCGAACAGGATCCGAAAGTCCCGGATAACTTTGATCGGCCGGCAGCAGCACGACGCCCTTCACCTGTTCGGAGGCGACCGGCCAGCGCTCGGGCGTCAAGTCATCCTCGTTGACGAGAAGCACGATGTCGTCACCCGGCGACACGCTCATCGGCGGGCGCAGCCGGGCTGCCGGTGGATTTTCCGGGCCATCGAGCGGTTCGGGGGCTTCATTCAGGTCGCCTGCGGGATCGAAGCGGCCGTCGGTATATTGACGGATGTTGTCAGCGCGGGCGACATAGTGCTTGCCGCGCGTGTGCAGGCCCGCCACCCAGCGCCAGGAGAGCGTGTTGGACGCTGGATCGCCGTCGAGCAAGTGGCGGTAGAAAAAATCAGCACCGAGCGTCCAGGGTAGTCCCAGAGTAAATATCCAGATCGAGGCAAACCACATGCGGGCGTGGTTGTGGACATAGCCGGTCTCAACCAATTCCTTTGACCAGGCATCGAAGGCGTCGATGCCGGTTTCGCCGCTGACGGCGACCGCATAGCGCGCGGCGACATCCTTATATCTTTCCGCTTTTTCCTGTTCGCGCGACAGTTCCGACAGGTACTCGCTCCAAACCGTGGGCCGCTGTTCCAGCCAGCCTTTCCAGTAGGTGCGCCAGCAGACTTCCTGAACGAACTTATCCGCGCCCGAAATGCGATGCTTCGACAGCACTGCGCGGACCACCTCATCCTCGCCGATCAGGCGATGACGCAGATAAGGCGAGAGCACCGAGACGTTGCTGCGATCATCCGGCCCGAAATCGAAGTTGCGCGATTTGGCATAGGCGCTTCCGGCGCGGGGGACGAAGTCCTTGAGACGGACATATGCCTCTTCACGTGTCGGAAGAAACGCTTGTGTCATGCCAGCGTTGCCTTCAGCGCGTGGGAGCGCGAACGATTGCCTTGATCGATCCGCGCGAGCGGCCCGACTGCTCCTGGATCTGCCGATCCTGCTCTTCGATAACAGCTTGCGCCGGAGCGTCGCCTTCGAGGCCGCCGAGGATCGCTTCCGGTACGCGGCGGTTGGAGGTCATCGTGCCGTCTTCGTAGGTGACGTTGAACATCACGAATGTTTCTTTTGCGGTCGGCTTGCGAGCCATGATCATTACTCCAAAGCGGGATGTTTGCGCGTGCAAAGCACAGCGCGACTAGGGCTGTCACATGAACTTCCGGACAGGCGGCGGCAATCAGACATCAGCACCGAAGTTCAGGGCGTCAGGCGAGAAATGGATCCTTCATCAGGATCGTGTCGTCGCGTTCGGGGCTCGTTGACAGAAGTGTCACAGGGCAGCCGATCAGTTCCTCGATGCGCCGGACATATTTCACGGCCTGCGCTGGAAGTTCCGCCCAGCTGCGAGCACCGCGTGTCGACTGCGACCAGCCTTCGAAGGTTTCGTAGATGGGCTCGACGCGGGCCTGCGCATTCTGCCCAGCGGGGAGGCGATCGAGGCGCTCGCCGTCGAGCTTGTAGCCGACGCAGATCTTGAGCTCATCGAAGCCATCGAGCACGTCGAGCTTCGTCAGCGCGATGCCGTCGATGCCCGAGACTTTGCAAACCTGGCGCACGAGCACGGCGTCGAACCAGCCACAGCGGCGCTTGCGGCCCGTCACGGTGCCGAACTCATGGCCGCGCTCGCCGATCTTCTCGCCGATCGCATCATCGAGTTCGGTCGGGAATGGGCCGGAGCCGACGCGCGTCGTGTAAGCCTTGGCGATGCCGAGCACGTAGCCGACGGCGCGCGGGCCCATGCCGGAGCCCGTTGCCGCCTGTGCGGCGACCGTATTCGACGATGTGACGAACGGATAGGTGCCGTGGTCGATGTCGAGCAGTGCGCCTTGTGCTCCCTCGAACAGAATGTGCTTGCGGTCGCGGTGGGCCTGATCGAGCAGATCCCACGTCACGTCCATGTAGGGCAGTATCTTCGGCGCGACTTCAGTCAACTCGCCGATGAGCTGATCCTTGGAGACGAGGTCCTTGCCCAGGCCCGCACGCAGCGCGTTGTGGTGGACGAGCAGACGATCGACCTTGGCGCCCAGCGTCGACAGGTTTTTCAGGTCCTGCACCCGGATGGCGCGGCGGCCGACTTTGTCTTCGTAGGCGGGGCCGATGCCGCGTCCGGTCGTGCCGATCTTGGCCGTGCCCGCCGCCTCTTCACGGATGACGTCGAGTTCGCGGTGAAGGGGCAGGATCAGCACGGCGTTTTCTGCCACGCGCAGGTTCTCGCGCGTAATGGAGACACCCTGCTTGCCGAGCTTTTCGATTTCCGCGATCAGCGCCCAAGGATCGACGACGACGCCGTTGCCGATCACGCCGAGCTTGCCCGGACGCACTACGCCCGACGGCAGCAGCGAAAGCTTGTAGACGTTATCGCCGATGACGAGCGTATGGCCGGCGTTGTGGCCGCCCTGGAAGCGCACGACGACGTCCGCGCGTTCCGACAGCCAATCGACGATCTTGCCTTTGCCTTCGTCGCCCCACTGGGCGCCGACCACCACAACGTTGCCCATCGCGAGCCTCTAGACGTGCTTTGGCCCCGGCCGTCCGCGGACCGGGGCCAAGGCAATGAACATTTCGACCCGGTTATAGCTCAAAATCGAGATCGCCCAACACCCTAGATGCCGCGCCCGGCGAACCGCAGCGGAGCGGCGTTTGACGGGGTGAAGGGTTGCCTATAGACCCCATGGTCGGCTCACCGCAGGACGTCCCCTCGCATGCTTTCGCGCTTTAATACCGCCTCCCCGGCGAACGCCTATCTATTCCTGATCCTGACGATGGGCTTGTGGGCGGGGAACCATATTCTCGGCCGCTGGGCGAGCGGGAACATCCCGCCGATGACGCTCGCTTTCCTGCGCTGGTCGCTCGCCGCCGTGCTGATGTTCCCATTCGCTTACAACGCGATCAGGGTCGACTGGCCCGTGATCCGGCAGAACTGGCCGCGCCTCCTTCTGCTCGGCTTCATGGGTTCGGGCATCTACAATACTTTGCAGTACATCGCTCTGACGGAGACCACGGCGACGAACGCCGCGATCCTCAACTCGTGGGGGCCAATTCTCATCGTGCTGGCCGGAGCGGCGCTATTCCGCGACAAGCTGCGCGCGAACCAGCTCACCGGCATGGCGGTGTCCCTGATGGGTGTCGCGGTGGTCGTGCTGCACGGAGAGTTTGCCCGCATTGCCACCCTCACGTTCAACCGCGGCGATCTCGTCATGTTGTTCGCGACGGGCGTGTGGGCGCTCTACACAACGCTTTTGCGCACGCGGCCGCCGATTTCGACGCTGAGTTTCGTCGGCCTCACGTATGCGATCGCGGGCGTCGTGAACCTGCCGCTGGCGGGATGGGAATACGCGCACGGTCAGGTGATGGAGATCAATCCGCAGACGATTGCGGCGGTGCTTTACGCAGGCGTGCTGGCGAGCCTCATTGCGTACTTGTGCTACGCGCGCAGTGTGGAGATCATCGGCGCCAACCGTACCGGCGTTTTCATCCACTTGATCCCGCTCTTCACCAGTGTGCTGGCGATGGTCCTGCTCGGAGAGCAACCCTCGCTCTATCACGCGGCGGGCTTCGGGCTCATCCTCGCCGGAGTTTTCATCGCGCAGCGATAGAGCATCAAGTTCACGCTTCGGCCTGATAGGGTCCGAAGCGATCGTGGTCTAGGCGGCGGTCTTGCGCAGCAGAATGCCGGCTGCGATGTTGATGGCCTTGATGCGCTCTTCGCGGGCGGCGCGATCGGCATCGCCTGTTGCCAGATCCGGATGCCAGGACTGGCGCAGTGCCTCGACCAATTTGCGGATCACGGCTTCGTTCGCGTCGGCGCTGAGGCCGAGGAGAGCCAGTGCCTCGGCGCGGGTGACGGGCAGATCGGTGGCACCCGTTGCTTTGGAGAGCGACGGCGGTTCGGGAGTTTCGCGAACCGTCAGAGCCTGCCCCGTGCTTGCGCGCGGCGGATTGAGGCCCGGCAGCGTCGGTTCGATCGGAACACGTAGCGGACCTGCCGCGACGGGCGCTGCTGCCTGCCTTTTCAGGATGACGAGCAGAATCGCCAGCGTGGTGGCGGCGATCATCAACGCGACGGCGAGCGGAGGCACAGACAAGCGCGTGCCGCCCGTCGCACTCCAGCCTTCGACGCGGGAACCGGCATTCGGAATGGCTGCCGGCGTCGCGGCGGGGCCGGATGGAATTTCGGCGGCGGCAACAACGATTTCGGTTTTGCTCGCTGTCTCGACTTCCTTCGCTGCCGGATTGTTCAAGATCGTCGGCATGACAGGCGCGCCAGAGTTTGTTGCAGGCGTCGCATCAGGTGCTTTCGGCTGCTCGGTAGCGGGGGCGGCACGCTTTTCGGTGCTCGCCGTTTCGAGTGGCTTTGGCTCGAGCACGACCTGTGATTTCGGCGGCTCGACCGGTTTGGGCGCTTCGGCAACCTTTGGAGCTTCGATGACCTTCGGCTTTTCCGCAACTTTCGGCATCAGCGCGGGAGCGAATGCAGACTCGCTTCTGCCCAATGCCGGCTCTGTGTCACGATAGGCTCGCGCGTCAGGATCCTGCGCATCCGGCGCGGAGCCGTCTTCGAGTTCGGCCACGCGCGGATCGAGCGGCGTGAAGATGGCATCCACACCGGCCATCGGTGCGAAGCCTGCCGGCATTTCAACGATGCCCGTTGCGCGGCGTGGCTCGGGGAACGGATAGCTGTCACGCGGCTCGCGCGGGCCCATGCGATAGTAGAGTGCGCCGTCGTTGTTGTAGAATGCCCGTCCGTCGGTGACCTTGGCGATGGCGGCGTACACGTCGGGCCATGCGACCTTGTCTCGGCCACAGGCCATTTTGAAACTGTGCACCAGGAAGGTGCGGCAGCGATCCGGGCTCTGTTCCGAACAGGCGCGATACTGCTCCTGCCGACGCGCACCGTAGATGCGATAGGCCTGATCGCCGGACGGCCGGACTTGCACGCGACCGCCCACCACGTTGCAGTCGAATGGCATAACGATCTGCTCGCCGGCCGTCGCTGGCGCCGTCATCAGTCCGGCCAGTGACAAAAGCGTCAGCGCGAGAGCCAGGATCGGGCGGCAAATCAAAGATGTGCTCATGCTGCAGACCCTAGCCCCAAGCATGGCATCTTTGTGTCGTGACGGGGCGCGACCTCTTGCGAGACCGCGCACCGTTGCCGCAGAGACGCGGGCTTATGCTCACGATGCGACGCGTCCCACCTCCATGAGCAGGCGCTCGGCCTTGGCATCCTCGATGCGGTTGGCGAAACGCTTGGCTTCCAGTTCGTCGCGCACGGTCTTGGCGAGCGTGAAGGCGGCACCGAGCATCGAAACGGTGGCCATCGACAGATAGCCCTTGATCCAGAGGTCGGCGGGGATGGCCCAGATGCCGAGCACCATCATGCCGACGGCAAAGCCGAAGAAGATGTAGGTGAAGGTGAGCCAGGCACCGGTGTTCTTGGTGGTGGAAGACATGAGGTAAGATCCTGTGTCGCGTGTTTCGGTCGTGCGGATGGCGGTGTCGAACATCGTTCGCGCAGGTCGCGTCGTCATGAGCCCGACTCCGCGTCAGATGCTTTTCCAGCAGAGGCCTTGAGGCGGGCGAGCACGTCGGCGGGCTTTGTTTTCTTGATGCTGCCGAATCCGGCGGCGGCGAGGCGATCGATGAGATCGCGGCCGCTCTCGCGGGTGTCGAGTTCGTCCAGCGCTGCGGCGACGTCTTCCTCGCGGGCCTGGACGTCGCGGATGCGCAGAAGCGTCGCTTCCGCTTCGCGCAATGCGCCGGTTCCGACGGTGAGCGCACGGCGGCCGTTGGCGCCGGCGCGGCGCAGTGCTTCCTGAGCGCGGGCCATTTCGAGTCCGCGGCGCAGGTCGGCCAAGCGGAGGCGGCCGTCTTCGGCGAGCTGCTTCAGCCGGCGCACATCGGCTGCGAACTTTTCGACAGAGGCTTTGCGCAATGCGCGCGCGTCCTCCGTCGCCGCGATCACGGTTGCCACTTCGGTCGCGAGATCGTCGCGGGCCGCGCCGAGGGCTTCGCGCGCGGCGGCTTCGAGTTCGCCGATGCGTGCTTCGAGCGCCGAGACGGCGCGCTCTTCGCTCGCCTGGTGTGCCATGGCGCAGGCGAGTTCGCGGCGGGCCTGTTCGAGGCTGCCGGCGGCATCGCGCAGTTGCTGCTCAAGAACGCGAATGGCATTGGCATCGAACAGGGCTTCTTCCGCTTCGGATGCCGCGCCGCGCAGAAGGGTGGTGACGATCTTCAACATGAGAATTCCTCCGGGACAGGTTGTGTGAGCGTTGCCCGCGGTGCGGCCGGGATCGGGAGAAAGCGGCGGACCTTGAACTATGTTCACGTGCCGACAATGCCCGAACAATGAACTTTGTTCAAGTCCCTCTTTGAACTATGTTCGCGCCGGCTGAAATCGTGTTTAATGCGTCCCTAATGGCCCGATCATCGAAGACCTCGCCCGCCGCTGTTGCACTACCGCAGGAGCCCGAGATTGTGGGGCGCCTAGCGCTGCGCGGCGTGATCCTGGATAGGGCAGGCGCAATCGTTGCGGCCGAGGGCCTGGCTGCCGTGCAGGCGCGCCGCCTCGCGGCAGAGGGCGGATGCTCAGTCGGCACGCTCTACAACATCTTCGGTGATCGCGACGGGCTGATCCTGGCGATCAACCGCGAGACGATGACCGCGATGGGTCATCCGCTGGAGGCCGCGCGCAAGGCGTCTGCGAAAGGCAACCTCGAGGCGCGGCTCCTTGCTCTGGCGACGGCTTACATGGCGTTCGCGCTCGAGAACCGAAATCGATGGCTCGCGGTCTTCGAGTTCCGGCTGCCCGACGACGCCGCTCTGCCTGCCGACTTCGTGGCCGAGCGCGCGCGGCTGCTGTCACTCTTGGAAGAGACGATTGGCGCGGACGTGCCCGATAAGGACCAGAGACATACGGCTGCCCGCGCTCTCTTCGGCGCCGCCCATGGGATTCTGCATCTGGCGATCAACAATCGCCTTTCCGACTTCGATCCACGCGACGTCGAGCGCGACCTCCGCTTCATCGTGAAGGCCGCGGCGGCGGGCATGCGCACGTCGGGATGAGACGGGGCGCACCCCATCTCTCACGCCATTGCCTATAGACGATTGCGCGGGGCCGCTGGAACAACGGCCGACAGATCGTGACGTCTCTGAACATCGCAGAATGGAATGGTAGCGGGACCCGGACTTGAACCGGGGACCTACGGATTATGATTCCGCCGCTCTAACCAACTGAGCTATCCCGCCGTACCAGAGCGCCGTCTATAGGGACGGCGGTGTAAACCTGTCAAGCGGCGCTGGCTGATGGCAACCGCCCGCTGCTTTGTTCGCGCCCACCAATCCGCTGTGTGGAGCCGGCCGATTGGGCGCCGTGCGGTTACTCGGCCGCGATGCGCTTGGTTTCAGCGAGCTTTTGGAAGCGCATCATCGTAAAGATGCCGAAGGGGCGCACCGACTTGCGCTCGACGAGTTTCAGGTCGTCGCAGACCATCACCCGCGAGTGGTCGAAGATCGGGCGCCAGCCGATCAATTCGGCGAACGGCGCCATGCGACGCTCGACCCAGCCACGCACGCCCTCTTCCTGACTGAAGTGGTTGACGAGGACGACCTCGCCGCCGGGCTTCGTGACGCGCGAGAGTTCGCGCATGACCTTCTCGGGGTCGGGTACGACGGTCATCACGTACATGGCGACGACGGTGTCGAAGGAATGATCGGGGAACTCCAGTTCACCGGCATCCATTTCGTAGAGGCCTTTGACGTTGGTCAGGCCCAATTCAGTCACGCGCTGGCGGGCTTTTTCCAGCATCTCGGTGGAGAGGTCGATACCCACGATGTCGAGATCGCGCTTGTAGTCGGGCAGTGAGAGGCCGGTGCCGACTCCGACTTCGAGAACACTGCCGGCGCGGTTGCGGTTGATGGCTTCAGCCGTGTGGCGGCGGCCCTCCGTCGCAACCTTACCGAACGTGTGGTCATACACGGGAGCCCAGCGCCGGTAGGCGACCTTCACCGCGTCCTCATGAATATGGCCGATGTGCACGATACGGCCACCGGCCTTCTGCACCGCTGGTCCGGTGCGCTTTGCCTTGGGCCGCAAATTCGAAATCATCTGCCAACCTCGTCCTCTGTCGTTGCCCCCGCACACCCGCTCGCGCGGGACATGCCACACATTACCTGACCGCGCGGCGTGGTTCGCTCGCGTGATCGTTCAGTTCCCTACCGCCCGCTGTCGGCCCGCCGCTGGACCGCATGGTGCGGACGATTGTTCCACCGCCCAAAACACGCGACGTGTCGCTGCCATCGGCGTAGAACACACACGCTTGACCGGCGGCGATACCGAGCTGGCCCTCGCTCAAGACGACTTTGATCGTGCCATCTTCGCCGCTCGTCAATATGGCAGGTTGTGTCGGCTGCGAAGAGCGCACACGAACATGCAGCGCACGCTGGTCTGCGGCGGCTTCGCCAAGTGCCTCATCGCCCAGCCAATTCACGCCTTTGAGAATGAGCGCCGTGGTCTCCAGCGCCTGGCGCGGACCCACAATGACTTCGTTGCGGGCGGCGTCGAGACGCACGACGAACAGCGGCTCGGCGCTCGGAATGCGGATGCCGCGGCGCTGACCGACCGTATAATTGATGATGCCGTCATGGCGACCGAGGTGGCGGCCGTCGATATGGACGATGTCGCCTGCCTGAAGCGCGCCCGGCTTCAGCCGCTCAATAACATCGGTGTAGCGGCCTTTCGGCACGAAGCAGATGTCCTGGCTGTCGGATTTGTCGGCGACCGGCAGGCCGAGTTCGCGGGCGAGATCACGCACGGCGGCCTTCGGCATGTCGCCGAGGGGAAACATGATGCGTTCCAACTGCGCGCGAGTGGTCGAATAAAGAAAGTAACTCTGGTCGCGGTCGGCATCGCGTGCGCGGCTGAGCACAGGGCCCGCGGGCGTCTCTTCCAGGCGGATGTAATGACCGGTGGCCAGTTTCTCGGCGCCGAGTTCCATCGCCATGTCGAGGAGATCCTTGAACTTGATCTCCTGGTTGCAGGTCACGCACGGGATCGGCGTCTCGCCGGCCATGTAGCTGTCGGCGAAACTCGTCATCACTTTTTCGGCGAAGCGGCGCTCGTAATCGAGGACGTAGTGGGGGATGCCGATGAGGTCGGCCACGCGGCGGGCATCCTGGATGTCCTGACCGGCGCAGCAGGCGCCCTTGCGAGCGATGGCTTCCCCGTGGTCGTAAAGCTGAAGCGTGATGCCGACGACGTCATAGCCCTGGCGCTTCAACAGTGCGGCAACAAGGGAACTGTCGACACCGCCCGACATGGCGACGACGACACGGCGGCCGTTGGCCGGAGCCACGGCGGCGATGCTGGTCGGGCTGTCGGCGCTATCGATCACGGCAGTCGGCTCTTGACATTTTTGAGGTTGGATCGCGTCCGTTGCACAGGCACGCCAATCCAAAGAATCGCGCTCAATCCCGAAGTCTTTCATGCCCCAGCGTCAATTCTGCGGCGATGCAGCATGACCGCTGCGGGATTGCGGCACAAGGCTCCTGTTTACCGCTCCGGCGCCGGTACTGACAAGCACGTTGGAAAATTCGCCAGGAATTCTCTTCCGGCGCGCGCAACCCGAGGACTGAATTGGCGGTTCAGAGCCGAGCAGCAAAGCTTCTGTTCATATTCGACGACCGTTCGAAGCGATGACCGCGCCTTTTTGTGAAAGCCTTCTCAATCCGTATTCCACTGCGGCACAAGCGTCCCCGTTCGGCATCAACCTTAATAGCTTGGCAGCAGTTCGCGGGACAAACCGTTATGGTATGTTCACTCAATGGGTTAGGTCGAATTTAATGGGGGCCTGCTAGGGTATCTTCATGCGTGGTCATCAGAGTGTACCGAGTATCATGACCGAACACCAAATGAGAGGCCGTACCCGCTATGTCATCGGACCCGATGGGGCTCCGCTGACGGTCGCGGATCTACCGCCGAAAGACACGAAACGATGGGTAATCCGCCGTAAAGCGGAGGTCGTCGCGGCCGTCCGTGGCGGGCTGCTCAGCATCGAAGAGGCTTGTGACCGGTACAAATTGACCGTGGACGAGTTCCTGTCCTGGCAGCGGTCGATCGATCAGCATGGTCTTCCGGGCTTGCGGGCCACGAAAATTCAGGATTACCGCCGCTAGCCGCCGGTGTGCGACTTAGCAGCGATTATCGCGCCGCTTCGATCTTCGAGGCGGCGCGAATTGGTTTGGGCCTCCGCTATTGCGGCTTCGGGGTCACTCCGGGCTTGGCAGGCGGCTTCGCCGGGGGCTTCTTCGAGGCGATGACGGGAGCGGGCGGAGGCGGTGGAGCGGCCAGGATTGGCGCGTCGCTACAGTTTTCCTCGCCCGCCGCCCAGCGATGGGCGTCGCGGGCCAGGGGCTCGGCTATTGCCGGCGGCAGCTTGAAGTTTTCGATCTCGACCTTGGTGCCTTCGGGATCGGGGATGATCGCCAGTTTCCAGGCGCGGATGGAGCGCGGGTCGGACGCCTCGCGATCTCGTTGATGGATGCTGATTACAGACGCGCCGCCTTTCGACGGCGGCTCGGCATCGGCATGATAAATATAGGCAGGCTTCATCGGGCCGGCTGGACCGAACCAGCACGTCAGAATTCCACGGCCGACGCGGGTATAGATCTCGGTTGGCGCGCCGACCGGGCGCGGGGCATCTGCCGGGGTGAGTTTTGGAGTAATGGTGGCGACGTCCGGCATGGCGACACCAGGCAGGCTCGGCGACGTGCCCGAGCAGCCGGCCAGGAGTGCGGCGGCGGTAAGCAAGACGGCGGTGCTCGTGTCGCGAGAATATCGCATGTAAAATGGGCCTGACCGCGAGATCCGATAACTCCTACGCACACGCGCCAGCCGCCTCTTTAGGTTTCGATTCCGGCCATTTGCGGACGCTTCGCACGGCATTCGTCGGCACACAAGTCGCCCGCGGCGACAGAACAAGTGCAAAACCGCCCCAAAATGAAAACGGGCCGGAGTGACCTCCAGCCCGTTTCAGAATTTGATGGCCACGCCCGACACGTGTCAGCGCAGCGACGCGCCGTCGGTGCGTTCGCCGCGGCGGCGGCCGGACGCACGGTCATTCTCGCGTGGTTGTTCGGCTGTGGCGGCGCGGGTGAGTTGATCAGCCGCCTCGTCACGGTCTTTTATCGCGGCTTCGAGTTTTATCTTCAATTCTCCGGCCGAAGAGCGCAGGTTTTCACGGCGGGCGCTCGCCGACTTGGCAAAGGTCGAATAAGAGAAATGCGCGCGGTCCTTGATCCCCGTGCGCTCTTCTTCGGCCTGAATTTGGCGATCCAGATCGCTGGCGATGGCTTCAAACTCTCGAATCATGAGTTCGAGGTCCGCTACTTTGCGGGCCTTCTCCTCGGCTTCGAAGCGCTTCAGGCGAAGCGCAGTCTCGCGTGGCTTCATGATTCGATACCCCATACTTGTTCGAACGCGTGCCTGATCTCTTCAATTCCCATGCCAAGCATGGGCTGCCGCAATCAGGGACATTGATCCGACAGGGCGCCCCATCGGGGCTGAACCCCAAGTTGCGCCTGTCAACCATACTCGATATAGGTAGCATATGCCAATTAAGTTGCGGTAAAGCAACGAGATGCGAAGTTTTTCTAAAGTTTTGTCTGGCGTCCCAAAAAAGATTTGCAGGCGCCCTGTGGTGGGGTCGCGAATTCTGATACCTGTAGATTTGCGTGAGTTTGCGCTTGGAATTCCAAGAATCGCCACAGTTGAGATTGCGGCCGGGCAGGGCCGGAGTCATCTCAAACGAGGGGCAATCGCGGGGTCTGGGTGCGCGGTCGGGCGGCGGGGTAATCTTTTCAAATCATGGTGTCGTCGCGTTCCGGTTCATTCCGGGCGAACGAAGCCCCCTTGCTCAGAGTTACTTGTTTGTCTGCGCCGGCACGATTGCAGCGATCGGCGCAAGACAAAATTAGGGTTTGTTAACCTCTGGTGGGTAAATTCCTTAAAAGGGATTAGCGCGAGCCGCGAATTTTGCGGGCGACGCTAGCGTTCTCTTCAGCATCTGGGCAGACGACCTGGCGACGGGACAGGGAAGAGAGGAACGAAAGAAATGCGAGTCCTTCTTATTGAGGACGATAGCGCAACGGCGCAGAGCATCGAACTGATGCTGCAGTCCGAAGGCTTCAACGTCTACACAACGGATCTTGGCGAGGAAGGCGTGGACCTCGGCAAGCTCTACGATTACGACATCATCCTGCTGGACCTCAATCTGCCCGATATGAGCGGCTACGAAGTCCTCAAAACGCTCCGCGTCAGCAAGGTTTCAACCCCCATCCTGATCCTGTCTGGTCTGGCCCAGATCGAGGACAAGGTGAAGGGTCTCGGCTTCGGCGCCGACGACTATATGACGAAGCCCTTCCATAAGGACGAACTGGTGGCGCGCATTCACGCCATCGTACGCCGCTCCAAGGGCCACGCGCAGTCCGTCATCGAGACCGGCGATCTCAAGGTCAACCTCGACACCAAGACGGTCGAAGTCAACGGCCAGCGCGTGCACCTGACGGGCAAGGAATACCAGATGCTCGAGCTGCTCTCGCTGCGCAAGGGCACGACGCTCACCAAAGAAATGTTCCTCAACCACCTCTACGGTGGCATGGACGAGCCGGAACTGAAGATCATCGATGTCTTCATCTGCAAGCTGCGCAAAAAGCTCAAGGAAGTGACTGGCGCGCCGAACGGCTATATCGAAACCGTCTGGGGCCGCGGCTACGTGCTGCGCGATCCCGGCGACGAAGGCACTGTTGCGGCCTAATTGGCCGCCCCTTTCCGCCTGTCCTGATACGCAACAGGGGTTCGGTTTTTTCCGAACCCCTGTTTCGTTTTGCTACCGTCTGTGTGGACCGTCAGCGGATGCCGAGCAATTCCACGTCGAAAATGAGAGTAGCGTTGGGCGGGATCACTCCTCCGGCGCCGCGGGCGCCGTAGCCCAATTCCGGCGGGATGATAAGGGTGCGCTTGCCGCCGACTTTCATGCTGGCGACGCCTTCATCCCAGCCTTTGATCACTCGGCCCGTGCCAATCGGGAATTCGAATGGATCGCCGCGATCCACCGAGCTGTCGAACTTGCGGCCCTTCTGGCCATTTTCGTAAAGCCAGCCCGTGTAATGCATCACGCAGGTCTGGCCGGTGGCCGGGCTTGCGCCGTCGCCGACCGTAATGTCTTCAATTTTCAATCCGCTGGGTGTCGTCACCGAGGTCTCCTGAGCTAGCGCTGCGTTCCAAGGCAGCAAGACGGCCGCGCCGTACCATGCCACTACAGCACCGAGGAGCCCGAGACGGACGAGCTTTGAATGTGACGTTGCCATGGGTTCTCCGGCCACCTGTTTTCTAACGGGGTGGTTCGTAGACCAATCGCTTGGCGATTGCACGGCGGTTTTCGAGATGGGACGGGTCAGGCCTTATGCTTTTTGAGAGCATCGCCGCTTTGACCTTCATCATTATCAGCCGTCAAGGCTGAGGTCTCCGCGTCACCCGTTTCAGCCTCGGATGCATCTTCATTCGGCGCATGCGCCAATCGTTCTACTTCCTGCTGAAGATAGCCCAGGATCTCATTTCTCTGGGCGGGTTCGAGATCGAGCAGGGTGACCGCCAGCGTTCGAGCCAAATACCGGCTTTCGTCATAGGCTTTCGACATCGGCTCTCTCCGCTTCAAAAACTTTTCTGCGAATTCGGCGCTGAAGTTGTGCAGACATCCTGCCAGATTTCGTCGGCAACCGACCCCGGTGTCACCGGCCGTGAATCTGTGTCCGTACCTGGATAACTCCGCAACGCCTCTCCGTTTCCCAGAGAATTCTTGTATTCGATGATTTCGACAAGACGGACGGTGCGTGCGGCGCAGTCGTATTCATTGAGCAACCGCACGGAACGGTAAGGCTCGTGATGCAGGTTTACCTGCTCTGAAGCATGGTCCCAGAGGGTCCAAACCACCGGATTGCCTGCGCTGCGGTCAATCGTATCGAGTTCGATGTAAACGGTTGCATGTCCGGCGGTGCGTATCGGGTGCAGTTCAGCCGCGGTTGCAGGCGTCAGAACCGTTTGGCCAACGGCTACAAGTGCCAAGATCCATAAAAGCATATGATATCGCACACCAATCCCCGCTCAATGCTGACGGCCACCGGATCTCCGAGGCCGTGTCACGCAAAGTCCTACGGCAGGCGAAAAACCGCCAATAAGAGTTCTCGATAAGCTCTGCAGCGGCGTAGCAATGGTTTGTTTCAACCCGATGACACGGCGGTCAGCCAGGGCCACCACATTTCAACTGGTTTCGTGAGAGAGACCTGTGGGGCGGCGATCGGAAAAGACCCGCCACGCCGCGCCGCTGATCGGAATTTCCGATAACTATATGATTTATCTGCGCTTTCCATTGATTGTGACAGCGCGCGCTACGAACTTGTGTTGGGTAAGCTCAACACACGAGCTCGCCGGCGGGACAGAATTCGCCGAAACCTTTGGCTTAAAGGATTTCAGATTATGACCAAGACGAGCATGATCATCGGCCTTGCCACTGCGGCGGCCTTGTCGTTCGCCTTGCCGGCTCAGGCTGTCGAAGGCCGCATGGGCGGCGTTACGACCTGCAGCAAGACCAATTCGAGCAAGTGCGTGAAGGGTGCCGTTCAGAACTACAATCTCGGCCAGAAAGTTCAGCTGCCGGGCGGCACGTGGGTCGACTGCGCTGGCGATTGCAAGAACAAGCTGCGCGAGAAGACCGTCGATTTCTGGTACGAGCAGATGAACCGCAACTGATCGCGGCTGCCGCGATATCGAACTGTGGGTGATTATCTGGAGCCGCGCACGTCGCGGCTCTTTTTTTTGGCCTTTTTCAGATCAGCGCGTCGTCGATGTCCAAGTTATCGTCCTCAACGTTCGAACACACGGCGCGAAGAAACAGATCGTGGTCGATCGGCTTGGCGATCAGGGACACGAATGCTCCAGCCTTGATCTGGGCAAGGCGGCTGGGCGAACCGATTGCGATACACGGAATGGCATGATCGGTCAGCGCAGCCAGAAGCTTTTCTATTTCGCTGTCGCCGATCTCATCAACATCGAGGGCCACCAAGTCGATGAGTTGGGTTTCCAAGCAATCGATTGCGCCCCGGGCCGATGAGATTGGCCCCGATACCGCATAGCCTGCATTGTCGAGCATATCCTCGATCAACAAGGCGCGGCTCAGGCTTCCGTCCATGATCATGATGCGGCGCAATGGCGATTGCCGCCCTCGCGACGGCACCACGCGCGGTCGCATCAGCTTCTGACCCGGGTTGAAAAAGCTCGACTCTCCACCTGCGCGTGCTTCGAGTGTGACATGGGCGATCACTCCGGTGGGTTCGAAGTCGATCGACGTTTTGATGTTGGGGAGAGAGCGCGAACGCTCGATCAGAGTCAGGCCAAAACCACGACCGGCCGGGGCGGCGACACTGGGGCCGCCGGTTTCGCGCCATGTCAGATCCACGAGACGCGGTTGCCCTTCCTTGATGGACCAGCTGATCGCAATCCGGCCTTCGGGTGCCGACAGTGCACCATGCTGCATCGCGTTGGCCGAGAGTTCATGGAGGATGAGGGCGAGTTGCAGCGCCGTCTGTGGCGGAAGATCGACCGGGTCGCCATGCAGCGAAATGCGATCGGCTTCCGCGCCGGTCATCGAAACCTGCGAGTTGATGAGTTCGACGATCGGGGCGCCGGACCAGGCGACCTCGCTCAGAATGTTGTGGGCATTGGCCAGCGACTGAAGGCGACTATTGAATCTCGCAACGAACCTTTCCGGAGACGTACTCGCACGGGCGGTTTGCGCTGCGATCGATTGCACGACGGCCAGCGTGTTCTTGACGCGATGATTGAGTTCGGCCACGAGCAGTGAGCGGACTTCGTCGGCCTGGCGGCGCTCGGTGATATCGCGGTTCGTTTCAAGCACCAGCTTCTTGTCGCCCACGTTGACCAATTCCTGGCGACTATCAACCCAGACATCCGATCCGTCGATTGCGGTGTAGTGGACTTCACCGCTCCAAAACTCGTTGTCGAGGGTGTATTTGTCGAATGACTCCGCTGGCAGAATGTTCCGCGGCTTGAGAAGTTCGAACGGGGACTTCGAGCACGCCTGCGCCTTCGTGTAGCCGAACAGTTCCTCGCAACCGCGGTTCCACATCACGATACGACCACCGATCTCACGCACGAGAATAGCCTCGTGGGAGAGTTCGATGATGCGGGCGAGCTTGCGCAGGCGCTGACTTTGACGGCGCGCCTCCGTCACATCAGTATTGGTACCGCACCAAAACTCGATGCCGCCCTCCGCATTGCGCACCGGCATAGCGCGTGACAGAAACCAGCGGTACTTGCCGTCGGCTCCGCGCAAGGGAAACAAATCTTCCCATACCCGGCCTTCGCTCGTGCAGCGCGCCCACTTATCGACAACGCGGGCGATGTGATCGGGATGATGGAAGAGCCGCCAGCCCTGTCCAGCTGATGTTTCAAGGGTGCTGCCCGTATAGTCGAGCCATCGCTGATTGAGCCAAAAGAGATTGCCTGCTGGGTCCGCCATCCATGCGAGTTGGGCAATGTTGTTGGCGAGCGCCTGGAATTGCTGTTCGCTGCGCTTTAACGTGTCCGCGAGATCGAGGTTCGGCGTCACGTCGCGCGAAATCGACATCACGTTCACGACGCGGCCTTGCGCATCTTTGATCGGGGAAATCACCACGTCCCACCAGCGAGGTGAACCCTTTTGCGTCGGCCGCATTGCCGTGAACCGCGCGGACGATCCCGCACAAGCTTGCTTGAACGCGTGCTCCACGTCTTGCCGGCTCGCTTCGGGCCACAGATCGATCCATTTTTTCCGGGCGAGGGCGGCGTAGTCGTCGGCTTCCATCGCTTTCAGTGCGTTGGCATTCATAAAAACGACGGCACCGTCGCAGTCGAGAATTTTGACCCCGTCGGGACTTGCCTCAAAGAATTGCCAATTAACTTCCGCGCGATCGAGCAGACCGTCCCTCCCGCTGCCGGAACCTTCGGCTGCGTTCTGGACGTTTCTTGCCGTGTCACCCACCTTCTGGCTATCGGTGGTCATTCGTCACACTTTCCGAGGCGCGAAGCCTGTCGCGCTCTTGTCTCCAGTTTTCCTCAGGGCGAAATCGGCAAATTGCGTCAGGCGGCGGCGCCGTGTTGTTTCACGCCAGCTTTGACGTCAAAAAAGAGTGCCTGACTGATGACCGCCTTAACCATCTCGTGCTTGAACGGCTTGGTGACCAGGAAGGCCGGCTCCGGTTTGTCACCAGTCAGCAGCCGTTCTGGATAGGCCGTGATAAAGATCACAGGAACATTGAGTTCCATCAGGATCTCGTTGACGGCTTCGATGCCGGAGCTGCCATCGGCGAGTTGAATGTCGGCCAGGATGAGCTCGGGGCGTTTCTCACGAGCGAGCGCAAGCGCCTCCTTGTGGGTCGCGGCTACGCCGACGACTTCATGGCCGATGTCCGTCACCAGACCCTCGATGTCGAGTGCGATCAGCGGCTCATCTTCAATGATGAGGACGCGCGATGCGAGTTGCTCAGCGATTTCCTTACCGGCCGCGTCGATGAGATCCGCCACTTCATCCTCCGACTTGTCGAGGATCGTGGCGATGTCGCGGGTGGGAAATTCTTCGACAGCTGCGAGCAGAAACGCCTGACGCGGGCCTGGGTTCAACGTTTCAATGCGACGATCGGCTATATCGCCGGCGGGATCGGCGCTGCCGTTGGTTGGTACGGAATTCCAAACCTTGATGAACGCCTTGTAGGCCGCGGTGCGCGGAGCAGTGGCGCGGTCAAATAGGCGATTGTCGGCAACCAGCGCTTCGAGCATGGCGACGACATAGGCGTCACCACGATCCTGCGATCCCATCAGGGCGCGGGCAAAGCGGCGCAGATACGGCAATTGAGGAGCAATCAGGTCGGCCAGTGATGTCGTACTCATGGTGTGTATTCCCCCGTGGCAGGTTCTCGCAGATCAGGGCGTAACCTAGTGAACTCGTTTTGCATGCTACACACGGAGGCGGGCTCCGTGTTTCGATAAATCCTCAGCCAGTGGCGCGAACGAAGAGCGAGGCGCCACCAGATCCGATTTCAGCGGCTGAATCGATACCCATGATCTGGGCCAGCTTCGTGCGTGCCCGGTTGACGCGACTTTTCATCGTGCCCACCGCGCAGCCGCACATCAGTGCCGCCTCTTCGTAGGAGAAACCTTCGGCGCCGATCAGCACGAGCGCTTCGCGATGCTCGGGCAGTAGCTTTGCGAAGGCGATCTGGAAATCCAGAAGGTCCATGTGCCCAGGTTGCTCGGGCTTGACGCCAAGCTGAGCGGCGAATTCTCCGTCGACATCCTGCACTTCGTTCTTGCGTTTGCGGCGCTCGGAGAGATGTGCGTTGCGCAGGATGGTGAACATCCACGCCTTGATATTGCTGTCGGGTGCGAATTGCTGCCAATTGCGCCAGGCCTTCACGATGGCTTCCTGCACCAGATCGTCGGCCTGATCCGCCGAGCGCGTCAGTGACCGTGCGAACGCGCGCAAGTTCGGCAACAGCTTGGTCAATTCGCGCTGAAATTCAGGAGGCGGAACACTGGTCATAACTCGTGCTCCGGTTTGCGTTCCGCCTTCGCCAGTTGGTCGAGGAGGCCCGTAAAGCGGTCTGGCATCGGCTCTGCCAACATCTGCCCATAGAGACGCTTCAGTTCCGCGGCAATTTCAGCCTCGGCTGTCTTGGGCAAGGTGGGAGGATCGATGTTAGCTTGGGTTTCTGCTTCCATCTGCTCTTGCGACGTGCCCTCAAAATCTGTTCGACGTGTGCTCACGTGCCCCCCGGACGTATCTAAGACGTTTCTACGACGTTTCTGGCCATCGCGACCCACGACGCGCAGCCTCTCAGTTCACGGTTTAACGCAGCAAACTGCAGCCAGTTCCCGGCACGATCCCAATTTCCACGCCGGTTTGCGCAACGTGCTGATTTTAAGCAATTTACGTTACTCAGCGGGAACGCCCTCGGGTGCGATATCGGCAGGCTGCGACGTGGCCGAGGATCTGGTCAGAACGAACGCCGCGACGGCCAACACCAGCAAGAGTGGCAAATTGCGGAAGGCGGCGGAAAGAACAGGCCTTACCGCATAGGGGGCAGCGCTCGTAAGGGCTGCCAGCAGAATGTCGCGGTCCGCAGAACTGAAAGAGGACAGCGGGCTGACGCCTGGACTATCACGCTCATCCTGCGTGTTCGCCCCCTCCTGGGCCTTGGCCTCTTCACTCGCGGCCGTTTCCGGCCTTCTGACGGCGTAACCGATCGCTACTGCGGCCGCTGTAGCGAAAAATACACCCGCGAGAATGAGATCGGCGATTTCCGGCTCATAGTGGCGATGAAGATAGGTGGATCCCGCCGCCGTTGCGAAGCCGAGGGCAACAAGCAAGGGCACGACCATCAGGAGGCCCCACACAAGTTGCGCGATGGCATTATCAACCGTCGCTTGTGCCTTGCGGAAGATGAAACCGAATCCCAACATGGTCGTGCCCCTGATCTAGAAATGGCGTCGATAATGAAAGGTCGATCAGGACTTCCAAAGAGCGCCCATGACGAAACCGACGGCGGCTGCCACGGCGAGAGTAGCCATCGGCTGATCCTTGACCGACTTGTCGACAGCAACCTTGATGTTGCCGGCGACTTCTCCGACGCGTTCTGTCGCTTCGCGGCCCTGTTCAGCGACTTGACGCGCCATGCCTTCAGCAGTGTCAAGTGCCCGATCAATCTGCTGGCCTGCTTTGTCAGCATATTCCGACGCACGATCGCCCACCTGCCGGGCGGCTTCTTCGCGGTTGAGGTTCGAGTAGGTTGTGGCGGTTGCCATGTTGGAAATCTCCTTGCATCAGGGTGCGCCGGCTTCTGCCAGCGTGCGGACGAGAAACTCCGCGGTTTGGTGAAGGTTCCGAAGTTTTCCAGCCGTCCGCGACACTCTAGTTGCGGCGGCTGAATAGCTGTCCTGCCAGCGTGCCGGCTGCGGTCACGGCTTGCCTGGCGGCGGAGGCGATACCGCTCGATCGTGCATGGGTGGCGGCGAAGGCGGGTGCGCGGGCGACCTGGTCGCGGATAGCGCTGGCGATTGCCACGGCATCGATCTCGCGCTGTGGTCCCACCTCAGAGAGCAGTAACGTCACCACGGGCATACGTCCGAAGCGTTCCAATGTGGCTGAGAGAGTTTCGACCTGGGCTTCCGCATCTTGCGGCGTCTGGTCCGTACTTTGAAGCGCAACAACGATCACCCCCGGCGCCGGCGCGATTTTTCCAGCCGCGATGGCGCGTTTCAGTGCGTCGGCGGCCGCCAGATCTCCCGCCGTCACACCATGCACTCGATCAATGCACCAGAGAATGACATCACTCTTCCCGGCGCTGCGAAGGAGCTGCCGCCGGCCCACGTCATCGACGCCGATGGCGTCATTGAGCGAGAATAAAATGCGGGATTGTTCTTCGCGCTCCGTCTGCTCATCGGCAATAGCGGCAACAGCCGACATGGTATCTACCCGAGCCGGAGAGGATCCCGTCACCACCGCACGCAGCGCGCGGGTCTTGCGAATGTCTTCAGCTTTTGCGATTTCAGCGGCGGCTTGCCTCTCGCCATGCGGCCGCAAGCGTCCACCATAGAGATCGATCGCCGCGCGGCCGACCTCTTCCACATAGGCTTCGGCGATGCGACGCCCGACGCGCTCCTTGCTCCAATTGACCACCGCTCGCGACAACTGCTCGCGGGCCTCATGCGTCATGGCCGTTGCAGGGTTGGCGAGGCGGATGATGCGCCAGACATCGTAGGCGCGTTCGGCGACGCCCACCATGCCGCGCCAGCGATAGACCGCTAGAAGTTGCGCGACGGTGAGCCGATCGCCCAAGGGGATTTGTGTTTCGACGAAGGTGCCGAGACGCGCACTCACGCGTTCGGCGATGACGAGGGCTTCCGGAAAGGTGAACTGCCAGATGGCATCCTGCCGTTCGGGGTGCATGCGCCGGGCAACGGCGTCGATGGTGCGCTGTCCAAGCTTCAGAACATCTTCGGTGGAGGTCAACGTTTCGGGATCGACTTTCGCCGCAATGGCGCGAACGTCGCCCCATGCACGATCCGAGAGTGTAAGATGGCCTTCGCGGCGGCGGCGTTCGTCGGCAGCTTCAAGTTTGGCCAGCTGGCGCGCGCCTGACGACATCCAGGTCCGTTCGAGCAGAAAACCCGTCGTGGCCACTGCGAGTGCAGCCAGCGCCCAATAAAGCAGCCAGCCGTTCTGGTACAGATAGAGAGCCCCCAGAGGCAACAGCGACAAACTCGGAAGCAGGAGAGCGGCCGTAACCAGGATGATGCGCGTCTTGCGTTGTGCGGGAGTGAGATCTGCCATTGTTGCCTTCTCCCTCAAGCCAGCGGCCGGCCTCGCATAAAGCGAAACCGGCCGCTCAGATCCAAGGCGCGCTGGCGCCATGATCGTCGTCATCAGGCCTTGCGGATGAACCCTGCAATGAGCGATACGACAAACAGGATGATCGCGACCCAGAACAGAAGGCGTGCCCCTTCCATCGCCGTGCCGGCAACGCCGCCGAAACCGAGAAACGCCGCGACCAGGGCGACGACAAGAAAGACGACGGCATAGTACAGCATATTGCCCATGGGTGTGCTCCTGAGATGAATGAACCGATGTCCTCAAAACGCACGCACGGAACCCGGGTTCCCGTGCAGTGCTGATAAATTTGTCTATGAACCCAAACAACGAAAAGAGGCGCCCCGGGATTGCTGTCCGGGGCGCCTCGATATGCCCGAAAAACTTTAGCGACCGAATGTTTTCTTCACGTCAGCGCTGATCTTTTGGGCTTCGCCCTTGGCTTCCTGGACCAGACCTTCCGCCTCGATGCGGTCAGAACCCACGGCTCGACCGATAGTCTGCTTGGCCTTACCGATTGCATCGTTGGCGTGGCCAGAAATCTTATCTGCCGTCGAAGACGACGTGGCGCTGTCATATGCGTCCGACGCCTGATCTTTTACGGTGCCGACAGCCTTTTGCGCATCGCCCTTCAGTTCCTGAACAGCACCTTCGGCCTGCATTTTCTCCGAGCCGACCAGTTTGCCGACGCCCTGCTTGAGGTTACCAACGGCTTCGTTGGCGTAGCCTTTGATCTTGTCCGATGTACCCGACATGACTGCCTCCTTGTTGGCGAAATGTTCGCGGGCGAACCTCGCGGTTTGCCTACCACCCGAAAACGCACGGGCCGCCATGCGGTTCCCTTCACCCGTCTGATGATCGCAACCAAACGTGCTGGAGTGCGTTGCTGTCGCGGATGACTTTGGTGCCGATCGGGCATCATTTTCCGGGGACGACGCACCAATGCCAATGTTTGCGGACAACCTGCGTACGCTGCACGCTTCGCTTACAATCACTGCGCTGATGATCGCGGCCCTTGTTCTGGGAGCCGACCTCCTGATCCCGCTTGCGATCGCGACAATCCTCTCGTTCATTCTCAGCCCAATCGTCAAAAAGCTCGTGCGCTGGCGCGTTCCACGGTCGCTGGCGGTGGTAATCGTTCTGGGCGGCGGGTTCTTGTCGGCGGTGTCTCTCACCGCCGTATTGAGCACGCAGATACTCACCCTCACGGCGGAACTTCAAACCTATCGTGAGAACCTCGTCGAAAAAGCTCGCTGGGTGTCGAGCCTTGGGCAGGGTACGAGCACGTTGCAGCGGGCGAGCGACGCAGTCGAAGCGATAGATGACGCCATTCGCCGTGAATTTGATGATCCCACCAAGCAAACCGGCAGTCCCCGCGGGGGAATTACGACAACACCGGCATCGCCTTCCATCGAAGACGGCAAACCTGCTCCGCAGCCGGCTGAAGCCGAGCCTGCGTCCTTGACGGCAATACTCGATAGGCTCGCGGGGCCCAGCACGACCTTCGCCCTCACGCTGCTCTTCACGATCTTCTTGCTCCTGCAGTACGAGGATATCCGCGATCGCATCATCCGGCTGGCGGGCACCGAGAATTTGAGCGGTACGACCGCAGCCATGAGCGACGCCGGCTCGCGCTTATCGAAGCTGTTCCTTACGCAAGCCGTGCTCAACGTCACGTTCGGCATCGTGACGGGGATCGTGCTGGCGGCGATCGGCGTTCCCAATCCAATCCTATGGGGCGTCGTCAGCGCGATTGCGCGCTTCATTCCCTACATTGGATCGTTCATCGCCGCGGTGCCGCCGATCATCCTGGCGGCTGGCGTCGATCCGGGCTGGAACACGGCGCTGATGACGGTGGCCTTTTTCCTCATCGCCGAGCCCGTCATGGGGCACGTCGTGGAGCCGGCCGTTCTGGGTCGCAGCATCGGACTCAGTCCGTTCGCAATGGTGATTTCCGCCAGCTTCTGGGTGCTGATCTGGGGACCGATCGGGCTCATCCTTGCGGCGCCGTTGACGCTCCTCTTGGTCGTCATGGGGGCCTACGTTCCGCGGCTTGAATTCGCAAGCGTGCTGCTCGGTGATCAGCGCGCACTCGAGCCCCATCTCGATCTCTACCGGCGGATTCTGTCTGGCGACACGGCGGCGGCGATCGCTCAGGTGGAAGAGGAAATCGAAGAGCAGGGTCTTGCCGCCACGGTCGATGGATCGCTGCTGCCGGCGCTACGGCACGCCGCAGCCGACCAGCGGCGCGGGCGCATTGATGATCTGCGTCGCAGCGAGATCACGGAGACGGTGGACGATGTTGTTGCATACCTCATTGAATCTGTTCCAGCTGCGCCCGCCTCTCCCGAACGCGCACAGCGCGTACTCGTGGTGGCTGCACGTGGCCCCTTCGATGAGCTGACTGCAAAAGTATCCGCTGCCGTTCTCGATAAGTCGCCGCGGATCGATGCCGAGGCCTCAGTGGGCACGTCGGGGCTGTCAGCCCTTGCGACGCGGAAGGCGGAGCACGGAGAAGGCCCGCTCGATGCCATCGTTCTGACCACGGCCGGCGGCGTTGACAGCCGTCTGCTGGCAATTCTTGCCAAGCGCACGCAGCAACAATTCCCCAATTGCCGCGTGCACGTGCTCGAAGCGGTGGAGCCGGACGGCGGTCTCAGCCGCCCGGCGCTGCCGGAAGGTATTGCGCGTTATCGCAGTGTCGCGGAGGCGGTCGCCGCTCTCGACTTCGAGCCGACACGGAGCGATGTGACGGCCGCACCCTCACCCCGTCCCGCCGCAGCGGCAACGGCTGCGTAAGGGGCGCGTCCCGCGGCAATCGGCCGTGCGCGCAAAAACGGCACGCAGCGGCGGAAACCTCCGGCTCAACAGTGCGTTCTATGTCACGAGCCGGTCACCGGCAGACACCGCAGAACAGAAAACAGGAGTTTCTCATGAGGTCTCTTCTCCTTTGGATCATCGGCGTGCCGATCTCCGTCATCGTCGTCTTGAACCTGTTCAATGTCATCTGACACCTTCAGCGGAGCGGCTGAGTTGTTTGGATACGATGAAGACCACATCGCATCCGATGTCAGCGACTATGTCTCCGGGCGGCTCGATCCCCTTGCGGCGCGAGAGGTTGAGCAGCGAGCGAAAACGGATGGACGGCTTGCCGCCGCAATCATTGCGGCCGGCACTGTCCGCCGCCGCGTCGAGAAGCGGTTGCAGGCCAGACACCGAAGCTGGAACTGAGTCATTCAAGACGCGTTTTTTCCCTAACTTCGCTCGGACGATTGGCTCGATCTTGTCGACCAGCTTCTGATCCTCTGCTCTGAAGACACGTAATTGCAGATCGCCAATGCCTCGGCGCGCCTCCGCTATCCCTTCATCGTAGGGTGTGAGATAGGCCTCTTCGCCGGTCAGGATAAAGCCTCGCTGCCCCGTCTCGGCGTTCAATAGACCAAGGAGCGTTATGCGCGATGCCGTTCGCACGGACCTCTCGGTCTCGACCGCGATCGCGCGGTCGTTTGTTTCAGACGACAGCTTGAACGACGAAACCACGAGCATGACGAGCATGATCGTCCCACCGGCGATAAGAAGGATCGTGGACTGTGCGTAGCTGAAAATAACGGTATTGGTCGGCACAACCGCCTCCGGAGATCGGGAGAGGACATTCATCAGATCATCTACATGATGGCGATCGATTTGCGGAATTCATGATGGAGATCAGGGTTTGGTTGGTTAATCCGAAACCGGACGGATCGTTCCCTGAGCGCCATTTTCGTTGCATGGCCGGAACGGTTCTGCGTGCGCTGCGTTTCCCTGGCGATCGATTGCTTCGGGAGCGGACAATGACCGACTATCGCAAATCCCTTTCGGCCCTTCACACGACGCTGGTGGACAGCCGCAGTGGTTATGAAGAAGCGCTCAAGGATGCCGGAAAGGCCGGCCTTGTGACGCTCTTTGAAGAGATGGTGGCCCTCAGGCAGCAGGCATCCGTCGAGTTGGAACCGCTCCTTGTGAAAGCGGGCGCTGCACCCGACCAGGACGGGTCATTCATGTCCACGGTTCACCGCACCATTATCAGCTTCCAGTCGATGTTGACCGACCTCGACGAGACGGTTCTTCCGGGGTTCATCGACGGAGAAAAGCGGATCGTTGGCTATTACGACGATGTGATCCCTAAAGCGCCCGAAGCCGATCGCGAGGTGCTTGTGCGTCAGCGGGCAGACCTCACCGCCCGCATCGAGGAAATGGAACGCCGGTTGTCAAAGGCCGCTTAAGCGCCGCCGCAACCGCTCATGAAATCTGCAGGCACTCCCGTCATCCCCCCGACCGACACTGCCTGCAGTAGAGGCGAGCCCGTGTCCCCCGCGCGGCTCGCCTCACCCTTCTTCGCAGCAACCAAACCAGAAGAGTGATTTGGAGACGACCCATGAAAATCGAGAACCTCAACGACCTGTTCCTGCACACTTTGCAGGACATCTATTTTGCCGAGAAGCAGATCGTCAAAGCTCTGCCGAAAATGATGAAGAAGACCGACAGCCCTGAGCTTGGCAAGGCTTTCGAGAGCCACCTCGCGGAGACCGAGCAGCAGGTTACGCGGCTGGAGCAGGTGTTCGAGATGCTCGGCCAGAAGCCCAAGGCGACGAAATGCCCGGCGATCGAGGGTATTCTCGAAGAGGCCAATGAGCTGATCTCCGACATTAAGGACCCCGATACCCGCGACGCCGGAATGATCGCGGCCGCGCAGGCCGTAGAGCATTATGAAATCACGCGCTACGGCACGCTGGTTTCCTGGGCGGAATTGCTCGGAATGCAGGATGCTGCCAAGGTCCTCGGCCAGACGCTGAAGGAAGAATATGGCGCCGATCAGAAGTTGACGAAGCTGGCCGAAACCCGGCTCAACAAGGAAGCCGCCGAGTAACGCTGCACCTTGCACTCGGCGAAGGCCCGGAGAACGCTCCGGGCCTGGGCGCCGACAGCCAAAGACAACTTGGCAGAGCTGATGCTTGAACAGCTCCCTTCCGTCGCCGTTGCCAATTGTGATGCGCCTTCAGAAGTTCACGCGCATGCCAGCCGTGACAGCCATCCAATCGTCCATCTCGTTCGGTGCGGATGGGACAACGGCGTTCGCGACGACCCGCGCCGTGTCGAGGTCGAGCGAATAATGATTGAAGATCGCATAGAGGTCGAGTTCGCCGGCTTTGACCGCCTGCGTGATTCCGAAGCCCCACCGCGTCACCGTACTGCCGAGCACGGGAACGTGTTCCGTCGAATGTGATCGAGCTGCCGCGCAGCCAATCGTCATAGACGCCGTAATCCACGTGCAGGTTTGTTGATCCCAGCGGGATGAAATCGCGGTTGATGCCCGTTTGCACGATACCAGTAATTGGCAATGTCATCCTGGCGGCCGACGAGAGACATCGAGTGGCAAAATCCCTGATCGTCGAACTTGCGCCACCCGAAGGCGCGTATAGACGTAAATGCCGGTGTCTTTTTCCATCACGCCGGCCGAGCCGACGATATCCTTCGTTTCGTTGCCGCGCGCCGAGGGCACGATCGGCGAGCCGGTTCTGCGGTCATCACCGCTGGTATCGGTGTCCGACAGGTATCCAAGACCCCAATTGACGGTGAAGTTGCCGAATTTTTCCGTGTAGCGTACGGCGGCATCGGAGATGCCGGCGCTGTAGCTTGCCGAAAACATGAAGCCGGCGATCGTCGGGGTATCGTAGCGGACGTTGCTCGTGCGCGACAAATCGAGGTTGTTGGCGACATCGTCCCAGATGCGGGTCACGGCAGTGGCGGCGGTTCCGCTAAAGCCGATCGCGCCGTCGCTGCGGCGGAGTGCAAAGCGGCCGTTGTAGTGTAACTCCGCATCCGAATAGGCGCGGCCCAAGTTGGCCCACTTATAAAGGTTGTCCTGGGATGTCGAGCCCGGCCGACCCAGAGCTGGCCGTAATCCTCGCTCTTGATGTACCAGCGAGCTGGACGCAATTCGATACCGCTGCCTCCTCCCGCAGTTGGCCCGGTGCGGTTGCGTCTCGAATCAAATTGACTGACACTGTCGGAGGACGCGCTGTCCAAACCGAATTCGAGCCAGTAGCCGACTTCCCAGCCCTTGGCGACCTCGGCTTTGCCCTGGAACCTGATGCGGGACTGCGCGAAGTCATTGTCGACGACGTAGGCATCAGTGATCTCGCCGTCGTCCCAGAACGTCATCGCCTTATTGACCTGCCCAGAGACCATCAAGCTGACCTTGCGATTGCCCTTGGTGGCGGCCGTCTGCTCCAGTTCCGCGATACGCTCTTCCAAATCGGCACAGCAGCTCGAGGCATCTTGCGCGGCGGCGGCGGTGGGCATGCAGAGGAGGACACAAGCCAGGAGGGCGTGGCGAGGCGGGCAAGGCATGATGTCTTTCATTCCTGAAGTTGACGCGCGTATCCAAACGACGGACCAGACTGAGATACGCGCAGCCACGTAGTCTCAGTACATGAAGCTTTTGCGACAATGTCACGGAAACGCCATACGACATTCACAAAGCACAATCGTGAAGCAGCTAAGTCACACCACGATTTTTGAAATTACTGACATCAATTTTTTCAATGCAGGCGCGTTCGGTTATCCGAATGCAAGGGCTCGCCGATCGGCCCTTCCGATTTGAAGGGATGGCGCGAAGCATCGAATGTCCAGCATTGCATTTCGATATCAGGAGACCCGTAGCCATGCTGCGCATCGCGCTTGCCGTCATCGTGTTGGGACTGGCCTGGACCACATCAGCGATTGCCACCTCGGAGCAAAACGACCAGAGCCGCGGTGGCTCATCCACGAACTCTCAAGGGTCGACACCGGCTTCCGCGGAGAGTGCGGGGTCGCAGTACGTGCGCTCAGACTGTGATGTGCGGCGGCCAAGCTGCCGCCGCTGGCGTGCTTTGGCCGGGGATCGGCTGGAGAAAGCCAAGGGTGGGGACTGATCCCACCAACGGCCCGTCCAGCCTGTTCTGCCGAGGATTACCTGCGCATCCCCAGACGCTGGAGCGCAGCGTGGTGCACACGCTGCGCTCGGAAATTTATAAATCGGCTGGTTCTACTTGCTGTCTGAACGATTACCGGTGGTTTCCATGTGCCGTCGAGTGCGGCCTGCTTAGGCAGATACAAACGCATAACCATGTAGATCGGGCCGTCGGGCGCGGGGAGCCAGTTGCTTTCCTTATCCGCGCCAGGCGATGTGTTCTGCACGTGGATCGTCAACGAGCCATCCGGGTTCGTCTTCATGTTCGGCAGCATCGGCGAGTTGATCAAGTAGCGGTTGATCGGATTATCGATCAGAAGCTGGGTCTTGCCGTCGTACATGGTGACGGACCAGAACGCGTTGACGGGTGGAAAGCCGCCGGCCGGGAACGTTATCGTGTAATTGTGCTTGCTGCCATCGAGCTTCTCGCCCTTGTCGTCCGCAGCGGCGAACGGATAGAGCGCTTCGACTGCATCGTTGCCGTAGATGCCGGCTAGAGCTGCAGCGGCGCGCAACGTAAAGTCGCCATTGTAGAACGCTCGGTCCCCAAACGGCTTGGATATTTGCCAGCCGTTCTCACGCTTGCCGATTTCGTTGCGACGCTTTTGAATTGCCTCAAAGCCTTCCTTGATCCCCAACTCAGTGGCCACTTTATCTTCACCCAGCGCGGGCATGGTGAAGGGCTTCCCGGGAACAATGCCAATATTCGCAAGTTGAGCCCGCAGATCTTTTTCGGCAGGCACCTCGGGGGCGAACTGGAGCAGGAAATTCAAGTAGTCAAATGCCTTCAGCTTGAACGCGTCATCCGTAAACTTGGGGAAGTCGATCGGTGGCGCCGGGGGCGGCGCAGGTTTGCCTAGGAACTGAGACAGCGGCATGACCTTGTAACCAGCCTGAATGGTCTTAACATTGTCGATGTCGGCTGCATTGAAAAGTTGAGTGCGAATGATGACGAGGCCGAACTGCGTTTCCGAATTGAAAACTTTTGCAATGCCTGCAGGCTTTTCACCACTCCAACCGGGACCTGCGATCATGTAGCAGCCTGCGGCGTTTCCGGTGGCTCGAGTTCCAACGTAGCCGTAATTGAAGGCGTACATATCCGTGAGCTGAACCGAGTAATACCGGCCCTTCTCGATCTCGGGCACACAGAACACAAGCGGCTCGGCCCGCAGATCCGGCTGGATCATCGAGTACGGCGTATCGCTATTTGGCGTGACGATAGCGGTATCTTTAGGCGTGAAGACCTGCGCAGTGTTGTGAATTTGATTGAAGCCGCCCTTGTACTGCGATGACGTCTTGTCGACGCTGAACTGGTACATCGCCTTGTAACCGGCGATCATCGGAAAGGCGTAGATGTAAGCTTCTTTGGCAATCTCGTAGGCTTCAATACGTTTTTGCGCCTGTACCACTGGCACGGCCGCGAAAACGGCAAGGGCACAAGCTCCCGCAAGCGCTGATGTCAATTTCATGTTGCCACCTCTTACTGGGTCAGAACAAAAACGACCTCTCGGGACCGCGCGTGCGCATCCGGAAGGTTTTTGGACCCAGCATAGATCAGTAGGTGGGCTGTCGTCTCTCGCTATGGAAAATTGGACATCCGGAGAAATTCTGCTTTGCGACAGCCTGGGTTGCAGTGATGCCGCTTGATATCGCCGCTACTGATCGCCTTCCGCGATTACTGCGGGTTCCATTGATGGCGGCGCGGTCAGCGCGGCCATGACGGCCGGGGGGATCAGCACCCTGTCGATCACGTGGATGATGCCGTCCGAGGCCGTGACGTCGGAGCGGACGATCTTGGCGCCCGCGATATCGATTTCGCCCGTCTTCATGCGTTTATTGATCTCCAGCGACGAGCCGTCGATGGCGGAGATCGTATAATTGCGCACCTTCGCTTTCAGGAGCCGCTCGGTCGGATAGAGACCGGGGACGGCGTGGTAGAGAAGCAGATCGGTCAGCAGTGCGCGGTTCTCCGGCGCCAGCAGCTTGTCGCGAATGTCCTGGGGCAGGGCGTTGAAGGCTTCATCCGACGGGGCGAGCAATGTCAGCGGGCCGACGTCCACTTCCGGATTGTCGAGGCCGGCAAGCTTGGTGACTTCCGTCATCTTCGCCAACACGCCGGTGGCGGCCGCGGCTTCCTTCAGGGTCATGATTTTCGGTGCTTCGACGGGCGACACAGCGGCGTGCTCTGCACCGTCATGGCATGGCGAAACAGGAGAGCCGAGTTCTACTGCGCCGGCGCCTGATGGTGCCATTGCGATCGCTAATGAAAGAACCGCGACCAGAGACCTGACCGCCTCAGCCACACCGCGCATATCACTTCCCCCGAAGTTCAGACGAGGCCCATGCGCCTGTTCGCATCGGCTCACCGTTGCGCGATCAAGGTCTCAGTATTCGAGCGCTCTTTCAACTGCGAAAATCGGAAAGCGTGAGGATTGGCACGAAATTCAGTCCCGCATCGCGAAAGGCGTCCGCTGCTCCATCGAGGCGATCGACGATGGTGAGCACGCGCACGATTTTCGCGCCTTCCGCTTCGAGGGCCTTGGCTGCTTTCAGCGCCGAGCCGCCGGTGGTCGTGACGTCCTCGACGATGACGACGCGCTTGTCCTTCATCGTGTCGCCGCGCACCAGGCCTTCGACGAGCGATTGCGTGCCGTGTTCCTTCGCCTGCTTGCGGACGAAGAACGCGCCGACCGGGCGGTTCTGAACGTGGCTGACCGCAGCAATCGCCGAGGCGATTGGCACCGCGCCCATTTCGAGGCCGCCGACGAGATCGGCGTCATCGGAGGCGATCGCGTTGAGCATCAGTTCCGCAATGAGGGCAGCGCCCTCCGGGTCGAGCATCGTCGGCTTCATATTGAAGTAGAACGTCGAGGTCTTGCCCGACGCGAGCTTCATCTCCGGGCCTTCCTGGAACGACCGCTGCTTGACGATCTCGACGAGGCGGGCGCGTTTGTCGGCGGCGGTGGCGGTCATGGCAGGTCCCCGGATTGGCTTTGGAGGGTCTCGTCGCGCGCGGCTGCGGCTGTCAAGCTTTGACGCCGGGGTTGGCGGGGGATATGCGGCGGCACGTCCTCCGCGCCTGACGGCGGGGCGGCGTTGCCTTATATAAGAGACGTCTGCGGGCCCGCTCTGGGCCGCGCGCCTGCCGAGGACCCTCCCCATGTTCGATCCCCAGAACCCGCCCGAGCTCGACGCCTCCACCTGGCTCAACGCGCCCGAGCCGCGCCCGCTCCAGAGCCTCAAGGGGCGCGTCGTCGTGCTGACCGCCTTCCAGACCCATTGTCCCGGCTCGCTCAAGCATGGGCTGCCGCAGGCGGAGCGCGTGGCGCAGGGGTTTTCCGACGACGAGGTCGTCGTGATCGGGCTCAACACCGCCTTTGAAGAGCCCGAGAAGCAGACCGCGGACCAGCTCGCCGCCTTTCTCACCGAGCAGGGGCTGACGTTCCCGGTCGCCAAGGATGCTGTCAACGGCGGCGATATCCCGAAGACCATGGCGGCTTATGAGATCCAGGGCACGCCGACGACGCTCATCTTCGACCGTCAGGGCCGTCTGCGCCGTCACTATCTCGGCCGCGTCGACGACATCCGCCTCGCCGCCGAAGTGATGGCCTTCTGCATGGAAGCGCCGAACGCGCCCGTGGAGCAATCGATGGCGGTGGAACGCCGCCTCGCCGCCGCGCTTGTCGATCCCGACGCGCACGCCCATTCGCACGAAGGCGGCTGCTGCGGGGGCGGCGCATTCGCACGACCACGATCACAGCCAGACACACCCACGGCGACGGCTGCTGCGGCGGCAAGCATTGATTTGGCCCCACGCGGTTATTTGTTTGCCCCACACTGCGAGCGTGTCGTTTTGGCCCCACACTCGCGCAGGCGGTGTGGGCGCGTTTTTGTTTGCCCCTGACACCGCGCAGGCGCCTGTGGCATTCGCCTTATTGGTTGCCCCACACCGGCGCGGCCGCCCCACGTGCATCGGGCGCCGGGACCCATTCCTCCGACTCTGTGCAGAGGCCGAGCTGCCCATCTTCGCCCTGCTACCCTCCCCATCGCAAGAGCGATGGGGAGAGAGGGTTGTCATGCCTTCCTGCTGTCCTGCGAATCGCGTGACTGTCCTCCGGTTGTATCGGCGGATCGGAGCGGACATGGCGGGCGTCAGCGAGCAAGAAGTCAGGCAAGGCGCCGGGGACGGCTTCGCCGTCAAAGCCGTCGCTCAAGGCCGTCGGGGTCCGAAACCGCCCCACACCGGCCTGCCGAATGTGGGCCCAAAAGAAACAGGCGAAAGCCCGCCCACCCTGCACAGCGCCCGCGGTGGAGCGGACAGCCCGGCCCACACCGGCCTGCCGAGTGTGGGCTAACCACCGAGTGTGGGCTACCAAAAAAACCATCGCGCTCGTCTATGACTTCGACGGCACGCTGTCGCCGCGGCCGATGCAGGAATACTCGTTCCTGCCGCAGCTCGGCATCTCGGCGGCCGACTTCTGGGCGGAGTGCACGCGCATTGCCCGCGAGCGCCAGGCCGATCCGCTCATCACCTACATGCACCTCATGTACAAGAAGGCGAAGGAGAAGGGCCTCGCCGTCGATCGCGCGGCGCTTGTTGCCCAGGGGGCATCCGTTGAACTCTACCCCGGCGTCACGGACTGGTTCGACGCCATCGGCGATTACGTTCGACTTCGTGCCGAGACGCCCGGCATCGAACTGCGCCACTACCTGATTTCCTCCGGCCTGACGGAGATCATCGAGGGCACGGTGATCGCGCCGCACTTTCATAATGTGTTCGCGAGCGAATACTGGTTCGAGCCCTACGAGACTCCGTTCCCCAAGCGCGTCATCACCGACACCGGCAAGACGCAATATCTCTTCCGCATCAACAAGGGCATCGAGGACCTAGGCGAGAGCATCAACCGCCACATGCCCGAGGCCGAGCGCCCGATCCCGTGGTCGAACATGATCTACTTCGGCGACGGGGAGACCGACGTTCCCTCGATGGCCTTGATGAAGAAATCGGGCGGAGCGGCCTTCGCGGTCCACAACCCGGACCTGCCGTCGAAGATGTGCGAGGAACTCTTCCACGCCGGCCGCGTCGACTTCTACGCCGCCGCCGACTACCGCCGCGGCAGCGACCTGTTCAAGCGGACATGCCTCCTGCTCGACCGCATCCTCGCCGACATCCGCGTGCGGGAAGAGGTTTGGGGATTGGGGAGGTAGGTACATGTTTCGCGCAAAATAACCGTTCTCGTACGGGGCACGCGCGAGCTTCGAAGCGGGGCTGCCGCATCGGGTTTAAAGTCGCCACAACATCCGCGAGCGTTCGATACAAATGTAAGTTTGACGGCAGAGAGCACGGCGATGGAGGTTTTTTCGATGATTTACTTACGCGGGGATTGCCGGGAAATCAGATTGGCCATGTGGTTTCAGCGCTCCCAAAAACCTCAAATGGCATCGGTTCCGTGAGTTCAGTTGACCATTTTCTCGCGGTCCACCGAGAGGATTATCTTACTCAAATTTGTGCGAGGGTGCGATTTTGCAAGAGATTTCCGAAGCCGAGCGACGATCAGCGCTTTAGGTCGACCCTGCTAATGTTCGTAACCAACTCGACACTTCGCGCCTCAGAAACACTTGGTATCTTGAATTAGCACACATCGCCCTGAGAAAGCCAATTCCCTTAGCTTGGAATTACCCTCGAGAGGTTCAGAATAATCTCAGTTCAACTACGACCGATGTGCGGAATAGTTTCTTTTCAATGCTCTGAAGGGACTGTATGACCTTCCGTACAGCGAGGTGGCTGAACTGCTGCAGCGCCTGCCCGTTACCCACCCTTATGGGACGATTGGCACCCCTCCTGAGCTCGGCCCCAGGAACGAAGTTGAAGATTTCGGCGCTAGACATGAGTGTCGGTTAGGCCATGCTGCAAATCGAATTCGAATTCTTACAGATATGTTTCAGGCTTGCCAGAGATTACCGATGCAAAGGCGCCGGTAGAAGAAGCTGTCAATTTGATTTTTCTTGGCTTCTCGTTTCATCCCCAAAATCTTGATCTTTTTGAACCGCTGAAACATAAGAAAGTTAATATTCGAAACATTTCCGCAACGACACTGGGCATGTCCGGAAAGCGATGCAGCCGGAGAAACCCGACACGTCTTTTTCCGCGAATTGGATGTAGGTGTCGCGGCCCTGCTCGAAACCCCATTCGGCGCCGGCCAGCGACGACAGGCGATCGGCGGCGGATGCGTCGGTCGCAGCCGTAGCTGCGGCTAGGATGAGACCGATGACGTGGCGCATGATTTATCCTCGGCATTGATGCGGCCTGCACGCTGGAGCCGTTCGTCGGCACGTCCGCATGTACGGGTTAGAACCGGCAAAGGTGGGCAGGGATGTGGCGGTCGCCGACGCGGATCATCTCGTCCGGCGGCGGGCAAAAGAAAAAGCCCCGGTGCGCGGGAGACGACCGGGGCAGTTCGCTTTGAAGGACCTGGATCATGCACTGCTAAACCGGAACCATCTCTCGGGGTTCAGCCCTCGACGAGACGACCCGGGATGAGAGTGGCCGCGTGGGTGACGGCCGGTGTCTCGACCGCCAGTGCGGCGGAGGTGGTTCGAACCGGTTCCACCGACAGCCGATAAAGGTGCCACGTGGAATGACCGATGATGGGAAGGAGGATCAAGAGGCCGAGGAATGCTGTCATCACCGAGAGCGCGACGATGAAGCCGATGAAGACCGCCCAGGCCAGCATGGTGACCGGGTTTTTCTCGACAAGGCGGACGCTCGTCACCATCGCGGTGATGAAGTCGGTATCGCGATGGTAGAGCATCGGAAAGGAAATCACGGTGATGGCGAAGACCGCAAAGCCGATGGCCGCGCCGGCGAGATTGCCGATCATGAGAAAGACCAGGCCGGAGGGGCTGTCGAGGATCTTCGAAAGGTAGTCGGTATCGAAGGTGTTGATGCCGCCGAATGCGAAGGTCAGCACGGCTGCAATTTCGAGCCAAAGGATCAGGGCAAGGAAGGTGACGAGCGCCATCCAGCCGAGATCGCGGCGGTGGCGTTCGCGGTTGAGACCCTGGAGGACGGCGGCACGTGTGACGGATTCGCCGCGCTCGCGCAGGTCACTCACGGCGTAGAATGCGGCGGCCGCGAAAGGCGCGACGAGGGCAAAGCCCATGGCCAGCGGATAAATGAGAAATGGAAGGCCGAGTTCGGCAAGCGCAAAGAACAGCACCCAGCCGGCGACCGCGAAGGCCGAGCCGATGGCAAGGCCATAGCCGGGGTTGGCGCGGAAATCGGCAATGCCGGCGACCACAGCTTCGTTGAGATCATCGAGTGTGACCGTTCGAACGTCCGGCCAATCATTCACCGAAGCCATGCATCGTGCTCCCTGGCAGTCCGTGGCGCCGCGTCGCACTCGTAATGTTGCGGTGCGACATCCCGGCGCAGTCATCCTAGGGCAAGATTGAGCGCAGTCAAATGCCGAACGGGAAAATAGTCCGGGAAACCAGCTATCCGGTCTCCAGCAAAGGGAAAAATTTCTGCTGTTCAGCGTGCGGTATTGCCGCCGTCGACCGGCAGGCAAGCTCCCGTGATGAAGGACGAGTCGTCGGACAGCAAAAAGACGACCGCAGCGGCGATGTCGGCCGGCGTGCCCACCCGGCGCAGTGGAAGAGCGGCGGCGAGGTGCGCCAGGGTCTGCTGCCGTCGGGCGGCGTCGGTTCCCATGGCCAGCATCGCGGTATCGGTGTCGCCGGGACAGACGGCGTTGACGCGAATGCCATCGCGGGCATGGTCGAGCGCCATCGAACGGGTCAACTGCACCACGGCCCCTTTGCTGGCGGCATAGGCGACCGCGTTCTCCGCGCCGACGAGGCCCCAATCCGAGGCGACGTTGACGATGGTGCCGCCGCTGCTCTGCCGCTTCATCTGCCGCACTGCAGCGCGTGCATGGCGAAACACAGCCGTGGCGTTCGTGGACATCACACGGTCCCAATCGTCGTCACTGCAGGTCAACGCATTCCCGTGGACCAGTATCCCGGCATTGTTGACGAGACTGTCGAGGCGACCGAAGTGCGCCACTGCGGCTTCGACGGCGGCATCGCCGCTGCGCACATCCGTAACGTCGGATACATGGAAGCATGCGCTGCCGCCGGCTTTGATGATCTCTTCGCGCACTTGGGCGCCGCGCTCAATGTTGCGTCCTGTGATGACGACGTGGGCGCCGCGAGCCGAGCAGGTCTTCGCAATTGCAGCGCCGATGCCCGTGGTCGCGCCCGTTATCAATATTACTTTGCGCGCAACCGTCATAAGTCTGGTGCTTTCGAATTTAACACGGCTAGGGACAAACACCTTAAGGTACAAATGCAGCGTTTACCCTTGCAACCAAAGCCTGGCCTAACTAGTTCATGACTCACACGGGGAAGTGCGTAAATTAGCAACTCGAGGAGATGGGCATGAACGTCAAACTCGCCCTTGCGGCTGTGGCCATTATGGGCGCATTCGCGATTTCAGTCCCGTCGCAAGCTGCGCCGCTCGCCGGCGCAGGCATCGCGACGCAGGCTGCTAAGACTGAAGCAAAGCCGACGGAGATGGTTCACCGTCGGCATTGGAATCGTAGACATTGGCGTCATCGTCATTGGCGTCACCGTCACTGGCGCCACCGCGGTTTTTACCGTCCCTATTACGGCTATGGTCCGGGCTTTTATAGACCCGGCTTCTACGGTCCAGGCTGGGGTTATGGCGGGTGGGGCTGGCGCAGGCCGGGCTTGCATTTCGGCTTCGGCTTCTAAGCAGCAGCTTCTTTAACGGATGCGGGCCGGGAAACTCATGTCTCCCGGCCCGTTCGTTTTCGCAGCCAATAGCTCGAAGCGATTATTTCTTATCCGCGGCGGTTTGATTGGCTTTAATGCTATCCAGGCCGGCTTTGAAGATCCCGTCGATGACCTTGCGGGCTTCCTTGTCTTCCGCGCCGTTGGAATCGTACGTGGCCGACCACAGCACGTTGATTTCGTCGAGGTCGTCATCGTCGGGGGTCACCGAGAACATCGCAGTGTAGTTCTTCACCGGTAGCGGGCTTTCCGTAATCTCGTACTTGTAACTGGTGGTGCCCTTCTCCAGGAGCTTCTCCTTGATCACACCGCCATCTTTGAGCGTCAGCGTGCGAAATTCCATGTCGCCGTCCTTGGATTCTTCGCACTTAGCAATGGCCGGGTGCCACTCAGCGATAGCGCACCAGCCCCCGATCTTGGCCCAAAGTGCCGTACGCTTGGCTTCCGCCTTTGCTTCCTCGACGTTGACTTCGAGCTTCTTGGCCGAAACCAGCGAGGCGGCCTCAGACGGCCCTAAGGCCAGGGCAAATCCTGCGCCCGCGAGGATCGCGGTTGCGAGTACGTGCTTCATGTTTCACTCCCAAGGGGCTGCTCGCGGCAGCGGTTAGGCCGGTTCCGGCCGGCTCATGTAACTATGTAACATTTCAAGCCGGAGCGCTGCAAGCCCGGCCAGGAGACCTCTTCGATGTCCGTCACGCGCTTAGCGACCCGTAGCGATATTCCACGACTGGCTGATCTGCTGGGTGAATTGTTTTCACAGGAACGCGAGTTCGCTCCGAACCGGACCGCTCAGACGCGTGGTCTCGCACTCCTATTTGATCGCGAAGAACCGGTGCGGATCGTGGTGGCGGAGACGTCAGGCGACGTGGTGGGCATGGGCGTGCTGCATTACTCAGTTTCGACGTATCTTGGCGCCAAAGTCGCAATACTGGAGGATGTGATCGTGGCCGGCAGCCAACGTGGCAACGGCATGGGCAAGCACCTGATGGCGGGGATCATCGCGCAGGCGCGGTCAGATGGTGCGCAGCGCATCACTTTGCTGACCGACAACGACAATCTGCCCGCACGGGGCTTCTACGAGAGTTTCGGATTCGTCCGGTCAACGATGCTTCCGTATCGGCTCATGCTACCATCAACGTTGACGGTCTAGCGGAGCGGACCGCCGTCTTTGTTGTCATCGGGATCGCGCATGTCACAGATGCTGTCGTAGGGCATCGTCATAACCGCGACGCCCATTGCAACGCTGGCAAAAGTCAGACCATTGAAAGCGCAAAGCAGCAATATCGCGACAAACGGTTCTCTGGCTTCGGTCAGCAAATCCTTCAGGCCGGCAAGGTTGCTCATGATCATCGCGGACGCGATGATGATCCCAATGGCAAAGCCGGTCGCCATATGGAGGCCGAGAAAGCGGATCAGGTGGGGCACACGGCGAAGTTTTCCGGGAGAAGGTCCGTCGCCCGCCGTCCGTCCAGCCGCGGAACCTTGCTGCATGGGTCATCCTCGATCGATGTGTTCATAACCGTAGTGTAGATGTTGTTCGCATGGCAATGTGCGGCCGGTCGCAGGCTATTTTTTGCATCAACAGCGGCTAACCGGCATGGCTTCCTCATTCATTCGCACAACCGCACTCGCCACACCTCTTTTGGTTGCAGCCTGTTCCGGCGCGTCGGCACCCCAACCTCTTGCGGGCTCGGAGGTTCCAACGCAGGACGCCGCGACACGGACCACTCCGGTCGTTCCAGGGCGGCCGGCGCGGGTTTTCGTTTTCGCCGGCTGGGACGCGGCCTGTGCAGCGATTGCCGCGCCTCAAGTGACGGTGACGAACCCGCCCTCGCAAGGCGAAATCACGTTCCGGCCGGGGCAACAGACGACGATTGCGGCGTCAGCCGGCGGAACCTGTGCAGGACGGACGGTGCCGGGAACGGGCGTCTATTACACCGCGCGCGCAGATGCTGCGGGGACCGACCGCTTCGCTGTCGAAGCGCGGCTTGCGTCAGGTGAAACGAACCGGCGCGTGTTCGAAGTCACCATTGCGAACTAGCGGTCAGATCTTGCGCGGCTCGGGATCACCTGCGGTCACGCGATAGGTGTAACTCGCCTCAGCTTTAGCGGCGCCGATGTCGGGGTCGAGCGCGGTAGGCGTGATGCGCTTGGCCGTGACGTCGAATGTGTCGCTCGTGACATCGCACAGCGTATAGCCGTGATGGCGGCAATCGAGGTCGACGATCGTGCGTTCGTTGCCGCCGCCGGGTCCGGCCCAGGGTTCGAGATTGCGCAGGAACGAAGAGATTGCCGTGCAAGTGAATTCGGGCGCGACACAGGCGGTGCTCTGATCCTTCCAATCCTTCAGCACGCGCGTGACAAAGTGCGCATGCACGTCGCCGGAGATCACAACCGGATTTTTGGAGCGGTACTTTTCCAGGAGATTTACCACGCGCTGACGCGCCACAGTGTAGCCGCCCCAGCCATCAGTCCAGATCATCGTCTCGGTCTTCGGCTCCTTGAAATTGCAATCCGCGCGACTATCGATGGCGGCCATCATGACGCCTTGGGCGAGGACGTTCCATGTGGCCTTCGATGTTTCAAACTGACGTTCGAGCCACAGCGACTGTTCCTTGCCCAGCATTTCGCGTGCTTTTCCGTCGGCGCCGATCATCGCCTCGATTTCAGGACATTCACCCAGCGAAAGCGTGCGTGCATTGCCTCGCAGCCCCGTGGCGCAGGCCTGATCGGAACGGTACTGGCGCTCATCGAGCATGTTGAGGCGCAGAAGATTGCCGAAGTCGAATGAGCGATAGAGCTGCCGCCGCTGTGCGATCACCGGAAGCGCCGACAGGCGCACCGGCATGTTCTCGAAGTAAGCGCGGTAGGCTGCAATGCGCGTTTGCACAAAGTCTTCGGCTTCGCGGACTTCGGAGAAATCTGAGGCGTGGTCGTTTTCGACTTCGTGATCGTCCCAGGTGACGATGAAGGGGCAGTTGCGGTGCGCGTATTGGAGGCGCGGGTCGCTCTTGTGCTCGGCATATCGGCGGCGGAACTGCGACAGTGTTTTGACTTTTGCCGTGCGGTCGTACTTCAGGAAGCGGGCCCGCTTCTGGCCTTCCGACAGGTTTTCACACGCCGGACGGCGCTGCGGGGACGGTGCGTCGAAGCGATAGAACTGATCGTACGTCGCTTCGTAAATGTAGTCGCCGAGGTGGACGATGAACTCGGGCTCGTCGCGCGCCATCAGTTCGTAGGCGTGCGGGAACGCGAACTCGTATTCCGCGCAGGAGCAGAAGGCGAAGCGAAGCTTGTCCGGCATCGAGTTGGCGGCAGGCGCCGTGAGCGTCCGGCCTTCGACGGCGAAGTTACCGAGCGTGAAGCGGTAGGCGTAGCGCGTTGCGGGGTTCAGGCCCGTTGCTTCTGCGTGCACCGCGTAGCCCTTGTCGGCCGACGCCACGGCGGTGCCACTGGCGGCGACCGGACGGCCGCTGCGCTCCATATCGCGGATCTCCCACTCGACACGGTAGGCATCATCCGGAAGTCCCCAGCGCTTGCCATCTTCGAGGTCGAGCGCGAGGCGGCACCAGAGCACGACGCCATCGGGCAGCGGATCGCCGGAGGCGACGCCGAGCAACTGGAACGGATCATTTTTGAGGCCGGTGCCCGTCGCTGCGCTGGCGCGGATGGGAGCCAGCATGCCAGCTGCGGCCGTGGCGAAGGCGCCGTGCATTAGTTCCCGCCGCGTTACACCCGGGCGAAGCCCCGCAAAACCTCTACTCGACATGCTTTCCCTTCGCAGTTGCCGGCCCCGGCGCGGGCCCGTCTCACAGCCGTCGCAATCCCCATCAGCACTTTAACAAAGGGCTGGCCAGTGCCATATACCGCGCTCTTTCCCTTTACGTTGCGGAGATCTCAAGCCGATGACCACGCCGAACCTGCCCGCCGACCTGCACACCCCGGCTTATGTGCTCGACGTGGCAAGCCTCAAGAGCAATCTGGAGACGGCGGTGCGGCTCAAGGCCGAAACCGGCATCAAGATGCTGCTGGCGACAAAAGCGTGGGCGATGCCCGCGGCGTTTCCGCTGATGCGCGACACGCTCGACGGCACGACGGCGTCGGGAGAGTACGAAGCGCGCATGGGCCGCGAGGAGTTCGGCAAGGAGGTGCACGTCTACGCGCCGGCCTACGGGCCGGGCGAGGTGGAGCGTCTCGTTGCGATCGCCGATCACATCTATTTCAATTCGCCCGGGCAAATTCAAAAGCACATGGCGACCGCGAAGTCGGCGGGCCGACACGTGGGCGTGCGCATCAATCCCGGCTTCTCGATGGCGACGCTGGGGGGCAACTTGTATGACCCGTGCGCTCCTGGCTCGCGCTTCGGCACCACGAAGGCGGAGAGCGCCGGCATACCGTGGCCCGAGATCGACATTCTGCATGCGCACGCGTTGTGCGAAGCGCGCGAGGAAGGCTCCGTGGGTCTCATCAAGCACGTCGCGGAGACGTTCGCGGACGAGATCCGGCAGGTGAAGGCGGTCAATTTCGGCGGAGGTCATTTCATCAACCGTCCGGGATACAAGCTCGAGCCTCTGATCAAGGCGCTGCAAGATTTCCGGAAGGCATTTGGTGTTGACGTCATTCTCGAGCCAGGCGCGGGACTCGTCGTCAATACGGGATGGCTCGTCGCCACAGTGCTCGACTTGCATCGCAACGAGAAGGAGATCGCGATTCTCGACACGTCGGCCTCCACGCACATGCCCGACGTTCTGGAAGTGCCGTACACGCCGATCATCATCGGTGCGAAGAAGGCCGGCGTGCTGGCGCACACCTATGTTCTGGGCGGGAAGACGTGTATGACGGGCGACGTGATCGGAGAATATTCATTTGCCCAACCGCTCAAGGTCGGCGACCGGCTGATCTTCACGGACATGATGCAGTATTCGTTCGTCAAGAACACGACCTTCAACGGCACGCCGCTTCCGGACCTGTCGATCCTGCACGAGGACGGGCGTTACGAAGTGCTGCGCTCATACGGCTACGAGGATTTCCGGCGCCGGCTCGGCTGAGCCTCAGGCCGCGCCATCGAGGAATGACAGCAGCCGGGCGACGGTCTCTTCCGGGAATTGATCGGGAAAGAAGTGCCCTCCCGGCAGCGTCGCAAACTGTGGTCTGGCGAGACGCTTCTCCCATTCCGCTTCCATGTCGAAGAGTTGATGCATCAGGCCCTTTGTGCCCCAGAACGCCAATGCGGGGCATGACACCTTGCGGGCCATATCCCCGGTGTCGTGCGCCAGATCTACAGTCAGTGCCGCGCGATAATCCGAGCAGGAGCCGTGGATGGCAGCGGGGTTGCGCCAGGCCGTTCGATACGCCTGTAATTGCGCAGGATCGAAGGCCTCGAGCGGGACCTTGCCCCAGCCGACGAGGCAGAACTCGAAAAAGAAATCTGGATCGCGGCCGATGAGCGCTTCGGGGAACGGCTCGGGTTGCGCCAGGAAGTACCAATGCCAATACGCCGTTGCCACTTTGTGGGTCGTGTCCATCAGCATGGCATATGTGGGAACGATGTCGATGACGGCGAGCGAGAGCACGCGCCCGGGTTCATCCAGCGCCAGGCGATGGGCGACGCGGCCGCCGCGATCGTGCCCGACGACATGAAAGCGTTCGAAGCCGAGGCTGCGCATGAGCGCCACCTGATCGGCGGCCATGGCGCGAAAGGAATAGTTGCTGCGATCGGGCAGGCAGACCGGTTTGGAGCTGTCGCCGTAGCCGCGCAGGTCGGCGGCGACGATGGTGAACCGTTCCGCCAGCAACGGTGCGATCTTCGCCCACATGGCGTGTGTCTGCGGATAGCCGTGCAGCAGCAGGACTGGCGGCCCGCTGCCGCCCGTAACATAGGCGATCTCGATTTCGCCCGCTTGCACCCGTCCGCGTGTGAAGCCTTCGAACATCGGCGTTGGTCTCGTGCTTCAGGTTGGGTGCTTCAGGTTGGCTTTTCGGCGTCGCGCTGATCCGCTGCCTTCAAGATCGCCGGGATCAGGCCTGGAAACTTCTTCCCGATTTCATCACAGCGCAATGCATTGATGACTTCGACGCCACGCCGCTCGGAGCGGATGAGGCCTGCCTCGCGCAGGATCTGGAAGTGATGCGACTGGGTCGACTTCGCCATGTTCTCTGGCGCGGCGGCCGAGCAGTTCATGGCGCACGTACCCGCGCCGATGCGGCGGATGATCTCCAGCCGAACGGGATCGGCGAGGGCGTAGAGGATGCCGTCGAGCGTGATGGACTCGATCGGGGGATGAACGAAGGGCCGCTGCATGCGTCGGATATGACCACGAAAAGTTGATAATTCAATAGTTCTATATTATTGAACTATTGAATTAATGGCCTATATTGCCTTTTCGACGGTGCCGCACCGGCCCGCCGCCCGCCTTCTGGCGAGGCTTTACGACCAACTTTTTGGAGACTTTTCATGTCCAAGCCGCTTGAAGGCAAAGTTGCCTTGGTCACTGGAGCCAGCCGCGGCATCGGTCGCGCGATAGCGGATCGGCTCGCCAGCGATGGCGCTACGGTCGCTGTTCACTACGGCCGCAGCCCCGGCGCCGCAGACGAAGTCGTCACTGCGATCAAGGCGCACGGCGGGGACGCATTCGCCATCGGGGCGGAACTCACGCAACGCGGTGCTGCAGCCAAGCTGTTCGCCGGGCTCGACACTGAACTGGCCAAGCGGGGCACGTCGAAGTTCGACATCCTCGTCAACAATGCGGGCGTCGCGCCGTTCGTTGGGTTTGCGGAGACGACCGAAGAGCAGTTCGACGAGGTGTTCAACATCAACGTGAAGGCGCTGTTCTTCATTACGCAGGCGGCTGTTCCGCGACTCAACGACGGCGGACGAATCATCTCGACGACGTCGGTGGTCTCGCGATTGCCGTTCCCTGGCGTCGAAGTCTATTCGATGTCGAAGCCGCCGGTCGATAATCTCACGAAGGGGCTTGCGCGTGCATTGGGTGATCGCAACATCACCGTCAACGCTGTTGCTCCAGGCGTGATCGAGACCGACATGACAGGCTTTGTGAAGAGCGCAGAAGGAACCCAGTCAACTCTTGCCATGCAGGCCTTGAAGCGGATTGGCCAAGCGCCCGACGTTGCCGATGTCGTGGCGTTCCTCGCCGGACCAGACTCTGCGTTGGGTGACCGGTCAGACGATCGAAGTCAGCGGCGGCACGTCCGTCACCCTTTAAAGTTTCGGACTTTTACGCTTCCAGGCGCTTCGTCCCTCCCCCCGAGAAGCGCTTCGGTCGTGCGGCGCCGGATTTCCTCCCGTCCGGCGCCGCACGTATCCTTGCCGCTCAGGCGGCTGGCCGGTCGATGAGCGCGACAATGGTTTCAAGTGTGTCGGCTTCGTCGGCGGGTTTGTCCCAGCGAATGCGGTGGATGCGGGGAAAGCGCATGGCGACGCCCGATTTGTGCCGCGTCGAGGGCTGGACGGCATCGAAGGCGATTTCGAGCACGAGCTTCGGCACGACCGCGCGGACTGGGCCGAATGTTTCCGTCGTATTGGCGCGAATGAAGCGGTCGAGATCGCGCAGCTCCTCATCGGTGAAGCCGGAATAGGCTTTGCCGACCGGCACCAGTTCGCGTTCGTTGGGCCTTCGCGCGGGCGCCAGACGCCGAACGTGTAGTCGGAATAGAAGCGAAGACCGCTTGCCGGAGCCGCGCTGAGCATACATCAGCACGCAGTCGAGCGTGAGGGCCGCGCGCTTCCACTTGAACCAATGGCCTTTCGGACGGCCGGCAAGATAGGGACTGGCGCGGCGTTTCAGCATCAGGCCTTCGATGCCGGCCTCGCGTGCGCCGCGCCAGAGCTCTTCGAGTTCTGCGAACGTGTCGAATGCCACGAGTGCGCTCAGATCGGTCAGCAGCGGCCGCTCTCCTGCGTGCCACTCTTCCAGACGGCGTCGGCGATCGTCGAAGGGGAACGCGCGGATATCCTCGCCGCGCGCAAACAGCAGATCATAGAGCCGCAGGTGAGCCGGATGATCGCGCATCATTTTCGCCGTCACCGATTTGCGGTTGAGCCGCTGCTGGAGATCGTTGAACGGCGCTACCGTTGCCTTGCCGCACGACCAGAAGCTCGCCATCGGCGACCACATCGAAATGCGCGAAGGCCGAGCGGATTTCGGGAAAGGCCGGCGAGATGTCATCGCCCGTGCGGGAATAGACGCGCACCTCGCCCGCCTTGGCCGCAACCTGCACGCGGATGCCGTCCCATTTCCATTCGGCGGCGAATCCTGTCGGATCAAGCGTCGGCCAGTCGGCCTCTTCCACGGGATGGGCGAGCATCATGGGCCGGAAAACCGGGATACTGCCGGGATCGGGACGTTCGCTGCGCCCTTCCACCCAGGCAAACAGCTCCGTATAGGGCGGCTTCAGTGCGTGCCAGACTTCCTCGATGGCGGACACATCGAAGTCCGCAATTGCGGCGACAGCGGTTTTGGCAAGCCGCGCCGACACGCCAACGCGCGGGCGCGCCGCCGACGAGCTTCAGGAAGGCCCAGCGTTCGCGGACGTTGCAGCGATCGAGGACTGGCGAGATTATCGCCGCGTGTTCAGACGGCTTGGCGTTCAGTAGCGCAATCGACGACGTCACCGAGGCGCGGCGGAGTCGCGTGGCGTGCCGGGCGAAGGCCACAACAGTGAAACGGTTTCGGCGGTGTCGCCGACGAAATCGCGCGAAAGCTTGAAAAGCACAGGATCCGTGCGCTCGGCCATCAGTTCGGAGAGGATGCGCCGGAACCCGATGCGCAGCGGCAGACCGTCCGTCAACGCCGCCAGCGCCCAGCCGCGATCGGGATCAGGTGCGGAGCGCAAATAATCGGTCAGCAGCGCCAGCTTGCCCGTGCGGCTCTGTGTGTTGGAAAGGCAATCGAGAACTTCGGCGAACGCGCGCATGACTACTCCGCGTCGTCCTCGAAGCCGATGAGGTCCAGCGCGCGAGCGCGGCGTCCCATGAGGCTCAGCTGATGCACGAGGGCGTCCTCGCGCCCATGCGTGACCCACACGTCCTCGGCTCCTGTTTCGACAATGGTGTCGAGAAGTTCGGGCCAGTCAGCGTGATCCGAAACAATCAGAGGCAGTTCGACGCCGCGCTGGCGTGCCCGGCCGCGCACGCGCATCCAGCCAGATGCGAAGACGCGAACGGGATCTTCGCCCATGCGCCGCGACCACCGATCCATCAACGCAGAGGGCGGGCACATCACGAGCGCGCTCTTCAGGTCGGCGTCGGTCGCGGTGCTTGCCGGCCGGCAATCGCCGAGATCGATGCCGAGGTCCTGATAGAGTGCGGTGAGACCGACAAGCGCGCCGTGCAGCCATATCGGAGCCTGATAACCCTGTCGCCTGACGAGCGCGATCATGCGCTGGCATTTGCCGAGGCCATAGACGCCGAGCAAATGTGTTCGCTCCGGATTTCGGGCGATCGACTGCACAAGTCGGCGGGCTTCGTCGTCGGCGCGTTCGTGCCGGAAGACGGGAAGCGCGAACGTCGCTTCGGTAACAAACACGTCGCAAGGCACAAGTTCGAACGGGCGGCACGTCGGATCGGGTGCGCGCTTGTAGTCGCCGGAAACCACCGCACGGCAATCGCCCCGTTCGATGACGATCTGCGCCGAGCCAAGGATATGCCCCGCCGGCACGAAGCGGACCGTCACATCCCCGATCTTGTGATGCTCGCCCAAGCTGGCCGATTGCAAGGCGCCAGCGCAAGCCGCGCCGTAGCGCACCTTCATGATCGCGATGGTCTCAGGCGTTGCAAGGACGTGTGCATGGCCGGAGCGGGCATGGTCGGAATGCCCGTGAGTGATGAGCGCGCGATCGACCGGACGCGGCGGGTCGATATAAAAATCGCCTGCTTCGCAGTAGAGGCCCTGCGGGGTCGGATAGAGCCAATTTTCGATCGGACGCATGGGATGGAAACCTGTGACGCGGCACGATGCGGTCCGCCGTCGTTCGATAACGCGGCGGAGTGGGCGCCAGTTCTCGCGAGCGCTCTTTTAGTCCGACTATGCGATGATGTCGGGCAGCAGCTGGTCTTCGACCGCCGTGATCTGGTCCTTGAGCGCCAGCTTCTTTTTTTTCAAGCGGCGGATATTGAGCTGGTCGTGGCCCCCCATAGCTTCGAGAGCGACGATTTCCTCGTCGAGCATGCGGTGCTCGTTGCGCAGTCGCACGAGTTCCTCGCGCAACTCCCCTTCGTTGTGTCGCACCATGGTGCCTCTTCGCACTTGCTCAGGCGATGCCGTAACCGCCCGGCTGCCCCCCGCGGCGCGTTTTACGCCTCTTTCCCAATTCTGCAACAAGTTAGCGCACCCAAGGTCCGGCGCGGCCGCTTTTCGGGCTCCGTGAACGCCGGCCACTGCGCTTCCTTTTCTTGCGCAGTTGCGAAGGATTCGATGCCCAAAGATCAATTCTTGATGATGAAGAAAGGGTGATCATCGTGGACCTTTTACAAGCCACATTTTCTCTGGCATGATTTGAGGGCTCAACGATCGAAGGAGGCTTAAATGGCGTTATCCGCACATCTCCACGAACTCGCAGAGAAGCACCGGCAGCTCGATCGCCGGATTTGCGAGGAGATGGCAAGACCTGGATCTGACGACGTCGTGATCCGGCGGATGAAACAGCAGAAGCTCAAGATCAAAGAAGAGATCGACAGACTGTCGACTGCCTCTCGACACTGAGGCGCTTGAAGCCGGCTCCGCCCTGGAGTCGGCTTTTGTATTTCCAAGGCTATGCGGGCTGCACGCCGGCTACGGCTTGCAGCAGTCGTTCGTTGTTTGCTGGTGGGGCAGTTTTTTGCATTTGCCTGCATTCCAAGTTGAAGCCCGCCGGTTCGACCAGCGGGCTTCGGCATTCCTTTTACTCACTTAACAGGCGCCTGCGGTCAGAGATCGCCTTCGCGCTCCGGCGTGCCATCATCGGGCGCAGGGCCACGGGTGGGACCGTCGCGGTCGCCCTTGCGCTTTTCCCAACGCTCATGGTGTGGACCCCATTTGCCGCGCTTGTTCATGCCAATCTCCGATACCGCCTTTTTCTGCGCGTCATCAAGCGAGGCATAAAGTTTTTCGGCTGCCGGGCGAATGATTTTCATGCCTTCGAGAGCGGCGGCGAGTTGCGCTTCGGTATCGGCGAGACGGGCCGTGATGTCCTTAGGCGCCGGCTTCGTGTCTGCATCGGCGGTGGGCTCGGGCTTCGGCGGGCAGACCGCGGCGACCTTGGTGGCAGCGGTCTTCACGGCCGACTTGAGTTCGTCGAACGCCGGCTTTTGGGCGGCGGTGGGGTTCACCTTGTATTCAAGGCGTACCATCATCAGATCGACCTTCTCGGCCGGGTTGCCGCGGCACAGCGGACCGGCAAGGCTCATCATGCCATGCGGACCGCCCCAGCCGTGAGGGCCCTTATGCTGCCAGCCGCCATGGCGGTGGGCGACAGCGGCTGCCGATCCAAGCGTTAGAATGACGGCGGCGCCAGCGAGAATTTTTCCGTTACGTGTCATCGGGTTCTCCTTGTTCGAGCCGCGGCGCGTCCGGACCGCCCATGCGGGGAGCGAGGCACTGGAGGGAGGTGCCTGTCGGGCCGAAGCACGCCGCGTCACTCATCGAACGTTGAGGGAGACAGAACCCGTCGGAGAATTTTCTCGGGCTGCCGCTTCAGGCGTCCTTGGCGAGGTCCCGGAGGCGGAACTTCTGGATCTTGCCGGTGGCGGTCTTGGGCAAGTCCGTGAACACGACGTGGCGGGGTGCCTTATAATGGGCGAGGCGTTCCCGGCACCAGGTCACGAGTTCTTCCTTCGAAACGGTCACACCGGTTTTCAGCTCGATGAAGGCGCAGGGAGTTTCGCCCCACTTCTCGTCCGGCTTGGCAACGACCGCACAGGCGGCGACGGCAGGATGCTTGTAAAGGACATCCTCGACTTCGATGGACGAAATATTCTCGCCGCCGGAAATGATCACATCCTTGGAACGGTCCTTCAGTTGGATGTAACCGTCGGGGTGCAGGACTCCAAGATCGCCGGAATGGAACCAGCCGCCGGCGAACGCCTCTGCCGTCGCCTCGCCGTTCTTGAGGTAACCCTTCATGACGATATTGCCGCGGAACATGACCTCGCCCATCGTCTCGCCATCGGCGGGAACAGGGATCATGGTCTCAGGATCCATGACCGTCAGATTTTCCAGCGCGACGTAGCGAACGCCTTGGCGAATGCGTTTCTTGGCTTTCGCCTCCTCATCCAGCGCCAGCCATTCTGTGTTCCATTCATTGATGGTGGCAGGACCATAGGTTTCGGTGAGGCCATAGAGGTGGGTCAGATCGAAGCCGGCGGCGACCATGGCATCCAAGACAGCCTGCGGTGGCGGTGCGGCGGCGTGATTGAACGAGACGCGATGCTTGATTTCGCGCTTTTCGTCAGACTTAGCCCCGAGCAGCGTCGCCATCACAATGGGCGCGCCGGATATGTTCGTCACCTTATGATCCGCGATGGCATCGTACATCGCCTTCGCCCGTACCCAGCGCAAACAGACATGCGTGCCGGCCACCATCGCCAACGACCAGGTGAAACACCAGCCGTTGCAGTGGAACATCGGCAGCGTCCAAAGGTACACGGGGTGGCGGCCCATCCCGGTGGCGATCGTATTGGAGTAACACATCAGCGCCGCGCCGCGATGGTGGTAGACGACGCCTTTGGGGTTGCCGGTCGTGCCGGAGGTGTAGTTGAGCGAGATGGCTTCCCATTCGTCTTCGGGCATCCGCCACGCAAACTGGGGATCGGAGTTTGCGAGCAGCGTCTCATAATCGAGATGCGACATGGCAGGACCCGTCTGCGGGAACTCCAGATCGTTGTAATCGATGATGATCGGGCGCACCTTGGCGAGTGCTAGAGCTTCGGCCATCACGCCGGCGAATTCGCGGTCGGTGATGAGAACCTTGCTGTCCGCATGATCCAGCTGGAAAGCGAGGATCGGCGCGTCGAGGCGGGTATTCAGCGAATGAAGCACCGCGCCCAGCATGGGCACCGCGTAATGCGCTTCCAGCATCGGAGGCGTGTTCGACAGCATCACCGAGACCGTATCGCCCGGCCCGATCTGGAGCCGCGACAAAGCAGAGGCGAGCCTGCGGCAGCGCCCGTAGAAGTCTTTCCAGGTGAACTGCTGCGCGCCGTGGATGATGGCCGGATGATTTGGGTACACCGCAGCGGCACGGTCGAGAAAGGTCAGAGGGGTCAGCGGCTGGTAGTTGGCCGCGGTTTTATCGAGGTTCTGGCTGTAGGGTGACACGGTCATCTGGCGATGCGCAACCTTTTGAAGAGCAATCCGTCAGACGCTAGACAATTGCCGTGCCGAGATCAAACAGGCTTGCAGCCTCATCCGAGCGCCGAGTGGTTCGCTTGCAGGCCTGGGCGCTGCAGGCGGGATAAAGGCCAAATTTTCTTAGACTTTCCAAAAGAGGGGTGCCATCTTTGAGAGCGTAGGCGTGAGTTTTCTGGGAGGAGGCAATGACCGAACCTCGTCTGGACGCCGTGGCGCTCTGGGTTCTGGTGATGCTGCTGTTGGCGCTCACTCTGGCTCTCGAACTGGCCATATTCGAAAAGTAATTAAGCCCCGGTAGGCGGCCGCAATGGCGCCTTGCGCCCGTGTCGGGCGGCCCGACCATTTTTGCCCTACATGACCGCACGTTCGTGGCGCGGCGCTTCGCGCCGTTGCTTCCTGGCCTTCGCCTCGGGCAGTTTGTCGAGGTCATGGCGCCGGTCCGCAGGCGCGATGAGGACGTCACCGGCGGGTCCGGTGGGTCTTCCATTCGCCGCCCGGCACCAGCCGGGTTTGCTTTCCCACACCGGATCAGCACCGCATGTCCAAAGCCACGCCGAACCCGCAATTGCTCCATCTCGTTTTCGGAGGCGAGCTCGAATCGCTCGACGGCCTCACATTCCGTGACCTGCATGGTCTCGATATCGTGGGGATCTACCCGAACTACGCCGAGGCCCATGCCGCGTGGAAGGCGGCGGCGCAGAAGTCGGTCGACAATGCGCTCATGCGATATTTCGTGGTGCATTTGCACCGGCTGCTCGATCCGGCTACGCGCGGGGCCTGAGCGGCATCACTCTCGGCGCAGCCACCCATCGACGAGGCGATTGGCCCAGCCGCGGCTGCGGAAGGACTGCTTCAACGCCGCCGGGTCGTAATAGCGTTCGACCCAGTCGAAGAACTCGATCTGTTCCTGCGCAGCATGGGCAAGATACTGTTCGAAGAATGCATCGAGGACGCCCGTGTCGGCATACCGGACGTGTCCGTAGCGAAGGCTCAGCTGGCGAACGGCCGTTTCGATGGGCACGTTTTCGACGATGTGCAGATAGAGCGCACTGGCAAGGCCCGCCCGGTCCGCGCCCGATTTACAATGCAGCAGAATGGGATGTTCGATCCGTCGGAAAAGATCGCGCAGGCCGTGAAGTTCATCTCGGGAGGGCGCATCGCGGCTCCGCAGGCAATGGTCGACATACGCCAGACCGAGTTGTTCACATGCCGCTCGTTCTATTCTCGCCGTTGGCTTGTCTTCGTTGCCCCGCAGGTTGACGATTGTCTTGACGCCGAGCTTCTTTGCCGTCCGCAATTGGTACGGCAAGGGCTGGGCCGCACGCCAAGCGCGGGGCGCCAGTCTGTGGCGATTTGGAAACAACAGGCGCACGAACAAATGGTCGAAAAGCAACATGTCCGTGTAGTTGACGAACGGAGCGAGGGCCCGGCGCACGGGCTCTGGTGCGCGCGCGGACACCTCCGAGCGCGCGGTCATGGCGCTCTTTCGCAGCGCTCGCTTCATTTGTTTGATGGGGCTGGACGGCATTATCTGGTTGAAATTCCCGGCGTGGAAAGCCTTGCAGGCCCGTTGCGAGACGGTAGCGCGTCGAGGTGCCAGAATGCGGGCAACGTCCTGATGCCACCCGCGGCCCGTGCTGCAGCAGTCGATAAGTGCCGGCGGGCACATGATTTCGGTTGATATTCGCTGCGGTAACCTGAGACAAGAGGTCTTCAGAGCGCGCCCACAAGGGGCAGCCAGCCGAACGACTTTTGCCGTCCGGGACCCGCAGTCGCAGGCCCGCCGGGGCCAGGGCTCATAGCATCAATGGCACACAAGTCGCCTGACAAGGTGAGCGCTGCACGTCTTGCCGGCCGGCAACTCGCAAGGCTTGTGCGATTCGTCCATCGCACGTCGACTGTCGTCGCCGAACCTGACGGCGTCATCGATCGGCTGCGTGCGGATCATCCCTGCATTGTCGGGCTATGGCACGGCCAATTCATGATGGCTTCGATGCACCGTCCGGATGTGCCGGTGGCAGCCATGGTGGCGCGCCACGGGGATGCAGAGTTCATCGGTGCGACGATGGAACAGCTGGGCGTGGAACTGGTGCGCGGGGCGGGAGCCGGTGGGCGCAAAAAGGACCGTGGCGGAGCGAGCGCGTTGCGCGCGGCGCTGCAGTGTCTCGCCGACGGGAAATCATTCGTCATGACGGCTGACGTGCCGCCCGGACCGGCGCGGCGCTGTGGCGAAGGGATCGTCACGCTCGCCCGCATGAGCGGCCGGCCCATCGTGCCGCTGGCAGTGGCCAGTTCGCGATCCATGGTGCTCGATACCTGGAGCCGCCTGACCATCAACCTGCCGTTCTCGAAGCTGGCATTTGTTTACGGCGAGCCCGTCTTCGTGCCGCGAGATGCGAGCCCGGAACACCTGGAGGGGATTCGCCAGTCCGTGGAGCGAGCGCTCAACACTGCGACGCGCCGCGCCCATGCGCTTGCGGGTGCCGATCCGGCGCGGTCGACCCCCCGTTCCGCCGATCCGTCGCTCCCACCACCCGAACCCGGACTATCGCTGCGAGCTTATCGTGGTGCGAGCCGCCTGTTGGCTCCCCTTGCTCCCCTGGTTCTGGCGCGGCGTGCGAAACGGGGCAAGGAAGATCCGGCGCGGCAGGAGGAGCGACTTGGCCGGACGCAGCGTGCGCGACCCGACGGACCGGTGGCATGGATTCATGCGGCCAGCGTTGGAGAGTTCATTGCCGTTCTGCCGGTCATCGATCGTCTGCGGGCGGCGCGTGCGGACCTCACGGTCCTCGTGACCACGGGAACGGTCACCTCGGCCGGCATCGCGGCAACGCGGCTGGGACCGCGTGCGATCCACCAGTTCGTCCCGATCGATACGCCACAGGCCGTCGGGCGTTTTCTCGATCACTGGAAACCGTCACTCGCGATTTTCACAGAAAGCGAGATCTGGCCCAATCTCATTCTCACGACATCGCAACGGCGGATACCGCTGGTGCTCGTCAACGCGCGCATGAGCAGCCGCAGCGGCCAGCGGTGGCGGCGGCGGAAGCGTATCGCCAAGCAGCTTTTCGGACAATTCCGCCTCGTGCTGGCCCAGAATGCGATGTTCGCGCGCAACTTCCGGCAACTGGGTGCGCCGCAGACGCTGAGTGCAGGCAATCTGAAGATCGATGCGCCGGCGCCACCGGTGGACGCAGCAGAGCTTACGCGGCTCCGACACGTCATCGGCAACCGGCCAGTTCTGGTCGCCGCCAGCACACACGAGGGTGAAGAGCGCATCCTCGCGCAAGCGCATCAGACATTGCGCGAGGCCATGCCGGGGCTGTTGACCATCGTCGCGCCGCGGCATCCGGAGCGCGGCACGAAGCTCGCAGCAGAGTTCACAGCCGCAGGCCTTAGCGTCGCGCAGCGTTCGTCCGGGGCCGATCCCACGCCCTCGACCGACATCTATCTCGCCGATACGATTGGTGAACTCGGGCTTTTCTATTCGCTGGGGCGCGTCGTTTTCCTTGGTGGATCGCTGGTCGAGCACGGCGGCCAAAACCCGATCGAAGCGATCCGGCTCGGATGCGCCGTCATGAGTGGACCGAGCCGGCACAACTTCAGCGACATCTATGGCGGGCTCGACGCGGCGGGCGCCGTCGCCAACGTAAAAACTGCAGACGATATTGCCGGCACCGCCTTGCGGCTGCTGACGGATGAGGCCGCGCGCGAGGCGGCCCACCGGGCCGCAGAGACCGCGCTCGCGGCAATGGGCGGCGCCCTCGACAAGACAGTCGAGGCGCTGCTTCCTTTACTCCCTGCGGTGGAGCAACAGCCGACAGCGGTGGCGGTTGCGCTGCCGGAGATCGAAACGGAGTCGGCTGACCAAAGGCTCCGACGTGCCGTCTCGTGAACCGTCGTGGTGGTATCTGCCGAAGCCGGCGCTCACTGCGCGGCTGTTGACGCCAGTGGCAGCGCTTTACGGTGCTATCGCCGCCCGGCGCATGCAGAAGTCGCCCAGCACCAAGAGCCCGCTTCCGGTCATCTGCATCGGTAATTTTACGGCGGGCGGAACGGGAAAGACGCCGCTGGCGCTGCTCGTCGCTGACCGGCTCATCCAGAGGGGCATCGCGCCGGTCTTTCTGACACGCGGCTATGGTTCGCGCGTGCGCGGTCCGACGCTCGCCGATCCGGCGCGACACGGGGCGGCCGACGTGGGGGACGAAGCGCTGCTGCTGGCGCGGGTGGCGTCCGTCATGGTGGCTCCCGATCGCGCGGCCGGAGTGCGGGCCATCGTCGAACGGCGCCTCACTGCAGATCTGATCATCATGGACGACGGGCTGCAGAATCCGGCGCTCATGAAGGATCTTCGTATCGCCGTGGTCGATGGCGCGCGCGGGTTCGGCAATAGCCTCGTCATTCCGGCAGGGCCATTGCGTGCGCCCCTCGCGGTGCAACTCGCCCAAACGGATGTCGTTGTCGTCAATGGACGGCGTGACGATCGCGATCGCATCGCGCGGATCATCTCGCCCGAGTTTTCAGGTCCGGTGCTATCTGCCTGTCAGGCGCCAAGTGTCGATTTGGGTTGGCTCGCCGGAACGCCCGTCCTGGCATTCGCTGGGATCGGCAATCCGCAGCGCTTTTTCCAGCTGTTACGGCAATTGGGCGCGCATCTCGTGCAGGAGCACAGCTTTGCCGATCATCATGCCTTCACCGATAGCGAAGCGGCAGGGCTCCTGTCCGAAGCGCAGCGGCTCGGGGCGACATTGGTGACCACTGAAAAGGATCTCGTCAGGCTTGCCGGAGCGACAGGCGCGCGGGCCGAACTTGCTCGGTCAGCCCGGCCGCTTGCGATCTCCATGACATTCCAAGACGACGGCGAGACTTGTCTGCTCGGCCTCGTTCTCGAAGCGCTGACGCGACGGCAGAGCGCGCGTCAGCCGGTGGGCTGAGTTTCAAGGAAGCGCTTCATCGAAGCTTCGGGTGTCGCGTAGGCCTCCTGCAGATCAACGTTCCAGTATTTGAGGTGCTGCAGTTCGATGCGCGCGCCGGTAACCGCGCAGCGCACATAGTCTCCCGCCGAGAGTACCTGGAATTCTCCGGCCAAATAGCGCACGCGCGCTTCCGTTCCGCCGCCAAACAATCGTTCCAACCTGTTCATTGCCGTTCCTTCCCCGCACATGTCCCGGGGCATCGTGATCCGTCTGCTATGTCTAATGTCCTTGCCGAGCGGGAACAAGACGGGTGCGGCAGAGGCCCCCTCCTTTGACGCAGGCGTGTGGCGCGGGCCTCATCAGAACAATGAGCCTTGCGGCGGTCCAGGGGTCTTCTTGCGGGGAAGTGGTGCGGGTGTGCCACCCGACGGCGTTGCCTTACCCGGCGGGCCGCCGGAGACCTCGACGGCGGTCCGGCCATCTGAAAATTCGATTTCGAGGGGAAGGCCGGGTTCAAGTCCCGATGCGCGGCGCACCATGGCACCGTTCTCGTCACGAACGATGGCGAAGCCGCGGGCCAGCACGCCTTGGTAGCTATAGGACGTCAACAGCTTGGATTGGGCTTCCAGGGCACGCCGCTTCTGGTCGAGGCGGTTGGCGAGGGCCTCGACGCGCAACCGGCCTCCGACGCGCTCGAAGCGCATACGCCGTTCGCTTGCAATTCGTGTCAGGGCCGTGCGGGCGCGGGCGAACCCGTCGGCGAGGCGCCGGTCGCGGCGTTCAACGAGCGTGCGCAGGAGGCTGGGCGTCAGCCGCCCGGCAATCTTCGCCTGGCGCATGGCGTGGGCCCGCGTGTTGGCGAGTAGCGCGCGCGGCAGTCGCTGATCGAGCGTGTCGAACCGCTGCCGGGGCAACGCCGTCAGATCCTCGGGCCGGGGCAATCCGCGCGCTGCGGCCTTGAGGTGGGTACGGCCGGCTTCCAACATTCGGCGGCAGGCGATGCGCAAGCGCTGACTGCGGTCCGCAACATTGGCCATGAGTTCGGAATACTTCGGCACCGCCCATTCGGCTGCCTTGGTCGGCGTCGGCGCGCGCGCGTCGGCGACGAGGTCGATCAGCGTCCAGTCGGTCTCGTGGCCGACGGCCGAGATCAGCGGAATGCGTGCTTTCGGCCGCGGCGCGCACCACGATCTCCTCGTTGAAGCCCCACAGGTCTTCGAGGCTGCCACCGCCGCGCGCGACGATGAGCACGTCCGGGCGCGGGATGGGGCCGCCAGGCTGCAAGCGCATTGAAGCCGCGGATGGCGGCGGCGACTTCGGCGGCGCTGCCCTCGCCCTGCACCGGCACCGGCCAGACGATGACGTGCGTCGGGAAGCGCTCCTCGAAGCCGTGCAGCATGTCGCGGATCACGGCGCCGGTCGGCGAGGTGACGATGCCGACCACGCGCGGCAGGAACGGCAGCGGCTTCTTGCGCGCGTCGTCGAACAGGCCTTCGGCCGCGAGCTTGCGCTTGCGCTCTTCCAGCAGCGCCATCAGCGCGCCGGCGCCGGCGGGCTCCAGCGCCTCGATGACGATCTGATATTTGGACGAGCCCGGGAAGGACGTCAGCTTGCCGGTGACGATGACTTCCATGCCCTCCTCCGGCTTGACCTTGAGACGGCTCCAGTTGCCCTTCCAGATCACGGCGTCGATCTTGGCCTTGTCGTCCTTCAGCGAAAAGTAGCAGTGGCCGGAGGAATGCGGGCCGCGATATCCCGAGATTTCGCCGCGCAGCCGAACGTGGCCGAAACCGTCCTCGAGCGCGCGCTTGATCGCGTTCGAAAGTTCGCCAACGGAATACTCGGGCGCGTTGCGAAGGGGCTGGGGCGTCAGGTCGGCCACGAGTTGTCCTTTTTCAGAAGTCAGGGCGAACTATACCCGCCCACGACGACGCGCAACAGGGACGGAACTTCAGCATCGCCGCACGCGTTTTTCGCGCATGGACCGAACACAAGCCATTTCAGGAGTTTTCGCCATGCTCACGCCGGGCTACGCGCTGCGTTGGATCGGTTTTGTCGCGATGGCGGGGTCTTTCCTGGCCGCCGCGGCCGCCGTCGCCCAACCGTCGCCGAGCGGTACCGATCCGCAGGTTGCCTACAATAACCACTGCCGGACCTGTCATTCGGCGCAGCCGGGCGACAATCGCCTCGGTCCGACGCTGCATGGTGTCATGGGCCGTAAGGCCGGCAGTGTGGAAGGCTTTGCGTATTCGCCAGGATTCAAGACGACGGATGTCGTCTGGGATGACGCGAAAATGGACCAGTTCATTGCCAATCCCAACAGTGTGTTCCCCGGCAACAACATGGCGACGTTCGCCGGTCTCTCCGACGCGGGCGACCGCAGGGCCATCATCGACTATCTGAAAACATTGGAATGAAGTTCAGGTGACGATGCGGCCATCGACGATATGAAGTTGGCGATCCGCCCGGGCGGCGAGTTGGAGATCGTGTGTCACCATGACGATCGACCGTTTGGTGTCGTCCACGAGATGGCGCAAAACACCAAGCACTTGCTCACTGGACACTGTATCGAGGTTTCCAGTCGGCTCGTCGGCGAGGATCACCTGCGGCTCGTTGGCCAGCGCCCGAGCGATCGCGACGCGCTGGCGCTGGCCGCCCGAGAGTTGTCCCGGCAGCTTGTATGCGTGCGCTTCCAGGCCCGAGCGAGGTCGAGAAGCATCATGGCGCGTTCCTTCATGGCGTGTTCGCTGATTTCACCCAGCGCCCGCATCGGCAGCATGACGTTCATGAGCGCGGAGAATTCGGTCAGCAGGAAGTGAAACTGGAACACGAAGCCCAGCAGCTTGAGCCGCATGCGCGCCCGCGCGGGCTCGTCGTTGGCGGGAACGTGGTGGCCCTGCATCAGCACCTCGCCCGACGTCGGCACGTCGAGCAGACCCAAGCAGATAGAGCAGCGAGCTTTTGCCCGATCCGGAGGGTCCGGTGATGGCGACGAACTCGCCCGGTCTGATGGCGAGATCGATGTCGCGCACGAGTGTCGTTTCGCACGCCGTCGCCGATGGTTTTCGTAACGTGGCGCAGTTCGATCAGCGGCGTGGTCACGGCGGAGCTGGATCGTCATGAGGCTCCCCGGATGATCTCGACCGGGTGGACGCGCGCAGCCTTGCGGGCGGGCAGATAGCCGGCGATGCCAGAGGCTGCGAGGGCGACGAGGCCGGCCAGCAGGTAGTGCGCGGGCGTGTAGTAGAGCGGCAAGTGCGTGGCATCCATGAAAGGACTTTTGAACTCGATCGGTGCCGAGTGCGCAGGCACAGCACGTAGCCCAGCACCCAGCCGGCCAACGTGCCGGCCAGGCCGATGATCAGCGCCTCGATGAGGAAGATCGAGCGCACGGTGCTCTCGGTGAATCCCAGCGACTTCAGAATGGCGATGTCGCGCGTCTTCTCGTGGGTGATGGTGGAGATGATGTTGTAGGTGCCGAACGAGGCGACCAGCAGGATCGCGCCGACGACGGTGTACATGATGAAGTTGCGGATCTGCGAATGCCGACAGCAGGTCCTCGTTGGCCTCCTGCCAGGACACGGATTTGTAGCCCGTCTGCGCCTCGATGCGGCTTGGCGACATCCATGCGCCTGCATGATGTCTGCGACCCGGATGCGCATCGCGTTCACGATGCCCGTCTGGCCGGCGAGGATCTGCGCGGTCTTGATCAGCGTGTAGGCCTGCGTCTCGTCGGTCTGGCTGATGCCGGAATGCAGCAGCGCCACCACAGTGCAGGAGAGCGATGCGTCCGGTACCCGAAACGACGCGTGATCGTGTTGCCGACGCGGGCGCCGATCTTCTGGCGCCAGCCGGTCGCCGAGAATGATGGCATTCGACGAGCGGTAGAGAGCATCCGAGCTTGCCGCCGCGCAATCTGGGTCGGGAGCTTCGAGACGTGCGACCTCGCGTTTCGGATCGATGCCGGTGACGTTGGCGGCGGTATCGCGGCCGGCATAGCGGATGACGGCGCGGGCCTGCACCGATGGGGCGACCGCTCCGTCGAGCCAGCTGTCGAGCGAGGCGATGATGGCGTAAGGGTTCTTGATGCCGGGCCGGGTCGCCATGGTGCTCAGGCCGGAGAATGCGACGACCAGCGTAGACGGTCCTCGGCCGGCTGACGCGGCGGCTCGCGGCGCTCGTCGTTCATGGTGATGTGCGGCAGGGCGTCGACCAGCTGGCGTCACGAAATCGCGCTGCGAGCCTTCCATCAGCGCCGCCATCATCACCGAGAAGCCGACGCCCATGGCGACGCCCATCAGGCCGACCAGCGTCTGGCGCAGACGCGAGCGGACGTGGGTCAGCGCGATGTCGAGGACGAGCTTCATCGGCTCAGCCTGATCGCCACGGACAGGGCGCACGTTGTCGCCGTCCTCGAGGCTCGGCGACCGGCGGCGAGACGATGAGGTCGCCTGCCGCGAGCGCACTCTGTACTTCGACCACGACCCGTGCCGCGGATGCCGACCTCCACGGGAACGCCGCGTCACGCGACTGCCGTCGAGCACTTGAAAACGTTCCCGGACGTGATCGCTTCCGCCGGGAGCACCAGGGCATCGTTCACTTCGGCCACCACGATGTTGGCTTCGACACTCATGCCGATCTTCAGCGGCGTGTCGTCGGGCAGCGCAGATAGACACGGAACGTCTTGGTCTCCGGGTCGCCCTTCGGCGTGATGCGGTCGACGGTCGCCGGCAGCGGGGCGCCGCTCGTGTCCTTCGTGGCGCAGCAGCACGCGCTGGCCCGGCGCGACTTTCAGGATGTCGTCCTCGTTCACCTCGGCGATGATCTGCAGCGGGCTTCGGTTCGCCGACCCAGAGCAGCGTGTCGCTCGTCGCCGATGCCGGCGATCTCACCTATTTCTCCGATGCGGCGCAGCACGATGCCGTCGAGCGGCGATTTCAGCGCCAGATCTGAAATGCGGTCCTTCTGCGTCGCCACGCGCGCTTCGTACTCACGCACCTGCGTCAGCTTGTCGTCGAGCGTGACGCGCGACACCGAGTTTCGCTTGACGAGCGTTTCCAGACGCGCGGCATCCTCCTTGTATCGCGACAGGCGCGACTCGAACTCGCTCAAGACGGCCTGCTCCTCGTCATCGTCGAGGCGAACCAGCACTTGGCCTTTCTTGACCGGTTCGCCTTCGCATTTGCAGATGTCGATGATGCGCTTGCGCGGACGGCGCCGTAACCTTGGCCCAGTTCACGGGTTCGACGATGCCTGTCGCATAGACCACTGCGGCCGCGCTGCCGGTACTAACGGGAACAACCTTCACTTCCGGACCGCGATCCCACCACCACCAGAGGAAAATGACGGCGAAACCGAGAGCCACGAGCGCCAGCAGCCTTTGCTCGCCGTGTGGCAAGCGGCCGGGCGTCATGCCTGTCTCGTCATCGTCATCGTCGCGTGGACTGCCGAGCCAGCCGAGCAGCGTACCGGGCCAGCCGTTCCGGGTTTTCGCCCACGTCTTGGCCATCGTGTCGTGCATCGGTGGCGCTCCTCGTACAGTTCGATCGGGGAGAGTTAGCTCTTTAGCAGGCCAGCCACTGAAAGACTTGCCCGGCTTGACCCAAAGCGTTCCGCCTAAGGGGCAATGCCTGAGTTGACAGTGATTTGGATCAAGTGCGCCGCGTGATTGGGCAAGCGTTGACGGGAACTATCAACCCCTTGACCCGGAACGACAACCGTAGCACTTGACCGACATGAATGTTCTCTTGATCGGCTCCGGTGGCCGCGAGCACGCGCTGGCCTGGAAGCTGGCGAAAAGTCCTCTGCTGACCACTCTTTATTGTGCGCCCGGCAATCCCGGTATCGCGGAGGTGGCAACTTGCGTGACGCTTGATGCCGCCGATCACGGCGCGGTCATCGCATTCTGCCGTGAAAAGGATGTCGCATTCGTGGTCGTGGGTCCTGAAGGCCCGCTCGTTGCCGGACTGACGGATGCGCTGGCCGAGGCCGGCATCGCGCACTTCGGCCCGTCGCGGAAGGCGGCGATGCTCGAAGGCTCCAAGGGGTACACGAAGGATCTCTGCCGCGAGCATCGGCATCCCGACCGCCGCCTATGGGCGATTTGCCGATGCGGACGCGGCGAAGGCCTATCTTGCGACGCAGCGCTTTCCCATCGTCGTGAAGGCGGATGGGCTGGCCGCCGGAAAGGGTGTCGTCATCGCCGGCAGCCGATCGGAAGCCGAAGAGGCGATTGATGCCTGCTTTGCCGGTGCGTTCGGCGCGGCGGGAGCCGAGGTCGTTGTCGAGGAATTTCTCGAGGGCGAGGAGGCAAGCTTTTTCGCCTTGTGTGACGGACAGAATGTGCTCGCCATGGCATCGGCGCAGGACCACAAGCGCGTGGGCGAGGCCGATACGGGGCCGAATACCGGCGGCATGGGCGCCTACTCGCCCGCCCCCGTCATGACGCCCGAAATGGCCGAGCGGACAATGATGGACATCGTCCGGCCGACGGTAGCTGCCATGGCTGCGCGCGGGACGCCGTTCAAGGGTGTGCTGTTCGCCGGGCTCGATGATCACCGCTGATGGGCCCAAGCTCATCGAATACAACGTGCGTTTCGGCGATCCGGAAACGCAGGTTCTGATGTTGCGGCTGAAGTCGGATTTGCTCGCGGCCATGCTCGCGACCGCCGACGGCGTGCTCGATAACTTCGACTTGCAATGGTCGGACGATGCTGCGCTGACCGTCGTCTATGCGGCGGAGGGCTACCCTGGCACGCCCAAGAAGGGTACCGAAATCCGGGGGCTGGAAGCGGCGCGTGCGATCGAGGGGGTCGAAGTCTTCCACGCGGGAACGAAAGCCGTGAACGGCCACATCGTTGCCGATGGCGGCCGCGTACTCTCGGTAACCGCGCGCGGCCGCACCGTCGCCGACGCGCAAGCGCGTGCGTATCAGGCGCTCGACCGGATCGACTGGCCGGGGGGCTTTTGCCGCCGCGACATCGGCTGGCGCGCGCTCGCCTGATTGCGTCTTCCGACTCCGCCCCGCGGAGCCGGCCGGAGGGTGCGGGTGCGCTCTCGGCTCGCGTCAGGTGTCCAGCAGCGCTTTGCATTCCTTGATACAGGCGGTGCAGCTGTCCATGCACGCCTTGCAAACAGCATGCTTCTCAGCGTGCTTCTTGCATTCGGCTTCGCAGTCGGCGCAAACGTCCTTGCACACCGCGGTGAGTTCTTTCAGGCGCTTGGCATCCATGGCGGCGAGGCGGACGAGGGCTGCGCACATCGGCATCATGATCGACACCGTTTTCATGCACTCGACCATGGCAGTGTCGCCGCTCTTGATCAGGTCGATGCAGTGAGCGACGCAGACTTCGCCCTTGGCGATGCAGGCGCTGGCGGTATCGATGACGGCCTTGTGCTTGGTGCCGTGCATCGAATGATCCATGCCGGAATGGTCCATTTTCGAATGATCCATCGTGCTGTGATCCATCTGGCTGTGGTCCATGTCCTCAGCCAGCGCAGCGCCGACGCCGAGCGTCACGGCCGCGGCGGCGAAGCCCAAAGCGGCGCGGCGCGAGAGCGAGGCGGTATTGTCTTCGACAGGCTGCATCGTTTGTTCTCCTGGTGATTGCGCTATTGTTTTTCTTCAACGGCGGACGTTACGCGCCCATTCAAGCCAGAGTGAGACGCGCGCTTCCGGGTGCGGAGCGGTCATGAAATCCGTGATCACGGCGACACTATCAGCACCGGCCGCGACAACACCACCGGCCCGGTCCGGCGTGATGCCGCCAATGGCGACAAGCGGCAGCGTGCCGATGCGGCGCTTCCAGGCGGTGATGCGTTCCACGCCCTGCGGCGTCCACTTCATGGCTTTGAGCTTCGTTTCGTAAATGGGACCCAACGCAACGTAGTACGGATCAGCGGCAAGGGCGGTTTCCAATTCCTCCTCGTTGTGGGTGGAGATGCCAAAACGCAGTCCAGCCTTACGGATCGCTGGGAGATCGGCGGCGACGAGGTCCTCCTGGCCCAAATGAAGGAAGGAGGCCCCCGCGTCTATGGCGGCCTGCCAATAATCGTTCACGATCAGATCGCAGCTCTGCTCGCGGCAGAAGGTGACAGCCTCCTCAATCTGGCGTTGCACGTCGTCCGGTGAGCGATCCTTGATGCGCAACTGCACCGTCTTGATGCCGAGGGGCACGAGCCGCTTCACCCAATCGATGTCAGGCACGATGGGGTAGAACAGCGCCGGAGGGTTCGCAGCGACCGGCTTCATGACTTAGGTTTCGTCTCAGTCTGGCGCGCCAGATCGAAGAAGGGCGTGCCAGCGACGGGGGTCGAGGGGCTCGCCATGTCGCGCTGCTCCATGAGACCCGATTCAAATGCGCTGCGGCCGGCCTCGATGGCGTTGGCGAAGGCTTCGGCCATGCGCACGGGATCGCCCGCCTTGGCGACAGCTGTGTTGAGGAGGCAGGCGTCGAAGCCCATTTCCATCGCTTGCGACTGCGTGGCTCGGCGCGCCGATGCCGGCATCGATGACGAGCGGCACGTCTGGAAAATAGGCGCGCATGGTTTTCAGCGCGTAGGGGTTGGCCAGTCCGCGGCCGGTGCCGATCGGTGCGCCCCACGGCATCAGCACCTCGCAGCCCGGCGGCCAGCAGGCGTTCGGCGGCGCCGAGGTCTTCCGTCGTGTAGGGGAAGACCTTGAAGCCCTCCCTGGACCAGCACTTCGGCGGCTTCGACGAGACCGAAGAGATCCGGTTGAAGCGTGTCGTCGTTGGCGATCACTTCCAGCTTGATCCAGGACGTGTCGAACAGTTCGCGCGCCATTTGCGCCGTTGTGATCGCCTCGCGGGCGGTGCGGCAGCCGGCGGTGTTGGGCAGCACCTTCACGTCGAGCGCGCGGATCGAGATCGAGGAAGCGTTCGCCTGTCCGGCCGCGGGCCTGCTCGCGGCGAAGCGATACGGTCACGATGCCGGCGGCGGAGGCCTTCACGGCATCGGCCATGATTTGGGGCGAGGGATAGAGGGCGGTGCCGAGCAGGAGGCGCGACGTGAGTTCCGTGCCATAAACGGTGAACGGGGCGATGCCGGGCTTCTGGCCGAGGAGATGGGGTTCACGTGGGTTCATGGCCGCTATTTAAGCCGTCTTGGCCGCTTTAGAAACACGCCTCGTGGAGAAATATGCTCGATCGGGAGCCCGTTTTCCATCGAGGACGCCCGCCTCAGGCGCTATCGGCGACCGGCCAGCGGTAGAAGAACGTCAGGAACAGGAGCGCGAGATAGATCGCGAGAAACGCAAGGGCGCCCAGCGCTGCGGCCGCTTCATATTGGGTGAGACCGAGCGCTTCGATCGGCGCGCTGCCGAAGCCGGGGATCTCCGTCGCCGTCTTGCCGAGCTTGCCCCATGCGCGTTCAGTGCCGAGCAGCAGTTCGTGGATGCCGACCGTCAACGCGCCCATGAAGGCGAGGCCGAAGGAGAACACGAGAAACGAGAGCGCGCGCAGGATGAGCGGCGCCTGTTTCAAGACGAGCCACAGGCCCACGATGTAGGCCGAGACCATGCCGAACGACACGGACACCACCGACACGACGATATCGGTCAGCTCATTGCGAACGGAGAGGATGTCGGCTTCGGTCATGGGGCCTAGGGCACGGCTGCGAGGAAGAGGAAAACGGCGAAGATGACGAGGTGAACCGCGCCCTGCAGTATCGTGGTGCGGCCGGTGGCGAGTGTCACTGTTCCAATGAAGAGCGAGAGGACGAGCAACACCGTCTCCTCGGGATCGAGGCCCAATTCGAGCGTCGTTCCGGTCAGGATCGCGAATACGGCGACGGCCGGGATTGTCAGGCCGATGGTGGCCATGGCCGAGCCGAGCGCCAGATTGAGGCTCGTCTGCAAGCGATTGGCGCCGGCGGCGCGGACGGCGGCCATTCCTTCGGGAAGCAGCACCACGGCTGCGATCACCACGCCGACGAAAGCCTTCGGCAATCCGGCATCGGCGATGGCCGCCTCGAGTGCGGGGGAGAGCGTTTTCGCGAGAAGCACGACGGCCACCAATGCCAGAACGAGCAAGCCCAGGCTGATCGCGGCAGTGCGATTGCTCGGCGTGTCGTGCACTGGGTAGTACTCGCTCGCGTCAGCCAGAAAATAGTCGCGGTGGCGGATTGTCTGGACAAAAAGGAACACGGCGTAGAGCGATACGCAGGACGCGCTCACGAAAGCGAGCTGAGCTGTGTTGTAGGATCCTCCAGGCGTTGCGAGCGTGTAGTTCGGCAGGACGAGCGTGAACGTCGCCAATGTTCCGAGCACGCTGAGCGCCGTGCTCGATGCGGCGGTCTGAAATGACTGTTCGTGATGTCGCATGCCGCCGACGACAAGGCAAAGGCCGATGATACCGTTCAGCACGATCATGACGGTGGCAAAGACCGTATCGCGCGCGAGGTATTCGCTCCCCGCCTTGGCGCCCATCAGAATGGAAACGATAAGCGCCACTTCGATCACCGTGACTGCGACCGCGAGCACGATGGAGCCGAACGGTTCGCCGACGCGCAGTGCGATGATCTCCGCGTGATGCACCGCTGCGAAAACCGCGCCGCCAAGGAGGATCGCGGCCAGCGCGAGAACGAGCCCGCTTTCCGCAGGGATGACATGGGCGAATTTCAATACGAGCAGGAACGCGGCCGCAACGGGCGCGACCCACGCCCACAGCGGCAGCTCATCGACGTTGTGATCGGATGCCATTGCTCCCCCGGACACGCTTCGGGCCGGATTTGGCATCCGGCCCGGTGCATAACCTTCGTCTAATGTCGCCTTCGTCAAGCGAAAGTGCAGTTCGGTTGTACCGGCCCACTGGTCTATGCGGCCGGGCACACGGCGCCTGTTGCGGCCCAGGCCTTAATCAAGTCCCCGAACTCAGCTTGCGTGCCCGGCGCAGGGGTCCGGCCGCCACCTGGAGCCCAACCCCATCCGACAAGTGTGTCTTCGGCCATGTGAGCCACGATTTCATCCAACGACTTCCCGCCGTTTCGTTTCGGGTCCTTGAGCTGTTTGCAGATCTCACCGAGCGATTTGCCTTCCCATGCCATTTCGATGGGAGCCAAATGCCAGAGCGGATCACCTGGCACACGGCCCGGTTCGAAATTTTTCTCGCGGTGGCACGTGAAGCAGCGCATTGCGATTGAACCGAGATTATCTTCCCCGCGCACCACCAACTGAGCATGTGGATGCCCATCGTCCCCCTGCAGCGGCCGATTGCCGGCCGGATGACAATTGACGCATCGGGGATGCTGGATGACGGCGCCTGCTTCCTTGAAAAACGCCACCGACTTCTGCGCTGGATCGGCAATGGAATTGAACGCGGCCACCGGTTTCAAACCGGTGGCCTCAGTCGGCGCACGCGTCGTTGCCGCCGACGCTGCGAAATAGAGGCCCGTCAAAAGCGGACATCCCACCGCGACCAAGAAAATCGCCCCAAGACCGCGCATGCGCCCGAACTCCATCAATCCGGGAAGCAACGCCATCGCCAGCCTGAAGTTCCGGCGCGTGATTTCACGTTCGATCGCAAAGCGGCGGCGCGCGAAGTGCGCGACGACCAAGAGGAGTTTGAACTCTGATCCCCTTCCGGCAAGGGGAGAGAAACACGCCGCATTTTTTGGCCCACTTATCCCCGCCGCTTCCCGCTCCCCTACACTCGCCTCATCTCCGTCCCTCACTAAAGGGGGCGTCGCTTAAGAGGCGTCTTGTGACGTGGGGCGGGGTGCAGATGTTGCCGACGGTGCGTACGCACGTGCTCTCGGTGAGGCTCGGACCGGCCACCTGCTGGAACGCAGGCTGCGAAGAACGCGCTGAAACGCCGGTCGTATGCCAGAAATCCTGCGCGGGGCGGTCCAGGGGCCGCACCACTAAAACAAACTCAGCGGCTCATCCGCCGCCCCGCCCCCTTCGCTCGTTGGAGCGAAGGCAAATCGAAAAGGAGACGAAGTTGACGAACTCAAGATACCGTCTTGGTTGTATAGATCACTAAGGCGACCGATTGCTGTTCGGTTCGCGCATGCTGCACGATAGATCCTCGGGCCAAGCCGAGGATGACATTTGTGGAGCGGCGCGGACGCTGCCGCCCGCCCACCACAGTGTCGCTGCGCTGACCGCACGTAGCCGACCGGCGTCGGCGTTAGCCGCCCTAGGCCGGAGCGCGACCAGCAATCGGACTGAACTGTGGTCCCCTCTCCCCGTCCTACACGGGAGAGGGTTAGGGTGAGGGGCAGCATCCGCACGAACAAGCGGCTGCCCCTCACCCCGACCCTCTCCCCATCGAAGGCGATGGGGAGAGGGGAGTGCGCCACTACGCTCAGGTCTTCACCGCAAAGAGGTCCTTCTGGTCCGCCACCTTCAAATCCTTGACGTGCCAGGGGAGGCCCTGCTTGCCGATCTCGTCCATGAAGGGTTTGGAGGGGAGCTGCTCGACGTTGAAGACGCCTTTGCCCTTCCACGCGCCCTTGAACATCATCATCGCGCCGACGACCGGGGGCACGCCCGTCGTGTAGGAGACGGCCTGCGCGCCGGTTTCCTTGTACGCCTGCGCATGATGGCAGACGTTGTAGATCATGGTGAGCTTCTCCTTGCCGTTCTTCGTGCCGCTGAAGATGCAGCCGATCGAGGTCTTGCCGGTGTAGCCCTTGCCCAGCGACGACGGCGGCGGCAGCAGCTCCTTCAGGAACTCCATCGGGATCACCGGATTGCCCTTGTACATGACCGGGATCGATGCGCGTCATGCCGACGTTCTGGAGCACCTCGAGGTGCTTGATGTAATTGTCGGAGAACGTCATCCAGAAGCGGATCTGCTTCAGGCCCTTGATGTTCTTGACGAGGCTCTCCTCCTCCTCGTGATAGATGAGGTAGGACTTGCGCGGGCCGACTTCCGGATAGTCGATCATGGCGCGAGATCGACAGCGGATCGATCTCGATCCACTTGCCGTCCTTCCAGTATTTGCCGCGCTGCGTGACTTCGCGCAGGTTGATCTCGGGATTGAAGTTGGTCGCGAACGACTTGCCGTGGCTGCCGTCGTTGCAGTCGATGATGTCGATGGTTTCGATCTCGTCGAACAGGAATTCCTGCGCGTAGGCGCAATAGATGTTCGACTGGCCGGGGTCGAAGCCGCAGCCGAGGATGGCCATGATGCCGGCGTCCTTGTACTTCTTGTGATAGGGCCACTGCCACTTGTAGGTGAATTTCGCCTCATCGCGCGGCTCGTAGTTGGCCGTGTCCATGTAGTGCACGCCGGCTTCGAGGCAGGCATCCATGATCGGCAGGTCCTGGTAGGGCAGCGCCATGTTGATGACGAGGTCGGGCTTGACCTTCTTGATCAGCTTCACGGTCTCTTTGACGTTGTCGGCGTCGACCTGGGAAATTTCGATCGGCGTCTTGCACTGCTTGGCGACGGCCTCGCAGCTTGCGAGCCGGCGCGAGGCCAGATGGATCTTCTTGAACACGTCGCGGTTCATCGCGCACTTCTGCGCCGTGACGGAGCCGGCGGCTCCCGCGCCAATGATGAGAACGCTGTCCAAGTCTCTTATCCTCCCGCTGAAGACCGCGGCTATGATGGGCAGCCGCACGCGTCCGGCACGTCACGCACCGGAGGCAGCGCAATTAGGGCACTTGAATGTCAATTACAATACGAATTGCCCGCCGCGAACGATGGTGGTTCGCAACGGGCGAAATCGTAGATCACGGATGTTCGAAAAAGGGCGGCCTACTCGTCGGCGGTGCCGCGAATGCCGCGCGTCGTGTGCAGCACCCAGGCACCAGCAAGTGCGGCGCTCGTCAGCGCCCAGGCGACGAGACCCTGCACGCCCCAGATCCAGGTGGCGAACACAAGAATGCCGACGTAGGTCAGCATCAGCGCCAGGGCCTTGTCCTGGTCGCGGCGATCCTTTTCAGCGGCGGCGAACTGTTCGGGCGTCTTGAACTTCGGGGCCTTCATCGGGCCGGCGGACGTCACTTCGAAGGTTTTCGGATCGTGCAGCATCTGGCTGATTTTCCCAGTTGGACACGCCTTGAATCCCGGCTTGCCCGCGTTGCTCCCCGGCGAACCCTACAGATCGGCCGCCTCGCTCTAACTGGGCGGAAGTCTGATGCAGCGCAACATGCGACCTGTGCGACGCGTCGGCACGCCGGAAAAGCCCGTAGTGCTTGTAAATCCGACAGATATCCTCTAGACCCGCCGCTTTCTTGCGGGGACGATACCCTTCCGATGGCCAAAACCACCCCTCTCGTCGGCATCATCATGGGGAGCCAGTCCGACTGGCCGACCCTCAAGGCCGCGGCCAATATCCTGGCGGACCTCGGCGTACCGTACGAAGCTAAAATCGTCTCCGCCCACCGCACGCCCGAGCGGCTCGTTGCATACGCCAAGTCCGCAAAAGACCGGGGTCTCAAGGTCATCATTGCCGGTGCGGGTGGGGCCGCGCATCTGCCGGGCATGACGGCTTCGATGACCCCGCTGCCGGTGCTGGGCGTGCCGGTGCTGACCAAGACGCTCAGCGGAATCGACAGTCTCTATTCCATCGTCCAGATGCCGGCGGGCGTGCCTGTCGGGACGCTGGCGATCGGAGAGGCCGGTGCGACCAATGCGGGTCTTCTGGCCGCGCAGGTGCTGGCGCTGAACGACGAAGCCTTGGCGCGGCGCATCGACGCCTATCGCGCGAAGCAGACCTCGTCGGTCGCCGAAACGCCGAAGGACGCGTGAGCGCCGCCCATGACCGCGCTGCCCCCCGGTTCAACGATTGGAATTCTCGGCTCCGGCCAGCTCGGTCGCATGCTGGCGCTCGCGGCAGCGCGGCTCGGCTTCAAGTGCCACATCTATTCCGATGTCGTCGGCTCCGCCTTTGACGTTTGCGACGCGCATACCGTAGCGCCCTACGACGATCAGGGGGCGCTGACTGCGTTCGCGAAATCGATCTCGGTTGCGACGTACGAATTCGAGAATATCCCCGTTGCGACGGTAGAGTTCCTGAGCGCCGTTGTGCCCGTGCGTCCCGGCGCAAAGGCGCTCGCGTGCGCTCAGGACCGCATCAATGAGAAGACGCTGGCGCGCCAGTTGGGCGCTGAAACCGCACCGTTTCACGAGGTCGGTAGCCGAGCGGATCTCGATAGAGCGATCGAAGCCATCGGCCTACCGGGTGTGCTGAAAACGCGCCGCTTCGGGTATGACGGCAAAGGGCAGGCGAAAATCCTGTCGTGTTCCGATGCCGATGCGGCTTGGGCCGCGATGCGCGATCAGCCTTCGATCCTGGAAGGTTTTGTCACGTTCGATCGCGAAGTCTCCGTCATCTCGGCGCGGTCGCTCGACGGCGCGTTCCGCGCATTCGAGGTGACGGAGAACGAACACCGCAACCACATCCTACACCGATCTGTCGCGCCGGCGCGCATCGAAGCAGAGGCTGCGACCGAGGCCTTGGAGACCGCGCGGCGGGTTGCGACGGCACTGGACTACGTGGGCGTGTTCGCGATCGAATATTTCGCTGTTTCGATCGACGGCCGGGAACACGTGTACGTCAACGAGATGGCGCCCAGGGTCCATAACTCGGGCCACTGGACGATGGACGGGGCGGAAACCTCGCAGTTCGAGCAGCACATTCGCGCCATTGCCGGATGGCCTTTGGGGTCCACGCGTCTCAAGTCAACGGGCGCAGAGATGATCAACCTGATCGGAGAGGACATCCTCACGTGGGAGAAGATCGCCGCAGAGCCCGGCGCGTTTCTACATCATTACGGGAAGACGGAAGTTCGGCCCGGGCGCAAGATGGGGCACGTCAACCGGTTGCTGGCGAATGGGCGTTAAACGTCGAGTTGCAGCCGCTCCTTTGAACGTCCAATCCGGCGTTTATCCCCCGTGCGGCAATAGACAATCCCGGTTCTGTTTGTTAAAAGCCGCCTCACGAAACACTCCCAGGACTGCAGGGCGGACGACCGCCCGCGGCGCTGGTTCTCGTTTTTCATAAACATATCAACCTGAAACCAGCAGAGGTTCAGTCTCTTGCAAGTTCTCGTTCGCGACAACAACGTCGACCAGGCCCTGAAGGCGCTCAAGAAAAAGATGCAGCGCGAGGGCATTTTCCGCGAGATGAAGCTGCGGAACTATTTCGAAAAGCCCTCCGAGAAGAAGGCGCGTGAAAAGGCGGAAGCTGTTCGCCGCGCGCGCAAACTCGCCCGCAAAAAGCTGCAGCGTGAAGGCCTGCTCCCGTCCAAGCCCGTCGCCCCGCGCGGCGGTCCGGGCGCCAAGGGTCCTGGCGGCGGTCGCTCTTCGGGCGGCGGCTTTGGTGGCGGCGGTGGTGGATTTGGTAGTGGTGGCGGCGGCTTCGGCGGTGGAGCCGGCGGCGGTTCCTCTTTCGGCGCCTGATTTCATCCAACACGATTGAGATTGACCAAGGCCGCGCGGGATCCCCGCGCGGCCTTGGTCGTCTATAATTAGGTTATCGAGCTGCCGGCTGAATGCCGGCCGCCGATTGAACAGGGAATTGGGCAGAGAGCCACGTGTAGATGGTCTCGTAGGAGCCGAAGAGATAATGGTCCGAGTGGCCTGCGCCGGGAAACGTCGCCACTTTTACGGGACCTTTCAATGCGTCGGCCACGCGCCGGCTCATCTCCACGGGAATCACGTCGTCAGCATCGCCGTGGACGATCAAGACAGGCGCGGTAACTCGCGCGGCGAACCGCAGCGTCTCGTAGCGATCTGTCATCAGCCAGCGTGCCGGGAGGTACGGGTAGTGGAGCGCCGCGAGATCCACGATGGACGTGTAGGGCGCATCAAGAATGACGCTTGCGACCTCTCGGTGCGAAGCGACTTGGATGGCGACGCCGGTGCCAAGCGACTCGCCGTAGATGACGATGCTGGTGGCCGGAACACCGCTGGCCCGGACCGCGTCGTAAACGGCCAGAGCATCTGAAATGTTGGCTGTCTCTGATGGAATGCCGGCACTGCCGCCGAAGCCGCGGTAAGTCATCATGACCATGCCGTAGCCATGGGCCATATACTTGCGGATGCGCTCGGAGCGGGTCACGAACGAACCGCCGTTGCCGTGGAAGTAGAGCAGCGTCGGGTGTCCGGGTTTCGCCGCGCCCCACCACGTCAGGACGTGCGTGCCATCGGCCATTTCGATCTCCCGCTCGGCGACGTCGGGCAGGTCGGCCTCCGCGGGGGTCGTGCGGCGCGTATCTGGAAAATAGAGCAGTCGCTGCTGGACTGCCTTGGTGCCGAAATGAGCAAGGACTGCCAGAACAGCCAATAGAGCGAGGCCTTTAAGAGCGATCATTGATGGCCTGCCCGGTCAGATAATTGTGCGCTCTTTCCGAAGTCCGGAAACACCCGCGGGTTGGACGATCCAGCCGCATCCACATCGGCTCGCAGGACGATCGTTTGGGGCGCAGCAGCCAAACTCAGCGGAGACCTTCGGCCAGCACAGGCGGCGGGGGCGGTGTGAACCCGGCGGGATCAACGATGTTCTCTTCGGACGGATCGTCGAAACAGGCGAGCAAGCGCTGCGACCGCATGGGCCCGGGCAGATGACCAAACGCCGAGCCGCGGCTCACTGCGATGTAGGGCGTGAAAGCGACCACATCGACACGCGTGAGGAAACCGTCGCGGCGGCCTTGCTTGATGGCGTAGCAGTCGGCTTCGTTTTCGCTCGTCTGGGTCGGATAGAACACGTGCCCAAGGATGTGATGCGCGCACTCGTGGTTGAAGAAGAAGACCTGAAGTTTGTCGGGGAGTGTGTCGAGACGGCGCTTGTTAAGGGTGATGATCGGCATGCGATTGACGATCCGCGCGTGAGCGACATCGCCTAAATCGTCCATGTGGATCGACCGAACAGTCTGGCCGCGGAAATCGCGGCAGGAGAGTTCCTGTCCGCCGATCTTGATCCGCGTCTGGAGCCCCTCGCTGGCGGCCGGATCGGCGTAAGCAGCGTTGGTGAGCCCCAACCCGAGTGCCGAGACTACAGATAACAAGGTTCGCCGTGCGGTCCACCCCATACGGATCTCCTTCGAAGCGGACACCGCTGTGCCCCTGTGCCGAGAGACGTGAGTTACAGGCTAACGCGGATTCTATGGTCCGTGGATCAAAAAATGTGTCAGTCGTGTTGCAACATGACGAGCAGCAGCATGTCGCCTCCGCAGGTCAATACGCGAGCTAGGGCGTGAGTTCCCATTATGCAAAACGGCCCCACCTTGCGGCAGGGCCTTTTTTGCTGTCGGGTCCGGAGGCGTTCGTCAGCCGTGTGCCAAGGACTTGGCGATTTCTTCTGTCATCTTTTTGGCATCGCCGAGCACCATGACCGTATTGTCGCGATAGAAGACTGGGTTATCGATGCCGGCATAGCCCGAAGCGAGCGAGCGCTTGTTGAAGAACACGGTCGACGCCTTCCAGACTTGCAACACCGGCATGCCGTAGATTGGAGAGGTCTTGTCTTCTTCGGCCGCCGGGTTGACGACGTCGTTGGCTCCGATGACATAGACCGCGTCAGCCTGGCTGAACTCTGAGTTGATGTCTTCGAGTTCGAAGACTTCGTCGTAGGGGACGTTGGCTTCGGCGAGCAGCACGTTCATGTGGCCAGGCATACGGCCGGCGACCGGATGGATGGCGTATTTCACTTCGACGCCGGCCTTCTTCAACTGGTCACCCATTTCGCGCAGCGCGTGCTGAGCCTGGGCGACGGCCATGCCGTAGCCCGGCACGATGATCACCTTCGACGCGTTCTTCAAAACATAAGCGGCGTCCTCAGCCGAGCCGAGCTTGACGGGCTTCTGTTCGCCACCACCAGCGCCTGCGGCTGCAGTCTCACCGCCGAAGCCACCGGCAATCACGGACAGGAACTGGCGGTTCATGCCCTTGCACATGATGTAAGACAGGATGGCACCCGACGACCCCACAAGCGCGCCGGTGATAATGAGCGCGATGTTGGAGAGCGTGAAGCCGATCCCGGCGGCTGCCCAGCCGGAGTAGGAGTTCAGCATCGACACGACGACGGGCATGTCCGCGCCGCCGATGGGAATGATGATGAGAACGCCGAACAGCAGGCTCGCCAGGACGATCAGCCAGAACAGCCACGACGAACCGCCCGACTGCATGAACCAGTAGATCAAGGCGATAATGAAGATGCCGAGGGCGGCGTTGATGATGTGACGCGCAGGCAGGATGATCGGCTTGCCCGACATCTTCCCGGAAAGTTTTGCGAACGCGATGACGGAACCGGTGAAGGTGATGGCGCCGATTGCAACGCCGAGCGCCATCTCGAACAGGCTCGCGGCCTTGACGCCCTGCGAGGGATCGGCTGGGTTCTCCAGAATGCCGAAGGCGGCGGGGGCGTAGAGTGCTCCAGCGGCGACAAACACCGCTGCCAAGCCGACCAGCGAGTGAAACGCCGCGACCAGTTCGGGCATCATCGTCATCGGGATTTCGCGTGCCGTCTTCGCGCCAATGAAACCGCCGATGCCGAGACCGGCGAGGATCAAAATCCAGGAGATGAAGGAGGGTTGCGCCAGACCCAAGGTCGTCACCACGGCAATTGCCATGCCGATCATGCCGAACAGGTTTCCCTGCCGCGACGATGCCGGGCTCGAAAGACCGCGCAGAGCGAGGATGAATAGGACACCTGCTGCGAGGTAGAGGAGGGCTGCTAGATTCGCGGACATCGGCTCACTTCCGGAACGGTCTTAAGGGTTATATGGAGGCAACCAAAAACGTGGCTCACTTCTTGGGAGCCGCGTCCTTTTTCTTGTACATCGCCAGCATGCGGTTGGTGACGAGGAAGCCGCCGAAGATGTTGATGGACGCCATCACGAGGGCGAGAAAACCAAAGAGCTTGGCGAAGACGCTGTCGGCTTCGGTCAGTGCCACACCGACGGCGAGAAGAGCACCGACAACGATCACCGAGGAGATCGCGTTGGTAACGCTCATCAGAGGCGTATGCAGGGCAGGGGTCACGGACCACACCACGTAATAGCCGACGAATACGGCAATCACGAACACCATGAGTTCATACACGACGGGACTGACCCCATCTGTACCGCTTGACGCGAAGGCCGACGACGGCGCGACCGCCAGCAGTGCTGCTATCGCCATCAAGTTGAAAGTGGAACGCATCGTTTCGTCTCCTGCCCGCGCACGTTGCGCAGCGCTTGAATTCATCAATTGCCGGTGAGGTTGGGATGAACGATCTTGCCGTCTTTGGCGACAAGCGTGCCCTTCACGATCTCGTCTTCCCAATCGATCTTCAGCGCTTTTTCCTTCTTGTCGATCAGGACTTCCAGGAAGGCGAGCAGGTTCTTGGCGTAGAGGCTCGAGGCGTTGACGGCGACCGTACCGGCAAGGTTGATCGGCCCCGCAATCGTGACACCATTGACGTCCACGGTCTGACCCGGAACGGTCAGTTCGCAGTTGCCGCCACGTTCGGCTGCCAGATCCACGATGACCGCGCCCGGCTTCATGCTCTCCACCATGGCCTTGGTGATGAGGCGCGGGGCGGGGCGGCCGGGTATCAGGGCCGTCGTAATGACGATGTCCTGGGTCTTGATGTGGTTTGCGACAAGTTCGGCCTGCTTGGCCTGATACTCGGGCGACATGGGCTTGGCGTAACCGGCCGCAGTTTGCGCCTGCTTGAATTCGTCGTCCTCGACGGCGATGAATTTGGCGCCGAGCGACTGGACCTGTTCCTTGGTCGCCGGGCGGACGTCGGTTGCGGACACGATGCCGCCGAGGCGGCGGGCGGTTGCGATGGCCTGGAGGCCGGCGACGCCGACACCCATAATGAAAATCTTCGCGGCCGGAACCGTGCCTGCCGCCGTCATCATCATCGGGAGGGCTTGCCCGAACATCGATGCGCCATCGACGACGGCTTTGTAGCCGGCGAGGTTGGCCTGCGAGGACAGCACGTCCATCGACTGCGCGCGCGTGATGCGCGGCATGAATTCCATCGAGAACAGCGTTGCGCCACGACTTGCGGCCGCTTCGAGGGCGGCGCGGTCGCTGTAGGGCTCGATCATCGCGGCAACGAGAGCGCCTGGCTTGAGGCCGGCTATCTCATCGGCACCGGGGCGGCGCACCTTCAAGAGGATGTCGGCGCCGTCGATAGCGGCGGCGGCGCTGTCGACGATCTCGGCGCCCTGCGCTTTCAGCATATCGTTGGAAAAGCGCGAGCGCAGACCTGCGCCCGACTGAACTTTGACCGTGGCGCCCAGGGCGACGAGCTTTTTAACCGTCTCCGGAGAAACGGCGAAGCGCGGTTCGTCCGGCCCCTCCGCAGTAACTGCAATCGTGATCATGGAGATTCCCGAATGCGCAACGCGGCCGGAGCCGCGTCACCGATTGTGGATGACGCAGATGGTGGCGGCGATACCGGGGTGGAACCGCCGTAGGATATGATTCCGGGCTTAAACCAGGAAGACGTACATGCCGGCGAGCAGCAGAATGAGCAGTACAATGCCGATCTTGGAGAAGCGCAGGAAGGCCTTGTAGGTGTCGTTGTGTTGGTTGTAGTCCATGGCCGGATGGCCGTTCGACGTGTCGACGCTCATTTCGGTCTACCCCTCCCTCGAATTTCCAAACCCGCGACGCCGGTCCATGGGGCGCGAGGGCGTGACATGTGTTGCAAGGGCTCATTCACCCCTTGCGTTACCTAACCTAGCCCCGTTGACGCCGCAAGCGGGCCGCAAACCGGCTAAACTCGTAAATTAGGCGGTGGCGGGCCGCCGCACTCGCGTTCGCCTTGCCAACGACAGGCCAGAAAGCCGCCGGGTTGCCATCTGGACGACGCGACAGAATAACATCCGCTGGAAGCACGGGGATGACTGTCGGCCCGTTACGGGTCCACCAGCCTCATTGCCGGCCCATTGCCCTGTCACGAGGCTCGGAGCTTGACCTGCTCCAGGAGATTTTGCCATGCAACATCCGCAGTTCCGACAAGCTGCTGCCGCCCTAACCGCCGGCATCGTTGCACTCGTCGCGACCGGATGGCTGGCTCCGGCCATCGCGCTCGACCCGACGCCGGACGAGGAAAAGGCGGTTAAAGCGTGCGAGCGCAAACTGTGCACCATGGTCCTCGGCCGGGCGGCGACCGGGCCGGATCTCAAATGCGACGTTACCAAGACCTGGGACCGCGACACCTTGAAAAAGGGCGACTCCACCTCGGTGTCCTGGGGGTTCGGGGACGCCCGCTGTTCCGTCGACCTTACCCTCAGCCGGGCCGATATCATCGGCGCTCTCACAGCTCCGAAATACACCGTGCAGATACCAGAGCATGAGGTTCAGTGCGTCGTCGAGCAGGACGGAAAACCCAAGACGGTCGAGGTGCGGCTGGCGCCGAAGCTTAAATTCAAAAACGGGAAGGCGGACAAGATCTGGATCAACCTTGCGGGCGTCGAAGGACCGACGGCGGTGACCGCAACGGTGAATATGGCGGCGAGCCTGGAAGACACGCTCGGCCTGTTCCACCGCGGCATGTTGAAGTCGGTGAACAAGTTCCTGCACACGAAGTGCGGCGAGCGCTATTACGCCGACGGCCGTCCGAAAGACGAACCGGAACCCGCGAGCAAGACGGCGGCGAAGAAGACTGCCAAGCCCTCTGTGACCGATACGAGTGCATCGGCTACAAAGGCGCCGGCAAAGGCGGTCGAGACATCCACCAATCCTGTTGCGGCCGATGCCAGATAGGGCCGGCGCGTTCGCTGCGATCGTTTGCGCCCTGTGCTGCGCGACCACGCAGTGCGGCGTTGCTTCTGCCCAATCGAAAGAGGCGGCACCTGAGATTTCCAAAGATTGTTTCGCTGAAGCTGAAACGGGCACGGGCCCGGAGATCGCCTGCATTTTCCCCATGCGGCCTTCGGCGGAGGAGCGCGCGGAACTGGAAAAAGGATCGCGCGGCTATGTGAAGGATTTTAACTGCCGTCTCACCGTGCGTATAGCGCGCTCCGAGATCGACAAGGCGCTGGCAGCTGTCGACGCCTCTTTCAAGAGCCCGGAGCAGCCTGTCATCTGCACCATCACGACTTATAAGAGTACGTTCGATGTGACGGCGACATTCGCGCCGGAGGTGACGTTCAAGAACGGCCAAGCTGTTGCGGCGACGCCTGGCCTTGGAAACGTCAAAGGGATCTCGCGTTTGATCTCCTGGCCGATCGTGCAGTTCGTCAACCGCTGGCCCTCCGTGCGCGAGGGGATGCTGACGATCGTGAACGCCTACAGGTTGCGCAAAGCGAAGCCTGCGCAGCCGAAGACCTAGACCGCGCGCAACCCACTCACGCCCAGAACCCGAAGCGGCGTTAATGTGGAACTGGAACGCCAGCCTGGGCGAAGGTTGCGGTCTGGCGGGCGTGAACGGCGTCGAGATCGAAGTCCTGGATAGTTTCGTTGAAGAGGCGGTACCAGTTCTGCCTGGCCGCCAGATGCAGGAAGACGCCGCCAAGACCGATCGCGGCGCGGTCCATGAATACGAATTCGCGAGGCACCGTGACTGGACCCTTTTCCTTGAGGATCTTGTGAACGGCAAAGGCTTCGCGGCGGCCGTATTCGCCGGGCTTGGTATCCTCGGCTATGGTGCGCTCGCGATCATCGAGAAGCGGGCCGTAAATAAAGCGCGCCCACATGGTCATGGCTTCGATCAGATCTTTGGTAAGCCCTTTGAAGCCCCAGCGTTCGTAGGCATGAACGATGCGCGGCTGATCGTTGGAAAGCAGTCCCTTGTAGAGATCGATCACGCCCTGGACGAAGGCGACGGGGAATGTGCGAATGCAGCCGTAATCGAGCAAGTTGAGACCCGCCGGGCGACCGTCTTCACTGAAAACGGTGTAGTTGCCGAGATGCGGATCGCCATGAATGACGCCATGATGCGCGAAGGGATACCACCAGGCGCGGAACATGGCCTGCGCGATGCGATTGCGATCTTCGAGGCTGTCCTCCTTGTGTGACAGGAGCGGACGGCCGTCGAGCCAGGACATGGTGAGCAGGCGGCCCGTCGAGAGACCGGATTCGATTTCGGGTACGCGGATGATCGGATCGTTCTCGAAGATCAGACCGTAAAGTCGGGTGTGTTTGGCTTCGAGCGTGTAGTCGAGTTCTTCGCGCAGGCGTGCGCCAATTTCCTTCAGGATTTCGCTCGTGTCGACGGCGCTGTCGAAACGCGCATGTAGAGCGAACACCACCTTCAACTGAGTGAGATCGGCTTCCACGGCCGATTGCATATCGGGATATTGCAGTTTGCAGGCAAGTGGCCGGGCGTCGTGCGAGGTCGCGCGGTGGACCTGGCCGAGCGAAGCGGACGCAGTTGACAGATCTTCAAAGGAAGCAAAGCGCGTGCGCCAATCGGCCCCCAACTCCGCCTGCATGCGGCGGCGGACGAACGCAGGGCCCATGGGCGGGGCCTGCGACTGGAGTTGGGAAAGTTCGCGCACGTATTCGGGCGGCAGCGCCTCGGGAATGGTGGAGAGCAGTTGCGCCACCTTCATCAAGGGGCCCTTGAGCCCGCCGAGGGCGGCGGCAAGTTCGGCTGCCTGGGCGCTGTCGTTGCCCTCGATACCGAACAGTCGCTGGCTCGCCACCTTGGCCGCCACCGTGCCCACGTTGGTGCCGACCTTCATGTAACGGGCGGCACGGGCAGAGAAGCGGTTGTCTTCGTTATTCATGGGGTTTGGAGTGGCCTTGGCTGACTGACGACCTGTTTACGCGCGGAGTTCGCGAGAGGATCGCTTCGGTCAACATATGGTTGCGCGCGATCCCGGTTACACCGCCACCTGGGTTCCGACTTCGACGGCTCTGTCCATCGGAATGCGGAAATAGATCGTGGCATCCTCCGCAAAGCGAGCCAGCGCCAGGAACAGCCGCTGCTGCCAGCGTTGCATTTCGGAATTCGATGCCAGACGCAGCGACCGGCGGGAGAGGAAGAACGAGGTATTCGACACTTCGACGTTCAAGTCCTTGCGGCGGCAGGTTTCGAAGATTTTCGGCACGTTTGGCGTTTCCATGAAACCGTAGTAGGCGACAACCTTCGTGAACAACGGGTCGGAGCGGTCGATTTCGACACGTTCATGCCGCGCCACGCGAGGTACATTGCGGGTCTTGATCGAGAGGATGATATTGCGTTCATGCAGGACGCGATTGTGCTTCAGGTTGTGCATGAGGCACGTGGGAGCCAGATCGGTGTCGGCCGACAGAAAGACGGCGGTGCCCGGAACGCGGATCGGCGATTTGGCTTCAAGCTTGCGCGCCAGCCATGCAAGGTCGGTATCTTCGTGGCGGATCTTCAGTGAGAGAATTTTGTAGCCGCGGACCCAGGTCCACATGACGACGAAAAGGATCACCGCCATCAGCAGCGGCAGCCAGCCGCCTTCCAAAACCTTCAGGATGTTGGCTGTGAAGAAAGCCTGTTCGATCAAAAGCAGTGGGACGATGACCACTGATGTGGTCCAGATTGACCAACCCCAAACGCGCCACAGTACGAAGAAGCCCATGACGGACGTAATGATCATGTCGGCCGTGACGGCGACACCATAGGCCGCGGCGAGGTTGCTCGACGTCTTGAAGAGAGCGACGACGAACACGACACCGGCAAAAAGTATCCAATTGATCTGCGGCAGGTAGATCTGGCCGGCCATGGACTCGGACGTGTGCCGTACGCTCAGGCGCGGAAGGAGGCCAAGCTGTACGGCCTGCTGCGTCAACGAGAAGGCACCGGTGATGACGGCCTGGCTTGCGATAATCGTCGCTACCGTGGCGAGCAGAACGATCGGGATCAGCGCCCATTCCGGATAGAGCTTGTAGAATGGATTTTCCATGGCGTCGGGCTCGGCGAGGACGAGCGCGCCTTGGCCGAAATAGTTTAGCAGAAGCGCCGGAAATACGAAGCATAGCCACGCATACTGGATCGGGCGGCGACCGAAGTGGCCGAGATCGGCATAGAGGGCCTCAGCGCCAGTGACGGCGAGAAAAACCAATCCGAGAACGGTCAGGCCAAGAAGCCCGTTCGTGGCGACGAGGACCACACCGTGATGCGGGCTGAGTGCGCCGAGGATTGCGTGATCGTCGGCGATGTGGATGAGGCCGCCCACAGCCATTGCAACGAACCAGACCGCGGTGATTGGTCCGAAGAACTTGGCGACGCTAGCCGTGCCGCGCGACTGAACTGTGAAGATGCCCAGGATAATGAGCAGCGATAGCGGGATGATCCAGCCGTCAAAGGCGGGTGAGACGAGCTTCAGTCCTTCCACGGCTGAGAGGACTGAGATCGCTGGAGTGATGACGGCATCGCCGTAGAAAAACGACGCGCCGGCGATGCCCAGTACGGCGAGAAGCGGCGCGCTGCGTTTGGCGGCTTTCTGGCCAAGAGCCATCAAGGCGAACGTACCGCCTTCGCCGTTGTTGTCGGCGCGCAGCATGAGGAGGACGTATTTGAGCGTGACGACGAGGATCAGGGCCCAGGTGATAAGGGAGAGGACGCCGAGGACCGCTTCGCGACCCTCCAGGCCACCTGCTTTTGCCGCAACGACCGCCTCGCGAAACGCATAGAGGGGGGAGGTTCCGATATCACCGTAAACGACGCCGATGGAGCCAATGAGGAGAGCGGTGAATTTGGCTTGAGTTGGGGAGGAATGGGTCGAACCGGAGGCGGGGGAGCCAGCGACATCGGCCGCGGCGTCAAGCTTTGCCATGACTGCTTCCTGCAATGTTCCTGCTGCGGTGCAGCATTGCCGCGGCGGCTTACGCCTGTACGGGGGCCGAAGATAGGGATTAATTGTGTTGCAGAGCTAATATTCCCTCTTGACGGTTGATGAGTGAGGTCCGACCGCCGCAACGCCATAGATAGCCCAAACGATCCCGCGTTCAGCAACGGCACGAGCTGCCGGCGTCCGGGATCAGGAATAAGAGACCGCCGCTGCGAACGCCGACCGGCTCGGTCGTCACTGCGAGATCGAGGAGTTGATGCGTGAGGGCGCGGGTGATCAGCGCATCCAGGCGGCCTCGGACGCGCAGATATGGCTTGATGGCGCCGGTGCGTTCATCGACGGCGAAGCGTAGCGGATGCTCAGGACCGCATGTCACAACGTCGTCGACATTGGTTCTGAAAACCAGTTCTTGATGCGGAGGCGTCCCCGAGACTTCCATCTCGACGGCGAGGAAGGGTGCGTCAGCGACCGCGACATCGACCTTCTCATCCGGCGTGACGAGGTACGTTTTGCCATCAGCATCCTTGCGCAAGACGCTGGCAAACAACTTGACGAGCGCCGGGCGTGCGATCGGCGACCCGCGGTAGGTCCATGTGCCGTCGGCGAGGATCGCAAGGCCGATGTCACCGCAATATGGCGGGTTCCAAGTGTCGACCGGGGGATGACCCGTCCCAGCACTTTGTTTCACCATTTCGGCTAGTCCGCCAAGACGACTGCCGGCGTCGTTTCCGCTATTATTTTCAGGCATTCCTGGGGGTCTCCTCACGGGCAATAGGACGAACGAAAAGCCAAGCCCGTTACACAGGTTTAACTTGACCGGAGAGGGTTGCGGACAGCCACTATCGCGGCTGATGGCAGGCTGCCGCGGCCCTGTACGCGGGGACCTGCGTATGTAACGGTAAGCCAGCTGCTAACCTTGCACCAGATCAAGGCAGCTGCGACAGGTCAATCGCCTCCTCGCCCGGGGGCCATGGAGCTTCAATGACAGTTCTGACGTCGACGGATGAGAGCATCGTGCCACGCCTCGAGGCTGCTGCTGCGCAGGTCCAGCGTGCGCACAAAGCCGCGGCGTGGGTGATCTTCGGCCAGGATCTGGTGATCGAACGCACGCTGATCACGCTTCTGTCGGGCGGCCACGCCCTGCTGATCGGCGTGCCAGGTCTCGCCAAGACGCTGCTCGTCGAGACACTCGGCAAGGTGCTGGGTCTCGACGCCAAGCGCATCCAGTTCACGCCGGACCTGATGCCGTCGGACATCATCGGCGCGGAAGTGCTGGAGGACGTCGGCCGGCGCAAGCGCGATCTTTCCGCTTCATCAAGGGGCCGATCTTCACGCAGCTGCTGATGGCCGACGAAATCAACCGCGCCGTCGCCGAAGACGCAGTCGGCGCTGCTGCAGGCGATGCAGGAACACCACGTCACGGTCGCCGGTCAGCGCCACGATATCCCGACGCCGTTCCACGTGCTCGCGACGCAGAACCCGCTGGAGCAGGAAGGCACCTATCCGCTGCCCGAAGCGCAGCTCGACCGTTTCCTGCTGCAGATCGACGTCACTTATCCCGATCTCGCCGCCGAGCGGCGCATGCTGTACTCGACCACGGGCACCGAGGAGCGGCGGCTCGAGACGGTCATGACGGGACCGAGCTGATCGCGATCCAGCGGCTCGTGCGCCAGATCCCGGTGCCGGACAAGGTCGTCGAAGCGATCCTGACGCTGGTGCGCTCGGCGCGTCCGGACACCGCGTCGGATACCGAGGCCGACCGGTATGTCGCCTGGGGGCCCGGCCCGCGCGCCAGCCAGGCGCTGATGCTGGCCGTGCGCGCCAAGGCGCTGATCGACGGCCGGCTTGCGCCGTCGATCGACGACGTCGTGGCGCTGGCCGAGCCGATCCTCAAGCACCGCATGGCGCTGACGTTCGCCGCGCGCGCCGAGGGCCAGGACCTTTCCGGCATCATCGCGCGGCTGGCCGCGAAGGCCGGATAACGCCACACATGGCATCCACCGCGGACCAATGGACAGCAGATGAAACTTCGGACGGCGACAGTCACTCGCTGAGCCGTCTGCAGGCGAGTGCGCACGCCCTCGCCGACCGTCTGCCCGATCTCCTGATCGAGGCGAAGCGCATCTCGCAGACGGTCGCGCACGGCATTCACGGCCGCCGCCGCGCGGGGCCGGGCGAGACCTTCTGGCAGTTCCGACATATGAAAGCGCGGACAGCGCGCAGCTGATCGACTGGCGCCGCTCGGCATCGTCCGATCATCTTTATGTTCGCGAGCGCGAATGGGAAGCCGCGCACACCGTCTGGCTGTGGCCGGATCTCTCGGCCTCGATGGACTTCAAGAGCCATCTGTCGAAGGTGACGAAGCGCGATCGCGCCGTCGTTCTGATGCTGGCGTCGGCCGAGCTGCTGGTGCGCGGCGGCGAGCGTATCGGCTTGCTGGCCATGTCGCAGCCATCCGGCAGCCGCAAAATCGCGTCGCTTCTTGCCGAAGCCATCATCGCAAACATTTCAACGCCGCTGATCACCAAGAGCCTGCCGCCGGCGCAGCAGATCCCGCGGCACTCGGGCGTCATGCTGTTCGGCGACTTTCTTGCGCCCGTGCCTGCGATCAGGGAACGTATCGAGCAGCTGGCCTCGCCGGCGCACGCGGGCACATGGTGCAGGTGCTCGATCCGGCGGAGGAGACGCTGCCTTACGATGGCCGCGCCGAATTCTCAAATGCTTCGGGTCGCGAGCGCTTCTTGGCCGACCGCGTGGAGACGCTGCGGACCGAATATCAGAAGCGGCTCGCCGATCATCGGGCGCAGATTGAGGAATTCACGCACCGGCTCGGCTGGTCGTTCCTGGTGCATCACACCGACCGCCCGGCGACCGAGCCGCTGCTGACGCTCGTCATGCGGCTGGCGGGTGAAATGGCGCGCGGTCTATCGCGGCCGCAACCGCGGAGGCCATTTGATGGGTCTCTCCGCGTCTCGCGTTCCTCAATCCCTGGCTGCTGGCGGCGCTCGCCGCGCTGCCGCTGATCTATTGGCTGCTGCGCACGGTTCCGCCGCGCCCGCGCCAGATCGAATTTCCGCCGACGCGCATCCTCGTGGGCATCGAGAACAAGGAAAAGACGCCGGCCAAGACGCCGTGGTGGCTGATGCTGATCCGATTGCTCGCGGCGGCGCTGGTGATTTTTGCACTGGCCGAGCCGGTCCTCAATCCGCAAGCGCAGTCGCCGATCAAGGGCAGCGGACCCGTCGTCATCGTCGTCGACAACGGTTGGGCCTCGGCCGGCGAATGGGAGCAGCGGCTGGCGATGGTGGAGCGGCTGATCGACGAGGCGGAGGGGCACAGCCGTCCTGTGGCGGTCTTCGGGACGGCGGCGACGACGAAGGCGCCGGTCATCAAATTGGAAGCACCGGCTGATGCGCGGGCTACAGCGGCGGCGCTGCAGCCGCAGCCGTTCGCGCCGGATCGTACAGGCCTTCTAGCGCGCTCACGGCGGCCCTGCAGACGACCGGAGCGCAGTCGCCAACGTGGTTTGGCTGGCGGACGGCATCGACCACGACGGCAAGGGGTCTCGAATTCGCAGATGCGCTTGCCACGGCCGCAGGCGACGGCCGTTTCGCGGTGGTCGATGTGAAGGCCGGCAGCGAGCCGCTCGGCCTTTCGGCTTCAGTGCGGGGCTGACGGCAAGCTTGCGGCTAAAATCATTCGCGCCGGAGGCGGCGCGCGCGAGGGCATCGTGCAAGCCTTCTCGGCGCGCGGGCAGAGGCTCGGCGAGACGCCGTTCAAGCTCGCCACCGGCGAAACATCCGCGACGGCTGCGATTCGAGATGCCGCTGGAACTGCGCAATCAGGTAACGCGCCTCGAAATCGCGGGCGAGCGCATCGGCGGGCGGTGTCAACCTGCTCGATCAGCGCTCGCAGTGGCAGCGTGTCGGCCTCATCTGCGGCGAAGCGCAGGAGCAGGCTCAGCCGCTGCTGGCGCCGCTCTATTACATCCAGCAGGCGGTGCAGCCGTTCGCCGAAATGATCGTGCCGAAAGAAACAGAACCTTGTCGCCGGCATCGAAGACCATCATTGAAGACAGAACGCCACCGTGATGGTGCTGGCCGACATCGGCACGCTGTCGGGCGAAGCTGCGGAGCAGGTCGCAGGACTGGGTGAATAAAGGCGGCGTGCTCGTCCGCTTCGCCGGTCCGCGCCTGGAAAAGGGCGGCGACGATCTGCTTCCCGTGCGGCTTGCGGCTCGGTGGCCGCTCACTCGGCGGCGCGCTGTCGTGGTCGACGCCGCAGCCGCTCGCGCCGTTCGACGAGGACAAGCCTGTTCGCCGGTCTCACCATCCCGGCCGACGTATCGGTCAAGCGCCAGGTTCTCGCCGATCCCGCACTGCTGACGCCGAACGTGAAAGTGTGGGCGCGGCTCAAGGATGGCACGCCGCTCGTCACCGCGACGCGAAGCGGCGAAGGCCAGATCGTGCTTTTCCACGTCACCGCCAACTCCGACTGGTCGAACCTGCCGATGTCGGGCCTGTTCGTCGAGATGCTGCGGCGGATCTCGGCATTGGGCACGCTGGCTGCTGCGCCGGCGTCGAGTGCAGGCGGCACGCACGACGGCTGATACATCGACATCCGCCAATCTGCTGCCGCGCCCGAAATGCTGGCGCCATCGCAGACTCTCGATGGCTATGGCTCGCTTAAGCCGCCCGCCGCCGACGGCGCAGCCGTTGCAGCGGCGGAAGTCGACAAACACGGCCGCAAGCCTCGATCATCCGCCGGGCTACTACGGCGCAGGCTCCGCACCGCGTGCGATCAATGTCGTGACGCCGAAGACGACAGCTGCGCCGCACTTCCCGCTCCTCCGGCCAGTGCGCAGAGGCTTGGCTACGATCAGCGAAGGTCGACCGCCGTTGAAACCTGCGTTGCTGCTGACCGCGCTCGCGCTTCTGTTTGCGGACATCGTCGCGGTGCTGCTGCTGCATGGGCGGGCTCAAGGCGCTCGTGCGTCCTGCCGCGCAGGCCGCAGCTCTCGTTCTGGCGGTCGCCGTTACCGCACCAGAGCCTGCAGCGGCACAGGATTTCGATCTGCCGAGCCGGTTCAATTTTCCAGGGCGCATGCCAGCTGAGAAATCCACCGTGACGGTTCCGTCCGAGGTGTCGCCGGCGGACCGGGCTTCGGTCGAAGCAACGGCGAAGGTGACGTTCGGCTACATCCTCACCGGCGATCCGGCTGTCGACAGGCGAGCAGACAAGGTCTTTCGGGGCTCATCGAAGGTCTTGCGCGCTCGCACCGCCGTCGAACCGGGCGAACCGCTGCGGCGTCGACATCGTGCAGCGACGAGATCGCGTTCTATCCCGTTCTCTACTGGCCGGTGCTCGACAACGCCGAGGCGTTGCCGGAGGAGACGCTGGCCAAGATCGACGCCTACATGAAGCAAGGCGGCATGATCATTTTCGATACACGCGATTACGGCAACGGGTTGCCGACGGGTATGGCCATGGCTGGCGAGCGTGGGCCGGCGCTGCAGCGGCTGATCGGGCGGCTCGATATTCCGCGGCTGGAGCCGGTCCCGGAAGATCACGTGTTGACGAAATCGTTCTACCTTCTGCAGTCGTTTCCTGGCCGATGGGACGGCGGGCAATTATGGGTGGAGGCACAGGATCGCAGGAAGACGGCGCGGTAGGCGAGGAGCGTCGTGCGCGGCAGGCCGACGGCGTCTCCTCGATCATGATCACCCCGAACGATCTGGCCGTCCGCCTGGGCTCTCGATGAAAAGCGGCGTGCCGATCTATCCGGTGACGCCGGGCGGCGAGCGGCAGCGCGAAATGGCTTTCCGCACAGGCGATCAACATCGTGATGCACGCGCTCACCGGAAATTACAAGGCCGATCAAGTGCACGTGCCGGCCCTGCTCGAACGGCTCGGGCAGTGAGGGCGCACCCATGAACTGGTCGATCGATTTCGCGCCTCTGATTCCGGAACCCTGGCTGTGGGCCGCGGCAGCCATTGCAGCGGTGCTGTGTCGTTCTCCTTTTGCTGCGACGGAGCCGTGGTGCGGCGTTGCGCGCGTTGGCGCTTGCCGCCGTCATCGCAGCTCTCGCCAACCCGACCTTGCGGCAGGAAGACCGCGAGAGGCTGGCGAACATCGCGCTCGTCGTGACGGACGAGAGCGCCAGCCAGATCGATCGACAAACGACCGGAACAGACGGCAGCAATTCGCGCGGAACTCGAGAAGAAGCTAGGCGCCATTCCCGACCTGGAAGTGAAATACGTCACGGCCGCGCGGCCGAGCGAGACGGGGAGCAGGGGCACGAATCTATTCGGCGATCTCAATGTTGCGCTTGGCGACATTCCGCCAGACCGCCTGGCAGGGGTCATTCTCGTCACGGACGGTCAGGTGCACGATGTGCCGAAGAAGGCCGAGGCGCTCGGCTTCGACGCGCCCGTGCACACGCTTCTGACCGGGCGGCCTGACGAATTCGACCGACGCATCGAGATCGTGAAGGCGCCGAAGTACGGCCTCGTCGGCCAGACCCGCGACGTCGAGATCGCGCGCGCGTCGAGACGGGACAGCAATCAAAGCCCGGCGATCTCGTGACGTTGAAGATCCGACGGGACGGCAAGCCGGATGAGCTGCGCAGTGTCGAGGTTGGCCGGTCGATCACTATCCCGATGGATTTTCCGCATGCGGGCACGAACATTCTCGAAGCGGAACTGGAGACTGCACCCGGAGAGCTGACGCCTGTCAACAACAGGGCCGTCGATCGCGGCCGAGGGCGTGCGCGAAAATCTGCGCGTGCTGCTGGTGTCGGGTGAGCCGCACGCAGGCGAGCGGACGTGGCGCAACCTCCTGAAGTCGGATGCGTCCGTCGATCTGGTGCATTTCACAATTTTGCGGCCGCCGGAGAAGCAGGACGGCACGCCGATCAACCAGCTGTCGCTGATCGCTTTCCCGACGCGGGAGCTGTTCTCGGAGAAGATCAGCGACTTCGACCTGATCATTTTCGATCGCTACGAACATCGCGGCATTCTGCAGCTTAGCTACTACGACAACATCGCCCGCTACGTGGAAAATAACGGCGGCGCGCTGCTTGATCGCGGCGGGTGACGATTATGCGGGGGCGACGACGCTTTACCGCACCCCGCTGGCACCCGTGCTGCCGGGCAAGCCGACGGGACGTGTTTTCGAGGAACCGTTCAAGGCCACGATTACGGCCGATGGGGCCAAGCATCCTGTCACGCGCGGATTGCCGGGTGCAGGGATCGACGGCAAGCCGCCGACGTGGGGTCGGTGGTTCCGCCAGGCGGAAGTAAAATCCGATCGCGGCACGACGATCATGTCGGGGGCCCAGGACAAGCCCGCTGCTGCTGCTGGAGAAGCGCGGCAAGGGGCGGGTGGCGCTGCTGACGTCGGACCATGCCTGGCTTTGGGCGCGCGGCTTCGAGGGGGGCGGGCCGCATTCGGACCTGCTGCGGCGGCTGTCGCACTGGCTGATGAAGGAGCCGGATCTGGAGGAAGAACGACTTATTGCGACTGCGAAGGGTCTGAAGATCACGCTCGAGCGCCATTCGATGGGTGATACGGTTCCGCCAGCACAACTGACGGCGGCGGACGGCACCGTGTCTGAGGTGAAGCTTGAAGCGGCGGGGCCGGGCATCTGGCGCGGCACCGCCGATGTGAGGTTGCCCGGTCTTTTCAAGGCTGCCAGTGAGGGACCGGAGGGGCCGCTGACGGCGGTCGTGCATGCCGGCACCGAAGATCCCCGCGAAATGAGCGACGTCACCGCTTCAGACAAGGCTTTGCAGCCGCTGGCGTCCCAGACGGGCGGCGGCGTGTTCTGGACCGGGTCGGCCGCGACTGCTACCGATCCCTCGGCGGTGGACGTGCCACGGGTCAGCATGCTCGCCACGGCGAAAGTGTTTTCCGGGTCAGGGTGGATGGCTCTCAAGGACCGGGAAGCTTACATGACCCGTGGGGTGAAGATTTTCCCCTTGTTTACCGGGCTTTTGGCGCTCGCTGCCCTGCTCGCGTTCCTGACACTCGCCTGGTGGCGTGAAGGACGTTAAACCAAATATGGCTAGAAAAAGAGCAACAGCGTTCGCCATTAAGTACGATGGCGCAACGCCCACGCACGTTATTCACTGGCGATCACTAGCTTTTTACGTTTAGACTTGCAGAATCTTCTGCGCTGCAAAAAATGTCGGCATTGTGCCATGCGGCAACGCAACGCACGACAGGCGCAGACAAGCTGGGGGCCAGGAATGCACTATTACGCATACGAGCTAGCGCACGCGATCGTTCGCCCGCTCCGCTTCGGAGCGGAGGCCCTGAAATACGGCGTTGAAAACCCGTTCAATCCGTTTTCCGCCACGCCGATGAACCGCTCTATAGCGGCGGCATGTGAAGTTTTTGAGAATGTGACGCGGCGCTACGGCAAACCCCACTTCGGCCTCAAGGAAACACGAATCAACGGCGTCGGCGTGCCCGTGAGCGAGGAGATCGTAGCGGTCAAGCCGTTCTGCAACCTCATCCATTTCAAGCGCCATTTCCCGGACGGCGCACCAGAAATCAACGATCCCAAGGTGCTGATCGTCGCTCCGATGTCGGGCCATTACGCGACGCTGCTGCGCGGCACGGTGGCGGCCATGCTGCCCGAACACGAGGTCTACATCACCGATTGGGCGGATGCCCGCGAGGTGCCGATCTTCGAAGGGCGCTTCGATCTCAATAGCTTCATCGACTACCTGATCGAGTTCATCCACACGCTTGGGTCCCAGACACATGTGATCGCGGTCTGCCAGCCGGCTGTTCCGGCGCTGGCAGCCACCGCCGTCATGGCCGACAACGACGATCCGATGCAGCCGGCGTCGCTGACGCTCATGGGCGGTCCGATCGACACGCGCCGCAATCCGACGGGCGTCAATGAACTGGCTCAGGCCAAGTCCATCGGCTGGTTCGAGAACAACGTCATTTCGTTCGTGCCGCCGCCGCACGCGGGCGCCATGCGCCGCGTCTATCCGGGCTTCATGCAGCTGACCGGATTCATGACAATGAACCTCGAGCGGCACATGAATGCGCATGTCGACCTTTTCAACAACCTCGTTCAGGGGGATTGCGACAGCGTCAAGGGGCACCAGGATTTCTACGAGGAATATCTGGCGGTAATGGATCTGACGGCAGAGTTCTACCTGCAGACGGTGCAGACCGTGTTCCAGGAGCATCTGCTGCCGGACGGGCGCATGATGCATCGCGGCAAGCGGGTAGATTGTTCGAAGATCCGCAAGACAGCGATCATCACCATCGAAGGCGAGAGGGACGACATCTGCGGTCTCGGCCAGACGGAGGCGGCTCAGCTTCTGTGCACCAATGTGCCGGACGACGAACGCTTCCATTACGTGCAGCCGGGCGTCGGTCACTATGGCGTCTTCAACGGGACGCGCTGGCGCACGGAGATCCAACCGCGTCTGCGCCAGATGATCCGGTCGGTGGAGCGCAAGCGCAACGTCGGGACAACGGTCGAGGTCAAGCCTTACATTGGCGGCTGGCCGCTGACGCCCGACCGGCCGGCAAACGTGCTTCTCAACGGCGCGGCCGACTGACCGCCAATCTCTTTCCACGTCCGTACAGGACATATCCCCGGCCACATCGCGGCGCAGGGGTCGAGAAGGTGTGCGACTCGCGCTATCCCACCTGAAACGCGGGTGAATTATGCGCGGCGCTCCTGCCGGCGACCATCGCCCGCCATTTTTGTGGGACATGCGGCGATGTCATTGCTTTTCACAATCGTCTATGCGGCGCACGCGAGCGGCACGCATCACAAGCTCGCCCTGGATGCGTTGCGGTATCTGCCGCGTGGCGACGCGGAGCCTTGGCGGCGCGTGTTCCTGAAGTATGCCGACGTGTACATGACCGGCTCGAAAGCGCCGGACGACGAGTTCAAGGATTTCAAGAACCACGTGTTGCACGTGCGCGATAGCTATTGGGGCGGCGCGCCGGAAAAAGCCGTCAACTGGTACGGGCATCTGGTCGAGGCTCTGCGGGAAAAGGACTTCGAGCGTGCAGTTTATGCAGCAGGCGTGCTGAGCCACTACTACACGGACCCCATTCACCCATTCCACACCGCGCAGTCGGATGCAGAGAACAGCGTACATCGCGCTGTCGAGTGGAGCATCAACCGTTCGTACGATGGGCTGCGCGCCGAGGGCGAGACCAAGCATCACGACGCGGCGCCGACGCTGCCCGTTGGCGACGATTGGTTGCGAGCGCACGTGATCGCCGGCGCCGAGCGTTCGAACCCGCATTATGAAACACTCATTACGCACTACGATCTGAAAACCGGTGTGCGGGAACCGACCGCGGGTCTCAATCCGATTGCGCGCGATGCCGTCTCCGCTCTGCTCATCTATGCGGCCAAAGGCTTTGCCCTCGTGCTCGACCGGGCCATCACGGAAGCCGCTGTCGAGCCGCCTGAAGTATCGCTCACGGCTGAGACGGTTCTGGCGACGCTCAAGATGCCTGCCAAGTGGATCTCGAAGAAGATCGCTGATGCCGAGACGCGCCGGCAGGTGCAGGCTATGTATGACGAGTTGATGGCAACCGGCAGGGTGGAGGCGACGCTGCCGGAAGACGACCGGGTTGTGCGTAGCCTTTACGAAAAGGAAGTCCTTGAGCCGCGTGCGGGAGCATTGGCTGCTGAACGGGCGAAGCGTCTCGCGCCAGCCGCTGCGGTCGCCACGACGCCCCGCACAATTTCGAGCGGTAAGCCTGCTGCTGTTGCGGGTGCGCAGGACAGGTCTCCCGTCGCGGCCGTGCGCAAAGATCCGGTCCCGGCTGTGCAGGCACAGGTGGCACAAGCTGAGTTGCCTCCACGACCGGCGCTTATCGTTGCCGAGGCGAGCCCTTCAAACCGCGACGCTCTCTCACGTCTCAACACCACACCGCGCTTCACTCTCGCCGAAAGTGATGATCTCGAGCGTGCGCCATCGATCGGTCCGAAACTGGCGGAGCGCCTGGCGCTCGGCGGGATCGTGAGCGTGAAGGATTTCCTTGATGCGGAGCCGGACGCGGTCGTCTCGCTGCTCGGAGGGGGCCGCTTCGACGCCGAGACTGTCGAGCGGTGGAAGACCGAGGCGCGGCTCGTTCTGCGCGTGCCGGGACTACGCGGCACCCATGCGCAGTTGCTCGCCGGTGCGGGATATGACACGCCGGAAACGCTTGCCGAGGCCGACCCCGTAGCCTTGTCTGCCGCCGTGCTTGCGTACGCGACAACGCCGGCCGGCGCACGCATTTTGCGCAACGGTGACACGCCGGATATCGAAGCCGTGACGCGGTGGGTGCACGGCGCGCAGCAGGCCCTCGCGGCCTAGCATCGTGGAATAGCGTGATCCTCGAACGGGGCTCATTGGCCACACAGTTCACGTGTTCACCCCTGCAACCAGATTTCGCCCAACTCTCTCCGCAGTGCGCCTGTTGATAGGCCGGAACGGCGGGCGCAGAGCGTCCTGCCGCTCGGCAGCGGGGGCTGCGATGTTTTGCGTTGGGTCACGGTTGGGTTTGCGAGGGCGAAATAATGACGACGATGGATGCGGTGCGGGAGCGGATACTTTCTCACAGCCTCGGGCTGGTGAGCGCGCGCGGACTTTCTGCGTTGTCGATCGGAGATCTGGCGCGTGATCTGGAATTGTCGCGCAGCGGATTGCTGTCGCATTTCGCAGACAAGCAAGCGTTGCAACTCGGCGTCATCGAGAAGGCGGCTGCCTTGTTCGTGCATGACGTCGTCGAGGCCGGAACGATCGCGGGCACGGGAGAGAAGCGTCTCACGGCACTTTTTGCGCGCTGGCTTTCCTGGTCGAGGGGGCCGCGGCTGAAGGGCGGGTGCCCCTTCGTACACGCGAGTGCGGAAAGCGATGCCTTGCCGCCAGGAGTGCGCACCAAGCTTGAAGACTTCATGAGCGGCTGGTCCGAAACATTGAAGGCGGCGATCGAGGACGCAAAATCTGCTCGAGAATTCTCTCAGGGGCTGGACGCGGATCAACTCGTCTTCGAGCTTTATGGCCTCTATCTCAGCCATCATTTTTGGCACTGGTCCATGAAGGACCGCAGCGCGCAGGAGCGGACCATGCGCGCCTTCGAGCGGCTGCTGCTTGCCAGCCGCGCCTAGTCGATACCGGGTTGCGTCAGGGCGCTCGTCGGGCCAAAATGCATCCTGTTCCGAGGGGCGCCGGTCGTCCGGCTGAGATTGCGCAATCGAGCGCGAGCACCCTTCGAACCTGATCCGGGTCATGCCGGCGAAGGGACGGACGCATTGCCGGGCAGTCATGCCGGGTCTCTCTCCTTTCATTCGGCGTGATGAATTGAAGCGTTGCGCGTTTGTGCGCACGGGAGAGCCCCATGAATAAGCCCACGCGTCCCTCCGATCTTTCCTTGCCGACGGTGACCACGGGACCGATCAGCACCTCGCGCAAGATTTACAGCGCTCCCGATCATCATCCCGATGTGCGCGTGCCTTTGCGCGAAATCGCGCTCACCGATCCCAATGAGCCAACTTTCCGCGCTTATGATCCGTCGGGTCCTTACACCGATCCGGACACCGCGATCGACGTAACGAAAGGGTTGCCGCGCCATCGCACGGCTTGGGTTCTGGAGCGAGGCACTGTCGAGAGTTATCGGGGCCGCGAGGTCAGGCCGGAAGACAACGGCAACGTGACGGGCGCGCACGCCGCACGGGTCTTTCCCATCACCAATGCTCCGTTGCGAGCCAACCTAGGCCAGCCCGTGACACAGTACGAGTTCGCGCGCGCGGGGATCATCACGAAGGAAATGATCTACGTGGCGCACCGTGAGAACGTGGGGCGGCAGGCGGCGCTCGCTCGCGCGGAAGCGGCCATCGCGGACGGCGAAAGTTTTGGCGCCGCGATCCCACCGTTCATCACGCCGGAGTTCGTGCGTGAGGAGGTCGCGCGCGGCCGGGCGATCATTCCGGCGAACATCAACCACCCAGAGTTGGAGCCGATGATCATCGGCCGCAACTTCCTGGTGAAGATCAACGCCAACATCGGCAATTCGGCCGTTTCGTCGTCGGTCGAGGAAGAGATCGAGAAGATGGTGTGGGCGATCCGTTGGGGTGCGGATACGGTCATGGACCTCTCGACGGGGCGCAACATCCATACGACGCGCGAGTGGATCCTGCGCAATTCACCGGTGCCGATTGGGACGGTGCCGATCTATCAGGCGCTGGAGAAGTGCGGCGGCGATCCGGTGAAGCTCACGTGGGAGCTTTACCGCGACACGCTCATCGAACAGTGCGAGCAGGGCGTGGACTATTTCACGATCCATGCGGGCGTGCGGCTCGCCTACGTGCCGCTGACGGCGAACCGCGTCACCGGCATTGTTTCGCGCGGCGGGTCGATCATGGCGAAGTGGTGCCTCGCGCATCACAAGGAAAGCTTTCTCTACGAGCACTTCGACGAAATCTGCGACATCATGCGGGCGTATGACGTCTCGTTCTCTCTGGGTGACGGTTTGCGGCCGGGCTCCATCGCGGATGCGAACGACCGAGCGCAATTCGCGGAACTTGAGACGCTTGGCGCGTTGACGACGATCGCGTGGGCGAAGGGTTGTCAGGTGATGATCGAAGGCCCTGGTCATGTGCCGATGCACAAGATCAAGATCAACATGGAGAAGCAGTTGCGTGAGTGCGGTGAGGCGCCGTTCTACACGCTGGGGCCGCTGACGACCGACATCGCACCGGGATACGATCACATTACCTCGGGCATCGGGGCGGCGATGATCGGTTGGTACGGCTGCGCGATGCTCTGTTACGTGACGCCAAAGGAGCATCTGGGGCTCCCGAACCGTGACGACGTGAAGACGGGCGTCATTACTTACAAGATCGCGGCGCACGCGGCCGATCTTGCCAAGGGACACCCGGCGGCGCAGTTACGCGATGATGCGCTGTCCCGAGCGCGGTTCGACTTTCGCTGGGAGGATCAGTTCAATCTTGGGCTCGATCCTGATACCGCGCGCGCCTATCACGACGAGACGCTGCCGAAGGAGGCGCACAAGGTGGCGCACTTCTGTTCCATGTGCGGCCCTAAGTTTTGCTCGATGAAGATCACGCAAGATGTGCGCGATTACGCGGCAAAACTGAATGAGCAGGAACAAGGCATGGCGGAGATGAGCGGTAAATTCCGCGAGATGGGCGGGCAGGTTTATGTGAAGACGAAGGGCGAGCGTTAGGGTCGTTGGCGGCGCGGCGAAGGATGGTCCAGCGGCTCGAGCGTTGCCTTCTCACTGACGCACCGCGACCACACAGAAAAACAATCCGCATCCTGCCGACCTCGCCGTATTGGCGGCGGTGCCCCAGCCGCATAACACTTCGATGACGGTCGCGGTTGCGGCCGATTCTGGCGCATGCTCCCTGGCCGACCTCACCCATGCTCGAACCGCCCGCGCGCCACACGCGCCCTCGCGACCCTCGTGTCGACTTCTTTCGCGGACTGGCGCTGATCTTCATTTTTATCGACCATATCCCTGACAATACATGGGCTTATGGGACACTGAAGAACTTCGGGTTCGCGGATGCGAGCGAGGTCTTCGTGCTGCTGTCAGGCTACTCGGCGGCGCTTGCCTACGGGCTTGGCAGCGATCGCGGAGCCATGACGCCTTCGTTCAAGCGGGCGTTCAAGCGGGCCGGGCGCGTCTACCTGTGGCACATCAGTATTCTGCTTGCTTCGGCGGTGATGCTGTATGCGGCGGCGCATGTGTTCCGCGATCCGGCCTACATCCACAACATGTTCCTGCAGCGCCTCGGCGACGACCCGGCCGGCGCGGCTCTCGGCGTGGTGTCGCTGACCTATCAGCCCAACCAAATGAACATCCTGCCGCTCTATGTGGTTCTGATGCTCTGGTTTCCGGTGATGCTGATTCTGTTCCGGCGTGGGGTGGTGCCGACGCTGGCGGTGTCGGCTGCCATTTGGGCCATGGCAAACTACTTCAAGATCAATTTGCCGGTGAACACGCCGGGCGAGGGCTGGTTTTTCAATCCGTTTGCCTGGCAGTTGCTGTTCACGACGGGTGCAGCGGCGGCCTTGCTGGCGCGCAGCCATGAATTGACCAATCGTTCGGCCGTGCTGGCTATGGCGCTGTTCTATGTATCTTTTTCTTTCCTTTACGCGGCGCCGTGGGTGCCGATCGCGTGGCTGCCGGACAATCCACTTCTGCCGCCGGATCTGATCGGCACCGTGAGCAAACCTGACCTCTCTGCGTGGCGTTTCCTGCATGTGCTGGCGCTCGCATATGTGGCCGGATCGCTCATTCCGGGCTCTGCGGTCTGGCTTCAGCGGCCCGTCGCGCGGGCGATCGCGTTGTGCGGCCGGCATGCGCTGGAGATCTTCGCGCTCAGCACCATTCTCTCGTTTGCCGGCTGGATCGTGTTGCGGCAGATCGGGACGTCGGCTGCGCTCGAATTCGTCGTAACCGCGGCCGGAATCGCGGCGATGGCGTATGCCGCACGAGTGTTGACCGAGCGGAAGTCCGTCAACGAGGCAACGATAGTGGTGGCCGGCTGATCAGTCACCCACGACCCGCTCGATGTTGCGCGTGTGGACCGGTTCGTAGCCGTCCAGATAGATGAGGGTGCCATCGGCTAGTTCGGGTGCGAGGAGATCGCGGAGCGCGGTCGCGCGAAGAGCGGCGTCCGTCTTCATGGCGAGCAGCATTCGGACATAGCGAGCCGTCGCAGTGATCAGGCTTGCGCCGTAACCGCCGGCTTCGATGCGACCGGGGCAGCCGTGATTGGGCAGGATAGACGTTGCGCCGAGGTTCGCCAGTCGATCGAGTTCGGGTAAATGCCGGGGAAGATTTTCCGGCTCGGCCACATACGTGACGGTGTCTTCCAGGGTGTCGCCAGCCAACACCAACCGAAATTGGGGAAGCCAGATCACGACGCCGTCGTCGCTGTGAATGTCGAACGCGACAAGCTCGACATCGATCGTGCCGATCCGTAGCGATAAGTGATCGTCAAACGTGCGTGTCGGCATAACCAGAGGCGAGATCGCCGGCGGGCCGTCGTATGTGCCGGTCTCGATGGAATCTCGATTCAGAGCGAGATGTGCAGCGGTCTTCGTGCAAGCAATGATCTGGCAATCCGCAAAGACCTCGTTGCCGGCGATGTGGTCGAGGTGCCAATGACTGAGCACGACGGTGAACTTCGTGACCCCGCGAGTGGTCAGAGCCTCGCGAATGGCGTGCGCATGGGGCAGTGAAACATGCGTATCGTAAACCAGAGCTTCCCCGCCATCGATGATGGCGTAGCTCGCAATTCCCAGCGACAGGGCGCCATCGTCGACCCAGTTATCGTCTTCGGCGAAGCGATGACCGGGGATGCGTCCGTCATAGAAGGCAAGTACGTTCGGATGCGGTTGGAGGATACGGAGGGTGTGGAGCATAGACGTGTTCCAAATGGATTTTGTTGCGCAAGGCCATTCCGACAAGGCAATCCGCTGCCGCGGGTGGGCGGCATCCATCACTTGTGCGGCTGGAATAAGAACGTCGCGAGCTAGCCTTAGCCTTGCAAACCTCGTCAACCAATCCAAAACCCACCAACTCTTGACTTCACACGGCCTCTTTTCAAACCGGGGCGAATGTGAGAGCTTTTGTTTATCGTTCAACAACTGGAAGGAGGTGATCCAATGTCGAGTGGGATCTTGAAGGCTGCGATGTCGGGATCGCAAGGGCTTTCGTCGGAACACCTTCCGCTGACTGCCTGACGCGCCGCGACGCCGGCGGGCCGATGCCCCCGGAAAATCGCGACCGGTCTCACGGGGCCGCTCGGAAACGAGCGGCCCTTTGTGTTTTGCTGTGCCGGTATGCGGTCGATTCAAATCGTGCAGATCCGGCGCGTCCTTATCAACTGCGGATCGATTGCGGCGTAGCGCCGGAGCACTATCCGCCTTGAGGCACTCCGCCGTTTGAAGCGGGCTCAAATCGCGCTAGAACGCCCCCATGACGCATCAGGATTTCATCGGCAGACTGGGGCGCATCGCAGGTCTCACCATCGCGCTTGCCGCCGCTCTCCGCTTCGGCCTCGGCTCGCGATGGTTCGATTTTTACGGATGGGCCACGGTTGCATTGGCAGTGGTGCCGTTCGTGACCTGGCTTTTTTGGAGACGGTTACCGGAGGTGGGGCGGAGCCGTTGGTGGATCCTTCTGTTCGCGGTCCCTCTCTGCCTTGCCGCGATCATCCAAATCGTTTTCTGGCTTTTGTTTTTTACTCAAGGCGCCACCAACCCCATGTTCGGGGTCATGCGCGAAATGGTACGTCCATGGATGACGGCAGGCGAACCGTTTGCCTTTGCGGCCTTTGGCGCGGTCTGCCTCTGGCTCGTCATCGCGGCGGCCCGGAATAACGCGCCCGCCTGAGGCGCGCCCCGGATGCCACAGGCGGCGATTATCCCGTTCACACTCCTCGACATATTTTCAACAACCCCGCATGATGCTGCTCTAGGAGAGGGCGTCGTCCTGCCATTGTAAGGGAGTATGCATTCGTGTTCAGCCGTGGTCCTGGTTCCGAGAGTGCCCCACCCAAGCCGCCCTCAATGCCGAGCATGAATGGGACGGGAACGCCCACAGCGGCGGCGCCGCGCCCGGCAGGATCGCCTTTCGAGCGCTCCTCGTCTGGCAATGGGATGTCGGTTATCGGCACCGACCTCACCATCATGGGCGAGAAGATCACGATCATTTCGCAGAACAAGCTCACCATCGACGGTGACGTCCACGGCGATATCCACGGCCGGCAGGTCGTCATCGGCGAAGAAGGCTCGGTCGTCGGTACGGTCAACGCCGAGGCCATCGAAGTTCGGGGCGGCATCAAGGGCGCCATCCGAGCGGCCACCGTGACGCTGCATCCGACAGCGCAGGTCGAGGGCGACATCACGCATCAGACCCTTGCGATCTCGGAAGGTGCGCAGTTCGACGGACGGGTGCGCCGGGCGAAAGATCCGAGCGATCTGAAACCAAATCTCGACGTTTCAGGTTTTGAAGATATTCGCATGCAGGCGCTTTCGACCGGAGGCTGACGCCGCCATGGCATCGCCCAAGGCATCAGGCTCCGGGACCTCGCGGTTCCGGAGCCTTTATCTTTCGAAGGCACCGGCGAAGGTGCCGCCGGCAGCGGGTGTCGTACTGCTGACGGGCTTTGGGCGTTTTCCGGGCGTCGAGCGGAATGCATCGGCGGAACTGGCCGCCGAATTGGCGCGTCACGGACCGCTGAGACACGGAGATTTTCGTTTCGTCGCAGATGTGCTGCCCGTCGATTGGCGGGAGGCCCCGGTGCGGCTGTCTGAACTCCTCGCGCAGTATCATCCTGCCGTGGCTGTGCACTTCGGGGTGTCGCCGCGGGCGAGCGGCTTCGTCGTTGAAACGCGAGCCTATAACGCGACGAAGGTTGCACCCGACCAAGGCGGGCAACTCGCGGCCGGGGATCTGCTTATCGCTGGAGATCGCGCGCATCGGTCGGCGACTTTGCCCGTACGCGGCGTCGTGCGAGCGCTCCAGGCGGCCGGCTATCCTGCGCAGCTGTCGTCGGACCCGGGATGGTACCTGTGCAACGCCGTGCTGTTTCATTCACTGCGCTATGCGACCCGCGCGGACCCCAGGATTCGCAGCGGTTTCATTCACATTCCAGCGACGCTCGAACCGGGCACGCCGGGCGAGCCATCGCTCATCAGCTGGACGGACGCACTCGAGGGGGGATTGCGGCTGATGGATATATGCCTTGCCCCATTGCGTGCGCGCGCGGCTTACCTATCTTGATTAGACTGCCGGCTGGTATTCTCATGTGCGCGTCCCCGGTTCCGACCGAAGAGGAGATATCGCGTCCATGTCCCCCGCCCAGCGCCGCCGCGCAGCGTACAGCTATCGCAGGAGCGCTTCGATGTTCGCCACCGTGCTGATGTCGGCCGGGCTCGTGTTCGCGCTGATCGGTGCAATCGGCAGCTGGCGCGGATACGTTACACAGTCATGGCCGACAACGACGGCGAGCCTCGTCGCGAATATGCTTGAGACCACGGAGGTGACCCGCACGATTCCCATGACCGACCGGTTGCGGGGCGGGATCAAGGAGACCGTCGAGACGGAGACGCTCGCGCTTTCCTATCGCTACAGCGTGGACGGCGTGACGTTCGAAGGCCACAAGTTGGAACCTTGGGATTTCGGATTGCCGGGCAAGGTGAAGGCCCGTGACATCGCAGCGCTTGGAGCGGGTGGCACGCACACCGTGGCGTACGACCCTCGAGATCCGCGCCGGGCATATTTGAAACCCGGACCGAGCACGACGTCGCTGACGCTCGTCACACTGGGCGTGGTTCTCATGGCGGCCGGGTTCCTTATGGGACGCATTCTGCGCCGCGCATGAGGGACCTTTGTTTCGCGCGCGGCAACTCCGCTGTCGCGGAGCCGGCCGCTGCGCGTGTTGATTGCGCCCGGCAACTCCCCTGTGGGGAGCCGGCTGCCGGGCGCGGGAGGTAGAATTTACTCGGCGGCCTGGTCTTCCAGGAAGGCGTGGGCGTCTTCCTTGCGCTCGAAAATGTGCGGGGCGAGGCCGCGCTTCGACAGAGCTTCCTGCATCTTCAAGCGCATGAAGGCCGAGGTCGTGTAGCGCGTGGTGGTCAGATAGTGGTCGTCCATCATGTATTGGATCATCTCTGCGTAATCGTCGTAGAGATCCTCCGCGATGCGGCAGCCATCGTGGTTGACGACGGAATTGACGCGGCGGCCGGCGGCGACGCAGGCGGCAACCAGCGTCTTGCGCAGGTCGTCGATGTCGGACTTCTTGCGCACGCTCCAGCCTTCGAGGTTGACGAAGAGGATGTTGCGGTCGCTGTCGTAGCTGACACGCTCGGATAGCTTCAGGTTGAGGAGTTCCGAGAGCAGTTCCATCGGATCATCGACGAAGATGCGACGGTCCATGGGCATCGGCTTATTGATGATCGGCTTGAAGTCCATGTGCGCGAGGATGTGCTTCTCGATATCGATCCCAGGGGCAACTTCGATCAGTTCGAGACCGCCGGGCGTCAACTGGAACACGCAGCGTTCGGTCACGTAGATGACCGGCTGCGACTTGCGGCTCGCATAGGGGCCGGAGAAGGTAATCTGCTCGACGTTGTTGACGAACTTGCGTGCGCGGCCTTCCTTGACGATCTTCAACTTGCCGTAGTGGATTTCGACTTCGAGGCCACCGGCGGTGAAGGTGCCGGCGAAAACCACAGCGCGGGCGTTCTGCGAGATATCAATGAACCCGCCGCAGCCGTTGAGGCGGCCGCCGAACTTCGACGTGTTGACGTTGCCGAACTGGTCGCATTCGGCCATTCCGAGGCAGGTCAGGTCGAGACCGCGGCCGTGGTAGAAATCAAACATTTGGTTCTGGTCGATGATCGCATGCGCGTTGGCTGATGCGCCAAAGCTCGATCCGCCGGCAAGGACGCCGCCGATTGCGCCGGCTTCGGTCGTCATGGTGATGTAGGGCGTCACACGCTCTTCGGCTGCGACTGCCGCAACGCCGTCAGGTGCGCCGACGCCGAGGTTGATCACGCCGTTGGGCGGGAGTTCGAAAGCGGCGCGGCGGGCGATGATCTTGCGCTCGTCCAGTTCCATCCGGGTCATGTTTTCGACGGGGATGCGGATCTCGCCGGAGAGCGCCGGATTGTACATGACGCCGTAGTTCATGCGGTGCATCTCGGGCTGTTCGGCCACGACGACGCAGTCGACGAGGATGCCCGGAACGCGCACGTCCTTCGGCTTGATAGAGCCCTGCTCCACGATGCGTTCCACCTGAGCAATCACCACGCCGCCGTTGTTATGGGCAGCCATAGCCTGGGCGAGCACGTCGAGCGTGAGACACTCCTTCTCCATCGACAGGTTGCCGGACGGATCGGCGCTCGTTGCGCGGATGAGAGCGACGTCGATTGGCGTTGCCTTGTAGAAAAGCCACTCTTCGCCTTCGACTTCCACGTGCTTGACGATGTCTTCCTTCGTCACTTCGTTGACCTTGCCGCCGCCAAGGCGTGGATCGACATATGTGTGCAGGCCGACTTTCGTGAAGAGCCCGGGCGAACCGGCCGCGCACGAGCGATACAGTTTCGAGATCACGCCCTGGGGCAGGTTGTAGCCGGTGATCTTATTTTCCTGCGCGGCCTGCGCGACCTTCGGCATGCGGCCAAAGTTGGCGGCGATGACGCGCGTGAGAAGACCTTCGTGATGAAGACGGCCGGTGCCCAGACCTTTGCTATCGCCGGCGCCGGCGCACATGATGAGCGTACAGCCCTTGGGCGCCTTGGTTTCCACGTAGCGCTTCTCGAGTGCGGCGTGGAGCGCTTCAGGAATGCAACTCTGGACGAAGCCGGTGGTGCAGATGACATCACCGTCCTTGACCAGCGCAATGGCTTGTTCGGCGGAAATGACTTTGTTCTTCGCTCTGGCTTCCATGGATAGGGCGTCTCCCAGTGGTCTTTATCCGGTCCGGGGCGTGGCGCCCGGCCGCTGTCGTTCTGACACGTGAATGGACCATACTTTCGACGGAGATACATACCTTCAAGTCCGGGGTAGCCGTCCTACTCCCCTGGGTAGAACCTGCCTATCCGTAAGGCGCGGCGGTCGCGCGCAGGCTAATTTGTGTGCGTTGCAACATGGCGGTGAGTTCTCAAACATCGGCCGCATTCGCCCAGCACTATTGCGATCCTGGAGTTCATCGAAGCTCGGCTCGAACCGGGGAGGAGAACCCGCAGCCATGCAGGCCCGCTTTCTAAAGATGGTTGCCACCGGGTTGGCGATTACTCTCTTTGCACCCCTGGCCCATGCCACTTCGTTCCAGGACCTCGCCGGGACGTGGCGCGGAGTCGGCCGGGTTCAGTTACTCACCGGCCAGTCCGAGGCCTTGAGTTGCAAGGCCTACTTCACAGCCAAAGATGCCGGGGCCGGGCTCGGGATTGCCCTCGCCTGTGCCAGTGCCTCGAACAAGATCGACCTACGCGCCGGCCTCACTCAAGCTGGGGAAGCGATTTCAGGATCGTGGGAGGAGCGGTCGTTCAACTCCACCGGCTCCGTGAGCGGCACGTTTTCCAATGAGCGCATCGAATTGACGATCAACGGCACCATCAAGGCTACCATGTCGATTGCGCTCGAAGGCAAGAGCCAGCTGATTTCGATTGCGACGGACGGCCAGGGCTTCCGCTCGGTGGACCTCGAATTGGAACGCAGCTAGCGAACCAGAGCGGCAGCTAGGACACGCTCCTCGCCTTAAATTCGTGGTAACGCTTGCGCTTCTGCCTGCATCGAGACCGCTCTCGGTGCGCCACCGCTTGTGGAGACGCCCCATGTTCAGCCGCCGCCCCAATGCCCTCCTGGTCGCCATGATCGGCGGCCTTTTTGCCACCAGCATCGCTCCGGCCGCAGCGGAGTTCCGGCGCGACCGTGGCTACAATGGTGTTGAGAAGGGCTACGTCATTGCCAACAGCCGGTTCGGCAATGGTAGCGTGAGGGGTAGTGTTCGGCAGGCCCGCAACGGGTTGCAGGTTCAGTTGCCCGGTGGCGACTGGGTTTTCTGCCGGTCAACGTGCTCGGAAACGCTACGCGTTCAGACAGTCGACCAGTTCGAAAACGGCGGCCGGCTTATCGGCTACGGTACATTTGGAATGGAGTGCGGGATCTTCGGCTGCCTCAGCCTTGGTGCGCGCTGGAGAGACTAAGCTCTCACGTCAGAAATGGATTGGAACGGCGCTCGGCACCGATGGTGCTCGTGGGTCCGTGGCCGCAGATAAAGGCGAACTCATCTCCTAGAGGGAAGAGCTTCGTCTTGATGGCATTGATCAGCGCATCGTGGTCTCCATACGGGAAGTCGGTGCGGCCGATCGATCCTTTGAAGATGACGTCGCCAGCGAGCATGAATTTTTGCCGCTTGTTGACGAACACGACGGAGCCCGGCGAATGACCGGGGCAATGCAAGATTTCGAACGTATGACCGGCGACCGTGACCGTCTCGCCTTCTTCGAGCCAGCGGTCGGGCGTGACGTTGCGGGCGGGAATGCTGTAGGCGGCGCCCTGGGCCTCAAGGTTGTCGAGCAGGATCTTGTCTGCCTTGTGCGGGCCTTCAATTCTCACACCGAGACTCTTGCGAAGTTCATCGGCGCCACCGGCATGGTCGATGTGGCCATGAGTGAGGAGAATTTTTTCGATCTTCAGTCCGACTTCGGCGATGGCCGACTGTATCTGCCCGAGGTCTCCACCTGGATCGACAACTGCGCCGATCTTCGTCGCCTCATCCCAGATCAGCGTGCAGTTCTGCTGGAAAGGCGTGACGGGAATGATCGCCGCCTTGAGCCCGACATTCGCATCAGCCCGTTCGTTCATATCGCCTCCGGTTCGGCAGTGTGCGCCGCAGCTTTCACCGTTACGTAATGCCAACCGCAATTCGGCGCGACAACTTTCGCGGGGCGCCGTTACCGGCCTTTGGCGGGCAGCGGGTGGAGGGGAGGTATGACGGCGGCGGCAAGTTGGAGGTGGCCCGATATCACGCCGCGGAGTTTGCCCATATCACCAGCAACTGCCCGCAACTTGGGCGCGGGGCCCTGCACGAGGATCACCTCCAATGTTTTCTCGCCTGTGAGGTGGACGTGCAGCGAGGAGATCACTTCATCGATGTAGCGGCGCTGCAGTGCGGCCAGGCGCTGCTGCAGACCGCCGACCGTGTGATCGTAGAATAGGGTGATGGTGCCGACCATCACGTCGTCGCCCATCTCGCCTTTCGTATCGACGAGCGCGCGATGGACGAAGTCTGCAACTGCCTGAGATCGGCTCTGAAATCCGCGTTGAGACACGACCTGATCAAGGTCGGTGAGAAGTTCTTCCGACAAGGAAATGGTGACGCGGCTGACGGGCCCGCGTTTTTGCGGCGGCGTTTCGTTAGCGCGCGGCCGCCGAGGCGCCGTGGTTCGCTTCGAGCGCGTCGTTCTCACCACCATTGCCGGCATCCCTCTGGTTGGCACGGTCCATGCTCTCTCGACAGTATGACGATTTCTTGCAATCGTCATACCGGCTTCAACAGAGGGGACGGACGATGATGTGGGCAGACAAGGCCTGGCCGGAAATTCCAGGCGCGCTCGCGGCCGTGAACGGTGCTGCACTCCTGCCGGTGGGCGCGACCGAACAGCATGGTCCACAGTTGGGATGTGGCATGGATTTCGTGCTTGCCGACAAGCTCTGCCGGAAAGTCTCGGATGTCACCGGCGTGCCTATGCTGCCGACGATGCCCTACGGTTGCTCCATCGGTCACAGCCAGCGCTGGCCGGGGACGATCGCGCTCGACCCGGCCGTGATGACCACGCTTGTGACGCAGATCGGGACCTGGGCCTATTATTCGGGCGTGCGGCGGCTTTTCATCGTCAACACGCACGTGACCAACTTTGCGCCGCTCAGGTGTGCGCTGGAAAATCTGCGCGCGACCTTTGATGACCTCATGGTGTGCGTGATCAACACCGGCCAGATGACGCCGCGGGTCAAGGCGGTCCACTTCGCCGATGGCGACGACTGGCACGCCAACGATGCGGAAACGTCGCTGATGCTGGCGGTCGCGCCGGAGATCGTGCGCGAGGATCAGAATTGCCTCAGCAGACGATCCGGATCGCACGGAAGGCCTCGTCTTCTCGCATCCCGTAAACCGAACCAGCAAGAATGGGGTCACGGGCTACCCGAGCCGCGCCACGAAGACGAAGGGCGAGGATCTGTTCCAGATGATGATCGAGGACCTCACGGAGATGATCCAGCGCGGCATGAAAGAGACGCCGCCGCTCGATGCCTCCTATCACACGCCCTTTTCCAGAACCTGAACCGCCAATCCAGTCTCCGGGGGAAACTCAATGGCACACAATCCGAAGCTCGACGCGCTGATGACGGATTTGAAGGCGCGCGGTGTCAAATACTGCATGGGCGCCTATGTCGACATTCATGGATGCCAGAAGGGTAAGGTGGTGCCGATCGATCATCTGCACCACATGGCGGCGGGTTCCGAGCTTTACACGGGCTATGCCGTCGACGGCATGGGACAGGCACCCAACGACGACGAGTTCGCGTCCGTCCCCGATTTCAACTCTCTCGTGCAGCTGCCGTGGGAACCGAAGATCGCGTGGATGCCGGCCGATATTCATTTCAAGGGCAAGCCGTATCCGCTCTCGACGCGGGTTGCGTTGAAGAATGTGCAGGCGGAAGCCGCGAAAATGGGCCTGGGGTTCAACCTGGGAATCGAATGTGAGATTTTCGTTCTGAAGAAGATGCCGGACGGTTCGCTCGCGATCCCGAACCCGGACGATAAGCTGATCAAGCCTTGCTACGACATTCGCGGTTTCATGGGCAATTTTACATGGCTTGACCGCATGGCGACGACCATCAACGATCTGGGCTGGGATCTGTATTCGTTCGATCACGAAGATGCCAATGGGCAATACGAATTCGATTTCACCTATGCCGATGCGCTGACGACATGCGACCGGTTCACGTTTTTCCGCATGATGGCCAAGCAATACGCCGAGGACTTAGGGCTTCTCGCGACGCTGATGCCGAAGCCTTATGCGAACCGCACTGGCAATGGCGCACACTTCAACATGTCGCTCTATGAGCTGAATACGAAAGAGAACCTCTTCAAGTGCAAGCCGGAGGATGATCCGCGCGGTCTCGGACTGACGCCGATGGGGTATCATTTCATCGGCGGCATCCTGCGCCATGGGCGGGCGCTATGCGCCACGTTCGCGCCGACGGTGAACAGCTACAAGCGGCTGGTGCGGCGCGGGTCGATGGCGACGTTCTCGTGGGCGCCGGTATTCAACTCCTACGGCTCGAACAATCGGACGAACTCGATCCGCGTACCGATGGGTGGCGGGCGCTGCGAGAGCCGCAACGCGGATGGCGCGGTCAATCCCTACTTGGCGGCGACGCTTGCTCTTGCCGCGGGGCTCGAAGGCGTGCGGGAGAAGATCGATCCGGGGATGCCCAACGATGACAATCTCTACGAGATCAGCGAAGACGCACGGCGCGCCCGCGGGATCGAGTTCCTGCCGCAAAACCTCGACGAGGCAGTGGATGCCTTCGAGGCCGACCCGCTGGTGGAGAATACGCTCGGTACGGCGCTGCGCGACGAATTCGTGCGCTACAAGCGCGACGAGTGGCGCGAGTATCACCTGTCAATCTCCCCATGGGAAATCGAGCGCTACAGCCATCTCTTCTGAGCGGAGTCCTTACTCGCTACCGGCGGCCGCAACCGAGACGAAGCTTTCGCGCGCGCGCTTCACAGCTTCGGGGTTGCGGTCGGCCGTGTAGTAGTCGCCCATCACAAGCGCGTCCATGTCGGTGCGGTGGAAGCAGGAGATTGCCTGCTCGGGCGAGTTCACGACGGGTTCCTGCCGGTTGAAGCTCGTGTTGAGGATCACCGGGATGCCGGTGATTTTTGCATATTCCTCGATGACGCCGTAGTAGCGAGGGTTCGCGGATCGCTCGATCGTTTGGATGCGGCCGGTGCCGTCGACATGTGCGGCTGCCGGGATCAGGTGCACTTTGTCCGGGTGGATGCGCGGCGCGAGCGTCATGAACGGGTCGGGCTGGGAGACCTCGAAGAACTCCTGCGCGCGCTCCAGCAGCACGACGGGTGCGAACGGACGGAACGCCTCGCGATGCTTGATCTTGGCGTTGATGAGATCCTTGATCTTGTTGTCGCGCGCATCCGAGAGGATGGAGCGGTTGCCCAGCGCACGCGGACCCATCTCGGCGCGGTCCTGGAACCAGCCGACGATCTTCTGCTCGCTCAGAAGTTTGGCGACGAGACGCAGCAGATCGGGTTCTTCGAATTTCTTGTAGACGAGACCGGCCTTAACGAGGGCTGCCTTTATCTCCGCGTCCGTGAAGCCTTTGCCGTAGAAGGCATGCTTCATCTCGAAAGTGCGCGGATGCCCGAGCGTTTGGTGCCAGTGCCAAAGGGCGGAGCCCAGCGGTGCGCCGGTGTCGGAGGCGCACGGCGGCACCCAGACCCGCTCGAATTTCGTGTCGCGCAAGATGCGGGCGTTAGCGACGCAGTTGAGACCGACGCCGCCGGAGATCACGAGATTTCGGGACGACTGGCGCTTTTCCATATCGCGGACGATGTGAAGGATCGTTTCTTCAATGACGGCCTGTAGGGCGTGGGCGATGTCGCGGTGGTGATCGGTCAGCGGGTCCTTGCGCGAGCGCGGCGGACCGAACGTCTCGTAGAACTTCCACTTGAAGGGGCGGATGAGGCCGTGCGTATCGAACGAGACGTAATCGCGATTGATGCGGAATTGACCGTTAGGCAGCAACTGGATGAGATCCCGGAAGCGATCGACGTAAGCCGGCCCGCCACAGGCGGCGAGCGCCATCACGGTGCCCTCTTCAAACACCTTGAAGCCGAGGTATTCGGTCACGCAGGTGTAGAGCATGCCGAGGCTGTCGAAGAAATGGCTCTGCCAGACACGCTCGAGTTTCGTGCCTTGGCCGATGTAGGCGCTGGTCGAGGTGTCGTCGCCGTAGCCGTCCATGACGAGTACGGCGGCTTCCTCGAATGGCGAGACGTTGAAAACGGCAGCATGGGCGTTGTGGTGCGAGACCTGCACGATCTTCGGCACCTTGCGGTAGCCGTAGCGCCTGCCCAATTCAAACCAAATACGGAACGGCAGATTGACGATCGCGGAGGCTTGCACGCGGTGGGCGGCTGGCCGGAGCAGATTGAGGCTCGACGGCAGCTTGCCGGTGACATTGTTGTAGAAGGTGGGGCGAAGGCGATCCATCTCCCATGGTGTCGTCAGGACATCGATATCTTCGAAAGAGAGGCGCCCGTCGCCGAAGATCGTTTCGAGGCAATTTGCCGGGAACTCGAGCGTGTGCTTCTGCCGATTGAAGCGCTCTTCTTCAAGGATGTAGGCCGGTTGACCGTTCTCCAGAAGAGCGACGCCGGTGTCATGCGACTTCGTGACGATCCCGAGTATGTTCACAGTAATCCAGTCCCGTTTCTCGAGTAAGAAGCGACATCCGATAACGGCTTGCGCGCGCATGGACCAGGGTTCGCGCGCGCATGTCGCAGCCACCTGCCGGAGTTTCCGACGCGCACCAACTGCGTTGATGAAGCTCAGTTCCGAGCGTATCTGTCCACCTGCGTGCTACGGTCACGTTAACCGGCTCATAGGTTGCATATGTCAGCTGTGCACGCGGTGTCACGGCTGACGACGGGCGGGCGACTGTGTAGCTTGTTGCGAAACGATAATCTGCCCCGCAGGACCAGCCGGCATGCAATTGAGGGAAATGCAGTTTGCGAAGATCGCCGGGACCGAAGTGACGGTTAAGGTGACTTCTGCAGCCGAGGCCAGGTCGGCAATCAAGGAACTCCGGCACAAGAAGAAAGAGGTCGGGCTCTTAAAGCGCAGAGTTGCGGCTGAGTTGAAGCGGGCGCGATCGGCTGAGGCAAAGGCTGAACGGGCCGCCGCCCGCACCCGACGGCAGTCAGGGTTTTTCGCAGCTCTCGGGCGGCTGTCGTCGGCGTTCAGCAGCGACGATCACTCGGGCGACGTGGAACGGTTGGAAAAGGATCTCGTTCACACCGAAGAGATCCTGCACAACATCGAGAGCTGCATCATTCAGCTCGAAGGCAAACTTTTAAGTTGAGCGTCTGCCAGTGACCCAGAAACGCGACCCTATATCTGTCACCGTGAATGGCGAGGCGCGGGTCACACACGCGCAGACGCTGGCTGACCTCATCACGGCGGAAGTTGTCGGTGAGACGCGCGTTGCCACGGCGGTAAACGGGGCGTTCGTTCCGGTGCGCGCACGCGGTGATCGCCAGCTTGAAGCCGGCGACCGCATCGAGATCCTGTCCGCGCGGCAGGGCGGGTGAGCGGCGGCTGTTACTCGATGTCTTCAACCACGGCACCGTTGCCGCCCTTTACGCGGGCGGAGAGCGTTGCCTCGATGAAGGGGTCGATATCGCCGTCGAGCACATCGTCGGGGGCGGTCGATTGCTCGCCGGTACGCAGATCCTTCACGAGCTGATAGGGCTGCAACACATACGAGCGGATCTGATGGCCCCAGCCGATGTCGGTCTTGGCGGCCTGGTCGGCTGAGGCTTTTTCTTCGCGCCGCTTCAGCTCCATTTCGTAGAGCTTGGCTTTCAGGCGCTTGAAGGCGATGTCCTTGTTCTGGTGCTGGGAGCGCTGCTCCTGGGCGAAGATCACGATGTTCGATGGCTTATGCACGAGGCGGACAGCGCTTTCCGTTCGGTTGACGTGCTGGCCACCGGCGCCCGATGCGCGCGCAAACGAAATCTCGACGTCGGCGGGGTTCATCTCGACGTCGATGGAGTCGTCGATGATCGGATAGACCTGAACTGAGGCGAAGCTCGTGTGGCGTCGCGCGTTCGAATCATAGGGCGAGATGCGGACCAGACGGTGCACGCCAGCTTCGGTCTTCAGCCAGGCCGAATGCGTTTTCGCCTTCGATTTCGAGCGTGGCCGACTTGATGCCCGCTTCTTCGCCGGGGCTCTCGTCGATCAGCTTGACCTTGAAACCGCGGCGCTCGGCCCAGCGCATGTACATGCGCAGAAGCATTGATGCCCAATCCTGGCTCTCGGTGCCGCCGGCGCCGGCGTGCACTTCGAGGTAGGTATTCATGCCGTCGGCTTCGCCGGACAGCAATGCTTCCACCTTCGCTGCTGGACTTCGTGGTCGAGCTTGGCAAGCAGGGCCTCGGCTTCCGCGACCGTCGATGCGTCGCCTTCGGCCTCGCCCATTTCAATGAGCGTGACGTTGTCCTCAAGTTCCTGCTGCATGCGCTTGAAGCTCGTCAGCGACTTCTCCAGCGACTGGCGCAGGCGCATCACCTTCTGAGCTTCGGCAGGTTTTGCCCATAGGGCCGGATCTTCGGCGCGGCGGTTCAGCTCGCCAAGACGTTCTTCGGCTTGGTCCGGGTCAAAGATACCTCCTCAAGAAGCGCGAGCGCTTCTTGATGCTATCGACGGTTTTTTGCGCTTCAGCGCGCATGAGACGGTTCTCCGGAGACAATTTCGAAGCGGAAGGAAATCGAAGTGCCTCGCATATAGTGTTGGGCTGCCGTCCTGTAAACGCCGCAAGCGGAGAGAAACCGTTCGGTCGCGGGATAAAGCTGCAATCAAGCTCGTTCGTGCCCGCGCTACCAGCCGGGAGGACGGGCTGGCGGAGGCGCTGGTGCGTTCCCCGGCGGGGCCGAGACCGGAGCCCAGGCATCGCTCGCCGATGAGTAAGCTCCATTCGATGCCCCAGAGGTTGGCTGCCCACCTGCCGGCGTGCCGGTGTCGCTCACCTGGAAACCGATGATCGAATAGGCGTCGTCAGGTTCTTCGTTGGGCTTGAAAGCTTCGAGGATCACCTGAGTGTCATTCGGTCCGGCGCGAAGTCCGGTCTTGAGGTTGACGCGGACGAGCTTCAGTCCGGGCGGTACGCGGAAGGGTGCGGCCGGCTCTTCGGCCAACGCGCGTTTCATGAAGTCGCCGAAGATTGGAGCCGCAACGCCGCCGCCGGTGCGGCCCTTGCCCATGGGGCGTGGCGTGTCGAAGCCGATAAAGACGCCGACAACGAGATCGGGCGTGTAGCCGACGAACCAGGCGTCGCGCTCTTCGTTGGTCGTGCCGGTCTTGCCGGCGATCGGCCGGTTCAATGATTTCAGGACGGTGGCCGTGCCGCGCTGAACGACGCCCTTCGAGAATCGACGTCATCTGGTAGGCGGTGTGCGGGTCGATGATCTGCTTACGATCGTCGGCAATCTCGGGCTCTACCTGATTGTCCCACGCTTCTGCCGCGCACCCGACGCATTCGCGTGCGTCGTGCTTCCAGACGGTGCGGCCCCAGCGGTCCTGGATGCGGTCGATCAGCGTCGCGCGGACTTGCTTGCCGCCGTTGGCAAGCATGCAATAGGCGGTCGCCATGCGCAGTAGCGTCGTCTCGCCGGCGCCCAGCGACATGGAGAGCACCGGCAGCAAATCGTCATAGATGCCAAAGCGTTTGGCATACTCGGTGATGATCGGCATGCCGACATCCTGCGCCAGACGCACGGTCATCTGGTTGCGCGACTTCTCGACACCCACGCGGAGCGTTGTCGGACCAAACGATTTTTCCTTGTCGTAGTTTTCCGGCTTCCAGATGTCCTGGCCCGGGCCTTGATCGATTTCGATCGGTGCATCGAGGATGATCGACGTCGGCTTGTAGCCATTGTCGAGTGCGGCGGCGTACACGAACGGCTTGAACGAGGAGCCCGGCTGGCGCTTCGCCTGGATCACGCGGTCGAACTGGCTCATGGCGAACGAGAAGCCGCCGGCCACCGCCAGCACGCGCCCGGTATGGGGATCCATGGCGACGAGCCCGCCGCCGATTTCGGGGATCTGCATCAGCGACCAGACGCCGTCGAGTTTACGCGGATCCTTCGGGGCAATGTAGATCACGTCGCCCGCCGCCAGAATGTCGGTGACGGCCTTCGGCGTCGCCTTGGTTGCGGGGATTTTCGCCCACTTCACTTCGTCGAGCGTGATTTCGACCGCTTCGCGATCCTTGGTGAGCGTGCCGTCCTGCTGCCGCGATGGGCGCAGGCCAACGACGGCCTTGTCCTTGCCGGCCTGTAGCACGACGCCTAAGCGCCACGGAAGAATGTCGGACGGAATGTCGATCGCTCCGAGCGGCACGCCCCAGTCGCCGGAAATGTCGATCTTGGACACGGGGCCGCGCCAGCCCTGGTCGCGATCGAGGACACGAGGCCGTCGATGAGTGACAGGCGCGCCATTTCCTGCAGCCGCGGATCGAGGGTCGTGCGGACGGAGAGGCCACCGGCATACAGTTTTTCTTCGCCATACTGGGCCTGCAGCGAGCGGCGGACTTCCTCGGCAAAGTATTCGGCGGCGAAAATGTGGGCGCCGGACTGGCGAAACTTCACTTCGATAGGCTTGGCTTTAGCTTCGGTCGCTTCCGCGGTTTTGATGAAGCCATTCTCGGCCATCTGGTCGAGAATCCAGTTCCGGCGCTCGGTTGCCTTCTGGCGATTGCGGAACGGATGGTAGTTGTTGGGCGCCTTGGGCAGGGCGGCGAGGTAGGCTGCCTCCTCCAGCGTCAGATCTTTCAATTCCTTATTGAAGTAATTGAGGGAGGCTGCCGCGACGCCGTAGGCGCCGATGCCGAGGTAGATCTCGTTGAGATAGAGTTCGAGGATCTTGTCCTTCGAATAGGCGCGCTCGATGCGTATGGCGAGGATCGCTTCCTTGATCTTGCGGTCAAAGGTGCGGTCGCTTGTCAGCAGGAAGTTTTTGGCGACCTGCTGGGTGATGGTCGAAGCGCCCTGGATGCTGCCGCGTCCGGTCGCTTTGGTTTCGATGTACTTGATGGCGGCGCGGGCCACGCCCTGCATGTCGATGCCGCCGTGGTCGTAGAAGCGGGCGTCCTCAGCGGAGAGGAAGGCGGCAATCACACGCTTCGGAATGGTGTTGATGGGTACGAAAATGCGACGCTCGCGGGCGTACTCGGCGATGAGAGACCCATCGTGCGCGTGGATGCGGGTCATCACGGGCGGTTCGTAGCGGGCGAGGCTCTCGTAATCGGGCAGGTCCTTGGAGGCTTCAAACAGCAGCCAGCCGACGGCGGCCGAGACGGCTACGAATCCGATGACGAAAAGCCCGAAGCTCCAGCCAAGAAAAGTCAGCAGCAGGCTTTTGCGGCGCCGCTTTTTCTTGGGTTCAGCTGGTGGCGGGTAAATTGGGGCTCGCATGCGATCCGGGAGTGGCCGCTGGCATCATCCTATGACGACGCGGCGGCGGTTAAGGCGACAGGCTCGGGGGCACTCGGTCGTGAGGGTTGATTAGCCGACTTGCCGCAGCGCAGCAATGCGACGCAACTGGAGCCGCACATTAGCATGAATTGTGGCGCCACGTCGTCCGGCGCCCCATATCAACTGCATAGCTCTTCCTTCCTGAGCAGCCGCCGCCGGTCAGCGTGCCGCTTCGGGCCGCTTGGCAAAATAGGAGTCGACCGCCGCGGCTATGGATGCGGCAACCTTGGCCTGCCAGGTGGCAGACTGCATCTGACGCGATTCGTCCGGATTGCTGACGTATCCCAATTCCACCAGCACGGACGGGGCGTGTGTTTGGCGCAGAACCTTGAACGCAGCAGCGCGTTCAGGGTCGCGAGAGAGCGACACGTTGGACTTCAAATTGCGGACAAGGGTGCGAGAAAACTCCGCCGAAAAATTGGCTGTCTCGCGTTTCATCAGATCAATGAGGATATTCTTGACGTCGTCGTTGTCTTCGCCCTTGGCAACGTCGAGGCCAGCGATCAGGTCCGACGCGTTTTCTTTCTCGGCGATCGCTCGCGCTTCGACATCAGAGGCGCGTTCGGACAGGGTATAGATCGTCGCGCCCTTGATGGACTGGGCGTAGGTCTGCTCAATGCTATCCGCGTGGATGGAGATGAACAGGTCCGACCGGGATTTGCGCGAGATCGCCAGCCTATCACTCAGCGACACGAAGACATCCCGAGCGCGCGTCATAACAACCGTGTAGCGGCCGGTTTTTTCGAGTTGCTCCTGCACGCGCTTGGCGACAGCATACACCAGATGCTTTTCCAAGAGGTTGCCCGCGCCCACCGCCCCCGGATCGATCCCGCCGTGACCCGGGTCGATGACGATGACCGGCTTGTCCTGTGCCGTTTTGGATGGCGCGGCCGATGGTGGATCGCTGGTTGCTGCGGCAGCGGCGGCTTCCGCGGCGTGCCGGCCACCACCCGTCCCCTCACCGAAGGCGGTTGCATTGCTAGGCCGGAGTTCGACCGTCAGCACGACGCCGGATCCCGAGCGGGCGTTGGTCATCGTGGCCCTGGCAATGGCAACGGGGCCGGTCGTGTCAAGCACGATGCGCGCCTTGCCCTCCGCGAATTGACCATAACGGTAGGCCTGGACGAGACCTCGACCGTCCCGTCCCGCATCCGCCGGCAATGTGAAACCGACGGCAGGAAGATCGATGATGACGCGATAGGGCTTGGCCAGTGAATAGACTTCCGCCGTGACGCCGCGGGTCAGCGTGAGTTGGAACACCGTCTCGTTCCGATCGCCAAGAACATCAACCGCCGTGGCCTCCGACAGGTGTGGGGTTGCGACCGGCTCTGTCTGGATGGAGGTCTTCTTCTCAACGGTGGTTTCGTCGCGGGGGCCCGCGGCCAGCCATTGGAAAATGGCCGGCAGTTCGCTTTGTGCGACCGCGCCCTTCGTGGCAAGCCACGGCAAGGCCGCCGCGGCGAGTGCGGCGGCGAGGACGGCTCGAACTGTTCTCGGAAGGCCCCCCGGCATCTTCCTCCACTCACCCTGGCGTCCTGAAAAAGGTCAGAATCTGTCGCACCTTAACAAAAAATTTCCCGTTTCGCTCCAGGCTAAACGCTCGGTTAGCGGCCTGTGGTCAGCTTAACACTCTTGTCACCGGGACTGCGAACCCGTTACACTTCATCTGCGTTCTGTTTCTCCGCGCCTCGTCGGAGCCGATGGAAGACGCGCGCCAGACCCCTAAGCCATTGCGTGGAAACGCAATTTTGTGTCCGGGATCTGGGCGGCGGCGTCGACTGGCCGGCCGTTCGATCAGACGGGTGTTCGCGCGGATCGGCGAAGAACTGGAAGAGTTCTCGAGCGGCGGCCTCCTCCTTGAGCCCATAGGAGCGGTGCCGGACCCACGGTCCTCTCAAGTTTTTTCTACCGAAACGGCCGCGCCGCGACGGAACGGACGCGCTGTCCATGCCTGCGGCTCGCTCGGGGCCCGTTGAAAGGGGGCCCCAGAGCCGCGTCCCCGAAGGTGCCTGTCGCGATGAGCGACGCGTGGTGCCTTGCCCCATGAACCCGCCCGCCGGCGAGCGAACGCGAGCTGGCGCGGCTAACGTGAACGTCGAGAATGCCCATTTCGCGCGCAGTCAATCCGAAAGCCACGACGCTCTGCCGAGCCGATGGCTTGCGCCGCCCGGCTGGCCCAGCCGGAAAGCGCTTGCGCGCAGCTTTGTCACTTGGGCCTTGCGACTCCCCCGCGGGGAGCCTGCCGCAAGGCCTTGAGCCCAATCCACCCCATCATCCATCAACCCCACCAAATGCGCGCGCCCACGGCATCTCGATGGCCGAAGGAGGCTTTGAGCCTCCCACCGGCCCCATGCCACGCCGGCGCGCCAAGGAACTCGGCACATGTCCAACAATAAGATGCTCATCGATGCGACGCATCCGGAGGAGACCCGGGTCGTCGTTCTGCGTGACGGCCGCGTAGAGGAATTCGACTACGAGAGTGCGGCGCGCAAACTGCTGCGCGGCAATATCTATCTCGCCAAGGTGACCCGCGTGGAGCCGTCGCTGCAAGCGGCATTCGTGGACTACGGCGGAAATCGGCACGGCTTTCTGGCCTTCAACGAAATCCATCCTGACTACTACCAAATCCCGATGGCCGACCGGCAGGCGCTGCTCGAAGAAGAAGCTGCAGCGGAAGCGGCCGAGGAAGCGGCGGCAGATGCCCATGCCGAACGCATGGCGCGGCGCCGTCAGCGCGGGCCGCAGGGCGGTCAGCGCCGTGAGCAGGTCCCGGGAACTGGAGAGCAGCCGGGCCTCCCTCGCGATCCGCTCGACGAGGACCACGGCCACGGCGACCAGGATCATGACGGGGATCACAACGCCCACGATGATCGTGATGATGAACACTCTGATCACGACGAGGGCGACGACGATTCGCGCCACACCGTCCTGGCGCATGATGCGCACGGCGCTGACGATGTCATTTCCGAGGATCTGCCGGAGCCGGAAATCGTCGGCGGCTTCGAGCCATCGCACGATCAGGACGAGTCCGACCCCGGCGATCTGGAGGGCGACGACCTCGATAGGGACGCCCGGGACGACCGTATAGTTGAGGCAGATGCTCCGACAGCCATCGGTCTCGTCGAGAACGAGACCGTGGAAGTGGTCGCTGCCACCCTTGCCGAGCCTGAAACGGTCGAGACCGGTTCGGAGGACGCACTCGAGGAACTGCCTTCGCGCCCGCGCCGCCGTCCGCGCTCATACAAGATCCAGGAAGTCATCAAGCGGCGCCAGGTCATCCTGGTGCAGGTCGTCAAGGAAGAGCGCGGCAACAAGGGCGCGGCGCTGACCACTTATCTGTCGCTCGCCGGCCGTTACACCGTTCTGATGCCGAACACGGCGCGGGGCGGCGGCATCTGCCGCAAGATCACCAACCCGCAGGACCGCAAGCGCCTCAAGGCGATCGCCTCGGAACTCGACGTGCCGGAGGGCATGGGGCTCATCATCCGCACGGCGGGCGCTGCGCGGACCAAGCAGGAAATCAAGCGCGACTTCGAATATCTGCTGCGCCTGTGGGAGAGCGTGCGCGATCTGACGCTGCAGTCGACGGCGCCGAGCCTCGTCTACGAGGAAGGCAACCTGATCAAGCGCTCGATCCGCGACCTTTACAACAAGGACGTGGAAGAGGTCATCGTCGCCGGCGACGAGGCTCACGGAGAAGCACGCGACTTCATGCGCATGCTGATGCCGAGCCACGCCAAGAATGTGCTGCTGCACGCATCGGCCGAGCCGCTGTTCACACAAATACGGCATCGAGCGTCAGCTGAACGCCATGTTCAGCCCGTTCGTGACTCTGAAGTCGGGCGGCTATCTCGTCATCAACCAGACGGAGGCGCTCGTCGCCATCGACGTGAACTCGGGCAAGTCGACGCGCGAGTTCTCGATCGAGGAGACGGCGCTACAATACCAACCTCGAGGCCGCCGACGAGATCGCGCGGCAGCTGAAGCTGCGCGATCTTGCCGGCCTCATCGTCATCGACTTCATCGACATGGAGGAGAAGCGCAACAATCGCTCCGTGGAGCGGCGACTGAAGGACGCGCTGCGCTTCGACCGGGCCCGCATTCAGCTCGGCCGGATTTCGCATTTCGGCTTGATGGAGATGTCGCGCCAGCGGCTGCGGACAGGTGTGCTCGAGGGATCGACTACGCAGTGTCCGCACTGTCAGGGCACGGGGATCATCCGGTCGACCGAAAGCGTGGCGCTGGCCGTGCTGCGCGGTATCGAGGACGCGCTGATGGCTGGGCATCCTTCGTCGCTGATCGCCACCACGACGGCGCAGGTCGCGCTCTACATTTTGAACAACAAGCGCAAATTCATCACGGAAATGGAAGCGCACCACGGCATCTCGATCGCGGTCCAGGCCAGCGACAAGCTGCAAGGTGCCAACTTCACCATCGAGAAGACGCAGGCGCGCACCGATGCGCCGCCGCGCCGGAGCGAACGGACCGCGGTCAACATGGACTGGGGCTTCGAAGGCGAGGATGACGGTGCGGTCGAGCCCCACGAGGACGAACGTCCCTCCGTATCGGACGGGGTTCGCTTCATCGGCGAGACCGATCATGAAGAAAGTGAGCCTGATCGGCCGCGTGCCCGCGAGGGCCGGGGTGGACGCGAGGCTCGTGGAGACGGTCGTGGCGAAGGCCGGGAAGCGCGCGAAAATGGTAATGGCGAAGAGGGTGGCCGTGGCCGCCGCCGTCGGCGCCGTCGCGGACGGCGCGGTGGCGAACGCAGCGGACAGGGTGAGGAACGGGGCGACGATCGCGGCGAAATCCGCGTCGCATCAAACGGGCCCGACACCGATGACGGCGACGACTTCGGTCCGGAGACTGTGGGTGAGGGCGAACCGATCGAAACAGCCGGCGAAGAAGGCAGCTTCGACGATCGCGGTGGCGCCCAGGGTGAAGGCGGCCGGGATGGTGATCGGGGTAGCCGCCGCCGGCGGCGCGGACGTCGCGGTGGACGCCGCGGCCGCGGACGTGATCGGGAGCAAAACGGTGCGGCTGTTGCCGGTACTGAAGAGGCCAATGGCTATCCAGTCCGTACGCACGTGACCGAGGATTTCGTTGACGATTTTGCCGGTCCAGCCGGCGTCGATACCGATCCGGAATCGGGTGACAACGAACGGGCCGATGCAAAGCTTCCGATGCACAATGCCCCTGCACCCGTTGAGCCGGCACAGGCTGAGCCGGAGATGCGCACGCGGCCGGAGCCCGTCGCGGATGCCGCTCCGCGCCGACGCGTCACCGAGCCGGCTGCAAGCGAACCGAAGATCGAGCGCGTGGTCGTGACGCCGGATCAAGCGACGGCAGCGGCGGAAACGGCAGGCGAACAGCCCGCGCGCAAGGGCTGGTGGCAGCGCCGCTTAGGCACCTAAGCGAACCTGTCGCAGCCGCGACAACTGCAAGCGAACAGGAAGCCGGGCCTCATGCCCGGCTTTCGTGTTTCTAAAACAACATCTTAATTGATCAGATGCAGACGGCTGTTCCGTGCTGCACACGAGGTCGCACCGTACATCTCACGGGTTCTCGACGTCAAACTTTCACCATAAGGTCCCGGCTGTTGGCGGTCGGCTTGCAGTGTTCGCATCCTGTGTGCAGCGCAGCAGGCCAATGCCGATCGAGGGAAGGATCAGTCAAGCACGAGTGAGGCAACAGGTTATCTTGACCGTTGCTGTGCGCCGACCATGGCGAATAACTCGGGCAAGACTTCGAAGAACAGCAAAAGCTGTCGCGATGTTCTCTCGAATGCCGGAAAACCGGCGCAATCAGACGATAAAAAAATCGGAGTAACCATGAGCACTCGTTTTCTGTCGATCGCAGCCACCCTCGCTGGCCTCATTGCCTTCTCGGCCGCCGGTGCCGAAGCCCGGCCGCACTCGGACAAGGCGTCGGCATCGGCCGACCGTCCGTCGATCGCGAAAAACTACACGGTGAAGTCAAACTCCCGCTATGCCACCAAGTCGAAGGGCAAGCGTACTGCGAAGTACGGCAAGAAGCGCACTTACGCCGGCAAAAAGGGCCTGAAGTCGCGCTCGTTCACGAACTACGCTTCGGGCGGCACGTCGCGTTCGTGCCTTCAGCCGCAGGCCCGTGCTCTCCTCAATCGCATCGAGAGCCAGTTCGGCTCGGTCTCGATCGTGTCCACCTGCCGCTCCGGCGCGGTGATCGCCACCAGCGGCAAGCCATCCAAACACCGTTATGGTCTTGCCATCGACTTTGATGCTGGCGGCCGCAAAGGCGCGATCGTCAACTGGCTGATCAAGAACCACCACTCGGGTGGGACCATGACCTATCGCGACATGAGCCACGTCCATGTCGACATCGGCTCGCGCTTCGTGTCGCTTGGGGCCAACAGCGGCCGCGGCTAAGTCACGGCTCTGTCTAATCGCAGGGGAGGTGGCTATGCCGCCTCCCCTCGTCTATTCTGCAGTCCGTCGCCTACCAATATTGGCGCTGCGATTGACCGCCCCTCGTCATGGGGCCGGTCCTTGACTATCTAAAGGAAGCGGGGGCTGTGGTAGCGACCGTTCGGCGGTGCCTTCGCGCTTGCCGATATTTCGGCTCAATTGTGGGCGAACGGTTGCGCATGAGCGAAGGATTTTCGTTTTCGGACCGGGTTTTGTCGTTGGCCACCCGGCTGCGGCAGGCTGCTGTGGCTCTGGCTACCCTGGCCGCGTCTCTCGTCGCCGCGCTGGCCCCTTCACCTGCGGCCGCGCAAGGACTGCCGCTGATCCGGGATACCGAGATCGAAAACCTTCTCAACGATTATGCGCGCCCCATCTTCAAGGCGGCTGGGCTTGGCAGCGGCCGGGTCGCTGTGCGCATCGTCAACAACGAGAATTTCAACGCGTTCGTCGTCGATGGGCGCAGCGTGTACATCCACACCGGCGCGTTGATGCAGGCGCAGCGGCCAAACGAAGTCATCGGCGTGCTCGCGCATGAGGCGGGGCATATCGCAGGCGGTCACATGGCGGCGCTGCGGGCGCGCATCTCCCAAGATCAGACGCGTGCTCTCATCGCGCAGATCCTCGGCATCGGCCTGATGGTGGCCGGTGGGGTTGCGGGTGGCGACAGCGGCCGGGATCTCGGCGGCGCCGGTCAAAGCGTACTCTCCGGCGGCAGCGAACTCATCATGCGCGGCCTCACGGCTGAGCGGCGCTCACAGGAGTCGGCGGCCGACCAGGCCGGCCTCAGCTATCTCAATGCGACTGGCCAATCGGGCCAGGGGATGCTGACCACATTCGAGCGGTTCGCGGGGCAGGAACTCTTTTCCGACCAAAACCGCGATCCGTTTGCGCGCACCCACCCGGTCGCCACCGATCGTCTTGCGCGTTTGCGCCAGCTGGTCGAGACGAGCCCCAACTTCGGGGTCACGGATACACCGGCCCTGCAGTTGCGCCACGACATGATGCGCGCCAAGCTCTCCGGTTATATCGAGAACCCGCAGACCGTGTTCAACCGGTACCCGTCTTCGGACCAGAGCCTGCCCGCGAAATATGCGCGCACGGCGGCGCGGTTCCGTATGGGTGGCGGTGGTTTAGAGGCGGCTCTGGCGGACGCCGATCAGTTGATCAAACTGGAGCCCCAGAACCCTTACTTCTACGAATTGAAGGCCGACTTTCTCCAGAAAAGTGGCCGGTTCGCCGAATCCATCCCGCTGCTGCGGAAGGCTCTGCAGCTGTCGAACGGCGAAGCGCCGCTCATCGCCGTGCAGCTGGCGCAGAGCATGATCCAATCCAAGCAGCCGGGCTTGCTCGACGAGGCGATCTCAATTCTGCGCAAGGCGATCACGCGTGAGGGCGAAAACGCCATGGCGTACAATATGCTGGGCCAAGCGTATTACGATAAAGGTCTGATACCTCAGGCCGAACTGGCGCGTGCGCAAGGCTTGTTCTATTTCGGCGCCATCAAGCAGGCGCAGGAGTTCGCTCGCCGCGCGCAAGGAGCGCTCAAGGCCGGCAGCCCGGAATGGGTGAAGGCCGACGACATTCTGAACTACAAGCCGCAGACCTGATAAAACGGGTCTCACCGTCCTTTCTTGCGCGGTATCTACCCGCGCCTCAGCAAAAAGAGCACTCCCAATGGCCGACACTTCGTCTTCCTCGCAGAACACAGAGCCGACGGGACGCCCGTCGCGTCTGGCCGTGGCTGCGCTTGTAGCCGCGGTTACACTTTCAGCCGGGTTCCTGCTGCTTGGCCCGTTGCGCGGTGGCGCGGTGGTGGCCGATACCTCGATGTTCACCGATCCCCAGAAGCGCGGCATCGAGCAGATCGTGAAGGACTACCTGCTGCAAAATCCGCAACTGATGGTCGAGGTGCAGGGCGCGCTCGAGCAGAAAATGGCAAAGGAAGAAGCCGAGCGGACCAAGGCTCTTGTCGCCGAAAATGCTAAGGAGATCTACCGCCATCCGGATGCGCCGGTCGCGGGCAATCCCAATGGCGATATCACCGTCGTCGAGTTCTTCGATTACAACTGCGGCTACTGCAAGCGCGGCTTCCACAACGTTCGAGAACTGATCGAGAAGGACGGCAACGTCCGCGTGGTTTTCAAGGAGCTTCCCATTCTGAGTAAGGACTCGGAGGAGGCTGCGAAGATCGCGCTCGCCGCGCGAGCCCAGGGCAAGTACTGGGAACTGCATCAGGCGCTGATCGACAGCAAGGGCCGGGTGACGGAGGCGTTCGCGCTGGAGACCGCAGGCAAGCTCGGTCTGGATGTGGCAAAACTGAAAGCAGACAAAGACTCGGACGCGGTGAAAGGCGAATTGGCCCGCGTCGAGGCTCTGGCTCGCAAAATGAACATCACCGGTACGCCGCACTTCCTGGTCGGCAGCGAGGCCATCGGCGGTGCGCCGGAAGACCTGCTCGACCAGTTGACGGCAAAGATCGCCGCCCTGCGCCAGTCGGGTTGCGCCTACTGCTGAGCGGACAATGACTGCGGCACCGCAGCGTTTCGACGCAAAGTTCTGGCGGATAAGATGATTTTCCCACTGCTGCATCGTTGCACGGCGGGCTCAAACTCTTTCGTCGCCTTTGGAAAGCTGCTAGACCCCCGGGTTGTACGGAATAGGCGGGCAAGGCGGGGGAGCGATCCTGACGGCCGGCTCGTCCAGCGCCGTGCCCCCGCCCGTCATCAATCTCGGTCCCATGGCAAAGCCGGTCTATATCCTCAACGGACCCAACTTGAACCTGCTCGGTCAGCGCGAGCCGGCGATCTATGGCCGTGACACCCTCGCCGACATCGAGACTTTGGCGAAGTCGCGGGGAAAGGCGCTCGGCCTGACGGTGGAGTTTCGGCAATCCAACGCCGAGGGCGAACTGATCGGGTGGGTGCAGGAGGCGCGGACCGCCGCGTCGGCCATCATCATCAACGCCGCCGGGCTGACGCACACGTCGGTGGCGCTTCTGGATGCACTTCAGGCCTCCGAGCTGCCGGTCGTCGAAGTGCATCTCTCGAACATCTTTCGACGCGATAGCTTTCGGCAGCACTCCTACGTGTCGCTGGCCGCGACCGGGGTGATTTGCGGGCTCGGTGCAAAGGGCTATGAACTCGCGCTCGAAGCCGTGCGCGGCATTCTCGACAAAAAGTCTGCGGCGTGACCGCGAAGCACAAAAAGTCAACGGCCAAGAAAACGCCGCGGCTAGCCAAGCCGCGGCCGAATAAGGTGAGACGGACCATGACGGGCAAAGACAAGGCCGAAGCACAAAGCCCCGAACAGAAGATCATCCGCGACCTGGCGGATCTTCTGAACGAGACAGGGCTTTCTGAAATCGAGATCGAGAAGGACGGGCTCAAGGTTCGTGTCGCTCGGTCGCTGACGATAACCGCGTCGCATGTTGCCGCCGCGCCGGCCGTCGCCGCGTCCGCCGCCGCACCGGCGGCCGCCGGCGATCCATCCAAGCATCCTGGCGCCGTCAAGTCGCCGATGGTCGGCACTGCTTACCGATCGCCAGAGCCATCCGCGCCGCCCTTCATCGAAATCGGCAGCCGCGTGCAGCAGGGCGATACGCTGCTCATCATCGAAGCCATGAAGACCATGAACCAGATCCCTGCTCCGAGGTCAGGTACGGTGACGGCGGTATTCTTCGAGAATGGGCAGCCGGTGGAATTCGGCGAGGTCCTCGCGGTCATCGAATAAGGGAGGGCATCGACCCTGGCAGGACAAGACCGGTGGCGCTTCGCGCTCCTGACTGTCCGCATCCCGGGGCCGCTGCCGGATAAAACATGTTCGACAAAGTTCTGATCGCAAACCGGGGTGAAATCGCACTGCGCATCCAGCGCGCGTGCAAGGAACTCGGCATTGCCACGGTCGCCGTCCATTCGACAGCGGATGCTGACGCCATGCACGTCCGCCTCGCCGACGAGAGCGTGTGCATCGGCCCGCCAACCTCGTCCGACAGCTACCTCAACATTCCGCGCCTGATGGCTGCTTGTGAGATCACAGGCGCGGACGCGGTGCATCCGGGCTACGGCTTCCTATCGGAGAACGCGCGTTTCGCAGAGATCCTGGAAGAGCACAACATCACCTTCATCGGCCCGACGTCGGAACACATCCGCATCATGGGCGACAAGATCCAGGCGAAAGAGACCGCGAAGCAGCTCGGCATCCCGGTGGTGCCCGGCTCGGACGGCGCGGTGAAGACCGAGACGGAAGCAATGAAGGTCGCAAAGAGCATGGGGTTCCCCGTGCTCATCAAGGCGACTGCGGGTGGCGGAGGTCGCGGTATGAAAGTCGCGACCAGTGTCGAGGATCTGCCGGTCGCATTCGCCACCGCCCGGTCGGAAGCGAAAGCGGCATTCGGCAACGACAGCGTTTATATCGAAAAGTATCTGACCAAGCCGCGCCACATCGAAATTCAGGTTTTCGGCGATGGGCTGGGCAACGCCGTCCATCTCGGCGAGCGCGATTGTTCGCTGCAGCGCCGGCACCAGAAGGTTTTCGAGGAAGCCCCCTCGCCGGCCATCAACGCGGAATCGCGCAAGCGCATCGGCGAGACCGTGGCTCAGGCCATGCAGACGATCAAGTATCGCGGTGCGGGCACGGTGGAGTTTCTCTACGAGGACGGCGAGTTCTACTTCATCGAGATGAACACGCGCATCCAGGTGGAGCATCCGGTGACGGAAGCGATCACCGGCATCGATCTGGTGCTGGAACAGATCCGCGTGGCCTCGGGAGCCGGACTATCCTTCAAACAGGAGGACATCATTCTCTCCGGGCATGCCATCGAATGCCGGATCAATGCGGAAAACCCACGCACGTTCCGTCCCTCGCCCGGCCAGATCACCTACTGGCATCCTCCCGGAGGACTTGGCGTCCGCGTCGATAGCGGCGCGTACCAGGGCTACCGCATTCCGCCCTATTACGACAGTTTGATCGGGAAGCTCATCGTGCACGGCAAAACTCGCAACGAGTGCATGATGCGCTTGAAGCGTGCGCTCTCCGAGTTCGTCATCGACGGCGTAGAGACGACCATTCCGCTGTTCCATGAACTCGTTCGGCACCCGGATGTCGTGAATGGCATGTACGACATTCACTGGCTGGAAAAGTATCTCGGAAAGTCCTGATTGGCTTCCGGCACGAGGAGCAGACGTGGCCGACTGTGACGCCCCGTTCGGGACCTATCAGCCAACGGCGTTCGAGGGGCGGCTCATCGCGCTCGGACGGCGGCTTCCGCCGACCAAAGTCGGAAGGCGCACGGCGTCGTTCATTCGCTCAGCGATGCGGCGGCTCAGGCGCGACCCGCTCGATCTGGAGGTGATCGGTCAGAAGATGCGGCTCCACGCAGGCAATAACGCTTGCGAGAAGCGTCTTATCGTAACTCCGCAGTTCTTCGACCCTACAGAACTCAACTTCTTGAAATCGCGTCTGCACGCCTCGTTCACGTTCCTGGATATCGGCAGCAACGTCGGCGCCTATAGCGTTTTCGTGGCGAAGAACGCCGGGCCGGACGCGCGCGTAATCGCGGTCGATCCCAACGCCATTGTTCTCGATCGCCTCGCGTTCAACGCGGCGGCGAACGGTCTCACGAACGTTCGTGCTGTGCAGGCGGCCATTGCTGATGTGGACGGGGACATGGAATTTGCGCTGGAGGAGACGAATATGGGCGGCTCTTCGCTGCAACTCGATCGTGAGGCGCGGGGCGGCAAGACGATCATCAAGGTGCCGGTGCGGACCCTGGCCGGTCTCGTGAGTGAGGCCGGGTTCGACCATGTCGACGCCATCAAGATCGACGTGGAAGGGTTCGAAGATAAGGTTCTCATTCCCTACCTTACCTCGGTTCCGCGCAGCCTCTACCCGCGAGCCGTCGTCCTGGAGGCGAATGTCGAAAGCTGGCAGGGCGATCTGATCGGCGTTCTGAAAAACGCCGGCTATCGGCCATCGGGCGGCCTGGCGCACAACGGAATTTTCGTGCTGGCCTGAATTCGCGGACCTGGGGGGTGGTTTGCCACCCTCGCATTTCCCGGCGAAGCCCGTTAAAGTCCGACCCTAATTGGGTTTGAGCAGGGGCATCCGCGCCGATGTCGCGTGACGACATCCTGATCGAGATTACACCGCAGGTCCTGATGAAGGCCTACGCCTGCGGGATCTTTCCCATGGCGGAAAGCGCCGACGATCCCGCGCTGCACTGGATCGAGCCGCAAAACCGTGGCGTGCTTCCGCTGGACGCGGTGCACGTTCCCTCACGCTTGAGGCGTACGATCCGTTCCACTCCTCTGCAGGTGCGCATCGACACCGACTATGAAGGCGTGATCGACGGCTGTGCAGGATCGCGAGACGGCCGGGATTCCACCTGGATAAACGGACGTATCCGAGCGCTCTACCGCGAACTGTTCCGGCTCGGGCACTGCCACACTGTCGAAGTCTGGAACGGGGATAGGCTCGTTGGAGGTCTGTACGGCGTGGCGCTCGACGGGGCATTCTTTGGCGAGAGCATGTTTTCCTATGAACGCGACGGGTCGAAGATCGCGCTCGTGTATCTCGCTGCGCGGCTCATCTACGGCGGATTTCGTCTGCTCGACACGCAATTCGTGACGGAGCATCTGAAGCAATTCGGCACTATTGAAATCGACCGCACCGCTTTTCACCGGCGACTTGAACAGGCGATCGGTCAGCCCGCCGAGTTCCGCCGTTTGCCGATCGACACGCCGCCAGAGGACATCTTGCGCATTATCGGTGCTGCGCACCGCAGCACGTAAATGAGGCCTGTTCCTCCTGTTACAGCGCCCGGCCTCGAGCCCGTGGAAATGTTGCCTCTATCGAGCGGACCAAATCGTCGGGCCGCGCCCGCAACATTCCAACGGGAGTTCAGTATATGCGCACGTCTCTGCAAAGCCTTGCTGCCGGTTTGGCCGCTCTCACCGCCTTAGCAACCATGACCATGCCGGCGACGCGGAAGCCGGCGGCAAGCACAGGCATCGCCACGGCCTCACTGTGATCATCGGTGATGGCTACCCAGGTTACGGTTACGGATATCGCAGTTTCGGCCGCTCGTATGGGTGCGTTTGGCTGCTCGAGCGCTACGACGAGACCGGCAATTCGAAGTGGTACAAGCGCTGGCACCAGTGCAAGTACGGCTGGTAAGCAATCAGAATTTGCCGAATTCCTCACGGTCCTGAAGCGAACTGGCGGCGACGCCGGTTCGCACGTTTTGGGCCTTGGCGGGTCCACTAAAACCCGTTACCGCAAGGGATCATTCAAAGTCCACAGACCGACTTCGAGGAGGAACGCCGTGTCCAAAACCGCTGACTATGTGCAGGACATTTCCGGCTGCCTCGAAGACTCCATCGGTGCGCATGGATTGAAGCGCGTTTCGCTGGCTGCGTGGTTCAACAAAGCGGAAGCCGCACTCGAACGCCTGCGCGCCGACTACGACCACGCGCGACTGCCTCTCCTGCGCATCGTCGAAGAGACAGCCGACATCGATGCGGCCGAAGCAGCTCTCGGCAAACTCTCGCAGGGCGCCGAGACGATCATCTTTTTCGGCACCGGCGGCTCGAGTCTCGGTGGACAGACCCTGGCGCAGATTGCAGGCTGGGGCATTCCGCACACGGCGGCCAAGGCTCCACACAGCCGCCCACGTATCCGCTTCTACGACAATCTCGACGGCGGCACGCTGGAAGCTCTTTTAGCTGCGACGGACTTTGCCAAGACGCGCTTCATCGTGACGTCCAAGTCGGGTGGGACGGCAGAGACGCTGGCGCAGGCGATCGCGACGATCTCGGCCATCCAGGCGGCTGGGCTCGGCGACCGTATCCCATCTTACTTTCTCGGCATCACGGAGCCGGATGCGCCGGGCAAGTCGAATGGTTTGCGGGCACTGTTCCAATCTCTGAGCATCCCGCTCCTCGAACACCACACCGGCATTGGCGGGCGCTTCTCATGTCTCACCAATGTCGGTCTGCTGCCAGCGATGGCGCGCGGTCTCAATGCGCGCGAAATCCGCGCCGGCGCGCGCGCGATTTTGCAGCCGATGCTCGAAGCCGCACCGGTAGAGGACATTCCTTTTGCCGCCGGCGCCGCGACGATGGTGGCCTTATCCAAGGATCGCGGCATTCGCTCGCTCGTTCTGATGCCTTACTCGGACCGGCTCGGCAAACTTGCCGACTGGTACGTTCAGCTTTGGGCGGAAAGCCTGGGCAAAGGGGGGCAAGGCACGACGCCCATCCCAGCGGTCGGTCCGGTCGATCAGCACAGCCAGTTGCAATTGTTCATGGATGGGCCGCGCGAGATCGCCACGACCATCATTCGCCTGTCGCCAAAAGGTTCGGGACCCGTCGTTGATAAAGCGCTCGCGGCGAAGGCCGGCATCGGCTTTATCGGCGGCAAGGCGATTGGCGATATCGTCGATGCGCAGGGCCACGCCATCGCCCAGGCCCTCAACAAGGCCGGCCGGCCGGTGCGCACGATCGACTTTGCGAACTTGGATGCGCATGCCGCCGGCGCCCTCCTGATGCACTTCATGATGGAGACGATCGTGGCGGGGCGGCTCCTCAACCTCGATCCTTTCGATCAACCGGCCGTCGAACTGGCGAAAGTCCTGACAAAACAGCGCCTCGGCGCCTGAACCTGTTCATGGTGTCTTCGCCGCGGCTGCCCTCCACCCCGTGCTTTGCTAAGCAGGGGATCTCAAGGAGATTCGCCCGTGGCCATCCGCCAGCTCGCGCCCGAAACGGTCAATCGTATCGCCGCCGGTGAGGTCATCGAGCGGCCGGCGAGCGTCGTGAAGGAACTCGTCGAAAACGCGATCGACGCGGATGCGCGCGAGATCGAGATCGTGACTGCGGGCGGCGGGCTGTCGCTCATTCGCGTCACTGACGACGGGGCGGGCATGCCGCCGGAGGATCTGCTGCTCGCCGTCGAGCGGCACGCCACCTCGAAACTCAATGAGGATGATCTGTTCGATATCCGCACGCTGGGGTTTCGCGGCGAGGCGCTGCCGTCGATCGGGTCCGTCGCGGTGCTGTCGATAGCGTCGCGGCCGCCCTCGAAGCGCGATGGTTTTGAAATCATCGTGGAGCGCGGCGAGAAGAGCGGGCTGAAGCCGGCCGCCATCAATGCGGGTACGCGCGTGGACGTGCGCGAACTCTTTTCTGCTACACCGGCGCGGCTGAAGTTCTTGAAGTCCGAGCGGGCGGAGAACATGGCTGTTACCGAGATGGTTAAACGTCTGGCGATGGCGCATCCGGATGTCGGATTTTCCGTCACGACGGGCGAACGTACGGGGTTGCGTCTGCCGCGTTGCGAGGCCTCTGCCGCCGGACTTTTGCAGCGCCTTGGCCGCATCATGGGACGCGAGTTCATGGCCGATGCGCTGGCGATATCCGGCGAACGGGACGGCGTGCGCATTCTGGGCTACGCGGGCCTGCCGACGCTGCATCGCCCGGATGCCGGGCAGCAGTTCCTTTTCGTCAACGGCCGCCCGGTGCGGGACAAGGTGCTTGTGGGGGCTGTGCGCGCAGCCTACGGCGATCTCATCCCGAAGGGTCGTCATCCCCTGCTGGCCCTGTTCGTCACCCTTGATCCCACCGACGTAGACGTGAACGTCCACCCGACGAAGGCGGAGGTGCGGTTCCGAGACGGTGGCCGGGTGCGCGCCCTGATGATCGGTGCCATCCAGCATGCGCTGGAAGGCGCGGGGCATCGTGCGAGTTCACGCGGCGGCGGGTTGACGCTGGAAACGCTTGCGCGCTCTGCCGGCAGCTCGGCACCGAACCCGGCCTCCTACACCTCTACTGCGGAGCGCGGGCCGACGCACCTGCCCGCGGGGCTGGCAGAAGCGATGCAGGCACCGTTCTCCGCGTTCGACGCACCGAGCGCGGATACGCGGGCGCATGCGGCGCCGCTTTCTACCGACCTTCTCGACCGGCCGCTCGGAGCCGCACGGGCGCAACTGCACGAAACCTACATCGTTGCACAGACCCGGTCCTCCGTCGTCATCGTCGACCAGCACGCGGCGCATGAGCGGCTGGTCTATGAGCGAATGAAATCGATGCTGTCGAACGGCGGTGTCGCGCGGCAGTGCCTGCTCATTCCCGCCATCATCGACGTGGGTGACGACGAGGCACTCGCACTTGCCGAGCGCGAAAGTGAGCTGGCCGAACTTGGGCTGGTGCTCGAGCCATTCGGGCAGGGTGCGGTGGCCGTGCGGGAAGTTCCGGCCCTTCTCGGCGATACGGATGTCGTGGGGCTCGTGCGCGATCTCGCAGCAGAGATCCTGTCCGAGGGGCAGGGTTTTGCTCTGCGTGACCGGCTGGAAGCGATCTGCTCGCGCATGGCCTGCCACGGCAGCGTTCGCGCGGGGCGGCGTTTGGCTCCTGAAGAGATGAACGCGCTACTGCGCGAGATGGAAGCGACACCCTACTCCGGGCAATGCAATCACGGGCGGCCCACTTATGTCGAACTCAAGCTGTCAGATATCGAGCGCTTATTCGGTCGTCGCTGAGCATAAGAATTGCTAGTGATGATGCCCAAATTCCACCACGGACGTGAGCTTTTCTGATGATGGGTGGGCACCCATTCGTATTGCGTTGGTTCCATGTTCAAGATCGCGACGTCGAGCGTCCTGCGCGGTAACTTCGTTGCCGCGGGTCAGGTGGAACTCGATACCTGGTTCGAAGGCGACATTCTATGTTCGCGCCTCGACATCGGCCGGGACGGCTACGTGCTCGGCAACATCACCACCCGCGAACTCTACGTTCAGGGTCAGATCGTCGGCACCGTTCATGCAGGCATCGTGCATCTGATGGATGGTGCGTTCGTCGAGGGCGACGTGCATCATCATGTGCTGTCGCTGCACGCGAACGCCTCACTGATGGGCGCTGCCCTGCGCTCGACCAAGATGCCGTTTCCGCAGGAACTGCTGGCGCTCGAAGCCCGCGCGAGCGGAGCGCCGACATCGCGGTTTCCCGTTTCCGTCGGGCGTGATCTGCGCGCGGTCTAGGGGGCGAAGCGTGCGAAGGCGGCCTGAGTGTCGCCCCACGTGCGGCGATCGAGTTCCGTAAAGCCCTCGGGCCACGGCAGCTCGCTCGACGCGCGTTCCTCCCAAATCACGATAGCACCGGGCGTCAGCCATTTGCCGTCGCGCAGAGAGATGATCGCGCGTTCGCCGAGACCCTTGCCGTAGGGTGGGTCGAGGAAGGCGAGGCCGAACGGCTGCATGGGAGAGGCGGGGCCCAGATCGGTCGCATCGCGGCGGAACAATCGTGTGTTGCCGGTGAGGCCAAATGTTTCGACGTTTTCCCGGATCAGGCCACGGCTTTCGGCACCGTCTTCCACGAACAAACAGTAGGATGCTCCGCGCGAGAGGGCTTCAAGGCCCAATGCGCCGGTGCCGGCGAAGAGGTCGATGACGCGCAGGCCATCGATGGCGAAGTCTTCGATGCCGTGCAGGAGAATGTTGAAAACGCTCTCGCGCACGCGGTCGGATGTTGGCCGCACGCCTTCGTGCTCCGGGCTCGCGATGGCACGGCCACGGAACCTGCCGCCGACGATCCTCACGTTTCGTCCTCGTCGCCGGTGCTCTTCTGTTTGCCGCGCGCGTGGCGCTCCTTGCGCTGCTCGGGCGTCTCGGTGAGACCGAATTCGCCCGCGAGTTTGGGACCAAGCTGTTCGGCTAGATGCTTGCGCTTCACCACTTCGACAGCGCCGGGAACGAGTTCGGCCAATTCGAACGGTCCGAAAGAAATCCGGATGAGACGCGAGACCTCGAGGCCGAGCGACGACATCACCTTGCGAACTTCGCGGTTCTTGCCTTCGCGGATGCCGATCGTCAGCCAGGCATTGGCGCCTTGCACCGTGTCCATCGTCGCGTCGATGGGTCCGTAACGAATGCCCTCGATCTCGATGCCGCTTTTCAGCGCGTCAAGATCGGCTTGAGTGACGCGGCCCCGCGCGCGGACACGATAGCGACGCAACCAGCCAGTGGCGGGCAATTCGAGATGACGGGCAAGCGCGCCGTCGTTGGTCAGCAGGAGAAGGCCTTCGGTATTGAAGTCGAGGCGGCCGATCGAAATGACGCGCGGCATTTCCGGCGGCAGTTTGTCGAATACGGTGGGTCTGCCTTGCGGATCCTGATGCGTCGTCACGAGACCTTTCGGCTTGTGATAACGCCAGAGGCGAACGGGTTCGGCGGCGGGCAGCGGACGGCCATCTACCAGGATCTTGTCGCCTGGGCCGACTTCGCAGGCGGGTGTTTCGAGAATCTTGCCGTTGACCGCGACGCGGCCGTCCGCGATCCAGCGTTCGGCTTCGCGACGCGAGCAGAGGCCGGCACGCGCCATCGCCTTGGCGATGCGCATGGGTTCGCTGAGCGGTGCAGGTGCGGGCGCCTTCTGAGGTCCGCCGGGCCGTGCGCCGGAGGGCAGCGATCCCGACGAGCGCACCTTGCCATGGCGAGGACCGGATGAGCGGTGCTTTGCAGGGCGCTCATCGCCTCGCCGCTTGTCTCCGCGGCCCTCATTTGGGCCCGTGCGCTTTTCTGCGCTGATTGTACTGGTTCGAACGTCCTTGCGGGGACCATCGCGACCGTCGGAACGACCTGGTCCTTTACCGCCTCCGCGTGGCGGACGTTGACCGGAAAAGGGTTTGCGCATCAGATGCGGGCTCTTTGCAATGGGGGCGGGCGATCCGCTCGTTGGGGAAGCCGTTATGACACCGCCCGCGAAGCCCGGCCACATGGAACTCGCGCTCAGCGAAGCGCGGCTCGCCGCAGCCCGTGGCGAGGTCCCCGTGGGCGCGGTCGTCGTCGCGCCGGATGGGCGCGTGGTGGCAACCGCCGGCAACCGGACACGCGAACTCTCCGATCCGACCGCGCACGCCGAAGTGCTGGCACTTCGCGAAGCCTGCCGGGCACTGCAGTCGGAACGGCTGCCAGATCACGATCTGTACGTCACTCTGGAACCGTGCCCCATGTGCGCGGCAGCGATCTCGTTCGCGCGCATCCGGCGGCTCTACTATGGTGCCGCCGACCCAAAAGGGGGCGGCGTCGAACATGGGGCGCGCGTGTTCTCGCAACCGACGTGCCATCACACGCCCGAGATTTATCCTGGTCTCGGCGAGGACGAAGCGAGCCTGATCCTCAAATCGTTCTTCACCGAGAGGCGCGGTTAGCGTCTCGACTTCGGGGCTCGCTTCAGAGACTTAAGGCGGCGAAGGAGGCGCGGCTGTTCTGCGGTCACAACGGCTGTTGCCGTCTCGGTGCGCAGCACCGGCAGCGCGCGCGTCTCGGCCATTTGAATCGGTAGCGTTTCCGAGCCCAGGATGCGGTCGAGCTTCACCTTCAGCTCCTCCTTCGCCGGAATGGCTGCGGCGAGTATGTCGTCAATCTTCCAGATGTCGAGCAATTGGAAGTGGCTTGTTCCCGCTTGGATGAGCACGTCGGGCTGTTGCGTTTTCAATTTTTCACGGATGATCGTGCGCTCGAAAATGAAGGATGCGGCGAAGAGCGCTTCCGTGGCGGTCGGATGGGCGCGATCGGGAGCGGGAACCGGGACGCCAGACACATCGATCGCAACCGTGATATCCGTTCCCTCGCGCACGAGATCATAGGGCAGCGGATTGACGAGGCCCCCATCCACATAAGCGCGGCCGTCGACCACGATCGGTTCAAAAATCGCGGGCAGCGCCATACTTGCAGCCACCGCCTGGCGCAGCGAACCGGTTTCAAAAACGCGCGCATCCAGCGCGTAGAAGTCGGTTGCCACGATCTTCATGGGGATCTGCAGCTCAGCGAAATCGCGGGCGACGCGCGCGGGGTAGATGATCTCCAGCACGGCTTGGGGTGAGAGCACGGCATTCATGGGTGAGAAAATGCGGGAGACACGCGGCAGCGTGCGGGCGCGGGCCGTGAACAGGTCGCGCATGAGCTCGAGACGGCCCGACAGGACCTCCTGCATCTGCGCGCGGATCTCGCGTGCGGCCATACCCGATGCATAAGCCGCGCCGATAACAGCGCCGATCGAGGTGCCGGCCATAACATTGGGCCTTAGTCCCAGTTCGTCGAAGGCTTCGAGCATGACGACGTGGGCAAGGCCGCGCGCGCCGCCGCCGCCGAGTGCGAGGCCGATCGTTGGCACTGCGGTGCGAACCGGCGGCCGCATCAATGCGGTTGTTATTTCGGTCGATGTCGGTTTTGCGTGCATGGCCGGACCTCAAGAGGGTTCAGCTTGGGGGGGATGGTGAAAAAAGCAAGAGCCGGGCGGCAAACGCCACCCGGCCCACTATCATCGTTACTTACCAGTCGTTCAGGCCAGCTTGAAGGGCATGTCCTTGCCGGCGAAGAAGGCATCGATGTTGTCGAGTGCTTCGAAGCCCATCTGGTTGCGCGCTTCGACAGCGGCAGACCCCAAGTGCGGGAACAGAAACGTGTTCGGCAAGTCGTAGTAGCCTTCGTTGATCTTGGGCTCGCCGGCAAAGACGTCCAGACCGGCATACGCCAGGCGGCCGGATTTCAGCGCTGCGATCATGTCCTCGTCGTTGACGAGATCGCCGCGCGCCGTGTTCACGACAATGGCGCCCTGCGGCAGCTTTTCGATCGTGGCCTTGTTGAAGAAGCCGCGTGTTTCGGGCGTCGAGGGCGCATTGATCGAGAAGAACTGCGACACGCTCAAAAGGCTGTCGAGGGTCTCGTGGTAGGTCGCGTTGTATTTGGTTTCGACCTCGGGCTTGGCGCGGTAGATGTCGTAGTAGTGGATTTCCATGTCGAAGCCGCGGGCGCGCTGTGCTAGCGCCTGACCGATCTTGCCGAAGCCGTAGATGCCGAGCTTCTTGTTATCGAGGCGCTGGCCGACGAGTTGCAGCGGCTGCCAGCCCGGCCAGCGGCGCTGACGGATCATAGCCTCGCCCTCGCCTGCGCGGCGTGCCGATCCCAGCAGCAGCAGCATGGCGATTTCGGCGGTTGCGACGGTGACGCCGTGAGGCGCGTTGCCGACTTTGATGCCGCGCTTCTTGCAGGCTTCCAGATCGATGTGGTCGAAGCCGATCGAGAAGGTCGAGATGCACTTGATGTTCTCGGGGATGCGCTCGATTACGTCGGCGCGGCACTTCTCATTGAGCGTCAGGAGGATCGCGTCGACAGACTTCGCGGTCTCCAGCATCTCGTCGATGGTGATCTTGGGATCGTCGCCATGGGCGATGACGTCATAGGTTTCCCGGGCGCGGGCCATCACGGCATCCGGCAGAGGCCAGGTGATCAGAATTTTCTTCTTTGACATAGGTTGCGTATCCTACCCGGGGTTCGACTTTCGTTGAGGATCGCCCCTCATGCCGCAAGGGCGGGCGGCTGACAAGGGTTGTGGCAGCGCGGAATCGGGCGTTGCGGCGCGGCACAGCGGCTTACTCTTTCTTCACCCGGATCAGCGACACTGTTTGATGGTTGCAGCTGCCTCTCCGTCTTAGCGGGCGGTTGCGTGGGTAGCCAGCCGTAGGGCATGAACTGAGCGAAGGAAGCCCGCGATGCGCGCGGTCGTCATCATTCTAGCGCTGCTGGTCGCGGCCAAGGTTTGGGCTCAGGACAAGCTCCACCGGGAGGCCGCCGACGAAGCCCTTCTGGCGGCCTATCAGCTGCACGCTCAAGCCGCGTGTGCAGATCGGCCTCAGACGGACGCGCGCGGCATGCCCGTGGCCGTCGGGTCCGTCAACTGGAAGCAGCCGGAGACGGCGGAGATCTTGCTCGGCAATCCGCGACTTAGCGTGCCGATCTGGCAGTTCGAGCATCCCCTCTGGAATGCCCGCTACAAGAATCCGGCCGTGCGGCTGACGGTGGGCGATCGCTTCTCGCGGCTTGCCTGCGACTACGACGTCATGAGCGGCAAAGCCGAGTTGCTGGTGCTCTAGCGGGCTTCAGCGCCGCGTCCCCTGCACCGCAATCTGCGTCATGAAGAGATGATCGAGGCGGCCCGACGTCCAGCGCGAGAGCAATTCGACGCGTGGCGAAAACGGGTTGACCGGGCCGACATGATCGATGCGAAAGCCTGCATTTTCAAACATTGCAGAAAACGTGGCCGGCGTGAACCAGCGCAGATGTGTGCGGTCGAATACGCCCTGGTCGGCAAGATCAAAGCGGCCCCTCACGAGTTCGCGCAGCACTTTCCAATGCGCAATGTTGGGCGAGCTTGCCAGCACCATTCCCCCTGGACGTATGAAGCGCGACAGACGGCGAAGCAGGGCGCCCGGTTCCACCAGGTGCTCCAACACTTCCGATAGAATAACTGCGTCGAATTCGGCCGGCTGCCAGTCGAACTCCATGCGCTCGACATCACCGGCGAGAACGTCCGAAAGTACGGCGCGCGCCTGATTGGCGTAGCTCTCCATCAATTCGACGCCGACATAGTGCCCTGCGCGTCCCCGGGCCATGGCGAGTGCTCCGGTGGCGCCATTGCCACAGCCAATTTCTAGGACGCGAGCCGTGGGATCACGCGGCAAGAGGCGCACGAAATCGGCGCGCGCATTGGTGAAGTAGCTCGTTGCCTTGCCTTCGTAGGCCGATACCAGCTGGGTGGCCGGAGACAGGGTTTCAGTCGTCACGTTCAACTCCCCGCACGATTAACGAGAATGGACAATAAGGGGCACATCTCAACGAGGCGTTTACGGCCACATTCGGAAATGCAAACAAATGGTTTCGCGCGAACTCCGGAAATTACTTACGAGATGTAAATTACGGAATTTGCGCGGCTTTTTCTCATTCTTGTTAGCTCGCTTTTAATACTAACAGCGCTCTTTTGAAAGGTGCGGTGGAGGCATGTCTCCAGCATGCCTTTTCCGCGATCGGTTTCGCACTCGTGCAATTGAGTATTGCGTATGTCACTCGTCAGTGCGTTCAAATGCTGTGTCGCTGCGATTTTGGCAGGACTGCTTGTTTCCGCCTGCTCGGAGACGATCGGGCCGGCTCCGGCCAGCTTTATGACCGAAGGCACGCCCTCGGCGCTTGGCGCCTCGTACCGCCTCGGCATTGGCGACAAGCTGAAAATCACAGTCTTCGGTGAGGAGAGCCTGTCGGGTGCCGTCGAGGTGAACGCTGCCGGACAGGTGGCGCTGCCCCTTGCTGGCGAAGTTCCTGCTCAGGGCAAAACCATAACGCAGTTTCGCGAAACGGTCGCGCACCGGCTGGGAGACGGCTACCTCAAGAACCCCAAGATCACCGTCGAGATCACAAACTACCGCCCCTTCTACATCCACGGCGAGGTGAAGAGCGGTGGCGAGTTTGCCTACAAAACCGGCTTGAAGTTGCGGGACGCGATCGCAATCGCGGGCGGCTACACGTACCGCGCCGACCAGACCTACGCGATCGTCTCGCGTGAAGGAGCGGGCGAGGTGCGTGTTCCAACGAACGGCACGGTCACCATCCTACCAGGGGACAATGTGCGAATCCCCGAGCGTTTCTTTTAAGCCAACATCAGCGAGCCGAGAACGCCCGTGAAGCCAAGCTCCACCATTGCTGACCAGCGGAGGCCGCGCCGCGACGCGCAGGCCTTCGCGTGCGCGGCGGCGGCTGCAGCTTTCAGCGCTGCTCCGTTCGGTGGAGCCCTGGCCATCGACCTCGACTACAATGCTGACCTCATCACCGATACGATCGCCAGCCAGGAGATGCGGCGCGATTGGATGGAGGCACGCAAGCGTGGCGCGCAATCGGTTGCCGAAGCGGATCGCGGGTTTGCGGCGCCGGAAGGCTTCCGGATGGGGAATTTCTTCATCTACCCGTCTATCACCGAAACGATCGCGTACGATTCCAATATTTACGGACTTGCGAACGATCCGATCGCCGATTGGCGTTTCATAACGGCACCGAAGCTGACCATCCAGTCGCAGTTACCGCGGCATTATTTCGATATGACTGTTTTCGGCCGCTTCATGAACTTTGCCGAAAACACGGATCAGGATTATGCCAACTTCGGCGGTGCGGCGCGCGGTGCTCTGCATATCGATCACGCGCATACGTTCTCCGTCAGTGCGCTCGCCAAGCGCGAGCATGAAGAGCGCTCCGCGATCACCGCTTCTCTTGCGGCGGCGGAGCCGGTTCCCGTGGATCAGTTCCGCGCGTCTGTCGGCCTTACGCGTGATGTCGGCCGCCTCTACGGCACGGTCTCGGCAACGGCTGAGAAACTCGACTATCACAGCGTTCCCGCCATCGGAGGCGGAACCCTCAATCAGGATTATCGCGATCAGGAGCTCTATGCGGCGCAGCTGCGAGCCGGCTACCGGATTTCACCCGGCTTCGATTTCGTGACCAATTTGCGCGGCATCAAGCAATTCAACGAACCCGAGGCGCCTGGCCTGGGCAACCGCAATTCGAATGGATACGAAATCTCGGCAGGGCTCGCCTTCGAGACGGATCCGCTGGTGCGCTGGCGCCTGCTCGGCGGCTATGGCGTGCGAGATTACGACCGATCGGACCTTGGAAGCGTCGCGAGTTCGCTTCTGGAGGCGCAGGTCACTTGGCTGGCCACAGACCGGCTTACGCTTTCGGCCAATGCTTCGCGCCGGATCGCTGATGAATTCGGCGCAGACGATAGCGGCCGTATCGAAACCTCGGCGATCGCTTCGGCCGACTACGAAATCCGGCATGATCTCTTTGCTACCGCGAACGTCGGTTTTGCGAATGTCGATTTCATCGGCAGCACGCGGCAGGACGAGGTGTTCGAGACCGGTGCCTCGCTTCAATACTACTACACCAAGAACATGCTGTTCACGCTCGGCTACACCTATGAGACCCGCGACTTCGAACGATCCCAGCTACGACCTCGATCGCAGCATCGTCCGCGCTGGCGGCACGTTGAAATTCTAAGGACCACCACCACCCGATGGGTACGATGGACACAGGCATGGACGAAAGCGGCGGCGGGGCATTCAGCCTCGAGCGCGCCTTCAATGCCGTGCGCCGGCGTCTGCCGCTCATTGGAGCGGTTACGACCTTCGTGACGCTCGCGGCCGTTGCCTTCTCGATGACGCTTCCCAACCGCTATGACGGCGTTGCGGTGGTTCAGATCGATCCACGCAAGAAGTCGATTTCTCAGTTCGACGGGGTCGTGGAGGATCTGAAAGGCGATAGCGCGTCGATCGACAGCGAGGTCGAGGTTCTCTCATCGCGCGCCGTTGCGTTGAAAGTGATCGATGTCTTAAACCTGCGCGACGACGCGGAATTCCGGGAGCAATCGAAGGTCCGGCGCGTATTTCAAATACTGGGCCTGGCTGGATACCTGCCCTCGGAGCAGCCGCTGGAGCCCTCTCATCACGTCAAGAGCGAGCGCCGGCTCGATCAGGATCCTAACGGTACGCTCGTCGGCCGCACTCCGCCCGGCGAGGCAACGCCAGAACGTGACGAACTCGCGACCGCGTTTCAAGAGCGGCTCAAGGTCTCGCGTGTGCGCATGACGCTGCTGCTGGAGATTAAGTTTACCGCGGGCGATCCTATCAAGGCGGCGCGCATCGCCAATACCATTGCCGAAATCTATCTCGCCAACAACCTTGCCAACAAGAAGCAGGCCAGCGGGTTTGCGACCGACCTGCTCGAGGGCAAGCTTGCGGAGATGCAGCAGCGCGTGGCCCAGGCCGAGCGCAAGGTAGCAATGTATAAATCCGACAACAACATCTTCGACTCGGAAGGCAATATCCTTTCCGAGAAGGAGCTGGCGCGGTTGATGGAGCAGACGGTAGCGGCGCGGAACACCACGGCCGAGGCGAAGGCCAAGTACGAGAACGCACAGCGCCTCGCGACGACTGTCGGGGGAACGGCGACCATCGCGGAAGTCCTCGACAGCAATACGATCCGGCTTGTGAAGGAATTTGTTTCCGGGGCGCGTAAACGTGAGGCGGAATTGGCCACGCGGTACGGTCCTCGCCACCCGGAAATGCAAAAAGTCCGGGCCGAGCTTGCCGAAGCCGAAAGCCAGCTCGCCGTCGAAATCGGGCGGCAGGTCGCCAATCTGCGCAATGAATACGTCGTCGCCGAGCGACGCGAAATGCAGCTTCGCCAGTCGCTCACAACGCTCAAGGAGCAGGAAGCGGCAACCAAGGAAGCAACTGTCAAGCTCTCGGAGTTGCAGCGGGAAGCTTCGACTTCCAAGCAGCTCTACGAGTCGCTTCTCGCACGCTATAAGCAGACATCGGAAACACAGGATCTGCAGCTGCCGGACGCGCGGATCGTGGAGCAGGCCGACGTGCCGCTCTATCCCTCCTCGCCGAAGCGCAAGCAGATCGTGCTGATCGCTCTCATCGCCGGCTTCGGCCTCGGAATGATGCTCGCACTCGGCCTCGAGTTCGCGACGCCTGGGGTCAGCCACCCTGACGATATCGAGCGCAGCCTCGAAGTCGCTCATATCGCGTCGGTTCCCGCCATTTCAGTCGAGGGGCCCGGCGTCGATCCGCTGCGCTCTATCCGGCTCGTGCTGGCCGAACCCCGGGGCATTTTTGCGGAGAGCGTGCGCGGCATCCGGCGCGAACTTGATATGCGGCACCGGTCGGGCAAGTCGCGGGTCATCATGCTTGCCTCGAGCCTGCCTGGCGAAGGCGCCGACATCCTCGCCTCCAATCTGGCCCACCATTACGCATTGACCGGGCAGCGCGTTCTGCTCATCGACGGTGATCTGCGGCGGGCGCCGCTGACGCGGAAACTGGCTCCGCAACGTGCGCTCGGACTGCTCGATACGCTCGTGCGCGGTCTGCCCGTCGAAAGCGCAATCCTGCACGATACGGCCTCGGACCTCTACTTCCTGCCGGCCATGAGCCCTACTCCGTTGGAAACCGCGCGCCCGGAGATGCTGGCCTCTCGCCGGATGGCCGAGACCATCCATAGCCTGACGCAGCAGTTCGACGTGATCATCGTTGATGCGCCGCCGTTGTTGCCGGTGGTCGACGCTCGCATCCTGGCCGATTACGCCGACCAGATCGTGTTCGTCACGACGTGGCGGCAGACACCGAAACAGCTCGCCAAGCGTGCCCTGCAGTCTCTCGGCTTCAACCACGCCAAGGTTGCTGGTGTGGTCATGAACAAAGTTGCGCAGCATGCCCTGGAGGACAGCTACGCGCTCGGCACCCGCATGGGATCGCCCGCGCCCAGGCCGATCGCGCGGGCAGCCTGACCCGGCGCACCTTCTGGCACTGCAAAAACGGGAGCAAAGCTGAACACTATCTTTACCCGCGCCCGAACAGATGCAAACGAAAGGATTGTTTTTTCAATCAAATTTTAGCGGGTTCGGTGCACGATCGTGAGCGAGATTTGTAAGTCCTTGCCTTCGTTCATCGTGGCATGGACGCATACCCGGAGTTGCTATGTCGACCGTCGAAGCTCAGCCGCAGACTGCCGCTGCAATGAATGCCCCCGAAATCGCTGCGGCGCCGATCGTCACCAAAGCGCCGCGCCGCCGCGTTCCGCGCCGCCTCGCTGCTGATCTCGTTGGCGTGGCCGACATCATGGCAGTTCTCGTTGCTTTCACGCTGCCGGCGATCATTTACAGCAAGGCAGGCGGCATTGTCACCGACTGGCCGCTGCTCGTTCAGTCGGGCTTCGCGGCTGCAATCATCGTCCATATGATGCTTCGTCTCTCCGGCATGTATGCACCCGAGAAGCTCCATGATTTTCCGGTTCGGCCGGGTCTTCTGTTCGCCACACTCGCCGTGACGATGTTCGGTCTCCTCGGCCATGGCATGCCCTATGCCCTTCGTGGCGATCACGAATGGGTCTGGCTCAGCGTCGGACTGTCGGCGGGCTTCACGCTGTTGCTGTTCATCCGCGCTGTCGCGAACACGCTTTATGCACGGCTGACCAAGAACGGCGTTTTCGACGAACGCATCGCCGTGTTTGGCGCCGGGTCCATCGCGCGCCGCGTCAAGGAGCATCTTGAGGCCGTTCCGTCGGGCATCCACTTCGCCGGCGTCTTCGACGACCGCATGGGCACCGATCGTATCAATCCGGAGGGCCTCAGTGTCGCCGGCCGTCTGGAGGATCTGGTCCGCGCCGCCCGCAGCAACGAAATCGACAAAATCGTCATTGCCCTGCCGCCATCCGCTGATCAACGCATCACCAAGATCGCGCGCCAACTGGAAGCATTACCTGTCGGCCTGCACGTCGTGACGCATATTTCGTCGGATCTTCTCGATAACGGCCCGGCGCACACCGTGTCGGCTATCGGCACGGTCGGCCTCCTTGACGTGAAAAAAAAAGCCTATCGATGATTGGCAGCGCATCCTGAAGCGGGGAGAAGACATTGTCGCGGGCAGCATTTTGCTTCTGATAACGCTGCCCCTGTTCCCGATCATCGCGCTGGCGATCAAGCTCGACAGCCCGGGACCCATCATGTTTCGGCAGCGGCGCAGCGGCCGCAATCAGGCGCCATTCGACGTGCTCAAGTTCCGCACCATGACCGTGCACCATGTGAAGGACGAGGCGCAGCAGGCGATCGCCGGCGATCCGCGTGTCACGCGGGTCGGCCATATCCTGCGCCGCACGAGCCTCGATGAACTGCCGCAACTCATCAACGTGCTGAAGGGCGAGATGTCGCTGGTCGGCCCACGTCCGCATCTGGCTGAGCACGACGAACGCTTCGCGGCGATCGTCGACACCTATCCGCATCGGCACCAGGTCAAGCCAGGCCTCACGGGGCTGGCCCAGGTTTCAGGCTTCCGCGGCGAGACGCGTACGCGCGATAGCGTCGAAGGACGGGTCGCGGCGGATCTCGATTATGTACGCAATTGGTCGTTGTGGCTCGACCTCAAGATCATCGCGCGCACGTTCGTGGCCGTGGTGTCGGGACGCAACGCCTACTAATCCGCCGATCCGGCCCAAGGGGGAGGAACCGGTCAATGCTGGATGCTTTCAGGAAGACGCCGCTTCCGGTCACTTTGGCGATCCTGAGCTTCATTTCACCGACCGAGCTGTCGCTCGTCGTCGGTGATCTGCGCTTGTCCGCCCACCGCGTCGTGTTCCTCGTCTTCATTCCGTTCGCTCTTTACCGGCTGGCCCTGCGCCCTGACTGCCGGCTGAAACTCTATGACGTCCCCTTTTTCGGCTTGGCCTTCTGGCAAATATTCGCCTTTACCTATCACGGTGGCGGAGCCGGCTTTGCCTTCGGCGGCTCGGCGGCGCTGGAAAGTCTCGGCGCCTATGCGATCGCGCGCGCTTACATCCGCGATTTGGAAACGCTGCAAGCCGCAATGCGCATGGTCTTCTATTCAATCGTGCTGGCGGCGCTTATTGCACTGCTCGACACGCTCTCTGGCACCCACTTCATACACGAACTCCTGCGGAAGGCGCTTGGTGGGCCACCGCTTCCGCCCGTCGAGTTTCGAAAAGGACTCGTGCGAGCCGCTTCGACGTTCGACCATCCGATCCATTACGGAACGTACTGCGCAGCCATGTTCGCGCTGGTTTGGATGTGCGAACCACAAAGGACCTGGCGTTATGTCCGCGCGGTCGGCATGGGTGGGGCCGCTTTCCTGGCGATGTCGTCGGCACCGCTTTTGAGCCTCAGCTTGCAGTGCGCCATGATGGCGTGGAATAGGTTTACCGTCGCCATTCCGTTTCGCGCGCAGATCACGCTCGCAATTCTCGTCGGGCTCTACCTCGGGGTCATGCTCGTATCGCAGCGGCCGCCGGTCCAGATCCTCATTTCGGTTGCGACCTTCGACCCTTGGACGGGCTACTACCGGATGTTGATCTGGGAATATGGCCTGGAAAATGTGTGGGGCAGCCCGTGGATCGGTATCGGCTTGGCCGATTGGGAGCGGCCGAAATGGATGGCCTCATCGACGATCGATGCCTATTGGCTGGTTCTTGCGCTTCGGACTGGTATTCCCGCCTTCCTCCTGGTTGCATCCGGCATCATCATGATTGGCTACGGTGTCGTGAAGCGGGGACGTGGATCCCGCGATCCGCTGCGCCGGCGCATATCGGCAGGATGGCTGATTTCGCTCATCGGGATCTGCCTGCTTGGCGCAACGGTGCACTACTGGAATGTGCCGCACGCGCTGCTCTACTTCGTTCTTGGCCTCGGCAGTGCGCTGGCCGATACCAAGCGCGTGAAGAGTGCCGCATCGCAATTGGCCCAACCCATACGCCCCCGACACCCGAGCTTCATCCGCCCGCAAAGCCGGCCCTCGCTTCCCGGTGCCGCCCTGCCGGCATGACGGTCCAATTCGCGCTATCTTTGGCCCTGGGTCACTTCGGCAAACGCCGCGCACCGACGAAAATAGAGTTTCAGCTGGCGGCCTTTGGAGCGAGGACCGCGCGTAGCGCATCGCTCCAGGAGGGGGAAGCCTGCGACGGCGTAAAGATGAGGCCGAGGCCATTCACGGCGCGCAGGATCATCTCTGCCTTGGCGTCCCAAGTTTCACCCGCGACACGGGCACGCGCGGGGACGGGATCATGGCGCTGTGTGAGGCAGGCCCGGATTTGGCCCGCAAATGTGTCCGCTTCGTTCGCAACGTGAACAAGGTCGCGCCAGCCTTCGAGCGCAGGAAAATCGGTCGTCACGACCGGACGCCCGACGGCCAGATATTCCTTGAGCTTGATCGGATTGCAGGCCTTGATCCAGTCGCTTTTGTTCCAGGGCATGATGAGCACGTCCATGGCCGCCATGTAGCGGGCGATGACGTCGTAGGGCTTGCGGCCAAGGAAGCGCACATTTGGAAGATCGCACCACCCCTCGGGCAGCGAGCAGCTGCCGATCAGGACGAAGTTGACGGTGGGCATCTGCTTGGCAACGGCGAGAAATAAATCCGGATCGAAGGTGTGGGCATCGATGCCGCCGATGAAACCAACGCGCGGCTTGCCGATCACGGCGACGTCGGCCGGACCCGGCGCGCGCTTCGATCCCTCAGCGATGAAGGTTTTGATATCAGCCCCGTGGGTGACGAGCAATTGGCTGCGCACCTCGGCCGCCTCTTCCGCCATCAGATGCGGTGCGCAGTAGATGACCATATCGGCGGCACGTTTGATTTTCGTCACCTGCTCAGCGAGCAGAACCGGGTCGCCTTCGGGGAAAGCTTCGAACCGGTCGGTTCGCTGCATCAGCATGCCGACGGGCTTCAGTTCATCGATGAGGTCGGCGCCTGCAGGGCAATGCATCCAAAGCAGCGGCTTCGTGATGCCGGCGCGACGCGCGGCGAGTCGGATTTGAGGGGCGAGTGCAAATCCAGAAATCTTCTTGCCCGTCTGGCCCGGGATGTTGAGAGGTGAGAACACCCAGAAGTTGTTTTCAACATTCACGACGCCGCGCGCCAGGCTCTTCAACTTGCGCTGGATCTTGCCGGCGAACTGTCCGGGCTTGGAGGCGTCGGGGACGCGCACGCCGAGCGAGTTGACGAACAGCACCGGCATGGTGCGGGCGAAGCGGCGCATCACCTGGAAATCGAAGTGGCCACGGTTGTGATACCACCAGTCCGAGCCACCTATGCAGATAATCCCGTCGTAGTCGCGGCGAGGGCGCGCGCCCGTTCCAGTGGTCTCCTGGTCGAGGGGCAGGTCGCGGTGCAGGACGGACATGAGTTTTCAGATCCTTTAAGGCGGCTCTTCGAACGCCAAACCGGTTCGACCGTACTCTGCACGAGCGTCGTTAATCGTTTCCTCAAATCGGGCGCGCATGGTGGTGCAAGTCCGACGCCGAACCGCGCGCGTCATCCGTAAATAAAGTCTTAACGGCAGCGCTTCACCGGGAGCCCTTGTTCCTTGACCTCGCCTCGCAGCATCGACGTTTCGATCCTGATCGTGAGTTTCAACACGCGCGAAATGACGCTCGCGGCGATTTCATCGGCCGTGCGCGAAACGCGCGAGGTCACTTATGAAATCATCGTCGTAGACAACGCGTCCACGGATGGGTCCGCGGATGCGATCGCGGCCCACCCGGCACAGCCCAAGCTCTTTCGTCTCAGTGACAACATCGGTTTCGGGCGCGGCAACAATCTCGCCGCCGAGTATGCGACCGGGCAATACGTGTTGCTGCTCAATCCCGACACAGTCGTCACTGACCGCGCCGTTGATCGGCTCGTTGCATTTGCGCGCGCCAATCCACGCGCGCTGATCTGGGGCGGCCGGACGCTCTTTGCCGACGGCAGCCTCAACCCCGCTTCATGCTGGCAGCGCATCACGCCTTGGAATCTGGCGATGCGCGTCACGGGGCTCGCGGGCCTGTTTCCTCGATCGGCCGTGTTCAATCCGGAAGCCTTTGGCGGCTGGCCGCGCGATACGGTGCGCGAAGTCGATATCGTATCGGGCTGCTTTCTCATGATCCCGCGCGCGGTGTGGCTGGCGCTCGGCGGTTTTGATCCCACTTTCTTCATGTACGGCGAGGAAGCCGACTTGTGCCTGCGTGCGAAGCGGATCGGCGCGCGGCCGACCGTGACGCCCGCGGCGACGATCATTCACCACGGCGGCGCATCGGAAAAAACGCGGGCAGGCAAGATGACGAAGCTGCTTGCGGCCAAATCCACGCTCATCGCCCGGCATTGGCCACGTGGTACGGTAGCGTTCGGACAATTTCTGTTGATGTTGTGGCCGCTGACGCGCTGGCTTGCTTGTGCAGCGATAAAGCGTGTCAAAGATGACGCCGGTCGACGCGAGGCTGCCGCCACGTGGCGCGAGGTTTGGGCCGCGCGGGACGATTGGCGCAGGGGCTATGCGCAGCCTCGCCTGACCGATGCAGAATGTCGCCGCCCGGCGATGGCCGCCGCTCCCGTGGGAGGCGTCTCTTAAATCAAACAGAACCCAATGTCCTCACCGCGGCTGCCTACGGTGGCACGGTGGCGCCGCGCTTCTCGATCGGCACGCTCGTGACGAATCTCGAGCAGTATGCGGCCATGCGCGAGACATTCGCGGCGGGTCGGTTCGACAGCTCGAATTCCGAATTCCTCTATCTCGACAACCGGGGGCCGCTTCAGAGCGGGGCCTATCGCGGGCTCAATGCGCTCCTCCACGCGGCGCGCGGGCGCTATGTCATCCTTTGCCATCAGGACGTACGGTTGCTGACCGACGGATTGGAGGCACTCGACCGTCGCCTCGCCGATCTCGATCGCCGCGACCCACACTGGGCGCTCGCCGGCAACGCGGGCGGCCTGAAACCCGGCGTGCTGGTGCATCGTATTTCCGACCCACACGGAGCAGACCGCAACTCCGGCGATCTGCCGGTGCGCGTCATGAGCCTTGATGAGAATTTCATCGTCGTGAAGCGTAGCGCGCGCATCGGGTGCTCGGCGGATCTGGAGGGATTTCACTTCTATGGGCCGGACCTGTGTCTCAACGCGGATGTTGCGGGCTACAGTGCGTGGGTGATCGATTTCCATCTGCTGCATCTTTCTGGCGGCACGAAGAACGCCGATTTCTACGCGGCGCAAGAGGCGTTCCGCGCGAAGTGGAGCCATGCGCTTCGTCCGCGCTGGATGCAGACCACCTGCGCGCTGCTGCGTCTCTCCGGTTCTGGTCTCGACCGTGAGGCCGGCCGCCTCACAGAGCGTTCTTACGCCGGGCTGCTGCGGCGGCTACCTCGTCAGCGGTCCTCAGGCCAGGCTTGATCACGATGGCAGACAGCCACAAGACGTCGCGCACACTTCGCCGCCGCGTCGCAGGGCAGGGCGCGCTCTTGATGTCGGGCTTTGCCGCGTCGCAGATCATGTCGTTCGGCCGCAATGCGATGCTTGGGCACATGCTGGCGAAGGGCGATTTCGGTATCGCTGCGATCCTGACGCTGCTGTTGCAGTTGCTCGACAGCCTGACCGACCTCGGTGTCGACCGGCTCATCGTGCAGGCTCCGGACGGAGCCAGAGCTCGCTTCATCGCCACCAATCATACCGCGCTCATCCTGCGCGGCATCCTTATTGCGGTCTTGCTGCTCTTGGGGTCGGTGCCCATTGCCGCATTCTTCGCCGTTCCGGAAGCGGCCTCATCCATCGCCGCGATCTCGCTCGTTCCGCTCATCAAAGGCTTTCAGCATCTCGATGCACGGCGTGCCCAGCGCCACCTCAATAACCGCCCATTCTTGTGGATCGAGGTGTTGCCGCAGGCGGTTGCCCTGGCGCTGACGTGGCCGGTCGTAACGGCCATTTCGGATTTCCATGCCGTTGTCGTGTTGTCGGTTGCGCAGGCCGTGACAGGGATGCTGGTGTCGCATGCGGTCGCACGCCGGCGCTACAGAGCCGCGTTCGATGCTGCAATCATCAAGCGCCTCATCGATTTCGGATGGCCGATCTGGCTCAGCGCCTTTCCGCTTATTGCCGTCTATCACGGTGACCGGATCGTGATCGGCCACATGATCGGCATCGAGGACCTCGCAGGCTACAGCGCTGCGTTCATGGTGGCGATGGTTCCGGGGCTGATCGCGGCCAAGGTCGGACAGTCGCTGATGCTACCGCTGTTTGCCACCGCGCGCGCAGACCCGGCAATGCTGACGCGGCGGTTCGCCGCCATGACGGAAGCAACCACCATCGTCGCGTCGGTCTATCTGGCCACCGCGATGCTGCTCGGCGGCACTCTTCTGCAGATTGCGTTCGGGCCCAATTATGCCGGGCTCGGGGGCGTCATGGCGTGGCTCGCCGCGATGTGGGCTGTGCGCATGCTGCAGGCTGTTCCGGGAATGGTGCTCCTGTCGATGGGCGAGACCAGGCCCTTCCTCATCGCGGGCTGCATTCGCGCGGCTGCCCTGATCCCGGCGATCGCCGTCGCCGCGTTCGGATATGGTCTCGAAGCGGTGGCCGCGATGGGATTTGCCGGCGAGGTGGCGTCACTGGCCTATATCTCCTGGCGGATGGATGCGCAGGTGCACGGTCTGTCGAGCGTCTTTGCCCGGCGCGCCGCGTTTCTCGTTCCGGCATCGTTGACGGCGGGGATTGCGCTGGCTGTCACGGGCGGGCCGGACGCGATTGTGTTGCGCGGCGTAGGATTGGTCCTGACGCTGGCCGTGATTACCCTCTTCGCAGCGGCGGTCATGCCCGAGACGCGCAGCCGTCTGCAGAGTGCTATCAGCGCCTGACGCTGCAATTTTCGACGTTGATCAGGCCGCTCAGTCGTGGGCCGGCATCGCCATGGGCCGCGCGGCCTTGCGGGCCTTGCGGCCGAGCGCGCATTCGTAGGCAGCAAGCAGGCGGCCGCGCTCTTCGTCCCAACGCAGCAGCGACTTTGCGCGCGCCAGGCCTTCAGCGGCGGTGCGCTCCCGCAGCGCGGTATCGTCGAGAAGCGTAAGCATGCGGGCTGCCAGCGAGCGGGGGCAGTTATCGTCCGCATAGAGTGCGGCGTCGGCGGCCATCTTGCGGCCCTCGTTCAGGTCGAACTGCACGAACGGGATGCCGAGCGTCATGTACTCCAGCACCTTATTCATGGAGATCTTGTCGTTATAGACATTCTTCGGATCGGGGATGATGCCGATGTCGAAGGTCGACATGGCCGTCAGAAGCGCGTTGCCCGACTGGAAGCCGGGAAATGTAATGTAGTCTTGCAGGCCGCGCTCCGCTGCCAGCTGTTGCAGATATGGCAATTCAGTGCCGGTGCCGACGATCAGGGCCTGAACGTCGTGGCGGCCGTGCTCGTTGACAATCGCGTGCATGGCTTCGACCATCAGATCGACGCCGTCCTGGGCGCCCATGATGCCGACGAATCCGACGAGATGCTTGCGGCCTTGCTTTAGAGCCGGGTTGGCATCAACGCGGCGGAAGCGGCTGGTATCGGGCACGGAGCGCACAACGAAGACGCGGTCCTTGTCCATGCGGCCGCGGCCTGTCGCGATATCGCGAAAGGTTTCGTTGGTGGCGATGGCCACATCCGCGACGCGGAAAGTCTGGCGCTCGAAGAAGTGCAGCAACCGGTGCCATCCGCCGCGGCGGCCGAATTTTGCTTCATAGAGTTCGGGGTTGATGTCGTGGTGGTCGAACACGAACGGCTTGCCGAACAGGTATTTCCAGAAAGCGCCGATGATGAAGAGCAGATCGGGCGGATTGCAGGCCTGGACGGCATCGAAGCCAACCTTGAAGTAGGCCTTCACTGAGAGCACGAACTCGAAAAACAGCGCGGTGGAATACTCCGCGACATAGCCCAGCGCTCCGCTCGCTTCGACCGGGAGCGGGTGGCGAAAGACGTGAATCCCATCAAGACGTTCGTAAGGCGCGGTATAGATGCCGCCCTTCGGACAGACGACGGAAACAGTGTAGCCCGCGTCACGAAGCGCGCAGGCTTCCTGCCACACGCGCCGATCGAGCGGCACCGTGAGGTTTTCAACGATAATGAGGATACCCGGGCGGCGCGTTCCCAACACGGCGCGGTCCTTCTGATGCTGCCGGTGGCGGCGGGTTCTGCCGCACCGTTCGAGGAGCATCCTGGGACATCAGGGTAAAGGATCCATTCCTGAAATTGGTCGAAACATCGTGACTTTCGTTTCAATCCGGGACAACGCGGCCGGCATTCGAGAAATTTTCGCGGGCACGGTTCTTGCGACTTTTAAGGCGTACGTTTAACTCTTCGTTAAGGTCTGTCTAGGAGTTCGCCCCCGTGTTTCGAATTTCCCGCAACCGCCCCTGGCCGCCAGCCATCGATCTTGCGACTGTGCGCGAAACGCTCATTTATATGCGCGACGATGCCCGTGCGGTGCCGGGTCTGGAACACGTCGCTGCCTCGCTCGATGCTGCGATCGGGGAAGTCGATGCCGCTGAGGCGAACTTGAAGCCCATCAGCTTGAGCGCGATCGAGTCACGCTTCCTGCCGATGCGGCCGCGCACCCTTTCCTGATCAAAAATCGAGTTCGACGCTGAGCTTCAGCGTCCCGTCCGGCGTGTTCTCGTTGAGGCCCGCCAGGAACTCCCAGTCCCACCGTCAATTCGCTCGTCTCTATGCTTCCGTCGTCGTCGCGGCGGGGGTCGGGGCGGAGGCTGCGGCCGAAATCATACGAGTAATAGAGTATGGGCCCGATCCGGTGCTGGTCGTGGTCTCCGAACGCCAGCGTCGCTTCGCCCGGCGTTCCGGTATTGCCCAGCCGCTCGACGGTGCCGTAGGCCTCCATGGCGAGCGTCCAGTTGTCATTGAACGTGTAGGCGACCTGAGCCGCGTAGGCGAAGTCCCACTTTTCATCCCGAATGCCATCCTCATCCGGCTCGCCTCCGAAGTCGTACACGAGCATGGGAATGGCGGCCACGAGCCATGGTCCCGTTGCGTACTCGAAGATCGGCCCGATGATGAGGCTCATCTGTTCGTCGCTTTCGAGGGGGCGTTCGAACTCGACAACCGTGCCGAGGCCAAAGCCGTCACCGTCGCGCGGAATAAAGATGGCGATCACCTCTGCGCCGATCTCGTCGAGTTGCAATGGCCCGAAATCATTCGCCTCTGCGAGTGTCTGGGGATCGTCAAGACGCTCCTGTTCGAACTCGATGCCGACGCGCATCTTGAGGTAGCGGGTGAGACCCATTTCCATTTCGAGGGCTTGGCGCTGTTTGATAATCGAGTTGTCGTCGTAAATGTCTTCGCCGCCGACGGTTGCGGTTTCGCGGTTCGGTTGGCCAAAGCTCCAGGCGTTCTGGCTTTGGAATTCGAGGAAGCCCGGCGCGGACTCCAGCGTCTTCAGTTCGAATTGGCCGACGGCTGGATCGGCGGTCGCGGCTTCGGACTGAAACAGCGATATAACCACGACCAAACACGACGTGAGGAGTACAGGAACTATGCGGGGACTGGCGAGCACAATGGGGCCTGGGCTTCAGGTTTGTCGACGGCCCTGACGCTACCTATTTTTCCCGACCTCGCCATCGCGAATAGGATTTTTTCCTGCTGGAAAATTCAGCTTTGGACAGACAGCGTGTCGACCGGGACACTTTCCCGGATGGCGACCGGGAAAAAACACGTAGGGGCGGCCTTGCGACCGCCCCTCTGCGTTCGATGTGAGGCTCACCCTCAGAACGTGATGCGCAGACCGCCGTAGATCGCGAACGGCTGCACAGGGGAGATGGAGCGAGGATCTGTCGGATCTTCATAGCCCGCCGCCTGGAAGGCTTCCGTGGCTTCGTCCGTATCGAAGAACGTGCCGTAGAGACCGTAGCGCCGGTCAAAGAGGTTGCGGATCAGACCGTAGGCTTCGGCGTTCTCCGAGAGCTTGTAGGAGGTTTTCAGGTCAACGCGTGTGTAGCCAGCAAGCTTGCGGTTGTTGTTCGCCTCGTCGCCGAAGAAGAACTGATCCGATACGGCCAGGAAGTCGGAGCCGAACTTCCACTGCGGCGTGATCCAGTATTCGAAGCCGGCCTTGAGGCGATGGCGCGGGATGCCGGGGAGCGAGTCGCCGTCCTGGACGAACTGGCACTGGGGTTCGTCGTCATCGGAAGGGCCGCCGGGACCATCTCGGCAGTCGAAAGTGCCACTCGGCGTGTTTGGCGCCGGCAAGATCAGATCGTCCTGGAACGTGGCATCGACAAAGGCGTAGGAGCCATACACCGAGTACGTGCGGTTCTGATAGGCCGCCGCGAGTTCGATACCCTGCCGGAGCGTGTCGCCAGCATTGAGGAAGTAGCCGCGGCCGGTCGTCTTCGGCGGCGACATTCAGAATATCATCCATGATTGAGCGTGCGGAACAGACCCGCGCTCCAGGTGAACAGCTGCCCGTCTCCGGGCCGTCGCCTGTCCGCGCACGCCCAATTCGAAGGACTTCGACACGACTTGCTCCAGCGGCGGATCATCGGTCAGGAAGCTCTCGATGAGGCAAGGGTTCTCGGGCTCGGCGCAGCCCAGTTCGGCAGCGGTCGGCGCGCGGTTGGCTTCCGAGTAGCTGCCGTAGAGGGTCAGCAGTCGCTGAACTTGTACGTGCCGCCGACCATAGGGTTGAAGCGCTGATACTTGTTCGTTGTGTCGAGCCCAGGGAACTGCCGGTCAGATCGTTCAGCTTGATCGTCGCATGATTATAGCGTCCGCCGACGGTCAAGGCGAACTGGTCGGTAACGTCCATCGTGTTGGTGAAGTAGACGCCGAAGTAATCGTTCTGAGTCTCGAGTTCGGCGCGGCGCGAGATCTTCCGGCTCATCCACGATCATGCCCGGACCCAGTGACGACAAAGCGGGTGCCGATCTCTCCGAGCTCACTCGACGTGTTGTAGTGCACCTTGCCGCCGTCGTAGCTCGCGCCGACGATGAAGCGGTTCGGCCGATCGAAGAGTTCGGCCTTGTGACGCTGCCTGAAGCGAGCCGCCGAAACCTTCGGCATCGGTGTTGATCCGCTCGATGGAGCCGAACGTGCGAACAGTCGCCGGCAGCGTACTGGAACGACCGTCGCCAAGAGCAGTTCGTTCGTTGTTCAGAGTCTTCCGACGATTCTCGTCAACGTTTCGTCGACGCACGAGATCGGTTCCGTCGTCAAATGGAGGAACGTCGCACAGCTTCAGCCTCACTCAAATTCCCGTCGATGACCTTCGACTTGAACTTGCGGTAGTAGCCGATGCCGCTGAACGAGAGTGTCTCGGTGGCCTGCACCTTAGCGCTCAAGGTCGGCATCAGAACTTCGAGGTCGGTGTCCTGCGGGCTCGTGAAAGTGCGGTTCCAGCCCACGTCGAGAACGTCCACGGGTGAGGCTGCAACGACGCCTGCATTGCTCTGCGAGGCCGTCAAACTCATGTGCACTTCGACGGCGCTGCCCTTGAAGCCGAGGTCGCCGTAGAAGCGTTCGATGTCCGCGTCCGAGAAGTCGCGGAAGCCGTTCTCGCGGATCAGTTCGAGTGCTGCATAGGCGGCAACCGTGCCGGAGTTGCCGCCGGCCTCCATCGCAACCTGGCCGCGGCCGAAGGAGCCGCCCATCGCGTCGATCGTGCCGCCCTGGAAGCTGAAGCCGTCCTTCATCGTGATGCCGATGGCGCCGCCGATGGCATTCAGACCATAGAGCGGGTTCGATCCCAGGATGGTCATGTCGCTGATGGCGATGGCGGGGATCAGGTCGAGGTTGACCGTGTCGCCGAACGCCTCGTTGATGCGCACCCCATTCTGATAGACGGCAATTGCCTGCGAGCGTCCGCCGATCGGCGAGGCGTCGAAGCCTCGGAACTGGATGTCGGGGCGAAGGCCGCCGCCGGCCGTATCGGTCAAGAGGATTCCCGGAACCTGCTTCTGCAGCGTGTCCTGAACCTGGAGCGTCCTGTCGGCAATAATCTGGTCGCCGGTGACGACGGAGACAGCGCCGGGAACCTTAGAAAGGGTGACGCCCGAGCCGCTACCCGTACCGCCGCCGGTTCCGGTCGCTTGAGCCGCGGTCCCTGCCGCGCCCGCGGAACTTCCCACAACTGGACCCGGCGCAACCTGGATTTGCGTTTCCGCCACCGGTGGGCCAGCGATTTGCTTAACGGGTTGCCTCTGCTGCACGGTAACTTCCGGCAGCGACAGGCCGGGGCCGACGGGTTCCGGCTCAGAGGAGGCCGCAGGTTGCGGTGCTGGAGACGGGGCAGGGGGCGCCGCAGATTGCCCCGTGGTGGCAGCGGGTGGAGCCGGCGGCGGCGTGGCCGCCGGTGCGGCGGGCGGCGCCGGTGGTGTTTCGGTGGCTGGCGGGGCCGGGACGGGCGCTTCCGAGGCCGGCGGTGTGGCGGGTGTGTCCGTCTGAGCTATTGCTGACGGTGCGCCCGTCGCAATCAGCCCCATCACCACCAAATTTCGCATCAGATGTTCAGACATTGAGCCCGCAACCTCTTCTCAACCGAGAAATTTTTCCTCAGGAGACCTACCTAATCGTGGTTAGGGTGAGTTGGCCGACGGCGGCAAGACCAAGACCGTCTGCAGGCGCCTCTTTACGTCGAAAAAGCAGCAATGTGGCAACTCCGCATCGGGACTTTTTCCCGGTTCCCCCTGCTCGTCGTCCACGGCGGGTGTTTGGAACCGTTCTTAGGCAAAGTCCTTGATCTCCAGTGGCTTCGACCGTTATCTCAGGGTTTGCGGAAGACCGGCCCGGACTTGGAGACAGGGTGCTGCGCCAGGTCAGGTCGAAACCTGATCAGGCGGCGCTCAAATCCATCGAAAAGTGTTAGGTTATACAGGAACAACTTTGCACGGTTCCGCGAGACCGCACGACGGCATCGGGTCGTTGAAAACGGTCACGAACGCGCGACACAGGATGGCGACTAGACCTTCCGGAGCGCACAGGGGAGAGACGACTTGAAAGTGCAGCTCGCATACGCCGGCTTCGGCGCGCTCGTCATGGGTTTTGCCACCGCGGCATTGTTCGCACCGCTGGCGACGGCTGGTGATGCCACGCCGGCCGCCGCAGCAGCGCCCGCAATTTCGGTTGAACTCAACAAGCTGGAGCCGGTGGAAAAAGGATGCCGGGTCTACACAGTCGTCGATAATCCCGGGGCGATCGGCTTTCAGACATTGAAGCTTGACCTGATCCTGTTCCATACCGACGGCGTCATCGGCCGCCGATTGATGCTGGATCTCGCGCCTCTCAAGAGCGCCAAGAAGACGGTCAAGATGTTCGATCTCGATGGAACGCCGTGCGACAAGATCGGCAGCTTCCTCGTGCATGACGTCATGGAATGCAAGACCGACACCGGACCTGTCGAAAAGTGCCTCGACGCAATTACGCTCAAGTCTCTCAGCAACGTCCAGATCTCAAAATAAGCGCGCAGCGCAACGCGAAGGAATAACCTGTGTTCTTGACCGTCTCCCCGCAGTCCACCCTCTCCATCATGGAGCTGATCGCGGCCGCCGATCCGATCGTGAAGGGTGTGATGCTGCTCCTCGTTCTGTCGTCGGTGGGCTGCTGGGCCATCGTGATCGAGAAGTCAGTTCGGACGTGGCGGCTGAAAACCGACGTGAAGGCGCTCGAAGCCCTCGCCGACGGCGCAACCGATGCCGCGCAGGCCGACGGTCTCGTGCGGCGCATTCTGACGGCGGCAGAGTTGGAGGCTAACGACGGCGTCTCGCGCGGTGAAGCGCGCAGTGAAATCCGAGCGCGGCTCGAGAGGGCCATGAAGCAGCGTTTCAAAGGTGAATTGGAGTCTATCGAGGCCGGCTTGCCGTTTCTCGCCACCATCGGCTCCGCAGCCCCCTTCATCGGGCTGTTCGGGACCGTCTGGGGCATCATGAACAGCTTCACCGCCATTGCCGCGCGGCAGGACACGAGCCTCGCGACCGTCGCGCCGGGTATCGCCGAAGCGCTGTTTGCGACGGCGCTCGGCCTTGTGGCTGCCATTCCCGCGGTCATGGCCTACAACCATTACGCCGTGAAGCTCGGCCGTTCCGCTCAGCGCGGGAATGCAGCTATTTCTGAGATTGCCAAGCAGATTTCGCGGCCGCACGGCGATGCAGCTGCCCGCGTCGAACCGCTGCGCGCTGGAAAGGCGTACTAATGGGTATGAGTACCAATGTCTCTTCGGGAGACGGCGAGGACGGCGGCTACCGCCCGATGGCGGAGATCAACATTACGCCCATGGTGGACGTGATGCTGGTTCTCTTGATCATCTTCATGGTGGCGGCTCCTCTCATGGTGACGGGCGTGCCGATCGACCTGCCGAAGACCACGGCCGCCAAGCTTGGCCAGTCGAAGAAGCCGATGGTGGTCACGTTGACGCCCGACGGGAAGCTGCAGATCCGCAACGACTTCGTCACGCGCGAGACGCTCGTCGGCAAGTTGCGCGAGCTCCGCGCGGCGGAAGGCGATGCGGTCGTGTACGTTCGCGCCGACAAGAAGAACCCATATGGCGAGGTCATGGATTTGCTGGGGCAGGTCGGGCAGAGCGGCTTCAGTCGTGTCTCGCTCCTCTCGCAACAGCCAGGCGCCGGGGCTGCCGCACCCACCGGAGCACCAGCCCCCGCTCCCAACCCACCCCCGGCACCCTGATCTCAAGGACTCCGCGACCGCGCATGTTTCTCAAGCCCGCAACTTGGTTCCTGTCGATTGCCGCTCATGCCGCTTTTGCGGCGTGGCTGCTGGTCGTGCCCGGCGGGGCGGCACTCGATTCGGGCGACGGCGAGGACCAGTTCATCGTCGAACAGGGTATCGCCATCGAGGGCCTCGACATGTGGGGCCAGGACGACACGACAGTGCAAGCGGTCGAAGCCGAACCCCTGGAGGCGAGCGAAGCACGGCCGGCCGTTGAGGAAGTGAAAGAACTCCAGGAAGTCGAGGAGACGAAGGTCATCGCCTCCGAGACGGGACCTGAACAGGAGATCGAAGAGGTCAAGCCGGAGCCGGTCCAAGAGCCCGTGCCGCCTCAAGTCGCAACACTCGAGCAGGCGGCGCAGGTGGCTGTGGAAGAAAAGCGCGCCACCAGTGTCGTCAAATCGGGTGGCGAGGCCACCTCACACAGCAAGTATCTGGGTAAGTTGCGCACGCACCTGGAGAAGAGGAAGGTCAACCCGCGCACCCGTCAGATCGGCACAGCCGTTGTCCGCTTCACCGTTGATTCAACCGGCCAGCTCCTGACGCGGGAAATTGCAACCAGTTCGGGCAACCAACAACTTGATGACGCAGCCATCGCCTCAGTTGAAAAGGCAGCACCGTTCCCTGCAATGCCTGAAGATCTGAACCGCGAGCCGCTGGTGGTTTCGGTGCCGTTCCGCTTCACCGTCCGGTGATTGATCCGCGGAAGGGGCGCTTGCCAGTTAACTGGGTCTTATCCATTCGCCGATAGGCTCAGGCCGATTATCTGACAATCGGCACATTCATGATTCGTGGGTCCATCAATAAGCAAAAGGGCGGCTCGCTCATGGGGGAGTACGCTTCTCTCGTGGGCGAGGCGATCCTGCGCCAGCGCACGCGTGAGGCGGAACATGCCGTCCGGATCGAGGCCGAACTCGCCGATCGCGTGAAGAGCGAATTCATCTCGAACATGAGCCATGAGTTGCGCACGCCGCTCAACACCATGATCGGGTTCTCCAAAATCCTGTGCGAGCATGACAAGCGGCGGATCGCCGACAAGGACATCGTCGAGTACGCCAAGTTAATCAACGACGCAGCCGGACACCTTCTGTCGGTGATCAACGACATCCTCGATATTTCCAAAATGCAGAGCGGGCGCTACACGCTCGATGCCCGGGAAGTAAATATCGAAGACGTGCTGCACGCGACATACCTGGCCAATCGCGCGGCCGCGGGTGAGGCGGGAGTGAGCCTCGACATCGAGGTGGCCGCCAATCTGCCGCTGGTTCGTGGCGACTCTACCAAACTTCAGCAGGCCTTCAGCAACATCGTGTCGAACGCGATCAAATTCACGCTCCGCGGCGGCGCTGTGAAGATCGAAGCTCTTCGGCTCGTCGATGGTGGGGTTGTTGTGATGATCCGGGATACGGGCGTCGGCATGTCGGATCAGGAATTGAAACTGGCCACTACGCCTTTCGGCCAAGTCGACGGCAGCCGGGCGCGCTGGCGCGAAGGCACGGGTCTGGGTCTTCCAATCGCGCGATCCCTGGTCGAACTGCACGGCGGTCACATCAAGATCGATAGTGAGAAGGGTCGGGGGACCGAGGTCGGAGTTTTTCTACCATCTGCGTCGACGCTCAACATTCGTGAAGCGCGCGATGCGGTCCTCGGCAACGGCGGGGCCTCGTAGGCGTTGGGGAATTTGGGCATGAAAGATAGTATGCAACATCTCGTTACGACGGGCTCGGGCAGGGCGCTTTCGACTTTTGACGGTTCGATCGGCCGCATCGTGTCCGTGACCGGCTCCAAGGCGATCGTTCTTCTCGACACGCCCAAAGACGGCACCATCCGCAAAATTCAAGACCGCCCGGAAATGGGCACGCTGCTCGCCATCGACACCGCCAACACGGTTGTTCTTGCGATCGTCTCGGCCTTGAGCGTACCGGTTCCGGCGCAGCGCGATGGCGACAGCGAAATCTGGATTGCGGAACTGGGTCTCGTTGGTGAACTGTGGCGGAACGCGGCCGGCGAGGCGGCTACATTCAATCGCGGTGTCACCGTGTATCCCGGACTTGGCGATCGCGTGCGCGTGGCGACCAAGGCCGAACTCACACTCGCGTTCTGCGGCAGCGACGCGCGATCGGTTCGTGTCGGATGCATCCGGCAGGATGCAACCATCGATGCTCGCGTGCGCGTGGATGACCTTCTCGGCAAGCACTTTGCCATCCTCGGCACCACGGGCACCGGCAAGTCGTGCACCACGGCGCTGATCCTGCGCTCGATCCTCGATCAGCATCCGGCAGCGCACATCGTGCTCCTGGATCCGCATAACGAATACGCGACCGCGTTCGGCGAACTGGCTGAAGTCATCAGCCCGTGGAACATGCAGCTGCCGTTGTGGCTCTTGAACTTCGAGGAAGCGACCGAGGTTCTGGTCGGCGATCTGGAACGCAAGCAAGAAATCGAGATCCTGCAAGAACTCATCCCGATGGCGAAAAGCCGCTATGCGGCCGGTCGCGCGGCAGAGAACCAGAAGCTGCGCCGTGGGGTCATCGACCATGGCCGCTTCACGGTCGATACACCGGTCCCTTATCGTATCTCGGACCTTACCGGTCTCATCGACGAGCGGATGGGCAAGCTTGAAAACAAGCGCGACCTTGCTCCCTACCGCAACCTGAAGTCGCGCATCGACACGATCTCGCAGGATGCGCGCTACACTTTCATGTTCGGATCGCTCACCGTTTATGACGGCATGACGCAGATCCTGTCGCGCATCTTCCGCGTGCCGGTACAGGGCAAGCCGATCACCATTCTCGAGCTGACCGGCATTCCGACTGAAATCGTCAACGTGGTCGTCTCGGTTCTGTGCCGCATGACGTTCGACTTCGCGCTCTGGAGCGAGGGCAAGGTGCCCGTCACGCTCGTATGCGAAGAAGCCCACCGTTACGTTCCGCTCAATCCGAATGCAGGCTTTGAACCGTGCAAGCGCGCCATCGCCAAGATTGCGAAGGAAGGCCGTAAGTACGGCGCCTCGCTGTGCATCGTGACCCAGCGACCGGCGGAAATCGATCCCACCATTCTGTCGCAGTGCAACACGGTGTTCGCGCTGCGCATGTCGAACGACCGCGATCAGGCGATCGTGCAATCGGCGATTTCCGATACAGGCTCGGGACTATTGGAGTTCCTTCCAGCGCTCGGACAGCGCGAGGCGCTTGCATTCGGCGACGGCGTGGCCTTGCCCGTTCGCATCAAGTTCGATGAAGTTCCGCGTGACCGGTTGCCGCGCTCGTCAACGGCCAAGTTCTCGGAGAAGTGGCAGAGTTCGGTCGGCGATGAAAACTTCCTCGATCAGGTCGTCGAGCGTTGGCGCTCGGCTGGTGCGGGTCCTGGTGATCCCAGCCACCATGCCGCCATGTTCGCCGATGCCATGAACATCGGAGGGCCGCGGAACGACTCGACCGAGCACGCCGAACCTGCCCCTCGTGCGGCGGCGGGCGGCATGCGCCGCGATAATCCTTCGCACCACCCGCAGCCCGCGCATTCTACCGCCGCGCGGTCGTCCAGCGGTGGGCTTATGCGCCGCGACACATCTCCGCCAACGCAGGCACAGCAGCCGACGCCGGCTCCGGCCAGCGGCGGTATGTCTCTGCGCGAGCGTCTGCTCAGGCCGAACGCGCCCCGCTAGTTTCATTCAGAACAGGTCGGGTGCTTCTGCGAGAAGGGGTTGCCTGCGATCCTTGTCGGACAGGATCGCAGCGCTTTGCGTGACGCCCCACTCGATGCCGAGTGCCGGATCATTCCAGCGGATGCCGCGGTCGAGGGTCGGGGCATAGAGGCCTGTCACCTTGTAGATGACCTCGGTGTGCTCTTCGCGTGTGACATAGCCGTGCGCGAAGCCGGGCGGCACCCAGATCTGGCGCCAATTCTCGGCCGATATGATCGCCGTGACGTGCTTGCCGAACGTGGGGGACGCGCGACGGATGTCGACGGCTACGTCGAGGATGGCGCCGCGCGTCACTCGGATGAGCTTGCCTTGGGCCGAAGGCGGCAACTGGAAATGGAGCCCTCGCACGACACCCTTGTCAGCCGAGTAGGCGTGATTGTCCTGCACGAAATGCGCTTCGAAACCGGCGTCGCGCCAGATGCGTTCGTTGAACGTCTCGGAGAAGAAGCCGCGTGCGTCGGCGAACCGGCGTGGCGTCAGGATCTTCACGTCGGGGATGGCAAGCGCTTCGATCTGCATTCTGGGTTGCGTTCTTCAGCGCTTGGGCTCGGCGGGGCGCAAGTCCACGACGCGTCCAGCTTCGGCAGTGGATGCCGCGGGCGCTGGCGAGGGCTGCCCCTGCGCGACCGGATCGGTCAGTGGCTGTCCCTCGCGCTCCTTGGCGACGAACCGGCGCCAGCTCAACGGGATGACGGCCAGGTAGGCCAGCGACGCAATTGCCAGGGTTTCGTAGGGGAAGGTCAGCAGGCAAGCAACCAGGCCGATGGCGAGAATGAAGATCGGCAGCACATATTCGCGGCGGATGCGTTCGCCGAGGAGCTTGCCCGAGTAGGTCGGGATGGTCGATACCATCATCACCGCGATCAGCACCGTATAGACGAGCACGACGCTCATGGCGATGCGGCTCTCGTTGGCATCGAGGCCGAGCTTGGCCAAATAGAACGGGAGCAGCACGACGATGGCCGCGGCCGGTGTCGGCATACCGGTGAAGAAGTTCGACTGCCACTTGGGCTTTTCTTCATCGACGGCGACGTTGAAGCGCGCAAGGCGGAGAGCGGAGGCGAGCGCAAACATCATCACGCAGATCCAGCCGATGCTCTTGATGTCGACAAGGCCCCAGGTGAACAACAAGATCGCGGGTGCCACGCCGAAATTGACGAAATCGGCGAGACTGTCCAGTTCGGCGCCGAAGCGCGAGGATGCTTTCAAAAGTCGCGCGACGCGGCCGTCGATACCGTCGAGCATGGCCGCGAAAACGATAGCGGCGAGGGCGACGTCCCAGCGGCCTTCAATCGACATTCGGATGGAGGTCAGCCCGGCGCACAGTCCCAGCAGCGTAAAGAAGTTCGGCACGAGCATGCGTACGGGGACGCGCGAGTGGGAGAACAGGCGGCGGCGGCGGCGGCGTGTAATCTCTTTCTCGATGTGCGGCATTTCGGGGTCCATGATCGCCTCCATTCCGCTGGCGGGCGTGCCCTGCCGCCCCATTGCCGTACCGATGTGGGCTCTTGTTTAATTGCCCACACTCGGCAGGCCGGTGTGGGATCGTCTTGTTCAATTGCCCACACTCGGCAGGCCGGTGTGGGGCCTCTCACACGCGGCGAGCTTCGCGCTCGGGTTCAGTCGATTTCAGATCCGCCAACACTGTTTCGCCGCCGATAGCCCTCTGTCCGACCGACACCAGGGGACCATGCCCTGGCGGCAGGAACGTGTCGACGCGAGAGCCGAAGCGAATGAGCCCGAAGCGCTGGCCGACGCCGACGGTATCGCCTTCCTGGGAGAAGGTCACAATTCTGCGGGCGACCAGGCCAGCGATCTGCACCACGCCGATATCCTGCGCAGCCGGCGTTTCGATGACGATGGCGCGGCGCTCGTTGTCTTCGCTCGCCTTGTCGAGGGCGGCGTTGAGGAAGGCGCCTGGAATATAGACCGAGCGCTTGATGCGGCCGGCGACGGGGGCGCGATTGATGTGGACGTCGAACACCGAAAGAAAGACGGAGATGCGGACCCGTTCCTCGTCACCGAGGCCGAGCTCCTTTGGCGGACGCACCTTCTCGATCAGCGAAACGCGGCCGTCGGCGGGCGAAATAACGAGGCCTTCGCGCAGCGGCGTTACGCGGTCGGGATCGCGGAAAAAGTAGCAAATCCACGCGGTGATGCCGGCTGCGATCCATCCAATCGGATCCCAAATGAAAAAGCCCAGTAGCGTCACGATGAGCCCGATAGCGATAAACTTATGCCCGTCCTGGTGGATCGGCACGAAGATGTCGAGAATGGTATCGAGCAGACTGTGATTGCGGTCGGACAAGGGCTCGTTGCTCCCGGGCGTGTTTTAGGGCTTTTGGCTATTTAGACCCTGGCGACGCAGGTGCCTAGGTGACTCTTTTGATTGCGCCCGGCAACTCCCCGGTGGGGAGCCGGCCGCCGGGCGCGGGATGGTCCTGGGCGCGGGATTAAAGCGGCAGCGCCACGAAGCGCGTGTCACCTTTGGAATCCTCGACCAGCATCAGCACTTGCCGGCCGTTGGCCTTTTTCACTTTCTCCAACGCGGCGTTCAAATCGTCCACACTCGTGATCGCGTTCTGCTGCGCTTCGACGATCACGTCGCCGAGCTTCAGGTTCTTTCCGGCCGCGGGGCTTTCGGGGTCGATGCCCGTGACGAGCAGCCCCTTTACCTTTTTGTCGAAGCCCAACTGCGTCCGCAGTTCATCGGTCAGCGGCGTGACGGAGAGGCCGAGCACGGTTTCGGGCTTGGCCTGTTCCTCGTCCTTTGTCTCCGGCTCCTTGACGTCCGCCTCGACCTCTTCTTCCTCGAGCCTTCCGACCAAAACCTGCAGCGTCTTCTTCTCGCCGCCCCGCAGCAGTTCCATATCGACCGACTTGCCGATCGGCGCCTGGGCCACGAGGCGCGGCAGGCCACGCATCGTGGACACGTCCTTGCCGTCGAACTTCAAAATCAGGTCACCGGGCTGTAGCCCCGCCTTGGCCGCCGGACTTTCCGGTGTAACGGCTGAGACGAGTGCGCCGGTGTTTTCCGGCAACCCCCAGGCTTTCCGCGATATCTTCCGAAACGGTCTGGATCTTCACGCCCAGCCAGCCGCGGCGTACTTCGCCGAATTCCTTAAGCTGCTGCACCACGGCCTGCACCGTGTCGGAGGGGACTGCGAAGCCGATGCCGATCGAACCGCCGGTCGGTGAGATGATGGCTGTGTTCACGCCGATCACTTCGCCGTCCATGTTGAACAGCGGACCGCCTGAGTTGCCGCGATTGATGGCGGCGTCCGTCTGAATGAAGTCGTCGTAGGGTCCCGCGTTGATGTCGCGCTGTTTGGCGGAAATGATGCCGACTGTGACCGTACCGCCGAGGCCGAAGGGGTTTCCGATTGCCATCACCCAGTCGCCGACCTTCATGTTGCTCGACGACCCGAATGGCACGGCCTTCAGCGGGGCCTTCGGCGTCACCTTCAAAAGTGCAATGTCGGCCTTGCTATCCTTGCCGAGAACTTTGTCGACCTTCAGCTTCGTGCCGTCGTGGAAGTTGATGATGATTTCGTCCGCACCTTCGATGACATGGTTGTTCGTGACGATGAGTCCTTCGACGCCATCGACGACAAAGCCGGAACCGAGTGACGACACCTTGCGGTCCTGCGAGCCGCCCTTGCCGCCGCGCTTGTTGAAGAACTCTTCAAAGAAATCCTCGAAGGGCGATCCCTTCGGAACCTTGGGCAGCGGCACTCCGTCGGGCGACTTCGCGACCTGCGTCGTCGAGATGTTCACCACCGCGCCGGAGAGCTTCTCGGCGAGGGGCGCAACCGATTGCGGCCCATCGCGGAACGCTGCGACCGGGAGCGATGCCAGCGCGAAGGTCCCAAGCGCCACCAGAGAAAGCAGAGCCTTCCGCGGCACAGCCCAATTCGTCAATCGCATGCGCGTCTCCCAGGTTCCCTGTCGCCACCGGCCATGTGCCGGAGCCGGGCCGACTTCCCGGCATTGTGAACCGCCAGACTACCAAGTCAACGCGGCGTCTTTCCGACACCTAGTCCAATTTCTTGACGATCCAGCCACGGCGTCCGTCAGTGTGCCTTCGAGTGATACGCGCCGTCGGCTCGTACTCCCCAGCTGGATCGGCTTGCCTTACCCGCCGTCGAAGGGAGGGAACGCAAGCGGGCGATAGTGCCGACTTCCGGAGTTCGCGGGTTCTTGCGCGATCAGCCGCGAACGAGCCATACGAGGGCGAGGCCTGCGGCCACGGCGATCCAGCCGGAGTTGCGCAGGGTGGCGGGAGTGGTTTCGCTTGCGATTTCGAGAAGCCGGCGGGCCATGCCGGGTGCAAGCGCCCACAGCAGGCCCTCCATAACGAGAACGAGACCGAACCCGACAATGAGATCACTCATGGGCAGGCTCGATCCCGTTTCAGCGTTTCGTCCTCAATGCAACGTCAAGGCTTGGGCGCGCCTGTCGGGTCGTTGAAGTATTTAAAGAACGGACTGTCGGGTGACAGCACGAGGCGCGTATCTCCCGACTTCATGGCCGTTTCGTAAGCCTGCATGGAGCGATAGAACGCGAAGAAATCGGCATCCTTGCTGTAGGCTTCGGCGAAGATGCGGTTGCGTTCCGCATCGCCCTGGCCGCGCATCTCTTCGCTCTTGCGGGTCGCATCGGCCTTGATGATCGTTGCCTCTCGATCCGCCGTGGCGCGGATGCGGTTGGCTTCGGCCGCACCTTGCGAGCGGAACTCGGCGGCTTCCCGTTCACGCTCGGCCTTCATCTGATCGAACACAGTGCGGGCGTTCTGCTCGGGAAGGTCCGCACGCTTGATGCGCACGTCGACGATTTCCAGGCCCAGAGGCTTGGCCTGCTGATTCACCTGCTGGGCAATGCGGCCCATCAGTTCCTCGCGCTTGTCGCGGACGATGTCGGACAGCGTCACGCTGCCGAGCACGCCACGCAGCGCCGACTTCAATGATCGGTCCGAGACGGGAGCTGACGGCGCCTTCATAGCGTAGTGTCTGATAGAACTGGAGCGGATCGACGATCCTATAGCGTGCGAAGGCATCGACCACGAGACGCTTCGGGATCGAGCGTGGTGACTTCCTGCGGCGAGGCATCGAGGTCGAGGATGCGCTTGTCGAAGATGTCAACCGTATCGACGACCGGGATCTTCCAGTTGAGGCCCGGCTTGCTGATGACGTTCACCGGCTTACCGAAGCGCAGCACGAGCGCCTGCTCGTTCTGGTGCACGATAAAGGCCGAGCTGTAGAGAGCCGGCGGCGCCGATCAGCAGCAACACGAAGATGAAAGCTAGAAAGGTCCGCATCTCAGTTGCCTCCCGTCGACGAGCTGGCAGGCGGCGTTCGCTTCTGGAGCTGGTCCAGCGGCAGGTACGGGATCACGCCCTGCCCACCTTGCTTACTGTCGAGAATGATCTTGTCCGTGCCGCCCATCACGCGTTCCATTGTTTCGAGGAACAGACGCTGGCGCGTGACATCGGGCGCCTTTTTGTATTCCTCATAGACCTGCAGGAAGCGGGACGTCTGACCGGAGGCCTCCGCGACGGTCTGCTGCTTGTAGCCTTCAGCGGCCTGCAAGATGCGTTCGGCGTCGCCTTTGGCTTCGTTGACCACGCGGTTGGCGTAGCCGTCGGCCTGGTTCTTCAGCGTCACCTTCTCGTTCGCGGCGTCCTGGACGCTCAGGAAAGCTTCGCGAACCTCAGGCGGTGGCGTGGCATTCAAGAGCTGCACTTCACGCACCTGGATACCGGATTTGTAGCGGTCGAGGGTCGCTTGCAGCAGGCGCTGGACTTCGCTGGCGATCTGCTGGCGCTGCGCGGTGAGGATGGGCTGGATTTTTGCCCGGCCGACGAGTTCGCGCATGGCGCTCTCGGCAACTTCCTTCACCGTGTTTTCGGGGTTCTGGATGTTGAAAAGATAGTCGGCCGCGTCGCTGATGGTCCACTGCACGACGAAGTCGATGTCGACGATGTTCTCGTCGCCCGTCAGCATGAGGCTTTCTTCGCGCACGTCAGAGGCTGTGGACAGCGTGCGGCTCTCGCCCGCGGACCGGAAGCCGATCTGCGTCGAGCGAAGCTGTGTGACCTTCGGCAGCTCAACTTCTTCGATCGGGTAGGGCAGACGGAAATGCAGACCCGGCGGCTCCTGGCGAACGAATTCACCGAAGCGCATCACGACGCCAAGTTCATCCGGATTGACCCGGAAGAAGAACGCATTCCATGCGACAACGGCAATCGCGACCGCGCTGGCAAGAAACAGCAATGGACCCGGCACGCCGCCGCCGCCCATAGCCTGTTTCATCTTGTCTTGGCCGCGCTTCAGAATCTCCTCGAGATCGGGGGGCTGTCCGCCGCTTCCACCGCCACCGCCGCGCGGGCCTTGCCCCCACGGTCCACCGCCTCCGGAGCCGCCTTTCCAGCCGCCGCCACCACTCTGATTGCTCCAGGGCATTGCTTCTTAAGCCTCTCGATTTGTCTTCGGGATATTCGTTCAGAACTTCAGGGAACTTTATTGAACGCTGGCTGGGCGCGCAGCAGATCAAGTTGCATCGGCATGGGACTGTCTGAGAAAGTTCGACTGCTTATAGGCGAGGCCCCCGGCTGACGCAAACGCACTCCCGCCATGTGGGCGTTCTGGCGTGCGGATCAAGGCGCTCGCACGCCTGAATATTCGGGCTCGGCACCTGTGCGGGCAACTTAAGCTCAGGTGGGGGTGCGCTCGTAGATCCTCAAGAGGGCGTCGTACTCATCTCGCGGTCCGCGATGGATCGGCTCGCACGAGGCTTCATGCCACGCGGCGGGATCGAGTGCGGGGAAGTGCACGTCGCCCTCCGGTTCACCGACGATCTCGGTCCAGTAAACGCGCTGCGCGTCGGGCAGGGTGGCTGCGAAAATGTCCGCGCCGCCGATCACCATCACTTCGTCGCTGCCGTTGGTGCGGGCTAGCGCGCGGGCGAGGACCAGAGCTTCGGCGATGTTGTTGAACACCGACACACCCTCGGCCTCGAAGTGGGGATTGCGGGTGATGACGATGTTGTCGCGTCCATCCAGAGGGCGGCCGATGGATTGGAACGTCTTGCGGCCCATGACGATGGGTTTGCCCATGGTAAGCCGCCGGAATGTCTTCAGGTCAGACGGCATGCGCCACGGCAGCTGTCCTTGGCGGCCGATGACGCCGTTGCGCGCGACCGCGACGATGAGGGATGTGGTGACACTCATGCTTGTTTCGTCTTTGTATCTAAACCGCGACGGGGGCGGGGATGTGGGGATGCGGGTCGTAGCCCGAGAGGTTGAAGTCCTCGTAGCGGAAGGCGAAGATGTCTTTGCCTGCGGGTTGATCGTCATCACGGGCAGAGGACGCGGCGTACGGGACAGCTGCAAATCGGCCTGCTCCAGATGGTTCAGGTAGAGGTGCGCATCCCCGAAAGTGTGAACGAATTCGCCGGGTTTCAGATCCGTGACCTGCGCCATCATCATCGTGAGCAGCGCGTAGCTCGCGATGTTGAATGGCACGCCAAGAAAGATATCCGCCGAGCGCTGATACAGCTGGCAGGAAAGCCGGCCGTCGGCGACGTAGAACTGGAACAGGCAATGGCACGGCGCCAGCGCCATCTGTGGAATGTCCGCCGGATTCCAGGCCGAGACAATAATACGGCGGCTGTCGGGATTGGTTTTCAGCGTGTGAACGACTTCGGCGATCTGGTCGATCGTGCGCCCGTCGGGCGTGGCCCATGAGCGCCACTGCTTGCCGTAGACGGGGCCCAGATTGCCTTCCGCATCCGCCCACTCATCCCAAATGCGCACGCCGTTTTTTGTCAGGTAGGCGATGTTGGTGTCGCCAGCGAGGAACCAGATCAGCTCGTGGATGATCGACTTCACGTGCAGCTTCTTGGTCGTCACCAGCGGAAAACCCTGCGCCAGATCGAACCGCATCTGGTGGCCGAACACGCTCAGCGTGCCCGTCCCGGTGCGGTCGGTCTTCTTTGTGCCCGTGGTGCGGACCCGGCGCAGGAGGTCGAGATATTGATCCATGGGGCGGTTCTAGAGCGATTCCCTCATGCCGGGATCGGCAGCGAGGGCGGGGCGAGGCCGTAGGTAAAGGCGAGCGCAAAGACGTTGCCCATCGCGTGGGAGATGATGGCGGGCTTGATGGAGCCCGTGCGCCAGACAAGCCAGGACAGAATCAGGCCGGCCAGGAACACGCTGGCCACGCCGGCCCAGGAGTATGTCGCGTGCAACGCTGTCCACAGGATGTTGGCGACGATCGCGCCGCCCCAGAACCCGATGCGCGTGTTTGCCAACGACGACAGCAGAAACCCGCGAAACGTCAGTTCCTCCCACAGTGGCGCCAGGACCACGGCGATGATGAACGTGCCGATGGCTGCGGGCGAATAAAGACCTTCGCGCAGCCATGCCGTATCCGCCAGAATATCGACGGCGAACGACTTGTAGAGCAGCAGTTCCAACAGCCCCGTGGCACCGATCAGGAGCACTGCGGCGGCGGCGTAGAGGCCCAGCGAAAATTTCTCACCCGTCATTCGCAGCACGGCGGCGCGTTGCCCGCCTTTGCCGGCAAAGACCCACACCAGAATGAGCGACATGATCTGAATGGCTGCGGCGAAGGACACGCCCTCGAACGTCGCCAGCGACAGGAACGATTGCCCGCCATCGTCACGATGGGGCATCCGCGGCATGGCGAAGGAGAGCGCCGCGACCGCGAGGACACCCGGGCCCAGCGCGATCAGGCCTGTTGCGGCGAGCGCCCCAAGGCTCGACCAAGGGGTCTCCGGCTGGTAGCGCGGCGGGCCTTCCGTCAGGGCTTCCGTTCCCACCGTCATGCGCTTCATCCTTCAACTGCGGCAAAAGTGTTCATCATGCTTTGAAAAGCCGGTGCATCGCCTTGCACTGCCCGCCTTTCCATCGTCGGTCGCACAGCCTATATACATGGGGCCGGATTCGTCCGGCTATGGTGATAAACGCGGTCGTAATAAGCCATTCGGACCCGGGGGCAGTACCCGGCGCCTCCACCAAACTCTCGGCCGCGTCTGGCGGCCGGCTCCCCGCCGGGGAGTCGCCAGACGCAACCAAGTATGGGGGCGAACTAGGATCGACGAGGGTGTAAAGGGCTCAGCTTTTGCTCGGCATGATACCACCGTTATCGGGTCATTCAGAATAGTTGCCAATGACAACTATGCTGAGGCTGCAGTCGCTGCGTAATGCGGTGCCTAAAGCCTAAACTCTAAAGCCCTTGCCCCTAGCCGGGTAAGGCGCGGTCCGGAGGGCACCGGGCAACAGAAGCCCTCCACTTCATCACGGCGGCCCGCCGGCGCGAGGGAACGTGGCGCAGGCGAGGCAGGCAAACGGGGACGATACGCGGCAGCATGACCACCGGTTCTTCCTCCATCGATTACGAAGCGTTGCAGAGCGAAGCCATGCGTGGCGTCGTGCGCGCGGTTCTTGCACGGACGGCCAAATCGGGTCTTCCCGGCGATCATCACTTCTACATTTCCTTCGATACCACGGTTCCGGGCGTCAGCCTGTCGAAGCGGCTTAAGGAAAAGTACCCCACGGAAATGACCATTGTGCTTCAGCACCGGTTCTGGGACCTGATCGTCACCGAAGAGCGGTTTGAAGTGAAGCTGACGTTCGACGGTATCCCCGAGCGTCTGGTGGTGCCGTTCGCGGCGTTGAAAGTGTTCTTCGATCCGTCCGTTCGTTACGGTCTGCAATTCGAAGACTCCGAACTGTCGATGCGCTCGCAGTCGGTCGCTTCGAACGCGTACGATGACGATCCGACGACGCCCCTCACCGGCCGGGCCCCGCCCAAAAAGCCCCGCGCGCCGCGCAAATCAAAGTCCGAGCGCGAACCCGCCGGCAACGCGGCGGCGGAGAACATTTCGGAAGTGCCGCGCATCCCGGCTGCGTCTGCACCCAAGTCAGCCAAGCCCGCTGCCGCGGCTCCTGCCGAGGTTCCCGCTGCAGCCTCCGCATCCGATGATCCGAATTCCGAGACTTCCAGCGGCGCGCAGATCCTGAGCCTTGATCAGTTCCGCAAGAAGTAAGTGCGCCGCGTCGTCGCCTCAGCCCGTGTTGCGTGGGTTGGACGTCATCGGCCTATCGCCGGCTGGTCCTCGCGCGTTGCTGTCCTGATCGTACGGCCGAAATTCCAGTTCCAGCCGTCCATTCGACAATTCTGAACATTCGACGCTGGCTACAAACGGGTCGGCCGCTTCCAGATCGGCGGCAGCCCGGCAGTGCGCTGCCGTCTGCATGGGCTTGACTTGTACGGTTGCGTCGCCGTTCGGCATGGCGAGCGTGACGATCATGACAATGACGGGACTTCCCATGGGCGTGTTCCTCCGTGTGGGAATGAGAGGCCTGAGGCCGAGCCCGCCCGCTCCACCTCTCTTGACGCAACGCCACTGACGCTCGTTGATTGCCCCGCCCGGGCCTTTGCCGTTCGCCCATCCCGCCCGGAATCGCTTCACGGCCAAGGCCCCACGTGGCCTTGAAAAAGTGGCCGGAAAAAGAGCGGGTTACAGCCGGCTGAGAGATAAGGCTCGCTTTCCGCGACGGATCGCCGATCGCAGCACCGTTGCGAGGACAGGAGATGGACTCCCCCTGAACGCAGCGACGCACGCAGTTCCGCCGGTGGGGTCGAGACGCTTCGTCCGGTGACCTTGGGGGTGGGGGCGTGCTATCGGCACGGGCGATACGGGGGGCGGACGCTCTCCATGGCTCCAACGACTGCAGGCCCGCTGATGAACACCAAGAGCACCCGCACCGAGACCGATACTTTTGGACCGATCGAGGTGGCCGACGACCGGTATTGGGGCGCGCAGGCTGAACGCTCACTCGGCAACTTCAAGATCGGCTGGGAGAAGCAGCCCAAGCCCATCGTCCGCGCGCTCGGAATTGTGAAGCAGGCGGCGGCGATCACCAACATGGCGCTCGGCAAGCTCGATCCGAAACTGGGCGAAGTCGATCATCAAGGCGTCGCAGGAAGTGATCGACGGCGACCTCGATGATCATTTCCCCCTCGTCGTCTGGCAGACGGGCTCGGGCACGCAGTCGAACATGAACGCGAACGAGGTGATCTCCAACCGCGCGATCGAAATGCTGGGCGGCACAGTCGGCTCCAAGAAGCCCGTGCATCCGAATGATCACGTCAACATGAGCCAGTCGTCGAACGATACGTTCCCGACGGCGATGCACATTGCGTGCGCGGAGGAGGTGTCGAAGCGGCTGATCCCGGCGCTCGAACATCTGCATCAGGCGCTCGATGCCAAGGCGAAGGCTTGGGCTCACATCATCAAGATCGGGCGCACGCATACGCAGGACGCGACGCCGGTCACGCTCGGCCAGGAATTTTCCGGCTATGCCAAGCAGATCGAGAATGGCATCGCGCGGATCAAGCTGACGCTGCCGTCGCTCATGGAATTGGCACAGGGCGGGACTGCCGTCGGCACGGGGCTCGCTTCGCCCACCGGTTTCGCCGAGCGCGTCGCAGCCGAGATCGCCAAGCTCACCGGCCTGCCGTTCACGTCGGCGCCGAACAAGTTCGAGGCACTCGCCGCGCACGACGCCATGGTCATGACGCATGGGGCGATCGCGACCGTGGCCATGGGTTGCTTCAAGATCGCCAACGACATTCGCTTTCTGGGTTCGGGGCCGCGATCGGGGCTCGGCGAATTGGCCCTGCCAGAAAACGAGCCGGGGTCATCGATCATGCCGGGCAAGGTAAACCCTACCCAATGCGAGGCGCTGACACAGGTCGCGGCTCACATTCACGGCAACAACGCGGCCATCGGCTTTGCGGGCAGCCAGGGGCACTTCGAACTCAACGTGTTCAATCCGATGATGGCGTACAATTTCCTGCAGTCGACGCGGCTGCTTGCAGATGCGGCGATCTCGTTCACCGACAATTGCGTGGTGGGCATCGAACCGCGCCTCGACAACATCGAGAAGGGGCTTTCCAATTCGCTGATGCTCGTCACGCCGCTTAAGGAAAAGTACGGCTACGACCGCGCCGCGAAGATTGCCAAGACGGCCCACAAGAACGGAACGACACTGCGCGAAGAAGCCATCAAGGATGGCATCCCGGCAGAGGATTTCGACCATATCGTGCGGCCGGAAAAAATGATCGGGCCGGACCCGGCGTGATTGTTGTCCTGTTCGTCAAACCGCATATGAGCGTGGCGCGTAGTTGATCCCAGAGATCGATCCGATCCACACTGAGGCAACACGTCACCAACCGTCGGCGCGCCATGGATGGCATCATGGGTGGCAGACCTCGTTTCCGGGCTTGGGGAAGCACATGACCGCCGAGATCATCAATCTCAACAAGGTGCGAAAGGCAAAGGAGCGTGCCGAAAAGGAGCGCCGGGCGGAGGAGAACCGCATCCGGCACGGGCGCACCAAGGCCGAGCGCGAGCAGCAGGATGCCCAGCGCACCATCGATGACGCGCATCTGGAAGGATCGCGGCGCGAGGCGCCTCTTGAGGGCTACAAGCGCAGCGGGGAGACCGAGGACGACCTCGATCCGGGCAGCGTGTCGTGACACGGCCGGTGAAGCGATCGTTTTCGCTGCGCGGCCATCAGACGTCGATCTCGCTCGAACAGCCGTTCTGGGACGCGCTGAAGGAAGCGGCCGAGAAGGAAGGCAAGACAACAGCTGCGATCGTCGCCGAAATCGACGAAGCGCGCGGGAATTCGGGATTATCCGGAGCGGTGAGGATGTGGATCCTCGCCTATTTTCGCGGCCGCCATGCGGCGCAGAGCTACGACGGCGGCAACCGCGACTGAGCGCAGCCCGCCGAATTTACTGGTAGGGCGAGATCTGGAAGGGCTGCCAGCTGTTGGCCGGCTTCTTCTTGGGCTGCGGCTGGGCTTGCACGCGCGGCTTGTTCTCAGGAACCGTTTCGGTCGCAGGCGGGGGCGATGCGTCCACGGTCGCCGCGGACGCATTGGGATCGACGGTGGCCGCGCCATCGACGGGCACAGGGACCGGTTCGGCTGGGGGCTGCGGCGGCTGCGGAGGCGTCCCAGGGAGCAATTTCTGCTCCAGTTCGCGCTGGCGGCGCTGGCGTTCGGCTTCAGCGGCCTGCTGGCGTTCGCGTTCCTTGCGCGCTCGCTCTTCATCGAGCTTGCGCAGGCGCTCCAACTCGTCCACGTCGCGTTCCATGCGGCGCACGGTGAGTTCGCGTTCGAGTGCTTCGGTCTCGATCGTGGGGGCGAGGGTGCCCAGATCGGCGAGGCGGCCGGCATAGACGACGGCGACCGGCGGCAGCAAGGTGCGTGAGACGAGGACAGGAGCCGGAACCGATGCCGCGGCGGACGTGCCTGCCGTGGCGGCTCCGGCGACACTCGGTTCGGCGCGGGTCAGCCCTTTGCCCTCGATCTTCCAGGCGCTGTCGAGCACCAACGTCTGCAGATCGAGCACGGTATCGAACGTGGCGCGGCCCTCGGCGGTATCGACCTGCACGCGGTCGAGCTTGAGGACGCCATCTCCGATGGTCACCGGCACGGTGACCTTGCCGAGCTTCAACTGCGTGGTTTTGAGAGCCGAGCGAACGGCGTTCTGCAGCGGTTCGCCGGCCATGACACCCTTCGCCTGTAGCGCCTGATCGGCGACGTCGGCGACAGCGCGCGGGGCCACACCCGATAGCGTCACGTCGCCGAGTTTCAGGGCGCCTTTGCCGGTCACGGACGCAATCATCGCTGCGGGCGACAACGCGCGGCCTTCAAAGGAGACATCCAAAGCGGCCACGTCGCCGTCAATGGCGTCGTCAGCGCCGCTTTCCGCGCTGCCCTTGCTGGAGATCGAAATGCCGAGATTGCCTGCGAGCGTGGCGCCGGCGGCCTGCTTTTGCAGCGTGAACGCGGAGACGGCCTTGCCGCCGAGCATCGCGCCTTCCAGGCGTTTGACGTCCAGTTTACCAGGCGCGAAGGCCACGTCGAAACGGGCGTCCTTCATGGCCAGACCAGGCTCCAGAGACAGCGATCGCACGCCGGCTTTGAGCGTGCCAGTGATGCCGTCGAGCGGACTAAAATCAAAAGCCGCATCCGGCCAGATCCTGGCGGGTGGAGCGGCGACCGCGGGGGCCTCGGAGTCCGTGCGACGGCGGCGGGCGGGGATGGCTGGCAATTCGATCGGGACGTCGGCCTTGAGCACCGGGGAGGAGGCGGACAGCGCTGCCAAAAGACCCGGTAGCGAGGCTTTGTCGGCGGAAAGATCGGCTTCGACCGCCGCGGCCGTGCCGGCGTCGGCCGCAGCGTATGTGAGCACACCCGATACCGCTGCATCCCCGATCTTCAGGGCAGGACTGGCGAGTGTCAGCTTGGTGCCGTCGTGGGCGGCGGCAAGCGTGCCTGAGACCGGCAAGCTCCCGGCGCCGGCCCCGATCGAGAGACCGGCAAGCGTCAAGACGCGGCCGAAATCCTGAGCTGCGACGCGGATATCGCCCTTGGCCGTCGCTAGCCCCGTGTCGGGGACCCTGACGCGACCGTTGAACTCGAGTTCCACCGTTTCCGCGCTGAGTTCGGCGACGGCAACCAATCCGTCGGCGGCGGTGCCGGCTGCCTTGACGAAAACCTTGCCGGGGCGGGCGTCGCCGGTCTTGCTCTTCGTCCCGGAAACCTGATCAAGGAAGCCGTACACATCGGGGGTCTCGATTTGCGCCGTGATGTCGGCCGGGGCTGTTCGCCATTCACCGCGCGCCGCGTCGATGCGCGCTTCCGCCACCACCCGTCCGCCGCGCAGGGTGCCGTCGAGCGTCACGTCGACGGCCGTCCCCTTGCGTTCACCGAAGGAAAACGTGGTCGCGACACGCCACGGCGTCAGACCCGACCAGCGGTTCAGCTTGGCGTCAACGTCGGGCGGCAGATCGACAAGATCGGATAGCGTGGCCATGGCCTCGGCGGAGGGCGCTTCGATGACGCCGCGCAAGCTGCCGCTCGTCTTGTCGGGCACATTGGCAGCAGCGCCTTCCAAATCGACGGCGAGACCGCCTTTCGAAATAAACTTGAGTTTGGGCACCGTCAGAGCGCCCTTCTGCAGCGACACGTCGAGATGCACGTTTTCCAGCATGCGCTCGCCGTCGATCAACTGGCCGGCTTTGATGTCGAACGACACATCGGAGCCAAAGAGACCGTCGCCTGGCTTGGACGCTGCGTCGCTTTCCGCCGGATTGCCGCCCCCAGTGAGAAGCCGGCGCAGGCCACGCAGACCCGGATTGCCGGGCCAGAGATCTTCAAGATCAATTTTCTCGCCTTCCAGAGCCACGGCAAGACGTCTTGGTTCGGTAAGACCGAGCCGCACTTCACCGATCACAGGCGTGCCCGACACTTCCGCCGACGCGTCGGTCAGTTCGATTGCGCCGTCGTCGAGCTTGAGATTGCCGGCAATGGCGAACGGACCGTCGCTACGCGAGCGACTGAAGGGATTGTCGCCGAACCCCCAGGTGGTGAACCGCGTCAAACTCTGGCCCGAGAGCGCCATGGTGCCGGTGAAGGAGCGCGCGCCCTCCGAACCGTCGAGCACGCCGTCAAGAGCGAGATTGGTGCCCCCGGGCAAGCTTGCGCGGACATTCTTCAACTCGAGCGGACCGCCTTTGCGCGACGCCTTGAGCTTCAGGCCGCTCACCGACTGCTTGCCGAGCCCGACCTGATCGACCGTGATCGCGATATCGGTGCCGCCAGTGGCCGGCAACTCATCGACGAGCCGATCGAACAGAGTGCGGGCAAGTTCCAGCGGAATGGCGCCTGGGGCGGCAGAGGCACTCGCGGTGAGCTGGTCGAGATCGAGCCATTTGGAATTGAGCTCCAAATCCAGCTTCATCTGATCGGTCCAGGCAATCGATGATCGCCCGGAAATAAGCTGCGGCAGGCCGCCCTGTTCCAAAGAGATTGCAATGTCGTCGAGTTTCACTTGGCCGGTTTCGGAGGCCACTTTCGCCGTCACGTCGAAAAAGGCATTTGGCTTGCCGGCTTTATTTTCTGGTTCGGCGGGCGGCACGCCGGTTTGGGCTGCCGAGCTCACGGCAAAGCCGGACGTGGAGATACGCGCGGCCAGGGTCCCTTCAATCCTCACTGCGTCCGCCAGATCGCGTGCCGTGCCTTCAAGGGTATAACTGTTGGCGTTGGCCGGAACCGTGACGTTGGCTTTGAAACGAAGATCGCCGTTCGGGTCGCGAGGTGCCGTGTTGAAACGCACCTCGCGCTGCTCGCCGTGCCACAGCGCCATGCCGCGATACCGGAACGGACCCTCGACCGTATCGGCGGAAACTTCACCGTTGATGCCCTCGATACGGGCCAGTTCCACGCCGTTGGGGCCGGA
>CAVQMH010000021.1:0-188815 GCA_963713575.1 uncultured Alphaproteobacteria bacterium
CGCCATTGTGTTGGAAGCGAAGACCCGTCTGCTTGGCCCCGACAACCGGTCATGACATTCCTTAACTGAGGCTCTGAATTCACACTTGTACAGCTCTATTGGGCTCGACTTCTGCCGCAAAGGACGCATTGGTTGCGAGACTGGGCGCCAAATAGAAGGGCGCTAATTTCTCCGAGGTCGCCTCGCGAAACGTGGGGCTTTGGGTGGTGGGAGCGCCTATCAGGGCGCGTCCTTAAGCCCTCGGAGCCCAACATGACAACAATTAAAACCCACGTATCGACCCCGGCGAAGCGAACCACTCCCTCGACGTTAGCCAAATCAGCCAAGACCCAGTTAGCACCATCCTTCCCACGTCCCGGAGGCAAGCTCGGACTGATCATCGATCGGGTCGCCGCCAAGCGCGGCGCAACGGCCGACGAACTCGTCAAAGCAACCGGATGGCAGCGGCACTCGGTGCTCGGCGCCTGAGCCGGCTCAGGGCGCGCGGCTTCGATTTTCATCTTGGCACGATATCCGGCCGCAAGGTGTATCGGCTGCAGAAGGACTGAGATCAATGTCGAGGACGTCCGATCAAACTAACGAAACAATTGCGGCGGAGATTGCTGCTCTTGCCTTACTCACCCACCAAGAGCTGCGTCTTTTGTGGCGGCGACACTACAAGACGTATCCGCCGAAGTTCCTGAACCGCAATGTGATCGAACTCGGCGTTGCCTGGAAGATCCAAGAGCGGGCCTTCGGAGGACTTGGTGCGGCGACCAAGCGCCACGTCGACGCGCTTGCCGATGAACTGGAGGCGAAATCCGACATCGCCAAGCCGAAGCAACTTGAGCTGCGACCCGGCGCCCGATTGATCCGGGACTGGCATGGCGAGACCCACGATGTTCTTGTCACCGAGGACGGGTTCCATTGGCGTGGTCGGAACTGGCGCTCGCTCACGCTGATCGCGAAGGAAATCACCGGAACCCATTGGTCGGGGCCACGCTTCTTTGGTCTGGCAGACTCAAGTCACCGCAGCCGGCAGCCAGCACCGGAGGCGTAACGTATGAGTAGGACGCTCGGACACACCCGATTGAATGGCGCAGCGGTCGTCCGCTGCGCCATCTACACGCGCAAGTCCTCCGAGGAGGGCCTCGAGCAGGAGTTCAACTCGCTCGATGCGCAGCGCGAGGCCTGCGAGGCCTATATTCGAAGTCAAAAGAGCGCGGGCTGGGTCGGACTGCCAGACATGTACGACGACGGCGGCATCTCGGGCGGGACCATGGAGCGGCCGGCCCTCCAGCGCATGCTCGCTGACATCGCCGCCGGCCGGATCGACACCGTGGTCGTCTACAAGGTCGACCGCCTGACCCGATCCCTTAATGACTTCGCAAAGATCGTCGAGGCGTTCGATGCCAAGGGCGTGTCGTTCGTCTCGGTCACCCAACAGTTCAACACGACCACCTCGATGGGCCGGCTGACGCTGAACATGCTGCTCTCGTTCGCCCAGTTCGAGCGCGAGGTGACCGGCGAGCGCATCCGCGACAAGATCGCGGCCTCGAAGCAGAAGGGCATGTGGATGGGTGGCCTGCCGCCGCTCGGCTATGACGTCGAGGATCGCAAGCTCGTCGTGAATACCACCGAAGCCGAGACCGTCCGCCATATCTTCCATCGCTATGCCGACCTCAAATCGGTCCGAGCCCTCAAGGAGGAGTTGGACGCGGCCGGCATCGTGAGCAAGGCACGCGTCGATCGCTTCGGCCGCTGCACGGGCCGGAAGCCTATTGCCCGCGGTGCGCTCTACCTGATCCTCCAGAACCGCATCTACCGCGGCGAGATCGTCCACAAGGACAAGGCCTATCCGGGCCAGCACGAAGCGATCGTCGAAGAGGCCTTGTGGGACGACGTGCAGGCGATCCTCGCCGGCAACCGGATCGAAGCGTGTCAGCGCTCCAAAGCGACGAACCCCAGCCTGCTCGCTGGTCTCGTCTTCGATGCGAGCGGCGAGCGCATGTCGCCGACGCACGCGAACAAGAAGGGCACGCGCTACCGCTATTACGTCAGCCAGTCACTGATCAAACGTAGCCGGCCACGAGCACCAGACGCGGCGTCCCGCGTGCCGGCCGGCGACCTCGAAGAAATCGTTGACGAGGCAATCATCGATGTGATGCGGGACGAAACCCTCATTCACGAGGTGGCGGGAGACATCTCCGTTGCGCGACGGAAAGCGTCGATCGCTGAGGCCAAGGCATTTGCTGAATGCTGGCGGCACAAGCCGCCATCGGACCGGCGCGCGATCCTTAAATCCCTGATTGAACAAGTCGTCATCTCCCCGGATCGCGTCACGCTGACCGTTCGGCTCGACGCCATCCCCCACGTCACAGCCCCTGACCTCGACATCCGACGTCTGCCGCATCGGCTCGATGGGCCAACGAGGGTCCTGTCTGTGCCGGCGAGCCTTAAGCGCACCGGCATGGAAACCAAGTTGCTCGTTCAAGGCCCCGCGGGATCTGTTCGCCGGAAAGCCGATCGAAGTCTCATGCGTCTGATCGCGCAAGCACGCCGCTGCCGCCGGATCCTCGACAGCGCTGGTCACGACGAGACCGTGACTGCGATCGCCGCGAAAGCCGGTGTCAGTGCGACCTACTTCACGCGCGTGGTGCGCCTGAGTTTTCTCGCACCCGAAATCACGAAGCTGATCCTGCAGGGGCGCCAACCACCAACGCTCACAGCCAACAAACTCATGGCGCTCGGACAGCCCCCACTATCCTGGACCGAGCAGGAGCGACTCCTGGAACTTTCGGATATCTAGTGGATCTTCGGACGGCCGATTGCCGAAGGCCGCTGCTGCGTCCTGCACGCAACGCCAGGGGACCACGCCGCGTTTCAAGCATGTCGCGGGCGGACTTTCGTACCACCAAAAGTGCCGTTAGAGACTTTGGCGGGTAGAGCGCCGCGATACCGGCACCAAAGTGGTCTCTGCGTCGCACCACGCAGTCCGGTCCGGCGTAACCCGCGGCAACGACGGACGAAGTTCGAATCCCGCTTCAAAACTCGAAAAGATGTGGAGAATCAAGGACTTGGTGGCGGAGAGGGAGGGATTCGAACCCCCGGTACGGTTGCCCGTACTTCGCATTTCGAGTGCGACGCGATCGACCACTCTGCCACCTCTCCGGAAGCCGTGGCGCCTTGACGGCGGAGCCCGCTTCTAAACGCTGCGATGCGCTGGTGCAAGACCCCTTCGCCCCCCTTTTCCAGGGACCTCCAGGCCAGCCCATCGGGGGCAACGGACAGCCCACGCCCCCGGTCAATGGCATGTTTATCGTGAAACATTGCAGCTGAGAGGCAGCCCCGCAGCCCCACCGCACCCCTGAAGCCATAGTTCGCTCCGCGGCTCGCGCAAACGGATCAAACGCTGCCTTTGGATCACAACGCTGCGAAAAACAAAGTGGACCACGAATCCGAAACCCACCACTTGCACCCCCGTAAGTCCGATCACCGGTGAGACTGCAGGACACCCATCCTCAGGCCCACCGGACGAAGACACCAAAACCTTATCGACAGGAGGACACACATGACCCTCGCACTCAAAGCCACGCTCGCTGCCGCCATGCTCGCAACCGCGATGCCAGCCCTCGCACCCGTCGCGTTCGCAAAGTCGACCGTGATGGTCGGCGGCCAAGAAATGCTTCCATCGAAGACGATTGTGGAAAATGCGGTGAACTCCGCCGATCACACAACACTCGTCACGGCCGTGAAAACCGCGGGCCTCGTCGACACTCTGTCAAGCAAAGGCCCGTTCACGGTCTTCGCACCCGTGAATGCAGCGTTCGCTGAACTGCCCTCCGGCACGGCCGAGTCGCTCCTCAAGCCCGAGAGTAAAGACAAGCTGACCGGTATCCTAACCTATCACGTCGTAGCTGGAAGCATCACGTCGCATGACCTCAGGAAGCGGATCAAGAACGGTGAGGGCAAAGCCATGCTCAAGACCGTCGCTGGCGGCACGCTGACGGCCACTATGAATGGTCCGAACAACATTGTCGTAACCGACGAGAGCGGCAACGTGGCCAACATCACCATATATGATGTGATGCAGTCGAACGGCGTGATCCACTCCATCGATCACGTTCTGCTTCCGAAGAGCTGACACACGACTGTCGCAACCGCACGCAACGGAAAAGTTCCCATTACGCATGTGTAATGGGAACCTTTCGCGTGCCGGCATCGTGATCTCTCCAACGTCATGGGCACATCGTGGCGGCGCGAAGGCAGATCACAAATGCTCTAAAAAGATACTCACTGCGCATAGGGATCTGCGCTGCGGCACCTCACGTTATGGCTCACGTCTGGTGTTGTCGCTTCCCCGTGAACATACCGGACACCGATGCACGTGCCACATGCAGGAAAGCATGAGCGTCCCGCCCGTGGCACGCGTGTCTCCCTGAAATGAACCGAGGAGTTCACGTATGAAATCTCTCTATGCGATGATCATCGCCGCTGTAATGGCCCTGCCGATGTCGATCGCCCAAGCCGCGACCAAGGACATCGTCGATACGGCCGCAAGCGCCGGCAAGTTCGAGACGCTGATCGCCGCCGCCAAGGCCGCCGGTCTTGTCGAAACGCTGAAGGGGCCTGGTCCGTACACCGTGTTTGCACCCACGGACGAAGCCTTCGCCAAGCTGCCAAAGGGCACAGTCGAAGATCTGCTGAAGCCGGAGAACAAGGCGAAGCTGGCAGCCATCCTCACTTATCACGTACTGCCGGGTAAAGTGATGGCCGCCGACATCGCCGGCAAGAAGGCAAACGTGAAGACTGTGCAGGGTAGCGATCTGGCTGTCGACGCAACCACCGGTGTCAAGGTCAACGATGCGACCGTCATCACTGCGGACGTTGCCGCCTCGAACGGCGTGATCCACATCATCGACACCGTCGTTATGCCGAAAATGTAAGGCGACTTCTGCCGCCCTACACGAAAGTCGTCCCATTCCTGACCCGGTGAGCCTCCCTCACCGGGTCTTTTTTATGCACTGTGGGAAGAACCTACTCCATTTCGCCCCGCTGTGGCTGCGATCTGCGCCTGCTCCCAACGCGCCATCTCGCGCGGCTTCAAGACGAACGCCGCATATGCGTGGAACGCGAGCCCGAGCCCCCAGCCGAGACCGACCCATTGTACCCACATCCCCGAGCCGCCAAGAACATCGAGCACGACGAGCACCAACATCACTGGAACGAATACCATAACGTGGACATAGAAGCCGCGAATGGCCTCGTATTCCTTGCGGGCACGGATATCGTGCATCTCTTCCTTCATGGAACATCTCGCGGTGCAGGAGAATGGCGCCGCGCATGGGGCAACGGCCCACACACGCAGGAAGTCGTCGCTTTTCACTATCACAACACGTGCCAGCCAGCCGTGACGTTCCGTAAGGAACACGAACGCAGCTTTTCAGCCCTCACACATCAAGCCTCAGAATTGCCGTCGCCGGCTTTTCGTCCTCGAAGCCCTGCGCCGTCATCTGGCCACGGCGGGCATCTGCGACCATCGCCAAGCGCGTGCGCGGATTGAGAACCGGATCGCGCAACCATGCGAAATCCGTATCGAGTTCAGCCGCTACATGGGCCAGCATGGACGCCCTGCCTGCGCTATCACCGCCTCTGGCATGACCGGTCCAGCCATGCGCCTGCCAATGGTTGGCAGCCACCCGTTTCCCCCGATGCACGCGCGCCTCCGTTTCGCTGCGTTCAATAACCGCCGTCTCATCCGCCGCAGTCCCTGCAATTGAATAAATGGCCGGCGTCGAGATCGCCTCGTCGCTGAGGCGCCGCACGGCCTCTTCGAACGACGACGCCTGATCACAGACCGATCGCAACAGATGCGCTGGAGTCGGGTGAGGCATGTTCCAGACGCGCCGCCGGTTCGCCGCCCAATCCAGATAGAAAAACCCAACCGCCTTCCGCATCGGGGCCTGATTGAGCGCCACCGCAAATCGCCCAGGGGCAACCGCAGACAACACACCCGTATACCCGGGCCATGTCAGCGTGAGATAGCGACCCGCCGGCGCCGCAACCCGCGCTGCCACAATGTTCCGCCCGAGCCCCGGCGTCTTCCAATCGAGAACCCGGACCAGCCGCGCGCTTTGGCAATCCGGCGAGGGCGCCACGCGGCACGTGCAGCCCCATTCGTAATTGACGGAGAAGAAGTAGGCTCCTGGCCGGGCCAATCGGCGCGCCACCGCCTCGATCTCCGGCAAGTGGGCATTGTTCCACCTCACGAGCCAAGCTTTAGACACCCGGTCCAGCTGCCTCAGGGCTGCCGCGGGCACCCGCTCCGTCGCCAGATCGAGCAGTCCGTGCGCGCGATCGAGATGGGCGTCGAGAGTGGCCAGCGGAAAATCAAGACCGCAGTCCATCACAGGGATTACCGGCAAAGCGGTTGATGCGGTCACAATTAACTCCAATTGTCCAAGCCATCCCCACCGCTTGATCCTGGCCCGTGGCAAGACCATGTCGCCCGGCCTGCATGCCTGAAGCCACGGCCCGCCCGCGGGTTGACTTTGGAACCTGTCTCAACGATAAGAACCCCAACCGTGGGGCCCTTAAAGGCGCCCGCGCGAAAAGACGCTGCCCGAGGCTCCGGTCGACCAACCGGTCAACCCCTTGAAAGTCCGCAATGATTTGCGGCGCCGCAGGGCGCGGATGAGACCCAAGGCGCGAAAAATCGCGCGGAAAGAGGCAAGACATGTTCGCAGTCATTAAGACAGGCGGCAAGCAATACCGCGTCGCTCAGGACGAAGTCCTCACCGTCGAAAAGCTCGACGTAAGCGAGGATGGCAAGATCGAATTTGCTCAAGTGCTCATGGTTGGCGCTGGCGCCGACGTGAAGGTCGGCAAGCCTTTCCTCTCGGGCGCGAAGGTCTCGGCTGAACTGGTCGAACAGACCCGCGGCCCCAAGGTCATCGCCTTCCGCAAGCGCCGCCGTAAGAATTCGCGCCGTAAGATCGGTCACCGTCAGGATCTGACCACCATCCGCATCACCGGCATAACCGGCTAAGAAATTTCCCGTAGGCTCCGCAAAGGAGGCCACGGCCCGACATCGAGGATCACTTCATGGCACAGAAAAAAGCGGGCGGCTCGACGCGTAACGGCCGCGATTCAGAGAGCAAGCGCCTCGGCATCAAGAAGTACGGCGGCGAGCGCGTCATTCCGGGCAACATCCTATGCCGCCAGCGCGGTACCAAGTGGCACCCCGGCAAGAACGTCGGCATGGGCACCGACCACACCATCTTCGCCCTGATTGAAGGCACGGTTGAGTTCAAGTCCAAGGGCAATGGGCGCACCTACATCTCGGTAGCTCCCGCCACGGCAGAAGCCGCCGAGTAACGGCGCTTTTTGGGCGAAAACATCCGAGGGGAGATGCGACAAGCATCTCCCCTCGTTTCATTTCTGCGCTAGGCTGCCAAAGAGTTTGTCCACTCGAGCTGCATGACACGCGATGCGTACCAAGCGACTGACCCTGCGCGAACTGAATCACGCTGACGCCCGGCGCATCGCTCTGCTTGCTGGCGACGTCGACGTTGCCCGCATGACAGCCCGCCTGCCGCATCCCTACACCGAGTTCGACGCCGAGGAATGGATACGCGGCATCGAGGACAACGAGTACGTCCGTGGTATCGAATTCGAAAACTATCTGATCGGTCTCATCGGCTACACCATCGACGCCACGGACCGCTCGGCGGAACTCGGCTACTGGATCGGCAGACCCTGGTGGGGAAGGGGCTTCGTCACGGAAGCAGCCGAAGCGGTGATGCGCCACGCCTTCAAGGTCGCCCGTGTTCCACGCATGACCTGCTGTCACTTCATCGACAACACGGCATCGGCCCGCGTCATCGAAAAACTTGGCTTCCGCTGCATCGGCGTCAACAAGGCTTATTGCCTCGCGCGCCGCGTGGAGGTCGACACCATCATTTACGAAAGGAAGCGTCCCATGACCGCCTTCCTCTGGAGAGGCGCGGCATGAAGTTTCTTGATCTGGCAAAAATCTATATCAAGGCCGGCGACGGCGGCGACGGGTGCATCGGCTTCCGCCGCGAGAAGTTCATCGAGTTCGGTGGACCCGACGGCGGCGATGGCGGCAAAGGCGGCGACGTCTGGGTCGAATGCGTGCAAAATCTCAATACCTTGATCGACTACCGTTACCAACAGCACTTCAAGGCCGAGCGCGGCACCAACGGTATGGGCCGCAACCGCGCCGGCGCCAACGGCAAGGACGTCACGGTCAAAGTCCCGCCCGGCACTGAAGTACTCGCCGAAGACCAGGAAACCGTACTTGCCGATCTCGTGAACCCGGGAGACCGCGTATTACTCGCACGCGGTGGCAACGGCGGCTTTGGCAACGCCCACTTCAAAAGCGCCACGAACCAGGCCCCGCGTCACGCAAATCCTGGCTTGGCAGGAGACGAGTTCACGATCTGGCTGCGTTTGAAACTGATTGCCGACGCCGAACTCGTGGGCCTGCCAAACGCCGGTAAATCGACATTCCTCGCAACGGTATCGGCCGCAAAACCGAAGATCGCCGACTATCCCTTCACGACGCTCCACCCGAACCTCGGTGTCGTGCGCGCTGGATCGTTCGACTTCGTTCTCGCCGACATTCCCGGATTGATCGAAGGCGCCCATGAAGGCGCGGGCCTCGGCGACCGTTTTCTCGGCCATGTCGAACGGTGCCGCGTTCTCCTCCATCTCGTGGATGGAACCTCCGAAGACGTGGCGGAAGACTACCGCGTCGTCCGCCGCGAACTCAAAGCCTATAGCCCAGAGCTGGCCAAGAAAAAGGAGATCGTTGCGCTGTCGAAATGCGATGCGCTTGACGACGCAACCTTGGCCGAGCGGTTCGAGCAGTTGAAAAAAGCTGCGCGGAAGAAGCCTTTGACCCTCTCCGCCGTCTCGGGCCAAGGCGTCAAGGATGCGCTCTTCGCACTGGTCCGCGAGATCGAACGAAAAGACGCCGAAGAAGCGGCCGAGGGGGAGGACGCATCCGAACCGTGGCAGCCGTGATCCGCCCTGACATTATTTGAACAGCACAAGCGACAGTGCCATCGCGCCCATCCCGATGATCATCCCGTAGGCCGCCTCATGGCCCACGGAATACCGCTTGGCCTCCGGCATGAGTTCGTCGAGCGCCAGAAACACCATCACGCCCGCGATCACCCCAAACACCGCTCCAAAGATAGCCGGAGACAAGAACGGCGCTAAAATCAAATAGCCGATGATCGCGCCTGCAGGTTCCGCGAGCGCCGAAATCGCTGAAGCACCTATCGCCTTTTTCTTGCTTCCTGTCGCGTAGAAGACCGGCACCGCAATCGATACGCCCTCGGGAATGTTGTGGATGGCGATCGCAAATGCCAACGGGGCTCCCACCGATGGATTGTCGAGCGTGGCGAAAAATGTGGCGAGACCTTCCGGAAAATTGTGCGCCGTAATCGCCGCAGCCGTGAGCAACCCCACGCGTCGCATTCGCGTTTGCTCTGCCTCGGGATGTTGCGGATCGAGGCCCGCATGCGGATTGGGGATCATCCTGTCGATGACGCCGAGCAGCATGATACCGGCAAAAAACGACAGCGTAGCCGCCGTATAGGCGGTGTTTGGCGCGGACGACTGCCCGAATGAGGCAATCGATTTGTTGAAGATCTCGACCAGCGACACGTACACCATGGCGCCGCCGGAAAATGCCAAGCCAAACGCGAGCAGTCTCGGGCTCGACGGGTTGCCGCGAACAACGATTAAACTCCCGACCACCGTCGCGGCCGCCGCCATCGTGCAAACGGCGAACGCCGTGAGCACCGCCGGATTAAAAAGCTCTGCCATCCAGTCCCATGCACTGCTTTGATGATATCCCGCAGAGAGAATGAGTCATTGGCCCGAACTTGTCTACAGGACGGCACGACCCACCCAGCTATCTGACGCGCGCCAAGGTAGCGGACCAACCTAATCTGCCGGCATCATGGACGTTGATGGGAATTTCCGATCCAAGCGGTGCCGGAAGGCCTTCTCGACTTCGAGAATGATAAAAAGGAAGAAGCTTCGGCTCGCTGAGTCGCCGCGAGGCTCGTCGCGCAGGCAAATCTCGATTGCGCGGTCAGCACGAGCGAACCAACCGCCCTAGTGCTCAGGCAGTACGGCGGCCAGTGTCTCAATGAGCAGTTCGGGCCGGCAAGGCTTCTGGAGAAACCGCCCTGATCGAAGATCCGCCGTTGTCGGACGCTTTGAACCACAGGAGTTCGACGGAACCTATTGGCGCCGCCGCGCGTTAAGCTCTGCTGGACCGAAAGGATTTTCGAAGGTGCCTCTCAAATCCCAAGCTCGATTAATTTGTGTATCGAACCGTGTGATGAGGCCGGATCAGACTGAGAGCAGTGGTGGGCTCGCGGTTGCACTTCGGGAACTACTCACGGAGCGCGGTGGAATATGGCTCGGATGGTCGGGCAACGTTTCAGATAGTATCGAAAAACACGTCCATTTTGGCGCGTTCACGTCGGTGACGCTGGACATGACGTCGGACGAGCACCAACGAGCGTATGTTGGCTATGCGAACTCCGTGTTATGGCCTGTTTTTCACAACCGTCTCGATCTCGCGCGGTTTGATCGCAATTTCTACGATAGTTACGCGGCCTACAATGTACGCATCGCAGATGCGATCACTGAAATTGCCAAGCCAGACGATGTGATTTGGGTTCATGACTACCATTTCCTGACCCTCGGGAAGTTGCTTCGGTCGCGTGGCCTGACGAATGCGATCGGCTTTTTTCTTCACATCCCTGTGCCGCCGCCGGAAGCATTTCTTGCGCTGCCGGAATTTCGAGAATTGGCTTTGGCGCTGTCTGCCTACGACCTCTTCGGCTGCCAGACGACGCAGGACGTGGGTAACGCTCTATCGTGTTTGCGCTCCGCAGTCGGCGCTGAGCTCCTGCCTAGCGGCCGCATCTCGATTTCCGGCGAAGCATTCCAGATTGGCAGCTATCCGATTAGCGTTGATACCACTTTTTTCGCCAGCCAAGAGCCGTATCAACGACACAAATTCAAGCGTATCGTTGGCGTGGACAGGTTGGATTACACCAAAGGTTTGCCGCAGAAGTTCAGAGGCTTCGCTCATTTGCTTCGAGCCTACCCCCAATTTCGCAAACAAACCGTCCTCACGCAGATTGCTGCGCCGACCCGTGAGAGCGTTGAAGTCTATGCCGATATCCGGCAGGAACTCGAAGGAATCTCGGGCTCGATAAATGGCGAATACGGCGACGTGGACTGGATGCCGCTCCACTACATCCATCGGTCAATTTCGCGGCGGCGCTTGCGCGCGCTATACCGCTCTTCGGCCGTTGGATTGATTACCCCTCTCCGCGATGGGATGAACCTGACCGCCAAAGAGTACATCGCATCACAAGATCCTGTCGACCCGGGCATACTCGTGTTGTCGAAGTTCGCAGGCGCCGCTGAGGAATTGCATCAGGCGCTCCTCGTCAACCCCTACTGCGTTGAGGAAATGGGGGATGCCATGGCGACCGCGCTTTCCATGCCGCTCGCCGAGAGGCGCCGCCGCCATGCCGCGCTCTACGCCACCATCTCTAAACGGGACACGACCTCGTGGGCCACAGATTTTCTGTTTAATCTTGAGCGCGCAGCATCCGCCGGGCGCTTCGGGCTTGCCGCAGATACGGCCGCGTAATGGCGATGAGCGTCATCGACGTTGTAGAGCGCTCAGCGAATTTGATCCTGCTGGATCTCGACGGTACCGTTCTGGACATCGCAGAACGGCCCGAACAAGTGGTCGTCGAACCCGGTTTAATGGCAACGCTACAGCGATTGCAGACACGTGATCCCATCGGTCTGGTGCTTGTCACAGGAAGAGCATTGGCTGTTGCGGACGAACTGTTGCGTCCGCTTCGGCTGAATTCCATCGCGAGTCATGGGGCCGAATGCCGGGTAATCGGCACGGTTGCCTCGCCGAATGTGAACCCGGTTGCGCAATTGCGGCCTATGATCGAAGAGCTTGCCCGGCAATTCGGTGCAGCAACAGTTGAATGGAAGCCGTTCAGCGTAGCCTTTCATTTTCGTCTCGTGCCGTCCCTTTCGGGACCGCTGTACGTCGCTCTGTCCGCATTTATTCGAGAGAACCCTGGATACCGCATCCAGGACGGACGTCACGTCTTTGAAATTGTGCCGATGGCTGTATCGAAAGCGGAAGCTGTGCGTCGGCTCTTGCGCCACCTCCCATACACCGCTCGCAGACCGGTTTACATTGGCGACGACAGTGCCGATAGCGATGCGATGAGCGTTGTCGAAGAGCATGGAGGATGGGGCCTGCGCGTCGCGGGCGAATATTTCGCGTCGCAAGACGCGAACTTCCAATCGCCGGCCGCTGTTCGAGAATGGCTCTTATCGCTTGTGGGAAGCCAGGATCGTCGAGCCGGCGGCACGGCGGCACGACACTCGAGACAACATAGCGCGTGACCTCGATTTGAGACGTCAACGCCATATGAAAAGCAGCAAAGTCAGATTGCCGTGCCGCATCCAAACGTGCGCTATGTCGTGACGTTGACCACTACATCGCCAAATCGCCTCGTCGCGTCGACAGCCACTCCTCCATCAGATTGCAGCAGGCGAACATCGACTATGCTGTTTCCAACCCGGATGGCACCGAGTCGGATTTCCTGAAGCATCTCTGGCAATAAGGGCTGCTTGAACGTGAGAGTATTCATGTCGTGGTCAATTTCGAGTCCCAGGCAAGCTGAGAGCAGTGCGAACGGCGCCGCAGCCGCCCACGCTTGCGGTGAACAGGAAACGGGATAGGACACCGGTCCGCGGCCTCGACGACGCGGCGTCCCACAGAACAATTCGGGAAGACGATTGTCTGGTTGATAGGATTGAGCGGCATACAAACCCTCGAAGATGCGTGACGCTTCTCGCTTCAAGCCGTACCGCGCGAGGCCAATGGCAATAAGGGCATTGTCGTGCGGCCAGATCGACCCGTTATGATACGACATGGGATTATAACGCGGCATGCCAGTCGCAAGCGTTCGCACGCCCCAGCCACTCCACATATCCGTGCCCATGAGCGTGCGCCCAACTCGCTGCGCTGCATGGTCGGGCGCCAGATCGCTCATCAACACATGACCCGCATTCGATGCGGTGACGCAACAAGGGCGCTTCTCGCCGTCGAGTGCCAGGACGTAGGTACCAAGCTCGCTGTTCCAAAATCTATCATGGAAGATGGACTTGAGTGCGTTGGCGCGTGAACGGTATCGTTCTGCCGCATCAAAATCACCCAGCATTTCCGCCAGCTTGGCACCTTGCCCGTAGGCTTGATGGACATACGCCTGCACCTCGACCAGCGCGATGGGTCCGCTTGCGGTGCGGCCATCGTCATGGAACACGGCGTCGTGGCTGTCCTTCCACCCTTGATTGACGAGGCCTGTCGGCGTGCGGCGGTGGTAGGCGACGAAGCCGTCCCCGTCGCGATCGCCGTGATACTCGCACCACCCGAGCGCCGCCTGAACGTTGGGCCAGATGTGCCGGACTGTCGCCCGATCGCCCGTGCGTCGCCAATACTCCCCCGCCAGAATCACGAACAGCGGCGTCGCATCCACAGTACCGTAGTAGCTGCCGAATGGCACTTCCCCGGTATTGGCCATCTCGCAGCGGCGCTGCTCGTGAACGATTTTTCCGGGCTCGGCATCCGAGAGTTGATCGACACCGGTGGCCTGGGTGGCCGCCAGATGCAGCAGAACGCCCCGAGCAATCGTGGGATCCACCCACAGCATGAAGAGCGCGGTGATGATGCCATCCCGGCCGAAAACCGTGCTGTACCAGGGAATCCCAGCATGGGGATACAGGCCGTGCGGCGTCCGCGCGAGAAGAGTGTAGACGTCGCTGGTGCAGCGGCTGATCAGCTTGTTGAAGACGCCATTGTTCGAAGCCACAGTGGCTATCGCCTGGGATTTGCGCTGCGCGTCGCGGCGCTTGGCGCGATATGCGGTAACAATTCGGCTGTCGTCGGGCACAGACTTGTCATCTGCGCATCGGACGCGGGTGACCAAAGAAGTGGTGCCGCCGGCACGGAGCGTCAGGTCAAAGCGCGCCCGTCCCGAGAAAACCTCATTGGGAAACGGACGAAACGTGACCTCTGTTTTCCGGCAGATCAGGTCCAGCCCAGTGTACTCAAAAACGAACCCGTCTATGGTGGTGCGACATCCGGCTAGTTGGGGCGTCAGCGCGCGCGCCGTGCCGCGGACCTCAAACAAATCCTTGAAGTCGGCCTCGAAATGAATATCGAGACGGACATCATGCGTGTGGATGTCGTAGTTCCGCAAACTGATCCGTTCGTGGCAACACCCTGACCATAGGAACTTCGTCCTTGTTATACCAATCAAGTCTTTTGCCATGTGGGGCATCGTCGGATTGGCCAGAGTCGCGGTCAGCGCCGAACCGTCGTCATCGTGAATAGACGACAGCAGCAGTGGCACCCTGTCATCTTCAAGGCGCAGATCCCATCGCGACACGTAGCGCGTATCGTTGAAATACAAACCTTCTGGAGAATTCCGCCGCCGTCCGCAGTCACCCCAATGATCGAAGACCGCGAAGAGATCATCATGTTTGAGAACTTTAGGCGTATGGGCCGTCAGTGACGCGGCCGCACCGATATCAAATGTCTCATGGTCGCCACCAAAACTATTCATTGTACCACCGGAAATCAGGCGACAGCCAAGTCTTCCGGCGAAGAGGAGGTGATGGTGGCGCGCCCATTTACCGTGCCGGCCAAGCAAAGCGCAGCATAAGCCTTCTCGTAACGCTCCGCCATGGTCGCGACCGTGAAACGGCTCTCGAATTCAGCGCGGACCATGTGACGGTCGAAACGCTCGATGGACCGCACCACCTCCACGGCTTCCTCGATGGACTCGACGATGTAGCCCGATACACCATGACGAATGACCTCCGGAACACTTCCATTTTTCCACGCGATCACCGGGGTGCCGGCGGACATCGCCTCGATCATCACAAGTCCGAAGGGTTCCGGCCAGTCAATCGGAAATAGCAACGCTTTTGCACCACCGATAAATGCCGGCTTGTCCGCTTCGGAAATTTCCCCAATGAACTCGACCAGCGGATGGTCCATGAGTGGCCGGATCACGCTGCTGAAGTAGCCTTCATCGACGTGGTCGATCTTTGCGGCGATCTTCAACGGCATACCAGCCTTGATTGCGATTTCAATCGCTCGGTCGGGTCGCTTTTCTGGAGAAATTCGGCCGATGAATGCAAGGTAGTCTTGCGGATGATTTGAAAACGGTATGCCATTGGCCGGCAGACCATGCGGAATATTGGCCAGCCAGCGAACCGTCTTGGGCATGGGTTCGCGCTGCTTTTGGGAAATCGACACCAGCGGCATTTGCGGGAAGGCTCGGTAGACGGGCTGATAATCGCTTATGTCGAGTCGCCCGTGCAATGTCGTTACAGTCTTATTGCTGAGTTCCTCAAACACGGGATACTGGATGAGATCGAGGTGAAAATGAACCACGTCGAATTCGGCCACTAAGCGTTTGACCTGCTGCAGCGCCACTAGATGCATTGGGAGGTGATCTTTGATGCCAGAGAGCCTCAAGGCCTGTGGGCACAGCGAAACCAGCCGAGCGGATGTTTGAAAGTCACCGCTTGCAAACAGCGTGACCTCATGCCCTCTGCGCACCAGTTCTTCAGTCAGCCACGATACCACCCGCTCTGTCCCACCATACAGTTTTGGCGGGACTGCCTCGGCCAAAGGGGCGACTTGCGCAATCCGCATAAGTATCTCCGAAAGGTCCTGGTCAGATAAACGGCGTTGCCACAGCTAAGGTTCCGCATCGTGCTCCCTGATAAGCGAATAACTTGCGTTCTCGACACGGGGTCTCGATCAAAGGTGCTACAATTAGAGCGTGCCGGAAGTCCCCTGAACAATTTGTCGTGCTGCACGTTTCACATTGCGCGGCGCTGTGCAGGATGGACCATGCCTATGCGTCACCTGCAATGGGTCGGGTTGGACCGTTTCTGAGCGTGAAAAATTGTTAGGGGTAAGACCTTGGATCTCGCACTGGTAGGCAACTGCAATATTGCCGCCCTGATCGATCGCGAAGCCTGCATCGTTTGGTACTGCTTGCCCCGCTTTGACGGCGATCCCGTATTTCACAAGCTGTTGGGTGCGCCGCAAGGCCGCCCGACGGATGGTGTCTTCTCGATCAAGATGGACGGTTTGCACGAGTCCGAGCAGGCCTACATCGAAAATACCGCTATTGTTCGGACCGTGTTGAAAGGCCCGAGTGGAGCCGTCGAGGTCATTGACTTCGCACCGCGGTACGAATCCCGTGGCCGCGCATACCGCCCGCAAACTCTCGTTCGAACGATACGTCCCCTATCCGGAACGCCGCGCGTTGCTATTTCGGTTCGTCCCAGCTTTGAATACGGGGCGCTAGAACCTGAGATTACGTATGGCTCCAATCATATCCGCTATGTGGGGCCGCGTTTCACGATGCGTCTGACGACGGATGCACCCATCGACTACATTCTTGGCGGCACGACATTCACCTTGCACGAGCCGATGAACTTCGTGCTCGGCCCGGATAAGTCGCTGACGGATTCAGTCAGTGCATTTGCGCGGTTCGAGTTCGAGCATACCGAATTCTACTGGCGAGCGTGGGTCCATCGCTTGGCCATTCCGTTCGAATGGCAAGAAGCGGTCATCCGCGCCGCAATTACGCTCAAACTTTGCACGTACGAGCCGACAGGTGCGATCGTAGCTGCGGTGACGACGAGCATACCTGAAGCGCCACATAGTCAAAGGAACTGGGACTATCGTTATTGTTGGCTCAGAGATTCCTATTTCGTCGTGCGGGCGCTGAACAGTCTTTCGGCTGTGCGAACCATGGAGAATTATTTCCGCTGGCTGATGAATGTCGTGGCAACGACAAACGGCGGGCATATTCAGCCGGTCTATGGCGTCGGCTTGGAAAGCGATTTGACGGAACACATCGTCTCAAGCCTGCCAGGCTATCGCGACATGGGGCCGGTGCGTCGAGGGAATCAGGCATACGAGCATTTTCAACACGATTCCTACGGTAACATCGTCCTCGGAGCGACGCAGGCCTTTCTCGATCGCAGACTGCTGAGCCAGCCGAGTGTGAGCGAATTTGAGCTGCTGGAGCGAGCCGGACTTCAATCGATAGAGCTCTACGACAAGCCGGATGCAGGCATGTGGGAGCTTCGCTTCAGCGCCAAAATTCATACAACATCCAGTCTCATGTGCTGGGCCGCATGCGATCGCCTCGCACGGATTGCCTTTCACATCGGTCTACGTGATCGCTACGCATACTGGCGAGAACGTGCGGAGGCCATTAAGGCAGTCATCCTGCAGCGCGCCTGGTCTGAGAAGCGTCAGTCCTTCGTCGAATGTTTCGAAGGCCAGACGCTCGACGCAGGCGTTTTGCTCATGGCAGAGGTCGGATTCATAGACCCGCACGATCCTCGCTTTGTCTCCACTCTCTCTGTGGTCGAAAAGACCCTCGGCCGGGGCGCGTTCATGATGAGGTACGAAGCTCCGGACGACTTCGGTCCTCCAGACACTGCTTTCAATATCTGTGCCTTCTGGCGAGTGACGGCGCTGGCACGTTCAGGGCGGCAGGAAGATGCCCGGGCCATTTTTGAGACGCTGCTTGCGAGCCGCAATCATGTCGGCCTTATGTCTGAAGATATTAAGCCCGATACGGGTGAAGGGTGGGGCAACTTCCCGCAGACCTATTCCATGGTCGGCATCATCAACGCGGCCCGGTTACTGTCGTCTTCGTGGGACGTGGAGTTATGACGGGTTGGCGTATCGTTTGCGACGTCGGCGGCACAAATATTCGCATCGCACGCAGTGACGGACCCAAGAAATTGGCCCATTTGAGCGTCAAAGCGACCGAGCGCTGCACCTCGCTACCGGAAGCGTTGCACCAATACTGGCTGCAATTCGATGATCGCGAGAATTTGCTCGGCGCCTCAATCGCTGCTGCTGGCCCCGTGGAGGCAGGGAGCGTCACCCTTACGAATCGTCCAGTGAGGATCGATCGCGATACCGTCAGCGCCGAACTTGGCGGCAGGCCGGTCGCGCTGCTCAATGATCTGGAGGCAACCGCTTACGCCCTGCCTTTGCTGACGGAAGACGATTTATCGCCAGTTGTGGCGGTGTCAGATCCGACGGCCGGACCCCGCCTCGTCGTCAACGTCGGGACAGGCTTCGGCGCTGCTCTGTTGGTTCAAACAGCCACCGGCTACCAGTCGGTCGCGACGGAAGCCGGGCACATGACGTTTGGACCCTTCGAGCAGAGGAGCGGCATCGAACACGCCGCACCACCTGTCGTGTCAGTCGAAGACAGAATTTCTGGAGCGGCTCTTAGCGCGACCACCAGCCAGTTTTTTGACCGGCGCCAATTCTCATCGGCATTTGGTGAACTGTTCGGGGCCGTCTGTGGCAACCTCGTATTGGCGACCGGTGCTTGGGGCGGAGTTACTCTCTGCGGCAGCGTGGCATCGGCCTGGTGCCGAACCGGTGCGTTTGCGTCTTTTACGTCTGCCTTCCGCGACAAGGGCCGGATGTCTAAGCGAATGGAGCGAGTTCTAGTCAACGAGATCGTCTTGCCTCATCCGGCGCTGATCGGTCTGACCTCGCTCGGGCAATCGTGAAAGGTCGGGTATCTCAGGGCGATCTGCAGGGTCTACAGCTAGATTTCAAACGGACCCAGCAGCTTTGGCACACGTTTGTTCTTCAACGCAGCATAGTTCGGCAATCCGTTCTTGTAGGGCGGATAGTCTTCGCCCTGGATCAGGGGCAGCAGATATGCGCGGCAGGCATTGGTAATCCCAAATCCATCTCCAGAGATGAGTTCACGCGGCAATAACTTCTCGACGTTGGCAACCTCTGCGAGGGGCACCTTCCCGATCGCCCAGGCGTAGGGTTCGGCGGACGTCCGCACGATTGCGGGCATGATCGCGTTGGCGCCCGCGATTGCCATGTCAACGGCAGCCTTGCCTACCGCGTAGGCTTGGTCGACGTCCGTGCGAGATGCAATGTGGCGCGCTGAACGCTGGAGGTAGTCGGCAACGGCCCAATGGCATTTGTACCCGAGTGCTGAACTCAGCATTCGGGCGACGACGGGAGCAGCCCCGCCCAATTGTTTGTGCCCGAACGCATCGCATGTGCCCTGCTCGGCGAGGAACCGGCCATCCGGCCGTCTGGCGCCTTCCGAAACGATGACGGTGCAATAGTCGTAACTATCGACCATAGCCTTGACCCTGGCGATGAACCGGGCGCTGTCGAACGCGATCTCGGGGAAGACGGTTACAATTGGAAGGTCGTTGTCTTCATCCGCCGCCAAAGCACCTGCCGCAGCAATCCAGCCTGCATGGCGTCCCATCACTTCAAAGACAAAAACCTTCGTCGATGAATGCGACATCGAACGCACGTCGAAGGACGCTTCTCTCGTCGACACAGCAACATATTTGGCCGCAGAGCCAAAGCCGGGACAGGTGTCCGTACCGAATAGATCGTTGTCTATGGTTTTCGGAATGAGAACCGACTGAAGCGGGTAGCCCACCGTCTCTGCAAACTGCGAAATCTTAATGCAAGTGTCGGCGGAATCGCCACCACCATTATAAAAGAAATAAACGATGTCGTGAGCCTTGCAGACGGCAATGAGACGCTCGTATGGGCGCCTATCGGTTTCGAAATCTTCGAGCTTGAAGCGGCACGAACCAAACGCAGCCGCTGGTGTGTGGAGAAGAGCAGCGATCGCATCGTCGCACTCTTCGCTGGTATCGATGAGATCCTCGTTCAAGGCGCCGATGATCCCGTTGCGCCCCGCAAAAAGCTTGCCAATCAATCCGCTGTTCTGCCGGGCCGCTTCGATCACGCCACAGGCTGAGGCATTGATGACCGCGGTCACACCACCCGACTGACCATAAAAAGCATTCTGTCCCAAATGACGTATCCTTCCAATTCACTGCACGTTCGGCGGTTGGGGCTTGATGCCCCCCATGCCCAACCTCAAGTTGGGCGACCCGATGAGCCCAAGTGAAATACCTCCATCTGTGTTCCATTCCCCAAGCAGATGGCGGCAATTTCTGCGGTGGGCAGGTTCACGCCGTCGCTGCCGAGAGCGCAGCGGCTGCCGCCTTGGGTCCGACGTGATGATCGCCGACCAATTCATGTCGTCAGCTAGGCCCTGGACGGAATCGAATTGGTCTGGGCTTGGCTGCGAACTCGGTCTCTGCGGCGCGGCAGCGGACGGCGCGCGGAAAAGAAATTTTGAGGCCAGAGACTAACAGTCCGCGAAACCATTTTCGGGAACCAAGGAGGCCCCAGAGCCCGCGACGGGTTGAGGCGAGCAACCGACCTTCGCCTGATGAAGCGCGGTTGGTTACGATGACCGCCGGGATCCCAAATTTCAACGAGGCAGCTTGGTGGAGCCGATCGGGATCGAACCGACGACCTCTGCAGTGCGATTGCAGCGCTCTCCCATCTGAGCTACGGCCCCGGTCTGTGGGAGGTCGCATTTAGGAACCGGCTCACTTTCTTGTCAAGGAACTGGGCCGAACCGGTTGATATGTGCCGCAACCGCGCCCGAAACAGCCCCGTCGTGCCTTGCCGGACCCCGGCAGGGCAGTTACACCACATGGGCGCGCCAGGCTGCAGCCGCGAGGACCCATGCTCGAATTGCTGAACTTCATCAACTACGTCATCAATCTCTATAGTTACGTGGTTTTCGCCGCCGTGATCATGAGCTTCCTGCTCGCGTTCAACGTCATCAACCCACGCAACGCGATCGTGCAGGCGATATGGACAACCCTCACTGCGCTCACTGAACCACTACTTGGGCCAATCCGCCGCGCGCTGCCGGATTTCGGCGCCATCGACCTGTCCCCCGTGGTCCTTCTGCTCGGACTTTACTTCATCCAGAGTGTTGTGCTGACGAACCTCGCCCGCGCCGTTTCGTGAACCGCGGCTGCGTACACGCGGAGCCCCGAAATGGCCGATGGCAAGCGACCATGGCGGACGGCAGACGGGTGCGTCATCGTGCGCGTGCGCGTGTCCCCGAAATCGTCCAAAGATGCGGTCGACGGGGTCGAGCCGACCGCCGACGGCCCGGCCTTTAAGGTCAGGGTTCGGGCGGTCCCGGTGGACGGGGAAGCCAACGAGGCCGTGGAGCGCCAACTCGCGGACTGGCTGGACATCTCCAAGAGCTGCGTCTCGGTAGCCTCCGGCCACCGGTCACGAGTGAAATCCCTCAAAGTTATCGGTGATGCGACGAGCCTTGAAAGCCGGCTCGCGGCGCGCCTTTCAGAAATGCCCTAATGTTCAGCTGAATTCAAAAACGAGGAGGAAGTCCCATGCATCCGCGTGTCATCGACGGCAAAGCCGTCGCCGCCGAAGTCCGCGCTGGCGTCGCCAAGGACGTACAGGCGCTGCAAGCCAGCCACGGCCTCACCCCAGGCCTCGCGGTTGTCCTCGTCGGCGAGGATCCAGCCAGCAAGGTCTATGTCAAGAATAAGGGGGAGCAGACCAAAGAAGCCGGTATGAACTCTTGGGAGTATCGCCTCCCCGCCGAGACCAGCGAGGCCGAGATTCTCGCCATTGTCGAAAAGCTCAACAACGATCCCGCCGTCAATGGCATCCTGGTGCAATTGCCCCTGCCCAAGCACGTCAACGCCGAACGCGTTCTCAATACCATCGACCCGAACAAGGACGTCGATGGCTTCCACCCCGTCAACGTCGGCCGTCTCTGGATTGGCGAGCGCACACTAGTGCCCTGCACGCCGACCGGATCGGTGATCCTCGCCAAAACCGTGCAGCCCAACCTGTCCGGCCTCAATGCCGTGGTGATCGGGCGCTCCAATATTGTCGGCAAGCCGGTTTCGGCCTTGCTTCTGCGTGAAAACTGCACCGTGACGATCGCTCACTCCCGCACCCGCAATATCGAGAACGTCATCAAAGGCGCTGACCTTCTGATCGCGGCCGTCGGCATCCCGGAGATGGTCCGTGGCGACTGGCTCAAGCCCGGCGCAATTGTGATCGACGTCGGCATCAACCGCGTCCCGTCCGCCAACGGCAAGACCAAGCTCGTCGGCGACTGCAACTATGAAGACTGCGCCCGCGTCGCCGGCGCCATCACGCCGGTCCCCGGTGGAGTCGGTCCGATGACCATCGCATGCCTGCTCCAGAACACGGTCGAAGCCGCCAAAATGCAGCACGGCGTCAAGTAGGCCTGCAAGAATAACGAGCAACATTCGAAGGGGCGTTCCGCTGGAGCGCCCCTTCGTGCTGCGACGAGCACGCTGCCGGCGCTGTCGGAGGGGGGTTACGCCTCATCCCCCCCTGCGCTAGTGTCGCCCTGTACCCGCCCTCGCCAAAGCCCGACCCGTCGAGAGAACCCTTTGAAACCTCTTGGACTATGGACACTTCCCAACGCCATTACGTGGTATCGCGTTGTTGCCGCCGTACCGATCATCTTGCTGCTGGTGAACGGATCCAATGCCGCGCTATGGGCAGCGCTGGTTCTGATGGCCATCGCTGAGATTTCTGACGGCGTCGACGGCTGGGTTGCGCGCCGCTATGGCCAAGTCTCCGCCGTCGGCAAGATCCTTGATCCCATGGCCGACAGCCTCTACCGCGTCTCCGTCTTCACCGCCTTCGCCGCCAATCGCTGGATGCCGGTGTGGATGTTTCTCATCATGCTTTGGCGGGATGTGAGTGTCTCGTATCTGCGGGTCGTCGCTGAACAGCGGATCGGCACATTGGCGGCAAGGCAAAGCGGGAAATGGAAAGCGGTCGCCCAAGGGGTCGCTCAGATTCTGGTGGTTGCCGGTTATGCGTGGTGGGGCGCCGCACTCCCCGCTGAAATGCACAAACTCCTCTGGACGGCTCTTTTCATCGCCACCCTGGTTACCGCGTGGTCGCTGATCGACTACGCCTCGGCCGTCTACCGTGGGCTGAAGACCGGGTGACCTAAAGGAAAAATACCCACTTCCTTGATTGTGTTGGCTCAGCTACCGCTGGCAATGTTAGTTTGAAATGCCGGGTGCTGAGCCCGGGAAAACTGTGGCAAATTCGGGGATCTCCGGGGCTGCCGGCGGTCCGAGCTTTTAAGCCGAACGGGACGATGATGACGATGTCGAACGGGCCGGGTGTCGAGCGCAATGGCGCCACCAATGCGCTCGCCACGATACCGAACATGTTGAGCCTTTTCCGCGGTCTCCTTGGTCCCGTGGTACTGACACTCATCCTATCAGAGGCATTCTGGGGCCTGTGGACCGCCCTCGCCCTCATGATCATCGCCGAGGCGACCGACTACATCGACGGTGAGATCGCACGTCGCTATGATCAAGAGAGTGAAATCGGCCGTCTCGCCGATCCGGTTTGCGACAGCGTATATCACTTGTCGGTCTTCCTCGCCTTCCTCGCGATGGGGTGGATGGCGGCCTGGATGCTGTTCGTCATTTACGCCCGCGACCTCATGGTTCCCTATCTGCGCGCGTTCGCACGCCAGTCCGGACACGATTTGAAGGTCCTCGCCTCGGGCAAGATCAAGACCGCAGTTCACGCCGTGGCCCAGGTCGGCATCGTCGCCATTGCGCTCGGCCTTTTAGGTAGCGATATCCGCATCGATGGGCCGGCACCGACCGTTCTCCTCATTGCGGCGATCGCAGCCTCCGTCTATTCGCTTGCCGACTATGTCGCCGAGGTCGGTCGCCTCGTGCGCTCGTAATCGACAAATCTGTTCGGCTCCACCTCCGGGTTCCCATGCAGCCGCTGAGTTCCGCCCCGCCGAACGCATTTGCCGACGTCGACTTCATCCTCACCGATCTCGATGACACCGTCACACTGGACGGGCGCTTGCCGGCTGCAAGCTATGCCGCGCTCGAAGACCTTGAAACCGCCGGCAAACATGTGGTCATCGTCACCGGCCGGCCCGCCGGATGGTGCGATCTTCTCGCCCGCTTCTTTCCAGTATCCGCCGTAGTCGGCGAAAATGGCGCCTTCTATTTCCGGTACGATCGCAAGATGCGCACCATGCACCGCGCCTTCCAGCGCACGGACGCCGAACGGGCGCTAGACCGAACACGTCTTACCGAAATCTATACCGGCATTCTCGCACGCTATCCTAACCTGCGACTTTCCACCGATCAGGCCTACCGCATCAGCGACGTTGCAGTTGATTTCTGCGAGGACGTCGAGCGCCTCGACGACAGCACCATCGCCGGCGTCGTCCGGATGTTTGAGGCCGCTGGCGCCACAGCCAAAGTCTCGTCCATTCACGTGAATGCCTGGATCGGGAATTTCAGCAAACTGGAGATGTCACTCCGTCTACTGCAAGACGAGTTTTCTCTATCGTCATCAAAGGCAATCGACCGGGTGCTCTACGTAGGAGATTCCCCGAACGATGAACCGATGTTCGCCCACTTCCGGCACACAGTAGGTGTCGCCAATCTTTCGCCTTTCATTTCGCACTTGCGGATACTTCCTGCGTGGATCACGGCCCAGCCGGGCGGTCTGGGCTTCTCAGAACTCGCATTGCGGCTTTTGAAAATCTGACGTTGATCAGTCCGCTCACGCCCGATTCACTTTGATCGAAAGCAAACTGCTTTTCGCAGGCGAGCCAATCGGATAAGTTCGTGTCATCGACAATTTACATTCGGGCGCTGCACACGCGGGCCCGGCGCGCTCTGGGGAAGACCGGCGGCACTTCTGGCTCGCGTGAGCAGTGGCCGCCGGGCGCGCAAAAATAGCCTCGGAAAATAAGCCGTCGCGCTCCAGCGAGTTACGTATCGAGGGTCTTATGAGTGAGCACCTACTTCGCTGTGAAAGCTGTTCCGTGCGCCACCGCGCAATCTGCGGCGCACTCGAACATGGTGAGATCGAGCAACTCAATGCCATTGCGCATCACAAACTGCTACCGCCCGGGCATGTGATCCTGCACGACAACGCCGAAATGAATTACTTCGCCAACATCGTCTCCGGTGTCGTCAAACTTACAAAGACATTGGCCGACGGACGCCAGCAGATCGTTGGCCTCCAGTTCGCATCCGATTTCCTCGGCCGTCCCTTCCGCGCTCAAAGCCCCTACCACGCGGAAGCCGTCACAGACGTGCACCTGTGCACATATGACAAGGGCAAGTTCGAACGCCTCGTCAAGGATATCGACGGCTTCGAGCATCGCCTGTTCCAGCATACGCTCGACGAACTCGACAGCGCCCGCGAGTGGATGCTCTTGCTGGGCCGCAAGAGCGCCGGCGAAAAAGTCGCGAGTTTCCTATTGATGGTTGCCCGACGCATGGAATCTATCGGCTGCAAAGCCTCCGATGATCCCGACCACCCGCGCTTTAATCTGCCCCTCTCACGCGCCGAGATCGCAGATTTTCTCGGACTCACAATCGAGACGGTGAGCCGTCAGATTTCGCGGCTGAAGGTCGACAAGATCATCGCACTCGAAGGCAACCGCACGATCTCCGTTCTCGACATGCGCCGCCTGACGGCTGCCATGGAGCAGGAACGCGACTAGCAATTAAGCTGCCCCAGCACATGTGGCTCTCTCTATCCCTGCGCCATGGATCGACAGATCCGTGATCGTCGGCTGAGTGCCCGAAAGCGCATTCTCCGGATCCCAAGAGATCGCGACTTTCTCAAAGCGGGTGTCCTTCGCATCGTAGATCAGCAGATGACCGGCCAGCGTCTCTCCCGTTCCGGTGATTTCCTTGATCACTTCGACCGCTTGCAACGTCCCCATCACCCCCACGACGGCGCCGAGCACGCCGACTTCGGCGCAATTCGCCACCGTCCCCGGCGGCGGCGCCTCGGGAAAGAGGCACCGGTAACTCGGATAGAGAACGCCATCTGGCCCCGTCTCGTGAGGCTTGAAGACCGTCACGTAGCCGTCGAAAGGTCCAACCGCGGCAAACACCAGCGGCTTCTTCGCGAAGAAACACGCGTCGGACACGAGGTACCTCGTCGCGAAATTGTCCGAACCATCAGCCACGATGTCATAGCGTCCGATGATTTCGAGCGCGTTCGCAGCCGTCAGCCTCTCGGCGTAGGTCTCCACCGTGACGTTTGGATTGAGCCGCTGCACCGTTTCGCGAGCGCTCTCGACTTTCGCCACCCCCACATGCGGTGTGTCGTGCACCACCTGCCGTTGGAGGTTGTCGAGCGAAACGTCGTCGTCGTCGATGATGCCGAGTGTGCCAACCCCGGCGGCCGCCAGATACAGAATAAGCGGCGACCCGAGACCGCCTGCTCCCACCACCAGCACCCGCGCAGCCTTCAGCCGCTGCTGACCCTGACCCCCGATTTCCTTGAGAACGAGGTGGCGCTTATAGCGCTGTATTTCTTCCGGTGAGAGCATGGCCAACTGCTTTTCCGTTGCAACTGCTCAAAGCGACCTAATTTTTCGCAAATGCAGCATTTTTCGCCATCCTGCCATACGTGACGAACTAGGCAAATACGACTACGGTCAAACTCGGGGAGCTTTGCGTCACATAAGTTCACCTGCGCTGTCGAGGTTACGCGCAGGACTGAACCGGCCGATCGGCCGGGCCGTCGAGTTGCGCGGCCGGACATCTGCCGACGTGTTGCGGGCGATCCCTGCCGGCTTGCCGGCCCTGCTTTGACGTCAATGAGGACCTCGAGGCCTGCACGGGCTCAATCCGGCGGCACACGAGCGAGCCGAAAACACTGGGGAAAAGCGATGGAACAATCAACTCAAGGCGTGACCTACGAACGCGTCGACGACGCGTATTTTGCGGCACGCGGATTGAAACGCCATGCCGGCGTCTGGTCTCTCTGGGCCCTCGGCGTTGGCGCGGTGATCTCGGGCCACTTCTCAGGCTGGAATTTAGGGCTCGCGCAAGGCGGTTGGGGAGGAATGGCACTCGCCACCTGTATCATCGCCATCATGTATCTGGGCCTCACTTTCTCTCTGGCAGAGATGAGCCCTGCAATGCCGCACACAGGTGGCGCCTACTCTTTTGCCCGCACTGCGTTCGGACCTTGGGGCGGCTTCCTCACCGGACTTGCCGAGAATGTTGAATACGTCATCACCCCGGCGGTCATCGTGTTCTTTATCGGTAGTTACATGGCAGCGATCCTGGGCGCGCCAACGGAAATGCAACCACTCTTCTGGGTCGGCGGTTACGTGATATTCGTGCTGCTGAACTATGTCGGCGTAGAGCTCTCGTTCCGCTTTTCACTCATCATTACGCTGCTCGCCCTCGCCTGCCTCGCCGTCTTCTACGTCAGCGCCATCGGCCACATCGACTTCAACCGCTGGGCGTTGAACATCGCCCCCGACGGCACCGAACTGCCCGAAGGCAACGGTGAACTGCTTCCCATGGGCCTGTATGGCGTCCTCGCCGCGTTGCCGTTCGCAGTCTGGCTGTTCTTGGCCATCGAACAGCTGCCTCTTGCCGCCGAAGAATCTGTCGATCCCAAGCGCGACATGCCTAAGGGAATCATCCTCGGCATCTTCACGCTGATCCTCTCGGCCGCGCTCGTGGTGTTCCTCAACCCCTCGGTCGCGGGCGTAGGTTCGCAGAAGCTCGGCGCATCGGGTGAACCGCTGCTCGATGGCTTCCGCGCCATCTTCGGCTCGGAATTGGCAAATGTCCTCGCTCTGGTTGCAGTCACGGGCCTTGTCGCGAGCTTCCACACGATCATCTACGCCTATGGCCGACAGATCTACTCGCTCTCGCGAGCCGGCTACTTCCCGCGCTTCCTGTCACTCACACACGGAACGCGCAAAACACCACACGTCGCTCTCATCGCTGGCGCACTCATCGGCCTCGGCGTAATGCTCGCAGTGTGGTACTCGGTTGGGGCGGATCAGGGTGCGAAGGTGATCGGCGGCACGTTGCTCAACATGGCCGTCTTCGGCGCCATGTTCTCCTACGTGATGCAGGGGCTCACCTACATCCAGCTGCGCAAGAAGTTCGCGCATATGGAGCGTCCTTACCGCAGCCCGCTGGGTATCCCCGGCGCCGCGCTGACGGTCATCATTGCACTCGTCACGATCTACATGCAGCTGCAGGACCCGGTCTACATCCAGGGCATCCTATTCGTTGCCGCATGGTTCGCTGTCGGCATCGTCTACTTCGCCTTGATCGGCCGCCACAAACTCATCCTCTCACCGGAGGAAGAGTTCGCGCTGACCAGGGGCGAGGCCGAATACAAGTCGCACTAAAGTTGCACCACACCAGAAACGAGAAAGGGCGCCGGTCTCCGGCGCCCTTTTTTATCTGAAGAGTGATGAAGCCCTCAGCTCTTCGCCGCTGGATCGAGGAACAATTCGCTCGTGTAGTAGCGCTCTGCGCACGAGGGCGCGAACGTCACCACGGTCTTGCCTGTCATGTTCTCTCGCGTTGCGACCGAGATCGCCGCAGCCACGTTAGCGCCCGTCGAAATCCCGCCCGGAATGCCTTCCGTCTTCGAAACGAGTCGCGAGATCTCGAACGCCTGCTCATTTGACACGGTCACGATCTCGTCGATCAGCGACGTATCGAGCACACCGGGAATAAAGCCGGCACCGATGCCTTGAATCTTGTGCGGACCCCGGTTGCCGCCCGAAAGAACAGGACTTCCCGCCGGCTCAACCGCAATCACCTTGAGCCCCGGCTTGCGCGCCTTCAACACTCGCCCGCAGCCCGTCAGCGTACCGCCGGTGCCGACACCGACAACCAGCACGTCGATGTTGCCCTGCGTGTCGTTCCAGATCTCTTCCGCCGTGGTGCGCTCGTGCACGGCCGGGTTCGCCGGGTTCTCGAATTGGCTCGGCTGCACGGCACCGGGCGTGCTGGCCACGAGTTCCGCCGCCCGCGCGATCGCAGCCGGCATCCCGCCCGCCGCCGGCGTCAGCTCGAGTTCGGCGCCCAGGTGCGCAAGGATCTTGCGCCGTTCGATCGACATCGATTCCGGCATGACGAGGATAAGCCTGTACCCCCGCGCCGCCGCCACGAAGGCAAGCCCGATACCCGTATTGCCTGAAGTTGGCTCAACGAGCGTGCTCTTGCCGGGCGTGATCTTGCCCTCGGTTTCCAGCACGTCGATCATCGACACGCCGATACGGTCCTTAACGCTCGAAAGCGGGTTGAAGAACTCAAGCTTGAGCAGAATGTCGGCCCGTGCGCCAGCTTGCTTGGCAATCTTGCCGAGCCGAACAAGCGGCGTATGCCCGATTGTCTCGGTGATGTTCTCGTAAACGCGTCCCCGGCCCCAGGAGTTGGTGGCGGAAAGCGTCTTGATCTCCGGAACCTCTGTCATGGGCGCGCCTGGCTTTCTGTTTTCGAATTGAGATCAGGGATAAGGGGTGCCAATAACCTCCCCGCATCGACCCTGCAATGACGTCGTCCAGGTTTTTCATTTCCGCATCCGCGAAAACCCCGCAAACCGCTCGCCTCAGGAGCGCTTTCTGGGCTTTGCCGTCCGTGCGCGGCTCGCCTTTTTGGGTACGGCCTTCTTTTTTGGCGATCCCGCGACGGTGTCCGTCGCCTTGCCGGTCGAACCGAAACCGCCGGCCCCGCGCCGCGTGTCCGACAGATCCTTCGCAGGCTTGATCTTCACGTCGGCATGCACTGCGACCACCATCTGGGCGATCCGCTCGCCCCGCTTCACGAGAAATGGCCGGTCCCCGAGATTGATGAGCAGCACCTGCACCTCACCCCGGTAATCGCTATCGATCGTGCCGGGGCTGTTGAGAACGGTCACGCCAAATTTCATCGCTAGGCCTGAGCGCGGCCGCACCTGCGCTTCCACGCCGCGCGGCAGTTCTATCGAAAGTCCCGTCGGCACCAGCGCCCATTTACCAGGCGCAATGCGCATCGGCGTTTTCTCGTCCACCGCCGCCATGAGATCGAGTCCCGCGGCGCCATCTGAATGCATCTTTGGCAGCGGCAGACCTTTGCCATGAGGCAGCACCTTCGCGCGCACCTTCAGCCGCTTCTTGCCGCGTTTATCCTTGGCCATGTCACACATCGACCTGATGAGCGGCGAACCATTCCGCCGCGTGTTCTACGAGGAGCCGAGCCACCGCGTCTTTCGACTGTGGCTCCCATCTCGTCACGCCTTCGGCCGTGACGAGATGCACGGTATTGTGATCGCCGCCGAAAGTGCCGGTTTGAGGCGAAACATCGTTAGCGACGATCCAGTCCGCACCTTTGTCCTTCCGCTTCTTTTGCGCATGCTCGATCACGTTCTCCGTCTCGGCCGCAAAGCCAATGACGAGCGCCGGCCGCCTCGGACCGCGCTTTGCAAGCGTCTTCAAAATGTCCGGATTTTCCGCAAGCGGAAGTGACGGCGGGCTCTCGCCGTTTGCCTTCTTGATCTTCTGATCGGCTGCCGAGGCCACGCGCCAATCCGCCACCGCAGCAGCACATATCGCCAGATCCGCAGGCAACGCGTCGTTGACGGCTGCAAGCATCTGCGCGGCTGTCTCGACCCTCACGACCAGCACACCGGCCGGATCGCCCAGCGTCACGGGACCGGAGATGAGCGTGACCCGCGCCCCCAAAGCAGCCGCCGCCGCCGCGATCGCATGACCCTGCTTGCCGGACGATCGGTTCGCAATGTAACGAACGGGATCGATCGGCTCATGCGTCGGGCCGCTGGTCACCAGCACATGCCGTCCCGCGAGCGCACCACCCGTTCCCGCGTTATTGCCCGCCAGCAAACGGTCCACAGCCTCCGCGATCTCGACCGCTTCCGCCATGCGCCCGACGCCCGCTTCACCGCGTTCCGCCATCTCCCCGGCATTGGGCCCGATGAAGCGGATTCCATCGGCCAGAAGCTGTTGCACGTTCCGACGCGTCGCCGGGTGATGCCACATGCGCGGGTTCATGGCGGGGGCCACCAGAACCGGCTTGTCGGTCGCAAGCAGCACCGCGGTCGCCAGATCGTTGGCCTGCCCCGTCGCCATCTTCGCCAGGAGGTCGGCCGTCGCCGGCGCCACGACGATCAAATCGGCATCACGTGACAGCCGGACGTGGCCGATCTCCCGCTCGTCATCGAGATCGAAGAGGTCCGTAAACACGCGGTCGTTGGAAAGCGCGCCGGCCGACAGCGGCGTCACGAACTCCTGCGCTGCCCGCGTGAGGACGACACGCACGGCCGCGCCGCGCTCGCGCAGCCGGCGGATCAGGTCGAGGCTTTTATAGGCCGCGATTCCGCCACCAACAATGAGGAGAACCCGTCGCGCCACGGCCGTCCTGCGCACTAAGACTTGGTTAATCGTACCGGGGCCAGGAGACCCCACTTGCCGCCTCTTACCACGGACGGCAGGCGCATGGGTTAAGCCCGTGACATCGCCGCATCTGCCGGTTGTGTCGCGCTACCTGCTGCACTAGCTAATCCTCCAAACGAGAACCGGAGACAATAACCGCATGACCCGACGCAACGCCTGGATCGCCGCCGCCCTGGCTATTTTTCTATCCCCCGCCCTCGGCTCCGCCCACGAGTATGAAGCAGGCGGTATCACCGTGGCCCATCCATGGGCCCGTGCCACGCCGGGCGGTGCCACGGTCGGGGCCGCCTACGTCGAGATCACGTCCAAGGATGCAGATACGCTCATTGCAGCATCATCGCCCGCCGCAGGCCGCGTCGAGATCCACACCCATGGCATGGACGACGGCATCATGAAGATGCGCAAGCTCGATAAACTCGGCATTCCGGCTGGCGGAAGCGCCCTCCTAAAGCCGTCCGGCGATCACATCATGCTGCTTGACTTGAAGGCACCCCTCAAAGAAGGCGATCTACTGCCAATCACGCTCGTGTTCGAGAAGGCGGGTGAAGTCAAAATCGATGCCACCGTCGAACCCGTCGGCGCCAAGGGCCCCCACGGCCTGGATCAACAACCAGGACACGAAGACCACTCCGGGCACAACCAACACTAACCAGGACTCGCTTTACCGCCGCAACTCAACCGCTCCGGTTGGCGCCTTGCCAGATCAATAAAATATCCGCCCAGCTTGCCCCAGATGGCTTGACATGCGTCAGCCTGTCCAACATCCTCCGCGCCGTCGGGAAGGACGACCCGATCCGAAAAAAAGAATGGTCCAAGTCTGGGGAGACGGAACGGGGTGGAACTCTTACCATAAAGTTCCCACCCCGCTCTCGTTGTGGCCGCCGCAAACGGTGTCCCGCCCCAATTTCCATCCAAAGCCCGTGCGCGAAAACACACTCAAAACCAAGATCGCCGCCGGTGACCCCGTCCTCAACGCGTGGTGTTCCATCGCCAGTTCGCATGTCGCCGAGGCTATCGCGCATCAGGGCGTCGATAGCGTCACCGTCGATCTGCAGCATGGCGCGCTCGATTTCGCGGCCGCCTTCCAGATGCTGCAAGGCATTTCCACCTCACCTGCCATTCCGCTCGCGCGCGTGCCATGGAACGAGCCCAGCATCATGACGAAGGTGCTCGACGCCGGCGCCTACGGCATTATTTGCCCGATGGTCGAAACCCAGGCCGAGGCAGAAGCCTTCGTCGCCGCCTGCCGCTATCCTCCCCTCGGCTCGCGATCGTATGGTCCCAACCGCGTCTCGTTCTACGCCGGCACCGACTATGCAGCGCATGCCAACCGCGAGATCCTTCTCCTGGCTCAAGTGGAGACGCGCCGTGCCGTCGACAACGTGAATGCCATTCTCTCCGTCCCCGGCCTCGATGGCGTCTATATCGGCCCCGGCGATCTCTCCCTCTCCTATGGCGTGGCCCCGAGCATGGCGCCGACCGACGAGACCGTGCTTGAAGCGATGACCCAGGTCCGTGAACGCGCCTGCTCCTCCGGCCTCATCGCCGCCGTCCACACCGACGGCGCGGCCACCGCTCGCCGCCGTTTCGCTGAGGGCTTCCAGTTCTGCTCACTCCCAACCGACGTGCGTTTGCTCATCGACGCTGTGAGAGCCGCCGTTAAGGACGCCAAGTCCCCGCAACAATAAGGGACGCCACCCAGCCCTTCGCGCACTTCCCGCGCGCCGCACATTTGACTACTGTCGGCAGCCTTGAGGGAGGAAGCGGATGCGCACGGTCGAGGCCGCACTGGGTCTGCTCATCATTGCAGCCGCCATCGCGCTGGCGTTGGGGGCCGCACGACTGCTCGCGCCGGTGCCACCAACTGGCTTCGGCGTGACTCTCGCGCTGATCGGATTGGGCGCTACCCTCGCCGCCCACGGGATGACTGGCCGCGCGCTCCAAAATCAAAACACCGCCGCAGCACTATCGTGGCGCGCTGTCTTCTACCTCCTCCTCGCCCTCACGCTGGCGGCGACAATGCCCCTTGTCGTCGACCTTATGGATCTGGCGAATGTCGCTGGCTTTCCGTTGGGATACTACGTGGCCGCGCAAGGCTTGCTCATCCTCATGGCGATCCTGGCTTTTCGAGCCGCCACCCACCTCGATGCCCTCGACAGCGCCCCCGCCTCCGCGCAACCGCGCGAGGACCACTGAATGGTCACCGGCACCGGATCGCTGTTGCCAACGCTGACAGCCATGTTGCTGTTTGCAGCAGCAGCGGCAGTTCTTTCACGCTCGAACAAATCCGCGGCTCAAGCCTCTGGCGGCGCAGCATTCGGACCTCTGGGTGGCGGACTGGCCCTCGCCGGACTATTCGCTTTCACCGTGACCGTTCTGCTGCCCGGCCTCGTTCACCAGCACGGCTTTGACGGCCTCATTCCATTCACCGGGCTAACCGGCAGCCTCGTGTTGGTAACGGTTCTCGTCGGACCCGCCCTCGCCCGCTCCGGCGCCGCAACACTTCCCGAACTTGTCGGTCAGCGCTTCGGGCGGGTCGCGCGCGGCCTTGTTCTGGTCGTAGCGCTTGCTACAACCGGCGCGCTTCTTCTCGGCGCCCTCAGCGCCGGCACGTCCCTTGCCGCTCGCCTATTCACTGTCTCCACCGCCACCGCCGCCCTCGCCGCCAGCGCTGCAATTCTTGTGCTCGTTCTTCCCGGCGGATTGAAATCGGCCCTCGGCAGCAGCCGCGCTGTCGCTACACTCGTGGGCTTCGCGCTTCTGGCCGGCGTTGCCATCCTCAGCTTCTCGCAGCTCGCTAATCCCATTGCGCATTTGGCCTACGGTGAAGCTCTTCGCAGCATCCCTCCAGCCGAATTGTCGCTGATCGAGAGCGGCGCCGTGGACTTCGGCGTATTCAAGCCATTCGTTCGCGAATTCCTCACCGTCGATCGCCTCAATTGGGCGCTGCTCACGCTTTGTCTGATGGGCGCGATAACAGCACTCCCACCTCTGATCCAGGCGACCGGCGCATTCAAACCCGCAGCGACGCGCCTCGGACTCGCCTGGGCCCTGACCTTCGTTGTCGTCGCGCTCACTGCTGTTCCTGCACTCGCGGCTTTGGCTCGTCTCGAAACCTACCGCGTCGTATCAGCCGGCCTGACTTTCACCGAGCTACCGGTTTGGATCCGGCGCGGCTCTGAAGCCGGCGCAATCAGCCTTCACGGCACGTCTCTTGGCCTCGTCGACACAGTCACCCACGATGTCGCTGCTGGAGCTACCAGCATTGATGCCATTTCCGCTGCCATGTCCGATCGCGGCGCCCGCTCCGAAACACTCTGGCAACGCCTGGACCCGGCTGTACAGGAATCAGTCCTGGACCTCGCCCGCAAGTTCAAGGTCGCCCCCGGCCTGCCCCTGGCCGACCGCTGGCCAGCCTATGCCGATACCGTCGTGACCGCCGCCGCGACCGCAGCTGGCAACATGAGCGGCAAGCCTGACCTTGCCTCCATCGCCATCGAGCCACAGGATATGCTGCTCGCGCTGCCCCAAACCGCGGGACTTTCACCCATTGTCTCGGGCCTCGTCATTGCGATCGTGCTCAGCGCGGCAGCTGTCCTTGCCGCCACATTGATCGCCACGCTCTCGTCCATGGTCGTCCGCGACGGCACCGCGGCCATCATCGGCCGCCAACTTGGCAACAGTTCCGAAGTCGCACTCGTCCGTATCGTCGCCGTCGTCCTGACCCTCGGCTTCGCATTGACCGCCGCGGTCGTCCCCGTTGCCGCCGACGTGACGTTCGTCGTCAGCCTATCGATCGCCGCCGCCGGTCTTCTTCCCGCACTCATTCTGGCGATCTGGATTCCCCGCGCCAACAGCTGGGGCCTCGCCGCCGCCGTGATCGCTGGGTTGGCACTTGGCACCTACTACCTCGCCGGCACCGCGCTTTATAGCGTTCCCTTCTACGAAACCTGGAGCCACCTCTCGAGCGCAGGGCCTGAAGCTTATGCTGAATATGAAGAGGCGCGCGACGTATGGATTGCCGCCGAAGGTGATGACCGTGCCGCCGCCTACGCCGATCTCGCCGCCCGCACCACCGGCAGTTTATGGAGCCCCGGCCTTGCGAACTGGTTTGGCATCGCGCCCGCCGCCGGACCCATCCTTGCTGTGCCGTTCGCACTCCTGATCGGGCTTCTCGTCAGCGTCATCACCCCGAGGCCGCACGGTGCATCCCTCATTGCCTTCGACCGCATCCACGGCCGGACACGCGCCACCTCCACGGTCGAACCCTGATGGATGGTGCGGTCTTTGATCTTTTGGTCATCGGCGGCGGGATCAACGGGGCCGGCGTTGCGGCCGATGCCGCCGGCCGCGGGCTATCCGTTTGCCTTGTCGAAATGGGCGATCTCGCCAGCGGCACATCGCAGGCGAGTTCCAAGCTGATCCACGGCGGCCTGCGCTACCTTGAGCATTACGAATTCCGCCTCGTCCGCGAAGCTCTCGCCGAGCGCGAAGTGATGCTCAAGCGCGCGCCTCACATCGTCTGGCCCCTGCGCTTCGTGATGCCCGAAACTCCTGGCACCCGCTCCCGCCTCAAACTCCGTGCCGGCCTTTTCCTCTATGACAACCTCGTTCGGCGCCGCCGCATCCCTCGGTCCCGCGCCATCAATCTCACAGACGATCCAGCCGGCCATGCGCTCCGCTCGGACTTCCGCCGCGCCTTCAGCTACTGGGATTGCTGGGTCGATGACTCGCGTCTCGTTGTCCTGAATGCCCGTCTCGCTGCGGATCGCGGCGCCACCATCCGCACCCGCACGCGCGTCGTCGCCCTCGACCGTGGCCCCGATACGTGGACCGTTACCCTCGATGCCAACGGTCGCCGCGAGACTTGTAGGGCCCGCGTCATCGTCAACGCGGCCGGTCCCTGGGCCGATACGATCGCTGCCCTTACGCGCGACAATGCTTTCAACCCCGCAACGAAGCTCCGTCTCGTCAAAGGCAGCCATATCGTCGTCCCGCGCATTGCCGGTGCCGACGACGCGTTCCTATTCCAGAACACAGACGGCCGGGTCGTTTTCGTACTGCCGTTCGACGACGCCTTCACACTCATTGGAACAACGGACGTACCGGTCAACGGTTCTCCCTCCGACGCCGCCTGCTCACTTGACGAAGAGGCCTACCTCCTCGCCGCCGCGAACCGCTTTCTCGCACTCCCCCTCACGACACAGGACATCGTCTGGCGCTTTGCCGGCGTTCGTCCCCTGCAAGCAGACGAGAATGAAGCCGATCCCTCGGCTCTCAGCCGGGATTATCATCTGGAACTGTCCGGCCACCGCCACGGCGACGCGCTGCTCACCATCGTCGGCGGCAAGATCACGACCTACCGCTGTCTCGCCGAAGCCGTGTTGCATCACCTCGATCGCATGTTTCCCGGCCTGTCGCCTCCATGGACAGCCACCGCATCCCTGCCCGGCGGCAACATTCCCAACGCCGATTTCGACGTGTATCTCGAGGGCCTCGCTCGCCTCTACTCTTGGCTCCCCGAACCGGTGCTGCACGACCTCGCCCGACGCCACGGATCGCTAACCGCCGAAATCATTGGCGATGCACGCCGGCTCGAAGATATGGGCCTAATTTTCGCCGGCAAATTGACCGAACGCGAGATCCGATATCTCGCCGCCAATGAGTGGGCGATCACACCCGACGACGTTCTCTGGCGCCGATCCAAGACCGGCCTGCACTTGAGGCCCGGTCACGAACGCGATGCCGCCCATGCCGCAATCGCCGCGCTGATGGTGAGCTAAGCCCCGCGATGCTGCGACAACTTGGCAGCATGCAAACAACTTGGAAACAACTTTCGACGGCGCACTGTGCGCAAGTACAACGAGGTCGCCAGAACGGAATCGCAATGCAATTATTCGGATACTACGTGGCGCTTTGGCGGATACAGAGATTCCCATGTGTCGAAATACTTAAGTGGCAAGCAACCATGCAATAAACCCCAACTGACTACATGAAGGGAATTGATAAGAATACATCAAATTAACCAAAAATTAAAATTATGCTCTGGATGGATTTCATCCGCGTGTAGGGACGCCCTCGTCTGTTCGCCGTTGTTCAAGCGTTAACCAGCGCGCCTCCTGGCCGCTGTCGAGGGGAGCTACCAGAATGCGTCGAGTATCGATCGCGGCCGTGCGCGCCGTCAGTGCCATGTTCGCTGTTGCAGCCTTCGCTGGGGCGATGACCACGTCAGCCGACGCCAAGCCCACCGGCTGGCAGAGTGAATCCGAAATGCGCAGGCAGGGGCCGTCCGCCTGGGCCGGCTACGGGGACACCGGATACGTCGCCCGCCCGAAGACGTCGCGCAAAGTCGCGAAAGCCAAGTCGAAGGCCTTCCAAGCCTACGGTACCGCCTATGGTGGCAAGCCGAAGAAGCAAGCCAGCAAGGGCACGAAGAAGCGTTACGCCGCCCTCGACACCGGCGCCATGATCGACACCGCGCCCGCCAAGAGCCTCACGGGCGGCGGCGTCCGCTGGGCAGCCTCCGCGTCGTGCCTGAACGGCACCCTCCGCTCGGTGGTCTCGCAGGTCGCCAGCTATGGCTCCGTCACCGTCAATTCGACCTGCCGCAGCAAATCGCACAACGCCAAGGTTGGCGGCGCATCGAAATCCCATCACCTCACCGGTGACGCCGTTGACTTCCGCGTCCGCGGCAACGTCGGAAAGGTTTACGCCTTCCTGCGCAGCCACGGCTCGCTCGGCGGCGTGAAACACTATGGCGGCGGCCTTTTCCACGTCGATACCGGCCCGCGCCGCTCTTGGTAATCGATCACTCCGGTCAGCCGCCGCCAGAACCGGGGCGGCTGGTGGCCACCGTCCGGTGAAGCATCAGCACCGGCACCAGTCCCACGAGCACGATTGCGAGCGCGCCCAATGAGGCGCGCTCGAACTGCTCCAAAGCCGTCAATGAATAAACATGCGTTGCAAGCGTGTCGAAATTGAACGGCCTGAGCAGAAGCGTCGCCGGCAACTCCTTCATCGCATCGACGAATACCAGTAGCCCCGCCGCCCCCATAGCCGGCAGCAGGAGCGGCAGATGCACCCGCCGCAGCGCCGACAACGACGTCTCACCGAGCGTCCGCGCCGCCGCGTCGAGATTGGGCGACACCTTTTGCAATCCGGCCTCGATATTCCCGAGTGCCACGGCGAGGAACCGCGTCGTCAGCGCAAACACCAGCGCGAACAATGTACCCGATAGCATCAGACCCGTCCCGATACCGGTGTGCGCCTTCAAAAGCGCGTCCATCCAATTATCGAACATCGCAAACGGGATCAGCACCCCGATCGCCAGCACCGTCCCCGGCAGAGCATAGCCCATCCCTGCGAGCCGAATTGCCGCCGGCACTGGTCCGCGCCCCGCCACCCGGCCGGCATACGCCAATGCCAGCGACAGCACGACAGCAACGACCGCCACCGCGCTGGCTACCAGGATGCTGTTGATCGCGGCAGACACAAAGCCCTCCGCGAAGGCCTCACCAAAGTGGGTCAATGCATGCCGCGTCAGTACGATCACCGGAACAACAAACCCGATCACCACCGGCAAGCCACACAGGACCGCCGCAGCATACCCCCGCCACCCCTCGATATCCTGAAATGGTATGGCGCGGTATCTTCCCGTCGTGTGATGAAACCGGCTATCGCCGCGCGCGATTCGCTCCACAACGAGAACGAGCGCCACGATGATGAGACCTATCAAGGCGATCTGCGTTGCACCGGCCAGGTTCGACCGCTGCAGCCACGTCACGTAGATGCTGACCGACAGTGCCTCCACACCGAGATACTGTACGGCACCCAGATCGTTCAGCGTCTCCATCATGACGAGTGCACCGCCCGCAGCCAACGCCGGCCGCGCCAGCGGCAGCGCCACCCGCCGGAACGCACCGAGCGACGATTGTCCGAGCGTGCGCGCCACTTCTAAAACACACATCGACTGCTGCACGAAACTCGCCCGCGCCGTCAAATAGACGTACGGATAGAGCACGGCTGAAAGCACTGCGATCGCCCCGCCTGTCGAGCGAATGTCGGGAAACCAATAGTCACGCGGCGTCGCATACCCACCGATCGACCGCACCGCGTTTTGCACCGGCCCGCCATAATCAAGAATCTCGACGTAGCAATAGGCGACGATGTAAGTCGGGATCGCCAGCGGCAGCACGAGCAGCCGATCCAGGATCGCCCTCCCTGGAAAGCGATACATGGTTACGAGCCACGCCGCTGCCGTCCCGACGAGCAGCGTCACGGCCGCCGTCCCGGTGACCAGAAGGAGCGTCGACCACGCCGTCGCCGGCAGCACCGTTTGCACGAGGTGCGGCCACTCGTTGTTCGTCGACGACAGCGCCAGCAGCACGATGGCCACCACCGGCAGCAGCATCAGCGCGGCCAAGCCGACTGCGATCCCCGCCCAAAGCGGCTGATCGGGCCCACTGACGCGCCACCCACCGAGCGCGCTGCGCCAGCCGTTCGGCCGTCCGGTCGCCGGTGGCTGAGGAGCACCTCCAGTGGGCAGCGGATTGAGAACCGCCTCAGGCATCGGCGCGCATCCGCCCTGCCGAACCCGGCATCAGCGCCAGAGCATTGCAGACCACATCGGGCGGCAAGGTCTGCCCCGCGTCGCTCAGGGCCGCGCTGAACAAGCCTGCCGATTGGATGCATGGCTCGACATTGCCGCTATCGATCAGTGCGAATACGCACGCCTTCAACGCCGGACATGCACCAAGTTGCGATGCAGCGATGATCGACACCACGAGGCACTCGTCGCGGCACAGGCCCGGGCAACCCTTCGGCAGCACCTCGATGCGACGCGCCGCTGCCGATTCGACGCTGTTGACGAATGCACCGAGCGCCACAAAGATCCGATCCGCATGTCCCGCGCCCGTGACGCCCGCGATCTCCTGCCACGCGTACGACCACGATATGGCCGGATTTTCCCGCTGCGCCAGCATTCCGCAACGAAACGACCGGCCGACCATTTGCGCGGCCCGCAGACCGCCCCCCGGCGCGAAATACTGAGGGCTATCGAAGCAACTAGCGCGCGCCATGCGACACCTCTCGCGCTTACGATCCGGGACCGGCGTCGAACTGCACCTTGTCGACGAGTTCCGACGCATCCTTGCGCAGACGCGCGATCTCCCCGAGCGGCAGGCTGTCGGGCTTCAGCTCGCCCCAGCTCTTCACGAGGTCTGTCGCGTCAACGCCCGGCGCGACTGGATACTCGCTATTGCCGTCCGCATAGATCTTCTGCGCCGCCGGTGAGATCAGATACGCCATCAGCTTTTCGGCATTGGCCTTGTTCGGCGCATGCGCCGCCAACACCATGCCGGACACATTCACATGCGTCCCACGATCATCCGCGTTTGGAAATACGATCCGCACCGCGTCGGCCCACGCTTTCTGATCGGGATTCTTCAGCATCGCAGCCATGTAATAGGTGTTGCCGACCGCCACATCGCAAAGTCCCGCTTGTACATCGCGCACAGCCTCACGGTCGCCGCCGGCGGGCTTGCGGGCCAAATTCGCCTTCAGCCCCTGCAGCCACGCCTCCGCCGTCGCCTTGCCGTGGTGCGCAATCATCGACGCGATCAGTGCCACCGAATAGGTGTGCTGCCCCGACCGCATGCACACGCGCCCCTTCCACTTCGGCTCGGCAAGTTCCTCATACGTCATGGCCGTCTCTTTGACGCGATCCTTCGAGACGTAGAAAACGCGCGCGCGCCGCGTCAGTGCAAACCAGTGGTTTTCGGGATCGCGCAGCGTCGCGGGAATGGCAGCCGACAATTCGGGCGACGGATTGGGTGCTGTTACGCCGGCTTCCTTTGCCCTTGTCAACAAACCGAACTCCGGCGTCAGCAGCACATCAGCGGGGCTGTTGCTGCCCTCCGCCTGCATGCGCTCGATGAGGCCATCCTTCGCATAGATGAAATTGACCTTGATTCCTGTCGTCTTGGTGAAATCCTCGAGCAGCGGCTTGATCAGATCTGGCTCGCGGTACGAATACACGTTGACCTCGCTCGCCAGAGCAGGAGCGGCAGTCGCAGCACCGATGAGAATGACGAAGAGATTGCGCACGGCGCGCATCGCGCGCGGCGAGTAGAAAATTCGCATAGAGTTCTCCAATAATCCGGGAGGCAAAGTCCCGGTATCGGTTTCACGGAGTGCTTGCGCACGGGGTCGCGAGCCAGACCGAATAGACCAGCATGGCCTCACCTGGTCAATCAAATAGACACCGTGCAAAACAGATTAGAAATGGTCTAATTCCAGAGCGTTACGCAGTTGGCATCTGCACCTGCACAACCCTTAAATCGCGAGCAGCGGCCCACCTGGAAATTTAAGTGTCACGCGCGTTCCGCGGCCCGGCGCACTGTCGATCGCCAGTTGCGCACCCATAGCTTCCGCCAGAGCGCGAGACATTGGCAAGCCGAGCCCCAAGCCGCCCCCATCGCGCGCGCGCGGAATTTCGAGGGGCACTGGGCGCATCGCCTCCACCACCGCCACCGCCGTCATACCCGGGCCAGTATCTTCCACGGTCAATGACGCAGCCCCGTTACGTCGGACCTCGGTCGCAACCGTGATTTCGCCACCGGCCGGCGTGAATTTGATGGAATTCATCATGAGGTTGAGCACGATCTGCTTTAGCGCCGTTGCATCGGCTATGACCATCGCCGGTGTGGCAGCGCGCTGCGCCGTGAGCGAAAGCCCCTTCGCAGAAGCCAACGGACGCAACGTGGATATGCAGGTCTCGACCAAATCATCGAGACCGATTTTCTCGAACTTGTAGTCGCTCGTCCGCTCCGCCGCATCACCGCGCCGGTTGAGCATGCGCTCTATGAGATCAAGCGCATGGCGAGCGCTGTCGTGAATGTCGGCTATATAGCCGGCATAGCGTTGGTTTTCGATCTGTCCGAAGCGCCCCTCCTTCATGATCTCGGACGCAGCAGAAATTGCGCTCAAAGGTGTCTTCAGTTCGTGAGCTAATTTCGCTAGATCAATCTGCGGGACCTCGTTACTCACCAAGTCCGCCCCTGTTGAGACCGGCCCCGCATCCCGCCCTGCATCGAGAGCCGCCAGCGAGCCGCTCGGTTCTCGTGACTTTGGTCCTGTGATCTCCGGCATCGTCTCTGCTTCCCGGCGCTCCGGCGGACCGGCTTCGGTCGTTTCCCGACCACCGATCACCTTTACGAGGAGCAACGTCTGCCCCTCCGCACCCTCCAGCTGTTCGATCAGGCCCGCGAACCAACGAATGCCTCGCGCGGTCCAGAAGACGAGCGGCACCGGCCCAGCCGGCATCGCGCCCAACTGAGCAACCGCGCGCAATGTCCGGACGGCCGGCATCGCGCTGTCGAGTGCCTGGCGAACGCTGGCGACCGCCGGAAAAAAGTCTCGGCCCGCTGCATTGGCCGCGACCAGTTCCGCAGCCTTGGGATCGATAAGTAGGCCGCACCGGACCACGCCTCCATTGCGGCGCGAGCCGCATCGGAAGCAAAGTTCGCGGCCGGACCGCGGGCGCTCCGGTTCTCAGGTGGCTTCATGACAGCTGAAAAGTAACATATGTAAAGCCGGTTAGCCTCAAGTCCTCGCGCCCGCATTGAAGGGTACCGATGCGGATCGCCGATCTCCGGCTCCTGCATGTGAGTTGCTCCACCATCGCGGCCACGCGACAGCTGCGCCGGCGCGAAACCCGAACTGCGATGGAACGTCAGGAAATCCGAAACTGCCTGCAGCGGCTCAGGTTTTTGCCCTCGTCGCGCAGCACCATTGAGCCGCCATAGGAGCCAGTTTTCTCTTGACGTAAAGGGCCGGGAGCGGTTCTTACGGGTTCCGCGCCAGCGCGCGCGTCCCCCAGTGCCGCCTTAGCTCAGTTGGTTAGAGCGCTAGATTGTGGATCTAGAGGTCCCCTGTTCAAGCCAGGGAGGCGGTACCAACGCCGGGCGGGGCGTTTCCAGGCGTCATCCCGGTGCAGACGGTGTCCGCGCGACGTATGGTGGACGCAAGGCGCGCACGATGTGTCCTCTTATCGTCGTCATGCTTGCCGTCCGCATCAGGACCGGATTACGCTGAAGATCAGTCGTCAGGGACGATCGAGGCCAGCCATGATGTTCTGCATCTTTGCAACACTTCTGCTGGCCCTGCTCCTCGGATGGCTCGGCCGGGACCGCTACGCGCTAGGCGCAATCGCGGCGACATTTGTTCTCGCTATTTGGCTGTTTCTCTTTGAAATTTACAGCCCTGAATACGGCTTCCGCATGCCCTGGATTTCAACCCAAGCGCCGCTGCACCGCCCTGCTTGTGAGGCAATGGCATGAGCAGCACTGCAACGAGCGATCCGCTCGTCACACTAAATCATGTATTCCTCCTGCTGATGCTTGCCGTGATCGCCGGCATCCTTTCAGCCGCGATGACCATGCAGTTCGTGTATGGCGAACTCCCTTGCCCGCTCTGCCTGCTCGAACGGGTCGCCCTCTTCGGCGTGGCATTCGGGATCATGCTTAATTTTCGGCACGGCTTCACCTACCGCAATACAGGCATCAGTTTGCTGTTTGCAATTTTCCTGCTCGTCGTTTCAACCCGCCAGACACTTCTCGACATTTATCCGCGCCCCGGTCACGCCTACATCGGTTCCGCTGTTTTCGGCCTGCACATGCCCGTCTGGTCTATCCTGATCGCGCTTGCCATCTTGACAGGTTATGCGCTGAAGCTCATCGCTCTCGGAAACGATGATCATGTCGCGAAATCCGAAATCACGAGCCGGCCGCTGCTGTCGCAAGTCGCGAATGTTCTCAGCGTCTATGTCGTCGCGTTGTGCGCAATCAATTTCGCGGCCGTATTTCTGCAATGTGGTCTCAGCGAATGCCACACGGATGCCTACGCCCTACTAAAATAAGGCGCTGCGCCACTACAGCTTCCCTTCGCGCTGCAGGATCATCATGTATGTGTCCATGGTGTGCTCGGAGAGCTGATGCCATAAGTAACCGTCCCGGCGAACCTTCGTCATGGCATCGTAAGCGCTCTTGAAATCCGCGTTCTTGGCCGATAGCTCCGCATAGACTGAGTTCGATGCTGCGAAACACGCATCCAGAACTTCCTTAGAGAACGGCCGCAGCAGAGCGCCGTTTTGCACGAGTGACCGCAAGGCCGGCGGATTTTGCATGTCGTAGCGTGCCATCATGATCGTATTAGCTGTCTGCGCTGCAGCCCGCGCGATAGCTTGATAGCTGGGCGGCAGCTCGTTCCATTTCTGCAGATTGAAAAAGAAGTGCAGCATCGCCTGCCCTTCCCACCAGCCCGGGTAGTAGTAATACTTCGCCACCCGCGCAAACCCGAGTTTTTCGTCGTCGAATGGACCGACCCACTCGGCCGCGTCGATCGTTCCCTTCTCCAGCGCCGGATAAATATCGGCCGCAGCGATCTGCGTCGGAACCGCACCGAGCTTGGCCAAGATCGCGCCGCCGAAGCCGCCGATCCGGATCTTCAAACCCTTCCAGTCTTCGGGGGTGTTGATCTCGCGCCGGTACCAGCCGCCCATCTGCGCACCCGAGTTGCCGCCGGGCAGACCGTAGATGTTGTAGCGCTGATAGAAGGCGTTCATCAGTTCGATGCCGCCGCCTTCCCACATCCACGCATTCTGCATGCGGGAGTTGAGGCCAAACGGCACGCCGGTGGCCAGTGCGAACGTCGGGTCCTTTCCCCAGTAGTAGTACGACGCAGTATGCGCGCTCTCGACCGTGCCGTCGGTCACCGCGTCGGCCGCTTGCAGGCCGCCGACGATTTCACCTGCCGCGAACACCTGCACCTGAAAGCGATTGTCGCTCATGTCGGCGATGGCTTTGGAGAAGACCTTCGCGGCGCCGAAGATGGTGTCGAGCGACGGCGGAAAACTCGACGTCATGCGCCAGCGCACCTCCGGCCGCTCGGCGATCACCGCCGGCGCGGCAGGCCCCGCCTGATCACACGCGGCAGCGGCAATCCCCACGCCGCCGGTGGCGGCGCCGGCAACGAATTTGCGGCGTGAAATGCGCGTCACGAACGTCCCCCTGGTGTCCAAGCGGCCGGCGTATCCCCGGCAGCGCCCTTATAGCGGCCTGCCGCTCGTTCTCAACCGCGAGAGCGCTCATTCCACCTGGCAGGAGACCCGCCCCTTGAACGCAACGGCTTTTGCTTCCCCCGTCACCACGCCCGCCATGCTGCTCGCCGAAGCCGAGTACGAACCCTCGTAGTCGATGCCATCCGGGTCGCCCTTTGACTTGACATCAATGACGATATCGAGCGTCTCGTGTGGTTCTCCCGCCGTTTCCCGGTAGATCCTGAGTTTTAAATCTTGCCGGCCCAGCCAATATTGCGTGATCGCACCACGATCGAAGGTGAACGCGCGCATTTCTCCAGACAGGATGCCGATGTTGGCCTTGGCTTCGCCCTGCACCGTGATAAGTCCTTCACCCACCCCGCGGCTGATCGTGCCATCGAGCGTAACATTGAGTGCCTTGTCGGCAATCGAACAGGATAAACCAACGGAGGCCAGCGCGGGCGACGATACGAGGAGCCCCAAGGCAGCGGCGGCGACAACGTAAAGTCGAGACATGAGTGCGGGAACTCCATCCATGACCAATTGGGCCGGCGCAAAGAGTATCGCTACCGCCGTCGCATGCGCTGTCACCTGCGGAACCGCCCTCGCTGCCGACCCGAAGGTCCCGCCTGCAAGCCCGGCTGAGGCTCGCGTCCCCGTCGCGATTTTGACCACCGGTTTCGACTACACCCGTCCCGAAATCGCAGCTCGCCTCACGCGCGACGGAGAAGGTGAAATCGTTGCGTGGGATATCCCGGGCGACGATCGCTTTCCGTACGATACAGCCGGGGATACTGAACTGTTGACGGCTCTGGTGAGCCGGCTCCCTACCACCGCGCCGGTTTCATTGCTGTCAGTCAAGGTCGATCCGAACGATCCCGTATCCCTCGCCAAGGGTCTTGCGTTCATCGCCCGCACACCCGCCCGAACCGTGCTCGTCCCGATATGGGCCTCGCAAGCGGACGCCTGGGACCTCTTCGCCAAGGCCACCGCGCACTTCACCAACCTGCGCATCGTCATTCGTAGCTGTCCGGATCTCCCGCCCTCGCCGGAAAACCAGGTCTATCCCCGCGATCTCGGCCTGCCCAACCTTGCCACCACCGCCTCGTCGGACAACGATCCATCGGCCCCGCTGCAGACCTACGTCGCTGGGTTGCCATGCCGGCGGCCGTAAAGCCGATATCCGATAAAAATTACGCCGAGCATTCCCAATCCGCCGCACACCGCCGCGCGGATGAAACCTTGCCGGACGATTTCTGAAACGCCTTCCGATTGGATCACGATGGCCGGCCGGATCTTGGTCGTCGAACGGGGCTGACTGCGGATCGCCGGATGCTCGGTCGGCACCACCTCGAAACGGCCCGAAGGCTGAGGCATCCCTTGTGATACGGCCGCCCAGCCTTGCGGGATTGGCCCTGCCACGGCACATCCGATCACCAGACACACGCCACGCAACGCACGCATCGACCCGCCTCACAACGACAGGACAGGCGCTCTCGCCGCGGGCTCCCCGCGTCACTGGAACAGAACGAGCGCCTTCTCCACGGTTTTCAACACACCCCACGCAAGAGGAATGCCAACGAGCAGCCAGAAAACCGCCGCCTTGGCATCGATCCCGCCCTTGCCGATCCCGAACGAACCTGACACGGCGACATCCGTCTTCTCATGCAGCTTCGCCCGCTCGGTAGCCAGTTCTTCGTCCGTCATCTGCCACTTTGGGTTAACCGGCCGGACAAGCAGATTCGCCACGAACCCCACCACCAGCATGCCAGCGAGTATATAGAAGATCGGCCCATAGACCTGATCGGGCGCCACGCCGCTCGCCGTCGCGTGTCGTGCAGATAGTTGACGATCACCGGACCGACGATCCCCGCCGTCGACCACGCCGTCAGCAACCGCCCGTGGATCGCACCGACGAACTGGGTCCCGAAAATATCCGCGAGGTAGGCAGGGATGGTCGCAAACCCACCGCCGTACATCGACGCGATGATGCAGAATGACCCGACGAACAGCGCCAGGATCTTCCAATCCGCCGCGAACGAGGCGAGCACATACAGCGCGCCGCCCAGCACGAAGAAGATGAAGTACGTCACCTTGCGCCCGAGTTTGTCTGACGACGACGCCCACGCGATGCGGCCAAAGATGTTGAACAGCGAGATGAGCCCGACGAAGCCCGCACCAACCGCCGCCGCAGCGGCTGCCAACCCTGCATCCTTCTTCATGTCGAGATAGCCGGTTCCCGCGGCGCCCACGAGCGCACCGCCGAACGTCTCCTGCAACATCGGCGACGCCGCGCCGATAATGCCGATGCCGGCTGACACGTTCATGCACAGCACAAGCCACAGCAGCCAGAACTGTGGCGTCTTGTGCGCATTGTCGAGATGCACGTGCTTGGATGAAATCATCGCATTGGAGTTGACGGGCGGCGTCCAGCCCTCCGGCTTCCAGCCCGCCGGAGGAATGCGATAGCCAAACGTCCCGATCAGCATGAACACCAGATAGATCGCCGCCAACGCGACAAATGTTTCCCACACGCCCGCATTCGTATCTGTCTTGAAGGTCCCCATCAGCGCCGTCGCCAGGGGCGACCCGATCATCGCGCCGCCGCCGAAGCCCATGATGGCCATGCCTGTCGCCATGCCGCGCCGGTCAGGGAACCACTTGATGAGCGTCGACACCGGCGAAATGTAGCCCAGCCCGAGGCCGATGCCGCCGATCACACCGGATCCCAGCCACAGCATCCAGAGCTGGTGCAAATAAATGCCGAGTGCCGAGATCAGCAGACCACCGCACCAGCACAAGGTGGAGACGAAGCCGGCCTTGCGCGGACCCGCCCGCTCCAGCCATCCGCCCCAGATCGCTGCAGACACGCCGAGCAGAACGAAGAAGAAGGTGTACATCCAGCCGAGGTCGAACTGGCTCCAGTTGCAGTCCGTCGCCGTCAGCGCCTTGAGCGTGCCGGCCGCCTTTTCCGAGAAAGTCGTCGCGCCCGGCAGAGCACAACGGCAGCGCCTTCCCGTCCGGCCCGAGCAGCACATTCTCCAGCGGCTTCCAGAACACCGAAAAGCCGTACGCCATGCCGATGCACAAATGGATGCACAACGCCGCCGGCGGGACCATCCAGCGGTTGAAGCCGGCTTTGGCAATGATCCGCTCGCGATCGAGCAGTCCCACGCCGGTATCTTCCAGCGCCGCGCTATCCGTCATGCTTCCCCCTCGCCCACAGCGGCAGCAAGGTGCTATCGCGCCGGGATCATTGTAGTTTGCCGTCATCAGTACCGTGCCGGGGTGCCATCGACAAGCACCGTCAATCCCGAGAAACGCAAGCTCCACCCGGGCCGCCCTTGCACTTGCACAACGGCTTGTTAGATAGTGGAAGGGGGGCCGCCGAAGTGGCCTCCGGCTCCCCTGCACAAGGCGCCCCGTGGACAAGATTTTGACGCGCGAACGCACGCCTCCACTGATCGACCCCTTCGGCCGGTCGGTGACGTATCTGCGCGTGTCCGTCACCGACCGCTGCGATTTCCGCTGCGTCTATTGCATGTCCGAGCACATGACGTTCCTGCCCAAGCAGGACCTCCTCACACTCGAAGAGTTGGACCGTCTCTGCTCCGCGTTCGTCCGCCGTGGCGTTCGCAAGCTGCGCATCACGGGCGGCGAGCCCCTCGTGCGCAAGAACATCCTCTGGCTTTTCCGCGCCCTGTCGCGCCACCTCGATACCGGCGCTCTGGATGAGCTGACGCTCACCACCAACGGCAGCCAGCTCGCCAAGTATGCCGCCGACCTGAAAGCCTGCGGCGTTGACCGGATCAACGTGTCTTTCGACACACTGGACCCGGTGAAATTCAAGGCTATCACCCGCTGGGGCGATCTGGACAACGTTCTCGGTGGCCTTGCAGCGGCCGAGCGCGCGGGGCTGAAGGTCAAGATCAACGCCGTCGCGCTGAAGGGCGTCAACGAAGATGAGATCGACGACCTGATCCGCTTCGCCCATGGCCGCGGTGCCGACCTCACCTTCATCGAGACGATGCCGCTGGGCGACATCGACGGCGACCGCACCGACCAATACCTGCCGCTCTCGATTGTCCGCTCGCGCCTGCGCGATCGCTGGACATTGCAGGACATCCCATACCGAACCGGCGGTCCCGCCCGCTATGTCCGGATCAAGGAAACTGGCGGCCGGCTGGGCTTCATCACGCCCATGACCCATAATTTCTGCGAAAGCTGCAACCGCGTCCGCCTCACCTGCACCGGCACACTCTACATGTGCCTCGGTCAGGACGATGCCGCCGATCTGCGCGCGCCCTTGCGCGCCGCGCTGGATGACGACCTCTTGATGGAAGCCATCGCCGCCGCGATCGCCCGCAAACCCAAGGGCCACGACTTCATTATCGACCGCCGACGAAAAAGCCGGCCGTCGCCCGGCACATGAGCGTTACCGGGGGCTAACCACCCGCATCCGTGCGGCGGGCCACGGGCGTGTCGCAGGCGGCACCAAAGAGTGACACGACGGGGGAACGGCAGATGACGTCACAGCGCACGCTTGGGCTTCTCCGTCAGGCCCGGCTATCCCGCCGTCAGCTGTTGATCTTCGCCCTCGTCTCCGCCGTCATCAATGGCATTATCACCGCCTCCGTCGGCGCTTGGCTCGGCCAGACGTACGCCAAATATCAAGCCCGCAAACAGTCGGTCGAAAGTCTGGTCCACCTCGTCTACGAACGCCGCACGCGCGCCGGCATGGTGGCATCCGCCCTGCGTCGCGGCGCCGACATCGAAGAAGTCAAATACCGCAAGCGCGCCTATGATGAAGCCTATGTCGACTGGAACAAGTCGATCATGCAGAACATCTTCGCCATTCGCGAAGTGACGGGCGAATACTTCCTCTCGACGCTCGAAGGTCATTTCCAGGACGGTCTCGTCGCCGCCATGGCCGACGTCGACCGCTGCCTGACCAAAGCCTATGACGCCCGCATCGCAGAGCAGGACCCCAAACCGGTTCTCGAGCAATGCCGCATGCCGATGCTGCACCAGTTCGTGCTCGACTGCGGCGCGACGTTCACCAACGAAGTCTATAAGCTCACCAAGCTGTCCTTCATCCCGTTCCAGGCGCAACTGACGGAAGGCCCGCAGAAGGCCGAAGAGCGCATCGCCAAGGCCTGCACACGCCCGCCCGAGCCTCCGACGGCGCCGCCCATCGCCGCCGCGCCTGCCAATCCGTCATCTCAGCCTTCTGCAGCGGTCGCAGCACCGGCCGACGCAGCAACGGTACCCGCCATCACGCCGCCCCCGTTCCCACCTGCAGCACCCGCACCATGACCACCCAGACCTTCGATGTCATCGTAGCCGGCGTCGGCGGCATGGGGGCGCAAACCTGCTTACGCCTTGCCGAACGCGGCCACCGCGTCCTCGGCCTCGAACGCTTCGACATCCCGCACAACATGGGCTCCTCCCACGGCGTCAACCGCATCATCCGACTGGCCTACTTCGAGCACCCGAGTTACGTGCCGCTCCTGCGCCGCGCCTACGCGCTCTGGCGCGACCTCGAACGCCGCACAGGCGAACAATTGCTCTTCATCACTGGCTCGATGGACATCGGGCCCAAGGGCGCAGCCGTTATCGAAGGCTCACTCGCCAGTTGCCGCGAACACGACCTTTCGCACGAAGTTCTCAGCGCAGCCGAAGTGATGCGCCGCTTTCCCGGATACCACCTCCCCCCCGACTACGAAGCCGTTTTCCAAGGCGACGGAGGCTTTGTCGCCTGCGAGCGAGCCATCGTCGCCGCCGTCAATCTCGCCATGTCCAGAGGTGCCCGCATCCGCGCGCGAGAACCGCTCATCGATTATGCGCCCCTTCCCGGAGGCGGCGTCCGCGTCCGCACGCCGAGAGGCGTTTACGAGGCTGGAGCGCCTGGTCCTCTCATCGGGCGGCTGGATCGGCGAGCACGTCCCGGCGCTCGCGCCGATTGCCGTCCCCGAACGTCAGATCCTCGGCTGGTTCCAGCCCGAGACGCCGGACAACTTCCGCCTCGGCGCATTCCCCGTCTCGAATTTGAAGTGCGATCTCGGCCACTTCTATCAATTTCCAGTCTGGCACGTGCCCGGCTTCAAGATCGGCCTCTATCACCACCTGCACGAGACCGGCACCGCCGACGCGATCTCGCGCGAACCCACGTCCGCCGACGAAGCGATCCTACGCGAAGGTCTGCGACGCTTCTTCCCTGATGCGGATGGTGATTGCCTCGCTCTGCGCGCCTGCCTCTTCACCAACACGCCGGACGAGCACTTCATCATCGATACATTGCCGGGCTTCGCTGAGGTCGTGGTTGCCTCACCCTGCTCCGGACACGGCTACAAATTCGCCAGCGTCATGGGCGAGATCCTCGCCGATATCGCAACCGGTAAGCCGCCCCCATTCGATCTTGCGCCGTTTTCCATCGGCCGCTTCGACGGCACCGCCTGACCTGACGATCAGCCGATCAGCGACGCGATCCGTGCGCGAATATCATCGACCGAACATGGCTTCGTCAGTGTTTCGACGCGGCCTGTCAGCTCCGCTTTCCCCCTATGCAGTTGCTCCGGAAATCCGCTGAGCAGCAGCACCTTGAGGCCCGGCTGCTTCGCCGCCATCGTCTTCGCCAGCGTAATCCCATCGATTCCCGGCATGTGCACATCGGTGACCAGCACATCAAATGGCCCACCGCCGTTGTCGGCCAGTCCCAGCGCTTCCTGTCCATCCTGCGCCACTCGCACGTTGTGCCCGGCCGCGGTCAGAACGCGCTCAACCAGATCGCGGACCGTACCGTCATCGTCCGCAAGCAGGATGCGCGCCATGGGACTCTCTCCGGTTTGAACCGCCAGTCTTGCCCTGGCCTTGGCCTGAAGTGTCGTGCCGTGACGTCTTTAGTGTTTGGTGATCCGCCCCACGAAAGGCAGCTCGCGATAGCGGTGCGCCACATCCATGCCGTAGCCGACGACGAATTCGTCCGGACACTCGAATGCCGCGAAATCCGCCTGCACGTCCACCGCGCGCGGGATTTGCTTCTCGAGAAGTACGCACGTGCGGATCAAGTTCGCCCCCCTCGCCGACAGAAGATCCTTGGCGAACGCCAGCGTGCGTCCGCTGTCCAGCACATCATCGACGATGAGCACGTTCCGCCCTTCGACGCTGAGATCGAGGTCGCGCAGAATTTCCACCCGCCCCGACGACGTCCGGCTCTTTTTGTAGCTGGAGAGCGTCAGAAAATCGACTTCCGGGGCAAGTCCCACTCGGTGTAGGGCCCGGATCAGGTCCGCCGCAAACACAAAGCTGCCCTTCAGCACCGCGACGATCAGCAGGTTTTTGAGCCCCGCCGCCTTCACCTCGAGCGCCAGCTCCTCGAGCCGCTTCGCGATCTCCTCGTCCGAATAGACGATCTCCACGCCGCTGTCGGTGGTGATGGCCTCCGCCGTCATGCCTGGCCCTTTCCGTTGCCTAAACTTCTGATTCGACTATGAAGGTATCGGGGCGTTGCCTGCAATGTTCAAGCGTCGCCAAGGCAAATCGCCGCCGCTCCGGATGCACACGACGCCGCCACAATCGTAAACGATTGATCGTCCGGGGGCTTTGTCGGCATAAATCGCGGCCCACTCCGGCATCAGATAACGACTTGGCGGGAATTGCACGTGATCCGGCTCTCGAACGTCGCGCTCAACTACGATCGCGGCCCAGATGTGCTCTCCGACGTAAACATCGAGCTCAAACCAGGCTCGTTCCACTTCCTCCACGGCGCGTCGGGGGCGGGCAAGTCGTCGCTGCTGCGTCTTCTGTTCATGTCGATCCATCCAACACGCGGCCGCATCGAGATGTTCGGTCAGGACATCAGCCACGTGACCACCGGTAAGCGCGCCCAGCTTCGTCGCCGCATCGGCATCGTTTTCCAGGATTTTCGCCTGCTCGACCATCTGACCACCTGGGAAAACGTTGCCCTGCCGTTGCGCGTCGTCGGCAAGCGCATCGACGACTACCGCGAGGACGTGACGGATTTGCTGCAGTGGGTCGGCCTGGGCGATCGTATGCATGCTTATCCATCGGTCCTCTCCGGCGGTGAAAAGCAGCGCGCCGCCATCGCCCGCGCCGTCATCGGCAAACCGGAGGTCTTGCTCGCCGACGAGCCGACCGGCAACGTCGACCCGCAAATGGCACGCCGCCTTCTGCGTCTCTTCATCGAACTCAATCGCCTCGGCACCTCCGTCGTCATCGCCACCCACGATCATCAGCTCATGCGGCAATTCAAAGCGCCGCGCATGGAACTCCACAACGGCCATGTCCGGATCATATGAAAAGCCGCCGGCGCGGTCTGTGCAACACGGCACATACCCGGCCGACCCGCCCTACTACGACGACGATCCCACGACGGGCGCCAGCCCGCCGCAGACCCGCACCTATCCGGCGACCGCTGAAGAACAGGGCTATGGTCTCTATCCTGAAACCCCGGTGCCCCGCCTTGAACAGGATCTGCACCCGGGCCTTGCCGAACCGGTCCGCCGCGGCAAGGCGCAATCGAACGCACCTATTGTTCCGGCAGGTTCCGTCACCGGCCGCTCCCTGACGCTCGTCATCGCCATCATGTGCTTTCTCGCCTGCCTCACCGCCGGTGCCGTCTACATGATCAACCAGTCCGCCGACGCGTGGCTCACTGATCTGTCGAGCGAAGTCACCGTGCAGGTGTCGCCTCGTGACAACGTCGACATCGAAAAGACCCTGAGCGACGTTGCGACTGTCCTCAGCCAAACTCCCGGCATCAGTGGCACGCGTGTCCTGGCCCTCGAAGATTCGACCGCGCTCCTCGAGCCCTGGCTCGGAAAGTCCGATGCACTGAAATCCTTGCCGGTTCCTCGCCTGATTGCCGTCGACATCGACCGCAACGCGGCGCTCGATCTCGCCGCCGTCGGCAAGGCACTGAGCGACAAGTTTGACGGCGTAACGCTCGACGATCACCGCCAATGGCAGCGCCAGATCCGCACCGTCACGCGATCCCTAGCCCTCGGCGGCATCGCGATCCTCGTGCTCGTCGCCGCCGCCACCACCGCCATCATCGTCTCCGCCACCAAGAGCTCCATGGCGTCCAACCGCGAGATCGTCGAAGTGCTTCACTTCGTCGGCGCCAACGACCGCTTCATAGCGCGCGAGTTCGAGAAGCATTTCCTTCGACTCGGCATCCGTGCAGGCTGCGTCGGCGCTTCCCTTGCCGCGTTCGTCTTCATCGCCATGCCGATCGTGCTCGAAGTCATGGGCGGCGGGCCCGTCATGATGGCCGAGATGCACCGCCTCATCGGCTCTGGCAGTCTCGACACCGCCGGCTTCGTCCTGCTCGGCATCGTCGTCGTCATCATTTCCGCGCTGTGCATGTTGACGAGCCGGCTCGGCGTCTATCGTATCCTCAACGCGAAACGCTGACGGCCCGGAACGGCAGCGCCGGCGACCTCCGCAACTCTTTGTTTTCCTTTGCATCGTGACCCCACGTGGTCAACGAGCGATTTGCCGTCACAGCGTGGACCAAATCGGCTAGTCTGATTGGGAACAAATCCTGCCGGATGGAGGGCGTGGCGCACGGCGCCGCTGATCTATCGATGTCGCGACTTTGGAAATCGATGACTGTACTGGCGGCGGCGGTGCTTTGGGGCGGCGTTCTAGGATTCGTCTTGTTCGCCGCAAGCGTGATGCGCACGCCGGTCGTGGCGGACGAGAAAGCCGACGCCATCGTTGTCCTCACCGGCGGACAGCAGCGGATCGCGGAAGGCGCGCGCCTTTTGAAAGACGGCTACGGTGCACGTCTTCTCATTTCCGGCGTGAACACCCGCACTGGTCAGTCCGACCTGATCCGCCTCTCCGGTCTCGACGCCAAGACATTCAACTGCTGCGTTGATCTCGGCTACACGGCTCTCAATACCATTGGCAATGCGTCCGAGACCCAAACGTGGGCCCACGCGCACCGCTATCGATCTCTCGTGGTTGTCACCTCGAACTATCATATGCCGCGCACGCTCGTGGAACTGTCCCGCACCCTGCCCAATGTCCGCCTCATCCCGCACATCGTCACGCCCACGGCCTTCGATACCGAGGCGTGGTGGCTCTCGCCGGTGACGATGAGAAATCTGGTTGCCGAATACATCAAATTCCTGCCATCTGCGGCCCGTTTCGCGTTCCATCGCGTCGTGACGCCGTTCGACAGCGGCTCCATCGCCACCGCCAACGGCGCTCACGACCCCAATACCTGATGATCGAAATCTGATCCGCGCGCCGCTTTCCGGACCAATCATGCTGCGTTCTCTCATCTACGCCGCCGCGTTCTATATCGTCACCGGCGTTATGCTGATTGGCCTGTCGTGGCTGCTCGTCGCGCCGCGCAGTTGGGCGATGGCGGGCCTCAAGCTGCACGCGCGCATCGCGCTCTGGCTGTTAGAGAAGATCGTCGGCACGAAAATGGAAGTTCGTGGCCGCGAGAACCTCCCAGACGGCCCGGTCCTCGTCGTCGCCAAGCACCAATCCACGTGGGATACCTTCGCGCTGATCCCGCTCTTTTCCGATCCCGCGATCGTGCTCAAGGATGAACTGAAGTGGGTTCCGTTTTACGGCTGGTTCTGCGTCAAGTTCCGCCACATCCTCGTCAAGCGGGACCGAGCTGCCGTCGCCTTGAAAGCACTGGTAGCGGAGGCCAAGGATCGCGTCGCCGCAAACCGTCAGGTCGTGATCTTCCCGGAAGGCACGCGGACGGCACCCGGCGCCCCACCCGACTACAAACCGGGCTTTGTCGCCCTCTACGATGCGCTCGGTGTTCCAGCGGTCCCGCTGGCGCTCAATTCAGGCCTGTTCTGGCCACGGCGCAAACTGATACGCTACCCGGGCACCATCGTCGTTTCGTTCCTGCCGGCCATCCCACCGGGTCTCCCACGCAAAGTTGCCAAGGAGCGCATTGAAAAAGCGATCGAATCTGAAACCCGAGCCTTGATTGACGAGGCCAAAGGCGCACAAGAAACGAGCGCTATTTTCATCCCTTTAGGAAAGTGACACTGCGAAAGTGACACTATTGAGAACAAAATAAAAACATTAGAAGAACATTCATTGACGTTTAAGCTGTTGCGACCTATATTTGACAGATGATTTTGTGATGTCTGCCTGGACGTTATGTCCTCCGGCTCCAGAGTATCCGTACCATGCTCCAGCATGACGCGTTTCTTGCACCGGTATCCCGTGAGATCTGGGAGCAAAAATACCGGTTCAAGGTTGCCCCTGAGGGAGAAGGCGTTGGCGCACTTTCCGGCGACGCGGACCTTGAGGCTACGTTTCGCCGCGTCGCCGATGCTGCAGCCAGTGTTGAAAGCGGCAGGAAGACCCAGGCCGCCTGGAGCCAGCGATTCTTCGATGCGATTTCCGATTTCGGGTTCCTACCTGCCGGCCGCATTCTTGCCGGCGCCGGCACCGGTCGCGAGGTGACCCTCTTCAACTGCTTCGTCATGGGCCGGATCGAGGACGACCTCGTCCTCGATTTTCGACAACGTCAAGGAAGCCGCGCTCACGATGCAGCAAGGCGGCGGGATCGGCCACGATTTCTCGACCCTGCGCCCGAAAGGCGCCCTCGTCCGTTCGATCGGCGCTGACGCCTCCGGTCCGGTGAGCTTCATGGACGTGTGGGACGCGATGTGCCGCACCATCATGTCGGCCGGCGCCCGCCGCGGCGCCATGATGGCGACCCTGCGCTGCGACCATCCCGACATCGAAGCCTTCATCGACGCAAAGGCCGATGCTGCCCGCCTGCGCAACTTCAATCTGTCCGTTCTCGTCACCGACGCCTTCATGCACGCTGTCGACAAGCGATGCGTCCTGGCCACTGGTGTTCGAGGGCAAAGTTTATCGCGAAGTCGGAGCGCGGGATCTGTGGGAACGGCTGATGCGCGCCACCTACGACTATGCCGAGCCGGGCGTCATCTTCATCGACCGCGTCAACGCGCAGAACAACCTCGCCTACTCGAGAAGATCCACGCGACCAATCCATGCGGCGAGCAGCCGCTGCCGCCTTACGGCGCCTGCCTGCTCGGCTCGATCAATCTCGGCGGCATTCGTCACGGGCGCCGTTCACGCCCGATGCGTCGCTCGATCTCGCCGCAGCTCGAGGAGCGCGTGCGCACGGCCGTCCGCTTTCTCGACAATGTCATCGACGTGTCGCGATATCCGCTGCCCGCCCAGCGCCGCGAAGCCCAGTGCCAAGCGCCGCATCGGCCTCGGCGTGACTGGCCTCGCCGACGCCTTGATCATGCTCGGCGTCCGCTATGGCACGGCCGCGCGCAATGCACGCTCGCCGGCGACTGGATGGCCGCCATTCTCGACGCGGCTTACCTCGCCAGCGCGGAGATCGCCGCACGAAAAGGGAGCTTTCCCGCTCTTCGACCGCGATCGCCACCTCCGGCGCGCCTAACATCGCAGCGCTTGACGCCGATGTCCGCGAAGCCATCGCCAAACACGGCATCCGCAACGGCTGCCTCACCTCGATCGCGCCCACCGGCACCATCTCCCTCTTCGCCGGCAACGTCTCGAGCGGCATCGAGCCCGTCTTTGATTTCCGCATGCGACGCCGCATCCTCGATGCGTCCGGTGCCACGCGCGAAGAGCGTCCTGGAGGATTACGCCCATGCCCGATATCTGCGCCAAGGCGGCGACCCTGAAACGCTTCCCGAAGCTTTCGTCACCGCCGACGACCTGACCCCGGGCGAGCACTTGAGAATGCAAGCCGCCGTACAGGCCCACGTCGACAGCTCCATCTCCAAGACGATCAACTGCCCCGTCGATATTCCCTTCGAAGACTTCACGTCGATCTATCGCGAGGCTTACGAGCTCGGCCTCAAGGGCTGCACCACGTATCGCCCCAACCCCATCACCGGCGCCGTGCTGTCTGCGGTCGAAACACCGCCGCGCACGCCTGCCGTGCCGGCACCTCGGGCTGCCCCTATCACCCTGAGCACACCGCCCTCGTCTCACGCGCCCGCGGCGCGCTCTGTCTCCGGCGATATCGTGTATCTCTCCAAACCGCTGCAACGCGCGCCCGTACTGTCCGGCGCCACCTACAAACTGCGCTGGCCGGATAGCGACCACGCGCTCTACATCACGATCAACGATATCGAAATGGACGGCGGCGATCCCGGTAGCCCGCCGCGCAAGCGGCCCTTCGAGATCTTCATCAACACGCGCAATCTTGAGCATTATGCCTGGACCGTCGCATTGACGCGCATGATCAGCGCTGTCTTCCGCCGCGGCGGCGACGTCTCGTTCGTCGCTGAGGAACTGAAGGCCGTGTTCGATCCGCAGGGCGGGCGCTTCATCGGCGGCCGCTATGTGCCAAGCCTGCTCGCCGCCATCGGCGACGTCATCGAAACACACCTGCGCACCATCGGCTTCCTCGCACTCGAAGAAGCCGGACCTACCCAGTCCGATTTGGACCTCGCACCGCCGGAAAATGCCCGAAAAGTGGCAGGCGCCCGCGTCTGTCAGCGCTGCGGCAACGCGAGCCTCACCCGCCGCGAAGGCTGCTGGGTCTGTGTGACGTGCGGATTCTCGCGCTGTGGCTGAGGGTTAACGCATCGCAACTGGCGCAGCTCAGCTCTCATCGAGGTCACAACGCGTAGTCCACCCACCTAGGGACAGCCGCTAACCTCAAGTTCACCTTGCCACAAAATCTCAAAGGTCAAGCCACACTTCATCCAGACTTTTCGGAGAGGATCAGGCTCGAAATCAGAGGCACAGGCCGGTTAACGGCCGGGTTCGGATACGGCAGGGCAGCATGGCAGCACAGATCATCTCTCTGGCAGAGTACAAGTCGGCCCGCGTGGCCCCGGCGCAGCTTCGCGGCGAACCCGCGGTCCTCGATGGGGCAGCCGACCTTGCTCAGCGCTTCCACTTCTGGAGTGGCGCTTCGGGCCGCCGCTACGTCCACACCATTTACGGCTTGGTCGAGTGCCCCGCGATCCCAGCCGGCAATTATGTCCTCGTCCATCGTGACGCGGAAGGCCGCCGCCTCGTGCTCGCCATCGGCCGCGTCGGCAATGCCGCCGCCTCGCTGAACCTTGCCGAGATCCGCCGCCGTGGCGCAGAACTCGGCGCCAACGAAGTCCATGTCCATCTGCTGGCGCCCAACGCCAAGCTGAGCCGCCTCATCGAAACCGACCTGCGCTCCGGCCAGTGCAGCGGCATCATCTCCGGCGTCGCCGCCGGCATGTAAATCGCACAACACAACTCGCATCAAAAAACAGCAGCCTCTCAGGCTGCCGTTTTCGTTTTCTCACGAGGGCAACCGCCGCCTGTAAGCGAACGCATGCCGCCGCTCATTCCGCACCGGACTGCATTTCGCCCCGCGCCGCATCGCAAATGCCCGGCACCGGCCCTCGAGCACACACGCTCCCGAAGCTCCCAGATACTGGCCGCCCACGCCCGCGCGCACTGCCAGCCGCTCCAGATCCGCTTGCCGGATTCCGAGCTCCCGCAACTTCCGCAGCGTCGCAACGAAATAGACCAGATTGCTGCCCGCCTTCCCTCGCGCCGCCCGAATGATCGCCGCCTGCCGCTCCATCGAGATCGCGCCAGCAAAACTGGGATGCCCAGTCTCCGCGATGTAAGTCAACACATCGATGCGCTGCGGCCCGCCCTCGCCGACCAGATCAGCCGGGAGCCGCGCCTCGCGGTACACGCCGTAGATTAATTCTCGCGCGTGCAGATATGAACGCACCGCCGCTGCATCTGCATCAGCCACTCGAAAAGCGACACCTTCGCACGTCCCGCCGCGCGCCAGCCCCAGCACGAGCCCAGGCCGCTGCTGCGTGCCCCGATAATGCAATGAATAGATGCAGAAGGCGCGATGGTAGCCTTCGAGCCGCGCCCGCCGCGCCTCCACGACTGGAAATCCCGGCTGCCACATCAACGAGCCGTAGGCGAAGACCCACAGGGTCTGCTGGCCTGGCCCGCCGCTCACGCTTTCGCCGCTCCGCCCTTGCCGCCTTGAGGCGCCGGCGTGCGCCCAAAATTCGGCGCCGGCAGTATCCTGCCCCGCCTGGATGATGCCGCGGCGGATCGACCGCGCATCCGAGAACAGCGTGTACAGCGTCTCGCCATCGCCGAATCGGATCGCCCGCTGCAACGCCGTCAGATCCTCGGTGAAGCGGCCGAGCATTTCCAGCACCGCTTCCTTGTTGTTCAGGAACACGTCGCGCCACATGACGGGATCGGACGCGGCAATGCGCGTGAAATCGCGGAAGCCGCCGGCCGAGAACTTGATCACCTCGCTGTCCGTCACGCGCTCGAGATGGGCCGCCGTATTGACGATGTTGTAGGCGATCAGATGCGGCACGATGGCTGGTGATGGCGAGCACCAGATCATGATGCTCCGGCGACATGATCTCGACATTGGAGCCGAGCTTCTGCCAGAACAGCTTGAGCTTCTCGACCGCCGCCGGGTCCGTTCCGGCTGCGGCGTCAGGATGCACCAGCGCCCGTCGAACAGCTCGGCAAACCCCGACTCCGGCCCTGAATGCTCGGTGCCGGCAATCGGATGTCCGGCAACGAAATGTACGCCGGCCGGCACATGCGGGGCCACATCGCGCACGACCGAGCCCTTGACCGAGCCGACATCCGTCAGGATCGCGCCCGGCTGCAACACCGGCGCGATCTCTTCGGCAATCGGGCCGCACAGGCCCGACCGGGACGCACAGGATGACGAGATCGGCGCCCTCCGCCGCTTCCGCAGCACTGCCGTAGGCCTTGGTCGACGAGGCCGAGCCTCAGCGCGGTCTCGACGCGTCTGCAGGCGTTCGGCGCCGAGCCGACGATCGTCTGCCGCGAGACCGGCGCGGCGGCACGCATGGCTGATCGACGAGCCGATGAGGCCGATGCCGATCAGCGCGACGCGCTCGAACATGGGAGAGGATCCGCCCGTCATCACGTGGCCTTCCCGAGGAATACCGCCAGCGCCGCGACCACGGCGCGGTTCTCATCCTCCGTGCCGATGGTCATGCGCAGGCAGTCTGGCAGTCCGTAGCCCGCCACCCGCCGCAGGATGATCGCCGCGCGACTTCAGGAACGCGTCGCACGCCGCTGCCCCATGCTTCGCATCCGTGCGGAAAATGAATCAGCACGAAGTTGGCGACGCTCGGCGTCACACGCAAGCCGAGCTTTTCGACCTCGCGCGACCGTCCACGGCAAGCCACTCGTCGTTGTGCGCCACCGCCGCTTCGATGTGCGCGCTGTCCTCCATCGCCGCTGCCCGGCCGGATCGCGGGCGTCGACATGTTGAACGGTCCGCGGATGCGGTTGAGCGCGTCGGCGATCTCCGCCGGGCAATAGGCCCAGCCGATGCGCAAGCGCCGCAAGCCCGTAGATTTTCGAGAACGTGCGCGTCATCACCGTATTGTTCGTCGTCGCGACAAGCTCGATGCCGGCCTCGTAGTCGTTGCGGCGCACGTACTCCGCATAGGCGCGCGTCGAGCACCAGCAGCACGTTGCCCGGGCAGGCCGGCGCGCAGGCGGCGGACCTCGCCGATCGGAATGTAGGTGCCGGTCGGGTTGTTCGGGTTGGCGAGAAACACGATCCGCGTCTTCGCGGTCACGCTGGCGAGGATCGCATCGACGTCGGCCGTCAGGTTCTTCTCCTGCGCCACGACGGGCGTCGCCCCGCAGGCCAGGATGGCGATCCTGTAAACGAGGAAGCCGTGCTCGGTGTAGATGGCCTCGTCGCCTGGCCCGAGATAGGCGTGCGCGAGCAGTCTCAGAAGTTCGTCCGAGCCGGCGCCGCAGACGATGCGCGCCGGCATCGAGGCCGTACGGCTTGCCGATCGCCTGCCGCAGCGCCGTCGCCTGCCCGTCCGGATAGCGCTCCAGTATCCAAGCCAGCCGCCTTGTAGGCCGCGATCGCTGTCGGGCTCGGCCCCAGCGGCGTCTCGTTGGACGAAAGCTTGATCGGCTTCACTCCGCCGGCACCTTGCTCTCGCCGGGCACATAGGCCTCGATGTCGAGCATGCCGGGACGGGGCGTGGGAGCGAGGATCGACATGCGCGGTCACGGTCTTTCTGATGAGGGCGCGGCCGGCGCGCCGTGGCAGCTTGGTATACGACCGAGCCACCGCAGAAAAGACGCGAAATCGTCCGCCAGTCCGTCCATCCACGCCTCCGCACTTGCGCCAGAACCCGCCATTGAGTATTTAGCCCTCACACGTCGTGGTGATTTGGCCGGCCGGCTTGCAGCCACGTTAAACAACTCGCTAAAGGGCCGCGCGCTCCCGGTAACGGATGGGCCCGGCCAGTAGGCAGGGCGATCTGGCCGGGATTTTTCGTTTTTGGCCGCCAACGTCGCGGCCAGGAGTTGGAAGACGCGCGCACATGGCCGCCTCCGAAACCCATATCGACCCGTCTGTCTGCCCATCGACCCCGGCGGATGCCGCGCTGCGCCAGGTTACCGATCCCGAGAGCCTCGTCGTCCGCTTTCCAGCAAGCGAGCCCCTGCGCCTCGACAGCGGCCGCGAAATCGCGCCGCTCACCATCGCCTACAAACCTACGGCAACTCAACGCGGACAAGTCGAACGCCATTCTGATCTGCCATGCGCTGACCGGCGACCAGCACGTCGCGAGCAAGCATCCGGTCACCGGCAAGGACGGCTGGTGGGAAACCATGGTCGGCCCCGGCAAGCCGGTCGACACCGACCGCTTCTTCGTCATCTGCTCCAACATCCTCGGCGGCTGCATGGGCTCGACCGGCCCGGCCTCGAAAACCCGGCACGGGCGAGCCCTACGGCGTCGATTTCCCGGTCATCACCATCGGCGACATGGTGCGCGCGCAGGCGCGGCTGATCGATCATCTCGGCATCGACCAGCTGTTCTCCGTCATCGGCGGCTCGATGGGCGGCATGCAGGTGCTGCAATGGGCGCGCGCTACAAGGACCGCGTGTTCACGGCCATGCCGATCGCCACCGCGCCCTGGCACTCCGCGCAGAACATCGCCTTCCACGAGGTCGGCCGCCAGGCCGTCATGGCCGACCCGGACTGGCTGCGGCGGCGACTACTACGACAGGCACAGCGCCCCTCGCGCGGCCTCGCCGTCGCGCGCATGGCCGCGCACATCACGTACCTGTCGGAGAAGGCGCTGCAGGACAAGTTCGGCCGCAGCCTGCAGGACCGTGACCAGCACTCGTTCTCCTTCGACGCCGACTTCCAGGTCGAGAGCTATCTGCGCCACCAGGGCTCGACCTTCGTCGACCGCTTCGACGCCAACAGCTATCTCTACATCACCCGCGCGATGGACTATTTCGATCTCGCAGCGGAGTATGGCGGAGCTGGCCAACGCGTTCACGTGGCACCAAGACGCGGTTCTGCGTCGTCTCCTTCACCAGCGACTGGCTCTATCCCACGCGCGAAAATAAAGAGATCGTGCATGCGCTCAATGCGCGTCGCCGCCAACGTCTCCTTCGTCGAGATCGAGAGCGACAAGGGCCACGACGCCTTCCTGCTCGATGAGCCGGATTTCTTCGACACCATGCGCGGCTTCCTCAACGCCGCTGCCAAGAAACGCGGCATCGCCTGATGAATGAGGAAACGCAAGCCCCGGTGATCGCAACCGGCCAGCGCACGCAACGCCCGGTCCGCGCCGACCATCTGTTGATCGCGGAAATGGTCGCACCCGGCTCGCGCGTGCTCGACGTCGGCTGCGGCGACGGCGCGCTGCTCGAACTCCTGATCTCAGAAAAGAACGTCGACGGCCGCGGCATCGAAATCTCCCGCGAGAACGTCAACGCCTGCGTTGCCCGCGGCCTCTCGGTGATCCAGGGCGACGCCGATCAGGATCTGTCGGACTATCCCGACAAAGCCTTCGACTACGCCATCCTGTCCCTCACCATCCAGGCGACGCGCCAGCCGAAAGCCGTGCTCGAAAACCTGCTGCGCATCGGTCACCGCGCCATCGTCTCGTTCCCCAATTTCGGCCACTGGAAGATCCGCGCCGGCCTCCTCTTCACCGGCCGCATGCCGCGCACGCCGAACCTTCCTGAACCATGGTTCGACAGCCAGGATTCGCACCTCTGCACGATCAAGGATTTCTCCGATCTCGTCGGGCTGCTGAATGCAGAAGTGCAGGATGCTGTTGCCTTCAACAGCCGCGGTCAGCGCCTCGCGATCAAGAAATCGCTCTCACTCCAGAACCTGCTCGGCGAAAAGGCCGTCTTCCTACTCTGCCCTCGCGACAAATCCTGATCACAGGAAGTATTTTGTCTTGCCCTGAACAGGCTCCCGCCGCACCGCCACGAGTTCGCGCAGCGCCCGGACCGCGGCCCGCTTGCCGCCGATAGGTGCCATCACCTCTTTGCGTGCCTCGACCAGCAGAACGCCGCCGAAAGCCGGCCACAACTTCTGGCCGATGCGTTCCCAAACCGGCGCCGACTTCAGCACCATGCGCCAGTCCAGTGGCGGCATATGCAGTGCCGTGCCCCACGACACAGGCGTAAAGAGGCTGTCGACCAGCAGCCGCTCGAGCTGCGTCCGGCTGTAGGGACGCCCATGCCCGAACGGCGTCGCATCGATGCGCGCCCATACACTGCGCCGGTTCGGCGCCACGATCAAAAGCCGCCCCTCCGGCACCAGCACACGCCACACTTCCCGCAACAGCGTCGCCGGACGGTCGGTAGCTTCGAGGCTATGCACCAGCAGCAGCCGGTCGACGGAATTGTCCGGCAGCGGCAATTGCCGGTCTTCGACGAGCACACTCAGCAACGGCCCCGCCGCGGGCCACACGAGTGCCCCCTGCGTCTCCGGCATCAGAGCAGCAACGCGCGTCGCGTCGTTCCGGAACGGTCCGAGATACGGCACGCCATAGCCGAGCCCCACCACCATGCCGCCTTGCACGCCCCGCCAGCGCGCGCGCACCTCTCCACCCACGATCCGCCGCACCGTCAGGCCGAGCGGAGTTTGGTAGAAATCCCGAAGATCGACGACGTCCAGTTCCATGGGCACCAAGTATCACGCCGCGGACTTTACCGGTCCGGCCCGCGTTCAGACTATAGCTGCTTATAGGTAGGTATTCTGCTCCGCCGGTTGCGACCCCAGCCGCATTGAACTAGCAGGTTGCCGAGGCTACTCTCTATTCCCGCCTCTCCTTCGCCCGCACTCAGCACCGGCATACCCCACAGCATGGCCGCACTCGACATTCACGTCTTTCTCTGCCGCAAGGACAATATCGGGGTGCTCGTGCATTCCGAGGATGGCACCACGGCTTCGATCGACGCACCTGATGCCGCATCGATTTCTGCCGCTCTCGATGAAAAAGGCTGGTCACTCAGCCATATCCTCATCACCCACCATCACGGCGACCACACCGCCGGCAATCTTGAACTGAAGCAGAAAACCGGTTGTCGCATCATTGGCCCGCGCACCGAATCCGCGCGCATCCCCGGCATCGACGTCGAGGTCGACGATGGCGATAGCTTCACTCTCGGGGGGCACCCCGTCGAGGTCATCGGCACGCCCGGACATACCATGGGGCACATCACCTATGTCCTGCCCAAGGACCGGGCGGCGTTCGTCGGCGACACGCTGTTCGTCATGGGCTGCGGACGCGTGCTCGAAGGCAATCACGAAATGATGTGGCATTCGCTCTCGCGCATCGCCTCTCTGCCCGGCGACACGCGCATCTATTGCGGCCACGAATACACTGTCTCGAATGCTCGCTTTGGCCTCTCCATCGAGCCAGAAAACGCATTGCTGCGCCACCGCCTCGAAGAGGCCGAGCAGACCATTGCTCAGGGCCGTCTCACCGTACCCACGCGCCTGGACGAAGAACTGCAGACCAATGTTTTCCTCCGCCCGCATAATATCGGCACGCGCCGGCGCCTCGGCATGGGCGCAGTAGCCGACTGGCGGATTTTCGGCGAATTGCGCGAGCGAAAGAACAAGGCATGACAACTCCGCGCAACGTGTCGCCCGAAGCTCAAGACCTTATCGACACACTCGGCCTCGAGCCCCACCCTGAAGGCGGCTTCTACCACGAGACATTTCGCGATTCCGAAACGGACACCACTGGCCGTGCCCGCTCCACCGCCATCTACTTTCTGCTTCTCGAGGGAGAGGTCTCCCGCTGGCACACGGTCGATGCTGTCGAGATGTGGCACTGGTACGCCGGATCGCCGCTGGAACTGGGGCTCGCAGCTCCGGGCCAGGCGGTCATGCGCCTGACACTTGGCTTCAATCCTGCGGCCGGCATTCTGCCCCAGGCCGTGGTCCCGGTGGGATGGTGGCAGCAGGCCCGCAGCCTCGGCGCATGGACACTCGTAGGTTGCACCGTCGCACCGGGGTTTACCTTTGATGGTTTCGTCCTTGCCCCGGCCGGTCGCGAACCCCCGTTACCTTGACCAGGCAACCGCACTTTGGCCCCGCCGGCAACCACCGTGTTCTTCCAATTGTGGCGGCTGGACTTTTCCACCACTAAATAGATTGAAGCACGCCAACTAATGCTTTGTTTTATATAGCTTTTTCTTAGGAAAGAGAATGTGCGGCCGAACCATCCTTGCCGCTCCAATACGACTCATCAACAGTGGGCCAACATACTGATTCGCCTAACGGGGGTTGCGAATATGAAGGCCCAGGCACCTGGACCGCTGCTCAGCACCATCTTCATCGACTACGACAACATCTACCTGTCGCTGAAGAGAAAAAACGAAGACGCCGCCAAGCGTTTCGCGAAGGATGCAGGGCTTTGGCTGCGCGAAATTGAGAGCGGCCGCCTGATCACTCCGACAAACGGCTTGGCCGCTACGTCCCCGCGCCGCATCGTCATGAACCGCTGCTACGGCAATCCGGTGCCCCGCCGGAATGCGTCCGACAATTCGACCGACATGAACTCCTTCCCGTTCGTGCGCCACCACTTCCTGCGTGCGGGCTTCGAAGCCGTCGATTGCCCGCCGCTGACGTCGCAGCTGAAGAACTCCGCCGACATCCGCATGGTCATGGACGTGCGCGATCTCCTTGGCCACGACACCTATTTCGACGAGTTCATCATCCTGTCGGGCGATGCGGACTTCACGCCGCTGCTGCACCGCCTGCGCGCCCATGCCCGCCGCACGGTGGTCTTCGCCAACGATCACACCGCTGCCCCCTACACCGCCATCGGCGACGGCGAGATCCGCGAATCGAGCCTTATCAGCCTGCTGCTCGAAGGCAGCGCCACGGCAACGGAAACGGAGACCAGTGCAGTCCCCGCGCCAACTGCAGCCCCGGCTCCGTCGCTGGACACAGTCCGTCGCGAAATTCTCACCGAGGTTGTCGGATGGGTGAAGAGCGCCGGCCAGCCCGTGCCGCTCGAAGCGCTCGCTGACCGCGCCGTGCGCACCCTCGGCCACGATCGCACCGTCGGCACTGGCTGGGCCGGGGCAGGCAGCTTTCGAACCTGCTGACCAAGGGGCTCCCGTCCGAGATCCGTCTTTCCGAACAGGCACCGTACTATGTGTTCGATGCGAGCCGTCAGCTGGCTCAGCCCGAACCGCGTCGCGCCCCGCCGGCATCCCGCGAGCCCGTTCGCGAACCACCCCGTGCGGAAAGCCGTTTCGACCGCGAACCGTTGCGCCAGGAGCCCGCGCTTCCGTTGCCGTCACGCGAGCCCCGCCTCGATGTTCGCGCTCCTACAGCGGGACCCGATCGTGGCCCCGCACCGCAGCGCACGCCGCTGAACCAGCCGTTGCCCTCGCCCGCCGCCGATGCGGCACCGCAGCGCGAACCGCTGCGCCAGGACCCGATGGCAGCTACTCCACAGCAGGCTGCGCCAAAAGCACCGCTACCGTCAGCGGCACCCACTCTGCGCACGGAAGCCCCCTCCATCCAGCAGTCGATCACGCGCATCCACGAGGCTTGTCAGGCTCCGCCTCTTGCTCCTCCGGAATATCGCGCACTGTTCGAAGTCATGGCGCAGGAGATCAACACCAACGGTCTCACTGGCGCGCAGACACTCACCAACATCACGCATCGTGCTGCCGACCTCGGCGTCACGGTCAAGCGGGACGACGTCCGCTTCGTCCTCGAGGTCGTCAGCGAAACCGATCCCTGGTTCGAGCAAGGCGCTTCGGCGAACTTGTTTGCCAGCCGCTTCCGCAACTTTGTCATCGCGCGCTGCCGCAGCCAGGGTCTCCAATTGTCGGCCGAAGAACTCGACCTCATCGACGCATGGTTTGGTGGTTCGCCCATGGCCCAGCGCCCGGCGGCGACCCAAAGCCGTCCAGCGGAAACAGGCTATGCCTCACCGTCCGCAGCGCGAGCCCCCGCACCTCAACCCGCCGGCCAGACCTATGCCCAGGACGACCGCTGGTGGAGCGCGGAAGAAGGACGCCAGTACGGCAACCCACCCGGCTCGCAGGATGATCAACTCCCGCTCATCGTCCGCAACCGTCTGCGCGGCTGATCTCTCGGTCCCAACTGCAAACCAAGATAACGCCCCGGCCTCACCGCCGGGGCGTTGTTTCTTTCGACCAGTCCCAAAGGAAACGCCCCGCAACATGTGTTGCGGGGCGCGCGTCGTTGACATTGATCGCATCGCCTTATGCGAAATACTGGCCACCGTTGGCTGAGATCGTCGAACCGGTAATGAAGCCCGCATCATCGGAAGCCAGGAAAACCACGCAGCGCGCGATCTCATGCGGTTCGCCGAGACGGCCGACGGGGATCTGCGGAAGGATGCTCTTCTCCAGCACGTCCTGCGGAATAGCCTTCACCATCTCGGTGCCGATGTAGCCCGGGCAGATCACGTTGACGGTGATGCCGGCGCGAGCGCCTTCCTGCGCCAGCGCCTTCGTAAACCCGATATCACCGGCCTTCGACGCAGAGTAGTTCACCTGGCCCATTTGACCCTTCTGGCCGTTGATGGACGAGATATTGATCACGCGGCCGAACTTGCGCGCGCGCATGCCTTCCCAAACCGGGCGTGTTACGTTGAAGAGACCGTTGAGGTTGGTGCCGATCACAGCATCCCAATGCTCCTTGGTCATCTTGTGGAACATCGTGTCCTTGGTGATGCCGGCGTTGTTCACGAGAACATCGATCGGCCCGAGATCCTTCTCGACCTGCTTGATGGCCTTTTCGCTCGCCTCGTAGCTCGACACGTCGAACTTATAAACCGGAATGCCGGTCTCGACCTGAAACTGCTGCGCGGCAGCATCGTTGCCGGCATAGCTCGCCGCAACTCGATAACCTGCATTCTTGAGTGCGACCGAAATCGCGTGGCCGATACCGCGCGTGCCGCCGGTAACGAGGGCTACTCGTGCCATGCTGAACCTCCCTGGAGTTTTTGTTTGAAAAGTATGTGTGCTTAAGGCGGGTATGAAGAAACAGGGCCCGCCCATTGATGGAGCGGACCCGGCTTTACCGTTGTGTCAGGCTCAGTCGCGGGCGACGCAGACTGCGATGCCCATGCCGCCGCCGATGCACAGCGTGGCGAGGCCCTTTTTCGCGTCGCGGCGCTGCATTTCGTAAAGCAGCGTCGTCAGCACGCGGGCGCCCGATGCACCGATCGGATGTCCGATGGCGATGGCGCCGCCGTTGACGTTCACCTTATCCGTGTCCCAGCCGAGGCCCTTATTGACCGAGATCGCCTGTGCGGCGAAAGCCTCGTTGGCTTCGATGAGGTCGAGATCCTTGATCGTCCAGCCGGCGCGTTCGAGCGCCTTCTTGGATGCCGGGATCGGGCCCGTTCCCATGATCGACGGATCGACGCCGGCTTGCGCCCACGACACGATCCGCGCCAACGGCTTCAGACCGCGCTTCTTGGCTTCCGCTGCCGTCATCAGAACGACGACCGCCGCGCCATCGTTGATGCCCGATGCGTTGGCAGCCGTCACGGTGCCTTCCTTAGGATCGAATGCCGGACGCAGCTTGGAGACGGATTCCAGCGTTACGCCATCCTTGATGTACTCGTCCGTGTCGACGATCGTGTCGCCCTTCTTGCCCTTGATGGTGACGGGCACGATCTCGTCCTTGAACTTGCCGGCCTTGCGTGCGGCTTCGGCCTTGTTCTGCGAGGCAACTGCGAATTTGTCCTGCTCATCGCGGGTGATCTGCCACTGGCGCGCGACGTTCTCGGCCGTGGTGCCCATGTGGTAGTTGTTGAAGGCGTCCCAGAGGCCGTCCTTGATCATGGTGTCGATGAGCTTGCCGTCGCCCATCTTCGTGCCTTCGCGCATGTGGATCGCGTGCGTCGACTGGCTCATGCTCTCCTGACCGCCGGCGACGACGACTGTCGCAGCGCCCGTCTGGATCTGCTGCGCGCCAAGCGCAACAGCGCGCAGACCCGAGCCGCAGATCTGATTGATGCCCCACGCCGGCGCATCGACGGGAATACCGGCGCCGATGGCCGCCTGCCGCGCCGGGCCCTGGCCCTGTGCAGCGGTGAGCACCTGGCCGAGAATGACTTCAGACACGTCGCCGGGCTGCACATTGGCGCGCTGAAGCGCAGCCTTGATGGCAACGGTGCCGAGCTCGTGAGCCGGGAGTGACGCAGCGTGCCGCCGAACGACCCAACGGGTGTCCGCGCAGCACTGACGATGACGATATCGGTATCCTGGCTCATTGGATCCGGCCTCCTCCCGGGGGGTGAAAAGTGTCGTCAGGGACGTTTCTTCAGCGCCGCTTCATTCGAAGTCTGCGCTGTCATTTCGCATAGAAACCCATAGCAGCAACCTTGAGATCATCGCAAATGCCTGCGCGGGCGGCAAAAGAGCCCAAAGTTGGTGCAGGAAGGTCTGGCATCCGCCAGTCGCCGTGTGCTACGATGACGCACTGCAAAAAGTTGGAAGTCGCAGGAATGTCCTCACTCAACAAGCCCGACCAGCAGCAAGAAAAACGCGAAGCGGTCGTCATCAAGAAGTACGCGAACCGGCGGCTCTACAATACGGAGACTAGCCAGTACGTGACGCTCGATGATCTGGCGGCATGGTGCGGGCTGACAAAGATTTCGTCGTTTACGACGCCAAGACCGGCGACGACCTCACACACTCGGTTCTCACGCAGATCATCGTCGATCAGGAGAGCCGCAATGGCGGTCAGAAGATGCTGCCGACGCCGTTCCTGCGCCAGCTGATCCGCTTTTACGACGATCAGATCGGCCGCATGGTGCCGAGCTACCTTCAGTTCAGCCTGGAGAACCTCGTCAAGGAGCAGGAGAAGATCCGCTCGCAGTTCACCGCCGCGTTTACCAATCCGGCAGCGGCGTTCGAGGCCTACCAGGAGCAGGCGCGCAAGAACATGGCGATGTTCGAGCAGGCCGTCGCCATGTGGACATCGTTTGGTGCCGCGGCCCAGCCAGGCTCACGTCCGGCGGAAACGCCCGCCGTTGCCGACAAGCCGAAGATTGAAGCTGTGCCGTCGACGGGTCAGCGTGACGAAATCACCGAGCTGAAGTCGCAGCTGGAATCCATGCAGCGCAGCCTCGAAAAGCTCACGAAAGACCGGAGCTGATCCTCTCTCGTCTGTCATGAAAACGATTTCGAGGTGACGTTCGTCTGGCGCGGATTAGGCGGCGCTGTCGTACTGGTCAGCCGGAATTGGCCTCCCGAAGTGGAATCCCTGCAGATAGTCGATGCCAGCCTGTGACAGGAACTGGACCGACTGTTCGTCTCCGACCCACTCGGCGACGGTCTCAAGCTCAAAGTTCCGCGCCAGGTCGACCATCGTGCGGATAAAGGCCTGATCGGCCTTGTCGGCCATCAGGTCTTTCACGAATGCACCGTCGATCTTGACCATATCGACCTTCAGTGCCTTCAGGTTCTTGAACGAGGTGTATCCCGCGCCGAAATCGTCGATGGCGATACGGCATCCCATCTCGCGCAGCGTATCCACGAACGCCTTCATCAAGTCCATGTCGATGATCACGCTTGTTTCCGTGATCTCGACGATCAGTCGCTGCAGAAGAGACGCATCGTCCTCAGTCAACCGCCGCAACGCCGACAGCCAGTCGGGCTCGTTTGCCGTCAAACTCGACACGTTCACCGACAGCGTCAGATCGGGATGCTTCTTCAACAGCCCGATCGCCATTTCGAGCGTTCGCTTGTCGATTAAACGTGAAAGTCCGAGCTGCTCCGCGATCTCGATGAACTCGCCGGCCGAGACCAATTCCCCCGTCGGGCGCTCCATGCGCAACAGACACTCGTAGATTTCCGCCTTCCCGCTTCGCGAGCCGATCATCGGCTGCAAGGCCAGACGCATCCGCCCGGCTTCCAGCGCCGAGATCACCTCATCCACGATTGCGATGTTGCGTTGACGGGTTCGCTCGACAGCCGAGTTCGGCTCGTAAGCCATAAAGCCGTCCAGCCGGTGCTGTTTCGCCTTGTCGAGGGCTTGCAAGGCGCAACTGAGCGTTTGATGAACCGTATGGGCGTCATCGAGCAGCACGACGCCGCCGATCGAAACTGTCGCCTGCACCTGCACGCCATTCGTGCGGATCGTAAGCTCGCGCACACCGCGCATGAAGCGATCTGCCGCGATCTGCATGGCGCCCGGCCCGCAGTCGTTGAGAATGATGCCGAACTTGTTGGCCGAGTAGCGCCCCAGCGAATCCCCGCCACGCAGCTTGGCTTTGATCGCGTTGACGACCGCGCTGATCACCTCGTCACCGACGTGATGGCCGAACGTCTCGTTCACCGTTGCCAGATTGTTGATCGCCACCATCAGAAAGGCCGCCTGACTGCGCGCGCGCGCACACCGCAAGATCACCGCATTCAACGCATCCGTTAGGCGTGCGCGATTGAGTTGCCCCGTCAGTTCGTCATGATCGTTGCGATAGAGAAGCCGCTGTTCCTCGATATAGCTGTCGGCAACGATACGAATCACACCGCGCGCCCGCGCCGGACGTCCATCCTGGCCCGGCCAGAACCGGCCGTGATCTTCCACCCACACCGGCATCGCCCGCGATCCCGACGGGCACAGCCGATACTGAATCTGATAGGGGGTACCCACCGACATCGATGCGCGCGTCGTGACCGCGAAAACCTGCGAACGCTTGCCGCAATCTTCTTGAGAGATCAGCGCGGCGAATTTTTCACCGGTATCGATCGCGCTCGCATCCGCAAGACCAAACACGGCGACCGCGTTGTTTTCCCATTCGATCCGGTCAGTCGATAGATCCCAGGTATAGGCCGTCTCGTCGGATTTCGAGAGCACGCCAACGAGGTCGAATTCCTCTTTTTCGGTGAGGACGTCAAAGTCCCTCTCCGGCCCGGCTTCCGTCGGGTCGGGCAAAGGGGTGATCGACTGTTGTGACTGCACCACCGGGTCCCCGCGCCCACACGAAACCTGTCGAGGAACGACTGCGAGGTCGCACCACTCGTTCAAACTAGGCGCAAATTCCTAACAACATTTGAAAGAACTCTTATACCGGCTTCATAACGAAAACGGCCCGGCACCGCAGGGCCGAACCGTTCTTAACGTTGTGTACCGCCGCGCATCCGCGAGAAGTTTCCAGGGCTTATTGATCGACGCCGCCGAAACCAATGTCGCGCTTGGCCACCCGGATACCAATGGTAAATCCAGCGATAACGTCGATCAGCGCCGTCATCATGAGCAGGAAGAACACCGACGACGCAGCCTGGCTAACCATCAGGAATTCGACCAGGAAGGCGATGAACACCACCATCGACAACCCGTGATCGATCATCGACGCCGTGCCCGTGTAAGTGGCCTTAACGATCTCGATGAAGAGGACCACGATGCCGATCAGCAGGAGAACATCTCCCCACGTCAGCTTCCACACACCGCCGCTCATCATCGTGATCCCATCGCCGACCAGCGACGTCGAAAGATCGACCCCCATGATCATCAGCAGGTTGTAGAGAATGAACGGAATGATCGTCAGCGGCAGCGCGGCTAGCGACATGGCAGTCTCCCCTTAGGTCCTCGTCCCCCCGGGCCAGAACCCGGAACCTTCAACTTACCAATAACACGCAATATTCGGGCGGTCGCCCGCCGTATAGACGTGTCATGTAACCGTTGAAGGTGGCGCGGATCAGGCCTCTGCCTTCGGCGGCAGGATCTGACGGCCCTTGTACTTGCCGCTCTTGAGGTCGATGTGGTGCGGACGGCGGCGCTCGCCACTGTCCTTGTCTTCCACGTATGCCGGACGCGAGAGGGCGTCATGCGACTGGCGCTGACCCTTCTTCATGCGCGAAACTTTTTTCCTGGGTACGGCCATTTGAACTACTCCGCTAGGCGTGTCGATGGGCTGACACCACTGCGGAAGGGAGGCTATAAACCTCTGGAAACGCAGTAGAATGTGCCCGAATGGGAAAGCCTCGGTAGCTGCCCGGCTGCGCGCAATGTTTCGCGTTGCGGCGCGGGCAGGTCCAGGCCACAGAGCGGGCCTTATACTACAAACCTCACGTTCCGCCAGCCCTCTTCTTCACCGTCGTCTGCCATCCCGCGGGCCCGTGATCCCCGGTTTCCGGCCTCGCCTCCGAGGCGCGCTGCCGTCCTGTCATCGCGCAATCGGCGACCGGCCCCGCCGCGCGCATCCGGGATTGGATGACGCTCGCCTTCCGCGCCGTCCGCGTTCCCGGATCACCTGCATCGCGCAGGATCGGGTTCGGCAGTGCAGCTGCAAGCAAAGCGGCTTCCCGCTGACTGAGTTGCGACGCCGGTTTCGAGAAGTGGTGCTGCGCGGCAGCTTCCGCCCCAAACACGCCGGGGCCCCACTCGGCGATGTTCAAGTAAATCTCGAGCATTCTGGCCTTGGGCCACACAGCCTCTGCCACGAACGTCAGCGGGATCTCGACCGCTTTGCGCAGATAGCTTTTCGACTGCGACAGAAACAGGTTTTTAATCACCTGCATCGAGATCGTGCTCGCCCCGCGCGCAACTTTTCCCTCCCCCGCTTGCTCGAGCGCCCTCTCGATCGCATCGAGATCCACGCCGTAGTGATCGCAGAAGCCCCAGTCTTCCGAAACCACGACCGCTCGCAGCAGGTTGGAGGAAATATCCTCGATGGGCACCCATTCCTGTTCGATCTTCGTGCCGGTAAGCCACTGGTACGCGATCAGCGTTGTCGTCGGCGGATTGACGAAGCGATAGAGCAGGATGAGGATGAGTACCACGCCGAAATAGGCGGCGACCGCGAGCCCTGCCAGCCTCGCCACCCGCCGCACCGTCCACGGCCCGCTCAGCACTGCGGGCTTCTCCACCGGCGGATTTGGCTCAGCGATAAGCGGATCCGCCGCCATCGACACCGCGGTCTTCTCCGCTGCGCCGTGGAGCGACGGCATATCCCGTTGAACGATATCCCCTTGCGGCGCGGCCTCGAACGTCGGCTCGATCCTTTGCGGGAACACCTTCGGCCGAGGCGGCGGCAAGACGCGGTCTTCGCTTCGCGGAACGTAGCCAAGTTCGCCAACGGCAGCCGGTCCCGCCTCCGCCTCAGCGGCAGCCGCTTCAGGTTCGACCACGGCATCGACCACGACGACTTCGCTCGCCCGCTCGACCGGTTGCCAGTGGTTGGCGACCGTCGCCTCGTTCGATGCCGGATCGGTCTGCTCCGGTTCGTCGCGAGCGGGAACGTCTGCTTCCGTCTCCGGCCCAGAAACGGGCTCACCAAATGCTGGTAGTTTCGGATTGCCCGGCTTCACCTCCTGAGCCGGCACCAGCACCGCTATGGGCGCCATCGCATCCGCGATGCGCCGCACCGCCGTCTGCACGAGCGCTTCCGCATCGATCGGCTCGGGCGGCGGATCCGAACCGGTCGGCGCCGTGGCTGTCATGCCGCCGGCAGCTTGGCTGGCCGGTTCGCTGCGACTGCCGTCGGATGGATCCTCAACCACACGTCACCGGCCGCGCACCTGCGCACCAAACTTTCATGGCCCAATACTGTTGCCCGAACATCTGAATGCGCACCCTGTCGCCCGCTCGTCCGGCGCATGATAAGGCTTCCGCCCCACAAACCGCCAGTTCCCTACTCCTCTAGGTAAGTCGTTCATGACCTTCGCGCAAAGCCTCACCGCGGCCGCCCGCCTGACCGAGGCCACTCTCGACGACCTCCTGGCCGAAAAATCGTTGTCGGGCGAGGCGCCTGAACCGCAGGCGGGACGTTTGATCGCGGCCATGCGCCATGCCGTACTCGGCGGCGGCAAGCGCGTGCGTCCTCTGCTCGTCATCGAAAGCTCTGCCCTTTTCGGCCTGCCCCCACAAGCCGCCGCCCACACGGCCGCCGCCCTCGAGCTGGTCCATTGCTACTCCCTTGCCCATGACGATCTGCCCGCCATGGACAACGATGAACTCCGCCGCGGTCGGCCCACCGTGTGGAAAGCCTACGACGAGTGGACCGCAATCCTCGCCGGCGACGGTCTGCTCACACTCGCGTTTGACGTCCTCGCGCGCGCGCAGACTCACCCTGACCCCGCGGTGCGCGTTGCCCTCGTATCGGCCCTTGCGCGTGCGTCGGGTGCAGCCGGAATGGTCGGCGGGCAAGCCCTCGATCTGACGGCCGACAAACTCGGCGACCCTGCATCGCCAACGATTGATCACATCCGCCGCCTTCAGGCGATGAAAACTGGCGCGCTGCTCGTCTTTGCCTGTGAAGCCGGCGCCATTCTCGGCCGCGCCACGGACGGCGAACGCCGAGCCCTCGTCAATTTCGGAACCGCTTTAGGATTTGCTTTTCAGATCGCCGACGATCTCCTCGACGCCGAGGGCGACGCTGCCACGGTCGGCAAAGCTGTCGCCAAAGATGCCGCCGCCAATAAAGCGACGCTCGTCTCGCTTATGGGTAGTCAGGAGGCCAAGGCGATGCTGGCCAAATCCGAAGCCGCCGCCAATGACGCGCTCGACATTTTCGGATCTAAAGCCGACATCCTTCGCGAAGCCGCCCGCTTCGTCGTCAATCGGAAGAGTTAAGCTCACACCGGCTTGCCGAGTGTGAGCCAAGGTAAAACCTCACACCGGCTTGCCGAGTGTGAGCAAAGGTAAAACCTCACACTGGCCTGCCGAGTGTGAGCAAAGGTAAAACCTCACACCGGCCTGCCGAGTGTGAGCAAAGGTAAAACCTCACACCGGCCTGCCGAGTGTGAGCAGACACAAATTCCACAGCTGCGCCGCAAATCCCCTCCCGTCTTGACGGGGAACGCGTCAAGCCTGCCCCGGCGAAGGCCCTCAAGGCATCCACTTCAGAAAATTTGCAATCAGCCCGAGGCCCAACGTCTGGCTCTTCTCCGGATGGAATTGCGTGCCGGCGATGTTGCCGTGCGCGACGAGCGCCGTCACCGGCCCGCCGTAGTCCGTCTCCGCCACCACATCCGCGCGGTTCTCCGGCACGAAATGATACGAGTGCACGAAATAGGCGTGCAGCCCCTGCGGCCCCGTTGGCAGGCCGGCAAGCAATGCATGATCGCGTGTGACGGTCAGCGTATTCCAACCCATGTGCGGGATCTTGAGCGTCCGATCGCTCGGCTCAATGGCGCGCACTTCACCTGCGATCCAGCCCAGCCCCTTCGTCACGCCATGTTCGAGCCCGCGCGTCGCCAAGAGTTGCATGCCGACGCAGACGCCGAGAAACGGCCGGCCCTTGCCCCGCACCACCTCTTCCAACGCTGCGTGTAGTCCGGGTACCGCCTCGAGCCCGCGGCGGCAGTCGGCAAACGCACCCACACCCGGAAGCACCACGCGATCCGCTGCGCGCACGACTTCAGGGTCCGCCGTCACGATGATCCGGCTCTCCGAGCCACTATCACGCGCCGCTCGCTCGAACGCCTTCGCCGCCGAGTGCAAATTGCCCGAGCCGTAATCGATGATGGCGACGTGCTGCATTCAATGTCCGCTGAAACGGCGTCTCACGCGCGGCCGGAAAGCATGCGGCGCCAAGATGCACCGAAGAACCCAGGCTCCGCGCTGAGCGTCATCGATCCGCTGTCGGCTGGCGGCCCACTGAGCCAATTCTCGAAGAACCGCCTCTCGCATTCCGGCAGGTTGCGGCCAGCGACGGTGCCAACTTCCTTCCAGCCCCGATAGTCGAGCCACATGCGCTCCAGGGTGGACGCTTCGAACCCCAGATAGATGTTGAGCCCGATCAGCATGAACGTGAACCAGTTCTGGATCAGCCCCACCGACCACAGCGCAACCGCGGCCACGAAGCCGACGACGAAATACGCCGCGAACGCGATCCACTGCCCCTTCACCGCCAGATAGACCGGCGAGAGCAGCGCCGCGCCCCACGAGAACCCATCCCGCACGAACACCAAAGAGGCTGCGCGGTCGATGCGGTCCAGAGGTGGTGTCGGCGGTTCGTGGACGGTGTACACAACCACGTCCGAGTTATCCTTGGCGCGGAACAATAGCCACATCATACGCTGAGTGTCCCCTTGGTCGAAGGCACCCGTCCCGCCTGCCGCGGATCCGGTGTGATGGCCAGACGCAAGGCCCGGGCCAGACCCTTGAAGCAGGTTTCCACGATGTGATGGTTATTTTCACCATAAAGGTTCTGCACGTGCAGCGTGATCCCGGCATTCTGCGCGAACGCTTGGAACCACTCCCGGAATAGCTCCGTGTCGATCTCGCCGAGCTTGTCACGCGTGAAGGTGACATTCCAGATCAGATACGGTCGCCCCGAAACGTCCACCGCCACCCGTGTCAGCGTCTCGTCCATCGGCAGATGCACGTCCGCATAGCGCGAGATACCTGTCTTGTCGCCGAGCGCCTTCGCCACCGCCTGTCCCAGAACGATGCCGCTGTCTTCCGTCGTATGATGATAATCGACGTGCAGATCACCCTTGGCCTGCAGCTTGATATCGATCAGCGCATGCCGCGACAGCTGCTCCAGCATATGATCGAGAAAGCCGATCCCGGTGCTGATGTCGAACACGCCGGTCCCGTCCAGATCGATTGTCGCCTGGATCTCGGTTTCCTTAGTCTTCCGCGAAATCGTCGCCTGCCGCTTCAAAGCCGCCCTCTTATTTTTTCATCTGCGCTACCGGCCGTATCCCGCCGGGGCGTCGGTAGCGCAATCAAAAGAGTCCCTACCAGTCTTTGGACATTCCTTCCAGCTTCGGTAACCTTGCAAGCTCCGGTAACTAAGAATGGCATGTCTTGATTTACACCGGCCCGCGGCCTAGATCAGCACAGCAATGAGCACAGATCATTCCTCCACAAACGTCCCAACTTGGCACGGCACGACGATTCTCACTGTCCGCAAGGCCGGCGAAGTTGTCATCGCCGGCGATGGTCAGGTGAGCCTTGGCCAGACCGTCATCAAATCCAACGCGAAGAAGGTCCGCCGCCTCGGCCGCGGCGATGTCATCGGCGGTTTCGCAGGCGCCACCGCCGACGCTTTCACGCTCTTCGAACGTCTCGAAGCCAAGATCGAGCTCTATCCCGGCCAGCTCGCGCGCGCCTGCGTGGAACTCGCCAAGGACTGGCGCACCGACCGCTATCTCCGCCGCCTCGAAGCCATGATGCTGGTCGCCGATAAGGACGTCACGTTGACGCTGACCGGCACCGGCGACGTACTCGAACCCGAGTTCGCCTGCATGGGCATCGGCTCGGGCGGCATGTTCGCGCTCGCCGCCGCCCGCGCGCTGCTCGATCAGCCGCTTTCTGCCGAAGAGATCGCGCGCAAGGCCATGGGCATCGCCGCCGACATCTGCGTCTATACGAACTCCAATCTGGTGGTCGAGAAGCTCGCGACCCCCAAGTGAGCTTGAAACAATGACCAACTTCTCCCCGCGCGAGATCGTCTCCGAACTCGACCGCTACATCGTCGGCCAGAACGACGCCAAGCGCGCCGTCGCGATTGCGTTGCGCAACCGCTGGCGCCGCCAACAACTCACCGGCGACCTGCGTGACGAGGTATTGCCGAAGAACATCCTCATGATCGGCCCCACCGGCGTCGGCAAAACCGAGATCTCCCGACGCCTCGCGCGCTTGGCCGGCGCGCCCTTCCTCAAGGTCGAAGCTACCAAGTTCACCGAAGTCGGCTACGTCGGCCGGGACGTGGAAAGCATCATCCGCGACCTCGTCGAGGTTGGCCTCGGACTGATCAAAGAATCGAAGCGCAAGGAAGTCCGCGTCAAAGCCGAAAAACTCGCCGAGGAACGCGTCCTCGACGCCCTCGTCGGCGCCTCCTCATCGCCAGCCACGCGCGACAGCTTCCGCCGCAAACTGCGCAACAACGAATTGAACGAAAGCGAAATCGAGATCATGGTCGCCGACACCGGTGGCGGCATGCCGATGTTCGAGATCCCCGGCATGGGACCCGGGTTGGGCGGCGCCGGCATCAACATCGGCGAAATGCTGCAAAAAGCGATGGGCGGCCGCATGAAGCCGCGTCGCATGACCGTGCGCGACAGCTACGAAGTTCTCATCGCCGAAGAGAGCGACAAGCTCATCGACAACGACAACCTCGCCGCCGACGCGATCCGCGCCGTTGAGAACGCCGGCATCGTCTTCCTCGACGAAATCGACAAGATCTGCTCGCGCGGCGACACCGTCCGCGGTGGTGCCGATGTGAGCCGCGAAGGCGTGCAGCGCGATCTTCTGCCGCTTATTGAAGGCACCACGGTCGCCACCAAATACGGCCCCGTCAAAACCGATCACGTACTCTTTATCGCGTCCGGGGCCTTCCACGTCTCGAAACCGTCTGACCTCTTGCCCGAACTCCAGGGCCGCCTGCCAATCCGCGTCGAACTGAAAGCCCTCTCGCGCGAAGACTTCCGCCGCATCCTCACCGAACCGGAAGCCTCCCTCATCAAGCAGTATGTCGCCCTGATGCAGACCGAAGGCATCACGCTCTCCTTTACCGACGATGCCATCGACGCGCTCGCCGACGCCGCCGTCCTCGTCAATTCCACCGTCGAAAACATCGGTGCCCGCCGCCTGCAAACCGTGATGGAGCGCGTCCTCGACGAGATATCCTTCGAAGCCTCCGACCGCACCGGCGACGTGATCACCATCGACGCCGCCTACGTCACCGACCGCATCGGCGAACTGGCCAAAAACGCCGACCTTTCGAAATTTATTCTCTGAGACCAAGGGGCGAGCGCATCAAATTGCTTCCGGCGCGAGCGGCAAGTCGTGCAATGGCTTGGAAGAGCCGACGCTTGAGGCTCGGACCCGCTCCAGCGGCGCCTGAAATGAAAAGCGAAACCCCTCTGCAGCGAACTGCTCGCTTTGTTCCGCCTGAAAGTCTGACTTGAGCATGCGCTCGATCAGGCCGCTTCCAAAGCCTTTCTTCGTGGGTTCGGAAAAGGCGGGCCCGCCCTGTTCGCGCCATTCGAACCTCAAGCGTTCAGAGCTATCGATCGACCACCGCACAAAGACGCGTCCCTCGGCACGCGAGAGGGCCCCGTATTTTGCCGCATTTGTCATCAGCTCATGAATGACGAGCCCGAGCGTTTGCGCCGAACGCTCATTGAGGAGGAACTCAGGACCGTCCATCACGCATTGATTGGGAAAGCGCTTGAACTCCGCCGTGATGAGCTGCCGCAAGGTCAGCCCCAGATGATTTCCGTCAACGAACAACTCATAACCCCGCGCGAACGCATGCAGCCGGTCGATGAAGACTTCGCGCGCTTCCATGACTGTCCGAGGCGGCGTCAGGCTGTTTCGCGCCAGCACCTGCACGACAGTGAGAAGGTTTCGTCCTCTGTGAATCAGTTCTCGCATCAGATCGCTGGTCCGGTGCTCCGCCCGCTTTCTGCGCGTGATATCGGCGATTGCCCCCAGAAACCTCGCCTCATTTCCCTTATCGTCGTGCTGTCCGCGCAGCAGAAACCACCTTGAAGCATCGCCCGGCTGAACATCCCGAAATTCCAATTCGGCTCGGTTCGGTGCATGAAATGTGCGCTGCACCGCGCTGCGGTCATCGGGATGGATGCGATCCAGAAACTCGCAAAGCGACAGTGACGTCCCACTCACGCCAAGCATCGTCCGCAAGGACTGCGAAACCTGTAACTGCTCGCTTGACAGGTTGAGGTCGCAACTCCCGAACTCGGCAGCCTCACTGCCCAGACGCAGCAGTTCCTCGTTCTTTTGCAGCTTCTCCATCAAAGCTTCCCGTTCGCTCACGTCCACACTCACGCCGACGATCCCGGTGATTTCGCCGGCCGCATTGCGAAGCGGCACTTTGGTCGAGAGGTAAATTCGCTTGTTGCCGTCAGGTTGTGAGACATGCTCGAGCACCGTGATAGGCTGGCCAGTGTCACAGACGGCCTGATCGACTTCCCGGATTTTGAGGATCTCTTCGGGATCGGTCAGGAATTCACTCTCGTCTTTGCCGATCACGTCTTCGGCAGCCCTACCTATAGCCGCGATCGAAGCCGGGTTGGCCGTGAGCATCTTGCCGTCACGCGACTTTGCATAGATCAGGACATCCGGACTCTGTTCCAAGGCCGCAACGACCGCGGATGCCCGCGCCAGGGCCGATAACTGCTCCTGGACCTTGTCTTGCAACTGGTCCCTCGCCTGTCGCAGCTCTTCTGATGTCTGCAAATGAGCATTCACCTCCCGTTGCAGCTGTGCGTTCACCTTTTGCAGTTCTTCCGGGCTTGGAATGGCCAGTGCTTTGGGAATGAGCGGGAATATCACGAATGCGGTGACCAACGACACGCCGGCGGTCACAACCTTGATTGCTGCCTGAGCTTCATAGATGGGCAGGTAGAGCGCCACGGCGCTCGCCAGATGGGTCACTCCGCAAAAGAGAATGAAAAGGGCAAACAGCCAGGCGAGATTGCTCATGGCGAGTTCCGGTCGTTGCTTCAAAAACAAGTAAATCGCGACCGGAATAGCTGAATAGGCAAGAAAAATCGCAATATCGCTGAACAGATGAGCACCGATCAGCCAGGGATCCCAGAGCAGGCAAAATCCATGAGGAAGAAACGATGCGTCTTTAAACAGATTACTGAACATCGCGCGCCTCATTGTGATGAAGTTCCGTCAGTTTTGACGCGATCGTCTACTTTTGCCAGCGGAGTTTCTTGGCGGGATCGCCGGGGTCTGGCATGCGACGTCGTCTCCATTCCCCCGCGTACCAGGGGGGGCGCGTGGCTCTCCCTGCGCAGCACCCTGACGACTTCGCCCAAACGTGCAAAAATCAATGCCGTGAATGACGAACCAGACCTGACAACCGGGGATGAAGATGCAGCTTTGGAATTGCGTCCGCCGTGCATTCAGCTACGCGATCCTCCCGCTGATCCTGATCAGCCCCGCCTCGGCCAACGAAGATACAAACGTGCCAGCGGAAACCCTCACACGGTCAAAACCAGGCACCATTTTCCGCGTCTGGCCGATGGAAGGTGGCGTGAAGCCCGGCATTAAGGGCTACCGCGTCCTCTACCGCTCGACGAACTACGACGGCCGCCCTGTAGCCGTTACCGGCGCGCTGATGTTCCCCGATGCTAAGGCTGAGGGGCCCCGGCCCGTCGTCGCATGGGCCCACCCGACCACCGGCGTCGTCTCCGCCTGCGCGCCGACACTTCTGCCGAACCTGTCGCAAGTCGTGATGGGGATCGATGACATTACCGACAAGGGCTGGGTCATCGCGGCAACCGATTATATCGGCCTCGGCACCAAGCAACCGCACCCCTATCTCATCGGCATCGCGGAAGCCAACGCCGTGATCGACATCGTTCGCGCGGCGCGGCAATTGTCAGATATCCAGGCGAGCAATCAGTTTGCGGTTTGGGGGCATTCACAGGGCGGCCACGCCGCGCTCTACACCGGCCTTCACGCTAAAACATACGCTTCCGAACTCGACCTCGTCGGTGTCGCCGCCGCCGCCCCCGCCACCAAACTCGCTGAACTCTTCAAGGCAGACGAGAACACGGCCAGCGGTCGCAGTCTCTCCGCCATGACCGTGCTCGCCTGGTCGCGTCTCTTCGGCTGGCCGCTCGCCGAAATGGTCGAGCCCGGCGCCATGGGCACCTTCGAGCGCCTCGCCAGCGACTGTATCGAAGACCTCCCCCAGTTCCTCCAGGAGGATAGCGACGAACAGCGACTGCCCCGCAACTTCCTGAAAATCGATCCCCTAACCGATCCGAAATTTACGCCCATCATCGCCGGCAACACGCCGGGCCCGCTGCCGACGGGTATGCCAGTCTTCATCGCGCAAGGCGAAGCGGACACGACCGTCCGACCCGAAATCACGAAGCAATATGTGCGCGAACTGTGCCAGGCCGGCGCTCATGTGCGCTTCAAACTGATGCCCGGCGTCAGCCACGTCACCGTCGCGCTCGACGCTGCCTACGACGCGGTCGAATGGATGGCCCAGCGCTTCGCAGGCCGCGCGGCACCGAACCAATGTTGATCGTTACCCGGGCCGCGTCTGCCCAGTCCCGCGCACGACGTACTTGAAGCTCGTCAACTGCTCCACGCCGACGGGCCCGCGCGCGTGCATCTTGCCCGTCGCAATCCCGATTTCAGCGCCGAACCCGAACTCCCCGCCGTCCGCGAACTGCGTCGACGCATTGTGCAGTACGATGGCACTATCGACGTGGGTCAGAAACCGCGCTGCCGCCGCCTCGTCATCCGTTACTATTGCATCCGTGTGCTGCGATCCAAACCGCGCGATATGTTCGATCGCCCCGTCCACACCCTCCACCGTTTTCACCGCGATGATACTGTCGAGAAATTCTTTGCCATAGTCGTTCGCCGCCGCCGGTCTCACCCGCGCATCAGCCGCCAGCGCGGCTTCGTCGCCACGCACTTCGCAGCCCGCTTGCAGCAGCGCCGTGACGAGTTCGGCCATCATGGCTTTGGACGCGGCTTTGTCCACGAGCAGACACTCCGTCGCCCCGCAGATTCCGGTTCGCCGCATCTTCGCATTGACCACGATCCGCTTTGCCATCTCGAGATCGGCCGCCTTGTCCACGTAGGTGTGACAGATGCCCTCCAGATGCGCGAATACCGGCACGTGCGCATCCGACTGCACGCGTTCGACAAGCGAACGTCCGCCCCTCGGCACGATCACGTCCACCGTCCCTTCGAGCCCCGACAGCAAATGTCCGACGGCAGACCGGCTCGTGGTGGGAATGAGCTGGATCGCATCCTCCGGTAGACCTGCGGCCTTCAGGCCCGCAACGAGACAAGCATGGATTGCCCGCGACGACTGGAACGCATCCGAACCCGTGCGCAGAATGGCAGCGTTGCCGGCCTTGATGCACAGCCCGCCAGCGTCCGCCGTCACGTTCGGCCGGCTCTCGTAGATGATCCCGATCACGCCGATCGGCACGCGCACCCGCGCGAATTTCAATCCGTTCGGCCGCGTCCACTCTGCAAGTGTCGCCCCGACCGGATCGGGCAACTCTGCAATGTCTTCCAAGCCCCGCGCCACCGCCTCGATGCGAGCCTCGGTGAGCGTCAGCCGGTCGATGAAAGACGCTGCGAGCCCACCCGCCTTCGCCGCGTCCAAGTCAGCCGCATTCGCCTTCAGGATGGCTGCACTCTGCTGCCGCAGATGCGCCGCCATTGAGCACAAGGCGGCATTCTTCGTCGCGGTCGACGCAAGCGCCAGTTCGCGCGACGCCGCACGCGCAGCCCGCCCGATGACGAACATCGCCTCGCGCAGGTCTTCCGCCTTCTGTTCGGGCCGGCCAGCAGACATCACTTCCTCGAAACCGCCATATCGTTCCGATGCACGAGTTCGTCCCCGCCGTTGTAGCCGAGGATCGCTTCGATGTCGGCGCTGCGTTTGCCCACGATCCGTTCTGCATCGACATTTGCGTAAGCCACAAGACCGCGCCCCAGCTCCCGCCCGTCCGGAGACCGGATGATCACCGCGTCTCCGCGATCGAATGTGCCTTCCACGCGCCGCACGCCCGCGGGCAGCAGACTTTTCCCCGACAGCAGCGCCGTCTCCGCGCCCGCATCGATATGGATCACGCCACGCGGCTCCAACTGCCCGGCGATCCAGCGCTTCTTCGCCGTCACCGGATCCTGGTTCGCGAGGAACCACGTCACCGTCGAACCCTCCGCGATCGCCCGCAGCGGATGCATCACGTTGCCGGTTGTGATCACCATATTGGTACCGGCGCCGAGCGCGATCTTCCCCGCCTCGATCTTGGTCTTCATGCCGCCCTTGGAGAGTTCCGTTCCAGGCGCCCCGGCCATGGCCTCGATCTCGGGCGTGATCTCCGTCACGACCGGAATATGCCGTGCATTCGGATCCGCATGCGGTGGCGCCGTATAAAGCCCATCGATATCCGACAACAGCACGAGACAATCAGCCGACACCATCGACGCCACCCGCGCCGACAGCCGATCATTGTCGCCGTATTTGATCTCCGCCGTCGCCACCGTGTCGTTCTCGTTCACGACGGGGATGGCGCCGAGTTCCAGCAGCGTCTCGATCGTATGCCGCGCATTGAGATACCGCCGCCGCTGTTCCGTATCGCCGAGCGTCAGCAGGATCTGCGCAACCGTCATGCCGTGCTCGGCCGCCAGCGCCTGATACGCCGCCGCGAGACTGATCTGCCCCACGGCCGCCGCAGCTTGGCTCTGCTCGAGTTCAAGCGGCCCCTTCGGCAACCCGAGCTTGAACCGCCCCAGCGCCACGGCTCCCGACGACACGAGCACAACATCACGACCCGACTTGCGCAGCGCCGCCACGTCTGCAACGACCGACGCCAGCCATTCCGCCTTCAATGTGCCCGTTGCCCGGTCCGCCAGCAGCGCCGATCCGATCTTCACCACGATACGCCGCGCCCGCTCCCATTCGGGACGGGCGGCAGGAGCATGCGCGGCGGTTGACGGCGTGCGGGACATCGGTTCCAAACCAAAGGGATAGGTCCGTGGATTAGCCCTCAACCGGCCCGCGGCGCAAGCAGGATTATCGCCGCCCCCGCAAGACAGATGACGCCTCCCAGCACGTCGAACCGATCCGGCGGCACGCCCTCCACCGCCCACATCCAACCGAGCGATGCACAAATGTAAACGCCGCCATACGCAGCGAACGCCCGCCCCGCCGCCTCCGACGGGATCAGCGTCAGCAGCAGTGCGAATGCCACGAGCGAGACGACGCCCGGCACGAGCCACAGCACGTTTGCACCCGAGCGCAGCCACGCCCAGAAAGCGAAGCACCCGCCGATCTCAGCCAATGCCGCCGCGCCATACACGAGAAACGAATGCATCCCTTCAATCCTTTCTCCGCGAACCAGGTGAAGGTCTCCGCGAACCGGAACCCTGCGCTTTCGCTTTGCGCGCGAGTGCTGCGATCCCATCGAGCACGATCGACATGTGCGTTTCAAACACCTCGTCTGGATCGAGCCGTCGGATGACCGGCAGAAGCCGCGGCATCGTCGTCAGACCCGGCGTCGACTTAATGTCCTTCAACGCTTGCGTGTTGGGCCGCCCGGTCAGCCCCCCGCCTCTCCTGCGCATAAGCCGAGGAGTGCTGCATAAAATCCGCATTCCACCGCCGGCAGCAGAGCTTCCGGGATTCCCGCTTCGCCAAGCGCTGTAAACGTCTCGTCGCACAGTGCGAGATCTTGCGGCCCTGTTGTCCAATACCGCATCAACAGTGGAAAGGTCCTTGGATAGGTCTGCGCCACACCCCGATACTGCCGCGCCATACCGAGCAATCGCTCCCGCCACGTCAGCGACCGGTCAGGCTGAACGATCGCCGCGTGCAGCCGGTCCGCGACTGCGCGCTCCAACCCTTCCCGTGATCCGAAATGATAGATCAGCGCCGACGCATCGCAGCCGATCGCCCGCGCCGCCGCTCGCAGTGAAAAGGTCTCGACCCCCGACCGCTCCATCTCGGCGAGCGCAGCCTCGAGCAGAGCCCCGTCATCAAGTCCGCGTTGACCTCTCGGCTGCTTCTTTTTCAACATCGTTGAAATACGCCCCTTGCCATCCCTGCTGCGGCGGTCTATTTCAACAGTGTTGAATAAAGGTATGCGCTCATGGACGCAAGTACGGAAATGATGGCGAATAGCGCGGAGAACCGGCGCAAAAGCTTGACCGCGGTGATCCTGTCCTGCTTCGGCGTCGGCATCGCCTTTGGTCTTGGCTATCCGCTGACGGCGATGACGCTCGAAGCCCGCGGCGAATCCTCGTGGATCATCGGCTTGGCGGGTGCTGCGCCCTCGCTGGCGATCCTCGCCCTGCTGCCGATCCTGCCCCACGCCGTCGCTCGCATTCGTCCTGCTACCGCCATCATCATCGGCTGCATCTGCTGCGCAGCGGCCTACGCATCTCTTTATTTCTTGGACAACACCGTAGCCTGGATCGCACTGCGTTTCCTCATGGGCGCCACCATCGCGCTGCCATGGATCGTCGGCGAAACCTGGGTCAACCACATCGCCGAAGATTCCCACCGGGCCCGCGTGATCTCTTTCTACGCAGTGTCCTTCTTCTCCGGCTTCGCTATTGGTCCCATGCTACTGGATTACTTCGGAGCCACGGGACCTTGGGCTTTTGTCATCGGCGCCCTTGGCGCACTGCTCGCCGCAGTGCCGATCTACGTTGCCCGCGACCTCGCTCCCGATCTCGCGCATGAACCGGCCACCGGGCTCATCGGCGGCATGCGCCTCGCGCCCGCGGCCATGGCCGGCGCATTCCTCGGCGGCTTTCTCGAAACATCGCACTTCTCCCTGCTGCCGAACGTCGCCATGGCTGGCGGCATGGAGGAGGGCGCCGCGCTCCGCCTTATGACGGCCCTCGTCGTCGGTGGCATCGTCACGCAGTACACCCTCGGCTGGCTGGCAGACCGCACGTCGCGCAAATTCTTGCTCGTCGCGCTCGGTCTGCTCTACGCGGCTCTCATCGCGATCTTTCCATTCATGCTCGGCACACCGGGCCTCGCCCTTGCGGTCATTTTTGTCATGGGCACCACTGTCATCGGCCTTTATATGCTGGGCTTGGCCATGCTCGGTCAGGAGGTCGAGCCGAGCCAGCTCGCGACCGCAAATGCCGCCTTCATCCTCATGTACACGACCGGTGGCATCGTCGGCCCAGCGATCACAGGCGCAGCCATGACCAACGGCCCCATCGCCGGCTTCGTCGGCATCACCGGCGCCGCCGCCCTCTTCCTCACCGCCGTGATCGCCTTCTCACGCAGCCGCTCCGCCGGATAACATCGCTTCACAACCGGCGAGCCTTGCCGCCGCCCTGCCTCCCGCGCTAGGTCATTCCGATGAGCCTCAAAACCCGCATCATTCCCTGCCTCGACGTCAAGGACGGTCGCGTCGTCAAAGGCGTCAACTTCGTGGATCTCATCGATGCGGGCGATCCGGTCGAAGCCGCCGCCGCCTACGACGCGGCAGGCGCCGACGAACTCTGCTTCCTCGACATCACCGCCAGCCACGAAAACCGCGACACGATTTTCCACATTGTAGAACGGACCGCCGAACGCTGCTTCATGCCGCTGACTGTCGGCGGCGGCGTGCGCACGATCGACGACATCCGCAAGCTCCTGGAAGCGGGGGCCGACAAGGTATCGATCAACACTGCCGCCGTCTTCAATCGCCAGTTCGTGAGGGAGGCGAGCGAGAAGTTCGGCGCTCAGTGCATCGTGGTCGCCATCGACGCAAAAAAAGTATCGGGGCCAGCGGAGCCCGATCGCTGGGAGATCTTCACGCATGGCGGCCGCAAGCCCACCGGCATCGACGCCATTGATTACGCTGAAGAGGTCGTTGCCCTCGGTGCCGGCGAAATCCTTCTCACCTCAATGGATCGCGACGGCACCAAAGCCGGCTTCGATATCGCCCTGACCCGCGCCATCGCCGACGCCGTCTCCGTTCCGGTCATCGCTTCAGGCGGGGTTGGCAACCTCGACCACCTCGTCGATGGCGTGAAGAACGGCCATGCCAGCGCCGTGCTCGCCGCCTCCATTTTCCACTTCGGCACCTACACCATCGGCGAAGCAAAGAAGCACATGGCGGCTGCCGGCATCGCCGTTCGCACCTAGCCTGCGCCCCTCATCATAGCCGCATGCGGCTGACCGGCGGCGATTGGCGCCCGTCTTCATGCGATCCGCTTATCCTTGGAATAGCAGAGGTCGGCGATCACGCAGTTCTCGCACAGTGGCCTCATCGCCTTGCACGTGTACCGCCCGTGCAGGATCAGCCAATGGTGGGCGTGCAAAAGATAAGCCTGCGGCACGATTTTCATCAGATCCGCTTCGACCGCATCCGGCGTCTTGCCTTTCGAAAGCCACAGCCGGTGTGACACCCGAAACACATGCGTATCAACCGCCATCGTCGCATGGCCGAAGGCCATGTTCATCACCACGTTGGCCGTCTTTCGGCCGACGCCGGGAAGCGACTGCAGAATGTCGCGATCTTCCGGAACCCCACCCCCGTGTTCGGCAATGAGCTTTTTCGACAACAGGATCACGTTCTTCGCTTTATTACGGAAAAGGCCGATTGTCTTGATCAGGTCGCGGACCTTATCTTCCCCCAGCGCAAGCATTTTTTCCGGCGTGTCCGCGAGTTCGAAGAGCCCCCGCGTTGCCTTGTTTACCCCCGCGTCCGTCGCCTGCGCCGAAAGCACGACGGCGACCAGCAGAGTGAACGGATTGCTGTGCTCCAGTTCCCCCTTGGGCTCTGGTTCGACCGCGTGGAACCGGCGAAAGATCTCTTCGATTTCCTCAGGCGTACGCTTACGGGGCCGGGGGCGAGGCTTTGGGCGAGGCTTTGGCCTGGCAATCACGACACACGCATCTTTCGGCGAAGTTCCAGCCGAAGTCGTCTTCCCTTTTTTCGCGAGGAGGGGTTTCATGCAATTTGACCCCGAGCAAAATCACGAGCCATGTTGGAAACTACTTCCCAATCACCAGACGCCGGAATCTTCCGGGCCATCCTGCACCCGAACAGGTCCCTCTCCCAAACGGGCTTTCTGATCGTGCTGGGCTTCATCGGCTTCATCAGCTTTGCCTCCGGGATCGCATTCACCATGATGGGCGCGTGGCCCGTCATGGGCTTCTACGGCCTCGACGTGCTGGCGATCTACGTCGCCTTCAAGATCAACTATCGCTCTGGCAAAGCCTACGAATTGGTCGAACTCTCTCCGGAACTTCTCAAGATCACCCAGGTCCAACCCTCCGGTCGCAGCCGCAGCTTCGATTTCAACCCATACTGGGTAAAGGTCTTGCTCAATGAATGGCCAGACGGAAGCGCCAACCTGAAGCTTGCCCTGCACGGCGATGAGTTCGAGTTCGCTCGCTTCCTCAACGCCGAAGAAAAGAAGGATTTTGCGCAAGCCTTGCGAAACGCTCTGAGCATGGCTCGCGGCGCGCCGGGCGCACTTGTGTGAGGCCCGACGTCAATCGTCGAGCATAGCCAGAGCTGCGCGCCGCTCATTCGGCTTGATCTTGAGAAACTGGGCGCGGGCTGCTTTGACGTCCTTGTCGGCGCCGGTCTCCGCCGCCTTCTTCAACGCCACGGTAGCCGGATGTTCCGCCCCGCAAATGAACGAGAGCGCTTGCCCCAGTCGACCCATCATCGCCGGATCGAACTTGATATCGTCGCTCACTTGAACCGCCCGCGGCGCTGCAGCACCTCGATTTTGTAACCGTCCGGATCCTCGATGAAGAAGAACCGCCCGAACGGCTGGCCCTCGTGCGTCATCTCCTTGATGTCTTTGGGCTGGAAGCCTGCCGCTTTGATGCGCGCGTGTTCGCCTTCGAGACCATCGACAACGAACGCAACGTGCCCGTAGCCGTTTCCGAGATCGTACGGTTCGCTGCGGCCCTTGTTCACCGTGAGTTCCACTTCGAAATCGTTCTCGGGATTGCTCATGTACGTGAGCGAGAAATCAGGCCACTCGCGCCGCTCCGCGACCGTCAATCCAAAGCACTTCGAATAGAAATCGACCGACCGTGCCTCATCGAGCACCCGCACCATCATGTGCACCGCTTTGGCCATCGTCCGGTCTCCCTGTAACAGTGTTGAGGCTCAAAGCCACGGACGTACCGCCGCCGCCTTCTCTTCGAACGTTTTGATCGCCTCCTGCTTCTGCATCGTGAGCCCGACCGCGTCGAGCCCGTTGAGTAGGCAGTGCTTGCGGAACGGATCGATGTCGAACTTGATCACCCCGCCATCCGGCCCTCGGATCTCCTGAGCTTCGAGATCGACCGTCACCGTTGCGTTGGAGCCGCGCTGCGCATCGTCCATCAGCTTATCGACGTCCGCCTGCGGCAGCCTGATCGGCAGGATGCCGTTCTGGAAGCAGTTGTTGTAGAAGATGTCGGCGAAGTCCGGAGCGATGACGCAGCGGATCCCGAAATCGAGCAGCGCCCACGGGGCATGTTCGCGCGACGACCCGCAGCCGAAATTCTCACCCGTCACCAGGATCGTCGCGTTGCGATAGGCCGGCTTGTTGAGCACGAAGTCTGCGATCTCGGCGCCGGTCGCATTGTCGTAGCGCATCTCGAAGAACAACGATTTGCCAAGCCCTGTCCGCTTGATCGTCTTCAGAAACTGCTTCGGAATGATCATGTCGGTATCGATGTTGCGCAACGGCAGGGGAGCGGCAACACCGGTGAGCTTGACGAACTTATCCATCGCGTCCTCTAGGTCGAAGGGCGCGCGGTTTATCACGCCCTCAATGCATCGGCTAAGGCCCGGAAGTAGCCCTCCGCCGCCGTCAGCCTGTCGACGGCCGCGTGGTGCAGGTCTTCTAGCGGCAAGGCAGGGAGAGCCACCCCCGTCTCGGCCGGGCGAAGCTGTTCGAGACGCCTTTTAACGCCAGCCAGCTTGCGCCCGTCAAGATGGCGATGCAGCACGCCGACGATGGTTTCCAGATACCCCGAAATTCGGCCAAATTCCCGGACGATCGCCCGCTGCGCCGCCATGTTCTGCGGCTCACCCTCGAGCTTGTGGTGCGCCTCTGCCGCCCGCGCCAGCGTGGCCGCGATCTCCTCCGCGTAGCGCGCAACCTTTTCCCGCCGCACCCCGTCGAGCTTCATCAGCTGCCCCGCCCAGCGGTGCAGCAGTTCGGCCAATGCCAGTATTCGTTTTGAATAATCGGGAATCCGCATCCAGCGCCTCGTCTGCAATCCGGCATCGGCCGGCGACGAGGGTCAGTCTAGAAGGCCGATGAACCGCGGGGATAACTCAGCGGATCGACGGATCGGCATAGCACTTGCGCATGTATTCGCAACGGTGCGAGCCCGACAGATGCATGCTCGAACCCTTGGCCGGTGAAATGAACTTGCAGATCTCGTCCAGCCCACCTTCGGTCAGCCAGCCCTGCCGCCGCCCGCGCTGCACAGCGAAGCAATCCGCCGTCTCCTCGTCGGGACCCCGAAATTGATGCCCGCACTCATGTGCGTAGATCCATAGCTTCACCGGCGTTGACACGCGATCGAGCAGCTTTGGGTTGAGGATCAGGAACCCTGGGTAGGCCGCTCCATAATCGTCGAGGCTCTTGTCGATCACCGTCGGCCGCTGACCGCACACCTGCTGCCGTCCATCGAGCTTCAATTCGCCCGGCTTCAGGATCGGCGCTCCACCCACATGCTCCGAGTACTCTTCCGGAGTAGGGATCGCGTCATCAGCCAGACACGGCGCCGCGAACGCCAGCAGCACACCGGCGATCAGGGTCAGCGCGCGAGGTCTCAAGGCCATGATTGATCCGAGAAATTGACCCATGCTCTCGCAGAGCCGCATCGAAACAGACGCTACCATCGCCCACCCTCTGCTGCCGCGCAAGACCCGCCACCATCGCGGCCGACACGTGTTGCAGCAACCCCGCCTGGGCGCGATCAACCCAGCAAGTCCTGCTCGATCTCTTCCATATCCGCGTCAGAGAACCCGAAATGGTGGCCGATCTCGTGCACGAGCACGTGCGTGATGAGATCGCTCAGCGTTTCTCCCTCCTCAGCCCAGTAGTCGAGGATGGCCCGGCGATAGAGGAACACCATGTCCGGTTCGCGCGGCGCATCAGAAACGCTCTTTTTGTCGAGGCTGACACCCTGATAAAGGCCCATCAGATCGAGCGGGCTCTCGATTCCCAATTCATCCAGCACTTCGTCGATGGCGAAATCCTCGCACCGGATGACCAGATCGCCGCACATCTGCCGGAAGTCGGAGGGCAGGCAATTCCAGGCCAGCCCGGCCAGTCGGTCAAAGTCCGCGAGCGTGGGCGCCGTGACCGGACCCCAGTCGAATTCGTCAGCCATGGCCGTTCCCGCTCCTGTCCATGGTGTCCTCGCCCCGGCTCGTTGCCGGGCGCGGGCCTTACCATCACGGCAATCGGGCAACAAGAAGAAGCTGGCCGCGAACCTTGAGCGAGGCCCACCCTGCGACCGCGCGCCTCGTCCACCTCGCGCAGGGAGTGGTATTCTGGCACCTCCTACTCAGGGAACCTGAGGCCAGTGCCACCGTTTCCCCGCATGCTGCAAGCTCCAGAACTTTATCCATCGTCAGGCCGGCCAATCGTGTTGCCTCAAAAGCGTAATAATGGGCGCCCGCCGGGACCGCGTGTGTGGGCCTCCGCAGAAGTGCCGGATCTTGCCGAACTGAGCCGCCGTTCACCGCAACGCGCCGGCGACATCGCCTTCCGCAACTTCTGCGAACCCCACCGCTCCGAACGGCGCGAAGCGGGCCATACTTTTCTAGTCCGCCGCGCGCGCCGCTTTCTCAAAGACGCGCGCCAGCTCGCAGTGCCATCACCGCACGGCGACATCCCCGTTTACGTCTTCGAGCCGGACACGAAAACACCGCGCGCCACCATATTGGTTGCGCACGGCTGGACCGCCGAAGCCTCGTTCATGACGTTGTTCGGCGAGCGGCTGCGCCACATGGGGGCCCGCGCCGTGCTGCTGGACGCGCCCGCGCACGGGAAATGCAAGCGCAACCGCTCGACCGTCGTCGACTATACGGAATCGATTCTGCGCGTCGCCGATGTCTTCAAACCCGATTACGCGCTCGCCCACTCGATGGGCTGCTTCGCCGTCCTTCATGCCGGCGGAGGAGGCCCACCCTTTCGGCGCAAATACGATTTTAAGCGCTTCGTCTTGATCGGCCCGCCGAATGAGTTCGGCCGCATCACGCGCGAGTTTGCAGATGCCCGCAACATGACGTCCACAGCCCGCGTCACGTTTGAGCGGCATCTTGAACGCGTCGCACACCGCTCGCTAGGCACGTTCACGGCCACACATCTGCTCAGCGCCGCCGACCGCCCTGCCCTGTTGCTACATGCGCGTGACGACTTCGAGGTGCCGATCGGCAACTCCGTAGCTATTGCGCAGGCTTGCCCGTCCGCCCACCTGATCCCCTTTGACGGTATGGGACACCGGAAAATCCTCTCGTCCCCGCAGGTTGTGCGCGCCGCAGTCGGATTTCTCCTTAAGGATTGACCTCCCCGCTGGGGGCTCGCGAATCCGCTCGCCGGGGGCTATATGAGCCCCAGTGAAACGCGGCCATCCGTTCGAAGCGATGGTCGAGAGCGTGGCCAGAGCTGCCTCCTGCCGGGATTGCGATCATGACAACCGCCAAGCATTCGAAAGTCATCATCCTGGGCTCAGGGCCCGCCGGCTACACGGCGGCCATCTACGCCGCGCGCGCCATGCTCAAGCCCGTGATGATCCAGGGCAGCCAGCCCGGTGGCCAGCTCACCATCACCACCGACGTCGAGAACTATCCGGGGTTCGCCGACGTGATCCAAGGCCCTTGGCTCATGGAGCAGATGCGCGCCCAGGCCGAGCACGTCGGCACCGAGATGATCATGGACCACATCGTCAAGGTGGACCTCAAGAACCGTCCGTTTCGTCTCGATGGCGACAGCGGCGATGTTTACACCTGCGACGTCCTCATCATCTGCACCGGCGCCCAAGCCCGCTGGCTCGGAATCCCGTCCGAAGAAGCCTACCAGGGCTTCGGCGTCTCGGCGTGCGCCACATGCGACGGCTTCTTCTACAAGGGCAAGGCAGTCGTGGTCGTCGGCGGCGGCAACACCGCCGTCGAGGAAGCGCTCTTCTTGACCAACTTTGCCAGCAAGGTCACCGTCGTGCATCGCCGCGACAGCTTCCGCGCGGAAAAAATCCTGCAGGACCGCCTGATGAAAAATCCCAAGATCGAAGTCGTCTGGGATTCCGCCATAGAGGAAATCGTCGGAAGCACCGATCCAAAAACCGTGACCGGCGTGCGCCTGAAGAACGTCAAAACCGGCAAGATCACCGAACACAAGACCGACGGCGTATTTATCGCCATCGGTCACTCGCCCGCGACCGAACTCTTCAAAGGCCAGCTGCCGACGACTCAAGGCGGCTACCTCATCACAAAGCCGGATTCCACCGCGACCGACATTCCAGGCGTCTTCGCCGCCGGCGACGTGAAGGACGAGACCTATCGTCAGGCCGTCACCGCCGCAGGCATGGGGTGCATGGCCGCGCTCGAAGCCGAACGCTTCCTCGCTCATGCTTCGGTTCACGCCGCCGCCGCGGAGTAACAGCGCTCACTTTGCACGCGTGGCCGCGCGCGACAAAGATCGCTTGCCTCGTCAGGTCTTACTCTACCGCGAGTACGTGCAGGCCATTTTCCAACTCTGGTAACGCTGCGTCAGCCGGCTGGCGACCGGCTGACGTTGAATGCCTACCGCCGCAGCGGCCTTTGGACGATTGCCCTTAGTCGTCGTAGCCGCGCAGGATCTCGCCCGTCGCCGGATGCACGTGCAGTTCCATTGCGACACCATCCTTGTCGCTGACCTTGACCTCGTAGGCGCCATCGTCGGACTCGATTTCGCGAACCGCGTATCCTGCCGCAACCAGCTTATCCTTGATCTCGGTTTCCGATTTCCATTCGGCAGCCGGCACATTCAAACGATTGCGATCGTCGTCACCAGCCATGACCGCGGTGCTCACGCCCATGGCGGCGACAAAGGCAGTAGCAAGAGCAATCTTGCGCATTGTATGGTCTCCTAGGATCATCCGCTGGCAGGCTCGCCAGCACGAGACCGACCTTGCCACCCCGCCCCTGACACCCCGCTGATCCCCTCTGTCAGGCCTCTGTCAGGCCGATTGCGCGACGATTGAACCGATGATCCGCCGCTCCAAGTTTGTGCGCAGCCTTCTCGTGATCCTAGCACTGGGTCTGACGACGGCTGCCCACGCGCGCCACGGCGAGGACGACGAAATCGGCCACGAGGCTGCCCGGCGCCTGTTGGAGAGCGGTCGTATCCTCTCTCTTGAGGCGATCCTTTCCAAAAACGCCGACCGCCTCCCCGGCAAACTCATCGAAACCCAGCTGGAGAACGACGAAGGTCGCATCGTTTACGACCTGAAGTTCCTCCGCCCCGATGGTCGTGTGCAGGAAATCGAGATCGATGCCGAAAACGGCGACATTCTGAAAATCGAAGACGACGACTGATGCGAATTCTCGTGGTTGAAGACGACACCCGGATTGCCTCCGACGTGGGCTCTGCCCTGCGCGATGCCGGCTATGCCTGCGACTTTGCCAGCGACGGCGAAGATGCCTGGTTCAAGGGCGACACCGAACCGTACGATCTTGTCGTCCTCGATCTGGGCCTGCCGCAACTCGACGGACTCACAGTCCTGAAGCGCTGGCGCGCCGCCGGCCGCACCATGCCCGTGCTCATCCTCACCGCCCGCGGCTCCTGGCCGGACCGTGTCGAAGGAATTGACGTCGGCGCCGACGACTACCTCCCCAAACCGTTTCAGATGGCTGAACTCGTCGCCCGTGCGCGCGGCCTCATCCGCCGCTCCGCCGGCCACGCCAGCGCGACCATCGAGGCCGGCCCGATCACCGTCGATACCCGCCAGCTGCGCGTCACCGTCGACGGCGGTGCCGTGTCGCTCACGCCTCTCGAATACCGCCTCGTCTCGTATCTCGTGCACAACAAAGCCCGTGTCGTCCCACCCGTCGAACTTCTCGATCACCTCTACGGCGATGAGGAGAGCCGCGAAACCAACGTCCTTGAAGCGCTCGTCATGCGCACGCGCAAAAAGCTTGGGCCCAACTCGATCGAAACCCGGCGCGGCTTCGGATATGTGATCGGGGATGGCGACACGTGACCGCCGGCTCCCTCAAACTCCGGCTGCTGATCGGCGCCAGCGCCTTTCTTCTCTGCGCGATGGTGATCGCCGCTCTCGCGCTCTCCGTCCTGTTCGAGCGCCACGTGAAGACCTGGATCGACATCGAGTTGTCGAGCCACATTGATCAGCTCATTGCCGGCATTGACCGCGGCCCGGACGGCAAGCTCATCGTTAAAACTGCTCCCCCCGATCCGCGCTTCACCCGCCCATACTCAGGGCTCTATTGGCAAACGGCCTTCGAAACCTCCGGCGAGGTCATCCGCTCCCGCTCTCTATGGGATTCGACCATCGGCATCCCGTCTGCCACCTCGATCGACGATCACGCGCACCACCATCGCGTCGCCGGACCCTCGGGCCAGACGCTCTACGTTCTCGAAAAGCGCGTTGAACTCCCTGCCCGCCTTGGACGCGAGCGCGTCCGTATCGCCGCCGCCGTCGACGAAGCCGACGTCGACAAAGCCGTTGTCGGCTTCGCGACGTCACTCACACCGTTCCTGCTCCTGCTCGGCGCGCTGCTCGCCGCCGCCGCATGGGTGCAAGTGCTGCTCGGCCTGCGCCCCCTCGACGGCATCCGCGACCGCATTGCCGCCATTCGATCCGGCCAGGTCCAGCGCTTAGGCTCCGAGTTCCCTGAGGAGGTGCAGCCCCTGACCCGCGAAATTGATACGCTCCTTGAAGCGCGCGACCGCCAGGTCGAGACCGCCCGCGCCCGCGCCGCCGATCTTGCGCATGGCCTCAACACGCCGATCCAGGTTCTGATCGGCGGCATAGCCAAACTGAGATCGAAAGGTGAAACGGCAATCGCATCGGACCTCGAAGCCGCAACGAACACCATGCAGCGCCACGTCGAACGTCAGTTGGCCAAAGCCCGCCTACAGGCCAACGGCGGCTACACCTCGGCTCCTGCCCGCAGCACCGTCGATCGCGTCGTCGCCGTCGTCCGCAAGACACCCGACGGCGAGCGGCTCGAGTGGAGCACATCGATCCCGGATGACCTTCGCATCGCCATCCACCCCGACGACCTCTCCGAAGCCATCGGCGGCCTCATCGAAAACGCCGCTCGCCATGCCCGCTCGCGCATCGCCATCTCGGCAGAACCGAGCGACGGCAGCGTGATCCTGCGCATTTCCGACGATGGTCCCGGCATACCCGAGGAATATCAGGCGGACGTCCTCACCCGCGGCCGCCGCCTCGACGCGACGCGCCCCGGCTCCGGCCTCGGCCTCGCAATAGTCGCCGACATTGCAGAAGCCTGGGGCGGAAGCATCGGCTTCGACCGCAACACCGAATTGTTCAGCGCCATCCTCCGCTTGAAGGCCGTTCGCTCGCGCTGACGATCAGCGTCACTCCACCTTGTACCCGTACAACATCCCGGTCTTCATCTGCGGGATGAACGCCGTCGCCGACTTGGGATCGTAGCCGAGATCTGCGGTCCCCTGACCCAGATCCGCCAGCACCCGCGCCTTCCCCTTGCGCCCGATGCGGATGACCTTCCCCGCGATCCAGTCACTGACGAGATACGCGCCGTCACCAAACGGCTCCAGCCCGTCGAGATTGCCGATCGGCGATCCATCTCCGTGCGGCGTGATGCTCTTGTCCTTCAGCGACACCATCTTCAGATGACCCGGCACCTTCGTCGCCATACCGTCGGTCATCACCCCCCAAGCGCCCACAAGCAGCGTGTCGCCTTCCACCAGGAGCCCATTCGGCCCTTCGAGCTTATCGTCCTTCAGAAACACCTCGAACGTGCCATCCGACAGGCGCCAGATCGTGTTCGTGAGCATGTCGCTGACGTACACGTTGCCCGCCGCGTCCGCTGCCACGTCATTCAGAAACTTCGCATCCTTCGCATCGTAACGGTTCACGACCTTGCCCGACGCAATATCGATCTCCGCAAGCTTGTCGATATCCGCCGCATAGAGTTTGCCACCCACCCGCGCGAGCCCCTTCGGCCCGTCCAGCCCTGACACCCACTCCATCGCCACGACTTTGCCATCCGGCGAAACCTTCGAGATGAAACCGTTCCCGTCTTTCACCGTGCCTTCACCGTTCACATTGCTGACGTAAACGACACCCGCCTCGGGATCGAAAAGCGCTAATTCAGGATTCTTGAAACCGGCCGTTTCCCAAAGCTTTGTCGCTTCCCGCGGTCCCGCCTGGGCAGTCACGGCGGCAAAGGCAATGATGACGGCGGCAAGACGAGTGGCGGACATGCAGCAACCTCATTCGTTCGTTTGACTATTACATCGCTCATCGCGCTCACGGGTGAGGAGAAACGCCGGCACCCCGCAATGGTTGCTAAGCCGTGCGGCGACCGGACACAAGCCGCGGCCTTCCCGAACCGCTATTCTCCGTTGACGACCTGATGCGGTAAGTTCCGTTGACAGGTTTATGAGCAGCGGACGATGCCGAAAATGGACTGGGACAAGCTTCGCATCTTCCACGCCTCTGCAGCCGCTGGCAGCTTCACGCATGCCGGCGACGCCCTCAACATGAGTCAGAGCGCAGTCTCTCGCCAAGTCTCCGCCCTCGAAAAAGATCTCAAGGTCGCGCTCTTCCACCGCCATGCACGCGGCCTTGTCCTCACCGAACAGGGCGAACTCCTCTACCGCACCGTCGCCGAAGTGATGAGCAAGCTGCAGACTGCGGAACTGCTTCTGGGCGACACCACGACCAAGCCCACAGGCGATCTGCGCGTCGCAGCCCCCGTTGGCCTCGGCTCCGTGTGGGTCACGCAGCGCATGCGCGAATTCATGGACCTCTATCCGGATATCCGCGTCGATCTGATCCTGGACGACGAACAGATCGACATCGCCATGCGCGCGGCCGACGTCGCCATCTGGACCCGCGAACCCGACCAGCCCGAGCTCATCCGCCGTCCGCTGTTCACCGCCAAGGTTCGCGCCATGGCCTCCACACAGTATGTCCGCCGCTTCGGATTGCCCGAAACCCTGGCTGACCTGGACGGCGGGACCCACCGCATCATTTCCTATTCGGGTCAACCTTCGCAGCACCTTCCAGCCATCACATGGCTCGAAACTGTCGGCCGCGAAGGCCAGGAACCTCGCCACGCCGCCTTCCGCGTCAATTCAGTCGTGGCCATTAAGCACGCCATCATGGCCGGCGTAGGTGTCGGCATGATCCCGGATTACATGACCGAACAGGAAACCGATCTGGTCCACGTTCTGACGAAGGTTGAATTTTCAAAGCCCTCGTTGCCGATACTCTTCGTCTATCCCGAGGAGTTGAAAACATCCAAGAAGGTCCAGGTCCTGCGCGATTTTCTGGTTTCCAAGGCCCGCCAGCTGCAATATTGAGAAGTCCAGCGCCTTCACGAGGGCGTGATCCGCCCCCGTTTCCGGACGTACAAAAAGCATCCGGTGTTGTGGAGCCCAGTTGGCTAATTGCCACCGCCAACTGTCTCACCAGTTCGGGTAGGATCAACTTTTACAAGCCGGGCCTCGCGCCCGGCTTTTTTTTGCGCTCCCCGCCTGGCATCCAGCGCGGGGAATCTGCCCTGGACGTTGGCCGATTTGCGAACGCCGCCTGACAGCGCTATCTAAGCCGCCACAACATTCACACCTTTGGAAGGCTCCGCGCGCGCCATGGCCGACACCGCACCTAAGACCCTGTACGACAAGATCTTCGACGACCACGTCGTCGACCGCCAGCCCGACGGCACCTGCCTGCTCTACATCGACCGTCACCTCGTCCACGAGGTCACGAGCCCGCAGGCCTTCGAAGGCCTCCGCATGGCCGGTCGGAAGGTCCATGCCCCGGAGAAAACCCTGGCCGTCGTCGACCACAACGTGCCCACGTCCGACCGCTCGCACGGCATCGATGATGTCGAAAGCCGCACCCAGGTGGAGACGCTGGCCCAGAATGCCCGCGACTTCGGCATCGAGTATTATCAACGAACTCGACAAGCGCCAGGGCATCGTCCACGTCGTCGGCCCCGAACAGGGCTTCACGCTGCCCGGCACCACCATCGTCTGCGGCGACAGCCATACCTCCACACACGGCGCATTCGGCGCGCTCGCCCACGGCATCGGCACCTCGGAAGTCGAACACGTGCTCGCCACGCAGACACTGATCCAGCAGAAAGCCAAGAACATGCTGGTCCAGGTGGACGGGCGTGGCCCCGCACGGCGTCGGCGCCAAGGACATCATCCTGGCCATCATCGGCGAGATCGGCACCGCCGGCGGCACCGGCTCCGTCATCGAGTATGCCGGCGAAGCCATCCGCGCGCTGTCGATGGAAGGCCGCATGACGGTCTGCAACATGTCGATCGAGGGCGGCGCCCGCGCCGGCATGATCGCGCCCGACGAAAAGACCTATGCCTTCATCAAGGGCCGCCCAAAAGCGCCGAAGGGCGCCGCCTGGGACATGGCGATGAAGTATTGGGAGACGCTGCAGACCGACGAGGGCGCCCACTTCGATCGCGTCGTCAAACTCGACGCCGCCAAACTGCCGCCCATCGTTTCGTGGGGCACATCGCCGGAAGACGTCGTCGCCATCACCGGCACCGTTCCCGACCCGTCCAAGATCGACAACGAAAACAAGCGCGCCTCGATGGTCCGCGCCCTCGACTACATGGGTCTGGCGCCCGGCACGAAGATGACCGACATCCCGCTCGACGTGGTCTGGATCGGCTCCTGCACCAACGGCCGCATCGAAGATCTGCGTGCTGTTGCCAAGGTCGTTGAGGGCAAGAAGATTTCCTCGCGTCTCGCCTACGCGATGATTGTCCCCGGCTCGGGTCTTGTGAAGCAGCAGGCCGAAGCCGAGGGCCTCGACAAGATCTTCTTGGATGCCGGCTTCCAGTGGCGCGAGCCCGGTTGCTCGATGTGCCTCGGCATGAACCCCGACCAGCTGAAGCCCGGCCAGCGCTGTGCGTCCACGTCGAACCGTAACTTTGAAGGCCGCCAAGGCTACAAAGGCCGCACGCACCTCGTGTCACCGATCATGGCTGCCGCGGCCGCGCTCGAGGGCCACTTTGTCGATGTTCGCACTTACGTGAATTGATGGGACGCTAGTCCGGCAAGTCAAAAAACCCTGCGGCAACAGGCGCAGGGTTTTTCTCTATCAGCATATGCACATTTCAGGCTCCGCCATCGATTTTTCCGATGAAGGAGCAAATTGCTGTCATACCACCTTGACCATTCGTGTTTCGCGGCCGAGTTGATGGACGATGTTTCCCTGGCGGAATGACGTTCCCGATGACGAGTCCAATTGTAGATCTGGCTTGGAACGAAGTCATGGAACAATCTCTGTCACATGCACAGTTTCGCCGACGCATCGTCATGTGGCTGGCCGCAACCACGGCGTCTTGCGTCCTGCTATTCGTCGGCTCGACTTGGCGCCTTCAATCCCCCGCTGTCTACCAGCTCATTCAATCCATCGGATTGGCCCTCATTCTCGTGGCCATTGCAGGTCGCACGTGGTGCGCTGCCTACATTGGGGGACGCAAGAAAGTCACCTTGGTGCAAGATGGCCCGTACTCATTGGTGCGTCACCCCCTGTATGCATTTTCGACGATTGGAGCTGCGGGCATAGGCGCATTATGGGGAAGTTTTGTCGTCTCCTTCGTGTTGGCGGTGGCGACGGCGATGATCCTGCAGGGCGTCACACGGCGGGAAGAAGAGTTCCTGGCTGCAAAATTCGGTACCGAGTACGCCGCCTATGCCGCGCGTGTCGGACGCTACATGCCCCGTCGCTTCGGCTGGCGAAACGATTGCACTGGGAAGATCAATCAGGATGTCGCTGTGAGAACCTTTATTCAGTCAAGTTTCTTTTTGATGGGCGTCCCTGTGGCGGCTTTCGCGGAATGGGGCCAACTTTCAGGAGTCCTGCCAATTCTGGTAAATCTGCCGTGACCCGTAGTCACGAGAAAATCAGGTCCAGCCGACCCCCTCCTTGACAGCCCGCGCCAGTCCGCCGCAGTTCACAATTGTTTGCGGCCAATTCACTTCCGAACGCGTTACGCACCTATTCTTCATCATTCCGGCGAAAGTCATTCACATGAGCGACAAGTCAGAACTCGTACCGTTCCGTTTGCGCCGCGCGCCAAGCTCCCACGACCCGCGTAACAATGCCGACGCGTTTGACATTCGTTTGCTGACCCGCCGGCCGGATTTGGCTGAAGCGTTTCATTTGCGCCATCGAGCCTACGCCAATCAAGGTCTCATAACCCCGGCCGATGGCGAGGAATACCGCGACACTCATGACGATCTGCCCACCACCGCGGTTTTCGGCGGCTTTGACAACGGCCGCCTCGTCGCCAGCATGCGGCTCTGTTTCAGCCTTCCCGGCGATTCACTCACGTCACTGCCGTGCGCACCCTATTATCCCGCGCTCGGCGAACTCAAGATCAAGGCCAGCAACGGCCTTGCGGAAGTCTCCCGCCTCTGCATTGAACCTGAGATCGGAAACACCTCCTATCGCGCGACGCTTTATGGCTTCATGGTTCGTTCGGCATTTGCTGCTGCCCGCGCCGCTGAAATGTCGGCAATCGTCGTCGCAACCCGCCCCGACTGGGTTGCATATTACAAGCATCTGCTGAGCTTCGAGCAGGTGGGTGTACCGGCGCTCTACCCGCCCGGCGGAATTCCGATCACGCTTCTGGCCGGTCATATCGATCAGGCGTCAAAACGCGCTCAGATGCGCAACCGCTTCTTCCGCGTCAACGACGAAGATGTGGGCCGGATGCGGCGCATGCTGGCTTCGATCCTCGAGCCGCAATCTGCGGCCATAGCCAGTGGTGGCGAACGCTAAAACAGACCCTTCCAATTCAAGAGATCGTTCCTACCTAACTGGCAGCACGGCGTGCCGGTTCTTGAATTGGAGAGGTATTACACATGCTGAATTGCCCCGTATGTTCCACCGGCATGACCGAGGTCGACAAAGCCGGTGTCACGATCGACACATGTCCCAAGTGCCGGGGTGTCTGGCTGGACCGGGGCGAATTGGAAAAGCTGGGCGAGCGGCTCGCACGCGACAATGATCGGCCAACCCGGGAATTCGTCGCAAGTCGCGAGGCTCCCCGGGACGCCTTGAAGCCCGCCGCATACCGCGACGACGATCGCTACGAGCGCCCTCGTGAATACGACGATCGCCGCCGCATTGACGATGGTGATGATGATGATCAAAAGCGCTACGGTCAGAAGAAGTCCGGCATGAAGCGCTTCATGGATTTCTTCGATTGATGCTTGCACGTGTTGGATGAAGACGGCGCCCGATTGATCGCGGCGCCGTTTGTCGTTTATGCCAGGCGTGGGTGCCGAGCCGGGCGGTGTGTCGTGGCGGCCCGCGAGTCCTTCGTCGTGAATGCTCCGTTCGTCACTCGTTTCGCGCCCAGTCCGAATGGCGATCTCCACCTCGGCCATGCACTGTCGGCGATCACCGGCTTCGACTTGGCCCAGCGCCATGGCGGCCGCTTCATCCTGCGCATCGAAGACATCGACATCCAGCGCACACGTGAAGAGTACGTTGTCAACATCATCGAAGACCTTCGCTGGTTAGGCCTTGCGTGGGACGATCCCGTGATGCGCCAGTCGACGCGCTTTGATGCTTACAAGGCCGCGGCCGCCAACCTTCGCCAGCGCGGACTACTCTACCCGTGCTTTGCGACCCGCAGCGACATCGAGAACGCGGTCGCCTCCAGCCCAGCCGGCGTGGATCCGGATGGGGCGCCGCTGTATCCCGGCCTCTGCAAGGGCCTCCCCGAAGAAGAAATCGATCGCCGCCTTATAGCCGGAGAGCCGGCGTGTCTGCGCATCGACATGGATCGCGCACTCGCCGCCGCTTCGGCCCGCCTTCGCGGCGCTCCGCTCACCTTCCGCGAATGGAATGGCGACGTCGCCGATCCGCCGCAAGTTATCCCCGCCAACCCCGCCCGATGGGGTGATGCGATCATTATCCGCAAGGATACGCCGGCGAGTTATCATCTGGCCGTGGTCGTCGACGACGCCGACCAAGGCATCACCCACGTCGTCCGCGGAAAAGATCTCTATGCGGCCACCGATCTGCAGCGTCTGCTCCAGGTCCTCCTCGACCTCCCAGAACCCGACAACTACTACCACCACGACCTCGTCCTCACCCCCACCGGCCGCAAACTCTCCAAGTCAATTCGCGATGCGAGCTTGCGCGAACTGCGCGCAAGCGGGGCCTCACGTGCCGATGTTCGCAACCTTCTGGGCCTTTAGCCCCCCCCGGGCACAGCAGTTTTGCGATGGTCCACCAGCAACTTACGCGTTAGGATGGAGAGAGTCTGACTGGGAATTCGGGGCGTAAGGCGCGGCCGTGAAAAAGCAGAGAAAGCCCAGATCGAAGCCACAAAAGCAAAAGGCGCGCAGCGCCCCACTGCCGCTCGACACCTCGCGCCGCCATCCCACCGCTCCGAAATCCGCAAGCTCCCCGACCCGCAACGCCGCTAGCAGACGCCACTCCACCGCCAACCGGCAACACGGGCTCCGAACCGTCGTCGGCATGATTTGGAGCCGTCTTGCCGCAACATCCCGTTCGGACCGCGCCGATGCTGCCATGCTGGCCCTGCCTGTTCTGCTCATCGGCCTGACCATTGGTGTAGCCCGCTGGACGAACGCCGACCTTGCAACGCGCGAGTTCGCGACCATCACCCCAGGAGCCAAGCACGCCCTTAATGGCCTGCCGCCGGTTGCAACTCCCGTGTCGCCGCTTCTCCCAGCCCCCGCTGCAGCCACGGTGCCTAGACAAACCTCGATGCCGGTTCTGGCCGCGCCCATCGCCGAAGCAACACCCGCCGAACTCAACTCCAGTGTCAGTGCCCTCGGCCGAGCTGGAAACCCAATTTCAGCTACCGTTGGGTTCGCCGCCCGAGGCAGTGGCCGTCGCTGTCGACCGCACTACGCCGACCCCATTGAATTTAGGGCCATTTCCAAAAGCTGCCCTCACATCCCGCCCTGACGAGACAGTCGGCGCCGTGGCCGCTGACCCTGATCAACACGCCGCTGTCGCCCCCCCTCCCATAGCCACTGCGGTGCTGTCTCCAGACCGCTCAGTGACCGCCCAGGATCTCGCCGGCGGGGTGGATGCTCTTGCGGCGGGCCCAACTCAATGCCGTATCGAGACCGAACCGCCCCTATCCATCACCTGGACCCCCGGCAACCAAGAAAGCTTCGGCCTCGCATTGGCGGCGGCGGCCCGCCGCCAGCTCAAGGATTTTGTCATTTATAATGACCGCTACACGCGCCTCAAATATCCGATGGGTGATATTCATCCGATGTACGGCGTTTGTACCGACGTGATCATCCGCGCCTATCGGGCGCTAGGCCTGGATCTGCAGGAATTGGTACAAAAAACTAAATCTGGTTCAGGCGATCCCAACATTGATCACCGGCGGGTCGACACTCTTCGCAGATTTTTCTCCCGTTTCGGCGAAAGCTTACCAATCTCGACTTTTGCCGAGGATTATAGAGCCGGCGATATTGTCACGTATTGGCGCCCGCAGAACCGGCACTCCCGAACGCATATCGCTATCGTGTCCGACCTGACCGGCCCATCCGGTCGCCCGCTCATCATTCACAATCGTGGCTGGGGCCCACAGCAGGAAGACGGACTGTTTGTCGACGAAATCACAGGCCACTACCGCTTTTTCGGCCTCACAGGCCCAACGGAAGCGAGAGGCAACGGAACGACCGATCGGGTCCCAGTCGACAAGCCATCCAACGCGGGCCGCACAAAGGAAACCAAGCCGCTGCGCCCGGTTGTGCGCACCGGCTTAACTTCGACCGGTGCCCCGCGCTTATGATGCGCTCAAAGCATCTGCTCTCCAGAAATGAGTTTTATTGAAGAAACCAACAAATTAACAAAATTCATCTTGTGGAAATTCGCGAATAGAGCGATTTTCAGGCATCTACTCACATTTCTCCGGTTTGCCCCGCCGGTCCCGAATTGCATCTAACGACCGTTTTGCACCCGCGAAACGTCGAAACTTTCCGCGCTCAGAACAAACCTCCATTATGCGCATCGCCGTAACATCAAAAACCTGGACGGGTTTGGCCGCGGATTTCTTCCGTGCGGCATTGGACCGGTTGCGGGGGCAGCCCCAGACCATTCAAACCGCAAGACCTCTGCCCAACCGTCGCACCCCCCTCGAGCAATGGTCGCGTGTAGCCGGTGTACTGAGCGAAGCTCAATCACGTGCCCATCGCGCACTCGAGTCACACAAGGGTGCATCCGCTCAGCTTGATGCAGCGACTTATGCGCTCCAGCGCCTTCACGAAGAGATGGCCCCCGCTTTCTTCTTCACGGGAGCCCGCGCGGCAGCACCGCTGGCGACCCCCGCGGCCTTCCGCCGCGAACAATTCCGTCGCCGCGAACCGCTCGCCGCCTGACGCCTCCTTTTCCTCTGGCGCTCCGACACGCCCCGGGCGAAACAACCCGTACGGGCGCTGACGGGCGCCCGCGCTCCCAGAGGCGTTGAGGCATGCAGTCAGACGACGAGAGCGACGGCACCGGCACAGTCGAGCCCAGCGACCATGCGCTCGCCGCGCGGCTTGTCGCCGACGTCACGCGCCATCTCTCGAGCGCGCTTGCGCCGGGCCTTTATCTTGTCGCTACCCCTATAGGGAACCTCGCCGACATAACCGTGCGCGCATTGACCACGCTCGCTCGGTCCGACGTCATATATTGCGAGGACACCCGCCACAGCCGCACGCTTATCGCCCATTACGGGATCGGCCGGCCTCTTCGCCCGTACCACGAGCATAACGCCGAGGAGCAGCGCCCCCGCATCCTCGCCGACCTCGGACGAGGAGCCCGCATCGCGCTCATCAGCGACGCCGGCACGCCTCTGGTTTCCGACCCCGGCTACAAACTGGTCCGTGAGTGTCTCGCAGAGGGACACGCCGTAGTCGCGGTTCCTGGCGCCAGCGCCGTCATGGCGGCCATCTCCGTTGCGGGCCTCCCTACCGACACATTCCTTTTCGCCGGTTTCCTGCCGCCGCGTTCAGGCGCTCGCCAGTCACGTATCGCGGAGCTAGCGGCTTCCCCCGCCACGCTGGTCTTCTTCGACGCTCCGACCCGCGCGGCCGATACCCTCGCCGAACTGGCCGGAACCCTCGGCAACAGACCCGCAGCCGTAGCCCGCGAACTCACCAAACTGCACGAAACCGTCGAGCGCGGCACGTTGACTGAACTTGCTGAACGCTTCGCAGCCGTTCCGCACAAAGGCGAGATCGTTATCGTCGTCGGACCACCAATGTCAGAAGCCGTGACGGACGAAGAAATCGCTACCGCTTTGACCGAGGCCCTCGCCCACATGAGCCTGCGCGACGCCGCCAAAGCCGTCGCTGACCGGCTATCCGTGCCCAAAGCCCGCGTCTATGATCTAGGCCTTAAGCTCAAATCGGACCGTTCGGCATGACCCTCGACGAACGCCAGGCCCGCTACCGCGCCGGCTTGCGTTCGGAATGGTTCGCAGCCCTGGCGCTCCGCCTGCGCGGATACCGCATCTTGGAGACGCGCTGGAAGTCATCTGCAGGCGAAATCGACCTTGTTGCCGTCAAACGGAATAGGCTGGCGTTCATTGAGGTCAAACGTCGCGCCGACATCACGGATGAGGAAGCCCACGCCGCCGTCGGACCAGCCCAACGCCAGCGCGTGCGTAGGGCTGCCGAACTCTGGGTCGCCCGCTGTCCAGCCCCCTCAGTCTGAGCCACTGATTTTGGGTTTCTCTAATATCGTTTCGGTGCCGGCGGCCGCATACTGAGCGCGTGATGCGGGCGGATGTGATTGTACTGCCGGAGCCACTGGGTGATGACCACACGGGCCTGGTCGATGCTTGTAAACCACTCAGCATTCAGAACCTCGTGCCTGAGCGTTCCATTGAAGCGCTCGTTGTAGCCGTTCTCCCAGGGCGAGCCCGGATAGATCCGGATCGGTTGAATGCCGACGCGCTGAAGCCAGTCCTGAAACGGTGCCGCCGCGAACTCAGGACCATTGTCCGAGCGAATGTAGTCCGGCCGGCCGCGTTTCAGCAGCAGCGGATAGAGCGCCTCCAGAACGTCCGCCGAGCCCATCTTCGCAGCAACGCTCACACACAAGGCCTCGCGCGTATATTCATCGAGCACGGTCAGCATCTTGTAAGGGCGCCCGTTGCTGAGCTTGTCGTGGACGAAGTCGATCGACCAGATGTGGTTCTCGTATTTCGGTCTCAGCCGGATCACCGACGCGTCGTGATGATAGAGCCGCTTACGCTTCTTGTGCCGCTGCGGAAGCTGCAGGCCTTCCTCGCGCCATAGCCGCTCGACCTTCTTGTGATTGATCCGCCAGCCCTCGGCCTGAAGCAGTTCACCGACCTTGCGATAGCCGTAACGGCCGTACTGCTTGGCGAGCCGGACCAGGGCAAGACGCAGCTTATCGTCGTCCTTCTCAGACGACCTGTACTGCAGCGTGCTGCGCGCAAGCCCGACAACCTGGCAGGTGCGGCGCTCCGACGTGCCGAGCTTCTGACGCGTGTGGATAACGGCATCACGGAGCTGGCCGGCGCTCAGACCTTCGGCTTCAAAAAATCGAGGCTCTCCTTGAGGATCAGCTTGTCCAGCTCCAGATCGGCAACGATCTTCTTCAGGCGCTGGTTCTCCTTCTCGAGCGCCTTCATCTCCGACAGCTGTGAGCGGGCCATGCCACCGAACTTCTTGCGCCACGTGTAGTAGGTCGCATCGCTGATCCCGGCAGCCCGGCAGGCGGACGCAACATCGCTGCCGGATGCAAGACGCACCTCGACCTCGCGCAACAGCTTCAGAATATCCTCGTCGGAATGCCGCTTACGAGCCATCGTTCGCTCCCCTCATGGGTCATACATGATGGCCCAGTTTTAGGGGGCTAATACACCGCAATACGCGCTATCGAGACCGCGAAATCGGCTTCGATCTGGTCCTCGTCGCGCCGCGCCGCTGGCCGCGCGTCATTGAAAATGGCTTGTAGATTTTAGCGTGCGCTGATCGCCGCGCCGCCAAGCACCGTCTGCGCGCGCCGGTTCTGCGACCAGCACGAGATGTCGTCACACACCGCGACCGGGCGCTCCTTACCGTAGGAGATCGTGCGCATCCGCGCATGCACCACGCCCTGCGTTGCCAGATAATTCCGGACGGACTGAGCGCGCCGCGCTCCGAGCGCTAGGTTGTATTCGCGCGTGCCGCGTTCGTCGGCGTGCCCCTCGACCATGATCTGATGTTGCGGATATTGCTGCAGCCAGCGTGCCTGCTGCGCGAGCGTCTGCTCCGCTTCCGGCGTCAAATCCGAACTGTCGCTGGAGAAATAGACCATGTCGCGCGCACCGGACTTGAAGTCTTCAGCCGTACCGGGCGACGCCCGGCCTCGCCCAAACCCGCCGCTACCGTCGCCGCCGAGCAAGCTCGCAGATCCGGCGCCGCCCTCGGTCTGGTTGGCGCAAGCGCTAAGTAGCGCCGCAGCTGCCGCAACGCCGAAAACTACGAGAAAACGGCCGGTCATCAGAAAACTCCACGCAAAACGAGGGTACAACAAAGCGGCCGATGTGGTTAACAAGCCGTCAACGGCGCCGTGCGCTCGTTGCGTTTCCCCGCCGCACCGTTATGCCTTTGCCAGCTAAATGGGCGGCGAGTAGGTGAGACGTGGGCAAGACGCTGAAGATCGCCTGTCAGATGGACCCGATCGACCGCATCGACATCCGCGGCGATTCCACCTTCGCCATGCTGCTCGAAGCGCAGCGCCGCGGGCATGAGCTGTTCTACTACACGCCCCAGAACTCGCGCTGCACGGCGCCCGGCTGATCGCGCGCGGCGCACCGCTCGAAGGTCGAGGACCGCATCGGCGAGCACTACGCGTCTGTCGAACGCGCGCACCGATCGATCTCCGCCGCATGGGACGTGGTGCTGCTGCGCCAGGACCCGCCGTTCGACATGGCCTACATCACCACGACGCATCTGCTCGAGCGCATCCATCCCGAGACGCTGGTGGTCAACGATCCCGGCCACGTCCGCAATGCGCCGGAGAAGGTGTTCGGTGCTCGATTTCCCGACCTGATGCCGCCGACGCTGGTCACGCGCAACGCTCGAGGACGTGCAGGCCTTCCGCGCCGAGTACAAGGACATCATCATCAAGCCGCTCTACGGCAACGGCGGCGCCGGCGTGTTCCGCGTCAAGCCGGACGACACCAATCTCGGCTCGCTGGTCGAGATGTTCCAGACCGTGTTCCGCGAGCCGTTCATGGTGCAGCAGTACCGCCCGGAGGTGCGCGACGGCGACAAGCGCATCATCCTCGTCGACGGCGAGCTGGCCGGCGCCATCAACCGCGTGCCGGCGGCGGGCGAGACCCGCTCCAACATGCACGTCGGCGGCACGCGCGACAGCCGACCGAGCTGACCGAGCGCGAGCGCGAGATCTGCGCGCGCCTCGGCCCGGAGCTCAAGAAGCGCGGCCTGCATCTTCATCGGCATCGACGTGATCGGCGACTACCTGACCGAGATCAACGTCACCTCGCCGACCGGCATCCGCCAGGTCAAGGCCTTCGGCGGCCACGACATCGCCGCGATGATCTGGGACGCGATCGAGAAAAAGCGAGCGTGCATCCTGACCCCGCGACGGATCGTAAGCGCCCAGCCGTTACCTCACTGGATCGGCCGGGGGATCAGGGCATGTACAGTCAGATTGCGACGTTGGCATTCGTGGGCGTCGAAGCCCGTGCGGTGGAAGTGCAAGTCCGCATCACGCCTGGAAATCCTGCATTTCACATCGTCGGTCTCGCCGACAAAGCCGTCGCCGAGAGCCGCGAGCGTGTTCGCAATGCGCTCCACTCCGTCGGCCTCGGCCTGCCCTACAAGCATCTGACGGTGAACCTCGCCCCGGCCGACCTTCCCAAGGAAGGCAGCCACTACGATCTGGCGATCGTCCTCGGGCTGCTTGTCGCCATGGGCGTCGATTTCGCCGGAGGCCGTATCAGGGTTCGCAGCCATCGGCGAATTGGCTCTCGACGGTTCCATCCGCGCGGTGCCCGGCGCGCTTCCCGCTGCCATCGGCGCCAACAGCCTCGGCAAAGGCCTCATCTGCCCGGAAAGTTGTGGCCCGGAAGCCGCTTGGGCGGGCGAGGACGTCGACGTCCTCGCCGCCCCGCACCTCCTCTCCCTCGTCAATCACTTCAAGGGCCTACAAACGCTGGCGAGACCGAAGCCAAATCTCGACCGGCCCGCAACACAGTTGCCAGATCTGAAAGATGTACGCGGCCAGGAGAGTGCCAAGCGCGCCCTTGAAGTCGCCGCGGCGGGCGGGCACAACCTGCTGATGGTTGGCCCGCCGGGTTCCGGCAAATCTATGCTCGCCGCCCGCCTACCCTCCATCCTGCCGCCGCTGACCCCTGAAGAAATGCTCGAAGTCTCGATGGTCCACTCGCTCGCCGGCGAGTTGATGGGCGGCAAGCTCTGCATCGACCGCCCTTTCCGCTCTCCCCATCACTCCGCCAGCATGGCGGCTCTCGTTGGCGGCGGCACCCGTCCTAAGCCTGGCGAAGCGAGCCTCGCGCACCTGGGGGTCCTTTTCCTGGACGAACTGCCCGAGTATCAGCCCAACGTCCTCGACGCGCTTCGCCAGCCCCTCGAAACCGGGGAGATCATCGTCGCTCGCGCCAACCATCGGATCCTTTACCCGGCGCGCATCCAGCTCATCGCAGCCATGAACCCGTGCAAATGCGGCGGCGGACCCGGCATGACGTGCCGGCGCGGCGCTCGCTGTGCAGCCGAGTACCAGTCACGCGTCTCCGGTCCCATGATGGACCGCATCGACCTGCATATCGAAGTCCCAGCCGTCACCGCTGCCGATCTCGTATTGCCGCCCGCGCTCGAGGGGAGCAGGGAGGTCCGCGCGCGCGTCGCTGCAGCACGCGACCGCCAGCGCGACCGCCTGACAGCACGCGGTGTCAAAGGCGTACGAACCAATGCCGAGCTGACCGGCCAGCTCCTCGACGAAATCACCGCTCCTGATCCGGAAGGTCTCACCCTCCTGCGGAAGGCCGCCGAAACGATGAAGCTCTCTGCGCGCGGCTTCCACCGGGTCCTGCGCGTCGCCCGCACGCTTGCCGACCTCGACGCCTCCAATGGTGTCGGCCGTCTGCATATCGCCGAAGCCCTTTCCTATCGCGGCGAATCCCTCCGCGACCGCCAGGTCGCCTAAAATGTGAAAAGGCGCCGGATCGCTCCGGCGCCTTAACAAACGAAATACGAAATTGTTACTCCGCCAGCGCAGGCTTCGCCTCCGGCGGATCGTTCCGCGTCTTCCACAGCGATAGAGCATGCCGCCGAGCAGGATCGAAACCGTGATGCCGAGGCTGATCGCCGGATCGATCTTGCCGATGAACTGCTGCAGGAAGATCTTGCTGCCGACATAGACGAGCACGAGCGACAATGCATACTTCAGATAGTGGAAGCGATGCACCATCGCGGCCAGCACGAAGTAGAGCGACGCGCAGACCCAGGATCGCGAAGATGTTCGACGTGTAGACGATGAACGGATCCTGCGTGATCGCAAAGATCGCCGGAACGGAATCCACTGCGAAAATGAGATCGGCGAACTCGATCAGGATCAGCGCTACGAAGAGCGGCGTTGCGAACCGCACGATCTTGCCCGTCTTCGGGATCGGGCCCATGGATAAAGAACTTCTCGCCGTCGATTTTGTCGGTGATGCGCATGTGTCGGCGCATGTACTTCAGGATCGGGTTGTTCTCAATGTCCGGCTTTTCATCGGCCATGATGAACATCTTGATGCCGGTGAACACCAGGAAGGCTGAGAAGAGGTACAGGATCCAATCGAATTGGTGGATCAAAGCCGCACCAAGCCCGATCATGATGGCGCGCAGGACGATCACACCGAGAATGCCGTAGAACAGCACCCGGTGCTGATACTTTGGCGGAATGGCGAAGTAGGAAAAGATCATCGCCATGACGAAGACGTTGTCGAACGCCAGCGTCTGTTCGACGACCCACCCTGTCAGGTAGAGTTCCCAAGCCGTCCAGGCACGCGCGCTATCGCTCGCCGCGTTGACGATATCGTCGTCGAGTGACGTTGCGATGCCGTTGTAATACAGCCACCAGACGACCGCGGAGAACGCAACGCCGAGCGTCATACACGCACCGGCCAGGACCGTACTCTCCTTTAGGGTCGGCTCATGTGCTTCCCCGTGCAACAGTCCGAGGTCGATCGCCAGAATGACAATGACGGTTGCAAGAAAGGCGAGCCAGACCCAGATCGGCATTCCCATGAAGAGGGTGCCAAAAATTTCAATCACTGCCGAGCTCCGCACAGACTTGTTGGCCTGACAGCGACGTGGGAACCCGCCGGTGGCACTTCAAGCCCGCGATTGCGGAAAACAATCGATACAGTGGCCATGCATGATAGAGCACCGCCACGTGTAACCAAAAAAACACGTGAAGTTGAGGGCCGCCAGAGCCAACCGTATCCCTAAAAGCCCTCCCAAGCGACGGCCGCTCGCCGTCGCGGGAGCGACGCGGATCAGCGGTCGATTGTGAACCGATAAGTCAGGCCGATACCACCGAAAAACTGGTTCTCGCTCTCGACGATAGGGCTGTCGGCCGCATCGCCGATCAACCGTGAATACTGGCCGGTGAGTTTCAGGCTCCACAGGTCGGTCAAAGGCACGTCAGCATTAAGCCCGATGTAGACGTCCTTGATCCCTGCCTCAGCGTCATACTCGCCAGCAGGATTGAGTTGTCTGCCTGCCCCGCATTCACGGAGAAAAAGGCGTCCATGTAATCGTCGTCCGCCCACGTCCCGCCAGCGATGCCGGTCATCCGGACGTTACCCCAATTCAACGGCGCTTCCGCTCCAAATCGCAGCAAGCCGCCCGTGTCATCTCCTGTGACTTGTTGGCTGTAAGACACAAAGGGCTTGAATACACCGAACTGGTAGGCCGCATAGCCGCCGAGCACGATGCCACCATCGACGTCTCCGAGCCCGTTCAGTCGATCGGCGTCGTCCTCTTCACGATCGAACCGCCAGCCCGTCAGTGGACCGGCCTCGAACCCATTCCAGTTGATCACGCGAAAACGAAGGTCCTCCGGCCCGCGGAACTGAATGAACCCCGGCTCATTGGACCCGGCCGGCGCCACCAGCGGCACCGCGAAGACCTCATACTCGCTCGAGCCCTCGTATTTCGGCGTCACGAGAACAAGTCCGCCTGCCTCCAGATCAAGCGGCCCGCTTCCGAACAGATCGGTTGCGCCAGCCGGAGAAGAGACCAGCAGTCCAAATGCGGCGGCGGTGGCGAGACGCGAGATGAAAAGCTGCATGAACGGCGAAATCCACGTTATGACAAACAACTGCGCACGCGCAAATGCCCGACAGAGCGAGTTGGACTGTTCTACCCCGAGATGGTTGACGCCGGTTTACTTTTCGAGATCCATCCCACCAGCAGTTCGCTGGGTGTGGCCTGCTTGTAACACGCAGAAGACCGTAGCCGTCCTGATTGCCGCGCCTCAACTCTTGTTGCGTTTCCCCAGCGTCCGGAGCCGCAAGGCATTGAGTTTGATAAAGCCCTGCGCGTCTTTCTGGTCGTAGGCGCCCTTGTCGTCCTCGAAAGTCACCAGCGTTCGGGGAGTAGAGCGACTTTTCACTCTCGCGCCCGGTGACGATCACGTTGCCCTTGTAGAGGTCCAGCGTCACTTCGCCTTCGACATGCTCCTGGCTCTTGTCGATCAGCGCCTGCAGCATCTCGCGCTCCGGCGAGAACCAGAAGCCGTTGTAGATCAGCTCCGCATAGCGCGGCATCAGCTCGTCCTTTAGGTGCGCCGCACCGCGATCGAGCGTGATGCTTTCGATCGCCCGGTGGGCCGCCAGCAGGATCGTGCCGCCGGGTGTCTCATAGACCCCGCGCGATTTCATGCCGACGAACCGGTTCTCGACCAGATCAAGACGGCCGATACCGTTGTCACGTCCGAGGTCGTTCAGCGTCTTCAAAAGGATCGCCGGCGACAGCGCCTTGCCGTCGATCGACACGGCGTCGCCTTTCTCGAAGCCGATGCGGATGGTCGTCACCTTGTCCGGCGCATCCACTGGCGAAATTGTGCGCTGATAAACGATCTCCGGCGGCTTTGTGTTCGGGTCTTCCAGCACCTTGCCTTCGGACGACGAATGCAAGAGGTTGGCGTCGACCGAGAACGGCGCCTCGCCTTCCTTGTCCTTCGCCACCGGGATCTGGTGGGTCCGCGCGAACTCGATCAGGTCATCGCGGCCCTTGAACGTCCACTCACGCCACGGCGCGATGATCTTGATTCCAGGCTCCAGCGCATAATAGCCGAGCTCGAACCGCACCTGGTCGTTGCCCTTGCCCGTTGCCCCGTGGCAGACGGCATCTGCGCCCATTTTTCGGGCAATCTCGATCTGCTTTTTGGCGATCAGCGGCCGCGCGATCGAGGTGCCGAGCAGATATACGCCCTCGTAAAGCGCATTCGCACGGAACATCGGGAACACGTAGTCGCGGACGAACTCCTCGCGCAGGTCCTCGATGAAGATGTTCTCTTCCTTGATGCCCAGCATCAGCGCCTTTTTCCGCGCCGGCTCCAGTTCTTCGCCCTGGCCCAGATCGGCGGTGAAGGTAATGACCTCGCAACCGTATGTTTCCTGCAGCCATTTCAGGATGATAGAGGTATCGAGACCGCCTGAATAAGCGAGCACCACCTTCTTTACGCCGGATGCCGTGCCTGTCGTGCCTGCCGCTGCGGCCATCGTCCTGTCCTGTAGGTGAATTGTGCCAGTCGGGGGTTGGGAAGCGCGCGCACTATAGGCAGCGCCGACGGCACATCAAGCTGCCATCTCGCCCGATTCATGTCCCGTTGGCCCGAAAGCGGCCATCGCTGTGGGCAGCTTTCACGTCGAGAACGAGTGTGTCGCCGCTGCAATCCTCACCCAATATTTCAACGAGCCGACCGGTTGTGATGAGGAAAACATCAGTTTGCCCCGTTCCTGACCGCTGCTTTCGGATATTTGTGTCAGCAACGAGAGAACGAAATCCGCCAAGGGAGATACGGCATGCGAGACGGCAACGTAGGTCCGGCCTCGACGCGGTGGACGTCAATGATTGGCAGTTTTGCGGCGATCTCCATCGCAATAAGCATGGGCCCCGCGCAAGCTCAGACGCCCTGGGCATCCCAAAACGAAGCGCCTGCCGCCACGACACCGAAAACGCCTCCGGCAACCACGGCAACGGCGCCCCCCAAAACAGGTGCACCCGAGGATTTGCCGTGGCTCGCAACAACCAAGCCCGCCCATGCCGCCGCCCCCACGAAGGCCGCAGACAAGCCAACCGATGCACCCGCACCCCAAACCGGCGCCCTCGCGACGACTGACAAGTCACCCGCCGGCAAACCAACGGCGACGAAGACGGCCAACCTGCCACAGAAATGTGAGGAGCAGGCGGAAGACGGCTGTCGCAATTTGAAATCGTGCGCTTGGGTTGCTGCCATCCCGCTCGGCGACGGCAACGTCTCGCCCGCCCGTTGCGCCGAACGCAAAGCGTTCGCTCCCGACAAAGACAAAAAGTCGAAACCCGCCGTAGCCACGAAGCCGAAACCGAAGCCCGATAGCGCGGCCGCGCAGGCTAAGAGCGAAAATGCGCCCGCTCCGCTCGCAGCGAAGCCGGAGTCAAAACCCGATCCAAAGGCGGAAACCGCTGCGATCCCGGAAGCACCGAAAAGCGAACCGGTGGCGGCTCCAATTTCGCCTCCGGCCCAAGCGGTGGCGGCCAAGACTGAAACGCCCCCTTCGGAGGCTGTGAAGGCAGAACCTGCGAAATTAGAGCCAGCCCAGCCACAACCAGCCAAGTCAGAACCGGCCAAAGCCGAAGCACCGCTGATGATTCCGCGCGCCCCGGTCCCGTTTCTGCCGGCAGACCCACCCACGGCGACAGCCCCTGCCAGTCAGCCGCACTCGGATGCGACCCCAGCCGCCAATTCCAGCGGAGACAAAGTGGCAACTGACGAACCCGCGGGAGGAACGCAACCCCTCAGCATTCCAGGGCTTGTCGTCTCGGAGTGACGGTGCTCAGGCCGCGCGTTCCAGCCACGGCCAGATCATGACTGTTGCTGGTCCGACTGCGATCATCGACTTTAGTAGCGGCGTTCCCATCCACACCTGGGCCGAAGCGAACCCGCCCGACGATTGGTACGACGGAAACGTAAGGGGAGCAGTGGCCTCAGCCGTTTTCTTCGCCGCGTCCATCAGAGCCACGTTGGCCTCCGCCATTGGCCATGCCACGCTGCCGGGGATACCCGAAGCGATCATGCCATAGGCCCACGGCCACGTTGCAGGCACCGCAGACTGGGGGGACCACGCCCACCACGCGAAGGGAGACGGCGCCCCCTTGAACCACGTCTGCCGGCTGGTCTGCATCAAGTCCGACCAGACAGCAAATACGTTCGGCGCCGGCTTTGGCTTTTCCTGCTCGACAGCAAGAAGCGTTGAATGTGGGCGCTTCGGCGCCCCCGACCACTCCCAGGTCTCCTCTTTCAGCGGCGGTCTCGGCAGCACCGACTGCGCCACCTGGTCCCACAATGAAAGTGCCCGAGCGTTCGCCTCAAAAGTCGCGTTGATGGCCGCCTGCGTGTACCCGAAGGCTGCATCCATGCCGCGTTTGGCGATCTCGACCTGTTTCGTCGGAGTTAGCATGGCGTTCACCTCACGGATTGGCGCCTGCGCGCCATTGTGCAGTGCACAAAGTAGACGGATGGGAGCATTACGGCAATTTGTATTTTGGTCGAGTGCCAGAAAAAACTGCAATGTCAGGCCGTTGCGGCCCGATCGCATCAGGAAGCCCGCCGGATCGCTCTGCGGCCAGCTATGGACCAGTACACCAGCCCAGCGACGGCTCCGGAAACGGCGAAGGCTCGCAATGCGACGTCGTTGCGCATCGTTGGTCCGGCCTCGCCGACGAGGATGGTCCAATACCCGCAAATGGCGATCGCAACCCCTGCAGCTGCATAGGTCAGCCACCCTCGGTACCCGAATGCCTCGGTGAACCCGATTGCGATGACAGCGAATGGCAGAGCGAATGTTCCAGCTTGCGTCGCGGCCATGGCAATGAGCAATGCAGCAGCCGCCGCCGCCTCTCGTGTTGCCAACATTCCGCCCGGTTCGACGACGAACAGCACTTGCGTCGCCCCCGCCGCAAGGCATGCCGCCACATAGCCCGCCACGATGCCTATGACCGCCCGCAGCATCTGCCCCGCTCCCTAATCACCAGCCCCGCCGGGTAAGAGGTTATGCAGTCCGGCCGGCCAGCAACCAATAGACCAGCCCGCCTGCGAACCCCGCCGTTGCCAACACCTGCCACAAGGCAGCAGGCGGCATCGCTGACACATCGAGCGCCCCCGCGAGGGTCACGACCGGTAGCAGACCGAGCGCAACGCCTCCACCGATCATGTAGTAGAGCCACGACCGAATGCGTGCGACCTCACCCACGATGACCAGCACCAGCGCCGGGATGATCGTCAGCCCCGCCAGCAGGAGCCCACCCTGGACCGCAAGCGCCCAATAGGCCTCCACCGTCTCCGCACCACCTCCACGCCCACTCATGGCGGCGGTGATCTTCTCCAGGCCCAGCGCAAGCGCGACGCAGATCGAAACTGCGGCAGCAATACAGAATGCGACCGGCACCAGGATGAGACGCCCAAGGGTGCGCAAGATCATGCTGCTTAGACCCCGTGGTCTGCTGAACCGGCCGCAGCACCACGCTCGCTCGCGCGCAGCTTCTGGCTATCCGATTTCAGCTGTCCGCACGCAGCCAGGATGTCCCGCCCGCGCGGCGTCCGCACTGGGCTTGCATAGCCCGCCTTGTTCACCACATCGGCGAACTTCTCGATCTGCGCCCAATCGGAGCATTCGTATGCCGTACCGGGCCACGGATTGAACGGGATGAGATTGATCTTCGCCGGGATACCCGCCAGCAGCCGCACCAGTTCGCGCGCATCCCCCAAGCTATCGTTCACCCCTTTCAACATCACGTATTCAAACGTGATACGGCGCGGATTGGACACGCCCGGATAGTTCCGGCACGCATCCAGCAGCTCCGCGAGCGGATACTTCTTATTGATCGGCACGAGCACGTCACGCAGGTCATCCCGCACCGCGTGTAGTGAGATCGCGAGCATTGTGCCGGCCTCCTCACCCCACCGCCCGATTTCAGGGACCACTCCCGACGTCGAAAGCGTGATCCGCCGCTTCGACATGGATAACCCCTCGCCGTCGGAGGCCACATCCATTGCGTCGCGCACGTTTTCGAAATTGTAGAGCGGCTCGCCCATCCCCATCAGTACGATGTTGGTGATCTTACGCTCACTTGTCGGCAGCATCGCTCCGTCGTCCCGCGGCTCCGCCCCCGGCCAGTCGCCGATGCGATCCTTCGCCACGAGAATCTGGCCGACAATTTCTTCCACTTCGAGATTGCGCACGAGCTTCTGCGTGCCTGTATGACAGAAGGTGCACGTCAGGGTGCAGCCGACCTGGGAGGAAATGCACAGCGTGCCGCGATCCTCCTCCGGAATGTAAACGCACTCGACTTCCGGTGCGCGCATCTCGTGCCCGCGCCGCGGCAGACGCAACAGCCACTTTCGCGTTCCGTCGATCGATACCTGTTCGGTCACGATCTCCGGCCGCTCGAGGGTGTAAAACTCGGCAAGCTTCGCCCGCAGGTCCTTCGACACATCCGTCATCGCATCGAATGTCGAAACGCCTGAGATATAGATCCACTTCCAAAGCTGGTTGACGCGCATGCGCACCTGCTTCTCCGGCACGCCGGCCGCGCGCACGGCCTCGCTGAGACGCGCCCGCGTCATGCCGGCCAGCGTCGGCTTCACAGCCGATGAAGGTTCGCCAGAAACAGAAGTCGCGTCGCGCGTGGGGAGTACGGCAACCATAGTCGTGGAATCCTAGTTTTGACCGCTTCCTGCCGGTTCGCCGCAGGCGACACGCTACAACTCGCGGCCGGCAAATCGGAGGCGGCGAAGCAAAAATTCGAGGGAATTTGCGCGCTTCTCTCTATCCGGTTCCCGGCACTCATGGAAGGGCGCGCGCGCAACCGAAGCGGGTCTGCCCCAGGTCCCGGCCTGACGCATGTGTGATCAGCCGTGAACCCGCTTTTTGACCGGCATCAAAGGCTTAGGCGCCCGCTCTGGCAGGGTGCCATGACCTTACACAAGAAGCGGCGCCCGTTGCAATGAGGCCCCGCGCGCTCCGGAGGACGCCCATGAACGAATTTGTGAAAGACTTCACTCCAGCGCAGGCGCCCTTGTCGATCGAAGAGTTCGCGGAACGCATGCGCGCCGTCGGTCCCGAGCGCTACCACGACCTGCACCCGTTCCATAAGCTGCTCCATGGGGGCAAGCTCGACAAGAACCAGGTCGCCGCTTGGGCGCTCAACCGCTACTGCTACCAGGAAGCGATCCCGCGTAAGGACGCTGCCTTCATGAGCCGCGTGCACGACCGTGACCTGCGCCGCGAATGGATTCATCGCATCCAGGATCATGACGGTACGCCTCCCGAAGAAGAAGGCGGCATCGAGCGCTGGCTGATCCTTACCGATTGCCTCGGCTTCGACCGCCACTACGTCACCAGCATGCAGGGCGCGCTGCCTGCTACGCGCTTTGCGGTTGAAGCGTATGTCCGCTTCGTCGTGGAACAGCCGCTGGTTGTGGCGGCAGCCTCATCGCTGACAGAGCTTTTCGCCCCATCGATTTACCGCGAGCGTATCGTCGGCATGCTGGCGAGCTATGATTTTGTGAACGACCATGTCATGGCCTACTTCAAACGCCGCCTCTCGCAAGCGCCACGTGACGCCAATTTCACATTCGAATTCGTAAAACAAAACGCCCGCACGCGCGAGCAGCAGGAAGCTTGCGTCGATGCCATCCGATTCAAGTGCGATGTACTCTGGGCTCAGCTCGACGCGCTCCAGCACGCCTACGTCGAAGGCCACATACCCCCCGGAGCCTGGCGCCCTAAAGCGACCTGAGAACCCGCAAAACCCAAGGGAAAGGGAGCACCTCGGCCCCCTTTTTCAACTCGTGCCCGCGCGACCCTTGCAATCACCCGGCGCAGCAGCTATGCCCTCCGACCTGTCCCGGCCTTCAGAGCCGGACCGGAAAGCCGCCTTAGCTCAGCCGGTAGAGCACGTCATTCGTAATGACGGGGTCGCGTGTTCGAGTCACGCAGGCGGCACCAGCCCTTTTTGAAGATCACAATCACGAAGACGCGCCCCGGTTGCCCGGAGCGCGCCTGATAGATAAGCCGGTCGATCAGTAACCGTACGGCCCGTAATAGGGGCTGGAATACCCATACCGGCCGTACCCAGGACCAATATAAATTCCGACAGACGGTCCGCTGCGATATCCATAACCCCTGCGACCGCTGTAGTAGCCGTCATCGTTGCCCCCGTACCGGCGCAGATTCTCGCGCTCCTGCCGGGTCAGATAGCCGCCCTGTCGCTCATGCGCTCGGGCGCCTTCCACGTCTCCGATGCTGTCAGCCTGGGCCGGCAAGGCCGCCGACAAGCCCGCTATGATCGCGAAAGCGCAAATGATCCGCTTCATGATTATCTCCTTGATAATGTGATGAAGTATCAACGCGCGGCCATCCCGTCCGTTCCTGGGCCATCGGCAGGAGATCGAACCTCAAAAGTCACAACGAGAAAATATCGCCGACGATTGCGCCACTCTCGGGCGGAAAGGTGCTTTGCTGCAAGGGCATGTCGCGCGTATGTGGAAAGAACCAAGGAACGCATGTCGAAGTCGAAGGCATTTTTCGCCATTCTCGCGCTGACGTTCGTGTCCACCCCCGCATCGGCGGATGGCCTCATCCGCGAACTGCGCTTTGGAGTGCTCGCGCACGACGTTCCCGATCTCTGGAGCGGCTTCCGCGTGGAAGATGCCGAGATAGCCATCAACGGTGAGGCGGTTCTCGAACCTAGCATTCCCTTTCTCGGCGGCTCTATTCGTCCCGCGATCGGGGGTTCCATCGCCGCGGGTGACGGCACCAGCAGCGCCTATATCGATGCACGGTGGGAGATTGAAAATGCGGCCGGACTGTTCTTCGGCATCGGTATCGGAGCCGCCATCCACGACGGCCAGACCGATCTGATCGAACTCGACGATAAGGCCCTCGGCTCACGCGTCCTGTTCCATATACCGGTCGAGATCGGCTACCGGCTCGACGAGCACAATGCCTTGTCAGTCTATTTTGAACACATGTCGAACGCCGGAACCGCCGACTTCAACGAGGGTCTCGACCGCCTCGGTGTCCGCTACGGTTATCGCTTCTAACTCTCGGCTCTCAGTCCGCATCCATTCCGGGCAGCGGTTCGCCGTCTTGCATGCTGGGCGAGATGACGTTGCGATCTTCCTCGCGTTCCTGTTTCTCGCGCATGTCTTCCGGACTGGGATCGCCCTTCTCGAAATCCTCATAACCCGGCGCATCTTCCGTCCCGGGCAAGGCCGGCTGCTCGGCAGTCTCGGCTTTCGGCTGAACCGGTTCGGCGCGCGCCGGAGCGCCCCAAGGGAACATTAAAACAGCGGCGAGAGCGACGACGTATATCTTCATCATGATCAGTCTCACTCAATCTTCAGCTTTGAACGGCCGCTGCATCAAACCGGCAATCGCATCATCCACCGTTACGCGGCCCTCGATTATGGCATGCACGGCCTCCGTGATCGGCATTTCAATGCCCTTCTCGTGAGCCAGCCGAACCGCTGCCGCCGCCGTGTAAACACCCTCGGTCACTGCCACGCGCGAGTCGAGAATTTCCGCCAGGGTCTTCCCCTGTCCCAGCGCCCTGCCGAGACTCATGTTGCGCGATTGCGGTGAGCCGCACGTTAAAATGAGATCTCCGAGCCCGGACAGCCCCATCATGGTTTCGGACCGCGCCCCAAGCGCCTCTCCGAGCCGCCGTAACTCCGCAAAACCCCGCGTGACGAGCCCGGCATGTGCACTCGCGCCAAGTCCTTTCGCATCGACGATCCCGGCTGCGATCGCCAATACGTTCTTCAACGCACCACCGATCTCGACGCCAACCGTATCGCTCGACCAATAGAGCCGGAACTGACGGTATCCCATACGCTCGGCGAGTTCCCGCCCCATGTCCTCCCGCTGACACGCGATTGTCAGTGCCGCCGGCAATCCGCGCGCGACGTCGGCAGCGAAACTGGGTCCTGAAAGCACGGCGAGTGTCTGGTCCGGCAGCATTTCTGTCAGCACATCGCCGAGCATCCGCCCCGTCGTCTGCTCGATACCTTTGGCACACAGCACGATGGGCTGGCCCGGCTTCAACTGCGGGCGCAGCAGCTTGGCGATGGTGCGTACGTGCTGCGCTGGTGCCACCATGAGAATGGCGTCCGCAGACGCGAGCGCCGCCAACTCACTCGTTGCGTTCAATCCAGGATCGAGCGGCACGCCCGGCAGAAACGTACGGTTCACATGCCGCGCATTGATATCGTCCACCGTTTCCGTTTCGCGCGCCCACAGCGTCACCCGCCGCCCCGCGAGCCGCAGCGTCTGAGCCAGCGCGGTACCCCACGCGCCGCCTCCGATCACGCCGATAAACTCGATAGCCATGGCTTCCCCCTTCGCGGCTTTGACTTTACGTGGCAAGCGCGCTTCCAGTCCACCTTTGCGAGAACCAATGATCAGGCCTTCACACCCGCGCCGATCGCCGCTGGAGCAAGTCCGTCGAGCGGCCACCGGGGCCGCGCCACTGCGGCCAAATTATCGACGAGACCGAGCGCCAGTCGCTCCGCACCCGCCCAGGCAACCATGGCGCCGTTGTCCGTGCACAAGGTTGCCGGAGGAATGTGCAGCGCATACCCTCGTGCCGATACCAGCGCATCGAGCCGTGCGCGCAGGGCACAGTTGGCCGCCACACCTCCAGCCACCACCAGCCGTCTTGGAGCATCAGGTCCCAGCCGCTCCTCGGCAATGGTCATGGCGCGCCCGACCCGATCCGCAACCGCGTCCATGGCTGCCGATTGAAACGAGGCGCAAAGATCGGCAATGTCAGTATCCTTCAACGGCACGAGTTCCATCGCCTTCCGCCGCACGGCCGTCTTCAATCCTGAGAACGAAAAATGAGCGTCCGCCCGCCCAGAGAGCGGCCGCGGAAAATCGAACCGCTTGGAATCGCCGTTCGCCGCCATCCGCTCGACCGCCGGCCCTCCGGGATGCCCAAGTCCCAGGAGCTTGGCAGTCTTGTCGAAAGCCTCGCCGAGCGCGTCATCGATAGTCGTGCCGAGCCGCTCGTAAAGCCCGACGCCGCGCACCAGCAGAAGTTGCGTATGCCCCCCGGACACGAGCAGCAGCAGATAGGGCGGCCGGAGACCCTCGGTCAGCCCGACCGTCAGCGCATGCGCCTCGAGATGGTTGATGGCGAGGAAGGGCTTGCCCGTAGCGAGCGCGAGCGCCTTCCCCGTCACCATGCCGATGACCAGCCCGCCGACGAGCCCCGGCCCCGCCGTCGCCGCGATGGCGGATACGTCAGAAAGCGATTTCCCGCTGATTTCCAGGGCTTCTTTGATCAACTGGTCGAGACAGGAGACGTGTGCCCGGGCAGCAATCTCCGGCACCACTCCGCCAAACTTGCGATGCTCTTCCCACTGCGAGCGGACCACGTTCGAGAGTAGCGTGCCGGCCCCGTTCGTTGCTCGTTCGACCACTGCCGCAGCCGTCTCATCGCAACTCGTTTCGATGCCGAGCAAGGTCAGCGGCAATCCCGGATGCGGAGCGTTAGGCGACACAGGTTTTGAGGATCCTTGATCCAAGCCCTTCGACGGGTTTGCAAATGAGGCGAAGGCAGGTCTAGAAAGGCGGCCGAGCCGTCATTGTGACCACCTGCCTCGCGTACCACCTGGAGAAACATCCTTGCAAGAGCGCCACGTCCGCATCGGAACGCGCGGTTCCGCCCTCGCGCTCGCCCAGGCCCATGAAGTCCGCGCCCGCCTCATGGCTGCCCACGGCCTGCTCGAGACCGTATTCGAGATCGTCGTCATCAAGACGACGGGCGACATGATTCTCGACCGCCCACTCTCTGAAGTCGGCGGCAAGGGCCTCTTTACCAAAGAAATCGAGGAAGCCCTCTTCGAAAAGCGCATCGACTTAGCCGTGCATTCGATGAAGGACATGCAGACGGCACTCCCCGATGGCCTCACCATCGGCGCCACGCTACCGCGCGAAGATGTGCGCGACGCTTTTATCAGCTTGAAGCATAAGAGCTTCGATAGTCTTCCCGGAGGCGCTGTCGTCGGCACCTCGTCACTCCGCCGGCAGGCGCAGATCAAGCGCATTCGCCCCGACCTTCAAATCGTCGGTTTCCGTGGTAACGTACAGACCCGCCTGACCAAACTGCGCGACGAAGTCGCCGAGGCAACTTTTCTCGCGTGTGCTGGCCTGCGCCGCCTCGGCCTCGCCGATCACATCACGGCGGCCGTGCCGGTCGAGACCATGCTGCCCGCCGTCGCCCAAGGAGCCATCGGCATCGAGATCCGCATCGACGACGAGGACACCGCCGAACTCATCGCGCCCATGGACGACAAGGCAACCGCCTTGTGCGTCACTGCCGAGCGCGCCTTCCTCGCCACGCTCGAAGGCTCCTGCCGCACACCCATCGCCGGCCTTGCTCGTCTCGACAGTGGCACGCTCACGTTCAAGGGCGAAACGCTCTCACCCGACGGCCGACTGCAAGTCGTCAGCACGAAGACAGGGCCCGCCAGCGCAGCAGCTGATCTGGGGGTCACCGTCGCCGACGATATTTTGAGCCGCGGCGGCCGGGAGGTCCTGCGGGGATAGCGCAATGCACATCCTGGTCACGAGACCGGAGACAGAAGCGCCGAGGACAACGCGCAAGCTCGAAGCGATGGGCTACCGCGTCTCCGTCGCACCGCTTCTCGAAATCGTCACGCTAACTCCGTCACTGGATGTAACGGGATTGCAGGCGCTCGTACTCACCAGCCGCAACGCGGTTCACGCTCTGGCCGCCCACCCCCAAAAAGGCGAACTCGCCGTCCTGCCTGTCCTCGCCGTCGGTAAAAGCACCGCCGTTGCCGCGCGTGATGCCGGTTTCACTGTCACGCTGGAGGGCGACGCCGGCGGCGCAGAACTTGCGGACCTGATCGCCCGCCGCCTCGACCCCAACTCAGGGACCTTGCTCCACATCAGCGGCGAAGCCATCGCCTTCGAACTCGATCAGGCCTTGACGCCCTTAGGTTTCACCCTCCGCCGCACGATCGTCTATCGCAGCCGACCCGCCACCGCGCTGCCCTCAGCCGTCGCCAAACTCTTGCGCGCAGGTGATCTCGACGCGGTGCTGTTAATGTCCCCCAGAACCGCCACCGCGTGGTGCGCCCTCGTCGATGCCGCCGGCCTCAGCGAAAAAGCCCGGGACATCGTGCATCTCTGCCTGTCCTCCGGCGTTACCGAGGCCGTAGGGCGCCTCAACCCGCGGCGCATCGAAATTGCCGCTAAACCGAACGAGGAAGAAATGCTTGCCCTCGCCGCCCGCTTATCGTCAAGTTCGGCCGATAGCAGCTAACACCGGACACTCGAACGATTTTCCGGCTTTGCGGCAAGTCAGCCGTAACAGGCTGAAGCTAGTGTCCGCGCTCCCGCCGCCCCCGAGGCTGACCCTGATGACCGACAAATCGAACAACAACCCGGCCGACAAAAAAGATCAGCCCGCGTCCGACCCTAAGCGTCCGCACGCCACACTCGATCTCAAGGCAACCGAACTCAAATCGGATGCCGGCAAAGGATGCGGCGAAAGGCACCGGCACGGCGAATGCCACACCGGGCCCAGCCGCCGGGGCCTCCAAACCCGCCGAACCAAAGAAGCCTGAACCACAAAAGACAGCCATTGGCGACGCCCCCACCGCGCGCTCGCCATCAGCCTTCACTCGCCTCGTTACCCATCTGGCCGCCGGCGTCGCAGGCGGCGCAATTGTCCTCTTCGGCGGTGATCGCATCGCCGCGTGGACAGGCACGGCCACGCCTTTCGCCCGCGTTGAACAGGTCGCGACTGACCTAGATAAGCGCATCGCGGCACTTGAAGCTGCGCCGAAGTCCGACGCTTACGATCTCCTGCAATCGGCCGAAACCCGCCTCGCCAAGGTGGATCAACTCGCAACCGACCTTGAAGCCGTGCGCGTCGATCAAGCAGAACTTGCTGAAAAAGCCGAGGGCCTCGCAACATCCGTCGGTGGTGCGCAAGGACTGGCGGCTGTCGACACACGGATCGCGGCGCTCGAAGACCAGTTGAAGACGCTATCTGCCGCGGCCAAGTCCGACACCGGCGGCAACCGCATCTCAGATATCGCTGCCGTCACTGCCCGCATCGCCGAATCCGAATCTCGCGTCTCGGCCGAAGCGACTGCAATCCGCGATCGCCTGGCCCGTGAGATCGACCAGCGCCTCGCCGCACGCGAGGACAGCGCGAAAACCGACCTTGCACGGCTCACCCAATCCGTCGAAAAGTTGAAGGCCGATCAAGTGCGCTTGGATAAGTCGGTGCAGGCGGCCCAGGAGGAGGCCGGCCGCGTCGCCAGCAGCATCGGTGCGATGCGCTCCACGATCGAGCAGCAAGACAAAACCTTTGCCAAGACGACTGACGTCGCCGCCGCCGTCACACCCGTCACTGGCCTCATCTCAAAGATCGAAGGCAGTCTCGAGGGTGTCCTCAAGAACGAGAAGGAACGCCAGTCCCACACGGAACGCATCGTTACTGCACTTGAACTTGGAAACCTCAAGCGCGCGATCGAGAGCGGTAAGAGCTTTGCGGAGGAACTCGATGCCGTCAACGCCTCGTCAGGCGGACGCCTCGACCTCAAGCCGCTTGAGCAATTCAAAAGCACCGGCGTGCCATCGATGACAGAACTCAACGAGCGCGCCCGCCCTGCACTCCTCGCCGCACTCGACGCCGGCTCCGTCGATCCCGAGGCCTCGGTCTGGGATCGACTGCTGACCAGTGCGAAGTCCGTCGTCCGCGTCCGCAAGATCGACGCCGCCGAAGACGACAATGGCCTCGAAGCCACGATCGCCCGCATAGAAAAAGCCTTGAAAGAAGACCGACTCGCCGACGTTCTGGCCGAAATCAAGAAACTGCCACCGGAGTCCGCCACAAAAGTAGCGCAGTGGCAGGCGGAAGTCGCGGCCCGCAACACCGTCGACGACGCCATCGCCACCGTTGAAAATGAACTCAAAGCCGCGCTCACGGCGCCGGCCGCGGCATCGCCCGCAGCCCCCAAAGAGTAGGAGCGCGTTGGCATGGTGCGTCTTGTTCTGTTTCTCGTCGTGGTGCTTCTGTTGGCTTCCGGTCTCGCTTGGCTTGCAGATCGCCCCGGCAATCTGCTCGTCACCTGGGAAGGCTACGAGATCGAGACGAGCGTGTTTCGCGCCATCGTCATCCTCACACTCCTCGTTGGCGCGGCGGTCGCTTTGTGGTCGCTACTGCGCCAGATCTGGTCGAGCCCGGCCATGATCAGCCGCCAACTCACCCGCCGCCGCCAGCAGCGCGGTCTTGATGCGCTGTCGAGCGGCATGATCGCCATCGGCGCCGGCGATCGCGCGTCTGCCACCCGCGCCGCAATCCAGGCCCGCAGGGCGATCCCGAACGAACCGCTCACCCATCTGCTGCGGGCGCAGGCCGCCCAGCTGACCGGCGACCGCGCCACGGCGCGTCGAATTTTCGAGGCGATGCTCGGCTCACCCGATACCGAACAACTCGGCCTTCGCGGCCTTTACCTGGAAGCCCGACGGGAAGGCGAATCTGAAGCCGCCATGCAGTTCGCCGAGCGCGCGGCCCGCCTGAACCCGCGTCTCGGCTGGCCGCTGGAAGCCCAATTTGAGATGCAGCTGAAGGCCGGCGACTGGGCCGCTGCCGCAGATACTGCCACCCTTGGCAAGCGCCACGGTCATCTCGAACGGCCTGTCGCCGATCGGCGACGCGCACTGATGCTTGCCGCCCAAGCGCAAAACATCGAGGAGGCAGACCCCGACAAGGCTCTCGCCTTCGCTACCGAATCCCACATGCTGGCCCCTGACCTGATCCCCGCCGCCGCCGTGGCCGGACGCATCCTCGCCGCACGCGGCCAAACCGCCAAGGCAGCCAAAATTGTTCAGCGCACTTGGGCCAAGTCTCCCCATCCCGATCTCGCTGCCGCATACGCCTACGCCCGCATCGGTGACAGCCCGCGCGATCGCCTTGACCGCATCAAGCAACTGGCGCTCCTCAAGCCGCACGATGTCGAAAGCGGCGTCGCATGGGCCACGGCTGCCATCGATGCACGCGAGTTTGGTGTCGCCCGCCACGCGTTGCAGCCCTTCCTGAAGGATAAACTCACCCGTCGGGTCGCTCGTCTCATGGCGCGCATCGAACTTGCCGACAAGAACGACGCCGGCCGCGCCCGCGAGTGGATCACGCGCGCCGCTACTGCCGCGCGTGATCCCGTATGGACAGCCGATGGCGTCGTGCTCGATGCGTGGTCGCCCGTGTCGCCGACCGGAACACTTGACGCCGTCGAGTGGCGTCCGCCCATGAGTGGACCCGATGGTGACGCGAAAACACTTGCCGCCGAGATCGCCGATCTTCTCGCGGTCGACCTCGACGACGCCAAGCTGATCGAAGCCACCACGAATGGCAGCGGAGCGAACAGGCCATCGCCGCCTCACTCCACTCCCGACCATCCGGCTGAGGCCAGTGAAGACTTTGCTACAGAGATCAGAACTTCCCCCTCAATTCCGTCTTGACGAAATTGCGGCGCTTAGGCGGCGCGCCTTCTGAACAAATCGTCAGCCTAAAAACCGTCGAAATAGCAGGCAATTCTTCGTGCCGTTCACAACGGACTAACGCGTCATGCATTGTGTGTGCCGCACACGTCCGCAATCGAACAGCATGGGCCAATGTACAGATCTCCAAGCGGCACGGACACAGCCCCTCTCCATCCCGGTGAAATTCTACGTGTCGATATTCTCCCCTATTTGTCCATGACACCGGGTACACTCGCAGCCCATCTCGGATTGCCGCGAGCGGTGCTCGATCGTCTGCTTGCCGAACGCATCGCGATCACGCCCGATATCGCGCAAAGGCTCGGCCGTGCATTCGGCCAAGGAGCGCACTACTGGCTGGCACTTCAAATGCAATACGATTTGTGGCAAGTCACCCAGACCGAGCTTGAAGATGTGCGTCCCATCTCCTGGGAACGCCGACCGCGCAACCGCGCCCGCCCCGATTTGGCCAACGCCGGCTACTAGCGACTGCGAATCGAGGGTTGTATCCCGCGGCCCTCGTCGGCACACTCGATGCCGATGATGGACGTTCTCGAATCTCTCGCGACACGATGGATCAGCCGCTGGGCCGAGCCACGCGCCGCAGCGGTCGAAGCGATGCGCGGTCTCACCCCTGCAGTTGTCGTGACAGGTGGCGCGAGTGGCATCGGGTCAGCACTCGCGCATGAATTTGCACGACGGTCACAAGCCGTCGTTCTGATTGGGCGCACGGCCAGCCGTCTTGAAACCGTTGCGTCGGCAATCTCGCAGCTGCATCCGGAGGTCCGTGTGGAGCAGTTGGTTCTCGACATCAGCTCCCCCCAAGCAATCGATGTCTTGAGCATTTGGCTTGCAGAGCGGCGCCTCTACTGCGATGTGCTCGTCAACAATGCCGGCATCGGAAATTCCGGTCCCTTCTCGGCTGCGGCAACGATCAAACTCGAAACGCTCATCGCAACCAACGTAACCGCAGTTACTCGCCTCACACGCGCCGCGCTCCCTGCCATGATTGCGCGCGGCCGCGGTGGAATTCTCAACGTATCGTCACTCGGGGCCCTCATTCCCGGCCCTCACCAAGCGGCCTACTACGCCAGCAAAGCTTTTGTACTTTCCCTCACCGAAGCAATTGCATCGGAGGTAGCAGGCCGGGGCGTACGCGTCGCCGTTGTGTTACCTGGACCTGTCGAGACGGGCTTCCATGCGCGCATGGACGCCGAAGGCTCGCTCTATCGTCACGTTCTTGCGGCCGCGACGCCCGAGCGTGTTGCGGCGCTGTCTATCCGCGGCTACCGGCTTGGCCGGCGCGTGATCGCACCAGGCGTGCTACCTACTCTCATGGTACTCCTTCTCCGCACTCTGCCCCATCCCATCACGGTTCCCATCGTCAATTGGCTCCTCGACACCGGACGCCCCTCTCTCCATCCCGACGACGATAGATCTTCACCGCAACTTTGATTTTCCGGATCTTGTTTGCAGCTTTGAAACGATTTGCGGGTCATATGGTCGAAGCAGCCGGTTTTCTGTACCGCGTATCCGGATGCCCCAGCGGCGGTGGGCGATGGTCTTAACGACCAACGGCTATCGCCGCTTCGCATTTGCGCCTTTTGGTGGGACAAAGGCCAGCCGGACTGGCGTCGCCTTCTAGGAGCCAACCGCGCGCACACAGAGTTTTCAGCCCTTCGCGGCGGTTAACGAGGTAGTCGATGCTCCCTATTATTCCCGTCATCCTCTCGGGTGGATCCGGTACGCGCCTTTGGCCGCTGTCGCGTTCGATGTATCCCAAAACAGTTCATTAACTTCTTCAACGGCGGCGGCACGAGCTTCCTGGGCGCCACCTTGGGCCGCCTCACGCCCGATGCTGGCTTCGCTGCACCCGATCCTCCTGTGCAACAACGATCACCGCTTCCTCGTCAAGGAAGAGCTCGATCGTGCCGGCATCGAACCGCAAGAGCGATCATCCTCGAGCCCGTCGCGCGCAACACCGCGGCCGCCATTGCAGTCGCAGCCCTCGCCGCTGTCCGCGAACACCCCAACGCCGTCATCGTCGTGATGCCGTCCGACCACGTGGTGAAGGACGAGGCCGGTTTCGTCGAAGCCGTCCGCAAGGCCGCCGAAGTTGCGGCCACCGGCAAGCTGGTGCTGTTCGGCATCAAGCCCGACGAGCCCCCACACCGGCTATGGCTACATCCGCCGGGGCACCGGCATCAGGGCTCGGCGAAGGCCAAGCCTTCGCCGTCGATGCGTTCTGCGAGAAGCCGGACGCCAAAACCGCCGCCGAAGTACCTCGCCGACGGGCGACTATTTCTGGAACAGCGGCATCTTCGTTCTCAACGCCCACACATTCCTCGACGAGATCGCGCGCCTCGAGCCGAAAATTCTCGAAGCCGCCCGCGCGTCGCTCGCACGCGCCGCCGACGACCTGGGCTTCCTGCGCCTCGACCGGGACGACATTCGCCGAGTCGCCCGAACATCTCCGTCGACTACGCCGTCATGGAGAAAACCAAGGCCGCCGCCATGCTGCCGATCGATGTCGGCTGGAACGACGTCGGCTCCTGGTCGTCGCTCTGGGAAATCGCGCCGCACGACGATCACGGCAACTACGTCCAAGGCGACAGCGTGCTGGAAGACACATCCGGCTGCTACGTCCACTCAGAACGCGGTCTCGTCGCGACCATCGGCGTCGAAGATCTCATCATCGTCGACACGCCCGACGCGCTGCTCGTCGCCGACAAGGCCCGCGCGCAGGACGTCGGCAAGATCGTCGCCACGCTTGAAGCGTACCAATCGCAAGGAGCAGGAACAGCACCTTCGCAATTACCGTCCGTGGGGTTTCTTCGAAACGCTCAACATCGGACCGCGCTTCCAGGTCAAGCTCCTGCACGTCAAGCCCGGCGGCAAGCTGTCGATGCAAATGCACCATCACCGGTCGGAGCACTGGATCGTCGTACAAGGTACCGCCAAGGTCGTCATCGGTGAAACAGAAAAGCTCGTGCGCGAAAACGAAAGCGTCTACATCGTCGCCACTCAGTGGCACCGCCTCGAGAACCCCGGCAAGGTTCCTCTCGAACTCATCGAGGTCCAGATCGGCACCTACCTCGGCGAAGACGACATCATCCGTACCGACGACATCTATCACCGCGCCCCGGAAGAAACAAAATAGCCAAAATGCGCCGGCTCATCCGCCGACGCTCATTCTAAATTATCCCGAGATCCAGTCGCTGCACTTCTGCGGCGGCGTCGCCTCACCCCACGGCGCGATCGGAACGCTGGAGGTCGAGTTCTCCGGGCTGCCTTCGATGATCTTGTCCGTATAGACGAGATAGACGAGCACGTTGCGCTTGTAGTCGCACCCACGCACGATCTGCATCCGCTTGAACAAAATGGAGCGGCGCTGACTAAACGCTTCCTCACCTTGTTCCAGCTTTCGCTTGAACTTGATCGGCCCGACTTGGCGACAGGAGAGCGAAACATTCGATAGCTCTTCCGCCAGACCTGCCCATCCGGCCCAGCCGCCCTTCTCCGGCGTCGTGAAGTAGCAGGTCACGCCCTCAACCTCCGGATCGTCGATCGCGAACGTGGCGAGCTTCGCATCCGGTGCCAGCAGTTTCCAAACCGTGGTCTTTTTGAAGATCAGATCCGGCCCCTCGGCCTTCGCCGGAACCGTCGCCAGAACCAGAAGCGCCGACACGGCAGCGCCCACAACCGAACGAACTGACATAGTGCAAAGTCCTTTTTCCGATCCTCGGCCTGAGACACGAAAGCGCCCCGGAAAGCCGGAGCGCCATGCGCGGGTCGACGTGGAAAACACATGGGTACCCGGCCGGGTTCCGTCAACGTCCGATGCGACAGAACCGCCGCGCCTGCCCTAGCCAGCCGCAAACTAAAAGGACGCCGCACCTGAGAGCGAGCGTCCTTTTGTTCACATCGGCTGCGACGGGCGAGCGCTTACTTCGGCGCCAGCACCATCACCATCTGGCGACCTTCGAAGCGCGGTTCACTCTCGACCTTCGCGACCGTTTCGGTCTCGGTTTTGACCCGGTTCAAGACTTCCATACCCAAGTGCTGATGCGCCATTTCACGCCCGCGGAACCGCAGCGTGATTTTGACTTTATCGCCCTCTTCAAAAAAGCGTCTGATCGCCCGCATCTTCACGTCGTAGTCGTGATCATCGATGCCGGGACGCATCTTGATCTCTTTGATTTCGACGATCTTCTGGTTCTTGCGCGCTTCAGCCTGCTTTTTCTGTTCCTGGTACTTGAACTTGCCATAGTCCAGGATTTTGCAAACCGGCGGCTCTGCGTCGGGAGAGATTTCGACGAGGTCGAGCCCCGCGTCGGTCGCTCGTTGCAGGGCATCTAATTTGCTGACGACTCCGACGTTCTGTCCAGTCTCGTCGATCAGTCGTACTTCGCGGGCCCGGATCTGGTCGTTGATCTTGGGCCCGGATTGCTCGCGCGTAGGCGCGGCTCGCATTGGTTTGCGGATGGGTCGAACTCCTCTTGCTGTTTCAATGCCCGTTTTGGCGGTTTCGTCCTGCCGGCTGGCGTAACACCCCCGTTCCGGCAATGTCGGGGAGAATCGAGAAGAAAAGGTTTCAAGTCAAGCCGTCACAGGACCCTACAACCCGACTTAACCATCGTTTTTTGGGCGCGCGGCCACGTAGCGGGCTGCCAGCCCCGTCCCTAGGATCTCATCATAGACCTGAAGCGTCTTCAGTCGCATCTGCCGCAGCGAAAACGACCCCGCCGCGTGCGCCCGCGCCCTGAGGCTCAATTGCGCCCGTGCCACCGGATCGAGACTGAGCGCCGCCAGCAGCGCTTCCGCCAGGGCTGTAGCGTTCCCCGGCGGCACCAGCCAGCCGGTCATCGAGCGTGGCCCGTGCTCGGGCGGCGACAGCACCGTCTCCGGCGGCGCCCCGATCCGCGTTGCAATGACGGGACATCCCATCGCTTGGCTTTCCACTGCTGTCCGCCCGAAGGCCTCCGGCTCGATTGACGCTACAATCGATGCATCCGCCGCCAGATAAGCGGCCGGCATGTCATCCACGTGCCCGACGATCCGCACACGCCCCTCGAGCCCGCCGGCCTTGATAACTTCTCTCAGCCCCTCCGCGTAGGCATCCCGCCCCTGCGCGTCGCCCGCGAGCGCCACGATCCCGTCGAGCCGCCCATCAACGTGAAGCCGCCGCGCCGCCTCCACGACAACATGCTGGCCCTTCCAGTTCGTCAACCGCGCCGCCTGGAGGATGACACGCTGCCCTGGCGCCACGCCCCAGGCCGACTTGAGGCGGTCCACCCGCTCGGCTGACACCCTTTCGGGATCGAACGCAGCCCCATCCACGCCGCGATGGATGACCCGGATCTTCGCGTCTGCCGTGCCGTATCGCGACCGGATCAGATCGCGCGTATATCCAGAGTTCGCGATCACCAGATCACCACGTGCCATCACGCTATTGTAGAGCCGCTTGGGCGCCGAGTTCTCGTTGTATGCGCCGTGATACGTCGTCACGAACGGCCGCTTCGTCCGCCGCGCCGCCCTCAGCGCACTCCATGCCGGCGCGCGGCTGCGCGCATGCACCAGATCGACGCGCTCCGCCTCGACCATCCTTGCAATAGCCGCGGCGTTCGCCAGCAGCTTGGCCGGGTTCTTCGTCGCCGCGGGAAAGATACGCACATCTGCGCCGGTGGCTCTCAGCCGCTCCAGCATGCGCCCGCCTTCGGTCAGCACGATCGCGCGACCGCCGGCCACGATCACGGCCTCCGCGATCTCGATCGTCGAGAGTTCTGCGCCCCCCGTATCGAGCTGAGGGATAATCTGCAGTATGGTCGCGGCACGATCGGCCAAGGGCGGCAGCTCCGGTAGCAAGTCACACTCAACACAATGTCAGGCACTCATAGGATGACCGGCATAGAACCGCAATTCATCGACGTCGGAACCGGCGAGGCCCGCCGCCGCATCGCCTTCCGCCGGGAAGCGCGCTCCGGGGCCGCCAAGCCCGGCTACTTCTGGCTTTCCGGCTTCAAGTCCGACATGTCGAGCACCAAAGCGACGGCGCTGGCCGATCATGCGGCGGCAATCGGTGTCGACTGCGTCCGCTTTGACTACTCCGGCCACGGCATCTCGGACGGCCCATTCGAAAAAGGCACCATCGGCCGCTGGCTGGACGAAGCCCAAACGGTCTTCCAACAGATTTCCCAAGGTCCGCAGATCCTCATTGGATCCAGCATGGGCGGCTACATCGCTCTTATGCTGCTCAAACGGCTCCTGGAGAAAGATCCAGCCGAGGCTCGCCGCATTGCAGCTCTCGTCCTCATTGCACCGGCCTGGGACATGACGGAAGAATTAATGTGGAAGCGCTTTCCGACCGAAGCCCGTAGCGCGCTTCAAGAGCAGGGGGTTTATTACCAGCCCTCCAAATACGCAGAGCCCTACACCATCACGCGCGAACTTATCGAAGACGGCCGAGCCCATCTCCTCGCCCGCCAGCCATTCGATCCCGGCCGTCCAGTCTTTATTCTGCAAGGTCTGCAAGACCGCGATGTTCCTGCAGCTCATGTGCGCGAACTCGAAACTTTTCTATTGGGCAGCCACGTTCGCATCACCGAAGTTCCCGACGGCGAACATCGCCTATCGCGGCCTCAAGATCTCGCCCTGCTTTTCCAATTGATCGACGAGGCGTCTCACACCGGCCTGCCGAGTGTGGGCAGATGATAAAGCCTCACACCGGCCCGCCGAGTGTGGGCAGATGATAAAACCTCACACCGGCCCGCCGAGTGTGGGCGAAAAAAACTACCGGCTGACTGACGCTTCCCGCAGGGGATCTGTAACCAGCCCGCGTAACACTGCAGCATCCAGGGCTGCAGGACCCGCCGCTTCCGCGACGGTCTCCGGCACGATCCAAGCCCGATAGCCCCGCGCGATCACAGTGCGTCCGCAAGAAAGCCGGCTTGCGACGACGCGGCACGAGGCATCGCCTGAAACGGTCCGTGCCTCGCGGCGGTCATGGACCACCACCTTGAGATCCACCGGCTGGATCGTCGGCACGGAGCCCGCCAGCGTCACCCCGCGAAACACGCACGCGAGCTTGCCACGGCAGGCGCCAGCCCGCTTACCGAACGTATTGCCGGGTCCCAATGCCTTGCGCAATGGCATAACGCGCACGGGGGCCGCGGCCCCATTCGATACGAAACACAGTTGATCCTCGCAAATCACAGGATCAGCCGTCTTGTTGAAGCGCCGGATCCCTTTGTTGCCGGGCTCCATAACGAGCAGGATCGTGACGCGCGGATCGATCCTCGCGGACGCGACTGGGGGCAAAGGTGTTGCGGCACGTCCCAACGCCATAGGCGGCGGCAAAGTTCTCGCAGGCTCACTCGCGATGTCCGCTGGCGGCTGGGCTTTGGGCGCGACTGCCGGTGGCATCGCATCGGGTGCCGCCGGAACGGGAGCAGCCTCACGTGCGACATCCGATGGCTTCGTGGGCGGTCTCACAACAATGGGGGCCGCAACAGGTCCTGGCGCGGGCTTCACTGCCTTGTCCGTGTTCGTCAGAGCCGGCTTGAACGGTTTCTCTTCCGAAGCGTCGGCCGCCTTGGCCTTGCGGGCGTCTCCCGCGCGCTTCAACTTTTCTGCGAGAGCCTGGGCCTCTGCCTCGCGCTGTGCTTCCAGTCCCCTGAGCCGCGCTTCAACCTCTGCCGCAGCGCGCCTTTCATCCTCCGCACGCTCCGCAGCTTCCTGCCGCGCACGGTCAAGCATTTCAGCTTCATAGGCCTCGCGTTGCGCATCCTCGTTCGACGCCGACGGCTTGGCAGGCGCTTCGGAAAATCTATTTGCGATGTCATGTGCAGCGTTTTCAGCCTGAACAGGCAGCGCAGCCATCAGGGCCATCAAGCCCGTCAACCCCAAATGTACAACCGGCGACACGCGCATCTCGACCATCCAGCCTTGGAAACAGAGTCCACAACAGTCCATTCCAATTCTGGCAGGAAAGCGGATGTATTCTGAATGTCAGCTGAACGAGAAACGCCGGAGTTTAGACGTTCACTCCCGCGATCGCAGCAAGGCCTTCCCGGTAGGTCGGAAAAGCGAGTTTCACACCAAGGTCGTTTTTTATGCGGTCGTTGTGAACCCGCTTGTTCTCCGAATAAAAACTCCGTCCCATTTCCGAAAGCTGCGCCTCCACGTAGGCGATTTCCTTCGGCGGCGGGACATTTAACAGCTTTGCCGCATAGGCATTGACGTCCTGCGGCGGTGCAGGCTCGTCGTCCGTCACGTTGTAGATCGTGTGCAGGTGTGGCCGCGAGATTGCCGCAATCAATGTGCGCGCGATGTCCTCCACATGAATGCGGTTGAACACCTGATCCTTCTTCACAACCGAGCGCGCGGTGCCACTCTTCAGCCCGTCGATAGCGCTGCTCCCCGGACCGTAAATGCCGGCAAGACGAAAAATTTCGACACGCTTGCCGGAGATCCTTCCAAAATCGAGCCACTGCTGTTCGGCGTGCGCCCGCCGCCGTGACCGGTCCGATGAGGGCGTGGCAGGTGTCGTCTCATCGACCCACCCACCGCCATGATCGCCGTAGACGCCGATGGTCGAAAGGTAGCCGATCCACGCCGCGTTCGAATTCGCGATGTCGTCGGCATGGTGCCGCAGAACCGGATCGCCGTCACCGTCAGGCGGTGCCGAGATCAGGATGTGTGATGCCCGCCGCACCGCCGGGCCCGCGCCTTGGCTCGGCCCCGATCCTTTGCTTGCGCTGCGTCCGTCGAATACGAATCCGGTGTAGCCGAGGTCTTGAATACGCTCCGCACCCTCTGCCGACCGCGCCGTTCCGGCAATGTGCCAGTCCTTCGTCCTCGAGCTTCGCCGCAAGATGCCGCGCGCTATAGCCCAGTCCAAAACAAAAAAGCGTCGGCATTACATCAACTCCATCAGCCATTCGGCGCGCACGCCCTCGTCGTGCTCGTTGTCAAAACGTCGCTCTAACTCTACGCGCAGGTCCGTCCCGGTGGTAAGCCGGGCGAGCGCCCACACCGCCATACCTCGCACCAACGGCGATGCATCATCGAGCAGGTTCCGGACGCGCGCCGCTAATGTGAGATCGTTCGAATTGCCGGCGGCCACCAGCACATTGCGCACAAACCGGTCCCTCCCGGTACGCTTCACCGGCGTGCCTGCAAACCGCGCCCTGAATGTCGCGTCATCCAGATCCAGCAACTCACCGAGCGGCGGGTTGGCCGTTTCCGGGCGCGCCACAAAGCGCATCTCCCGCGACGATTGAGCGAATTTGTTCCAAGGGCAGACCGCCAGACAATCGTCACAGCCATAGATGCGATTGCCGATCGCCGCGCGAAATTCACGCGCGATCTGCCCTTTGTGTTCGATGGTCAGATAAGCGATGCACCGCCGCGCATCGAGCTGATAAGGCGCCGGAAACGCCGCTGTCGGGCAAATATCCAGGCAACGGCGGCATGATCCGCAGTGATCGGCCTCTGCATCATCCGCCACGAGTTCCGCCGTCGTCAGCAGCGCGCCAAGAAACAGCCATGATCCATGCACGCGCGAGACGAGGTTCGTGTGCTTGCCCTGCCAGCCGAGACCGGCCAGCGCAGCCAACGGCTTCTCCATCAGCGGGGCGGTATCGACAAACACTTTCACATCCCCGCCCGTCGCCGCCACCACTTCACGCGCCAGTTGCTTCAATTTCGGCTTCAGAACCTCATGGTAGTCCTTGCCTTGTGCGTAGACCGAGATCGCGCCGCGCTCCCGCGTCTGCAATACCTCGAGGGGGTCGGTATTCGGCGCGTAACTCATCGCCACCATCACTGCGCTGGCGGCCTGCGGCCAGAGCGCCAGAGGGTCACAGCGCTGCTCCGAGCGCGTGTCCATCCAATCCATGTCGCCATGCCGGCCCGCCGCCAGGAAGGCGCGCAGCCGTTCCCCTTGTGCACCGCCCCGCGTCAGCCGCGCAATTCCGACCGCATCGAACCCCAGCCCAGCCGCTGTCGCGCGAATGCGCGGTTCGACCCGTACATAAGGTTCAGGAACGGGGATGAGTGTCTGCAAGCGCTTCACATCAAAAATCGAGATCGACGTAGGTACGGTGCGGCGGCAGCCCCGTCAGCCGGTCGGTCAGCAAACTTCGGAAGGCCGGCCGCGACTTCAGCCGCATGTACCAGGCCTTGGCTGACGGATGCTGCTCCCAATCGACATCGCCCAGATAATCGAGCACGGATAGATGACCAGCCGCCGCCATGTCGGCAAAGCTCAACCGAGGCCCCGCCAGCCAGTCGCGGTTCAGCGCCAGATGATCGATATAGCGCATGTGATATCGCAAATTGTGCCGCACCGCGCGCAGCGTCTCCGTGTCCGGCGGTGCACTTTGCCCCGGCGCCTGCGAACTGATGATCTTCGTCTCGATCAACTCGCGCGACACCTCACGATCGAATTTGTTGACGAACCAATCGACGAGCCGGCGGACCTCCGCGCGTTCTGCCGGCGTCCCCGGAAATAATCCACCCCGCCCGGCATCGCTGATTTGCGCCAGCCCTTGCTCGTCCAGATACTCGGAAATCGCATAAGCGCCCGCCACGGCGTCCCCCATCGCCGTAACGAGCACGGGCAATTCGCCCGCCGGATTAACCGCCAGCAAGCTCTCGCTCCACGCCCAAGGCAGTTCGTCCTCCAGCTCCACATCATGGCCCAGTTCGGCCAGTGCAATTCGGACGGCCCGGCTGCGCGGACAGAACGGGTAATGGACCAGCACAGTCATCGCCGCAATTCGACCAAGCCTCTGTTGACAGGTCCCCTGCATCTACGCGAATCCGCAACACTTGTCGTGTTTATTGGCCCTGCGGCACCGGGTCAGCAGGCGGCGCGGCCGCTTGGGTCTAGGGATGGTCGACGCGCATGGCGGCCGGCTCTCCGAGAGGGGAGCACAATGCGCACAGCAAAGAGCCGGGATCGCAGGGGAGGCTGAGAGCGCAGGCATGGAAACGTGGCAGGCCGTCTTGCTCGGCATCCTCGAAGGCTTGACCGAATTCATCCCCGTCTCCTCGACGGGTCACGTCCTTCTCGCTGGCCACTTTCTGGGCGTCCATTCCCCGGGGCGTACCTTCGAGGTGCTGATCCAGCTCGGCGCAATCCTGGCGATTCTGGCCGTCTATTTCGGCCGCCTCTGGGCAACGGCGGTAGCCCTGCCCTACGACGCCCAGGCCCGCCGCTTCGCCCTCTCGGTCTTGATCGCCTTCCTGCCCGCCGCTGTCGTCGGCGCCGCTCTGCATGGTTTCATCAAGGGCGTCTTGTTCGAAACGCCGGCCCTGATTTGCATCATGCTGATTCTGGGTGGCTTCGTTCTTCTGGCCGTCGATCGCTTCGCCGCAACCCCGCGCTACACCGACGCCATGACGTTCCCGCTGAGCCTTGCCCTCAAAATCGGCTTGTTTCAGACGCTCGCCATGATCCCCGGTGTCTCGCGTTCCGGCGCCACCATCGTCGGAGGATTGTTACTGGGGGCAGACAAGCGCTCGGCAGCCGAGTTTAGCTTTTTCCTCGCCATGCCCACGATGGCCGGAGCCTTCGCATTCGATCTTTATAAGAACTGGGCGACGCTGGACGTCTCGAACGCAACCCCGATTGTGATCGGCTTCATCACGGCCTTCATTGCCGCGCTGATCGTCGTCCGCGTTCTGCTGGAGTTCGTCAGCCGCCACGGCTACGCGCCGTTCGGCTGGTGGCGCATTATCATTGGTACTGCGGGTCTGGCGGCGCTTTACGCGGGCCATTGACCTCCGGCAACGCGTCTCAGGCCGCGTGCGATGCCACCGACCCCGAAAGCAGCCGCCGCAGCATCTCGCCATCTTGCGCGCCGCGAAGCTGCTCCAGCGTTGCCGGCTCCCGCACCAAGCGCGAGATCCTCGCCAGCGCCTTCAGATGATCGCCGCTCGCGTGTTCCGGGGCCAGCAACAGAAAGATCAAGTCCACGTCCTGATCATCCTGGCTATCGAACGGGATGGGCTTGGCGAGCCGCGCAAAGATACAGACGATCCGCGTCAATGCCTTGAACTTGACGTGGGGAATGGCGATCCCGCGCCCCAAGCCCGTCGAACCCAACCGCTCGCGCTGCAACAGCGCATCGAACACGTCGCGCTGCTCGAGCCCTGTGATGAGGGCTGCCTTGATGGACAGCTCGTTCAGTGCCTGCTTTTTGCAGGTCACGTCCAGCGAAGGAATGATCGCGTCTGCGGACAGAATATCTGCCAAATCCATGTGTGGGTTCTTTCAATGGGGTGCGGCCGCTGCTGTCGTAACGCGCGCCGATCCTGCCCGAAGCCTCGTTTGATGCCGACCCGTCCGAGGGATGCCCATGTCCCTCTTGCCCGGTGTACTCTCCGGCGATACCACCGCCGGACCACTGCTCGCCTCGCACCCGCATTCGTCCTCGGACTTTGCCACACCTGCATGGCCGAATGACAACGGCTGCTCCTCTATACCAGTTCCCCGCCCCGCTCGTTCAGCGTTTCCCCGCACCTGCGTAAACACGCTGATCAGCACGATCCCCTAAGGACCTGCCGCGAAGACATCAAGGTTTCAGTTGTCTCTATGCTACCCACCCGTTTGCCAACTTCGCTCCCCCACGAAGTCGCACAAAAAGCAGCAATTTCAAGTGGTTACGCGCACACCTGACGCGAGACCCTCACACCATAGAACGCTAATCTGTGTCGCGCCGTCTGTCAAACCTTTGTCGAGTGTACAACCTTGTGACCGCAGAACGCCACAACCTTGCCGGCTGGTCCGCCACCTCGGGCCCCTAAACACGCGCCGCGCGCTCCACCATCCGCTTATCGCGGCGCCGTTGGACCGATGACGGGATCCGCATCGCTTCCCGGTACTTGGCGACCGTACGCCGGGCAATATCGACGCCGTCATTCTTCAAGCGCTCGACGATCATATCATCCGATAGGATCGAGTTCGGCACTTCACCATCGATCAATTGCTTGATCCGGTGCCGGACGGCCTCCGACGAATGCGCCTCGCCCTCAAAGTCGGCGGAAGCTATGGAGGACGTAAAGAAATACTTGAGTTCTAAAATACCCCGGGGCGTTGCGATGTACTTGTTCGACGTCACGCGCGACACGGTCAATTCGTGCATCGAAATCGCGTCGGCCACAGTCTTCAAGTTCATCGGCCGCAGGTACTGCACGCCGTGCGTGAAGAACGCATCCTGCTGGCGCACGATCTCCTCGGCCACTCTTAAGATGGTACGCGCACGCTGGTCGAGGCTTTTCACCAGCCAGTTCGCAGTCTGCAGGCATTCGAGAAGGTAGCCCTTGTCCTTCTCGTTGCGAGTTGTCTTCGAAACCTTCGCGTAATAGATGCGGTTGACGAGCACGCGCGGCAGCGTGTCGGAATTGAGCTCGATCAGCCAGCTACCGTCGTTCCCCGCCCGCACGATAATGTCGGGAACGACCGGCTGCATCTGCACTGACCCGAACTTCAGGCCCGGCTTTGGGTTGAGCTTTTTGATTTCGCCGATCATCTCGGCCAGTTCGTCCGCATCGACACCGACGGCCCGCCGCAGCGCCGCAAGATTGTGAGTCGCAAGCAGTGTGAGATTATCGAGCAACGCAGCGATTTGAGGGTCGTACCGGTTCTGCTCTTTTAGCTGCAGCGCCAGACATTCGGCGAGCGAACGCGCACACACACCCGCGGGCTCGAAGCTCTGCAGAACACCGAGCACCCTCTCGGCCATGCCATCAGGCGCCGCGAGCTTGCCGGCGATGTCGCTAAGATCGGCATGCAGATACCCGGCTTCATCGACCGTATCGATCAGATACTGCGCCACTAACCGCTCGGCGGGATCGCTGATCGCGAGCGCCACCTGCTCGACGAGGTGTTCCCGCAGCGAGATGTCGGCCGTTGCATAGGCTTCGAGATTGCTATCGTCATCCTCGAACGATGAGCCGCGCTGTTTGACTTGCGACCACTGTGAGGCATTGGGATCGGGCCCGTCCGACGGCGCCGCGTCAGGGTAAACGTTCTCGAACTCGGTGTCGAAGCTGTCGGTGGCATCTGCAGCGCTTGGCTTCTCCAGGTCGAGCCAGTCATCGCTCTCCCCGCTGTCGCCGGTAACGGCGCCATCGACGCTGTCGCCGCCGGTTTCGCGTGCGTCATGTTCCGCGACGGCCGGGGCATCAGGCGCCGCATCTTCGATTTCGAGCAGCGGATTGCGTTCCAACTCGCCTTCGATGAATTGGCTGAGCTCCAAATTCGAGTATTGAAGCAGCCGGATGGCCTGCTGCAACTGGGGAGTCATCACCAGCTGCTGGCCTTGCCGCATCTCCAATTTTGTCGAGATCGCCATGACTTCTTCGAGGCACCATTACGAAACGCGCGTCGCGATCCTTAATCAACGCCCGTTAACGAACATATCTCCCAGATACACTTTCCGGACGTCCTCGTTCTCTATGATTTCCGAAGGCTTACCGTGTGTCAGAACCTGACCATCGTAGATGATGTAGGCCCTGTCGATAAGGCTCAGTGTCTCGCGTACATTATGATCCGTGATCAGGACCCCGATGCCACGGTCCGTTAAGTGTCGGACGAGTTCCTGAATATCGCCGACCGCGATGGGGTCAATGCCCGCAAACGGCTCATCCAGGAGGATGAACGACGGCCGTGAGGCCAAGGCACGAGCAATTTCGCACCGCCGCCGTTCACCGCCGGACAATGCGATCGATGGAGATTTCCGCAGCCGCGTGATGCGGAACTCTTCCAACAGGCTGTCGAGTTGCTCCTTCCGGCGGCGCTTGTCTGGCTCCACAAGTTCCAGCACGGCCATGATATTGTCTTCGACCGAAAGTCCTCGAAAAATCGAAGCTTCTTGTGGGAGATATCCGATGCCTAGGCGCGCTCGGCGGTACATCGGCAGCCGAGTGACATCCCGGCCGTCGATCGTGATGCGCCCGTCATCTGCGGGAACAAGCCCGGTGATCATGTAGAAAACCGTCGTCTTGCCCGCACCATTCGGTCCGAGCAGACCCACGGATTCGCCACGCCCTACGGCGAGGCTGACGCCCTTGACCACCTGCCGTTTCCTGTAGGCCTTCTTGACATCGACGACGGTCAGCCACCCTTCACCGCCGATCGATGGATCGACAGCCTCGGCGTCCGGGTCGTGCCGCCCATATGCCCCGCCGTCAGCGTCGGAGAAACCGTTCTGACTGCCGGCCTTGGCGCGCCGCCCCTGCGCCTGCGGTTTGAACAATGCTGTGAGCGACGTGATCTTCACGAAAGGGATCCTGTTGGAGGTCGTGCGCTCACGGTCTTGGAGCCGTTGGCAGCGTCTCTGAACTCCAGCCCGAAGCGTCGGTACCAGGCTGCACCGCCTTCGGCTTGGTTGTCGATGACTTCTGACCTGAGCCCTGGGCCTTACGCAACTCATCGGGGAAAAAGATAGCGCTCGGCCGGCCACCGGTCGAGCGATCTTGCACCTCGCTGGACCACCCGTCCGACGGCTTTGCCACCGCCTTCACGGCTGACGTATCGATTGTCGCCTTGCCGGATGCCATGTCGATCACGAGACGGCTGCCTCGCACAACGGTCCCCTGTTGCGACAACTCGACGTCACCAGTCACCGCGACGCTATTGGTCTTCGCCTCATATCGCGCTGTGGTGCCGGTCACCTTTCGCCCATCTGCGGTCGTCACAACCACCCCACCGTCAGCCTCGATGCGCTCGAGTTGACTGCTGCCGCCGCTCGACGGCTGGACAGTTCCGCCATTCATATCCGCCAAACGCGCCGATCCCGTGTAGCTGGCCCGGATTTGCGGCGACCGCATAGTCACCTCGCCCTGCTTTGTGATGACATCACCGCGAAAAATCGCCAACCGCGCAGTATCATCGACATCCAGTGAATCCGCCTCTACATCGAGCGGCGCTCCGGGAGACGTCTTGAATTCTGCCAGTCCCGCTGCGCCCTGAGTCTCGGCTCCCGCCGGCTTCTTCGTTCCCGGATTCTTTTGGACGAAGCGCGTGCTGATGCGTCCCGGTCCGCTCCCTGCCATCGGCGGCGCCGTCAGAGACGTTCGGCCTGCGGCGCGATCGATGGATAGACGGCGGCCCTTTAGAACCGTCTCTCCGTTGACGACGACGACATCGCCGGTCAGCACGGCGCTATCCTGTGCCTGATCGAGTTCGACGCGATCCGCCGTCACGCGCCGGTCGGGAACTGACGTCATGATGATGTTACCCTCGAGCAGACCAGTCTCGGCCTGGGTATCGAAGACAGCTCCGTTTCCCGTGACGCGGTCGCCATTGTCCCGTGTCATCACGAACGGCCCCTTCGCCGCGATCCGAGTGAGCTTTCCGCCGGAGTTACCGGACGCGGCTTGCGCACCGGGCATACCCGATCCACCTTCGTAGAAGGCCGTTATCTCGGGTGTTTCAAGCAAGGAGCCTGCCTGAACCGCACGCACGTTGCCGGTAAAAATCGCCCGCTTGTCGAGATCCTGGATATCGAGCCGCGCCGCCGTGATTTCGACTGGACCATCCGAACTGCCCAGCAGCGCCGCCGCGCCCTTTGGCTTTGCGGCAGCCGGGTCTGCCGGCGCTTTCGCTGGTGGCACGAGCCGTGCGACCACCTCCTCGACGAACGTCACTTCGCGCAGCTTTTGACGGATCTCGAGCCGTTTCGCCGTCACCGCGCCGGCAGGAAAACCGACCCTGACAGGCTCATCGCTGTTGATGCGCCCTTCGCGCGTGCGCACGATCGCGCTCGAGAGGTCCGCCGAAAACCCGTTGTCCGACCGGATCTCGATCTTCTCCTTAAGATCGAGCACGTTTTCCTTGTGATTGAACACACCGCTTACGGCCGTGAGTTTCGTCGCGGTCTTATCCTTCGCAACAAGATCAGCCGTGATACTTTCGAGTTCGATGAAATCGGTGCGGTCGAAGTTTTGTCGCGCCCGCGCCGCCGCCACACGATAGGTTCCGCCATCTTCCGTTACGCCGTCATAGTTGGGATTTTGCATTGACAGATCCTGTGGCGTGATCCGCGGGATCGCCACCTCCGGCAACCCGCTGGAAAAACCGCCCGACCCGACCAGCGCGCCGACATAGATCACACACATCATCGCGCCCGAAACCGGCAACGCCAGCCGCAGAACTTTCACGAGCTTGGTATGGCGCCTGGCCTTGCGGAACCCGTCGCTGCGATCTTTCGAGAGCACGATCCCGGAACCGCTCGAGCGGCCGCCACCCGCCGGGGAGCCATGCGTGCGATCGGCCTCGAAGGTCATCACCATGGAAATGGAACGGTCCGCGACTGGGGTGGGAGAACGCTGCGATGCACACTCGTCGCCAATTTGGGTGAGATTGGGACTGCGCTCAAGCCAACTCCCCGCGGCAAACCGCGCGTCGTCGTCTGAAAAAGCGAACTAAGACAAAGACATCAGACCAAGGAAACCCAGCGCGACACCTAATGTGCGAAGATATCGTCCTCGGGAAATCCCATGAGATCGAGCCGGGCACGCACCGCCAGGAACTTGAACGCCGCCTGCGCCAACTCCGTCCGCCCTTCGCGCGCCAGCATCGCGTCCAGCCGATCCTTGATGGCATGCAGATGCAGCACGTCATGCGCCGCATAGGCGAGTTGCTGCTGGGTCAGCTCCGCGGCCCCCCAGTCCGAACTCTGCTGATGCTTCGACAGCTCCAGTCCCAGGATCTCGTGCGCCAACTCCTTGAGCCCGTGCCGGTCCGTGTAGGTCCGCGACAACTTCGATGCGATTTTGGTGCAATAAACAGGCGCCGTCATCACGCCGAGCGCGTTATAGAGCGCCGCGACGTCGAACCGCGCATAGTGGAAGATCTTCAGCACGTTCTCATCGGCCAGCAGCGCCTTCAGCCGCACTGGCTCCGGACCTCCCTTCAGGATCTGAACGATGTGCGCCGTCCCATCTCCTGCCGATAGTTGCACGACGCACAACCGGTCCCGGTGCGGATTGAGCCCCATTGTCTCGGTATCGATCGCAACCGACGGGCCGAACCCGACATTTGCGGCCAGATCGCCTTTGTGCAGCTTGATGACGGGAGCACTCATCGGGGGGAGCCTTATATTCCGGACGGACGATCACCGTCGGCGCCGGAGCGCAACCAACGACCGATCCGATGACAAAGCGCGCCGTATCTCATTGGAGCGCTCGCCCGGTCGTCGTGACGGCAGCGCGATAACGAAAGTGGTGCCCAGAAGAGGACTTCGAACCTCCACGCCTCGCGGCGCTAGTACCTGAAACTAGTGCGTCTACCAATTCCGCCATCTGGGCAACATCCGGCAGGAGCATCGCGTTTAGTGGCACCGGGACACGTTGTCAATTGCGCCTGCGCCGACTAAACAACGACGCCGCCGCACCGATTAAGGTCCGCGCTGGCGACATTCCAAAAGGGCATGTAACGCCATGGCTCAGGCACCGAGCGCATCAGGTCTCGTCACCATCTTCGGCGGCTCCGGCTTTGTGGGCCGCCATACGGTCCGCGCACTCGCCAAAGACGGTTGGCGCATCCGCTCCGCCACGCGTCGTCCCGACCTCGCCGGCCACCTGCAACCGATGGGCGTCGTCGGGCAAATCCACGCCGTGCAGGCCAACCTGCGCTATCCGGCCTCCGTCGCGGAAGCCGCAAAGGGCGCCGATGTCGTCATAAATGCGGTTGGCGTCCTCGCCTCCACGGGCAAACAAACCTTCGACACCATTCACGACGAGGGCGCCCGCGCCGTCGCCAAAGCCGCCAAGGCGGCCGGCGCCCGCACGTTCGTCCACATTTCAGCAATCGGCGCCGATGCGAAGTCGAATTCCAGATACGCCCGCTCCAAGGCCGAGGGCGAACGAGCGGTCCTCGAGGAATTTCCCGGAGCCGTCATCCTGCGTCCCTCCATTGTGTTCGGCCCCGAAGACGAGTTCTTCAACCGCTTCGCCGCAATGGCGCAGTTGTCACCGTTCCTGCCTTTGATTGGTGGCGGCCAAACCAAGTTCCAGCCGGTCTACGTCGGCGACGTAGCCGCTGCCATGAAAGCCGTTGTCGACGGCAAAGCCAAGCCCGGCGCGATTTACGAATTGGGCGGCCCGGAAGTGCTGTCTTTCCGCGATCTGCTCGATCGCACCCTCCAATATGCCGGCCGCAATCGTTTCTATCTGGGCCTGCCGTTCTGGGCCGCGAAGCTCCAGGCCATCGCCACTTCGCCGCTTCCCAATGCGCTGCGCCCCGTTACGCTCGACCAGATCCGCCTGCTTCAGCGCGACAACGTCGTCAGCAAAGCCGCGATCGACGATGGCCGCACGCTCGCGGGCCTCGGAATTCTGCATCCACACTCGGTCGCATCGATCGTTCCTGCCTACCTCGAGCGCTTCAAGCCGAAGGGACAGTACGCCTCCTACCGTGGCTAACCTCGACCCCACCGTCCAAACCAAAAAGCCCTGACCAGAAGGTCAGGGCTTTTGTGTTTCAGAATGAATTTGATCGAATTAATGGACGCTGGCGATTGCCAGTTCACCGTCCATTGCATGGCTGAGGGCAGCCTGACGCGAATCCGTCAGCGCGATCGGCGTTCCGTCTGCAGCGTGGAGAGCAAACAGCCGCACTCCGGCTGGCAGCCCCTCGATCGCGGGGAAAAGCTGACGAGCTTCCTCGACGTCGAGCACTTTAATGTAGGCAACCTCCCCGCCTCCCAGCCTGGCGAGTTCGATTTCGCTCATCACTGGCGGTGCAGCTGTCGCGGACGGCCGCGACTTGGTCTTCTTTCCGGGTGCATTATTCATGACGCACAATCCTCCTCGAGGAGAGCTGGTAGGACGTCACGTGAAGGTGCGTTTTCCATGACGCTCCAGGGAGAAACCCCCGGACACCGCCGAAGTTCACGCAGTTCTTTGATCGTCCTACGATTCAAACGGCTTGGCTGTAGCGGCCCAGCACCTATCGGGCCTTTTTCTCGGCACCAATTTCGATCTTGCGCACAAATCGTTCGGGCTCGTGCCGCACAAGATCGATGGACAGCAGGCCATTCTGCAGATCGGCCGCGCGCACCTCAATTCCGTCCGCCAGCAGAAAAGCCTTGCTGAACTGACGGGCCGCAATTCCGCGGTAGAGATAGTCGCGCTCTTTCTCGTCCTGGGCCTTGCCGCGGACAATCAATTGCTTGTCCTCGAGGCTGACATCGAGATCGTCGCGTGTGAAGCCTGCGATGGCCAGAGTGATGCGCAGGACCTCGGGCCGGCTGCCGTCACCGGCGATGCGCTCGATATTGTAGGGAGGGTAACCGCCGCCGGCACTTTTGCCGGCCCGCTCGATCATCCGCTCGATCTCTTCGAAACCCAGGAGCAAGGGGTTCGAGAGCATGGTCATCCTGGTCATTCGACGTTGGTCCTTTTCAAGAAGCGACCGTCTCGGCTTGGAGGCCCGGCTTTCGCGGCACCAACCAAACCGTCCTTTCTTATGGCCTAGATATGGGTCGGGTAGGACCGCCCTTCAAGCACTCTTACGCAAGCGTAACGAACGCGCCTCAGTTCCGCGCCACTCGCATTGTAGATCTTGCTCTCCTCTGCATAAGGACCTCACCCAACATGCTGCGCTGGTTCGTTTATTCGCTTGTTGCCACCGCCTTTTATGTTTCCCCGACCGCGGCCGAACCCGCTGCCAAAGAGGATGCGACTTTGTCGTCGTCCAAGGTTGACCTCACGCCCGAGGAAGCCGCCGAACGCGAAGGCCGCCGCGCTTGCAAAGCTGCCATGTGTGCCGCTTTCCACAATCCAGCCAACGGCCAGAATGTTGCTTGCGCCATCAAGAAGAGCTTCCGCAAGGAACAGCTGCAAAAGATCGTCTCCAAGGCAAAAGTCTCATGGCCATGGGGCCGCGTGGTCTGCAACACCGATTTGAAGGCCGACCGCGCCGTCCTATCGAAGGCGCTGACCACCGACAAACAGGTCGTCAAATTCGCCCCGCATAAAGTCACCTGTAGCATCGATCACGAAGGCGAAGCGCCCTCGAACATCACCGCAGAAATGACGCCTGAGATCACCTTTGAGAAAGGCAAGGCCACCAAAGCCGTCATGAACTGGGGCAAGGTTGAAGGCCCCACTCTAGTCAAAGGCCTCATGTGGACAGCCACCGCCACCGACAACACGGTCAATGTGCTGGGTTCGATGGTCGTGGACGACATGAACGACTTCATCACCGCCAAGTGCGACGAGGTCAAGCCGGATTGGCAAGGCAAGTAGCAGCCGCGTTAGCAGCGACCGTTACATTTCGCGCGGCGCATTGGGTTCTGGCGGCGTGTCCGGCGCAGCTTTAGGCTGCACTTCCGGCTTGGCTTCGGGTGTGGTCGTATGACCGCCCTTTTTCTCGCCTTCGGCCGCCTCTAAGGCTTCTTCCGTCGCCTGCTTGGCTTTGTCGAGAACTTCGCTGGTTGCCTGCTTGGCCTTCTCCAACGCGTCGATGGTCGCTTCCTTGGCTTTGTCGATCGCGGGACCTGCGTTCTGCTTCGCCGCACTCAACGCCTTCTTGAACGCTTCGCGGGCCTTCTCGATCGCTTCGACGGCCGCCTTCTTGGCTTCATCAATAGCCGCGTTGGTTTCGTCGACACTCTTGTCGATCGCGTCTGCATCACCGGGCGGCACCGGAGTGGGCTCGCCCGCCGCCGGCGGCGGCACAGGCGCGGGCGCCGGCTCCTGGGCCGCCACAGGCAGAATTAGTCCCGACGCCACGACAGCAGCGATGATCGTCACAGCGAAACGCATCCGGCACCCTCCATGAAAGCGGCCTCACTATATAATATAGGCACCACATCCTCATACGGCAAAAGGCAACGCCCAAAACCTGCCGGGGCAAGAGTAGGAGACCCGCCCATGAGACCATCTATCAGCGAGCCCGAAACCAACGCCGCCGAAGCCAACGCCTGCCGCGTCATCCGCGCGACCGACACCTATGACGGCAAGCAGGGCCTCACGTACTTCTGTGGCATCGCCGCCGAGACCGTCGGCTCCAAGGGCATCTGCATGCACTTGCTCACGGTTCCACCCGGCGGCCGCGCCAAGGCCCACCTGCATGAAAACCACGAAACGGCGATCTACGTCCTCGATGGCGAAGCGGTTACCCTCTATGGCGACCGCCTCCAGCACCACATCCACACCCGCAAGGGTGATCTCGTTTATATCCCTGCCGGCGTTCCGCATTTGCCGGTGAACATCAGCGACAAGCCCACGTCCGCCGTTATCTCCCGCACCGATGCCAACGAACAGGAAAGCGTGGTCCTGCGCCCTGATCTGGAGCCCTACGCGGAAGAAATGATCGCATCGCTCCGCGCCGCTGCCACGCGCGTGGTGGCCGGCTCCACCTAGCTGAGTTGTACAAATCGAAGACAACCTTGATTTGTCCCCCCGACACTCCATATACCATCCATGTGGATGGTGGCAGGATGGCGGATGCAGCATGAACGAAGTGGTTCGGACGCGGACGGATAGCGAGAAAATCACCCTCAACCTGGGGTATGTCGACCTCGGACAGATCGACCTGCTGGTCAAGGACGGCTTCTATTCTAACCGGACCGACCTCATCCGCACCGCCATCCGCAGGCAACTCGATCGGCACACCGACGTTCTGCAAAAGAGCATCGTTCGCCAATCCCTCGATCTCGGACTTCGGCACTACACAAAGCAGGAACTGGAAGCCGTCCAGGCAGCCGGGCAGCAACTCGAGATCAACGTCCTGGGCCTCGTCAGCATCGCCGCCGACGTCTCCCCTGAACTCGCCCGAGCGGCAATAGCCTCTATCGCTGTCCTCGGCGCACTGCATGCAAATGCCGATGTGAAGGCCGCCCTGGCGGATCGCATGCGGTGACCCTCGCCCAACACGCGTCTCAAGCACGGCGGCGGCACCACATCCCGCCCGCGACAGTAATATCGTCAAGAAGGATTTCGAGATGACAAAGCCAATACCCGAAGAGTTGGTACAGGCTGTTCGCCTCACACGATCGGGCCGTCTGACGGAAGCAACTGCCTTCATTCAGCGGCTGTTGCGGGGCGGCGCGTCACCGGATCCCGGCGAAGAGCCATCCCGCGAAATCCTCTCCCCGCCGACGATCGACCTCGCTGCTGACGACATCACCGCGTCAGCATCGCACAGTGCGACCACGACACCACTCGAGCCCGTATTCCGGTCCGCGCGACCCAAGGCGGAGGCGCCATCGCAGCATGGCACCGCTCGAATCTTCGATGGCCTGCAATCCCTCGCAGCAGGATTGAACAAGGGTACGCCCGTTTCGCCGTGCGACTTGGCGCCCGCTGCGGGCTCGTTCGTGGCGAAGTCAATCAGCAACGCCGCCGGCATTCGCGATTACAAACTCTACATTCCGGCCATCTCCAGCCGCTCACTGGATGAACCGCGCCCGCTCGTCATAATGCTTCATGGCTGCAGCCAATCCGCCGATGATTTCGCCACCGCCACGCGCATGAACTTCGCTGCCGAAGATCAAGGTTGCTTTGTCGCTTACCCTGAACAGATCACCACCGCGAACGCCTCGAAATGTTGGAACTGGTTCGAGACGAAACATCAATCCCGCGGTCAAGGTGAACCATCCCTCATCGCCGGCATCGCACAGCAGATCATGCGCGAACACAGCATTGATCCGCGCCGCGTTTATATAGCCGGCCTGTCGGCCGGCGGCGCCGCGGCCGCCGTCGTCGCGGAGAGCTACCCTGAAATCTTTGCCGCCGTCGGCGTGCATTCCGGATTGGCCTGCGGTGTCGCGCGCGATATGCCCTCCGCCTTCACGGCCATGCAGGGACGTCATGGTCCATACACCGCGGCCCGCGAGACACTCATCCCCACGATCGTCTTCCACGGCGATGCGGACAAAACGGTGCATCCGCGAAATGGAGCCGATGTCGTTGCTGGGGCCGCTGCCGGCAAGACTTATCCCCGCGAGGTCGAGAGTGGCACCTCGCCGGGCGGACGACGCTTCACCCGCTCCATTCAACGCGACGGCCACGGCCGCAGCGTCATCGAGGATTGGGTGATCCACGGTGCCGGCCACGCCTGGTCAGGGGGCAGCCCGGCTGGCTCCTACACCGATCCGCGCGGACCCGACGCCACCGCCGAAATGCTCCGCTTTTTCCTCGCACATACACGGGGCGACTGACCTCCGCTTACCGAGCAGAACTGTGCCGACGGTCGAGCGTTGCCGCGTCCCGGGCTACGAGCAAGGTGTACAGTGCGAGCGTTTTTCGGCTTGGCAGGATAAAATGATCGCCCGCAATCTTCGGGTGCGGGCGATTCGATCGTCGTGACAGGCGATCACTCGTGCTAGAATTAGAGAGCGACTAGTCGACGGAGGACCGTCATGCAGTTTACGATAGGCCTTAAACTCAACGGGCGCGCACGGCACGTCACAGCAGAAGGTCACGATGCTCTAGCCGCCGCCCAGAAGGTCAAGATCGAACACCCCGAAGCGAGCATCACCTATGTTCGCCCAATGAACCGCCGGGGCGATGCCCGCCATCCGGCCTCTTCGATCGAGCCTGACTTCAACTAAATTGCAGGAAACTCCGCCGCCGTCGCGCTTGCGGTTCCAAAGCGACAATCACGCCAAACCGACCGCATCACACTTTTGAGCGCCAGCACATCGACCGCATGCAACCGATTACGATGCCCACGATTGCGTTTCATTCGCTCCTTCAAACAGGCTCCAGACACTTCATGGCCGGGACTTCGCTAGGAAGCTTCTTGAAGAACTCGACAAGTTTTTCATAGGATCCCGCGCGTAGCGTGGCCTTCCGCCAGGCCATAAAGATGGTCCGATGGATTTGGCGATCCTCCAGATCGAGCACCGCCACATCCCCATCGCTGACGAGTTCACGGTTCGTGTAGAGACCCGGCATGAACGTCACGCCAAGCCCCATGATCACCATCTCACGAAGCATGTCGAGGCTGGTCCCCTCAAAATCAAAGCGAAGTTTGGCACCAGCTTCCTCGCACAGGGGCAGAACACCGTCGTGGAGTTTATGAGCCGGCCCAAGAGTGAGCAGGTCCCGCCCCTTCAGATCAGCAAGTGCCACTTTACCTGATTTCGCCAGCGGATCGTCAGCGCCAACGACAAGATTGAGCGGTTCGCGGAAGAGAGGAATGGCTACGATATCGCTCGACTGAGAAGGAGAAAGCGTGATGATCAAGTCGTCTTGGCTATCCAACAGGGTTTTGAAAAGATTGCCGGGCAAATCTTCGCGCACGTGAAGTCGAAGTTGCGGATATGCGCGGTGGAGGCGGGGTGCGGCGTACTTGAAGAGGTAGGGCCCGATTGTAGAGGGTACGGCGAGCCTCAGATATCCGGAAAGCTTATTGTTCTGAAAGCTCGAAATCGCCCGTATTTCATTTGCGTCCCGTAACATCCGGCGAGCGATTTCGACCACCTGGGCCCCCGCCGGAGTGAGAACGGCGCCCGACGACGAACGCTCGACAAGTTGAAATCCTAGACGCTCCTCAAGTGCCTTGAGTTGCTCGCTGAGCGTCGGTTGGGTCGTGTTCGTCCGCTCTGCCGCTCGCCGGAAATGCTGTGTTGCGCGGACCTTCACGCCGGAACTGCAGTGTATTCCTGCAGCGGATCGCCGCCTCAGATCGTTTCGACGATGTCACACTGAAATGGGATACTGACGCCTTTATCAATCGCGACAGTGCGCCCGATCAAGTCCTATTTCTGGCCCGCCCTGCCGTTCTCCGGATGACGCTGGCAGAAAACCTGTCTCTGTTGAGCGATGCGGACACGCTTGATGCTGCTCGGTTGACAGTCCTCAATAACCCACTGCTTCGCCCGTCGGAACAGACCGACGCTGACCATATGCTCAACGACGTCGAGATGAGTATTTCGGACCGCGCACGCTACGCTGTCGCTAGAACCTTTATGAGCAATCGTCCGATCGTACTCATAGACATGTTCTTCAACCTCATGGAAGCCGACGACCAGATCACTTTCATCCGGGAGTTCAAAGCCCGCTTTCCCGACCGTATCCTGATGATCAATTCGTTCGATGCTGCAATTGATCCCTATGTCACCCGCGCTGTGAAGATCCGAGGGACCGACGCATGACTCCGGCGTATCTTTCCCAATCTCTGGCGTACCGAATGCTGAGCACACCATGGTCGATCCGCAGATCGGTGCGCATCATACTTGCAGCGGCAGCGCTGATCATTTCAGCCGTGCTCTTCATCCCCTGGCAGCAAACAGCTGTAGGTGACGGCCGTGTCATTGCCTTCGATCCTGCCGAGCGGCTACAAATCATCACAGCGAACCTCGATGGCAACGTCGAGAAGTGGTTCGTGCGTGAAGGCGATCGAGTGAAGAAAGGGGACGTTGTTGCACGCATGGCTGACAATGACCCCGACATCGTTGGCCGCCTGAGAAAGGAAAGGGAAGCCCTAGCGCGAGAGATCACCGCGCTGAACCTGTCTGTGACGTTGGCCAATAAAAATCAGGAGCGCCAAAAAGCCCTCCAAAAGAAAGAATTCTCGACCGAATTCAGTGTCGAACAAGCACGCATTGCCGAGGCGCGGGCACAGAAAGATCTCGCGGACGCCGAAGGGCGTCTTGCGCGGCTCGACACCCAAATCGCACGGCAAATGACGCTTGAAATTCGGGCGCCGCGGGATGGAATTGTTCAAAGCATTCTTGCTGGTGAGAACAGTGGCCTGCTGAAATCCGGCGTCCCGATCGCACATATTGTGCCGGAGACAGATGACAGGACCGTGGAAATTTACGTCAATGGCGTGGATCTGCCCTTCCTCCGGGTCGGACAGGACGTTCGCCTGCAGTTCGAAGGGTGGCCTGTCCTCCAATTCTCAGGTCTGCCGCAACTCTCCACCGGAACATTTCTTGGAACGGTCAATTTTATCGACCCATCAGACGACGGGCGCGGACGCTTTCGGCTGATCGTGAAGCGTAAGGAGGGCGCTGTATGGCCCACGCCCCAACAGTTGCGCCAAGGTGTGCGCGCGCGCGGCTGGGTTCAAATGAACCGCGTGCCTCTCTGGTTTGAGATTTGGCGCCTGATGAACGACTTGCCTCCCGGAACGCCCCCATTGTCGCAATCGGGCGGTTCGACGGTTGAAACTCCACAACCTCAGCAAAGGGAGGTGCCGTCTGACAACGGCTCCTCGACGTCGTCATCGTCGACCAGCCGATAGGTCGCGTGGCACCTGAACTTCAAACACGTTTCCGTTGGGCAGCCACGGTTAGGCGGCTGCGATCGTCTCAGGTCTGACACCGCGATTCGTGTGCGCGGAAAAGGTTAGTCGTCCCCGCTCACAACGCTGTGCGGAAACGCCGTGGAACGCGGCCTCTGCTGAACGGTGAAATTGGAGCATGCGACGGTCCACGATCCTACGTGTCGGGCGTGGTGATCGTGAAGCGTAAGGAGGGCGCTGTATGGCCCACGCCCCAACAGTTGCGCCAAGGTGTGCGCGCCCGCGGCTGGGTTCAAATGAACGGCGTGCCTCTCTGGTTTGAGATTTGGCGCCTGATGAACGACTTGCCTCCCGGAACGCCCCCATTGTCGCAATCGGGCGGTTCGACGGTTGAAACTCCACAACCTCAGCAAAGGGAGGTGCCGTCTGACAACGGCTCCTCCACGTCGTCATCGTCGACCAGCCGATAGGTCGCGTGGCACCTGAACTTCAAACACGTTTCAGTTGGGCAGCCACGGTTACGCGGCTGCGATCGTCTCAGGTCTGACACGGCGATCGATCCGTGTGCGCGGAAAAGGTTAGTCGTCCCCGCTCACAACGCTGTGCGGAAACGCCGTGGAACGCGGCCTCTGCTGAACGGTGAAATTGGAGCATGCGACGGTCCACGATCCTACGTGTCGGGCGTTGCCCACGAGCACGAGCGGACCGCTTCCAAGGACCCAAACACCTTAACGGAAACTTATCAGACGACGGCATGCGTGTGGATTCGGTCACGCTCTCGCGTCAGCAGACTTCCCTTTCACATTTCATGTCGACCAGCGCAGCGAATCACTGCTCGCTACGCAGGAGTATTTCGCCGCCCATTGTGAGCGCGTAGCGGCTATCCGACAGGGGGATAACTATGCGCAAATTGATGGGGTGCCTCGCAGCACTCTTCGCCGTCGTTGGCGGTACATCCGCTGCTATGGCCGATGGAATGAGCATCAAGGACGGCCCGGCACCGGTGGCCGAAGCCCGGACCTGCGACGGCGGACCGTTCGCCGGGTTCTACATCGGCGCGGCAGTGGGGTATTTCGATCAAGACACCGACTACGCTCTTGGCGGGCCCGGCGTCACGGTAAGCAGCGATTTGAACGGCTTCACCGGTGGCGTTTACAACGGCTACAACATTCAGTGCGGGCGTCTCGTGGTCGGTATCGAGTTCGATTATAACTGGGCGGATCTCGGATTCGAGCTGGGTCGACAGTGACGTCACGTGCGGCGGCGCTCCGTGCAACACGCTCTCGAGCGACATCAAATTCTATGGAACGTCTCGTCTTTCGCATCGGCATTGCCCACAGTGACTCGATGCTCTTTTACGCAACCGGCGGCATTGCATACGCCAAGGTTGAGCATAGCTTTGCAACACCGGCTCTGGCTTTCTCGGCGTCCGATGAAGATTGGAACTGGGGCTGGACGGTTGGCGGAGGTGTCGAACTTCTGCGGAGCGGCCGCTGGGGTCTCCGAGCAGAAGCGCTCTACATCGATCTGAGCGACGACGAGAGAAGTTATGTGGGCGATCCCGGGGTTTGCGGCGCGATCTGCGTGGCAGCCATCGACTATGATAACGACTTCGTCGTAGCCCGCATCGGTTTGACTTACAAACTCGGCGCGCGCGAAGAAGTGGCAGCGCCTCTGAAGTAAGGGCCGTTCGGCTGCGCTAGATCGCAATCCGGAAAAGGGGGCTCGCGCCCCCTTTTTCATTTTCTGAATTGCGCAGAGATTAAGTTAAACGATTAGTAAAAGACGCGCGCGGAGCGGTTCACCACAACGTGGTTACTCTTTACCACCGTTCCAATGTGACCCTGACATCAAGGATTTGGCGACGTATTGGTATTGAGCGAATGCGCTCAATCCTGTCCAGGAGTTGACCCCATGAAGATTTTCACCTGCTACGTACCCAAGAAACTCGTCTGCTCGCCGGTCGTAAAGAAACTGGCGAAGTGCGTTGAGATCAAGGTCGTGAAGACGAAGGACTGCTACAAGCCAAAGTACGACTGCTTCAAGCCGGTTCCGACGAACGGCGATCTGGCCTAAGCCGCATTTCTTTCATCGCAAGTTCAGGGGCGGTCCGGGAAACTGGGCCGGCCCTTTTCGTTTCGGCGCCTGGCTTCGGGCTCTGGTCCGCATCTTGCTCCCACCGTGGGATGTACTGACCGAAGCGGCACAGCGTCCGTGAGGCCGTGCCAAATCGAGGCGGCTTGACCATGAATGTTCACCAGAATGGAACCGTGGCGGGGCCATCGCTTCTTGAGACGGCAATGAAGGAATGCCGGCCGGCGTTCCAGTCGATCGCGATCTTCAGTTTCGTCATTAACGCGCTGATGTTGGCGACGCCGATTTACATGATCCAGGTCATGGATCGCGTCCTGCGCTCCGGCAAAGTCGAAACGCTCATTCTTCTCACCTTGATTGCATCGGGCGCACTGCTCGTAATGTGCGTCCTCGACACATTGCGGTCAGCAATAGCTTTACGAACGGCAAGCTGGATCAATGAAAAACTGGGGCCGGCCTATCTGGAGGCGTGCTGCCAGGCACAAATTGCGGGAGATGCGGCCGGAACAGAGCGGCTGCGCGATCTGCAGTATATCCGCCATTTCGTTTCGACCCAGGGGATGGGCGCGCTCTACGACGCGCCGTGGGTGCCAATCTTCGTCGTGTTCATTTGGATATTGCATCCCTATCTCGGCATGATTGCGCTTTTGTCGGCACTGATCCTGCTCGCTATCAGCTATGTGACGGAATACGCAACGCACGAGCCCAACGAGACGGCGGAACAGGCCTCCATAGAGATTATGCGGCTGGCCGATGTCACGGTGCGCAACGCCGAAGCCGTGACTGCGATGGGTATGATGCCGGCGATGGCGGACCGGTGGCGTGCGCTCAATGAGCAGGAGACATCGGCGCTTCATGCGGCGGGCGATTTGTCCGGACGACTGGTCACCCTGTCGAAGTTCCTGCGTGCGTTCGTTCAGGTGGCCATACTCGGGATGGGCGCGTGGCTCGTCGTAGAGAACCAAATCACACCTGGCGCGATGATCGCGGCGGCCATCATGCTGGGCCGGGCGTTGGCACCGGTCGAAATGGCGATCAGTATGTGGTCGAGCTATATCGCTGCGCGGTTCGCTTATCAGCGGTTGAACGAGCAAATCGCGAAATATCCGCCGGAACGGCAGCGCACGCGGCTGCCGTCGCCGGATGGTTATATGCTCGTGCGCGGCGTCTCCTACGCTGTGCCGGAAAGCGGACATCCGATTTTAACGGATGTCTCCTTCGAAATCGTGCCCGGCGAGGTGTTGGCAATCGTGGGGCCGTCGGGAGCAGGCAAGAGCACGCTCTGCCGGTTGCTCGTCGGACTGAACCGGCCGGCGAGTGGCCGCATCGTGCTCGACGGATCAGATCTTGCGCATTGGGATCGCGAGCAGCTGGGCCGTTCGCTTGGATATCTGCCGCAAGATGTCGAACTCTTTCCAGGAACGCTGCGGGAGAACATCGCGCGCATGGGGCCCGCCAACGACACGGAAGTCGTGTCGGCGTCGAAACTCGCGCGGGTGCACGATCTGATCCAGCGCTTGCCGCAGGCCTATGAAACGGGTGTCGGGTTCGGCGGTGTGCGGCTCTCGGGTGGGCAGCGGCAGCGCATCGGTCTAGCCCGGGCGGTGTTCGGGCGGCCGAAACTCGTGGTGCTCGATGAACCCAACGCCAATCTCGATAAAGCGGGCGAGGCCGGGCTAGCGGAAGCTCTCCGGGATCTGAAGGCCGCGGACGTGGCCGTTGTCGTCGTGGGGCATCGCCCTTCGACGTTGGCTCAGGCGGACAAGCTTCTCGTGATCCAGAACGGCCGAGTGGCGCACTTCGGACATCGTGACGAAGTGATGAAGGCGTGGAGCGGGACGGCCGCCAGCGAGGGCGGTGAGGAAACCGTGCCGATGTGGCGTCCGGCCGTGACGCCAGCGGCGCAGAAGCTGCTCGAACACAGCGCAACAGGTGATGCATGAGCAGAGAGCTGGCAATCGCACGCGCCGGGCGGGCCGTGGGCCGGGTCGCCGAGACGATCGGCAGCGGGAATTCTGCTCAGGGCTCGCTTAAGGCGAGCGTCCGCTCACCGGTAATGTGGGGCTATGCGATCATACTTGTGTTCGTCGTGGGCTTCGGGCTTTGGGCGGCGTTGGCGCCGCTAGCCGGGGGCGCGATTGCGTCGGGTATCATCAGTCCCAACAGCAGCCGCCGCGTGGTGCAACATCTTGAAGGCGGCATCATTCGAGATCTGAAGGTGCGGGACGGCGCCGAAGTGAAGGCGGGTGATCCGCTCATGGTTCTGGAGCCGATTCAGCCTCAGTCGGCGCACGACGTTCTGCTGGCGGACCTCAGGGCGCTCGAAGCACGCAAGGTACGGCTTGAGGCAGAACGGAGCGGGGCGGCTGACGTGACATTCCCGCCATCACTCCTGGAAAATGGTGCGCCCGTGGCGGTGGCAGCCTCACAGAAGAACATTTTTGAGGCGCGGGCGCAGGCGCGGGCAGCGCAGGTCCGTGTGCAGCGTCAGCGCATCGCGCAACTTGAAGCGGAGATCGACGGGCACGAGGCGCAAATCCGTAACATCGTACAGCAGATGGGGCTCATTAATGAAGAAGTCGAGGGCAAGGAAAAGCTGCTGGCGCAAGGGCTGATTCCGAAGCCGGAGGCGCTACGGCTTAGACGGGCGCAAAGCGAATTGGGTGCGCGGCGGTCGGAGTTCGAGGCGGCCAGCGCCAAGGCGCGGCAGCAGATTGCGGAAACGGAGCTGTTGATTGCAAGCGGCGACGCGGCACGTCTCGACGAGGTGGCAGGCGAACTCGACAAGGTCGCGACTGACCTTGCCGACAAGACGAACCGGCTCAGGGCCAGCCAAGACGTGCTCAATCGCACGACGATCACGGCGCCGGTCGACGGGACGGTGATCAATCTGCGGTTCAAGACGGTGGGAGGCGTGCTGCAGCGGGGTGAACCGGTGCTGGAGATCGTGCCGAAGGACGATACACTCATTGTGGAGGCAAGGGTGCAGCCGAATGATATTCGGCTCATCCATCCGGGGCAAACGGCGCAAGTGCATCTTTCAGCCTATTCGATGCGCATTCTGCCGCGAATCAAGGGCGTCGTACGGTTCACCTCTGCTGATCGCGTGACGGATGCACACGGCAACCAGAGCTATTTCGTTGCAAAAGTGGAGATCGACCGTGCAGATCTGGCCAAACATGCGCCCGGCATTGAACTTCTGCCGGGCATGCCGGCGGAGGTAATCTTTGTAAGTGAGGAACGCACGCTGCTACAATTTTTGCTCAGCCCGCTCATGGACATCCTGCGGCGCGGGTTGAATGAGACATAGCGCTACTTCATCTCAAGCACTTCCAAGCATGAGCACCGCCCGCATGAATTGAATAAAGCTGAACTCCAGCAATTCGTCTGTTCGGTAAGCCAATCAAACCTATTGATCTGGGAACTAGTCGGGCATTGGCCATGCGCGTTGAGCGAAGATCAGGATCTGATGCCGACAATGCAAATTTACGTCGATGCCGATGCATGTCCGGTTAAGGCCGAGGCAGTCCGCGTCGCTGCAAGACATGGCCTCACCATCTTTATGGTTTCCAACAGCTGGATGCGGCTTGAAGAGAACCCGCTGATACAGCGTGTTGTGGTCGCCGAAGGAGCGGATGCCGCCGACGATTGGATCGCCGAGCGCGCCGGCGCTTTTGACATTGTCGTCACTGCAGACATTTTGCTTGCCGCACGATGTCTCAAGGCCGGAGCGCAGTGCATCGGTCCGACCGGAAAGCCCTTCACCACGGCAAACATCGGCACGGCGGTTGCGATGCGAGACCTTCAACGGCATCTACGTGAGACTGGGGAAAGCCGCGGCCTCAATGCTGCGTTCGCGGCACGAGACCGGTCTCGATTTCTTGAAGCGATGGAACAGGCAGTTCAAGTTGGCATACGAGGGGTCCGCTAAGTCACTCGTCAAATCGCGCCCGTGCATTCGAAGTGCTTGCTGTTCGGCCCAAGCTTCACAACAACTTGCAACACTGTCGGCAATCGGAGACGACTTAGAACGCCATCCGCGCAAATTATTGATTACAAATAGAAAGTGGCGCGCCCGAAAGGATTCGAACCTCTGACCCCCAGATTCGTAGTCTGGTGCTCTATCCAGCTGAGCTACGGGCGCATGTCTTGCTAATGGGTACCGTGGTCAGCAAAGTCTCGAAGACCCAGCCCAGACCTCAGCGGCAAGAGCGCTCCTTCTACTGGGAGAGCTCCGCGGGCGCAAGGGGTGGCAGCGAGAGTATTGGTCGCGCCGGTCGCCAGGTCTAACGTGCGAGCGCACATCCGAAACTCGTGCGCCCTCGCGCCTTACGCATCATGCCTGTCGATCCGGGATCCTGAGCTCAAACGCCGCTCCCGAGAGCGTTTCAATCAGCCTGAGGCTGCCCCCGTGCGCTTGCGCAAGTTCTGCGGAGATCGGCAGTCCCAGTCCCGTTCCACCGCGCCGGGTCGAGCCTTGAAACGGCTGGAACAGTTTATCACGGGACTTCATCGGCACACCCGGTCCATTATCACTGACAACGACGCAGACCGTGTGATCCTCGCGCCAGCCGCGGATCTCGATCCGCCCACCGGCGGGCCCCTCCTCTCTCCCTTCGATGGCCTGAACCGCATTGCGACAGAGGTTGGAGAAAATTCGGAACAGATGCTCGCGGTCCGCATCCACCCGCAGCGCGGGATCCACATCAAGAGCAAGCGCGATGGTATCGTCGCGACCCAAATTCAACGTCTCGACCACGTCCTCAACCAGCGGCCTCAGCGTGAACACTTCGCGGCGCTGGACCGTCTCTTCCGTGCGACCGAAGCGGAGCGTCTCGTTGCAGAAATTAATGGCGCGATCGAGTGATGCGATCAGTTTAGGCGCCACACGCTGCACTGTCGGGTCCGCACTATCCGTCAAGCGGTCCGAGATCAGCTGTGCATTCGCGAGCATGTTACGCAGGTCATGATTGATCTTTGAAACCGCAAGGCCCAACTGCGCTAGCCGTGTCTTCTGCTTTAAGAGTTGCGACAGCTGTCGCTGCATTTGCGCCAGTTCTTCTTCCGCGCGACCGATCTCGTCAGTTCGTCCCGACGGGACGACGACCCGCGACGGGTCCTCGGGGTTTTCGCTGTAGTCGACAATATTGCGCGAAAGCTTCCGGATAGGTTTCACGAGCAATTGGCTGATGACAATGTAAACGAGGGATGCCGTTGCGAGCGCCACGAACAGCGACAACCAGAAAATTTCCGTGCCGTAACGATACATTGCGCGCTGCAACGGCTCTTCTGGCATCACGACTTCGATCACATCGTCGAAGCGCGGCCCCACCAAGCCGATAACCCGCATCGTGCGGTCGCCATCCGAGCGCATAACATTAAGGGCATCGCCGATATGAACGAGCCGCTGCCCAACCTGATCTGAGAACGTCGTTCGTGCCAATTGACGCATATCGTATGTCACGTCGATGCTGATTTCCTGCACCGGCGGGAGGATCACGCGGCGGGCCCCGCCACGGCGCACGGCGATGGCGCGCACCAGTGCTGTGCGCAGCAACTCGTTACGAAGCGCAGGCGGAACTTCGCGCCCGGGCACGGCGTCGGCTGCCAACGCAGAGACCAGTGCGGTATTGATGCGATCGTTCAGCCAGTTGACACGGAAACTCGCCAGCGCGGGCAGGAAAATCAAAACCTGTGCGATCATCACGAACACGCCGGTGATGACGAGCAGTTTGGCGGGCAGCCCAAACCGTACCCGTGACCGAAGTCCCCGCCACGCCCCACTGACCCGTCCAACCACACGCCGAACAGCCGCGTCCTCCGGCCTGGGCTGTCCCTGACCGTCGGCGGCCTTCTGGCGTTCCAAATCCTGCAGCACGGTCGTCAGGGCCTCTTCCCGTCACGGCCGGGAATGTGACACTTTGAGAGCAACTTGTCAGCCGCTCGCCGGTCGTGCCCTCAGCGGGTTCTTCACCCTTGCTAGATAGGCGCTAAAGTTGATCGCGCCAACATTTTCCATATCTCGAACTTTAGCCAAGCTTGGCCAGCCAACCGATGATGCGCCGCAACAACGGACTGCCAGCAGAGTCCACGAAGAACCTGTAAGCGGCCCGCTTGTTCACCTCGCCCAATGTCGGATAGGGGGAGATCCAACCTGTCATCGCCCGAATGCCAAGCCCTTGCGAGATTGCCAGCGACCACATCTGGATAAGCTCCCCAGCCTGAGCACCGAGGATGGTCGCGCCCAGAATTCGTCCCCTCGCATCGGTAACGACCTTGACGTGCCCATGCGTCTCACGCTCGGCCTGCGCCCGGTCGTTCTCATGAAACGGCCAGCGCAGCACACGCACCTTTAACCTTTTTGCCGTTGCGTCTGCCTCGCTCAGGCCGACGTGAGCAAGTTCCGGTTCCGTGAACGTCACCCAAGGAACGTGTCCCGCCTGAACTTTCGCCGGAATACGAAACAACGCACGCCGCAGTACGATACCTGCATGGTAATTTGCGACGTGCGTGAATTGTGGACCGCCCGCCACATCCCCGATGGCATAAATCTTCCGGTTGCTGGTCCGGAGTTCCGCGATCGACGATGATCCCGCTCTTCTCAAACCGGACCCCTGCCGCCGTCAGATTGAGATCGGCAATGTTGGGCCGCCGTCCGACCGCGAGCAAGAGGTGCGAACCGTCGACGACGTTTGTCCCGCTTGGCCCCCTGACTTCGACACGCACGCCTTCTGCCGTTCGCTTCACCGATTGTGCGCCCGTACCCTCGCGCACGTCCACGCCTTCCGCACGGATCATATCGAGCAATTGCGACGCCATCTCCGGATCGTCCTTACTCAGTGCCTTCTCGCGTTCGATCACTGTCACCCTACTGCCCAGACGCCGATGCGCTTGTGCCATCTCGATCCCGATCGGCCCGCCCCCGATGATAATGAGATGCTCCGGTCGCACGGCGTTCTGAAACAACGTCTCGTTGGTGAAATAATCGACGTCATCGAGGCCGGGTATCGGCGGCACCTCGGGTGAAGATCCCGTCGCAATCACAAATCGGCGCGCAGCGATGACATAGTCACCCGCGGCCACGGCTTTTTCATCGATAAAGCGACCTGCAGTCTGGATCACTTGAACACCCAGACCCTGAAACCGCTCGACGCTATCGTTCGGCGCAATAGCGGCAATCACCGACTGCACATGCTGATTTACGGCAACGTGATCAATCATCGGCTCCACCGGCTTGATACCGAACGACGCAGCGGTCCGCATCGCATGCGCCCGCCGCGCGGCAGCAATCAACGCCTTCGAGGGGACGCAACCGTAGTTGAGGCAATCACCCCCCATTTTGTGTTTTTCAATCAGGACCACCCGGCGCCCGAACGCTGCGGCGCCCGCTGCGATCGAAAGTCCGCCCGATCCCGCGCCGATCACGCACAGGTCCACCTCGAGCCGCGTCGTCGGAGAAGCGGTGTCCGGCGATGACGTCGGCTCATCGGGCTGCATTTCGCGCACTCCATGTCTTCGCCGCGACCGGGAAAAGCGCGACAAGTCCGATCAGGACGAAAGCCGCCACGAGTTCGCCGGTGATGAGATTTCCCGTATCGATCGTATACGGACACGCGAGATTCGGCTCGCCCGCCTGCCGTTGAAGACACACAGCATGCACAGTATTTTGTGCCTCGACCACACTGCCAAGCCCGGCTCCTGCAACAGAGAACGCGATCGTTCCCGGAATGATGCCGAGAAAAGTCCCGAGGACAAAGGTGGAAAGCGGCACGCCAAGCAGCGCAGGCGCCAGATTGACGATGAAGAACGGGAACGCCGGGACCAATCGCAGAAAAAGCATGTAGCTCAATGCATTTTCCCGGAAACCGTCTTGGAGCCGGACCAGCCATGGCCCAGCCCGCGCCGAAAGCGCATCTGCAAGGGACGTCTTCGCGATGAGAAACAGCAGTGTCGCGCCGGCGGTTGCCGCGATCACGGTCGCCGGCGCTCCGATCTTCCAGCCGAACAGCAACCCTCCCGCTAGCGTCATCACCAAGCCGCCCGGCAACGACAACGCCACCACGGCGGCATACACCAGCACGTAAAGCGCCAGTGCCAAGGCCAGGTTGCCGTCGATAAAACCCCGCAGTTCAGCATAGTTCCGCCCGATAGACTCGAATGATAGGAGGTGATGCCAACCCATCCCAAAAACGAGCGCCATCGTCGCCAGAAGCACGGCCAGCGGAACCCACCGCGTCAGAGCCGACGAAGCCATCGCATCATTCGTCATGTCCTCTCCCCGAAATCTCGCCTGAGCGATACCGCCCCCCCCCACAACGCTCGCTGCAATTGAATGCATGTACACATCGGGCGGAGCGCTCGGCTGGTCACGTGTTACAATCTACGCTGCTTTGCACGCCGGGTTTCGCCTTCTGACGCGGCCACCGCCCCGATTGACTTGGTCAAGCCGCCCCCCTATAGAGTTGCCTCTTCCATTCCTGCTGGAAAGGACCCGAGCTGATCGCGATCGCGTCGGCTCCAAGGCACGTGTCTGGCAGCCCTTTGAATTTGCAACCAAATCGCCCGGCGCCGTCAAACGACGACCTTAGCCTGCCGGACGCATCGACGAGACGGAGAGTACCGTGAAGCGCACGTATCAACCGAGCAAGCTTGTGCGCAAGCGCCGGCATGGGTTCCGCAAGCGCATGGAAACTGCGGGCGGCGTAAGGGTTCTCGCCCGTCGCCGCGCCAAAGGCCGCAAGCGCCTGTCGGCCTAGTCGCGTCTCGGCCGCATTGCGGACCTAACGAGCGTGGGTGGGAAAATGAAGCTCACCACCTTAAAACGGCGATCGGAATTCCTGCGCATTCGGGGCGGGGCGAGATGCCCAACGCCCCCCTTTGTTTTGGAGAGGAAGCCTCGCGCCGAGCCGGCCGCCGCTTCGTCTCCGCCGCGCTTCGGCTTCACGGTAACCAAGGCCATCGGCGGCGCCGTCGAACGCAACCGCATACGGCGCCGTTTGAAGGCCGCTGTCGCCGCGGTTGCGGCCTCGTCGGCCCGCCCCGGACAGGACTATGTTCTCATCGCCCGCAAGGACGCGCTCGACATCCCCTTCGACGCACTCAAGAAAGACCTTGAACGCGCCTTTCATCGCGTGCATCACGCCCCCGCAGAGAAGCGCCGGCCGAAAGATGGATGATTGGCCGGAAATGATTGGCCCGAGACGTCACCCACAACGATCAATGCACGAGATCACCTGCGCAGTGACCGCATGTCCCCTTTGCCGTGGCACAGCAGTTGTGACACGCATGGGCACCGCACACCGAACAGACTAGAGCGCGGCACGCTTGCCGTACCACCGCCGAACTGAGGCCACGATGAAGAGCCAGCAGCCCGACAACCAGGTCAACGTCCTGATCGCGATCGTCCTCTCCATGGCGGTCCTGTTGGGTTGGAGCTATTTCTTCGCCACACCGCAGATGGAGGCCGAGAAGGCCCGCCAAACGCGCGAGTCGGCAAGCAAAGCCGCTCAATCGTCAAACCCCACCCCAACTGCACCGTCGGCAACGTCCGCGGCTCAAGCGCCCGCCGCAACGATCGCTACCGCCAAGCCCGCAACACGTGAGCAGGGCATTGCAGCTTCGCCCCGCATCGCGATCGAAACTCCGTCCCTCAGGGGCTCTATCGCTTTGAAGGGAGCTGCCTTCGACGACCTCTCGCTCGTGAAATACCATGAGACGGTCGACCCCAAGAGCCCCAACATTGTGCTGTTCTCTCCACTCTCCGATGTCGGCGGCTACTTCGCGCGCCTCGGATGGGCCACTTCCGGTAAACCTGTGAAGGTCCCCGACAGTGAAACGCTTTGGACGGCCAAAACGCCCGGTCCACTGAAGCCAGATTCGCCGGTCACGCTCGAGTGGGACAACGGCGAAGGGCTCATCTTCCGCCGCATCGTTTCCATCGACGAAAACTACATGTTCTCGATCAACGACGAAGTCGAGAACAAGAGCGCCAGCGACGTGGCACTCAAACCGTTCGCGCGTCTCTTCCGTTTCGGCGCACCCAAAACGCCCTCGGTTTGGATTCAGCACGAAGGCCTTCTGGGCGTCCCCGGAGACGCGGGCCTTCAGGAAATCACTTTCCACAACGCGACCGCCGAACCTCCCGTTCGCTTCGATGGCAAGACTGGCGGCTGGCTCGGCATCACCGACAAGTACTGGGCTTCAGCCATCATTCCCGATCAAAAGGTGGCCTACAATGCCAACCTTGAAGGCGAAGCGCCGAAAGATGCCAAGCAACTCCCGATGTTCCTCGCGGAGTTCGAATCCGTGCCCACCGTCGTGGCGGCCGGCAGCGTCGCTTCGGTGAAAACAAACCTGTACGCTGGCGCAAAGAAGACCTCGATCATCGAGAAGTACGGCGAGGATCTGGGAATCGAGAAGTTCGATTTGATGATCGATTGGGGCTGGTTCTACTTTCTGACCAAGCCAATGAACCACGCGTTGACGTGGCTGTACGGCATCCTCGGCAACTTCGGCTTTGCCATTCTGGCGCTTACTGTAATCGTCAAGCTTCTCTTTTATCCACTCGCTAACAAATCTTATGTGTCGATGGCGAAGATGAAGAAGCTGCAGCCGCAGATGGAATCTCTGCGCGAGCGCTTCAAGGATGATAAGCCGCGGATGCAGCAAGAGCTTATGCAGCTCTATCAGAAAGAAAAGATCAACCCGGCCGCCGGCTGCTTGCCGATCCTGGTCCAGATTCCTGTATTCTTTGCGCTATACAAGGTGCTCTACACCTCGATCGACATGCGCCACGCTCCGTTCATCGGCTGGATACAAGACCTTTCCGCGCCCGATCCAACTTCAATTTTCAACCTGTTCGGTTTGCTTCCGTTTGGCGTGCCGGGTTTCCTGCTCGTCGGCGTGTGGCCGATCATCATGGGCATCACGATGTGGATCCAGATGCAGCTGAACCCGCCGCAGCCCGATCCCGTGCAGCAGCAGATCTTCAGCTGGATGCCGCTGATGTTCACCTTCCTGCTCGCCACGTTCCCGGCGGGTCTCGTGATCTACTGGGCCTGGAACAATACGCTGTCGATCATCCAGCAGTGGTACATTACCAAGCAGCAGGGAGCGGAGATCCACCTGGGCGCAAACATCCGCCGCACCTTCGGTCCTGTCCTGAGGCTATTCGGGGTGGGCAGCGAGACTGAAGGGATGACGGACGCGGCCGATCCGTTCGCGTTCACCACCGATGATTACGCAGCCGGTAACGCGCTGTTCGAGCAGCGCTGGACGTTCGTCAAAGGCGTAGTTGGGCTCGAGCATCTGCCGCCGGGCGGACCGGTCGAAATCGCATTCGCCGGACGATCCAATGTTGGCAAGTCGAGCCTGATCAATGCACTCGTGCGCCAGAACGGCCTTGCCCGCACGTCCAACACGCCCGGCCGCACCCAGGAACTGAACTACTTCGTTCCCGAATCGGGCGCGCCGTTTCTGGTGGACATGCCGGGCTACGGCTTTGCCGAAGCGCCGAAAGACAAGGTCGAGGCCTGGACAGCCCTCGTCAAAAACTATCTCGCCGGCCGCCAGCGCCTCGCGCGCGTTTTTCTGCTCGTCGACGCGCGCCACGGCATCAAAAAAGTCGACGCCGACATCATGAAGCTGCTCGATGAGGCTGCGGTCTCTTATCAGGTCGTTCTGACCAAGTCCGACAAGATCAAACCGACCGCACTCGAAGCGCTTTTCAAGCGAACTCAAGCGACGCTCGCCAAACACACCGCTGCCTACCCGCTCATCATCGCAACGTCGTCGGAAACCGGTGATGGCATCAACGATCTGCGCGCGCAGGCGTCCCTGGTCACGCGCCAGCATTCATAGTCGAGATGGGCCGTGAAACGGCGCGGCCTCAGCCACCGCCGCTTCCGCGCACCAGCGAAATTAGTGGCTCGAAGAGCCCTTCGCCGAACCGCGCCAGAACACCGCCCGCCACGGCGGCCGTCATCCAACCTGCCCAGCGTGCGGCCGTCTTGGCATAATTGACGTTGACCTTCACCTCGATCACCTGGTCGGGTAACGCCGTCTCGGCCGTCAGCCCGTCCGCGCCGACGGTGCGCGCCGAAATCAAAAGCTGAAGCCGTTGTTTCCCGCGTTCGCGCGGCGTGATCGTCCAACGCCAGCTCGCAAAATCATCGGCCATCAGGCCGAGCACGTTTTCGATCCACTGGGTTTCCGGCGACGATGTTTCGATGAAGAACCCACCGTCCGGCGATCGCAGTCGCACCGACATCGCCTTCGTCACGGTCACCTCGTGCCGGTAGACCGCTCCACCACCCTGCAATCCTTCCGCGATCGCCTTCACTTCCGAGCGAGCCACCCGCGCCTCGACGACCATCGATACGCCGATCCGCATTTTGCGGGGAATGTTCTCAACGAGCTGTCCCGATGCGACGCGAACGTTCCCGGGTCGCACCGGCACGCTGACGGCTTTGCGGAGGCGGACCACCCGGCCCTGACGGCCCGCCCGGTGGCGGCCGCTGTTGTGGCGGCAGAGGCTGCTGTCCGCGCCCCTGCGGTTGACCGAGCGATGGTGGCGGTCCGCCCTGTGGCATCGGGTGCGGTGGCATCATCCCGCCCTGCATCGGCGCACCTTGCCGCTGCACAGGCGGCAGCCCCGGTGGTTGTGTCCGTTGCTGAGGCGGCGTTGGATGCGGCGGCGGCGGCGGCGGTCCACCCGGCGGCGGTCCGGTACGCACGGTCGGCTGCGTCACTGGCACTTCGCGCGGCGGCGGCATTTGGTTTGCCGGCTCCCACTGAGGCGCAATCGGCGACCGGGCAGGATCGCGCTGTTGCGGTTCAGGCCAGGATTCAGACCGATATTCAGGCCGAGATGGTGACGGCGGCTCGCCGTAGGACGGCACAGGTTGCTGGAAAGTCGTCGGCGGCATCGGCGCCGGCTGCGCAACGGATGGCGCCCCCTGTTGAACCGGCGGTCCTTGATTAGGCTGCCCTTGTACAGAACGAGATTGCACGCGCTCACGGGCATTCGCGAGAATATCCTCCGTCGATCCCTGTTGGACCCCAGGTGGCGACGGCAGCGCGGGGTCTGGCCGGGACGGAGCTGCAGCCGCCCTCTGCAGCGCGCGGATCGCCTGCTCGAAAGTCAGCCCCTGCACGCGCAGCAAGTGTGCCGCCGTGCTCTTTCCATCCCCGACAATTGCGGCGAGCACGATCGCGCCGTTGATCTCCGCACGCCGCCCTTGGCGCGCCGCAGCGGCGGCGGCCTCGAGAATTCTTTTCAGGTCATGCGAAATAAGAACCTGGGCCGGTCCGTTGGGATCTCGACGGGTCTCGATTTGACCGATGTGGATCGACACTTCACCGGCCAGCCGCGCTAAGTCGACATTGGACGAGCGCAGCACGCCCGCCGCGTCGGCATCCTCTGCGAGCGCCAGCAGCAAGTGCTCCAGCGTCACTTCCGGATGCTGCTGGGCATCTGCATAGCTCGCGGCGCGCGCAAGCGTCGCAGCAAGGTGCTGCGACATGGGAATGCGCCCGAGATCATCGACAATCATTCGCCCGAACCATGCCTCCCGGCCACGAAACCCCGCCTTACGGCCCTCGGCGAGCCGTGCCCCCGTCGCCAGTGCGTTGGGATAGAACGTGATCCGCCCCTGGCGGGCAAGCCGCCAATCCGCACCACAGTCCCGATTTTCAGCCTTTCAACAGACCTGCTAACACCCGATTGTGAGGGAATTCCGTTGAGGCAGGGACCACAACGGATATAACCCTCCCCGGCGCCGCTCAGCTCACTCCTTTTGGGGTGATGCAAAGCGTCGCTTTCCAAACCTTTGCCAGGGTTATCCCGATTAGATGACGAAGTCCCCCGATATGCCGTCAAATGGCGCCACAGGCGAAGCCGCCCCTATAACCGCGCACGTCCAGGCTCGCATTCTTGCGGAAGCCCTACCCAATATGTTGCGCTATGACGAGCAGACAGTCGTAGTGAAGTTTGGCGGCCACGCCATGGGCGACGCCGCTCTCGCCGCCGCATTTGCACAGGACATCGTCTACCTGAAGCAATCGGGCGTGAACCCTATCGTGGTGCATGGCGGTGGTCCGCAAATCGCGCAGATGCTCAAAAAGCACGACATCAAATCCGAGTTTGTTAACGGCTTGCGCGTCACCGATCAGCCGACCGTCGAGATTGTGGAAATGGTGCTTGCTGGCGCCATCAACAAAGAGATCGTCACGGCCATCAACCGTGAGGGCGGAAAGGCCGTCGGCATCTGCGGCAAGGATGCCAATCTGATGATCGCGCGCAAGATCACCGAAATGCCCGATCCCAAAACCGGTATCGTCGGCAAGGTCGATCTCGGATTCGTCGGCGACCCCTTGCAGGTCAATCCGCATATCGTGGAAGTAATCTCGAAGTCAGACCTGATCCCTGTCATTGCACCCGTTGCCCTTTCCCGCGACGGCGAGACGCTGAACGTCAACGCTGACAGCTTCGCCTCCGCGCTCGCCGCTCGGCTGAAGGCAAAGCGGCTTCTGCTGCTCACCGACGTCGAAGGCGTACTCGACAAGAACGGCAAACTCATTGAGGAGTTGAGCATCGAGCAGGCCCAGGAACTGATCCGCGACGGCACGATCAGCGGCGGCATGATACCGAAGATCGAAGGCTGCATCGAGGTCGTCGAAGCAGGTGTCGAAGCCGTGGTCATCATCAACGGCAAGGTTCCTCATTGCGTGCTGCTCGAACTCCTCACCGATCACGGTGCCGGCACGCTCGTCGGCCGCCGTAAGCCGAAGATCAAGAAGGCAGGAGAATGAGCGCTCCCGGCAAGACCGGCCCCTCGCAGAAGGCAGGTTTGAACCTGCCGCTCGCCCGCACCGCGCCGACGCCCGCTCTAGGCCGCAACCGCGTCTGGATCTTCGATCTCGACAACACGCTTTACCCTGCCGAGTGCAATCTTTTCGCCCAGGTGGATCAGCGCATGGGAGAGTTTATCGCCAATCAACTCGGCGTCCCATTCGAATATGCGCGCCATCTTCAAAAGAGCTACTACCGACAGTTCGGTACTACGCTCGCCGGACTGATGCGCGTCCACAAAATGCTGCCTGAGCCATTCCTCGACTACGTCCATGACATCGACGTATCGGTGGTGCCTGAAGCACCAGCACTGCGTAGCGCCATCGACCGTCTTCCCGGTCGCAAGCTCATCTTCACCAACGGCTCACGTGCCCACGCCGAACGTGTCGCGTCCAAGCTTGGCGTCCTCGATCTTATCGAAGGAATTTCCGACATCGCCTCGTGCGGCTACGAACCCAAACCTTCGGCAGCCGCCTTCGACGCGATGATCCGCCACCACGGCGTCGCCGCGACCGAGGCCGCAATGTTCGAGGACATGCCGCAGAACCTTGAGGTGCCGCACAAGCTGGGCATGAGCACCGTACTGGTGCATTCCACCTATCAGGACCATCCTATTCAGCACGACATGCGCCACTGGAGCACGCTACCCGAACATGTCCACCATCTTACGGACGACCTGACCGCATTCCTAGAAATGATACCCACCAATCAAGAAACGGCAGATGCGAACACGCGCGCTTAGCGCGTCAGTTTAAACGTCGCCGAGCTGCCCGCAGGCGTCGAGATCGACACAGACTGCGCGTCCCCACTGACCGTCACCGTAATCGTCCCATCAACCTTATACTCTTCATTGAAGAAGCTGCCGGTGAACTGGTTTCCACCCACGTAGGTCAGCAGTGCCGACTGCTCGACTTTGCCGGATGCACTCGCGCACCGCGCACTGACCTGATAGCTCTCTGATCCGCGCTTTTTGAAGTTGGCGCGGCACCGGGCGGCTTCCTTGGCGCCCGAGGGAAACTTCACTGACCCGCCGCCACTCCACGCCCCGTCGAGCGCCATCATATCGGCTGAAGCCGGCGTGGCGGAAGCCGAGGCCCCGAACGCAACAACAGCCAATAAAACCAGAGCCCGGACCGGGCGCACAGCAAGAAATCTCATGAATTTTCTCGTCTCATCAACGCTATAAGCCATGCTCGCCGTTACTCTACCTCTAAGCCGCCCCATGGCCGGACCGATAGGCTGCCAACTCATATAGCAGCCTTCAATAATCCTGACAGTAGCCGCCGGGGCTCAGCCGCGCCCTTCGTAAGGCATGGCGGTCGCCTTGAGCGTCATGAACAATACGTTGGCATCGAGTGGAAGGTTTGCCATGTACAGCACGGCATCGGCAACATGCGTCACATCCATCACCGGTTCCCGGCGGACTGACCCATCCGCCTGCTGGATACCGGCCGCCATGGGCGCCGACAATTCCGTTGCTGCGTTACCAATGTCGATTTGCGAGCAGGCGATTCTGTGCGCCCGTCCATCGAGAGCGATCGATTTGGTCAGCCCCGAAATTGCGTGCTTCGTCGCCGTATAGGGCGCAGCGTTCGGCCTCGGTACGTTCGCCGAGATCGATCCGTTGTTGATGATCCGCCCACCCTGGGGTTCCTGCGCCTTCATGATCCGGATGGCAGCCTGCGCGCACAAAAATGCACCGTTCAGATTGACGTCCACCACCGCCTTCCACTGTTCGTAAGTCAGATCCTCCAAAGCCGCGGCAGGCGCGAATATGCCGGCATTGTTGAACAGCACGTCCAGCCGCCCATAGGCCTCTTTTGTCCGTGCGAACAGTCCTTTGACGGAAATCGGCTCGGTGACATCCGTTGCCACGACAAGCGTCGACCCGTCAGGACAGTCCACGGCTGTCTTTTGAAGCTCCGCCTTCCGCCGGCCTGCGAGCACCACCCGGTAACCGTTTTGAGCGAGCTTGATCGCAACCGCGCGTCCGATGCCGCTGCTCGCGCCTGTGATGACCGCCACGCGCGGTGTAACGGCCATGGGTGCCTCGGACTATTGGCTTGTGCTTCGGCTTAGCGCGTAGGAACCGGCTTCTCACCGCGATAGTCGTAGAACCCGCGGTTCGTCTTTCGCCCGAGCCAGCCCGCCTCGACATATTTCACCAGCAGCGGGCATGGGCGGTACTTGGAATCTGCCAGACCCTCGTAAAGCACTTGCATCACCGACAAACACGTATCAAGCCCGATGAAATCGGCAAGTTCGAGCGGCCCCATGGGATGGTGCGCACCGAGTTTCATTGCCTTGTCGATCCCTTCGACCGTGCCGACGCCTTCATACAGGGTGTAGATAGCCTCGTTTATCATCGGCAGCAGAATGCGATTGACGATGAATGCGGGGAAATCCTCCGATACCGTCGTCTTTTTGCCTAGGCTGTCCACAAAGCGGCGGGCAGTCGCGAACACGGTATCTTCCGTCGCAATTCCCCGGATGAGCTCGACGAGCTCCATAAGCGGGACCGGGTTCATGAAATGCATGCCGATGAATAGTTCCGGCCGGTCGGTCGTCGCTGCCAAGCGCGTGATCGAAATCGAGGAAGTGTTGGTCGCCACCAGCGCACCAGGTTTTAACCGCGGACACAAATCCGCAAAAATACGGCGCTTAATTGTTTCGTCTTCGGTTGCTGCCTCGATCACGAGATCGCAGTCGGCCAATTGATCGACGCTCGTCGCCGGTTTGATCCGTTTCAGCGCCGCCATCATGGCATCGTTTTCGATGATGCCCTTCAACACCTGACGCTGCATGTTCTTCTCGATTTGGCCTACCGCCCGATCGATCGCCTCTGCCTTGATGTCATTGATCAGAACCTCGAACCCGCCAAGTGCCACGACATGGGCGATGCCAGAACCCATCTGTCCGGCGCCGATCACACCGACCTTCTTGATCTCGGTCACAGGCACGACAGCGGCTTTCGCTTTCTCGCCTGCTTTAACGGCGACATCCATGGCGGCGTCCTTCCTTGGCCGTTGTTCCGGCCCATCAACAAGTCTCAGCCGCCGGCCTTGCCAAGTTCATTCACAAGCTCCGGCAAAGCCTGGAACAGATCGGCGACGAGGCCATAGTCAGCAACTTGGAAGATCGGAGCCTCGCCATCCTTGTTGATGGCGACGATGATCTTCGAATCCTTCATGCCGGCCAGGTGCTGGATCGCCCCCGAAATGCCGACCGCAATGTACAGTTCAGGTGCGACGACCTTGCCCGTCTGGCCGACCTGCAGATCATTCGGGGCAAAGCCGGCATCAACCGCCGCCCGCGACGCACCCATAGCCGCGCCGAGCTTGTCGGCGAGTGGCTCGATATACGTCTTGAAGTTTTCCGCGTTGCCAATTCCACGGCCACCCGAGATGATGATGCGTGCCGAGGTCAGTTCAGGACGATCCGATTTCGAAAGCTCGGCCGTCTCGAAGAAAGAGATCCCGACAGCCGTCGGCGCCGAAATCGTCTCGACGGGCGCCGATCCGCCAGCCGCCGCAGCAGCAAAGCTCGCTGTTCGCACGGTGATGACCTTCTTCGGCTCGGCCGATTTCACGGTCTGAATCGCGTTACCCGCATAGATCGGCCGTTCGAAGGTGTCGGGCGCCAGTACCTTGGTGATGTCCGAAACCTGCATGACGTCGAGCAGCGCGGCCACGCGCGGCGCAATGTTCTTGCCTGACGCCGTCGACGGCGCGACGAAGGCATCGTATCCAGCCATCAGCGGCACCACGAGAGCAGCAACCTCTTCCGCCAGTCCATTCGCGAGATGCGGCGCATCTGCGACCAGGACTTTCGTTACGCCATCGAGCTTAGCCGCCTCGGCAGCCGCTGCCGAAACGCCGCTGCCGGCCACGAGGACATGAACGTCGCCGCCCAGCTGCGTCGCAGCGGTCACAGCCTTCGCCGTCGCCGATCCCAGCGCTGAGTTGGTGTGCTCGGCCAAAACCAGAACAGCCATTAGAGAACCCCCGCCTCGGTCTTGAGCATTTTCACAAGTTCAGCCACATCGGCGACCTTCACGCCGCCTTTGCGCTGCGCAGGTTCGGTCGTCTTCAGCACTTGCAGCCGCGGCGCGATATCGACCCCGAAATCCTCGGGTTTCTTGGTATCAAGAGGTTTCTTCTTGGCTTTCATGATGTTGGGAAGTGACGGATAGCGCGGCTCATTGAGGCGCAGGTCCGTGGTCACAATCGCTGGAAGTTTAAGCTTCACCGTTTCCAGGCCGCCATCGACTTCCCGCGTGACGCTCACATTTTCGGAAGAAGGCTCGATCTTCGATGCGAAGGTACCTTGCGGCCAACCGAGCAACGCGGCCAGCATCTGCCCCGTCTGATTGCAATCGTCGTCGATGGCCTGCTTACCCATGATCACAATATGCGGCTGTTCGGCAGCAATGACGCCCTTGAGCAGTTTGGCCACGGCCAACGGCTCCACGATCGCACCCTCGCCCGTCTCAACGAGGATTGCCCGGTCCGCACCGATAGCGAGTGCCGTGCGCAAAGTTTCCTGCGCCTTCGCGGAACCGATCGAGACAACCACGACTTCGGTTGCGGTGCCTTTTTCCTTCAAACGCACCGCTTCCTCGACGGCAATTTCATCGAAGGGGTTCATGGACATCTTGACGTTCGCCAGTTCAATGCCCGAACCGTCCGCCTTGACCCGAATCTTGACGGCGTAGTCGACGACGCGTTTCACCGCGACGAGTATCTTCATTCCTGAGGTGCTCCCCAACAGTCCTGCGCTTTTTGTTGTTTCGTTGAGACGACACGCCCCACGGCTTGTCCATCGTGCATTGCGGCCGTCCACGCAAAGCCCCCGGCGCGGCACCTTAATGCCCGACTTGCTGAGGTCCTTCGCAAGTGCGAAATCGCACAGTAAGTGTGGCCGAAACCTAAGTCAATTGTCACCCCGCCGCGTCCATTAACCCCAACGCAATCCCCACTTTGACGCCCCCACTCTCAGACGGTGGTCAAGCCGCGGTCGAAGAGCGGAACGTCGCTTCGCTTCATCACGATGATGAGCACCGCCCCGGCCAAAAGTCCTCCGATGTGGGCCCACCATGCCACCGGGCCAATCTCCGGCAGCATAATCATGACGAATTGCGTGACCACCCAAACGCCCAGCACGACCGCGGCCGAGAGCCGGAGCGGAATGAACTGGAAGGCCAGCACCCAGACCCGCACACGCGGATGCAACATCAGGTAGGCCGCGATCACACCTGCCACGGCTCCGCTGGCTCCAATGAGTGGATTGGGCGAGTCCGGCATCATGTATGCATGGGCGAGGCCGGCGAATATCCCGCACGCGATGTAAAAAATCAGGAACTTGAAATGTCCCATCGCATCTTCGACGTTGTCGCCGAAAACCCAGAGAAACAGCATATTTCCGGCCAGATGGAAGATATCGCCGTGGAAGAACATGTAGGAAATCAGCGTCAGCCGTTCCGGAACAGCCACGGTCTGGTCGGGGGCATCGCCGGGGTCCAACATGCCGGCAGACGAGACGAGTTCGGCGGGAATGATTGCGAAGCTTGCGATCACCGCTTCTTGAAGGCCGAGCGCTTCGAACAGAAAAACGACCAAGTTGGCGACAATTAACCCGATGGTCACGTACTGAAATCGAATCGACTTCAGCGCATTCTCATCATGCAGCGGCACGAACATCGCGCGTCCTCTCGTTCTTCCCGCCCCTGCAATCGGCCGCGCTCAGCAATTCTGACCCGGCACCCACAAGACGTCACTGCGTCCGCGATCATTCACATAGCGGCTCGCAACGAACAGAAAATCCGATAACCGATTGATATACTTAAGTGCCGCTGGACTAACTGACTCTCCCGGCAACACCGAAAGCGTCACCATTTCACGCTCTGCCCGACGGCATACCGTGCGCGCCACATGCAGCGCGGCTGCGGCCGCCGACCCACCGGGAAGCACGAACGACTTCAAGGGCTGTAACTCAGAATTGAGCTCGTCGATTTCCGCTTCGATACGATCGACCTGCGCCTCGGACATGCGCAGGGGCTCATACGGTAGCGGCTCGCCCCGGTCAGGAACGCAAAGGTCCGCGCCGAGATCGAACAGGTCGTTTTGAATCCGCTCGAGCTTGGCGTCGAGCCCCTGGTGACCACCCCCCAAATGGATGCGCGCCATGCCGATGGCCGAGTTCGTTTCGTCCACGGTGCCATAGGCGCCGATGCGCGATGCGTCCTTGGCAACGCGCTCGCCCGTGCCCAGCCCGGTTGTACCGGCGTCGCCGGTTTTCGTGTAAATCTTGTTCAGTTTGACCACGGAAGATTTCCTGCTGCCGACGTTCAGCCGCCCTGCTGTTTCGCGATATATGTAAACAGCATGATGATCACGATGGCGGCAAACTGCAGCCCCACCCGCCAGCGCATCAGTTTCTGGCTGAGGTTGGGCGCCATACCGCGCGACATGGTCCACAACCCGAGGCACAGGACGAAGATGACTGCGACCACGGCCACGGTGGTCAGGTGATAGAGAAAGCCTTGCATCAGGTGGAAGCGACCTTTGGGCTGCAATTTATGGGACCGCGAGCGCTAAATCCGAACGAGAGAAGCGCAGTAACGGTTCGGTGGGTGTTCTAGGTCAGGATAGGATGCTACGGCCAGGGCGGCAAATGCCAAAGCGCGCTGGATGCAAAAACCCGGCACCGAACCAACTCGCAGTCCGGCTATGCTGAGGCAAATCGGTGCGTCGGCGCGGGTGTTGTGTCCACAAAAGGTCGCCTTTTGGCGAGACGCATCAAACTCGGGCTCAGGTCGCCAAGAGAGATGACGGGTAAGTGACTCCAGAGGTCAAAAGATTGTTGCCGGATAGGCGGGGAGCGACACGGGCCGTTCACGGCCTGCGTCCCGCTGTTGCACTTCTCATCGGCGCGTTTTCCGGCTGCCCCGTTGCCGTATACGCACAGGCTCCGGCACAGCCACCATCCGTCCGCGACGCAAAATCGCCGGCCCCGACGGCCGACGAAGTCAAGAAGGCTCTCGATGCCCGCCGGGGCGAACTGAAATCCACCCTCGATAAAGCCGGCGCGATCGAGCAGGACGTCGCTAAGCTGGCCGAGGAACGTGGCAAGATAAACCAGCGTCTCCAGGAGACCGCCCTCCAGATCCAGGAGAGCGAGGCGCGGCTCACGGTCGTCGAGAACCGTCTCGGTGAACTCGAAATCCAGGAAAAGATGATCCGCGGCTCTCTCGTTCAGCGCCAAGGTCAGATATCAACCTTGCTTGCCGCTTTGCAACGGATGGGCCGCAATCCCCCGCCAGTCATTGTCACGAAGCGCAAAGATGCGTTGGAAATGGTCCGCAGCGCCATGCTTCTCGCTGCGGCCTTTCCTGGCATGCGCACCCAGGCGCTCGAACTTGCCGATCAACTCAGTCAGCTGATGCGCGTTGTCGACGAGAGCCGTGCAAAAGCTGAGACGGAGAAAGCAGAAAACGCGCGTCTCAACGACCTGAAAACTCAACTTGCCGGGCTGATGGAAACGAAGCGCCGCTCCATTCTCGAACGCCAGGACGAGTTGCGCCAAGTGCGCGATGCGGCGAGCGAGATTTCCAAAAGCGTCTCTGACTTGAACGAACTCATCGCGAAAGTCAGTAAAACGGTACAAGATAACACCGGCCTTGGCGCCTACGATGCGGAAGTCCGCGTCGCCAAATCTGCGCCCTCTGCCGCACCCGCGGTCTTGACGACTCCCGCCGACCCCACAAGCGCGCCCACCTCGCCTCCAAGTGAAGCGGCCGACGTTGTCGTCATGGCGCCAGTCGAAACAGCGGCCGTCATGTCGAACCCAGGCCGCATCAAGCCGGCGATTTCGTTTTATCAGGCCAAAGGCAAGCTTCCGCTGCCCGTTTCCGGAAGACGAGTCCTGAACTATGGCGAACGCACGCAGTACGGCTCGCAATCTAAAGGACTTGTAATGGAAACAAGGTCCGCAGCTCAGGTAACATCACCCTGCGATGGCTGGGTACTCTACGCGGGTGAGTTCCGCAGCTATGGCAAACTCTTGATTATCGACGCAGGCGGTGGATACAATGTTGTATTGGCGGGATTGTCGCAAATCGACGTACAGCCAGGCGAATTCATACTTGCCGCCGAACCCGTCGGCACAATGATGACCGTGAAAAAAGAACCGGCTGGCGCTGCATCCGGCGCACCGGTACTCTACATAGAATTCCGTAAGGATAAGCAGCCCATCGATCCCGACCCTTGGTGGGTCGCAGTCCCTCAGAAGGCACAAGGCTAATGCGCAAGACTGAATTCGCGTTCTGGACGTTCCTGATGATGGCGGGCCTCGCCGGCGTCACGACGGTTCTGAATGTTACCAATGGGAATTCCGCCACCTCGCCCAACGCCGAAGTCTACCGGCAGCTCGATCTGTTCGGCGATGTTTTCGAGCGTGTCCGTTCCGACTACGTCGAAAAGCCGGAAGACACGATGCTCATCGAAAATGCCATCAATGGCATGTTGAGTTCGCTCGATCCGCACTCGTCCTACCTGAGCCCCAAGAACTTCAAGGACATGCAGGTTCAGACGCGCGGCGAATTCGGCGGCCTCGGTATCGAAGTCACGATGGAGAACGGCGTCATAAAAGTCGTGTCGCCGATCGACGATACGCCTGCCTCGAAGGCAGGCATTCTGGCCAACGACCTCATCACCCACCTCGATAATGAACAGATCAACGGCCTGACGCTCGAGCAGGCAGTCGAGAAAATGCGGGGGCCGGTCAATACGCCCATCAATCTGACTGTGATCCGCAAGGGTCGCGAAGAACCCTTCGACATTAAGGTCACGCGCGACGTCATCCGGATCAACCCCGTAAAGGCGCGCGTGGAAGACGACGTCGCCTATATCAAGGTATCGACGTTCAACGAGCAGACACACGCCATGCTCGTGAAGTCGATGGATGAGATGAAAAAGGAAATCGGGCCGAAGCTGCGCGGCTACATCATCGATCTGCGCAACAACCCCGGCGGCCTTCTCGATCAGGCCATCTCGGTTAGTGACGACTTCCTTGAACAGGGCGCCATCGTACTGACGAAGGGCCGAAATAACGAGGAAACCCAGCGTTCGCAGGCCCGCCCAGGGGATACGTCCGATGGCAAGCCCGTCGTGGTTCTGATCAACGGCGGCTCAGCCTCGGCATCCGAAATCGTGGCCGGCGCTCTGCAAGATCACAAGCGCGCGACGATCATTGGCACCCGTTCATTCGGCAAGGGCTCCGTCCAGACCATCATTCCGCTCGGCACCACAAACGGCGCCATCCGTCTGACGACCGCCCGCTACTACACGCCCTCGAACCGTTCGATCCAAGCCAAGGGCATCGATCCTGACATCGTCGTTGAACAGGAATTACCTGATGATCTTAAAGAAAAGATCGCCAACGAAAAGCCGCGCGGGGAGGCAAGCCTCCGCGGACACTTGAAGAACCCCGACGGCACGTTGAAGGCACCTGAAGCCGGCAAGGAAGGAGCGGAAGCTCCGAAGGAAGTGCCGAAGGAAGAGAGCGGTTCACTCGCCTATGTTCCCAAGGAGCCCGAAAAGGACACCCAACTCCAGTACGCTTTGCGCTTCCTGCGCGGCACGGCGACGGAGGCCAATGTAGCGAAACCCGCCGTCTCTCCGGCGCCGCCGGCGAGCGACCCGGCAAAGCCTGCGACCATTCCGAATTAAGCGGAGACACCGCTGAGGGGTACGAGAGGGGCGCCAAAAGCGCCCCTTTTGCATTATCCAGATCAACACAAGCAACAGCATCTGCTCGAGACCGCACCGATGACCCCACAACAGCCCCCCGTCGACGCCAGTAAGCTCGACTACCGCCCGTGCGTCGGTGTCATGCTCATCAATCGAGCCGGTCTCGTATGGGTCGGACAGCGCGCCGATACGCCCGGAGAAGCGGAGGGCGCAGGCAAATGGTGGCAGATGCCCCAGGGCGGTCTCGACGAAGGTGAAGACGCCCTCGCAGCTGCGTTCCGCGAACTCTACGAAGAGACAAGTGTTCGCTCTGCCACTCTGCTCGGCCAAACATCCGGCTGGTTGACCTACGACCTTCCCCCTCACCTGATCGGCGTCGCCTGGGGCGGACGCTTCCGCGGCCAGAAGCAGAAGTGGTTCGCCCTACGCTTCCACGGCGACGACGCGGAAATCGACATCGCTGCCCCGCCTGGCCACAATCCCGAATTCATCACTTGGCAATGGGCCCCGGCAACGGAACTTGTCCGCCTCATCGTGCCTTTCAAACGAGCGGTTTACGAAGCCGTCGTCGCCGAGCTTGGTTCGCTTGCTCGGCCGGAGCGTTGACGATTAGAGGTTGCTCCCGGCCCAAGAGCCACAACCGAAAGAAAATTTGCACCCCGGCGGCCGAGACGCCGAACCGGACTTGTAAGCCATTGATTCGCCTGTCACTCTAATGTCGTATTTCCCGATAGAATAAGGTTTCATGAACCTCGACCGTCCCATTGGTGAATGCAAGCGTCTCGACCTCCCCTACCGGGTGGGCGTGGGCATAATGCTGTTCAACAACCGTGGACTGGTTTGGACAGGCCGCCGATTGCCGAAATGGGCCGGCGACCGCCAGGGCTATATCTGGCAGATGCCACAGGGTGGCCTGATGGCGGGTGAAGATCCGCTCGATGCCGCACACCGGGAGCTGGAAGAAGAAACGGGCATCCGCAACGCCGAATTGATTGCGGAACTTAACTCGTGGACCACTTACGATCTACCGCCCGAGTTGATCGGTATCGCTCTCAAGGGCAGGTATCGCGGTCAGCGCCAGCGCTGGTTCGCAATGCGATTTTTCGGAGACGACAGCGAAATCGACATTGGTCCCCGCAATGGGCACAAAGCCGAATTCGATCGATGGAAGTGGCGCCCAATTTCGGAACTGCCGGAGATCGTTATCGCCTTCAAGCGACCGATTTACGAGCAATTGACGCGGGTTTTCGGGCCGTACGCCCGTCCATTCGACTGAGCCAGCGCCCTGATCAAACTCGCCACTTTAGCTACATTAGAAGGGCCGGGATCGCTCCCGGCCTTCTGAGTTCCGTCGTTGACGAGAGATTGCCCTACGCGGCCTTCGCGCCGAGTGCCCGCAGCCTATCGATGGCCGTTTGCGCCAGCGTCCGCTCATCATCATCCTTAGCCGCCGCAAGATCCGCTTCCGCGGCAGCGATCTCATCCGCAATGTGTGACGATGAAACATCGGCCAGATCGAAAGCGGTCTCGGCCAGCACCGTGACCGTACCTGCGTTTACGTCAGCGAACCCGGACTTGACGAAAATCTGCTTCTTACCGCCGGCCGAGGTGACCTCCAACACACCCGGCCGCAGCGCCGAGATCAGTGGTGCATGCCCGGCGAACACGGTGAAGTCGCCTTCCACGCCCGGCACCATCGCCTGCTCGGCGTCGAGCGAGAGGAGGATTCGCTCAGGAGAAACCAGTTCGAATTTGAAGGTGCCGGCCATGTCGTGTCGTCCTTGAATACGTGGAGTGCGAGGATAGCTTCAGCCACCTGCCGTCAATTCGTAGGCTCGTCTTCGACCGCTCCAGACTTGGCCCGAACCTCGTCCGCAGTCTGCAACCTGGCCCCGCAAAACGGGCAAAAGAAAACCGGATGGTCGATCATACCGGGCTCTTCGTCTTCCATCTCGATCAACCCGACCGACATGTAGAGGATATCGCCCTCACCGACCGTGATGAGCGGCTCGAAGTCGTCCCCGCTCATCGCTTCCTTGAGTTCGACACAGCAGCTGCCGAACACCTTCCCGTCACCAGACATCTAGTCTTCCTTCATTCGACACCTGGACACGAAAATCCACGCGACACGGCATTAGGCGGCTTCGGCGAGCTTCTCGGCCTTGGCGATCGCTTCGTCGATAGAACCGACCATGTAGAACGCGGGTTCCGGCAGGTGGTCGTAATCGCCTTCGCAAAGTCCCTTGAAGCCCTTGATCGTGTCGGCGAGCGACACGAGCTTGCCGGGCGAACCGGTGAACACTTCAGCGACATGGAACGGTTGCGACATGAACCGTTCGATCTTGCGCGCGCGGGCCACTGTCACCTTGTCGTCTTCCGACAACTCGTCCATGCCGAGAATGGCGATGATGTCCTGCAGCGACTTATACTTCTGAAGGATCGCTTGAACGCGGCGGGCGACGCCGTAATGCTCTTCACCCACGACGCGCGGATCGAGCATGCGCGAGGTTGAGTCGAGCGGGTCGACGGCCGGATAAATACCCTTTTCCGCGATCGCACGGGAAAGCACGGTCGTTGCGTCCAAGTGAGCGAACGAAGCGGCCGGCGCCGGGTCGGTCAAGTCGTCGGCCGGCACGTAGATCGCCTGCACTGATGTGATCGAACCCTTCTGCGTGGTCGTGATGCG
>CAVQMH010000022.1:0-198921 GCA_963713575.1 uncultured Alphaproteobacteria bacterium
TCATGACCGAACCAAGAAAAATTGTCCGCTAGTGGGAGATGAGCGCTCTAGCGCAGGCTGGCCATTCAGGTGTAGCCAACAAAATCGACCGCTCGGCTCGTTCAGACATCTCAGCGTCAGACCACCGGGCGAGCTCGGTGAAGCTGCTATTTAGGAAGATCCCGCGGTCTTTTGCAGTTGAAAATCGACAGTTGGGTCTTACCCCGGCGGACGCTTCTGAAGAGGGCAGGGCGTGGGGTTGTTGATTTCAACTGACGACGTTTATCGAGTCCGTTCGAGGTGGCCCTCAAGAGCGTCCCGCAACTGCGCCGCAACGTCCTCATTGGCGAACTCCGCCGGCACCTCCAGCAAGGTGACATTGGCCTTGCGGACACTTCCCGCTTCACGGCATCGCGCATCAAGGCGTTGCCCTGGTAGTGCCCGTGCCCTTGGTCATCGACGGCGAGCACAGCGATGCCGCGCCGATCCACGATGACAAAGTCTGCTCTCTTGCTGTTGATCGCGCGATAGGCGAGATCGGCATCGGCCGTATTCCAGGGCCCTTTCTTGGGCTTCAGGATCTCCCCGAGGCTGGTCTGGGCCATGACGCGAAAGCCCGCCGATAGATCGCGACAACGGCCTCGAGCAGGATCAGGACCTGGTACTCGCTCTTGTTGAGCAAGGGCTGCGGTTCAAACGCGACGCGGGCAATGACCTCCATCCTGTCGTTTCGGGTCCGACATCGGCTCTTGAGCCGACGGTTTCGCCGACGGTCGATGACCCGCGGCGACCAGGCGCGCCGCCGGCCACGCTTGCGGCGGGGGAAGGGGAGGGCGCTCACGACCCCGGCCAGTGCGATCAGGCACAGGAGTGCGATCACGACCTCGGGTCCCTGGAGGGTCTCCCAAAGGGAATTTCTGGAGAGGGGATCGAGCCACTCGTTCATAACGCCCACGCGCACACGGCAATCCTGCGTCGAAGCCTAAGGGGAAAAGGCAAAGGAAGGCTTCACGCTCAGGCGGGTCGGCGCGGGGACGGGTCGGGCCCTTGGATTCGATAGGCAACTTGTCGGAGGACACGCGGCGGCGCGAACTGTGTTTGGCGTTCCCTGCGAACCGTTTTCGAACCGGGTGGGGCGCGGGGTGGCGCGGGCGGGGGAGGGCGCGACGTCGGCCAAGATATTGAAAAGACAGGGCGAACGGGGGCTTCCGCGGAGGTGGGAAGGGACAGAGTGTCGAACTTCTAAGCGAGTGGCCGCTGGTTCGAATCCAGCCGGGCGCGCCATTCTCGAACAAAAGCGAGACTTGCTGGCAACGTGACGGAGCCGACCGACGCCGGCCAGTGGGTTCGTGCGCGAGGGGGCTCTGTTGGCAGCGGCCCGACCGGCTCCTTGGGCGTCGAAGGCAGCCGCTTTCACATCACGCGCCGATTTCTCTATCGACCCGGTCACACGTGCGCCGAAGGGCTAAAGCTTCGCTTGCTGCAGGCGCAGGGCATTGCCGATGACGCTGACCGACGACAGCGCCATCGCCGCGGCGGCGATGACCGGCGACAGCAGGATGCCGAAGAGCGGGATAGAGCACGCCGGCCGCGATCGGCACGCCGGCGGCATTGTAGATGAAGGCGAAGAACAGGTTCTGGCGGATGTTCGCCATCGTCGCCGCGACAGACGGCGCGCGCGGACGATGCCGTTGAGATCGCCCTTGAGCAGCGTGATGCCGGCGCTCTCCATCGCGACGTCGGTGCCGGTGCCCATGGCGATGCCGACATCGGCGGCGGCCAGCGCCGGCGCATCGTTGACGCCGTCGCCCGCCATCGCGACGACGCGGCCCTCTGCCGCGCAGCCGCTCGACGATCCGGCCTCTTGTCCTCCGGCAGGACTTCGGCCTCGACGTCGGTGATGCCGAGCCTTGCGGCGACGGCGCGCGCGGTCGTCGCGTTGTCGCCGGTCAGCATGACGACGCGGATGCCGGCTTCGCGTGAGCGCCGCGATCGCTGCCGGCGTCGTCGGCTTGATCGGATCGGCAATGGCGATGACGCCGGCCAGCCGCGCCGTCGATCGCGACGAAGATCGCGGTCGCGCCGTCCTGCCGCATATCATCGGCGATGGTCTCGAGCGCTGACGGTGTCGATCCCGGCTGTCCGCCATGATCCGCCGGTTGCCGATCACGATGCTGCTTGCCCTCGACCGTGCCGATCGCGCCCTTGCCGACCGGAGAGTCGAAATTCTCGACGCCGGTGCAAGCGCCAGTCCGCGCTCCTTGCGCGCGCGCGACGATGGCGGCGGCGAGCGGATGCTCGCTCGCCCGCTCGACGCTGGCGGCCAGGCGCAGCAGCTCGGCTTCGTCGATGCCGTGCCCGCAGTTCGAATCGCCGACCACGCTGGGCTTGCCTTCGGTCAGCGTGCCGGTCTTGTCGATGACGAGCGTGTCGACCTTCTCCATCCGCTCGAGCGCTTCGGCGTTCTTGATCAGCACGCCGGACTGCGCGCCGCGCCCGACGCCGACCATGATCGACATCGGCGTGGCGAGGCCCGAGCGCGCAGGGCAGGCGATGATCAGCACCGAGACCGCGGCGATCAGGCCAAAGGTGAAGCGCGGCTCCGGCCCCAGATCGCCCAGGCGGCGAAGGCGAGGATCGCGACCACGATGACGGCCGGCACGAACCAGCCGGCGACCTGATCGGCGAGCCGCTGGATCGGCGCGCGGCTGCGCTGCGCCTGCGCCACCATCTGCACGATCTGCGCGAGCAGCGTGTCGCGGCCGACCTTGTCGGCGCGCATGACGAAGCCGCCCGACTTGGTTCATCGTGCCGCCGATCACCTTGTCGCCCGCGCCTTGGTTACGGGCATGCGATTCGCCGGTCACCATCGATTCGTCGATCGCGCTGCGGCCCTCGACGATTGCGCCGTCGACCGGCACGCTTTCGCCCGGCCGCACGCGCAGCCGGTCGCCGGCCGCGACCTGATCGAGACTCGACCTCGTCGTCGGTGCCGTCGGCCTTGATCCGCCGCGCGGTCTTGGGCGCCAGGTCGAGCAGCGCCTTGATGGCGCCGCTCGTTCGCTCGCGCGCGCGCAGTTCCAGCACCTGGCCGAGCAGCACCAGCACGGTGATGACGGCGGCGGCTTCGAAATAGACCGCAACCGCGCCGTCGTGTGCCGCGCAAGGCGGCCGGGAACAGGGCCGGCCAGATCGTGCCGACAACGCTGTAGATCCAGGCGACGCCGGTGCCCATCGCGATCAGCGTGAACATGTTGAGGTTGCGCGTCTTCAGCGATGCCCAGCCGCGCTCGAAGAACGGCCAGCCTGCCCACAGCACCACCGGGCGTCGCGAGAACGAAGCTGGATCCAGTTCGAGGCTTGCGGCCGAGTCAGCGATGCAGACCGGTGAGATGTGCCGCCCATCTCCAGAGCAAACACCGGCAGCGCGAGCGCCAGGCCGATCCAGAACCGGCGCGTCATGTCGGCGAGTTCCGGATTGGGGCCGGTGTCGGCCGACACCATCTCGGGTTCGAGCGCCATGCCGCAGATCGGGCAGGAGCCGGGCCCGACCTGCCGGATCTCCGGATGCATCGGGCAGGTGTAGATGGCCCCTTCAAGCACGGGGTCTGGCGTGTGCTCGGTGAGATATGCGCTGGGATCAGCGATGAACTTCGTCCGGCAGCGTTCGGCGCAGAAATAGTAGGCATGGCCTTCGTGGTCCGCGCGATACTTAGCGGTGTGCGGATCAACAGCCATTGCGCAAACCGGGTCCTTCACAGCTTGCGATTTCGCGCCCGGCGTCGAACTTGTCGGTGAGGGCTTCTCAGCATCGCCCTTGCAGCCGCCCTTCATCGGTGTCGCGTCGGGCCGGGCATGGCCGGTCCCGCCGCAGCACGTTTCGTGGTTCTGCCCGGACTGATCATTTGACGATTGCATGGGTCGTTGCGCCAGTGTCGCGTTTCGCGCGCCCAGTCTACCTCTTCGGCGCGGCCAAGCTCCATTTTATTCTCGCAAGGCCACCTGGCGGCATGGCGTGGCATGAGGCGATGGTGGAGGCGGGGGAAACGGGCCGTAGGCTCGACCGGACGCTGAAAAAAAGACGACCGCATCGTGGTGCCGTTCACAATTATCGGCGGCGACTGTAAACACTGCCGTCGCGGGATCTTATTGCGCAGCTATGGGGCCACTTGATCTTGACGGTTTATTCATTGCATCCATATGCAACAATCTCTGACGAATTGCTGATTTATTTATTCCGAGAATTTCTAGGTGGGCAGTCTTCCGTTCTTTCCGATCTGACGGCGTTTTCTGAAATGATGTTTCTGTGGGTCTTTTTTCTGTCTTTTTTATTTTTGCAATGCCTTCCGGACAGGTGCATGTGACGACGCCGGGTCAGGTCGTGCAGCCGGGACAGAGCTTGATCGAGATCGTGCCGATGAACGACACGTTGCTCGTTGAAGCGCGGGTGAAGCCCAAAGACATTGCCTTCCTGCATCCCGGACAGAAGGCGATCGTGAAGCTTTCAGCCTATGACTTTGCGCTCTATGGGGGCCTCGAAGGAGAGGTGGAGCACATCGGCGCGGACAGCGTCACAGATGATAAAGGTGAAACATACTATTTGATCAACGTGCGCACGTCGCGGCGGACACTTGCCAACAAAGGCGAGGAGTTGCCGGTCATTCCCGGGATGGTGGCGGACGTGGACGTGCGCACGGGCGAAAAGACGGTGCTCGGTTACCTCATGAAACCGCTGACGCGCATGCAACAAAGCGCACTGCGCGAGCGTTGAGGCATCTCAGACTTTCAATTGGAGAAAAGCGACAGGAGGCCGCCACTCGGCGGCGCCTTGAACGGGGTCATTGCGGTTGCGACCTCCGTGTAGAGTGTAGGGAGCCACTGCGGTTGGCCGTTCTGGGGCTCGGGCACTGGGTTCTTACGGAAGTCTGTCGGCGCGATGACGAGCTTGATGTTTTGCAGTCCGGTTTCCGCGGCGAGGACGAAAAGCTCTTCGGCGGCTGCGTCGCCGATCGCGAGGCAACCGATCGACGCGGCCTTGCCGTGGATCATGATGTCGCCGCCGAGATCCTTGCGGCCGTCCTTCAAACCCATCCGGCGATCGAAGGCGTTCGGATAATTGACGCGCAGGGCTACGTGGTAGCGGCTGTTGGGGTTGAGAAACGAAATGCCGTAGACGCCTTCCGGCACCTGCTTGTCGCCGCGCCGCAGTTTGGGTCCGGTGATGCCACTGGCCGCCAAGACAGGATAGCGGTGGATGAAGGTCCAGGAACCCGCCGCGGGCTTGGCGTAGAGTTCCAGTGCTTTCTCGTCCTTGATGGCGACGAGGGCGAGTTCGGTTGGCCGCCACGGAGCTTTTGCAGCCACAAATCTTTCGTGCAGACGTTCCTGCGCCGAAGGACCGATCTCGCGCAGGCGTTCGGTCAGCGTGTAGGGGCGGTTGCGCAGGGCCGGCTCGTTCTGCCAAGGCAATTTGGGGGATGCCTCGTTCGGCAGACGCACGATGCTCGGCGGTGCGAGGGCGACGGTCGTTTCAGAGGTCCAGCTGTCGGCATCTTCCGCGGCGATCTCCTCTTCGGCGAGCGCAGTGAAGAGTTCGTCGGTGGCGTGGACAGGGACGAAGCCGAAGCGATCTAACGCCGTCTCTTCGAGTGAGGCGCTCATGGAATAGCCGGGCTTCAAGCGTGGTGGGGGAAGGGCGGAAGTCTGGACGGGAATTGTCCGGATGATGCTCGATTGCTGACTGTGTGATGCGACATGGGCGGCGGGGAGGAGCAGCGTCACCATGGTGCCGCTGGCGGCGGCAGCTGCAACGCAGAGCGCGGAAAGCTTCAAATATTCGCGCAACGTCATGTGTGGTCCTGGCGAGGTGCTGGTCTGGTCCCGGTGTCGGTCCACGTGTCACATAACGCATGGCCTGATTTGCCCCGGGGCGCGCAGTATGCGTTGTGGCGATTTGCGTTGATTATTCCGCTGATTCGTGACCGTGGCCGGGCAACGCCCGCCACAATCGCTCAGGCGGCGATGCGGCCGGTGACGAAAATGGCTCCGGTGTAGCCGCTGCGGATCTCGGACGACGAGAGGCCGATGGGCGTGATGTCCAGAGCATCGACGCGAGGAACAAGACAAGCTGCGATGTCGTCGGTGTCGATCGCCACGGCGGGATATCGTCGTCCTGAGACTTCGTAGCCCGAGGACCCCGCGAGAAAGGCGGCGGCGATGAGGCCTCCGGAGCGGACCGTTGCGGTGAACGCGGATAGAGCGGATCGGAATTCGTCGGTGTTGGACGTGATCGATTTCGCGCAGAAGAACATGGTTGCGACGTCGAAGGTCTGACGCGGTAGATCGAATATGGATCCGCGCAGGAGACGCGTGCGCTGCACGAGAAGCGGCAGCGGATCGTGGGGCAGCATGGGGCTCGCGTTGGCACCATCGAGACTGTGGGCGGCCTTTACGTGCTGCCAGAAGTGCTGCCACTGCGGACGAAGTGTGCGGCCGGTCAGTTCGTTCGCAAGCCATTCAAGATTTGGCTTTGAATATTCCCACGCGGTCAGCCGGGTTGCGACGGGAAGGGCTGCGAGAAGCGGGATCAAACTCGGTCCGGTGCCGACGTCGACAATATCGAGAGTGCGGGAACGGCAAGCCGCAGAGCGCACTGCGCGAGCGGCAAGATAGGTCAGCGCATCGTCGTCGGGGTGGGGATCGCCGTAATAATGCTGAAAGTCGCCTTCCGGGTCGAAGGCGTTCCAGTCGGCGTCTTTGTTTTTCAGGTTCGCAATCGTTGCGGTGGCCTCGTAGGTGCGTGTCATGTGTCCCCTTGTCGCCGCCCCCGCGGCAGGTCATGCGGCTAACCGGCTGCCGCGATTTTGTCCCGTCGTGTTTTCCTCCGAGATCGCCATCGGCTTGTACGTCTTGATAAACGCTTCGAGCGCGGCGCGCGGCATCGGCTTGGCGAAGTAATAGCCCTGCATTTCCGTGCAGCCGAAATCGGTCATGGATCGGGCTTCGGTCTTCTCTTCCACGCCCTCGGCGACGATCTTCATCCCGAGGCCTCTGCCGAGCGAAATGACCGATTGCACGATGGTTCGGACGCTTTGCGAGCCCGCAAGGCCGCTGACGAAGGAGCGGTCGATCTTGATCTTGTCAAATTGGAAATTGCACAGATAGGCGAGGCTCGAATAACCTGTGTCGAAATCATCGAGTGCCATGCGGAAGCCGAGCCTGCGTATGCCATCGAGTGCTTCGCGGGTGCGCTCCCCTGCATCCATCAGTACGCCTTCTGTGATCTCCAGCACGAAACGAGACGGGTCGACTTTGTGTTCGGCGACCATGCGCGCGAGGATCGAGACGATGACCGATTGACGGAACTGGAGCGGGGAGAGGTTGACGGAGACTTCAAGGTGCGGCCAGGCATGCCAGTCGCGCATAGTGCGGGCGAGGATGCGTTCGCCCAGCATCGGCATGAGCCCGGCCTGTTCCGCAATGGGAATGAACATGCCCGGGGAAATGAAGCCGCGCTTCGGGTGCGTCCAGCGGGCGAGCGCCTCAACGCCGACGATGGCGCTGGTTTCGCAGCTCACGATCGGTTGGTAGGCGACATCGAGTTCGTCGTTGGCAATGGCGGACTGCAGGTCCATTTCGACGGCGCGGCGCTGTTCCACTTGTTCGGCCATGTCGGCGCTAAAGAGGATGGAGCGGTTCCGGCCGGCGTTTTTGGCCTCATACAGGGCGATGTCGGCGTGGCGCATGACTTCATCGACGGTGCGTCCGTGCTCGGGCGAGATCGCGATGCCGACGGATGCGGTGACGGCCATCGGCTGACCTTCGATCTCGATGGGCTGCAGCAGCGCACGCGCTATCCGGCTTGCGAGCAATTTCGCGGCGTTGGGATCTGCCGACTTCCAGAGGATTGCGAATTCGTCGCCACCATAGCGGGCAATGAAGTCGCCGGAGCGGACGTGCGTGCGCAGGCGCTTTGCCACTTCCTGGATCAAGATATCGCCGGCCGAGTGGCCGAGCGTGTCGTTGACTTCCTTGAACCGGTCAACGTCGAGATAGGCGACGATCGCGGTCTGACCCATGCCGTCGGGATCGATGCCGGCGAGCACCGTTCCCAAGTGTTCGACGAAGTGGGCGCGGTTTGGCAGGCCCGAGAGTGCGTCATGCTTTGCCGCGTACCGCGACCGCTTCTCCTCCTGGGCAAGATGGCTGGAGGTGTTGCGTAGGCGCTGCAGCATGATCCAGGCTTGCACGGCTGCGGCAATGAAGCCGGCGGCCACCAGCGGCAATATGATGGACGTGAGCGAGCTTCCCGGCCGTTCTGTTTTCCAATTGACCCAGCCTGCAATTTTGCCGTCATCGGTTTCGAGCGGCATGCCAGCATATTCAGAGCCGGTGTTCGCCGTCTTGCTCAGGGTGAGATCGGTCAGCAGCAAGCTTCGGCCCTGTTCCTGGAGGTAGGCCTCGTCGATCATATTGACGCTGAGCAACACATGCGCATTGCCGGGCTTCAGAAGGTTCATATCGACGTTGGGCAGGATCGTGAGCGCGCCGACGGCGGCGGGTGCGCCGTCGACCGTCAGCAGGTGGCCGGTCCACCGGGCGGTCTCCAACGGCGAGCCGATCGTGCGATAGTTGTTCGGATCGGCGCCGAAGAGGTCGGGGCGCTTGCGTAAGTTGCGACCCTTCAGTTGCCGGATCTCGGCAATAACCGGGGCGAACACTTCGCGGTATCGTTCGAAATCGTCCGCGGTCCGGCGCGCGCCGCCCGAATACATGAAGATCGGCTCATTCTCTGAGTTGAGGATGACCACGATGTCGTGACCGTAAGTCTCGGTCAGAAAAATGCCGAACTCGCTGTCGAGGAATTCCGTGTTTGGCTCGGGACTCGTGACGGCCGTATAGGCCTCGTCCCACCACGCGACACTCTTCTGCTCATTCAGAGTGCGCAGGATGCTGCGGTTTACGGCATTCCCGAAGAGCGCAATCTCGCGGGCGCTGGCGGAAGAGTTGGCCGCCCACGCCGCATAGAGGATCACTGACAGGAGGATCAGCCCCGCGAGAGTGACGCCGACCGCCGTCAAGTTCATGAGGTGGCGCAGTTCGCCGTCCTTACTCCGCGCCGGTTTGGGTCTGTGAGTTACGGTTGACGTCATGAAGGGTCCTCCAGGCCCCATAGAAATACCCGTTAAAGTTGAATTTTAGCTTACGGGTGCGTCTGACCTACGGCTGCATGGCCCATTAAAGCACGATTTTTGCGTTGCTCATGATGCAACTTGTAATTGAACACAACTTTAAGTATGTTGGGTGGTGTTGATTAACCATGTGGCGCGGGTCACAGAAGCTCGCCATCCGGAGAGGACATCATGCCCAATCTCGTTGTGCGTACTCGTGCGGAATGCCCGGAACTGAAGAAAGCCGCGAACGCCATAGAACAGGCGGCTTGGAACGACCTTGGATATCTGAACTACACGCGGCCGCACTATGAGATGTACGCGGGGCTGCTCGAGACCTACGCCGACTACCAACTCTGCTTGGTGGACGAGGAGCGGGGCTATCCGGTCGCGGTCGCCAATTGTGTGCCGTTGTCTTGCCGGGGTATCGACGGATTGCCGCCGGAAGGTTGGGACTGGGTGGTGGAGCGGGCGGCGACACGCGAACCTTGCGAGGATGCCGATACGCTCGGGGCGCTCGCGATCTCGGTGCCGGCCATCTATCGCGAGAAGGGCTATGCGCGCCTGATGATCCGCGAATTGCTGGCCCTGGCCGAGCGGCGCGGGTTGAAAGGTCTCGTGGCTCCGGCGCGTCCATCGTTGAAGGCGCGACACCCGCGGGTGTCGCCATCGAGGATTACATCACCTGGACCGACGAGCGGGGCCGTCCCTACGATCCGTGGATCCGCAGCCACGTCGCATCAGGCGGCCGGGTGATCGGGCCCTGCGCGCGGTCGATGGTGGTGGAGGAGCCGGTCGGATTCTGGGAGAATTGGACCAAGCAACGGTTCGAGCAATCGGGCTCGTATGAAGTTGCGGGCGCCTTGGTGCCGCTCGAGATCGATCTCGAGCGGCAGCGTGGACGGTATGCGGAGCCCAATGTGTGGGTTTCCTATGCCGTGGCCGCCTGAGGCGCCACGCCGACGACAAACTGCGCGCTTGCGCCCATTCACCGTCCCGCCGACAGTCAGCGTCCTTTTGACGAGGGACGATCTGGGTGGCGGATGGGATGGCGGTGAGGGGTTCGGAAGCGGGGGCCCAGGTGGGGCAGCCGCGGGGGCTGCGGACCCTGTTCTTCACCGAACTGTGGGAGCGGTTTTCCTACTACGGCATGCGCGCGCTGCTCGTGTTGTTCATGGTGACACCGCCGGAGCGGGGCGGGCTCGGTTTTACAACCGCAGAAGCGGCAATCGTCTACGGCAATTACACGATGGCGGTCTATATGCTCGCCATCCCGGGCGGGTTCATTGCGGACCGGTGGCTGGGTGCGACGCGGGCGGTGCTGCTCGGTGGCGTGGTCATTGCGCTTGGCCATTTCACACTGGCGCTTCACGCCACCGCCGCGTTCTACGCCGGACTCGTGCTGGTGGCGCTGGGCACGGGTCTGTTCAAGCCGAGCATCTCGGCGCTAGTCGGCAGCCTCTATGAACGCGACGATGAACGGCGCGACGCCGGCTTTTCGATCTTCTACATGGGGATCAACATCGGGGCGTTTCTCGCACCCCTCGTGACGGGATATCTGGCGCAAGGCGCCGGGTTCAAAGCAGGCCTGGCGTCGGCCGGGCTCGATCCGGCTTCGAGCTGGCATTATGGGTTTGCCGCGGCCGGCATCGGTATGGCGATTGGACTGCTCGTCTTTATCAGGCAGTCGCGGTTGTTCGACGACGCGGAGCGGTCGGCGCGTCGCGGAGCCGGGGTCCACGCGGACGATGGGCACGACTCAAAGGCATGGCGCGATACGCTTGCCATCCTTGGCGGAACCGCGCTGCTGGCTGCCGCAATGGTGGCTTCGGATTGGCCGGGCTACGGATGGCTGCGGGCCGTGGTGCTGACGGTACCCGTTGTCGCCATCGTTTGGTTCGCGACGCGGCCAACGGACGAGCAGAGACGGATTGCGGCGATCCTGGTATTTTTCCTCGCAGCGATGATCTTCTGGGCGATCTTCGAGCAGGCGGGACTGTCGATTGCGTTGTTCGCCGACAAGCTGACGCTCAACGAGATCGGTGGCGTCGTGTTTCCATCGGCGTGGTATCTGGCACTGAATTCGCTGTTCGTGATCCTGCTCGCGCCAGTTTTCGCGGCGTTGTGGACGCGCATGGGACCATCGCAGCCGTCGAGCCCGGTGAAGTTCGCGCTGGGGCTGGGCTTTCTTGCTTCGTCGTTTTTGCTGATGGTGCCCGCGGCTATGCTGACGGCTGCCGGCAAGGTGAGCCCGCTGTGGCTGGTGGGGCTTTATTTCCTACAGACCGTGGGTGAATTGCTATTGAGCCCGGTCGGACTCAGCACAATGACGAAGCTCGCACCCGTGCGCGCGACCGGTCTCGTGCTGGGCATCTGGTTTCTCGGCAGCGCATTCGGCAACAAGCTGGCGGGCGTGCTCGGCGCGGGATTTCAATCGTCTGATCCGGAGGCGCTGTCGCGGTTCTTTTTCGATCAGGCGCTGTTCGTCGGTGTGGCTGCGCTGTTCCTGCTCGCGCTGACGCCGCTCATCAAAGGATGGATGGGCGGCGTCCGATGAGCGCCCCTAGGATGTGACCGCTTTCATGCGATCGAAGCCGGCTGCGAGATCGGCAATGAGATCATCGAAGTTTTCGAGGCCAGCGTGGAAGCGGAGCGCCGGCCCGGGCGATGTCCAGCGCGTGGCGGTACGATAGGTCGCGCAGTCGAACGGGATGACGAGGCTTTCGTAGCCACCCCAGGAGTAGCCCATACCGAACAGTTTCAAGCCGTCCAAGAATGCAGCGAGAGCAGGTTTTGGGACGGGGGTGAGAATGGCGGAGAAGAGGCCCGTTGCGCCCTTGAAGTCGCGTTTCCAAATGACATGGCCGGGATCGTCCGGCAGGGCTGGGTGCAAGACGCGGGACACTTCCGGGCGGGCTTTCAGCCACTGGGCGAGGCGGATGCCGGTCTGCTGATGGCGCGCCAGACGAACATCGAGCGTACGCAAGCCCCGCAGACCGAGATAGGTTTCCTCGGAACCGGGGCAAACGCCGAGGTTCCCGGCGGCGAGTTCGACGTGCTTTCTGGCGTGGTCGTTGGATGTGATGAAGCCCAACAGCGCATCTGCGTGGCCGACGAGATACTTGGTGCCGGCCTCGATGACGACGTCGGCGCCGAGGGCAAGCGGCTGGCAATAGAGCGGGCTGGCCCAGGTGTTGTCAGCAAGGACCCAAATGTTTTTTTCGCGCGCGATGGAAGCAATCGCCGGGATGTCCTGCATCTCGAAGCTCTGCGAGCCAGGGCTTTCGACGTAGACGAGGCGGGTGTTGGGACGAAAAAGCTTTGCGACGTTCGCTCCCAGCAGCGGGTCATAATATTCGGTCTCGACGCCCAGGCGCTTGAGGAGGTGATCGCAGAACTGGCGCGTGGGCTGGTAGACCGTGTCGACCATCAGAATGTGATCGCCGGATTGGGCAAAGGCGAGGAGTGCCGTCGTGACCGCCTGATAGCCGGATGCCGTGAGCTTGGTGTCGGCCCCGCCAGCGAGCGTCGTCAGCGCGCTTTCGAGTGCGCGCACGGTGGGCGTGCCGCGGCGGCCGTATGTGTAGGGCTGGGTTTTTGCTTCGAGGCTTGCCAGCGTCGGATAGAGGACGGTCGAGCCGCGATAGACCGGCGTGTTGACGAAGCCATGCTGGGCGAAGGGGTCACGGCCGAGATGGACCACCTCGGTCGCCTGGGCCGTGTCGGCGTGATCGCCCTCGTCCGTCTTGCCCATCTTTCATCCCGCTACAACTTCCGGCCCGGCAGGTGCCGAATTCAAGCGGTGCCGATCCTGCCGTGAATTGGGCCGCGTATCCAGTCGCAGCTTGTCCGCCCGGCCGTGTGACCCAACTCTGCCCGCGGGTCAAGCCCTTGACCCAAAGGTCAGGTTTGGGGTTGTTTGTCGAGGCCGCGGGGTCAGCGCATCAAGGGCCGAGGGACAATGACGTTGCGCTGTCAATCGGCACCTGACGAACTTCAACCGACATGACCGGACCGGCAAGCGCCCGTTTGGGTTCGCGTTGACGAGGATCTGACACAAACATGATGGTGCTGAGGCAGGCCAGATTGCGCGCTGCAATGTTATTCTTTGTTGCCTTGGGGGTCCTGGTTCCGGGTGCCACAGCCGATGCCGGCGTATTGCAGACGGTACGCGAGCGCGGGCACGTGGTGTGTGGTGTTTCAGATCGCTCTCCGGGATTGTCGGCTGTCGATCGTAACGGCCGCTGGAGCGGTCTCGAAATCGAGTTCTGTGGCGCACTCGCGGCGGCGGTCTTCGGCGAGCGGGATCACGCCAAATTCCGAGCTGTGAGTGCGGCTGAAGGTGCGCGCGCGCTCGCTGATGGCGATATCGATGTGCTGCTCGGGGGCACCGTGCGGACCTTGTCACGCGAGGCTGATCTCGGGATGCGCTCGGCCGGCGTCCTTTTCTATCGCGGGCAGGGCCTGCTTGTTCCGCGCTCCTTCGGCGTGTCCAGTGTGCTCGAGGTTTCCGGGGCGTCCATTTGCGTGCAGCGGGGGACAGCGGCGGAAAAGGCGGTGGCTGCATTCTTCGAGGCGCGGCAAATGCGCTTCCAGCTCGTTCTCGGTAACGAATGGACCGACACGGTCAAGGCCTACACGGACGGCACCTGTACTTTGCTGACCGGCGATCTTGCGGCGCTTGCGCATGAGCGCACGACGATGGCGAAGCCCACCGAGCATTTCATACTTCCAGAACTCGTGGCGCAGGAGCAAACGGGACCGTTCGTGCGCCAGGGGGATGATCCCTGGCTGACGGTGGTCCATTGGACGCTGTTGGCGCTGATCGAGGCGGAACAGCTCGGGCTGTCCAGCACTATGGTTCAGGATCTTCCGGACGTGCCGGAACCAGCTCTACGGCGATTTCTGGGACGAGATGCCGCGCTCGGTGGATCACTCGGTTTGCCGTCGAACTGGACCGAAAAAGTCATTGCCAGCGTTGGGAACTATGGGGAAATGTTCAATCGAACGCTTGGGCAGCAGTCGCGGCTGAATTTGCCGCGGGGGGCAAACAATCTTTGGAGCGCTGGCGGGCTCATGGTCGCGCCTCAGTTCCGCTAGCATGCCGGCAACGACGCGCTAGGGCAGCATACGGGGGCGCAGGCGCCATGGATATCCGCGTTTCGTTAGTTGGAGCAGCCGGAATGCTGCTGCTCAGCCTGCCGTGGCTGGTGCTCGCTCTGGTGGCGTGGCGGGCGACCAACGTGGCAGGGCGCACGCAGGGCCGGGGGCGGCCGGCCGATCGGCCCGTGAAATCTCCTAGAGAGCACGAGGTCGTTGCCAGTCCCGCTGGAGGGGTTCCATCACCCAGCGAGGGCAAGGCGCTGGGTGTGATGGCGATGTCTGCTTCGAGCTTGGACGGCAGTTATACAGTGGCACAAGACGCCCTTGGCACTGAGCCGGTTTTCCTGCCGGAGTCCGTCGCCGCGCCGATCCGTTCGTTGAAGGAGCAGGAAGACGCTCTGGTTTTAGCGGTCGAAGCAGCGAAGGCGGTACGCGACGACGTCGCGCTGTCGCGCGATAGCGTGCTGCTGGCGCGCGTGTTGATTGCGCGATCGGCGCGCTCGGAGGCGGCGGCGCTGCTGCAGTCGGCGGCGCTGGTGGCACGACGGGCGAAGCTGCCGGTGGTGCATGCGGAGGCTCGTATCGAACTTGCCGATCTGGCGCGCAGTGACGGCGACATGACCTCCGCTTGTGAGCATTGGCAGATGGCGAAGCAGATGTTTCATGAGACCGGGCGGCGCGTAGATCAGGACCGGATGGCGGACCTCATGCGTCAGAACCGGTGTCCGACGGACTGGGTTCTCACCAATTTCTGACGATTACTGCGACATGACTTCGATCTCGGCGGTCTGACCGTCCTGGACGGTGAAGTCGCGGCGGAAGGCGCGGTTCTGGTTGCGGGCGACGACGGTGTATTTGCCGGGTGCCAGCGTGTGGGTCGGCAAAGCGCCGACGCTTTCCTTCACGATGCCGCCTTCGGGCGTTTGGATCGTCCACTGCGTGGCCGGGAGCGCTTCGCCGCCGGCACGTTCCACGAGTTTGAAGGACACTTTCGCAAAGGTGTGCTGGATCGAGGCTTCCGTCAGCTTGCCGGCTTCGACGGTGACATCGCTACGCACGATCGCGTTCGCGTCGCCGTAGGTGGAGACGATGTGATAGATGCCGGCATTCAGGCGCACGACGAGGCCGGGTTTGGAAACCGAGAGTATGATTCGGCGGTCGTCGGTCTGGTCGCGATCGGTGAGGATGCTGTAGGTCACGGAGCCGGCTGGGGCTGGCTTGTTCCCGATCATTGCGCTGACACGCAAACCGCCGGCGTTGAGCACAAACTTTTCCACCTTCGGAGCCGTTACGGGTGTGTCGGTAACGGCGATCTTGCGCGTCAGATTTGCACGGCCGAACGCGGCGTTGACGATGTAGTTGCCGGGTTTCAGCGCGACGAGGGGGGTGGCGTTGCGTTCGGTGAGAAGGAGTTTGCCGCGGCGTTCGGCGAGGTTCGTCTCCTCATACACGCGCCACACGAGACCTTGTTCGATTCGCTGACCATCCTCAGTGAGGAGAGCCATGAGCTGAATTGGCTGGCCTCCGGCTTCGCTGCCTTCTCCGGTGCGAGGGACGACGGTGACATTGCCGGCGGGCGGTGTGGGTGCGGACGGCGTGGTGGCGGGCGGATCTCTCAGGTCCCAACCCTCCAGCGGAGAACCAGGAGGTGCAACTTGTGCCATGGCGCGCGGCGCGGGCACTGCGAGCGCGACCAGGATGCAAGCGAATACTTGCGCGCTGCGAGCGAAGAATTCGATGCGGGACCGGGGCACGGGTTTCCTGTCGAAAACAGACATCGGGTGACGGCGCGTTGTTGAACCTGCTTTGATTGGTCGGTCAACGATGGTCGAAGTGTGGCAAAGGGTGAGAACGAGGCGCTTTCGCTGCTAGGGTGCTGTCATATCCACCGTCAACGTCTCTCCGGCTTTGACGCTGATCGGCTTTTCGATGTCGCCGCTGCCGCTGTCGACCTGCACGAGGTAATCGCCGGGTGCGACGACTGTGCGAAAACCGTCACCAGCGCGGGAGCGCCAGACGACGCGCCCAGAGCGGTCACGCAGGGCGGCTTGAGTGGCCGCTCCGCTGACGCCTGCAAGCGTGATGGCCGCGGCATCGAGTTTCAGGTCGGCGGCGACGTCGGCCCCTGGAGCGAGATCGACGATACGATTTGCGCGGATGTTCGACATGCCGATCTGGGCGTCGATCCGATAGCGACCTGCGCCGAGAACGAACACGGGTGCTGCTGCCGTGCTCTGGCCGACCAGGCGCTTTTCGCCGACCTCTTCGAATATGCGTGTCACGACGGCCCGGCCGTACTGGGCGGCAGCATCCGTAAGGCTCGGCTTCACCGTGAGTTTGCCGACATCGAGCACGAGAGCTCGCTTGACGACGTCGCCCGATGAGATGGCGACTTGCTCCCGGTGTTCGCCAGCACCGTGGCGGGCTGTGACGTAGTAGGTGCCGGCCTGGAGTGTAAAGTCGGCAACGGGAGCGGTCGACCGGGCGACTTCGCGGCGGCCTTGGGGTGCTGCCGGATCATCAGCGAAGACGAGATAGAGAACGCGATCGAGGGATGGACCGCCGGCGAATGCGGCCGCGGTCAACTCAAGGCGACCTGTGTCGAGTACGAGATTGGTCCGGGCACTGGCGCCGGTTGGAATATCGACAGTCTGCCGCGTGCGCGCGAGCCCGTCGGCGACTTCTACGATGTACTTGCCGGAGGGCACCACGAGATCAGCGCTTGCCTCGCGCCCCAGCCAGAGGACCGTGCCTGGGGTGGCGCCATCGGTGGCGGCCGTGAAGATGGTCATCACGGGCGCGCTCAACTGATCTCCCTGGCGGCTCGCGGTGGCGGCGACTTCGATCCGGCCTCCGTCGAGTGCGAGGCGCTGGACCGTCGGACCGTCATCTCCAACCTCGACATCGAAACTGCGCTGGATCAAGCCGTGAGTGATGGAAACTGAATAGCGGCCGGGCTCGACGGTTTCGTTGATTTCGCGGCTCTTGCGTTCAACGAGTGGGGCTGTATCGGCGGGAGATCCTGCTTTGGTGATGCGCCAGTCGATCGCTGTGTCGACAGGGCCGCCGTTCTCCGACAGCGACGCGGAGAGACGCAGGCCGGGGAGGCCTTTGGCGGCGGCTGCTGGTGTCGCCGCGGCAGCCGGCGCTGCGGCAACACCTGCGGCAGGATCGAGACCGGCGGCTTCAAATATGCTCGTCAGGGCCGCTGCAATATCGGTCTGATTTGTAGCGTCAAACTGCAAGCCCTTTGATGTTGCGGCGAGGCACTGCATTCGATCGCGTTCCGGCTTTGGCAGTCCAAGGCTCACGACATGGATTCTGCAAACCGGGGTTCGTCTTGACGATATCGGATGCAGCGGCGCAGACATCCTGACTGCAATTGTCGGCGTTGTCGTGGACGAGGATGATGTGGCCGCCTGCGCCGACGCCGATGGCCTTGGCGCCTTCGCGGATCGCTGTGGTGAGCGGGCCTTTGCCCTTGGGGTTCAACTGGTCGAGAGCGGCAATGGCGCCCTCGGCGCCGCCTGCTTCGATGGGAGTGATGAGTTCCACGTCGCCGCAGTCGCCCTTGCGGCGATGGCCGAAGGACCCGAGGCCGATGCGTGATTGGGCGGGGGCGGCGAGAAGGCGTTCGCGCAGGAGATCGCGCACGCCGTAGAGTTTGGCGGTCGCATCGCCCTCCATCTTGCCCCACATGGAGCCGGAGCCGTCGACGATGATCAGTACCGGCTGTGCGGGTTCAGCGACGACCGGTTGGGCCAACACGGCCATAACCGATGCCAGGATCGTCATGCGCAAACGGCAGATGAAGGACACGGGGGCGGGTCTCCTAGGGAAGGCAATCGGGGTCTCAGGCCGCGGCGACGGCGAAGCAGTGTGTAATTGTACCAGAGGGCGGGTTGGGATAGCGAGAGTGCCGACGGGGCATTCATAGCCCCTGCAACTTTCGGATTTCATGTGAGACGAGGCCCATGCCGACGCATCCGACGATCGACCTTCTGAAGACCCGGCGTTCGGTCAAGCCGGACATGCTGGTGACGCCCGCGCCGTCGGCTGAGGAATTGGAGACCATCCTGACCATCGCCGCGCGGGTGCCCGATCATAAGAAGCTTGCTCCCTGGCGGTTCGTCATCATTGAAGGAGAGGCGCGGGTGAAGCTCGGCGAACTTGCGGCGGAGGCCTGCCGGCGGGAAGAGGTGGAGCCGCCGTCCCATGTGCGGCTCGATACGGAGAGGAAGCGCTTTCTGCGGGCGCCGTTGGTCATCGCGGTGGTGTCGCGGGTGAAGGAGACGCGGGGAGCGCCGGAGTGGGAGCAGATCCTGTCGGCGGGGGCTGCGTGCATGAACCTGTGCATCGCCGCCAACGCGCTGGGCTACGGCACGACATGGATCACAGAATGGATTTCGTATTCGAAGACGTTTGGTGAGGGTTTCGGGCTCGCCGCCAACGAGCGCATTGCTGGCTTTGTGCACATCGGCACGGCGAAGGAAAGGCCGGCCGAGCGGGAACGACCTGTGCTCGCTGAGATCGTATCCCGTTTGGCGTGACAGCCTGCTGTAATCGTAGTGCTGGCTGCCGGGCTCAGCTATTTCATGGCCGAGTAGACGCATGTGCCAGAGCATTCCGTCAGGCTTCGACACTCGCCGCCGAGGAAATGTAACTATTGCTTACTCTCATCTTGTGAGCGAGCTGCCGGCCAAGAAGCTGATAGACGATACCCGCAACTTCGGATTCGTTCTTGAAGAGAACGGTAAGTTCCCCGGCGTCGAAAATGAGCGCTCTTACCGGGGTGTCAGTGACAACTGTTGCGGTTGCCAGTTTGCCGGTCAGAAACGCAACTTCACCAATGAAGCTGCCTTGGCCGAGTTTGGATACATCGCGCCCCGCGATCGTGACATTTACGTGTCCGGTACAAATGAAATACAGCTTCGACAGCGGATCGTCCTCCGTCGTCAACCGCACGCCAGCGTCAAGGTCCCTAAACTCCCCGGCAGAAAGCAGACGGGCTATCTGCCCGTCATCGAGACCGGTCAACGCTTCGCGTAACAAATTGCGATCTTCGGCCGGCAGGCGAAGCGAGAGCCTGTACTTCATCAAACTATAGAGTTGATAGGCATTGATCGCGATGAAGATGAGGTCCCATCCGATGCCGGTTCTGAGATCGCCTCCCGAGAACATGAAGTAGACGATTTCCATCGATAGGCCGACGATGGCCATCACGCGAAGCCAAAAGATATCGGTGAGCCAATACGAAATCGCGATTAGAATATATGAGATATGGCCCGGAATATTATTGATGCTGAAAATGGTGGCGAGTTCGTCCATTCGCTGGAACTTCCGATAAGCTGCTCATTTTGCAGCTTCGTCGGTGTACTTTGGTTCGTCAACCGAAATTCAGAATTGCGCCTGCAGCGGCTATTCAGTCTGATGCTAAAATCGAAACTGTTCGGCGATGACCCGCTCGTCGAGGGAGTGGCCGGGATCGAAGAGCATGAAGAGATCGATGTGGCGAGCCTGCTCGATCTCGACGCGGACGACGTTGCGCGTTTCGATATGATCGGCAACTGCGCTGACGGGGCGCTTCTCGTGTTCGCGCACGGTGATGGTGATGCGAGCGTTGTCGGGCAGTAACGCGCCGCGCCAGCGCCGGGGGCGGAAGGGGCTAATGGGCGTCAGTGCCAGCAGCTTGGCGTCGAGCGGCAGAATGGGGCCGTGGGCGGAGAGGTTATACGCAGTCGAGCCGGCGGGCGTGGCGACAAGCACGCCGTCGCAGATCAGCTCCTCCAGGCGCAGGGTGCCGTCGACGGAGATGGACAGTTTCGCGGCTTGATGGATCTGGCGGAAGAGCGAGACTTCGTTGATGGCGAGGCCCTTGGTGGCCTTGCCGTGGATGTCGGTCGCAACCATCGAGAGGGGATGCACGCGCGTGACCTGCGCGGCGGCGAGCCGTTGGCGCAGGTCGTCCTCGTGGTATTCGTTCATCAGGAAGCCGACCGAGCCGCGATTCATGCCGTAGATCGGGATGCGGTCGTTCATGTAGCGGTGGAGCGTCTGCAGCATGAGGCCGTCGCCGCCGAGCGCGACGATGACCTCCGCCTCGGCAGGCTTGGCGTTGCCATAGCGCGCAGTGAGGCCTTCGAGCGCGGCGCGCGCTTCGGGCACGTCGCTGGCTACGAAGGCGATGCGGTCGTAGGGGTTCGACAGCTTTTTCATGCAGGCGGATGGATCGCTCACGGCGCGGTTTCAGGCTGTCTTGGGCATAGCACAGGGCAGTTGCTCAATGGTGACCGCCGTCTAGCTCGCGAGGCTCGCTTGCTTGGACGCGTTCGCTGCCGTCAACAGACGCCACCCTTATACAACTCCGGCGGTTATTGTTCTGCCGGTGGAGGGCGTATTGGCAGATTATCTCGCAAACACCATCGACGGCAGCCGATAACGTCTCACATGCGGCCGAGCGGATGCATGAAAAGCTGCTGCACAGAGCGGGTTGAGGAGTAGCGCCGCTTAGCGGGTTTGGGCGGCGGCGACCACGCTTTCCTCATTTTGATCATTTTGCGCGCAACGGGCGGAGCGTTGAGTTCCGCCCCGGAGCGCGGGTCATCCGGGTCGAGTGATGCCATCGTGTCGGGGGTGTTTTGCCAGGGCAGGGGTTCCGTTACGGGGACAGTCGGCTCGGTCACCGGGGTCGGTATGTTCGGTTGCGGGGCGATGGGGCCGCCGATCGACATCCGACCAGGAGGCGGATCAGGGCGGGCGGCGACAACCATCGGCGCAGGCTCGGACGCATAGGATCCGGACGAACCTGCTTCCACCGGCGCCGTCGGCTTTTCCGCGACGACGGTTCTGGCGATGCAGCGTCCGCCTGACACCACTTCACTGCTGCCGCAAGTCGGTCCGCAGACGGCTCGGGTTTGCCCCTTGATCAATGACAGGAGAAAGACGTCGGGCTCGTTGGTGGGCAACGAGGCGTTCACGCGCGCCATAAAGGTTGCCATCGCGCTCCGAGACCGGTCGCCCCAGCTTCCGTCGAGGCGGCCGGAATAGCAGCCAACGCGTTTCAGCTCGGCCTGGATTTGGCGGGCAAGCTGACGCTGGATGCCCGGACTCGAATTCGCTGCAGGGTTCACCGTTGCGCGCTGCGCGGCCTCGTTGTGTATCGAGACGGCGGGCAGTGTGGCCAGAGATGGCAAGGGGGAGGTGGCGGTTGCGATCGACGGATCAGTCGCGCGTAGCGTTGCGGCCGGTGAGGCGACGGGACGGCGCAGGCCTGGATGTTCGGCCGGGAACTGTTTCCGGCTCCAGGATGGTCGCGCGCGCCACGATCCGTGTAACAGCGGCGAGCTGCTCTTCGCGTTCACTCGGGGACGTAGCGTTTTCGCTGACCAGAAACGCCAGTCCGCCGCCCAGCAACAGTAATCCCAAAATTTTCTGCATCGAGGCCGTACTCCTGAACCAGGGCCTGCGGTCGCATTTGAATGGCAACGGTGCCGGCCCTCGAAAGGTTCGGACCCGTGGTCGGGCACGGTTGAGAGCCGGGGCTTGTTCTTGGGTTCACTGCGGAATTCGCTCGAACCGGGCCGATCACGCGCGGCGTTGGACAGCGGAAAGCGGTGAATCCGTCCGGCCGTGCGTGAAAGTTAACAAAACCTAGCCGATCGGGAGCCGGTCAGAAAGGGCTGAATTGGCACTAAGTCTTTGTTTGACTTTGTAGGTTGCCGGAAGGTCGCGGCGCCCCGCGCGGGAAAACGTCGATGCGGTGATCCGCGACGGCCGGCGGCGCACCGAATGACTTTAAGTTATCGACAGGTCCGCCGCCTAGATGGGGATAACCATTGAACAAAGCGAGCTGGGTGTGTGGATGGCTTGCGCATGACATTCTGTGTCGCGCAAGCCACCCTGTGGGATCGCTTCTGGAACGCTTTTGCCTACAGTTCTGATTCCCTTAACAAAACGTTTCGAATCGCATAGCGTTCAACCTTGAGGGGAGTGTGTCGCGTACGACACTTGTTTGCTTCGGCCCTTCGTCTTGAGTTTTCCCACCGGCTGGCTCTAGCGGCAGTTCGGCCTGTGAACAAGACGAGGAAAAGGCTGAAGGTCCAGCAAGTCTCGAGGTCGTTCCCGTCATCGAAGCGGTCCGCGCCGGACGCCATTTGGGGATGGTTCCGGCACGCTCAAACGGACCTGCAGTCGAGGACGAGAAGGGGCTCGTGTCAGGTGCTCTGGCTGGCTTTCCGTTCATTCCCTCACGGACAACAAGACAAAGCGAACCGGGACGAAGGGGGTTTCCAGCGTCCGACAGGTTCACGTGCAATGGAGAGGGCTATGCGACACCTCATGGGTGTACTAGGCGTTCTCGCAGCCGGCGTACTACTCGCCGTGTCCGCTGCGATGAACTGGCGTTTCGGCTACAGTCTCGGGAAGACCGAGCTCGACGGTTTGATCTACGGTTCGGCCTCCGCCGCCGCAGACTGCCTGAAAGCACTCGTTCCCTTCTTCTTCTTCGCCGCTATCAGAAACAGAATGTGGTCGCAGGCAGCTGCGGCCGTGGTGGTCGGTATCGTCATGACCGCCTACTCGCTGACATCTGCACTCGGTCACGCGGCCTTGAACCGTCTGGACACCACCGGCCAGCGTGCCGTTGAGGCCCAGACCTACAAGGACCTGCGGTCAGATCTGGCGCGGTCGCAGGAGCAGCTCGGATGGGTGCCTCAGCACCGTCCGATCGGAGTCGTGCAGAGCGAGATCGAGAATGCCCAGAACCAGCGCCCGTGGGCCTGGACCAAGGGCTGCACTGAGGTGAACGGCAAGCAGGGACGTGACTTCTGCCAGTCGTATCACGGATTGGCGGCGGAACTCGCCGCTGGTCGCGAGGCCGATAAGCTGAGTGCGCGCATCAGCGAGCTCTCCGGGAAGTTGTCGTCTGCATCGGGCACGGCCGTGATGGCCGAGGCCGATCCGCAGGCTGCGGTTCTCGCCAAGCTGTCAGGTCTCTCCATCGACACCGTGCAGATCGCGATGACCGTGTTCATCGCTTTACTCCTCGAAGTCGGCTCGTGCTTCGGCATGTACGTCGCCTTCAGTCAGTGGCGCATGTATGACGACTTGGCTCCGGCCGCGCCTGTCATGGCAACGATCGCCACGCCTGTGATCACCGCTGCGGCAGCGGTGGCGGCCCCCGTCCGTGAGACGGCGCCCGTGCAGATTTCTGCAAAGCCGCGTTCTGGCGCAAACGACAACAGGTCGGCGCCGGCCACTCAGCGTATCGTACCCATGGCTCCCGAAACCGATGTGGAGCGCTTCTACAAGGAGAGTGTCCAGACGCAGGACGGTTCCAGCATGACGGCAACCGAACTGTACGAAGAGTACTGCGCGTGGTGTGAAGAGAAAGAAAAGGAACCGCTCGCACTGCCGACCTTTGGACGTGAGTTTGGCGAACTGGGAGTTCAGAAGGCCAAGCTTGGTGGAAGAGTTCGTTACATCGGCATCGCTCTCAGAGGCGTACGGGACGTCGAGGAGGATAAGAAGCTGACGGCCTTAAAGGACAAGGCGGCCTAGAAGTAGGCAAAGACAAAGGGCCGCGAAAGCGGCCCTTTTTTATTGGGTTTTTCACAAGGCGCAGCTTCGGCTGCGTCTTTTTGTATTTTAACCCGCCCGGATCACATGCGTGGCGTCCATTCGACCATGATGACGAGATGAGGCCGTCTTCTGGATGGCAATCCGCGGGGCTTGGCATATCTTTTCAATCCGCGTGGCTTGTTTACCTGTCGTTGCTGCAGCGCCGCTTGGGCGGACTGGTATGGTTGCCAAATTCTAAATTTCCGCGGTTCAATGCGTATTGCCCTGGGAAAGTGTCTTTTCATCAGCATTCCAACTCAGCTGCTTTTACCGGCAGTTGCAAACAATTCGATCGATTGAAGTATGAATTGAGGAATAAGGGCGGCGCAATGTGCATCCACATTCTCAGAAGTGGGAGCACGTCATGTCAATCAAGCTCATTAAATTCAGCCAGGACAATCGCGGCAACGTCGCGATCCTGTTTGCTTTATTCATGGTGCCGATCCTCGGCGCCATCGGCGCGGCAGTGGATTACGGCCGCGCCCATCGCCTGCACACGCAACTCCAGATCGTTGCCGACGCGGCTACTTCGGCCGGTCTGATCGAGTATCGCGAAACTGGAGACGTCAATAAAGGCCAGCAGCGGCTCTTGTCGTTCATCGACGCGGGTCTGGAAAAAGACGGCATGGTCCGCGCTCGCGAGGAAAATGCCAATGGCGCTGGTGCGATCGGGGCCCGCGTCGTTTACGTGGACGGTTCGGTGATCGATCCCGCGACTTCGTCGGTCCGCCCGGTGCTGCGCACAACCATTGATACGCCGTTCCTGAGCCTGATCGGGACGGATGAGATGAACGTCAAGGTGTTTACGAAGGGCGCCGTTGCCTCGAACAACCCGCAAGGCACAAAGGACCTTGAAGTTTCGCTCATGCTCGACGTCTCGGGTTCTATGGCCTGGACCTCGTCGAGCGGCACCATCAAGATCGACGACATGAAGACGGCGGCAAAAGACTTCCTCGACATCATCATGCCGAACGATGCCGCTGCGGACAATCGCCGCGTCGGTCTGGTGCCGTTCTCCGAGCGCGTTAACGTCGGTGGCTATGCGGCCGATGCAACGGGTCTTGCTCAGACTGCTCAGTTCCAGACGGGTACGACCACGACGGAGGTTTTTTCAACCACCAGCTTCTCGTGGCTCTCTCTGAACAGCTGCCGTGATCGTGTGCGTGACACAACCGCGTTCTCGAACTACACGAGCTCACAGGCACGCAACCATTGCATTGCAAACTTCCAGTCGCGTGTGTCGGGCGGCCAGACACAGTACCGTACTCCAGCGGTGGTGAGCCAAACGACGCCGGTCATGTCGACCCGCTTCCTGCGGACATGCGTGACCGAGCGCCAGGGCACCAATGCATACACTGATATCGTCGCCGGCCCTGGCAACTATGTCGGCTCGTTCGCACCAGGCAACTCTTTGTCGAGCCAGTACAGCACGTCGCAGAACAACTGCTCGATCCCCGAGATCAAGAAGTTGACGACCGACAAGCAGTCGCTCAAGAACCACATCGAAACCTTCCAGCCGCTCAACGGCACGGCGGGTCACGTGGGCACGGCCTGGAGCTACTACATGCTCTCTCCGGAGTGGAACCGCTTCTGGAGCGAAGGGCATCTGGACGTGGCTGAGTATGACAATACCGACACGATCAAGGCTGCAGTTCTCATGACGGACGGTCAGTATAACTCCAACTGGGCAAGCGCGGATGCGTCCGCTCAGGCCGTCGCTCTCTGCACCCAGATGAAGGCGAAGGGCATCACCGTCTACACGATCGGGTTCGACATGAGCACGAATGTGAATGACCCCGCTCGTCAGACGCTGGTCGCGTGCGCCTCGCCGGAAAAGTACTACTTCCCTTACGACGGCAACGCGCTGAAGCAGGCCTTCAACGAGATCGGCAACTCGCTGGTGACGATCGTGACCCGCTCGAGCGACAAGAAAACTGTTCTGATCCAGGAATAAGTATCGACACTTCTGAGAATGGCGGCAGCGGCGTCTCGAAAGAGGCGCCGCTGTTTTTTTTGGCTCAGACTGGGGGCGCGTCGTCTGCGAGGCCTGCAATCTTGAGGGCGAAGGCGAAGTCGCGCGCGGTTTCCTTCAATCGTTCGAAACGGCCCGAGGCGCCGCCGTGGCCTGCACCCATGTTGATCTTCAAGCAGAAGAAGTTTGTCGCTCGTGTTCATGCGGCGCAGTCTGGCAACCCACTTTGCCGGCTCCCAATAGGTCACGCGTGGGTCGGTGAGCCCGCCGGTGGCGAGGATGTGGGGGTAGGGTTTTGCGGTGACATTGTCATATGGGCGAATAAGAACGGATGGTTGCGAAGTCTTCCGCACTCTCGATCGGGATTGCCCCACTCTGGCCATTCGGGTGGCGTGAGCGGCAGGTCCTTGTCGAGCATGGTGTTCAAGACGTCGACGAATGGCACGTCGGCGATGATGCCGAGGAAGAGATCGGGCGCGAGGTTGGTGACGGCGCCCATCAGCATGCCGCCGGCGGAACCGCCGTTGGCGACGATGCGGCCGCGCGTGGTGAGGCCTTCGGCGACCAGCATTTCGCCGGCGGCAATGAAATCGATGAAGGTATTGACCTTCTTCTTGGCCTTGCCCTCCTTGTACCAGCGATAGCCTTTGTCCTTGCCGCCGCGCACGTGTGCGAGCGCGAAGATGAAGCCGCGATCGACGAGCGAGAGACGCCCGGTCGAAAAGGACGCGGGCATCGAGATGCCATAGGCGCCATATCCATAGAGGAACGCCGGGGCGCTGCCGTCGAGAGGCGTCGACTTGCGATACAGCAGCGAGACGGGGACAGGTTCGCCGTCGGGGGCGAGGGCGAAGAGGCGGCGGGTGACGTAGTCGTCGGGGTTGTGGCCGGAGGGGATTTCCTGGCGTTTTTTGAGGATACGGGTGCGGGTCGCCATGTCGTAGTCGTAGGTTTCGGCGGGCGTGGTCATCGACGAATAGGTGAAGCGCAGGTTCGAGGTGTCGAACTCGTAGCCGCCGGCCATGCCGAGCGAATAGGCCTCCTCGGCGAAGGCGATCGGGTGCTCGGCGCCATCGGCGATGCGACGGACGACGATGCGCGGCAGCCCGTCTTCGCGTTCGAGCCGGGTGATGTGGTGCTGCGTGACGGACACTTCGATGATGAGGCGGCCGGTGCGGTGAGGGATAATTTCCTTCCAATTGGCAACGCCCGGATCTGCGACGGGGGCTTCGACGACGCGGAAATCCTCCGCGCCTTCCGAATTGGTGGTGATGATGAAGCGGTCCTCGTGATGCTCGACGTCATACTCGTGCCCCGTCGCGCGCGGCGCGATGATCCGGGGCACGGCCTTGGGATCGTTGGCGTCTAAAACGTGGAACTCGCTCGTCTGGTGATCATGCGCATTGATCAGCACGAAGGCGCGCGACTGCGTACGGCCGAGCGCCAGGAAGAAGCTCTCGTCGGCCTCCTCGTAAACGAGTTCGTCGGCGCTGACGGGGGAGCCGACGGTGTGCCGCCAGACGGCACGCGGACGATGGTTGGCATCGACGCGGATGTAGTAGAGCGTGCGACTGTCGTTGGCCCAGGCGATGTCGCCGCGCGTGTCGGGGATCTCGTCGGCGAGGTTCGATCCGGTCGCCAGATCGCGGATGCGAACGGTGTAGAGTTCGGAACCTTTGTCGTCGGTCGAATAGGCGACGAGCGCATGGTCGGGGCTATGGGTCGCCGCGCCCAGGTCCCAATAAATCTTGCCCGTCGGCTTCGGCGTTGCCATCGAGCAGGATCACTTCGTCACCACCGCCGCGCGGCCGCCGGCAGAGACGCGGGTATTGGCCACCGGCGGCGAAGCTCGAGAAGTATTCGAACGGCCCGTCAGGGCTCGGCACGGTGCGGTCATCGGGTTTGAGGCGGGCCTTCATTTCCTCAAACAATGATTTTTGCAGGCTGGTGGTGCCGGCAAGCGCCGCATCCGCATACGCATTTTCGGCTTCGAGGTAGGCCCGAATTTCGGGATCGAGGGCGGACGGGTCGCGCATGACCTCCTGCCAATTGTCCGCGCGCAGCCAGTTGAAGGGATCGTCCAAGGTCACCCCGTGCCAGGAGGTGACGTGGGATTTTTCGGCAGCGAGCGGCGGCGGCAGAAGGGTCACGGGTACCTCGTGGTGGAATGCAACGGTGAAAGGCGATGGCGGCGCGGGCCACCGGAGCTGGTTCCTACCTGCTCACAGCACCGCTGGCCAGACGACCCGGCGGAACGCCGGCCGATCGCGGGCCGGATCGAGGCTCAACCAAAAATTATAGACAGTTATCCAAGGTTAGGTGTGCGGAAACACTGTTGTTTCGCTGGGCAGATCCGTGTCCTGTTGACATGAATACTTGTAGGTCGCCGTGGAATGACAACAAAGCGCGCGAGGGGATAGAAGAATGGAAGATCCAAACCAGCCGGGTCTGGTGGAACTGACCGCGCGCATCGTGTCGGCGTTCGTTAGCAAAAATACGTTGAGTGCCAGTGATTTACCGCAGCTCATCAGCGACACGCACGCCGCGCTCAGCCGGGTGACGGGAGCGCCCCCGCCGCCGGAGCGCGATGAACTGAAACCCAAGGTGCCGGTGAAGCGGTCGGTGATGCCCGATCACATCGTGTGCCTGGAGGACGGCAAAAAATTCAAATCGCTCAAGCGGCACCTGCGGACGCACTACAACCTGTCGCCGGAGGAGTACCGGGAGAAATGGGGGCTGCCGCCGGATTATCCGATGGTGGCGCCGAACTATGCTCGCGCCCGCTCGGACCTGGCCAAGAAAATGGGGCTGGGGACGCGCAAGGAGCGGGATTGAGGTTGGCGGCAGCTGCGTCGGGCAGACGGCAAACCGGGGATCGGTGCCTCGACCATCGTTCGCATCTCCTGACCGGCGTTGCGCGGAATTCGGCGTTCGCCAGGATGACGAGTTGTAGGGAGGTGGGGCTCAGGGGCGGGTGGAGTGGCTGGTTGGCTCGTCCAGCCTTTCGCATTCGGCTCGGTAGAGAGCGAGCAGTTGGGCGTGGCGAGAGAGGTCGTAGGTCCAATGACCGGCGAGGCCGCGCTTGCGTTCGGCGCGAAGGGCACGACGGAGAAGGGCTGCGACCCGGCGGCGACCTGCAGAGCTTTGATCGGCAACTTCATGGGGCCAGAGCGGCAGCAGCCGCATCAGCTCCGCTTCGCGTGCGGCGGGGCGCAATGGGATGCGGGCTGAGGCAAGGCAGTCAGGCATCAGACGGCTCCCGTTAAGCAACGGGACAAGACTGTCATGGCCTTAGCGTGCGGGGATAACCGCGGCGCCAAACGATTAAACCGGCAAAAATTTCTATTTATCCCCGCCGTTCACCGACGCCCTATCAATCGAGAGGTGCAGCGCCAGTGTGCGCTTAGGCTTCCCGGATCGATCCCATTTGGCGAGGTTTCCGATGCAGCGTTCCGATTGCGATACGATCCGCGAGATCCCGTCCATTGTTTTTCTCAAGGATGGTCCCACATCGCGAAAACGGTTGCGCCGCAAGGCCCGTCTGGTCCTCCGGCGGGTGGCGCGGCGCGCACCGGCGACAGTCAAGCCGCCGCAACACATGCGCGTGGTGATCGAAGCGAGCGTCGGTCAGGTATTCGGCGTGCTGGCGGAAGAATTCGGTCTGGTGACGCGGGGGCGGGCCCGGATAGCGTTCGCGCGGCAGATTGCGATGTATCTCAGCCATGTCGCGTGCGGGCAGAGCCTGACGGATGTGGGGCGCATCTTCGCGCGCGACAGGACAACGGTGGCGCATGCGTGCGCACGCATCGAGGATATGCGCGATGACCGGCGGTTCGACCGGGTGCTCGATCTCCTCGAGGCGATCGTGCGCTACCGGTTGACACCGCATGCCGAGGGTTCGGGCGGTTTCTATTCGCGGGTCGCACCATGAGCGGGGAGGTGGAGATGGATGAGACAGGCCCGCATCTGGGGTTCAGCCAAATGCTGCGCAAGCTGGCGCAGCGGTCGAGTGTCGTGCTGGTGCCGCCGCGTCATGGGCGCGCCTGCGTCGCACCCCTTGCGCTTTTGAAGAATGGGCAGCCCGCGGGAACGGTCGTGCGTGAGGATTTCGAACGGGCGCGGCGGGCGGGCTTCATCGAAGAGGGTCGCGCGGGCGAAGGCTGGCGTCTATCGGCAAAGGGGCTGGATGCCGTGCGCCGGCTGACGTGCGGAGCGGTTCAGCGGGAGACCACACCCCCGCGCGACGGGCGGCCGGGGTTCAATGCGGATGAGAGCCCGCTGGCATGGCTGCGGCGGCGGCGTGGCAAAGATGGTTTGGCGCTGATCAGCGAAGCGCAGTTCCAGGCGGGGGAACGGCTGCGGGCGGATTTCTCGTTCGCGCAGCTCGGTCCGCGCGTGACGGCGAACTGGGATGCGGCACTCGGTGCGGCCGCCGACGGTCGGCGCGGAACGTCCGGCGGTGGTGTCGATATCGCCGACAATGTGCTCGCCGCGCGCGAACGCGTAAATCGTGCGCTGTCGGCGGTCGGGCCGGAACTCGCCAGCATTCTCGTCGATGTGTGCTGTTTCCTGAAAGGTCTCGAAGATCTGGAACGCAGTGTCGGCTGGCCGCAGCGATCGGGCAAAGTGGTGCTGCAGATCGCCCTGACCAGCCTCGTGCGGCATTACGGAATTTTCGAAGGCGGCGGGGGTGCGGGTCGGAGCGGGCAGACGCGGCACTGGGGTGCGCCGGATTACCGGCCGGCGCTCAGCCATCCAGAGACTTGAGCCAGCGTCTCAACCGGCGGCCGACTGAGACAGTGCCGCGCGTGCTTCCGCGCGGATTCGGGCGACCATCGAGGCGAGGCCGTTGGAACGCTGCGGCGTCAAATGATCCTTCAGACCCAATTCGGCGAAATCGCTCAGCGCATCGTGCCCGGCGATCTCGTCGGCGGGCTTGTCCTGGTAGATCGACAGCAGGATCGCAACGAGGCCGCGCACGATGTGGGCATCGCTGTCGCCTTCGATGTGCATGATGGGCGGCTTGCCATCGCGCGGTGTCAGCTTGGTGACGAGCCAGACTTGGCTGGCGCAGCCCCGGACTTTATTGACGTCGCTCTTTGCAGCATCGGGCAGCCCCGGCAACGCACGGCCAAGTTCGATAACGTAGCGATAGCGATCCTCCCAGTCGTCGACGAGGGAGAAGTTTTCTTTGAGTTCGGAAAACGTCATGCCTGATCCTGTGGCGGTGACCGACGGGCGGCCACTCTCAAGCAGGACTTAAGGGCAATGGGCGAGTGGGGCAAGGCGCCCGCGGGACGCGGGCAGGACGGAGGGTTCGCCGACCATGTCTCAACGGCGTGGTTCAGTGCCGCGCCAGCCAGGTTCGAGATCGCGGGACGTCAACGTGCCGCGTCGGGTGATGGCTGAAGTCTCCACGCCTTCGCTCGCGACGGCGCCGGCATCGGTCTTGAAGACGTGCGTCATTGCCACATCGTAGGCGACGCCAGCGGCGAACTCGGCCTTGGTCTTGAACACGTCCCAGGCGACGCCTGCGTTATCGCAGGTCTTGGCGTTGCGTTCGCAGAACGTCACCGTCCAATGGGCGGCGTCGACAGCGGCCTGCTGCAGCCGTTCCTGCTGCACCCTGTCCGACGGCAGGAGCGCAATCACGGCACCAACAACAATGATCGTTCGCAGCAGAGGCATTTGAGTTCAATACCTGATGACACGGTGCGAGGCTTTGATGAGCCTCAAACAACACCCTAGCGCATGACGATCAAGGAACCGGAACGGCGGGTGACTGAATTTGATTCGAATTTTATGGATTGCTGCAAGGGTGCGTGAAGGTGCGCGCGGTTAACGAGGCGTTAACGCGCGGCCCGGATACTCGCGAGCTTCAGGGTCACAATGGGCCTCGAGGGAGCATGTCTGCACGCATTTGGAAATTGGTGACGGTCCTGTTCGCCGTTTTGTCGACCGCTGTGGCGATCAACCTGACGGTGATGCAGCCCGGTGCGCGCATGGAGCACACGGCGGACGGCCGCGGCATGTGGGGCGCGGTGCGTGAGACGGCTGCGCTGGCGGTGCCGGAACTCGATCAAAGAAGTGAGCGGCCAGATTTGCCCGCTGTGGCGGCGGCGGGCACGCCGTCGCGGGTTGGCGGGCCCTTGCCGACGAGTTCCGGGCCGGTGACGCCGGGGATCGCTCAGCGCGTGCTTGTGTCGCCGCCGGGCGCAGAAGACCTAACGGAGACGACGCGAGCCGTTCAAGTGGCGCTTGCGGCGAAGGGCTACGAGACGGGCGGCACAGACGGAATTGCCGGGCCCGTGACACAAGCGGCCATACTCGCCTACGAAGCCGACAATGGATTGCCGTTGACGGCGGAGCCGAGCGATGTGTTGCTGGCGAAAATCAAAGATGGACGGCGAGGGACCGCGACGGCGGCTGCGCTCGCACCGGGGCCGAGGGCGGACGCGCTGATCCGGTCGGTGCAGTTATCGCTCGGCAAGCTCGGCTATAAGGTGGGTCGGGCCGATGGGCGGCTCGGGGAGGCGACGATTGCTGCCATCCGTGCCTTCGAGAAGCAGCAGGCGATGCCGGATACGGGGCGTATTTCCGGGGATCTGCTGACACGGCTGACGCGGCTCAGCACGGCGCCACGGACGGCCGAGCGGCGCTGAGGCGCGGTGTGGCGGCAGCGTTCGCTTTCATCTGTTTTTTGCAGGATCATATGCGCATGCGGCTCAAGGCCGGCATCTGGATCAAGGCTTACATCCGGCGATTGGCGGGCGAGGGCGTGATGGCCGTCGTCGTGCGTCACGGCGACGACGATGCCGGCGCGATCTTCGTGCGCGTCAACCGGCTCGATGGGACGTCGCTGCTGTTCGGGCCTGCGCCGGCGGGGCTCGATGAAGCGCAATCGGATCGGCCGATGATGCCAGTGCTCGGTGGGCGAGTGGTGGCGGATGAGGAGGCGGAAGCATTCCTCGAGCGGCAGCGCGCGTTCGATCCGGATTTGTGGATCGTTGAGGTGGAAGCGCGAGACGGGCGGCATTTTCTCGATGACTGGATCATCGGAACGGCGGTGTGAGCCGGCGCGGCATTAACATTTCGTTAAGACCTCGAATGGAGATAATTTAACGTCCGATTCGGGGAGGCTCACCATGAGCAACGTGCTTGAGTTTCGTCCCACGTCCGCCGGCGGGTCCGGTGTGGGAAAAGCTACGCCAAGCGTTGCGTCGAAGCCGGCTTCCGGTGAGGTCGTTATTTTCCCGGGCGTGCGCTATGAGCGTGCCGTCGAGCCGCGCGAACCGTCGCCGAAGCCGTCGCGCGGCGGCCGGGGGAAGGCGCGCGGGGCGAGGTGAGATCGTTCAGCGCTTGTCAGCGACGGTGCGGCAGGTGGCACGGTTCAGTTCGGCTTCGTTGATGGCGCGGTAGGCGTAGCCTGCGTCGGGCGCGCGCAGCACGGCGAGGCCTTTTCTCGCCTGCACCTGCAATTGTGTCTGGCGTGGTGAGCGCCGGCCTTGCGCTTCGGGTGTCAGGCCCATGAAGCGATCGTCGTCGGGCACGAGCAGAAGTGAAATCGCGGTGGGCTGGTCGGGGCGGCCGGCGGCGACATAGAACGCGGTGCCGGTGCGATCATAGAGTGTCAGCGTCCAACCGGCCGACGGCAGGGATGCCGTCAGCGCGACCTTGCCGGCGCGGGTGTCGAAGAGGCACATGGCGACACGTGTGTCGGGGGCGAGATACGGCAGCGGCTGCGTGTCGGGCGTGATCGGCGGGAAAACGACCATCGTGTTTGATTTGAGCGCCGGGGCGAGGCGATCCCATGCGGTCGACATGGCAATGCTGGGCGCGGCGAACGTCGTCGCCACATGCAGGACGGCCATCGAGAAGAGGGCGGCCAGGACGAGACGCGGATCGATCTTGCGGAGGCGGTCAAGGATGGCTTTCATCGGCAGCCCTTGGCGGTGATCACGGGGACGCGGGCGGCGAGGTCGCGAACCTCGTCGCCCGTTCCGGTGGCGACGCTCATGTCGATGACGGTGTAGACGACGTTCAGGTTTCCGGCGCCGCTGGTCGGTAGCCAGTTGCCGCCGCCGGCCGAACGCGAGAGCAAACCCACGAAGCGGCCGTCGGGAGAGATCGCGGCGGTGTCGCTGGTGAAGGCGTAGCGTTCGGCGGCATTCTGGATGAGCCGGCCGTCACGATCGAACACAGCGATGCTCCACCAGGAGGACTCCGGTGGCCGCAAGGTGATCTCGTAGTCGCAGGAGGAATGCAAAGCGCTGCCGTTGTTGTCGGCGCGTGCGAGCCAGGTTTCGCCGACATCGGTGGACAGTGGAAGTGCGCCGAGACGCGCATAGTGGGCGCGCGTGTAAGGGTCGGCATCGGGCCGCGCGGCCGTGGTCCACATCGTCCAGGGGCCTTCGGTCACCGTGGTCAGGCGACTGCCGACATCCATCATGTAGTAGGCGCTGCCGAAGCCGCCGGTGAGCACAACGAGAATGAACAGCGCCCAGTCGGTGAGCAGGCGCAGGAAAATCGCGATACGCTTCTTGACCTGATGACGCCAGAAGCTCGTTCCGCGCAGTCTTGCGGTCCACGAGCGGGCGCCGGGGGCGGCACGGGCAAAGAGCCGTTGCGGCAGCGTCTGAAGTCCGCCGCCGAAACGCATGCCATCTAGAAAGGTGCGGATCATTGCACGGCCCCGCCTGAGCGCGTGTCCGTACCGGCGGTTCGGCCGGGGGCCGAATTGGGCAGGGCTGCGCGATCGCCGGGCTTGCCAGCCGGTGCGGGTGTGGGTGCGGTCCCGCCGCCGCCGCTGCCGCCGGCGGGCTTGATTGTAAGCCCTGCGGCCTTGCGCAGATCGGCTGCCATCTGGCGCAGAGCAGTGCGCGCCGCATCCGGCAAACGCCGCGAGGCTTTGGCCTGCGCTTCGGCTTCGCCCGTCAACTGAGCGGCCAGCGCCGGATCGGTGATGCGCAGTTCAGCAATGCGCTGCTGTTCGGCGACTTGGGCGGGATGGGGATCGAGACCGGGTATGGTCGGAATGTTCATGTCCTTGTGCGCGACGGCCATGAAGTCGTGCCAGATGGGCGCTGCGATCTGACCGCCGGTGTTGCCGTTGGCCATCGGCCGGTTGTCGTCGTTGCCGAGCCAGACGGAGGCCACGTAGCGGCCGGTGAAGCCGACGAACCAGATGTCGTTGGGGCCGGAGCTCGTGCCGGTCTTGCCGGCCGAATGCGTGAATTCGAGGCCGGCGCGCTGAGCGGTGCCGTCTGTGACGACCTTGTTCATCATCCAGTTCATGCCGGCTGCGACTTCCGGCTTCACGATTTGCGGTGGAGACGGTTCGTCGCGTTCGCGGCTGTAAATCAACTCGCCCTTCGAATTGTAGATTTCAGTGACACCATAGGGCAGAGCGCGTTTGCCGCCGTTGGCGAACGTGGCGAAGCCGCCGGTGTGCTCGAGCGGCGTGATGCCGTAGTCGCCGAGCGCCATCGAGCAGGTCTTGCGGATGCCCTTGATGCCGAGGCGCTGCGTCATCTCGATGACGTTCTCGCGGCCGACGGCGAAGGAGAGTTCGGCGGCGACGGTGTTGAGCGATTTGGCAAGCGCCATCCACAGCGGCATGCGGGAGCCCGAGCCGCCGCCTCCGCCGTAGTTCGACGGACTCCAGCGGCCGCACGAGCGCGACGCAGTCGCGGACGACTGGTGGTCGGCTTGTAGCCGCGTCTCGAGTGCGGTGGCATAGACATAGACTTTGAACGAGGAGCCCGGCTGGCGGCGGGCAGTGGTGGCGCGGTTGAACTGGCTTTCGCCGTAGTCGGGGCCGCCGACCATGGCGCGCACGGCGCCGTCGGTCTCCATGGCGACGAGTGCGCCCGAGTTGAGACGCAGGCTGCGGCCGCGCTGGCGAATGAAGGGCACGATGGCGTCGTCGGCGGCTTTCTGCAGCGACAGATCGATCGTGGTGCGCGCGGTCAGCACGTACTGGCCTTTGCCTTCCGCCAGCTTCTGCACTTCTTCAAAGGCGTAATCGAGGAACCAGTCCGGGCTGTCGGTGGTGCGCGTGTCGACGATCTTCGCCGGGTTGAGGCGGGCCTCGTGAACTTCCGCGGCGGTAAAGAAGCCGGCTTCGACGAGGTTCTGCAGCACTTCGTTGGTGCGTGCGCGGGACGCGGGCAGGTTGACGTGCGGGGCGTATTTCGTCGGCGCTTTGTAGAGGCCGCCGAGGAGGGCCGCTTCGGCAAGGTTCACCTCGCGCACGGATTTGCCGAAATAGAACTGAGCCGCGGCTTCGACGCCAAAGGCGCCGCCGCCCATGTAGGCGCGGTCGAGGTAGAGCTTGAGGATTTCGCGTTTGGTGAAGCGGCTTTCGAGCAGGAAGGAGAGGAACAGCTCCTTGATCTTGCGCTGCAGGGAGCGTTCCGAAGACAGGAACAGGTTCTTGGCAAGCTGCTGGGTGAGCGACGAGCCGCCCTGGACGACGTCGTTCGCGCGCAGATTTTCAGCGAGCGCGCGGACGGTGCCGAGCACGTCGATGCCGTAGTGCTCGAAGAAACGGCGGTCTTCGGTGGCGAGGGTGGCTTTGATGACGCTCTCGGGGATTTCTTCAAGCGGTACGGCATCGTTGTGCAGGATGCCGCGCTTGCCGATCTCGTTGCCGTCCTTGTCGAGGAACTTGACGCTGTAGCGGCCGGTTAGGAACTTGCCTTCGTCGAACTCATTGAAGGCGGGAATGGCGAGCGCGAAGAGAACGACGAAACCGCCAGCGCCCAAGGTCAGACCTTCGGACGCCAATTCGTTGAGGAGGCGCTTCCAACCGGTGAGCTGGAAACGGGCAAAGAAGGTCTGACCGGCGTTCCAGGCGTCGCGGATGCGGGACCACGCTTCCGACAGGGTCGAATCGATCTTGGCATCGAGACCGAGAAGGTTCGAGAGCTTGTCACGGCCGCCCTGTTTGAAAAACCAGTCGCTCAAACCTGTCCGCCTCGCTAATGACGTTTGCTCTCGAGGACGCAATCCTCGATCCAAGGCCGCGCGACACCGACCCGACCCTGTGAACCGGGATCTCTCGACGACTGACGCGCGGCGCCGACAGAGGGGCAGCACGACATGGCCAAGATGGGGCAGAGCCGGAGGAAATCGTTCGCGTTCCGAGGTCGCAAAGCTAACACTTTCCGCCCCGGAGGCGCGAGAGGGCCGTGGCATGGCCAAACCTGTCAAGGTCAAAGATGGTGCCGAGCCTCAACCTTTCTGGGAAACAAAGGGCCTGGAGGAGATGACGGCTGCGGAGTGGGAATCGCTCTGCGACGGTTGTGGCCGGTGCTGTCTCAACAAACTCGAGGACGAGGATACGGGCGAGATCGTGCTGACGCGGCTGGCGTGCGCGCTGCTCGATATCGGCCAGTGCCGGTGCTCGGATTACCCGAACCGGTTCGACAAGATGCCGGATTGCATCAACCTCACACCGGAGAAGGTTCGGACGCTGAAGTGGCTGCCGGGGACGTGCGGCTACCGGCGGGTGAAGGAGGGGCGCGGCCTCGCGTGGTGGCATCCTCTCATTTCAGGCGACCCCGAGACCGTGCATCAAGCAGGCATTTCGGTGCGCGGGTTCGCCCGATCGGAAAAGGGTGTGCGTGAGGACAACTTCGTCCGGTACATCATTTCAGACTTCGAGGACGGCGAGACGTAGGACGTTCGCCGCCTCTCGACTAGCGACGACGGTGATAGACGCGATGCGCCCTATATGCGCGGTGGGCCCGATAGCCGCGATAGGGGCTGTAGTAGGCACGCGCGCGGGCATACGGGTATGGGCGATAGTAACGGTAGGGGCGGTAGACGCGGTAGGGGCGATAATAGTAGGCGTCGTCATAATAGCCGTCGTCATAGTCGTAGGCCGGATAGCCACCGTATGAGTAGCCGTAATAGGGCCGATAGTAGCGCTGGCGGTAGACTTCGTTGAGAATGACGCCGGTGGCGATGCCGGCAGCGATGCCCCAACCCAAACCGCGATAGCGGTGTGCATCGGCGCGATCGGCGGCGACCGTCATGCTTGCGACCGCGACCAGGAGTGCGAGGACGAGGCCGCTCAGAGAACGCGTACGCATTGAAACCTCCCATTGAATTCGGATCCGCCGGACGAGCGGTCCCTATGTTCAACGGTCTGAATGATAGCGCAGTTGCATTCGTTGATGAAGATCAACTCACCCTGCCGCCGGAAAAGCTGATTGTTCCGACGGCGCGTCAATAGACGTGGATGCCGCTATTCGATCGAGCAGGGGACTTCGGCGGTGGTGCCGGTGGCCGGAATGAACTTGCGGCAGGTGGTAGGTGTCGCGGCGACCGCGATGGGGGTGGCGTCTTTGGCGGCGGTTGGTTCTGTGGCCGCGGTGACGGTCACTTCGTCCTTCTTCATCTCCGATTTGACGTCTACTGCGGCGAGGCGGTTGCGTGCCTTTGCGGCTTCGCGGGCTTCGGCAAGTTCGACGGCTCTTTTGTGCCTGGCCGCTGCAACGGCGCGGGCTTCGGCAGCGCGCTTGGCGCGAAGCTTGGAAGCATAGGCAGGCGACGGAGTGCTGTAGGACTTGCGGGCACTATAGTTTCCCCCGTATCCGCCGCCGCAACCGGCGGCTTCGGCGGAGGCGGTGAAGGACACGGCGACGAGCATGGCTGCGGTGGCCGTGACGGCGATGGACCTGAGCGACATGGCAGTGATCGCTTTTTGGCTGGCCGCCATTCTACTCGCCCGCTTGCGGAGAGCCGGCCGGATGGCGCGGTGTTTGATGGACCACAGTGTCATGCTGGGGGATGGTGCGCTGTTCCCGCCGGTACCGGTTTGACGTTTACGAGTTATCCCCGTGCAGGCGGGTTGCATTAGACTGGAATGTTGTCTGAAATAAATCCATTAACATTATGAAAAACATCAGTTTTTCTAGATATTCTGTTTGACAGCGTGACGGTCGTCATGTAGGTTTTGGGTATGGTGCGAGAGTTGCGGGCGGTTCGGATGCGGTGATGCATCCGGACCGTTTTGTTTTCGCGGCTCTTCCTGAGACGCGGCTCGCACCAGTTCGCATATCTGGTTCCGGCATCGATGAAGACTGGAGTGGCTCCGCATGGCGCGTCCGCGTGTGGTCCTCGATGACGATGCGTGGGCGGCTGTCCGCGTGGCTTACGTGGACCGGCAGAGCCGGTGACGCGAATTCTGGCGCGGTTCGGATCCAGAAGACATCAGCTCTACGACCGGATGCGCTCGAGGCTGGCGAATGCGGTCGTCGAGGCGTCGTGAAGTCGGCCGCGGACGTGGCGCCGCCGGTTGCGCGACCGCCACCGTTGCCGCGGGCAGAGCCTCGATGCGGCGATCTGATGGTTGAAGGAGTTTCGCGCATCCGGCGGAGTGCGACCGGCCCGTTGCGAACGCACGCGGAGCGCGTGGAGCGGCTCTATCGCATCATCGACCGGCTACTGGAAAAGATGGAGAGCAACATGGTCAACAATCCCGAACATGACAGCGCAGGAACAGGAACGCGCGGCGAAGGCGCTGACGTCGACGATGACGGCGATGGAGCGCGATGACCGACATCGCCGATCCGAAGAAGGCGCCGGAGACGTCCGAGGGAGGCAAGAATAATGACAGCGCCGAAGCCGAACGGATGCGCCGCGAGATTGCGGAGCGTCTTGAGCGGCTCAGCGCCAAACTGCTCGACGGCACCGCCAAGCCTGAATGATCTCACCGATGCCCAGATCCGCCGCATCTACTTCGATTGGCGCTTCTGGGCTCGGGACGACCAGCTGCCGCCGGAGCCGGGGGACGACTGGCGTGTGTGGCTGCTGCTCGGCGGCCGTGGCGCCGGCAAGACGCGGGCGGGGGCGGAGTGGGTTCGCGCGCAGGCGCTGGGCTTATGGGATTCACAGGAGCGTCATTGCAGCGGCCGTCGCATCGCGCTGATCGGTGAGACGTTCGCGGACGTGCGGCGGGTGATGATCGAGGGCGCGTCGGGGCTGCTCAGCGTGCATCCCGAGAGCGAGCGGCCGGTGTTTGAAGCCTCGAACGGGCGTATCGTGTGGCCGAACGGGTCGGTGGCGCATGTGTTTTCGGCGGAGACGCCGGATAGTCTGCGCGGCCGCAGTTCGAGTTCGCCTGGTGCGACGAGATCGCGAAATGGCGTGAGCCGGATCAGGTGTGGGACATGCTGCAGTTCGCGCTGCGGCTGGGGCGGGCGCCGCGCGTGTCTTCGTCGATCCGAAGAGTTCGGAGAACGCGCTGCCGTATTTCTCGCGCGGGACCGCCGCTGCAGCCATTCTGCCGACACTCGGGCCGCTGGTAGGGCTTGATATCACGAGCGAGGCCGTGCGCCAGATCGGAAGCGATGCCGGGGCGATCGTGCAAGCGATTGCCGCATTCGTCGGCACGCTCATGACGCTTTATGGCAGGGCGCGGGCAACGGCTCCGCTCGTCCGACGCGAAATGAATGTGAAGCTCTAGTCGGCTCCATTCATGCGCGGTTCAGCCGTGGGGTATAGTGTGGCCTGTACTGTCGTCGGCTGCCCTCTCAACGCACCCATCATGACGCTCCGGTTCCAACACCTACTTTTTGCGTTGGCTCTGGCCGGGCCGGGTCATTCCGCCCAGGCGGACGAGGTATGTATCGAGGATTGGTCGACGGCCGTGCCGGTGGTCAAATCCGAAGGTCTTGCGAGCGTCGAAGCGGTCACGGCCCTTGCGCGCCAGCGTCTCAAGGGAGATGTGGTCAAGGTCACTCTGTGCATGCAAGGTGAGACGTACGTGTACCGGCTTCTGCTGCGGGGAGCGGATGGACGGCATACTCGCGTGATCGTGGACGCCAGGCGGCCGTTCAGCCGCTAGGAAACGCCGTATTCCTCTCTATAATCCCGGCTGGGCGGCCGGTGGCGCAAGAAAACCGGCTCTGCAACCTGAAGAGCCAAGGAATCGGCACCCGTGCGCATACTCGTCGTCGAAGATGATACGGATCTCAACCGCCAACTCGTCCGCGCTTGGCGATGCGGGCTATGCCGTCGATACCGCATATGATGGCGAAGAGGGCATTTTCTCGGCGAGACCGAGCCCTACGACGTCGTCATCCTCGATCTGGGCTTACCAAAGATGGATGGCATCGGATTCTCGAGCAGTGGCGCCGGTCCAACCGCAATCATGCCGGTGATCATCCTCACAGCGCGCGACCGGTGGAGCGACAAGGTCTCCGGCATGGATGCGGGCGCAGACGATTATGTGGCCAAGCCCTTCCACATGGAGGAACTGCTGGCACGTGTGCGCGCGCAGGTGCGGCGTGCGTCGGGCCATGCGAAGAGTGAAATCGAGTGCGGGCCGGTCCGGCTCGATACCAAGACCGCGCGTGTGACGTGCAACGGGCAGCAAGTGAAGCTCACGTCGCATGAATACCGGCTGCTCGCTTACCTGATGCACCATCACGGGCGTGTCGTATCGCGAACCGAACTCGTCGAGCATCTCTACGAGCAGGATTTCGATCGCGACAGCAATACGATCGAAGTGTTCATCGGCCGGTTGCGCAAGAAGCTGCCAACGGAAGTGATCGAGACGGTTCGCGGGCTCGGGTACCGCATGGGTCAGGGTGGCGATGCGGTTTAACTCGCTCGCATTCCGGCTGATTGCGACCTCTGCCGCCTGGCTCGCGGTCGTTCTTCCGATCGCGGGATACATGATCTTCAAACTCTACAGCGAGGACGTGCGGGCGAGCTTCGATCAGCGGCTGGAAAAGCTCGTCAATTCGATTGCCGTCGATGCGCTTCTGAGTGGTGGCTCGGAGCCGGTGGCGCCGCTCAACCGCTACGAGCCCTTGTTCGAGGAAACGCAATCCGGCTGGTATTGGCAAATCAAGCCGCTGGATGATCCGACCGCATTGCAACTCGTCTCTGCGTCGCTGGCGACGGCCACACTGCCGTCGCCCATTGAAGCCAAGGTTGCGCCCGACCAACTCGGACAGCGTTGGATGAACGCGAAAGGGCCACTCGGCGAGCCCATCCGGATGATCGAGATCGTGGACACCAAAGGGCATCAGCCTGATGCGCCGCGTTATGCGGTGAGCGTGGCGGGGCCGATCGCGTGGCTTGAAATCCGCAATCGAAACTTTCGAACCCGCCTCGCCGTCGCGCTTGCTTTGACGGGACTGGGCCTCGTGACGGCGACGCTTTTTCAGGTCCGGTTCGGGCTTCTGCCGTTGCATCGGATCGAGCAAGGGCTGGCGGCCGTCCGATCCGGTGATGCAACGCGCCTGGAGGGCACGCTTCCGGCGGAAATCGAGCCGCTGCAAACGGAGCTCAATGCGCTCATCCAATCCAACCAGGATATCGTCGATCGGGCACGAACACAGGTCGGCAACCTGGCTCATGCGTTGAAAACGCCGCTTGCCGTCATCACCAACGAGGCACGGGAGGACAAGGGTCCCGTCGGCGAGAAGATTGCCGAACAGGCCGGGCTGATGCGGGACCAGATCAATCTGTATCTCGAACGCGCGCGGATGGCGGCGCGGGTCGGCGTCATCGGACGCGCGACGGAGGTGCGGGCCGTGATCGAGCCGATCGTGCGGGCCCTCGAACGGATCAATCGCGATCGTGACATCCGCATCGATCTCCAGTGTGCGGCCGGCGCCAAGTTCCAGGGGGAGAAGCAGGACCTGGAGGAGATGGTCGGAAACCTCCTCGATAATGCCTGCAAGTGGGCCAGAACGACGGTTCAGCTCGCGGTGATCCTGCAACCCGGAGACGACCCGCGCGCGGGCGCGGCGGCTGATCGTGTCCGTGTCAGATGATGGGCCGGGACTATCGGCGGAGCAGCGTGCCAAGCTCGGCAAACGGGGCTTGAGGCTCGATGAGACGAAGCCGGGGTCGGGATTGGGGCTGTCGATCGTGACTGATCTGGCTCAGCAATACCGCGGCAGCTTGCAACTCGGCGAGAGCGAACTCGGCGGGCTCGAGGCCCGATTGGAACTGCCGGCTGCGGGCTGAAAATTCTGCATAACCTGAGGGCTGGAGTCGAACTTTCGCCCGAATCGAGATGGTAATCCTGTCGATTGGATGTTGGCCTGCCTTGCCCGGGAGATGGGGGTGTCGTACCTCCTTGGCGCAATGGTTACGGCAGGAATGAAGGGGACCACTGATGCGCAAGTCGCGCTACCTCGCTTTGGCTCTGATTCCGGCGTTCGTCACTGGATGCAGCGGAGAAGGTCCGAACAAGGCTGACACGGGGCTCGCCGTTGGCGCGCTGGCGGGCGGCATCTTGGGCAATCAGGTCGGCAAAGGATCGGGTCGTGTGGCCGCCACTGCGATCGGCGCCGTAATCGGCGGTATCGTCGGCAGTGAGGTTGGCCGGTCAATGGATGAGCAGGATCGCATGCTGGCCCAGCAGGCGGAATTCGACGCGCTGGAGCGCGGCCAGTCGGGCGTGGCAAAGCAGTGGCGCAACCCGGACAACGGACGCTACGGTGAGGTGGTGCCGAGCCGTCCTTATAAGCGGGCGGGCGCGGATTGCCGGGACTACACCCACAAGATCTTCATGGACGGCCGTCCGCAGTCGATGACCGGAACGGCGTGCCGTAACCCGGATGGGACGTGGACCAACGTCACCTGACATCCGGACGGGTCGACCTTACCAATTTGTAAGCCGCCGGAGCCGAAAGGCTCCGGCGGTTTTTTCGTTGTTGGGCAAGCTTCTACTCCCGTGTCGCCCGCGACAGAAGGGCATGGCGTGCTTTGGGCCTTGTCACCCGCTGGGGGCACTCCTATCCAAGCCACACCCATTCCACCCGTGGATCAGACATGCTTCTCTGGGTAATCTTTTCGGTACTGACAGCGGGAGTCGTCGGCGCGCTCCTGTGGAGCTACCGGCGTGCCCAAGAGGCCTCGGCAGGCTCGGCAGACGCTGATGTTGCCGTGTATGCAGACCAAATTCAACAGATCGATGCCGATCGATCGCGCGGTCTGCTTTCGGAGTCTGAAGCGCAGTCGGCGCGGGCCGAGGTCGGCCGCCGGTTGCTCAATCGCGCGGCGGATGCGGACGCTGGTGCTGTGAAAGCGGATGCGCGCGGTTCGGAGCGCGTCGTCGGCATCGCCGCTCTCTCCGTTCCGTTGCTGGCGCTTATTCTTTATGCGCAGCTCGGCTCGCCCGGTCTGCCGGATATGCCCCACGCCGGACGCACCGCAGAGGACGCGGCGCGGAGCCAGGTCGACGCCATGATTGCGCGCGTGGAACAACGGTTACGATCGGCCCCGGAAGACGGCAACGGCTGGGATGTTATTGGCCCGGTTTATCTGCGGATGGAGCGCTATGGTCAGGCGGCTGAGGCTTTCGCCAACGCGAACCGGCTGCTTGGTGAGACGCCGAAGCGCCTGGCCGGCTTCGTGCAGGCCGAGATCCTGGCAAACAGCGGGATCGTCAATCTGAACGCCAAGACGGCGGCGGAGCGGCTTCTGGCGCTGGAGCCCAATCGTTTGGACGCCCGGATGTGGCTTGCACTGGCCAAAGAACAGGACGGGCAATTTGCGGCGGCATTGGCCGATTATCGCGCGCTCATCAAAGCGCCACAGATGACGCCCGCTATGACATCGGCGATCGAAGTTCGCATTTCCGCCGTAGAACGATTGGCACGCGGAGAGAAGGTCGAACCGCCGGTTGAGGGCGGGATGCCCGGAGGCGCTGTGCCGGGCGGCGGGATGCCGTCGGATGCGGCTGGTCAGCAGGCTATGATCGAGAGCATGGTGGCGAGACTTGCCGGTCGTCTGGCGGCGGATGGTAAAGATCCTGCCGGTTGGGCACAGCTGATGCGCTCGTATGTGGTTCTCGGGCGCAAGGATGAGGCGAAAAAAGCGCTCTCGGATGCGCGCAGGGCGCTCGGCGGCGATGCCGCAGCGCTGGAGCAGGTCAATACCGCTGCAGCCGAACTCGGCGTCGAGGCTGCGGCGGAGGAAGAGAAGAAATGACACGCAAACAGAAGCGCGGCGTTCTCATCGGATCGGGCGTGGCCATTCTGTCGATCGCTTCGCTGCTCGTCATGTTCGCTTTCCGTGAAAGCATCGTATTTTTCCACACGCCAAGCGACGTGGCAGATAAGAAGATCGAGGCCGGTACACGGTTCAGGCTTGGTGGCTTGGTCGCGGATGGTTCGGTGAAGCGCGGTCAGGGAACGACGGTTGAATTCGCAGTGACCGACACGCTGGCCAAGGTCAACGTTCAATACACCGGCATCCTTCCGGATCTCTTCCGCGAGGGGCAGGGTGTGGTCACCGAAGGCAAGCTCGGTCCGGACGGGTTGTTCGTGGCCGACACGGTGCTCGCTAAGCATGATGAAAACTACATGCCTCCCGAAGTTGCAAAATCGCTGGAAGAAAAGGGCGTGAAGCTCGGTCCCGGCGCGCACCACAAGACCGGCGCGGGCTATTAGTCAGAGCCGGCGTTGCCGGTCCAGGGGAGAAACGTATGATCATCGAGATCGGACACTTCGCGCTGATTCTCGCGTTAGTCGTGGCGACAGCACAGATGATCGTGCCCATGTGGGGCGCGCACGTGCGGGATGCACGTCTCATGGCGGTCGGCGACAGCGCAGCGGTCGTGCAGTTCAGCCTGCTCATCGTCTCATTCCTTGCGCTCATGCACGCGTTCGTGACGTCCGACTTTTCGGTGTTGAACGTCGTCGATAATTCACATTCGGAAAAACCGCTGATCTACCGGATTGCCGGCGTCTGGGGGAACCACGAGGGCTCGATGCTGCTCTGGGTCTTGATTCTCGGGCTCTTCGGCGCAGCCGTCGCTCTCTACGGGCGTAATCTTCCGGCGACGCTCAGGGCGAATGTGCTCGGCGTACAGGCCTCGATCGCGATCGCGTTTCTGTTGTTCATGCTCTTCACGTCGAACCCGTTCGAGCGCATCGATCCGGCGCCGTTCGAGGGGCGTGGCCTCAATCCCATTCTGCAGGATCCGGCGCTCGCGTTTCATCCGCCGTTTCTCTACGCGGGATACGTGGGGTTCTCGATGGCGTTTTCGTTTGCCGTCGCTGCGCTGATCGAAGGCCGCATCGATGCAGCTTGGGCGCGCTGGGTCAGGCCGTGGACGCTGGCGGCATGGATGTGCCTGACGCTTGGTATCGCCATGGGATCCTGGTGGGCCTATTACGAACTCGGCTGGGGCGGCTGGTGGTTCTGGGACCCAGTGGAGAACGCCTCGTTCATGCCTTGGCTCGCGGGAACAGCCCTCCTCCATTCGGCGCTGGTGATGGAGAAACGGGACGCGCTGAAGGTCTGGACGATCCTGCTCGCCATTCTCACGTTCTCTCTTTCGCTGATGGGTACATTCCTCGTGCGCTCGGGTGTGCTGACTTCGGTGCACGCATTCGCGGTCGATCCGGACCGTGGCATCGTCATTCTCACCATCATGATGTTTTTCACTGGCGGCGGACTGGCGCTTTTTGCCTGGCGCGCCGGAACGTTGCGGCAGGGTGGACTTTTTGCGCCGATCAGCCGCGAAGGCAGCCTCGTGCTCAACAACGTGCTGCTATCGGTGTCGTGCGCGACGGTTCTCGTCGGTACCCTCTATCCGCTGGCGCTCGAAGGAATAACGGGTGAGAAAATTTCGGTTGGTCCTCCGTTCTTTAACATGACCTTCATTCCGCTGATGCTGCCCTTGCTGCTTGCTATGCCGTTCGGGCCGCTGCTCGCCTGGAAGCGCGGCGATGTGCGCGCCGTGGCGCAGCGTCTTGCATTCGCCGGCGGTCTTGCGGTGCTGGTGACAATTGCGGCTGCAGCACTGAGTGGGCCGGGTCCTTGGCTTGCGCCGCTTTGCGCGGCATTGGGGCTGTTCGTCCTGTTCGGCGCGATCACGGACCTTCTCACGCGGGCGCGCTTCGGTGATGTCGGACGGAACGAGTTCCTGCGTCGCATGATCAGTCTGCCACGCTCGGCCTACGGCACTGCGCTCGCTCATGCCGGCATCGGCATCATGGTGATCGGCATCGTTGGGACGAGTGCCTATCAGACGGAAAAGATTCTGGCGCTGAAGCCGGGCGAGCGTGCGGAAGTCGCGGGGTACGATCTGCTCTTCAAGGGCATCACGCCGACGAAGGGGCCCAACTACTCGGAGCAGATCGCGGAATTCGAGGTGACGCGGAACGGGTCTCCTGTCACGACGCTGCTGCCGTCGAAACGGCTTTACAACGCACCGCCGCAGCCGACGACGGAGGCTGGCATCTATCCGGCCTGGACGGGTGATCTATATGTGGCGCTGGGCGATGAGCAGCCGAGCGGTGGAGTGGCGTTGCGGCTCTACTTCCATCCGTTCGTGCGCTTCATCTGGATCGGCGCCGTCATCATGTTCATGGGCGGCATGATTTCACTCAGCGATCGCCGCCTCAGGGTTGGCGCTCCACAGCGGTCGCGGTCGCGTCCGTCCGTTGTTCCAGCGGAGTAGAGTGATGGCAATTGGTTGGCGCGCGACCCTTTCAGCGTTTGTTGCCGCGATTTTTCTCGTGGCCGCTAGTGCGCCGCCGGTCTTCGCGGTTCAGCCCGACGAGGTACTCTCGGACGCGAGCCTGGAAAAGCGGGCACGCTCGCTGTCGACGGGATTGCGCTGTCTCGTCTGTCAGAACCAATCGATCGACGACAGTGATGCACCGCTGGCCAAGGATCTGCGCGTTCTGGTTCGGGAACGGTTGGTTGCGGGCGACAGCGACCAGCAGGTGATCGACTATGTGGTCGCTCGCTATGGCGACTTCGTGCTGCTGAAGCCGCCGATGAACACGCATACGCTGCTGTTGTGGATCGCACCTTTGCTGGTGCTGGCAGGTGCGGTCGTCGTCGTCCTGCGCGGTATGCGGTTGCAACCGGCTGCACCTGCCGCGACCGCTGCGCCTTTGTCTGCGCGCGAGGAAGAAGAACTCGACCGGCTGATCAAATCGGCGCGCGGACCGGACCCGTCATCGGGTTAAGGACCCGACGGGCGCAGCCGCGGGACGCTCCCCGTCTCCAGTTGATCCGATGCCGGCTCGTAGTGGGGATCGCCACCTTTACCGGCCACCAAGATTTCGAGGCGGCGCAACAGCTCGGTGCTGGCAAGCCCTGTCCTTGGTCGCCGCTCGGCGGCTTCAAAGCCTGCAATCGCCTCACGCAGGGCAGGGCCGTAACGGCCATCGGGCGTTCCTCGGTAATAGCCCGATTGTGCCAGGGCGCGCTGAATTCGGCGGATGTCAGCACGGGCGTGAAGGACGGTCGCGCGGGCGAAGTCATCACGCTGATCCATGAAGGCGAGGGTGCTGACTCCAGTGTTGGCGACTGTGTCAGACCGGTAGCGATGCAAGACTTCGCCTGCTTGTGTCAGCACGTGCGATTGCAGGTAGGTGCCGACGTTGATTCCGACGACTTCGGGACCTCGCGGGCCGTCCACCAAGATTGGCGAGCCTGACGACGCGCCGCCGGTATCGCATGTGTGTAAGATCAGAGCACTGGCATCGGCAAAGTCGCTGGCGATGACGCGGCCGCTCTCGCTCAGGCTCGGACGGCGCACCGCGCACGGTGGGCTGAACGTCAGCCGCCAATTGCCGAAATCGCCGTGGTAGCCGACCTGATAGACCGGACGCGCACCTTCGCTCGCTGAAAGTTCCGCAGGCGCGCGGCGTGCAAGTGGCAGACTTCCTTTCGTGCATGCCGGCGCTGCCAGGCGAACGAGGGCCCAATCGCGGGTGGCGTCGATAGGCGGCTTCGTTGAGAGGCTGGTCGTGCCCGTCATCACGTTCTGGGCGGCGGCACCGTGAGCGGCTCCAGCGATGCGGACGCCGGTCGAGCCTTTGCCCATGGACGAGAGGCGGAATGTGACGTTGGCAAGCGGAAGGGGCGGTTCGCCGCGTGTGCGATACAGGCAGTGGGCGGCGGTGGCGATCGTCGTTTCATCGATGCAGAAGGCCGTGCAGACAGACCGGCTCCGCGGTTCATACAACAAGCCGATTTTAGACTTCGAGCGCTTTCAGTCGTGAAGGCAGCAGCGTGCGGTCGTCGGGTCCGAAGACGGCAACAGAATGCAGCAGCGGGGAGGCAGTTTCCCGTTTCGGGGCATCGGTGCCGGACAAGAAGCCCGCCGCACACGATTGCGTAACGAGGGGGACCGAGCAGGCGAGAAAAATTCCCGCCCTGACGGCGGTCTCGAAGGTTGCCAAAAAGCCTCTCCAAACGCGCATTTTAAACGGCCTCTGGTCCGCAGACGTTGGCTCTGGCGTCACGAGAGCCTCCTTCATTAACAACTCTTAAGGCGGCCGAAAGGCAGCCGTAAGGCCCCACCGCATAAGTCAAGCTGGAGGCCTTGAGTGGCTCGTTCGATGGAGGTTCCCCCAATGTCCACGCCTAATCCTGCCAGTACGCTTCGTGCCCATTCAGCAAATCCCGCGCCAGCCGCCATGCCGCGTCGGCGCCGGGTTGCTATCGCCGGCGCCGTGGCAGGTCTTGGTCTCATGACCGCACTGCCGGCGCTGACTCCTGCAATCGCGCAGCTGAAGCCCGATGCGCAGACGATCGAAACGCCGTATGGCCGCGCGCCGTTGACGTTCGCCGACCTGATCGAAAAGGTGAAGCCGTCGGTGGTATCGATTTCCGTCGTTGCGGGCGGCGGCGAGAAGACCGCCGAGAACGCTGATCCGCGCGGCCTGCCGGAAGGCTTCCCCGACGTTCCGGAAGACAGCCCCTTCTATGAGTTCTTCAAGCGGCTGCCGAAAGAGTTCCGCAATGCACCGCAGGCACCCAAGCCGCCCCAGCAGGCGCAGGGTTCGGGGTTCGTGATTTCGGCCGACGGCTACGTTGTGACCAACAACCACGTCGTCGATGGCGCGACCAAGATTCAGGTCAGCTTCGATGATCAGGAGAAGATCGATGCCGAACTCATCGGCACCGACCCGCGCACCGACCTCGCGCTGTTGAAGATCAAGTCCACCAAGTCGTTCCCGCATGTGAAGTTCGCGGACAAGCCGGTACGCGTCGGCGACTGGGCGATTGCGGTCGGCAACCCGTTTGGTCTCGGCGGCACGGTGACGGCGGGTATCGTCTCGGCTCTCGGACGGGACATCGGTTCGGGTCCGTATGACTTCCTGCAGATCGACGCGGCCGTAAACCGCGGCAACTCGGGGGGGCCGACGTTCAGCCTCGACGGCGACGTGATCGGCGTCAATACGGCCATCTTCAGCCCTTCGGGCGGTAACGTCGGCATTGCCTTCGCAGTACCCGCTAAGACAGCCATCGAGGTCATCGAGCAACTGAAGTCGAGCGGCAAGGTCAGCCGCGGTTGGCTCGGCGTGAAGATCCAGAACGTGGATGACGACACCGCTTCTGCTCTCGGCCTGCCGGGAGCGAAGGGTGCGCTCGTCAGCGAGATCACGCCAAATGGTCCGGCCGCAGGCTCTGGGCTCAAGGTTCAGGATACGATCCTGCAGGTGAACGAGGACGACATCGCCGATAGCCGGGATCTGGCGCGCAAGATCGCCGACTATGCGCCCGATACCACGGTCGACGTGAAGGTCTGGCGCAACAACAAGCCGGAGAACGTCAAGGTCAAGCTCGGCATGTTCCCGGGGTCGACGGACGAACTTGCCAAGCTCGAGCAGGGCAAGCCCGTCCAGAAAAAGGAAATCGAGAAGACGACCCTCGATCTCCTCGGGCTGACTGTCGGTCCGGTTACGGGTGATAACGCGGAGGGCGTTTCGATTACGGAAGTCGAGCCGTCTTCCGATGCCGCTGAGAAGGGTCTGCGTCCGGGTGACGTGATTGTGCAGGTGCAGGGTGAGACGGTCGGCAAGCCGGCTGATGTCGCCAACGAGATCGCCAAGGTGCAGGAGATGGGCCGTTCGGCGGTGATGCTCAGTGTCAAGTCTCAGGACCGGACCCGTTTCGTCGCCGTGCAACTGAAGAAGGACACGGCAAAGAGCGGCAAGGAAAAGGACAAGGGTTAATTCCCCTTGTTTTTCCTCATGTCTTGAACATCAACCGAGGCGGCCGGTATTCCTATGGGTGGTTCCATGGAAACTGGCCGCCTCGACCTGCTGGGACGGATCATGCAAGATGCCATCGACGAGAACAGCCGGGCGGATGCCGCGGCCGGGAGACCGACAAGCATGCGCGTTCTGGTGATCGAGGATGACCGCGAGACGGCCCAGTTTCTCCAGAAGTCACTGAAAGAGAGCGGCCATGCCGCGGATCTGGCGGGCGATGGAGAAACGGGCCTGTCGCTTGCAGAGACGGGCGTCTATGACGTGCTCATCGTCGATCGCATGCTGCCGAAGCTAGACGGGCTGTCGGTCGTAAAGACGTTGCGGACGGGCGGGGTGCGGACGCCGGTGCTGATCCTGTCTGCGTTAGGCGACGTGGACGACCGCGTCAAAGGCTTGCGCGCGGGCGGAGACGATTATCTGACAAAGCCGTATGCCTACACCGAACTCCTGGCGCGCATCGAAGCACTTTCGCGGCGGGCGGTGCCGGAAGAACAAGTCACGAAGTACGTCGTGGGCGATCTCGTGCTCGATCGGCTCTCGCATCGCGTGGCGCGCGGCGGAGAACAGATCATTCTGCAGCCTCGGGAATACCGGCTCCTCGAGTATCTCATGAAAAACGCCGGGCAGGTCGTCACGCGCACGATGCTGCTCGAGAACGTGTGGGATTATCACTTCGATCCGCAGACGAACGTGATTGACGTGCATGTGTCGCGACTTCGGTCAAAGATCGATAAGAACTTCGACAAGCCGCTTCTGCACACCGTGCGCGGCGCTGGCTATATGGTCCGCGACGGTGCTGGATAGGCTTGGCGCGTCCGCGTGGACGTCGACTCCGTTTCGTCTGGCGGCGCTGAGCATAGCGGCCTTCCTCATCACCGCCGCAGGTATCGTCGGTTTTCTCTTCTGGCAAACGAACAACCTGCTCACCGAACAGGTTCTCTCGGGCCTGAGGGCGGAAGTTCAAGAGATGCGCCACATCGAGGCTGCCGCCGGTTCGGCGTCGGTGGCGGAAGCTGTGAAGGCGCGCGCGCGGCCGGAGGGGCCGGGGCTTTACTTTTTCGCGGATCGGACCGGCCGCAAGCGGGCAGGCAATCTCAGCCGCCTGCCGCCTGAACTCGAAGGTGAAGCTGGCGGAACATTCCGTTACGAGCGGGAGGCCGGCGATCAACGTCTCGCTGTGGCGTTGCCGGTTGTCTTTCCCGACGGCACGCGTCTCCTGGTTGGTCGCGATATCGAAGAGCAGCAAGTGTTCGCTAATCGCATGCGCACGGTCTTTTTGCTGGGCTTCAGCCTTCTGTCCGTGGCGGGTCTTGCAGGCGGGCTCGGCGCCGGGCGGTTGCTGCTCAATCGCATCGATCAGATCAACGCGGCGAGCCGGTCGATCATGGCTGGAGATCTGACGCAACGCGTACCCCTGGCGGGTAGCAACGACGAATTGGATGGGTTGGCTCAAAACCTCAACATGATGCTCGATCGCATCGAGCAACTGATGAGCGGACTGCGCGAGGTTTCCGACAACATTGCACATGATCTGAAAACACCGCTCAGCCGGTTGCGCAATCGTGCGGAAGCAACCCTGCGCGACGGCGGCGATTGCGATGCCTATCGCGCCGGTCTTGAGCGGATCATCGAGGAGGCGGACGAGCTCATCAAGACGTTCAATGCGATGCTTCTTGTTGCGCGTCTGGAAGCGGGCGCGCTGGAAGGTGCGACGGAAGCGTTCGACTTGGGTAGTCTCGTGCGAGATGTGGCCGAGTTTTATGAGCCGGTATCGGATGAACAGGGGCTCGAACTCACGGTCGATGTCGGAGATGGGCCCGAGATCGTCGCCAACCGGCATCTCGTCAGCCAGGCTGTGGCAAACCTCATCGACAACGCAATCAAATACGGCCGGCCCGAAAACGCTGGTGAGGTGGGGACGATCAGCGTGTCGCTGCGGCCTCTGAACCACGAGGTTGAAATCGTGGTGGCCGATCGCGGACCCGGTATCAGCGCCGACGACCGGGAGCGGGCGCTGAAGCGCTTCGTCCGGTTGGAGGCGAGCCGGACAAAACCGGGCACTGGTCTTGGTCTCAGTCTCGTGTCAGCGGTTGCGCGCCTGCACCATGGCACGGTACGTCTCGAAGACAACGCGCCGGGGTTGCGGGCAGTTCTCGTTCTGCCTCTCGCGCGTCAGGGGACCAGCGCATAAAGACGCCGGCCCCGGAGCATAGGGGAGACGTCGTGCGGGCAGCCGGTACACAGCGCGAGGCTTTGGCGGAGCGCATTCGCACAACCTTAACGGATCACTCACCCCTCGACGATGGGCAGGGTAGTGGACGCGAAGACGTCGTATCTTTGTGTGATGAAATAAGGCCGGATCACGCACTCTCCGCATTGTTGGGCTGGTTTATGGACCCGCGTCTCGCAGCGTTCTTTGCGGGCGTGTTTGCGGGGTCGCCTTACCTCAAAGCGCTGATCCGGCGCGATCCTTCGCGACTGCAGCGCATTCTTGCGGCCGACCCCATACAGCATTTTGCGGATCTGACGCAGCGACTCTATGCGGACATGGCGGCTGCGACCGACATGGCGACCGCGATGCGTCTGGCGCGCGTTTACAAGACGGAAGTGGCGCTGCTCGCGGCACTCGCCGACCTTGGTCACGTGTGGCCGGTGATGACGGTCACAGAGATGCTGACTAGGTGCGCGGATGCGACGACCCGGTCGTCCGTCGATTTCCTGTTTCGCATGGCGGCTGCCCGCGGGGACATTGCCGTCGATCCGTCCTGCGCGGGTGCGGATACGGGTTACATCGTGCTCGGCATGGGCAAGTACGGTTCGGGCGAACTCAATTATTCCAGCGATATCGATCTCATCGTCTTCTACGACCTTTCGCGCACGCGGCTGAAGAACGGAATCGAGCCGTCGCCCTTTTTTGTGCGCATCACGCGCGATCTCGTTCGACTCATGGACGAGCGGACGGCGGACGGTTACGTTTTCCGTACCGATTTGCGCCTGCGGCCGGACGCGGGGGCGACGCAGGTGGCGCTCTCCACCGAAGCGGCCATGATCTACTACGAAAGCTTCGGGCAGAATTGGGAGCGCGCTGCGCTCATCAAAGCGCGTCCGGTCGCCGGAGACATCGAGGCGGGCGAGCAGTTTTTGGCCGAACTCGCGCCCTTCGTCTGGCGGCGCTATCTCGACTACGCGGCCATCGCCGACATTCATGCCATGAAACGGCAGATCCATGCATTTCGCGGGTTTGGCAACATCGGCGTTGCCGGCCATAACGTGAAGCTCGGGCCGGGGGGATTCGCGAGATCGAGTTTTTTGCGCAGACGCAGCAATTAATCGCTGGCGGTCGGCAGAAGGATTTGCGTGTGCGCCGCACGCTCGACGCGCTCCAGTGCCTCGAAGACAGGGCATGGATCCGTCCTGAGGTGCGTGCTGATTTGACAGAGGCTTATCTCGAACTGCGGCGTATCGAGCATCGTGTACAAATGGTCGCTGACGAGCAGACACACGAGGTTCCCTCGGACGATACGGCGCTGGCGCGCTTTGTGCGCTTTGCGGGTTTTTCATCGATAGAAGACTTTGCGCGCAGGTACACGAAGACCCTGGAGAGAGTGCAGGAGCATTACCGCGAACTCTTCGAGAATGCGCCGGAACTGACGGAAAACGGCGCCAACATGGTGTTCGCGGGCGAACGCGATGATCCGGAGACCATCGCGCACCTGAAGACGCTCGGCTTCTCACAACCTTCGGAAGTTCTGGCGACGATGCGAGGCTGGCATCACGGTCGCTATCCGGCAGTTCGATCGGCGCGTGCGCGGGAACTTCTGACAGAAGTGCAGGTTTCCCTCGTCACGGCCCTGGCTGAGACCGCGGACCCGGACCGTGCGTTCGCAGGATTCGATCGCTTTCTGGCGGCGTTGCCTGGCAGCGTACAGCTGTTTTCCCTCTTGCGTGCCAATCCCGGTCTGTTGCGTCTCGTCGCGGACATCATGGGCACGGCGCCGCGGCTGTCGCGTGTGCTCGCAAAGCGGCCGCGGCTGTTGGATGCGGTCATCGATCCGCGTGCGCTGGCTGTGCTGCCGTCGGCGGCAGAGATCGATGCCGCCATCACAGCGGAAGTGGCGAACGCGAGGGATCAGCAAGATATTCTCGATCGCACGCGGGTCGTCGGCAGCGAGCAATCCTTTCTGATCGGTGTCCGCATTCTCTCCGGGAGTATCAACGCCAATCAAGCCGGCGGTGCCTATGCGTTGCTCGCCGATCGGTTGATCGCAGCGCTGCACGGCGGTCGTGAAAGCCGATCTTGTACGGTCGCACGGTTATGTCGCCGGCGGTGGTGCGGCCGTCATCGCCATGGGCAAGCTTGGCGGATGCGAAATGACAGCTTCGTCGGATCTCGATCTCATTGTCGTTTATGAATTCGATCCGGCCGTGGCTCAGTCAGATGGTGAGCGGCCGCTTGCGCCGGGCCAGTACTATGCGCGCTTTACGCAACGACTCGTCACGGCGCTCACCGCGCCCACGGCGGAAGGCACCCTGTATGATGTCGATCTTCGATTGAGGCCCTCGGGCCAGAAGGGACCGGTCGCCACCCAGTTGTCGGGGTTCGTCGATTATCAGGTCAAAGAGGCGTGGACGTGGGAGCATCTCGCGTTGACGCGGGCCCGCGTCGTCAGCGGCGCGCCCGAACTGCGCGCGCGTGTCGAAGCGGCAATTCGTGAAACGCTGATGCATCCGCGTGATCGGGCAAAAGTGGCGGCGGACGTGCGGGAGATGCGGGCCCGCATCGCTGCTGAGAAAGGCACCGACAACATCTGGAACCTGAAGCAGGTGAGAGGCGGTCTGGTCGATCTCGAGTTCATCGCTCAGTATCTGCAACTGGTGCATGCAGCCGAGCATCCGGAAGTGCTGGACCAGAACACGTGTGTCGCCTTCCAGAAGCTCGGAACCGCCGGGTGTCTCGACCAGGGCGAAGCGGAGGCGCTGATTGCGGGCACGCGGCTGATCCACGATCTGACGCAGGTGCTCAGGCTTTGTCAGGACGGAATTTTCGATCCGGCGGCGGCGCCCAAGGGGCTGAAAGAGCTGGCGTCCCGGGCTGGCGACAGCCCCACGTTCGAGGCTCTGGAATTCAAACTCAGAGATAACCTTGCCTCGAACTATGCCCGGTTCGAGCGGCTGGTCGTGTAGCTGGCGGGAAAATCGAGTCAGCGGCGACGGAAATTTCATGGGGTGACGTTGAACCATTTGAGACGGGGCGCTGGGTCCCGTGGTCAGCCGGTGGAGGACGGTATGGGTAAGGCGGCAGGCGTTCTATTGACGGGGCTTTTGGCTGTGGCGGGGGCGGCGGGCGCGATGGCCGCCGTTGGTGACGAGGATGGTAAGGCGGGCGCCAAGACCGCAGCGCCTCAGCGAGGCACTGGCGGTCTGAAGCGGTTCGATGCCGACCGGGATCAGGCTGTGACAGTCGACGAGTTTCTGAAGCGCCGGGTCGAGGCGTTCACCAGGCGGGACAGGAACGGCGACGGTACGCTGGATGCGCTGGAGCTCGGCGAAGCGCCGCTCGGATTGCGGCAGAAGCGGCAGGAGCGCCGACTAGAGCGTCTGCTCGTGCGCCTCGATACCAATGCCGACAGTAAGCTGACCAAACAGGAGTTCGAGAACCCACCTGCCGGCAAGTCCGAGGGTGAGGGCGGCGATCGCCGTGGCAATCAACGATCAGTCGATAGGCAGAGGCTGTTGTTCTCCTTTTACGATCGCAATGCCGATGGAGTGGTGGAAAAGGCTGAGTACGAAGCTGGCCGTGCAGAAGAACTCGCATTTGCCAAGCGCAAGCGGCTGCACGCACTCGATCGCGATGGTGACGGCAAGGTGACGTTGGAGGAGTACACGGCTGATGCGCGCTTCCGCTTCCTGCGCCTCGATCTTGATCGCGACGGACGCATTACCGCGGCCGACTTGCCGCCCCTCGAACGGCAGAGTTGGACGCAGCGCTGACGCGAAGCCGGTGGCATGCGAGGGTGAGGCTGGCGTTCATGGTCTGAAGAGTGCAACATTTGCGCAGTCTTCAAGGGCCGGCGGGCGAAAGCCGGAGTTCAGAGTGGCAGCAGGTGATGTGACGCCAGGCAGCAAGCCTGGTACCGGGCGGCGGGGCGCGGATCGGGAGGATGAAACCCTCCTGGTGCGCGTCGCGTCGCATGATCCGGCGGCCTTTCGGTTGCTCGTCGACCGTCACATGCCGGGGCTGATCCTGCTCGCGCGACGCTTGCTTCGGGACGAAGCCGAGGCGGAAGACGTGGCACAGGAGGCGTTGCTTCGCCTGTGGCGGCAGGGGCAGGGTCTGGAGGTCGGTCCGGCAGGCGTGGGTCCATGGCTCAAGCGGGTGGTATCGAACCTTGCCATCGACAAGCTGCGCGTGCGCGGCCGCTTCGACGTCACCGACGAGCCGCCGGAGCAGCCTCAAGCGCCCGAGCAGCTCCGCGGCTTGGAGCAGCGGGAACTGGCTGGTCGCGTCGAGGATGCGCTGCGCCGGCTTCCGGACCGGCAGCGGCTGGCCTTGACAATGTTTCACTACGAAGGGCTCAGCATGCAAGAGGTGGGGGGTATGATGGGGGTCTCGGCGGAAGCGATCGAATCGCTCCTCGCCCGGGCCAGAAGGACCCTGAAGGTGGCGCTTGCTGCCGAATGGAAGGCGCTGCGCAATGATCCGGGCGGCGGGATTTAGCAATCGGGACGGACGTCGGCGGATACGGCAAAGGCAAGGACACGGCGAATGACAAGGGCAGATCAGATACGGCGGCTCGAAGAGGTTTTGACCGCCTATGGTGCGGATCGAGCGCGGTGGCCTGTTGCCGATCGCGCTGAGCTTGACGCGTTTGTCGTCGGTGATGCGGATGCTGCGGCGATGGTGGCCGAGGAAGCGTCGTTCGATCAGTTGCTGAATGTCGCACCGGGTGTCGTAAGCCTCGCATCAGTGCAGGGCGCCAAGGATAGGCTGCTTGCCCGCTTCGAAGCTGAGACGGGTGCACCGCGCGTTTCGACGCCGGGGCCGTCTGCGGCGGTGGTGCCTTTTTCCCCGCGCGCAGCCAAACCTGCAGCACCTGCTCAGGCGCGCACACTATGGCGCGAGTTGTCGGTTATGGCGGCGGCGTTGCTGATCGGCTTTTTCACGGTCTCACAGGGTTTGCTCGAAGGGAGTGGGCTCGACTTGTCGCCGCTGAGTTCGCTCGCCTCGCTGTCCGCCAGCGAGGCGGATGATGTCAGCTCAATCGCGCTGGGCACCACGGGGGTTGATGTGTCGGAGGAGGATCTGCTTTGAGCGACACCTCCACGCCTCCGGCCGCGAGCGCGCCGTCCGGGGGACGGCGCTGGCTGCTGATCGGGTCTCTAGCGCTGAATCTTCTTTTCGTAGGAGGGCTCGGCGCGCTCTGGTTCAAGGGCCCGCCGGGACCTGGACATTGGGGGCCTTCGCAGACGGCTTTCGGAATCATGAGGTTTTCGCGCGACTTGCCGCCGGAGCGGCGAGATGCTGTGCGCCAGCATCTCAAGGAGGCGCGGCAAGGTCTAAAGGATCTGAAGGCGGAATTACTCGTCGCTCGGCAAAAGGCGGCTGAGGTGCTTGCTTCTGCGACTTACACGCCCGAGCAATTGAAGGCGGCTTTGGACGCCATCGCTTTGGCCGAAAACCGCATGCGCGATGTTGGCACTGCCGCACTCTTGAAGGCGATCGGGGAACTCACGCCTGATGAGCGGCTAAAACTCGCTGATGCGTGGACGCGGCGGCTCGAGAAGCAGCAGCGGAGGCGGGGCAAGTCTGACAAGGACGGCGCTGCCGATGAACCATTGGAGAGCCCGCCGGGTAGTCCATAGCTTTTCAAGTGGTGGACGCGGTGAAGAAGTCGGCCTGGGTCGGCCGATCGAAGAAGGTCATGACCTGCCAGCTCTCGTGATCGTCGGTTTCGACAAGACCCGAGCCCTGTTGTTCCAGGAGCACGCGCGCGATGCATACGGGCAACGGCGCCTGGCCGACATCGGCCCGCGGCAGGGCCTTCTCGACCTTGATCGACAGTGAAATTGTTTCGGTGTCCTGCGTGACTTCCACAAGGATGGAGCCGCCGCGGCGGGCCCGGTCCATCGCTTCAGCGAAGAGATTGACGAGGATCTGCCGGATGGGGCGCATTTCGCCCAGAATATCGCAATCCGATAGGCCGGGAATAACCAGCTTCAAACCGCGGGTTGCTGTCTCAGCCGCGTGGAACTCGGCGGCATCGCGAATGAGATCATCGAGGCGGAGTGTGCGGACCGGCTCGGCGCTGTCCGTTTTCGCAAGAGAGGACGTCAGGGCGAGCGTGTCTTCGGTGCATTTCAAAAGCGTGCGGCCGCATTCGCGAATGTGGCGGGTGTAGTCGCGGTAGCGGTCGTGTCCGAGGGGCCCGAAAAGTTCGGCGCTCATCAGATCGGAGAAGCCGATGACGGCATTGAGCGGTGTTCTCAGTTCGTGGCTCATGCGGGCGGTCAACTCGGCCCACAGATGACCACGCATTTCGGCTTCCCGACGAGCGCGGCTGGCGGCATTGGCGATTTCCACAAGGCGTTGTGACTGACGTTCCAGATCAACGGTGCGGATTTCTCTGACAGACGAGGTCTCGGAAACAGCGGTCGGCTTTTGAGAGCGGGTGAGTGCGAGGACCACGAGGGTCAATCCCGTGACCGTTAAAAATAGTGGCAGCGGCGGGCTCGACAGGCCGATTACGGCGCTCGCGATGGCCATCAGGTGCAAACCGGCGGCAATCTGCAGCCACAGATCAGACGCTACCTGCTCTTTCAGTCCTGAATGCTTCAGCCACGTGGCCAGCCCGGTTTGCGAAGCCTGCGCAGGCGCAGACCCGTCCCCTGGACAGGCGGACCCCATCCGCGCCATCCCATCCCCCTCGCCGAATTGTCGTCAGTTCTGCCCAGTGCTTTCAGCCGATACACAGACCGATTTGCACAATCAAAATCACTGATTCGCGACTCACGTGTCGAGGGAGATTAAATGGGGTCAAGCGCTTGGATTCGTTATGTTCAGGCTTCGAGCATTTTGGTCACGATCTCGAACACATCGCGGGAAATGCTCTCTGATTTTGAAACCCTCTGCAGGGCCTTTCTCGCTTGCGCGCGCCGGCTCGGTTCGAGTGATTTCCAGGAGCGGAAGCAACCCAGCATGCGGGCGGCAATTTGAGGATTCAGCGCATCGATTTTGAGAACCTGGGTCGCGAGGAACTGGTAACCGGCGCCGTCGGCACGGTTAAACTGAAGGGGGTTCTGGAGCGCGAAGTTGCCGATCAGAGCGCGAACCTTGTTGGGCATCGCGTAGCTGAAGAGGGGGTGTGACGTGAGTTCGCGCACCCGATCCAACGCATCCGGCAGCGTGGATTGGGCTTGCGCAGCAAACCACGTGTCAATGACAAGGTGGTCGCCCTTCCAGCGGTCGTGGAACGCGTCGAAGGCGGCTGCCCGTTCGGGAATGTCGAGGCTTGAAATCAGAACCAGCGCGTGCGCCTGATCGGTCATCGAGGTCGCCTTGCGGAAGTGATCCCACACGCGTTTCAAATCTCGGGCTTCGCCGCGGGCCGCGAGAAGGCTGAGGGCTGCGTTGCGCAGTGCGCGCTTGCCGGCGCTTCTCGCATCGGGCGTGAACGGACCGCGCGGAGATGATCCGGCGTAGATCGCCTCCAGCTCCTCGCCAAGGGTTGCGGCGACGAGTTTCACCAGATGGCTGTGGGCGCGAAAGACGAGGTCAGGATCGACGTTGCGGCCAATTTCTCGGGCGATGTCGGCTTGACTCGGCAGGCGGAGCAGCTCTGAGCGATAAGCGGGATTGAGGTTCTTGTCGGCGATGGCAAGACCGAGTGCCTTGGCAAAAGCAAGGCCGCGCGTGGCGCGCTTACCGTCTTTGAGGAGTTCGACGTTCGCGATCAGAGTGCGGGTGGCATAGACGTTGGCCGATTGCCAACGATTGAAGAGGTCAGTGTCGTTGGCGACCAGGAACTCCAGATCGCGGTCCGAGAGATCGAGCGTCAAGCGAACCGGAGCGGAGAAGCCCTGGAGCAGCGAGGGGACGGGGCGCGAGGGCACATCCACAAACCGAAACGTCTCGGTGCGCTTCGTGACGTGTAGAACGCCGTGAGGAACCGCATCACCGGTGTCAAGCTTCAGATCAATCGGCTGGCCATTGCTGCCGAGGAGTGCGAGGCGCAGCGGAATGTGCAGCGGCTGCTTTTTCGGCTGGCCTGCTGTCGGCCGCTGCATCTGCTCGACTTTGAGAGAAGCGGTTTTTGACGCGCGATCCCAGGTCAGGGATGTGACAAGTTCCGGCGTGCCTGATTGCAGATACCAAAGTTTGAACTGCGCGAGATCGCAGCCGGACGCATCCTCGAAGCATTTGAGAAAGTCTTCGATGGTTGCAGCATCGCCGTCGTGACGCTCGAAATAGAGATCCATGCCGGCGCGGAAACCGTCCGCGCCGAGCAGCGTTTCGATCATGCGCACAAGTTCGGCGCCTTTTTCGTACACGGTCGGCGTGTAGAAGTTGTTGATCTCGATGTAGGTCTCGGGCCGCACGGGATGCGCCAGCGGGCCGTTGTCTTCTGGGAATTGCGTCGCCTTCAATTGGCGCACATCGTGGATGCGCTGCACGGTTCGGTCGCGCTCGTCGGAGGAGAATTCCTGGTCGCGGTAAACGGTCAGTCCTTCCTTCAGGCAGAGTTGGAACCAGTCGCGGCAGGTAATGCGATTGCCGGTCCAGTTATGGAAATACTCGTGCGCGACGACGCTTTCGATCGCCTCGAACATGGCGTCAGTGGCGGTCTCAGGCGAGGCCAGGATCAGGCGGTCGTTGAAGATGTTAAGACCCTTGTTCTCCATCGCGCCCATATTGAAGTCAGATACGGCGACAATGTTGAATACATCCAGATCGTATTCGCGGCCGAAGCGCTTCTCGTCCCAGATCATGGAGCGCTTCAGGGCATCCATGGCCCATTCGGCGCGGGCTTCCTTGCCGTGCTCGACATAGATCGCGAGATCGACCTTGCGGCCGGACATGGTTTTGAAGGGCGAACGAAGGGCTGCAAGATCGCCGCCGACGAGGGCGAAGAGGTAGCAGGGCTTCGGGTGCGGATCGTGCCAGACGGCAAAGTGGCGTTTGCCGCGGTCGACCTTACCGGCTTCGACGGGGTTGCCGTTGCCAAGCAGGACGGGTGCCACGGCGGTCTCGGCCTCGATACGGGTCGTGTAGACCGAGAGGACGTCGGGACGGTCTAGGAAGAAGGTGATGCGGCGGAAGCCCTCCGCCTCGCATTGGGTGCAGAAGATGCCGCGGGAACGGTAAAGCCCCTGCAAGGCGGTGTTGGCTTCCGGATTGACTGTAACAACGGTTTCCAGCGTGAACGGGGCATCGGGCACTTTTGGCAGCGTCAGGTGCGTTGCCGATTGGCGGTGTTGTCCTGCCGTCAGCGGCTTTCCGTTGAGTTTGATGCTCTGCAACGTGAGATGCTCGCCATCCAGCTTGAGCGCGCCGGGCTTGCCGCGGTGGGCCGGGTTGGGCCGGATCGTCAGTTTCGAACGGACTTTGGTGTCGGTCGGATGCAGGGCGATGTCCAACTCGACCGTGTCGATGAGATAGGCAGACGGGCGGTAGTCCTCGAGTCGGATCGGTCGGGGCGTATCGGTTTTCATCGGTCTGAATGGGCTCATCGATGTTGTTTGGAGGTTAGTGGACACTAGGATGATGCGCCGGCTTCGTCACGCGCTATGGCTCCTTTCGCCACATATGTTTGCGGGACTTGAAGTCAGTGTCGGGCTTCTGTGATAGTGCCGTCCGAGTGCCTCGGAAACACGGATGCCGTTTGGAGGGCTGAACATGGGCTCATTCGCACATATCGTGGGCGGGGAGCGTTACGTTTTCGACGACCTCAAGGATCTTCTCGCCAAAGCATCGCCCCTGCGGTCGGGTGACCAGCTTGCCGGCATCGCGGCTGAGACGGATGCACAGCGGGCGGCGGCGCAGATCGCGCTCGCTGACGTGCCGCTGACCGTATTTCTGGAAGAGTTGGTGGTGCCGTACGAGACCGACGAGGTCACGCGGCTCATCATCGACACACATGACAAGGCGGCTTTCAAGGCTGTCTCGCACCTGACCGTCGGCGGGTTTCGCGATTGGCTGCTGTCCGATCATGCGACGACCGAGGCGCTGACCAAGCTCGCGCCGGGACTGACGCCGGAGATGGTAGCGGCGGTGTCGAAGATCATGCGCGTGCAGGATCTCGTCATGGTCGCCAAGAAGTGCCGCGTGGTGACGAAGTTCCGCAACACGATCGGGCTCGAGGGGCGGATGGCAACCCGGCTGCAGCCGAACCATCCCACCGACGATGCGGCAGGGATCGCGGCGAGCATCGTGGATGGGCTGCTCTACGGCAACGGCGATGCAGTGATCGGGATCAATCCGGCGACCGACAGCATCGGACAGGTGACGACACTCGTCGAAATGCTCGACGGTATTATCAGCCGTTACGAGATCTCGACGCAGTCGTGCATACTCACTCATGTGACCACGACAATCGAAGCGATCAATCGCGGTGCGCCTGTCGATCTCGTTTTCCAGTCGATCGCCGGCACGGAGGCGGCGAACAAGAGCTTCGGCATCGATCTCAAGATCCTGCAGGAGGGCTATGAGGCAGGGCTCTCGTTGAAGCGGGGGACGGTCGGCGACAACGTCATGTATTTCGAGACTGGGCAGGGAAGCGCGCTGTCGGCCAACGCGCATCACGGGGCGGATCAGCAGACGATCGAGACGCGGGCTTACGCGGTGGCGCGCAAATACAAGCCTCTGCTGATCAACACGGTCGTCGGATTTATCGGGCCGGAGTATCTGTACGACGGGCGGCAGATCGTGCGCGCGGGACTCGAGGACCATTTCTGCGGAAAGTTGCTCGGGCTGCCGATGGGGTGTGACATCTGCTATACGAACCACGCCGAAGCCGACCAGAACGACATGGATATTCTTCTCACCATGCTGGGGGTGGCCGGCATCAACTTCATCATGGGAATCCCAGGTTCCGACGACGTGATGCTGAATTACCAGACGACATCGTTCCATGATGCGCTCTATGTGCGCCGCGTTCTCGGACTTAAGCCCGCGCCCGAGTTCGAGCTTTGGCTCAAGGCGCAGGAGATTTTCGCGGAGGGGGATCAGGTGAAGCTCTCGTCGGACGTGCCGCGTGCGTTCCGCCGCGCGATCGCAGCGGAGTAGATCATGTCGGAGGGCGACAAGACGATCACCATCCCCAATCCCTGGACGCACCTGCGAAAGCATACGCCGGCACGCATCGCGCTGGGGCGGACAGGGGTGAGCCTTCCCACGGCCGAGCATCTGGCATTCCAACTCGCCCATGCGCGGGCGCGCAGTGCCGTGCATCACGCGATCGACCTTTCCAAACTCGCGCAGGATCTGACGCGCTTCGGGCCGGTGGTCGCAGTGCATAGTGCGGCAGCGGACCGGCCGACGTACCTGCAGCGGCCAGATCTGGGGCGGCGGCTGTCGCCCGCGTCAGCGGCGAAGCTCGCCTCTGACGTCAAAGGGCCGTTCGACGTGGTGTTCGTGATCGCCGATGGCTTGTCGGCGTTTGCGATTGAAAAAAACATCGGACCGTTCCTGGAAGCGATGTTGCCAGTTTCGGATAAGGCGGGGTGGTCCCGCGCGCCGCTGATCGTTGCGGGACAGGGGCGAGTGGCGCTGGGCGACGAAATTGGTTCGATCATCGGTGCGAAAATGGTCGTGATGCTGATCGGGGAGCGGCCGGGGTTGTCGTCTCCAGACAGTCTCGGCATCTATCTCACCTACAATCCGAGAGTGGGCCTGACGGACGCGGATCGCAATTGTATCTCGAATGTTCGGACCGAGGGTTTGTCTTACGCTGAGGCTGCATACAAGTTGCACTACTTGGCGTCGGAGGCGGTGAAGCGTAAGCTTTCGGGCGTCAACTTGAAGGACGATGCAGACGTTTTGCCGAAGCCCGATGGTGCGGCGGGTCGCAACTTTTTACTCGATGGCCCGAAGGGCTAGCCGCGCGGGCGGGTCAGCAACGTTTCGGGGAGAAGTCGCGACTTGACTTCGCGCAGGGCGAAGCTCGAACGGAGGCGGGTAACCCCAGGCAGGCGCGCGAGTTCGTGGCGGTGGATGCGCTCGTAGTCGGCCAGGTCGCGGGCAAGTACCGTCAGGACGTAATCGTCTTCCCCCGACATGAGGTGGCACGAGACGACCGAGGGGGCCGCGGACACGGCTTTCTCGAAGGCTGCCAGTAGATCCTCGCTTTGGCTTTTCAAGCTGATCTGGACGAGGACCGTCATGTCGAGCCCGAGAGCCGAGCGGCTGACGCGGGCCTGGTAGCCCTCGATGATGCCCTTTTCTTCCATGGATTTGATACGCCGGGCGATGGCGGTGGCGGAGAGGGGCACGCGCTCTGCCAGTTCCACCTGTGAGAGGCGTCCGTTTTCTGAGAGGGCGCTCAAAATGGCCATATCAAGCGTGTCGAGGTCCATTGGTGCTATTTTTCTGCGTCAGATGTGAAAATAGCGCAGATAATCGGCCTTCCCGGTCTAAAAAACAAGCCAGAAAGCCGACCTCCGGCGCGAAAATGTGATCACAATTGCCTCATCGGATTTGCTTCCAGGAGGACATCATGCGGATCGGCGTTCCCACAGAGATCAAGGTCAACGAGTACCGGGTCGGCCTCGTGCCGGGATCCGTGCGGGAACTCACCGCAAAGGGTCACGAGGTGTTCGTCCAGTCAGGCGCGGGCGGCGGTATATTTGCCGATGATAGTGCCTACGAATATGCCGGGGCTAAGATTCTCCCGGACGCTGAGGCGGTCTTCGCTCAGAGCGAGATGATCGTGAAGGTGAAGGAGCCGCAGAAGGTCGAATGGGAGCGCCTCCGGCCCGACCATATCCTCTTCACCTATCTCCACCTTGCCCCCGATGCGGAGCAGGCCAATGGGCTTCTGGCCTCGGGCGCAACGGCCATTGCCTATGAGACGGTTACGGACGCCAACGGCGGTTTGCCGTTGCTGGCGCCAATGAGCGAAGTGGCCGGCCGGCTGTCGATCGAGGCGGCGGCTATTGCGCTGCGTCGTCCGACGGGTGGCCGCGGTGTTCTCATGGGTGGCGTGCCAGGCGTGAAGCCGGCGAAGGTCGTGGTACTCGGCGGCGGCGTCGTTGGCACGCATGCGGCACGGATGGCTGCGGGTCTTGGCGCGGAAGTCACCATTCTCGACCGTTCACTTCCCCGTCTGCGTCAACTCGACGAACTGTTCCAGGGCCGCGTGCGCACGCTCGCGTCCACAATGTCAACGGTTGAGAGCGAAGTGCTGGCCGCCGATGTGGTCGTCGGCGCGGTGCTGGTGGCGGGGGCGAGCGCGCCCAAGCTGGTGACGCGCGATATGCTGCGCGCGATGAAGACGGGGGCAGTTCTTGTCGATGTGTCGATCGACCAGGGCGGCTGCTTTGAAACATCGAAGCCGACGACCCATGCGAACCCGACGTTCGAGGTCGATGGCATCATCCACTATTGCGTCGCCAACATGCCGGGTGCGGTGCCGAACACCTCGGCGCAGGCTTTGAACAACGCCACGCTGCCGTTCGTGATGAAGCTCGCCGACAAGGGGCTTGCTGCATTCGATCGCGATCCGCATCTGGCGGCCGGTCTCAATGTGAAGGGCGGGCGCATCATGCATCAGGCGGTGGCCGCGTCGCTCGGCTTCGATCGGCTGGGCGGGGGAAAGCCGGTAGCGCTCGCGGCTGAATAGCGGCGCGGGCGCAATAGCAGCGAAATCAGGCGGGGCGGCGCTGCGAAGCGCTGCCCCGCTTCTTTTGTCTCAGCCCGGGCGTGCGCCTGCGAGTCGCGTGCGGCGCGCGCGTTCGAAGTGAAAGATGATGAGCGCGCTCGCGATCGCGGCGAAGAAGCACCACACGGATGTGAAGGCGTTCCAGTACATCCGGTAGGAGACGACGGAGCCGATGAAGATCACCGCGCCGCCAATAGCGATCGCGCGGTGCGAGGAGAGCATCAGCGAAAGACACGTGGCGACCGGATAAAGCAGGCGGATTGCGAGCGGCAAATCGGGATCGGCGCTGTAGGCGATGTGCGCGCCATCGATGGATGCGGTGCGGGGAAATCTATCCAGCGATGTGTAGAAATAAATTGCGACGGCCACTCCGGCGGCGAGACACAGGAGGATCAGGAATTGGCGCTTGCGGTCGGGTTCGGCGGCGAGTGCCGACAAAGGCGCGTACACCGGCCAAAGAATGAGCGCGAAAATCAGGAAGCCGTCGGTGAGCGCTGCGGTGGCTTCGGTTGCCGGGGCATGTTCGAGGGTCAGCCAGAGAAAACCTTCGATCGTCTGCTGTATTGCGAAGAACACCGGCATTGCGGCCAGCGGCCAGTCGCTGCGTTCGCGAACGCGGGCGAGGCATGCGGCACCCGCTGTGCCAGCGACGGCGGCGGCCATGAAACTGGCTGGGGCGGAGAAGCACATCTGTTGGCTAATTCTCGGGTAATTCGATCTTGCGAGACTCTACGTCGGTAAGAGGAGCCGTGGATAAATTCAGGAGGCAGGTTCGACCAGCCGCTTGCGGAATTCGTCGACGACAACTATGGCGCGAACGTGCTCGCCGGAGCCGATCTGGCGAATGCCGTCTTCGGCCGTGACGCGGAAGAACAGGCGGCGGCCCTTGATCTCGACGAGTTCGGCGGTAGCGGTGACGGTGCGTCCGATCGGGGTAGGCGCAACATGATCGACGGCGATGCGAATTCCTAAGCTGGTGTGACCTGGTTCAAGTAGATGCTCGGTGCAATCGACGGCTGCCGACTCCATGAGCGCGATCATTACCGGCGTGGCCAAGACGGCTTCGCACCCGCTGCCCACATGCTCGGCGGTGTGCTCGTACTCGACCGTGATTTCGGCAGTGCCGGTCAGTCCTGCGCGCAGATCGTTCGTGTCGGTCATGCCCATTGTCCTTCGCCACTTCCCTTGAGCAAGACTGCGCTAATTCGAGGAGCCGGGGAAGAAGGGCTACTCGTCCTCGGGCCGGAAGAGGTCGCCGGCGCAATTGAGATAGGCTTGGCGGACGCGATGCGGCATCGGGCGCGGCAGGTCGTATGCGATCGTCTGGCCGTCAACCGTTGCAATCTCGAAGCGACCGCCCATGACCATCAGTTCCTGGGCGAAGCTCGGGCCGGTGAAGCCCTCGAGTACGGTTCGGGATTCCACGATGCCATCGTCGATCGGTGCCGAAGCTGGAAAAAGGCTGGCGCTGTCGTGCGATGCGGTCGCGAAGCGGACGGACTTAACGGCGGATGAGCCTGGGGCAGGGCGGGCGCGGATCGCAAACGCGGTCTGGTTCCCGTCACGGAACGCAATGACCTCCCCGATCACTGAGGCGGACGACGACGTCATTCCGCATCCGGCGATCTTGCCATTTTCAAGCAGGGTCAGAGGTTCGACCTTTGCGCCGGCATCGGCAGCTGCAGTGCCTGCTGCCCCAACTCCCGCGGCGGCAACGAGGGCAAAAAATATCCGCATCGCTCACTGCGCCTTCGACATTTCGACGAGCCCGGGGGCAATGCTACCCGCAGGACCGATTTCCTTATAGCCTTCCTTACAGCTCATCTGGTGGGCGAGGCGGCAAGGATTAGGGTCGGCGGTGTGGGCGCAGGCGAGCGTCTTCTTCCACGACTTCAGGACAGTCTCGGCCTGCACCTTGAACTTCTCCAAGTTTTCGCCGGTGAAAGTGACGGACAGGGCTTCTGCCTTCGCGGTCGGCTTCATGTCGAGACACACAGCGGCCATTCCGGCGGCCTGACCATAGCGGATGCCCGCGTCGCGGGGATTGCTGAGATCACCGAATTTAGCGGCCTGGGGAATTGGCGCGTCGCCGGCGATCGCCGGAAGGCTGAGGGCAAGAATTCGTGGCGGCGAGCGAGACGGCGAGACGGCGTGCGGACATCAGGTTTCTCCGGGATGCTTTCCCGAATGTACGGTCCAGGTTCCGGTTCGGCTCATCGGAAATGATGCTGCGGCGCATCAATCGGTGGACGGGGCGAATTCCAAGAGCCCGGGAAGTGCCGAGCCATCAGGCCCGATCTCGCGCCACGTCATCGTACAACTGAGGATCTTGGCTTTGCGGCAGCCGTTCATTTCGCGCGGCGACTGGGCTGGGTCAACGTCCTGGCAGGCAAAGGCCTTCTGCCAAGCCACGACAATACGATTGCTGGCCGCGTCGAAGGTCTCGCGGTCGTCGGGGTGGATTGCCGCGGCGAGTTCGGCCACTTTAACGGTCGTCTTTGCACCAGGGCAGATGGCCATGGCGGCAATCGCCTGACCGTGTCGGGCGCCCTGCTCGTCAACGTGGTTAGCGCTATCGGCGGCAAGTGGGGCCGCAAAAGCAAAAAGGATGATGGCAGAAAGGGGTGTCTTCATCGCCGCGTGATTAGCACCCGTTCAAAGCGGTGCAAAGCCTCAGAATGCGAGCGGATCAGCTATCCGCCAGCACTTCAAGAGCGTCACGATCGAGGATGACGATGCTCCCTTCGCGAACGGTGACAAAATTGCGCGCCGTCAGTGTGGCGAGCGCGAACTCGATCTCCGCCGCTGGGATTTCGAGCTGGCCGGACAGAGTCGCGATCCCCTGGCTCCCTACATCCACGTGCGTGTCGCCAGAGCGGCAGGCTGCGCCGCCGACTGCCATGATGTAGGCAGCGAACCGGTTGATCACCGGCCGCAGTCCCGGCTGCATCGCGCGGCGACGCAGATAGTCAAATTCCCGGTCGGTGGCCGATGCCATGCGCGAGGCGAGCGCGGCGTCGGCGGCGAGTGCGCGATCGAGTTCCTCGTCGCTGATGGTCGCGACCGAGGTATCAACCATCGCCTGTGCCGTGGAGACGTGTTCGCCGAGCGAGCCCAGGCCGACGATGTCCCCGGGAAATGCGAATTCGATGACGTCGTGGGTGCCGTCCGGCCAAACGACATAATGGCACAGCGCGCCGGATTCGACGCGATAGGCCGTCCGGCGCGGAGCGCCCGGAGCAAAGAGGCTATCGCCATGCGCGATCATCTGGCGGTTTCTTTCCAGGCTGGCCGCACTGGACTCCCCGTGCAAATGCGCAGGGTGTGCAACGGCAAACTGGCCCTTATCGGCGAGCAGCATCCTCTTACTCCATACATTGAGAGGACGTGGGTTTCTGATCTGCCACAATCAAGTCTTAATTCGCAGTTGTGACAGACCTTTAATTAACGATGGCTTACCTGAAAAGTTTCGTCTGTTTCGCAGGGAACAGTATCTTTCCCATCGAGCGGCGGTTTTGCCGCAGGCAGCCGCCGAAGTTGGAAAATGCCAGAAGTTGGCGGGCCGGTCTAATCCTGGCCACCCTTAAAGTGAATTGCCGCACTTCGTTCAATTCATGTCACGGGCAGCGCAGGAGGTCGCGTGACGCGCCGTTCTCCGTCAGGGTCAGGGTATCTCCCGATACCGTGAGCTTGACGTCAAAAGCCTGGCTGTCGCCCTCGACGCTGCAGGCGGCTTTACCCGCCCACTCGCCCGCGCCGCTCGATTTAAGGCCACTCAAAGTGCAGTGGGCTTCGTGCTGGTCGTATCCCTTTGACGAGAGAACCAGCGGAGCATCCGCACGATCCTGCGGCGTATTGCAGTTTGTCAGGTCGGCTGCCCATGTACCGGTGTAATCGGCGGCGTGTGCCGGACCAATCGCAAATGCGATGGTCAAACTGATCGACGTGGCGGCGAAGAGCTTCACGGGCAGGCGGCGCGCAGACATTACGTAGAACTCCGGTTCGATGTGCGGCTGACACTACAGCGGAACATTGCAATTCTTGTTGCGGATTTGTTTGTTCAAAAAGCGATTGTCGCAGAGATGTTTAGCGTGCGGCAGAGAACTCTCCTTTCCGGTAAAGCGCAAGTGTGTCGCGCGAAACTGCGTATTCGGTGACACAGTAGTCGGGGCGGGCTTGGAGTTTGCGGGCGAATTCGGAACGAGTTTTGTCAAAGGCGCGTCCGGCTTTGTCGGCGACAGCATCGCCCAGATTTCGGCGCTTGATGTCTTGCACCAAATTATAGCGCACGAGCCCCGCGTCTATGGTTTCACCGCAGCGTTCGGCCGCGGCGATGTCGTAGCCGGCGGCATAGGCTCGGTCGAATTCCTCGGGAGGTAAGCCGACAACGGCGCTGCTTCCCGGCCCAGTGCAGGCGGCCAGCAGCGCGCAGCCTGCAAGGGGCGACAGACGGACCCAGCTCGAACAAATTTGTCGGGATGTCTTTCTCACCGTGGCGGCGTCCCATCCTGCGTGCTGCGTCTGAGTATAACGCGGTGGGGCAGGGCGTTCACAAATATGTCGGTTTACCCGGTTTGGTGAGCTGGACGGATATCAGAATTCGGGAGGCGGCAATGCTGCGGACGATCTTTTTGGTTCTTGCGGCGGCGCTGGCGGCGTTGCTCGTGTGGGTGGGGCTGAAGCCCGCGACCTATCGCGTGGAGCGGTCGGTCGTCATCAATGCCGCGCCCGCCGACGTCTATGGTCATGTTTACGATTTCGCCAAGTGGCCGGCGTGGTCGCCGTGGGCGAAGCTCGATCCCAATGCAAAAGTCACGTTCGAGGGGCCAACCTCCGGCCCGGGTGCCATCATGCGCTGGGCGGGCAACGAAAAGGTCGGGCGCGGGGCGATGGCCATCATCGAGGCCAAGCCTGCCGAGGCGATCAAGATCCGGCTCGATTTCGTCGAGCCGATGGAGGGCACCAGTACCGTCGGGTTCCAGTTCCTGCCGAAGGGTCAGGGGACCGAAGTGACCTGGTCCATGAATGGCGATCAGGGGTTTGTGGAGCGCCTGATCTGCACCATCATGGGCGTCGATGCGGAGGCTATGATCGGTGCGGATTACGAGCGCGGTCTGACCAACTTGAAAGCCGTCGCGGAAACTGCCGCTCCGGCGGCCGCGCCCGCGGAACCGACGTCTCCGCCTGCTCCGTCGCCGCCCGGCTAACTGGTGGCAATACGGTGCGCGGGCACCGCGCGTGCCCCCGATGTTGCCGAGAGCGAGAGCGCGGCTGGACGGGAGAAGAGGAAGGAGAAGCGGGTTCCCGTTACAATGTGTGCCAGGAGAAGGGCACCGGCCACGCCGGCCGAGGTCGAGATCAACGCTGCCGCCCAGTCGGGGACAAAGGTGCCGAACTTCAGCGCCACGATGCGGGCGGGTCCCATGAAGAGCGGGAAGGCCAGATAGATCTTGATGGAGTTGCGGCCGAGCGTTGCCAGGGAGCGGCCGAGCCGTGTCGGCACGAGCAGCACGCTGAAGGCGACGACGGCGGCAACACCGGCATAGGACACCCACAGGTCTAGACCGGTTGTGAAGGCGAGGCCGTTTTCGACGGCGAGCCAGTTCAGTGCGGCCCAAGCCATCAGAATGCCAGCAACGACTGCGGCCGGCATGCCGGCGATTTCTTCCGAGAAGCGGAAGATGTACGGGGCGGCCCAATAGCCGGTGAAGAAGAAGACGAAGCGGGCGGCGAACTCGTCGACGATCAGCCAGCCGGTGTGCGGGGCTGCGAAATAGATCATGGCGGCGACGGCCCAGACGAGAGCCTTGGGCGCGTCGGCGAGGAGCTTCGCGGTGACGAAGAAGACCGCCAGCATGTAGATGAACCAGAGCGTGCCCCAGGGCTGCACGAGGCCGTTGAGATAAGCGGTCAACGTGGTGCCGGCTCCGTCTTCGGCGATCATGCCGGGAGCTTTCACGGCGAATTGGATGGTGAGCCACAGGACATAGAAATAGGCAAAATAGACGACCTTGCTGTCGAGGTAGGGGCGCCAAGGCCGGTTGATCCGCGCGGCGAGGAAGAGGCCCGATATCAGGAAGAAATCGGGCATGCGGAAAGGCTTTGCCCAATCGATGAAGCCGTTGAGCACGGTTACCTGGCCGGTCGCCTTCTCCACCCCGAGTGTCGCATGCATCATCACGACAAGGAGGATGCAGAAGCCCTTGGCGATATCGACCCAGGCAACTCGGGAGGTTTCGATCTTTACGCTCATGGTCGTCGGCTTTCGAGACAAGGTTGTGCCGGTGCGGAACAGACCGCCAGCTCCAACCGTCTTTCCGCAAGGGGTATTCCAGCGACGACGCTGGGGCGGGACCGCGTGGGTGCACGCTTCGGCAAGGTGAAGAATGTATGAATTGGGTGCAGCGCCGTCGTCGTCGAGGGGTGGATTGTGGTCGCGGCGGCACTTAATTTGGCAGCGCTTCGCAAGCGAGTGCGTGCTAGTGTGAGGTGGTCGCCGGTCTGGTCCGGCGCGCCAGTCGAGGCCGGGAGCCAACTCCAATGACGCTCATGCGGCTGATTTACGCTTCGCATCCGTTCGGGTTCGACGACCTCGCTCTGGCGAACATCCTGACGACAGCGCAACGGTACAACGCCGAAAAGGATATCACGGGCACATTGATCTGCCGTGAGGATCTGTATCTGCAGTTGCTCGAGGGCGATCGCGACGACGTGCAAGCCCTCTACGAGAAGATCAAGCGTGACGACCGGCATGCGGATGCGACCATTCTGGTGCAGGAGGTGACCTCGCAGCGGTTGTTTCCCGCCTGGGCGATGCGGCACGATCCGGCGAAGAGCTGGATGTGGACCCGCGAACAGGTGAGCGCCGGCGCAGTGGAAGATGCCACGCGCGACGAAGTGCTGGCGATCTTCGTCAGACTGGTCGCGGAACAGCCCGGACACATGTCCGGCATTCCGAAATCCTGCCCGATGGCGCGATCCAAATTCTGATGTTTCGATGCGAGGGTTGCGATGGCGCGGATTGCCATCATCGTCGGGCATGTGAAGAGCCCAACGTACTGCGACGCTCTGGCTGAGGCCTATCGTAAAGGCGCCGTGGCAGCCGGCTATACCGCTGATGTCTTTGCGACGGCTCGGATGGCCTTCGATCCCATTCTGCACGAGGGCTTTGCGCGTGTTCAGGCGCTGGAGCCGGATCTGGAGACGGCGCACAAGGCGATCCTGGCGGCGGATCATCTGGTCATCCTCTTTCCGCTGTGGCTCGGTGACATGCCGGCGATCCTGAAGGGATTTCTGGAGCGGGTACTGCAGCCGGATGTGCTGCCGGGTGCACGGGCGGGCGCGTTCGTGACCCCGCTCAAAGGAAAATCCGCGCGCATCATCGTGACGATGGGGATGCCGGCCTTCGTATATCGGTGGTGGTTCCGCCCACACGCGGTGCAAATCCTCACGCGCAATATCCTCGGCTTTGTCGGGGTGCATCCGGTGTGGTCGACCGTGATCGGCTCCGTGGAGACCATCGGCGATGCGGGACGCAAAAGCTGGCTAACGCACGTCGAGGACCTTGGCCGTTCGGCGCGGTAGAACTTGGCCAAATACGGGATAACCGGGTCCTTTCCAGCGGCCCTTGCCATCCCCATCTACGCACATGATCCGATGCCCGGGGACAAGTTTCCGGGTCTGCTTTCGAGGAGAGTTCAGATGCGATTGGTGATGGCCGCGGTTGCGGTTTTTGTTGCGCTGGCCGGTGGCGCACGGGCAGACAATTACTTTGAGGTGGAGGGCGCCCGGGCGAATGCGCGTGCCGGCGGCCCTGTTAGCGAGCGCGATGCCGAATTGCTCGATCGGTACGGTGCGTTAAGTGGAACGCCGGATTGGAGGGCTCGCGCGCCTGCTCCTTACGGTTACAGATCCGCTGAGCCGCCGCGGAAAATGTATCGTAAGTCGCCGCGCCGGTCCGCCGATTAAGCTGTCGATCGTGCGTATCAAAACCAACGTGGGCCGGGAGCGTTTCCGCTCCCGGCCCACTGGTCAAACGCTGATGTTCGTTCAGCGCGACGGAGAAGTTTGCGTCGCCCCGCCCAGCTTCATCGGCTCATATACGGGGGCGGCTTCTTCGCGCCGGCAACCCGCCGCGAGCGTGGCCGCGAGGCATACGGCGAGTACTGCGAATTTCATCTGAATTCTCCCTCATTCGATCGGTGCACGAAAGACAAAACGCGTTCCGATAACGGCTGAGCCAGCGTTTCGTTCCCGCACGTCGTCAGATTTTTCGTGCGGATGATTACTTGCAACCCAGCTGACGGGCGCTGCACTCCGAACCGAGCATGGCCGACTTGCAAGTATGCTTGATCTCTCCCGTGGGCTTCAGACCCTTATTCTCAATGATGTTCTTGACCGCGGCATCGGCCATGAACTTGGCGATGCCTTCCGTGACGCCGTTACCGACCCCGCCGAACGGTTTGCAGTCGGCGGCGTGGGCCGTCGAGGCAGCGGCCGTCATGAGGATGGCTGCGATCAAGGTTGCGCATTTCATGGCTCGAACTCCCAATTCTGAATGGATGATCGGACCGTGCGCTTGCGACCGTGACTTCGCAAGTGCAGGGCTGCCACTCATCCCCTGCAATGTTTCCAGGCAACAAAGGTCGTTCAAGCCATTCACGCCGAATGGTGTTTCTCCCGCAATGCCGGCTGATTATTTGTCTTGAGCGACCCGTCGTAATTGATCGCGCATCAAGAGGTTGAAGCGGCGGCGAAGAAGACCGCCGTGGTCGGACCAGCATTCCAGCCGGGCGCCGAGGCAGCGATTGCGTGTGCGGCATGCGCGCAGGCGGCAGACACGTTCCGATCCGCAGGTGAGCGCGATAAAGCGCATCAACATCACGCGCTGGTCTTCGCTTTCCGTCTCGTCGCGCAAGGTGCGGCGGATCGGACCCGCCGATGAGGATCGCGACGTTCGCTGAGGTTTCTCGGGTTCGGGCATGGTGGCTCCATCGTTGGGCAGACGTGCGCGTGCGCGTCCGCCGCGCGACTGCGCGGTGAACAGATGAGACGGCGAGGGAGCGCGGGCTCGAAAGCGCTGCGGTCCTAGAGAAACAAATCAGCTCTTGCGAGCCCGCGCGGCGCTTGCTGACGAAGGGTGGGAGAGCGGCGCTCGCGGCACAGGAGAACGGCTGTCCCAACTCGTATCGAGACGAACCCCTGCTGACGTGGCCGCGACGGCCTCGCTCCGAGCGCTTCGCAGCGCGCGGAACCCCACTGCGTCTTCGCGATCCGGCGGAGGGAGCGACCCCTGGTCGGGCACGGGCATACGAGACCCCCGCGCCCTCAAACGCCGGCTACGCCTCCACCCGGACTTCGGCGCGACCGGTCAGCCCCCTCGCTCGGGTGGATGGGGAGAGTGTGCGCGACGGCGAAAGTGCGGGGATAAATTAAATGCGAGAGAGAGCGGTGCAGACCCTCCGCCGAAAACGTGTTCCGGCGGAGGGCGCAGGGTGAGGGCTCATCAACGAACCGGCTTTTTGCAGCCGCATACGATCCGCGAGCGGCCGGGGCACTGAGCCTTGAGGCAGACCTGATGACCGCCGACCGCGATGAGCGGCGATGGCGACTTCACGAAGTTCAGATTGCTGGCTCCCCCAATCGGAGCTGCATGGGCGCCCGAAGCCAAAACAGCCATTGCAAGCGAGGCGACAGAAGCGGCAAGAACAGTGCGGATCATAGGAAATCCCCTAGGTCATGGTTGTTTTCTGGTCACTCATGTGACCGATGCGAAGCGATTTCACCTCGCACACACAGCGATTTGGGCGCGGCTGCATAGAATTCAATCTGCGCTAGGTCAAAAAGCGGGCGCTATAGGAACTTCCGATCTTGGGCTGCCGATTTTCGAGGCAGTCTGCCGCAGGAGTGATCCATAGGAACTGGAGGGCCACCGCTCAGGGTTGCGCTCGGGGACGCCAGCGGGTAGCACCCGGGCTCAACGCTCATTATTGATCCGACGGACCTTTATCTGGGAAGAGCCACCATGACCGATGTGACCCGCCTTGCTTCCGAAATCGAGACGCTGAAGCGCCAGAACGAAGAACTTTCGGGCCTGGCACTCGCGACCGGCGTGATCCTGACGCAGCTTCTGCAGGCGAACTGCAAGCGCGAACTCAATCCGCAGGGCGCGGCCACGCGGATCATGACCAATGCCCGCGAAGCGATCGACGGCTTCTCCAAGGCGACGAACGCAGACCCTGTCATGACCAAGCGGGCGCTCGAGGCGGTGCAGCAGTATGAGGATCAGATCAAGTCGGTTCTGGCGGTCTGATCGCGTAGGCGAATATCCAGGAGTGACCCCCACCCCCGGCCCCTCCCCGCAAGGGGGAGGGGTGACGTGACGGGCATGAATGGTTTGGGCAGTTCGATCCGATTATGCCTGTGAGAGCGTAGATCGCGCATGCGGCAGTTGATGAAGTTCTTGCACACGGTGTCGTCGGCGGGGATCGTCGGTGGCATCGTCGCGTATGCGCTGATCCTCCTCTACGCCCCGCAGGCGAGCGCGCAAGATTATGCCGACATGCGCCAGACGATTGCGGCGGTGTGCCAGTACATGATCATGCCGGCGCTGGGAATTTCGCTGGTGACGGGGCTGCTCGCGATGGCCGTACACCGCCCGTTCCAGGAATTGCGCTGGGTGTGGGTGAAGGCGCTGCTCGGCATTTCCATGTTCGAAGCCACACTCGCCATCATCCAGGCGAAGGGCGCGGATGCGGCACGGATATCCGCGAAGATCGCGGCGGGCGAACCGCTGCAGGGCGATCTCGCGGCGACGATTTCGAGCGAGTGGACGACGCTGTTTGCGATCCTCGCGATTTCGATCGCGAATTATGTGCTGGGTGTGTGGAGGCCGCGCTGGCGATGCGGTGGGCGCGGAATGTTTGAGCGGATGCCGCCGACCGTTCCCGCGCCGTAGCTGACTGTGCCCGCAGACCACCCACTCATGTCATCCTCGGGCTTGGCCCGAGGATGATAGCGGAGGGGTGGCAAGAGCGGAGCGTGAGGTGATGGACTCTACCTACACCGGACCTCGATCGTGCGGCCGGTGGTGGGGTCGTATTTGCGGCAGGGGATGGGACCGGTTTTGATGGGGGCTTGGACGGTGCCGGTTTCGACGGGCGAGGCGTCGGTGGCGGTGCCGGCCGTGGTCGCGGCGGTGCGCGTCGAGGACGGATCGGCGGCGAGGCGCGCGGGATTGGGCTGCGGCAGGGGCGGGTTTTTGAGCGCGGCCTGCTCGGAATTTGATTTGCGGCCGCCGCGCGCGCGCACGACGCGGCGCTTGGGTTCGGCAGCGGGGTTCACGGCGCCGAAGTCGGAGACGCCGTAGGCATTGCCGGTCTTGAAATCGAGGCCGAGGTTGGGTGGGCCACCCCAGGTTTTGAGGTCACGATCCTGCGCATGAGCCGGGACACTGAAAGCCGCGCCGAGGATCAGGCAAGCGGCGGCGGAGGTGAAGCGAGCGGTCATTGCAATGCGGGTCCTGCGATGCGGTGCAAATCAAATTCTACCGCAACGTGTCCGTTCCTCCGACTGCGCATTCGCCCTTAAGTGTCGCGGCAGCAAAAGAAATCGCCAAGCGTAACTCTGTAGTCGCTCACGCCGGCTGTTCCGGACGCGTTGCGCCCGACCGGTTCCGCGGGGGCGCGGCTTGCCGCGGCGCACCTTGTGCGCTGGCGCTGACGCGCCCGGCATCGGGTGATTTCGCTGGCACTCTTGCGTCGGCGCAGAATGGTTATGCCGACTTTTTCGCGTTCTTTGGTTTGGTGATGGGGCCGGCGGTGAGGGTGGGGCGTCTTGCGAGGAGGTCCTTCAGGTACTGGCCGGTGTAGCTGTCTTTGACCTTGGCCACGTCTTCGGGCGTGCCCACGGCGACGATCTGGCCGCCGCCGTCGCCGCCTTCGGGGCCGAGGTCGATGATCCAGTCGGCGGTCTTGATGACTTCGAGATTGTGCTCGATCACGACGACGGTATTGCCCGCGTCGACCAGCTCGTGCAGCACTTCGAGCAGCTTCGCCACGTCGTGGAAATGCAGGCCCGTGGTCGGCTCGTCGAGGATGTAGAGCGTGCGGCCGGTGGCGCGCTTCGACAGTTCCTTGGCGAGCTTGATGCGCTGGGCTTCGCCGCCCGACAGCGTGGTGGCCTGCTGGCCGACATGGATGTAGCCGAGGCCGACGCGGCGCAGCGTTTCCAGCTTGTCGCGGATGGACGGCACGGCCTTGAAGAAGTCGGCGCCTTCCTCGACCGTCATGTCGAGCACGTCGGCGATGGACTTGCCCTTGAACGTGACCTCGAGCGTTTCGCGGTTGTAGCGCTTGCCCTTGCAGACGTCGCAGGTGACGTAGACGTCGGGCAGGAAGTGCATCTCGATCTTGATGACGCCGTCGCCCTGGCAGGCCTCGCAGCGGCCGCCCTTGACGTTGAAGGAGAAGCGGCCGGGCTCGTAGCCGCGCGCCTTGGCTTCGGGCAGGCCGGCGAACCATTCGCGGATCGGCGTGAAGGCGCCGGTATAGGTCGCGGGGTTGGAGCGCGGCGTGCGGCCGATCGGCGACTGGTCGATGTCGATGACCTTGTCGAGGTGCTCGAGGCCCTCGATGCGGTCGTGCGGGGCGGGATGTTCGCGGGCGCCGTTGAGCTTGCGCGCGACGGCCTTGTAGAGCGTGTCGATGAGGAAGCGTCGACTTGCCGCCGCCGGAGACGCCGGTGACGCAGGTGAAGAGGCCGAGCGGGATTTCGGCGGTGACGTTCTTCAGGTTGTTGCCGCGGGCGCCGACGACCTTGAGGCCGCGCCTGGGATCGGGCTTGCGGCGGGTTTTCGGGGGCGAGACGAGGCGTCGCGCCGGTGAGGTATTGGCCGGTGAGCGATTTCGGGTCGGCCATGATGTCGGCGGCGGTGCCTTGCGCGACGATCGCGGCCGCCATGGATGCCGGCGCCGGGGCCGATGTCGACCACGTAGTCGGCTGCAGGATCGCGTCCTCGTCGTGCTCGACGACGATGACGGTGTTGCCGAGGTCGCGCAGGCGCTTGCAGCGTGTCGAGCAGGCGGTCGTTGTCGCGCTGGTGCAGGCCGATGGAGGGCTCGTCGAGCACGTAGAGCACGCCGGTGAGGCCCGAGCCGATCTGCGAGGCGAGGCGGATGCGCTGGCTTTCGCCGCCCGACAGCGTGCCGGAGGCGCGGCGACAGGGTGAGATAGTCGAGGCCGACGTCGACGAGGAAGTGCAGCCGGTCGCGGATTTCCTTCAGGATGCGGGTGGCGATTTCGTTCTGCTGCTTGGTGAAGCGTGCTCGGCAGATCTGTCGAACCAGATGTTGGCGGCGCGGATCGACAGTCTCCGAGACCTCGCCGATGTGCTTGCCGCCGATCTTGACCGCCAGCGCCTCCGGTTTCAGCCGGTAGCCGTGGCAGGCCTCGCACGGGTGCGCGGACTGGTAGCGGGCGAGTTCCTCGCGCACCCATTCGCTGTCGGTCTCGCTCCAGCGGCGGTCGATGTTGCCGATGACGCCCTCGAACGGCTTGTTGGTCTTGTAGTTGCGCGCGCCGTCGTCAGTAGGTGAAGTCGACTTCCTCGTCGCCCGAGCCGTGCAGGATCGCGTGCTGCACCTTCTTCGGCAGCTTCTCCCACGGCGTTGTCAGTCGAGACCTTGTAGTGCTTGGCGAGGCTGTCGAGCGTCTGCTCGTAGTAGGGCGAGGTGGCGCCGGTCTTGGCCCACGGGGAGATCGCGCCTTCCTGCAGCGAGAGTGAGCTCGTCGGGCACGACCAGTTCGGCGTCGAATTGCAGCTCGGTGCCGAGGCCGTCGCAGGGCGGGCAGGCGCCGGACGGGTTGTTGAAGGAGAACAGGCGCGGCTCGATTTCCGCGATGGTGAAGCCGGAAACGGGCAGGCGAAGTTCTCCGAGAACACGATGCGCTCGTGCGTGTCGTTCTTGGATTTGTTGGCGCCTTCGGTGTCGGCTTTGCCGAGCGGCTTGTCGGCGAATTCGGCGATGGCGAGGCCGTCGGCGAGCTTCAGCGCGGTCTCGAAGCTGTCCGCCAGGCGCGTGGCGATGTCGGGGCGCACCACGATGCGGTCCACCACCACGTCGATGTCGTGCTTGAACTTCTTGTCGAGCTTGGGCGCGTCGGCGATCTCGTAGAACGTCGCCGTCGATCTTGACGCGCTGGAAGCCCTTCTTCTGCCACTCGGCCAGTTCCTTGCGGTACTCGCCCTTGCGGCCGCGCACGACCGGCGCGAGCAGATAGAGGCGCGTGCCCTCGGGCAGCGCCATGCACGCGGTCGACCATCTGGCGAGACGGTCTGGCTCTCGATCGGCAGGCCGGTGGCGGGCGAATAGGGCACGCCGACGCGCGCCCACAGCAGGCGCATGTAGTCGTAGATCTCGGTGACGGTGCCGACGGTGGAGCGCGGGTTCTTGCGAGGTGGTCTTCTGCTCGATGGAGATCGCCGGCGACAGGCCGTCGATCTGGTCGACGTCGGGCTTCTGCATCATCTCGAGGAACTGGCGCGCATAGGCCGACAGGCTCTCGACATAGCGGCGCTGGCCCTCGGCATAGATGGTGTCGAAGGCGAGCGAGGATTTGCCCGAGCCCGACAGGCCGGTGAACACGACCAGCGCGTCGCGCGGGATGTCGAGATCGACGTTCTTGAGATTGTGCTCGCGCGCGCCGCGGACGTGGATCGTCTTGTGCGTCTCGGGGGGCTTGCGCGGGGCGGGGGACTTCGTCGGTTTGCTCATGAGGGTTCGTAGCGCGGGCGGGAAGGGCGCCGCAATGTGGCTGTTGGCCGGTGATCCGATAGATGTGGGGCTTTGGAGTCGTTTATGCAACCTTTGCCGAGTGCTTTGTCTGGCAGGCATTGGGCGCTGTCGCCGACGGGCCAGAGGTCAATTTGGCAACTGCTCGAACTCCACGCGGCTGTCACGCAGCAAGCGGCGCTGCTCGTTGTCCCTGCGCTCTTTGAGGAGTGCGACCCGCCTCATCCGCAGTTCGTCAGGGGTAGGGCTCGATGCGCGCAGTGGGAGTTCCATTTGCTCAAGGGAAAAGTGGGGGCGGCGGCGGGTCATTGAGAAAGCTCCGTCGGCAAGGGTTCCTACCCACTCAACGTCACTCCATGAAATTTTCGTCGCTCGCCGGATCTGCGGTATTTGGTGTCGAGGGCTCGATCCGGTATCGTCGGTGCGAACGACGCCGGGCCGGTGAACGGGGGGTGAATGGGGTGCTCAAGGGCGGTTCAGGCTCGCCATGAGATACCTTCGCCATATCCGCGTCACGGGAGCTGGCGACCATGGGTTATCCGAGCACGACCTTCGAGGAGGGCTATCTGATGTCCGAGAGCAGCGTCCCCGCCCGTTCGGGTGGCGACTATGACCGTATGATTTCGTTTTTGAAGAACCTGGCGCTGGTGGTGACGATCGTCGGCGCGGTGCCGACGGCGATCACCGCCTATCACGCCTACACGTTCGGGGTGCCGTTCAGCCAGGTGCCGCAGCGGCTCGCCCAGTATGATCTGTGGGTCAAGAACATCGACTGCCAGATCGAATACAAGGCGCTGGCGACGGCGGAAGGCACCCGTGTCGACGTCGGAGCCTGTCCGAAGACGGGTGACATCGCGCTGAAGCTGTCGTCATCCGACGGCAAGGCGGCCTATCAGTGGATCGCCTACAACGAATTGCAGAAGCCGGGCGAGGCGCCGAAGTCGTCGAGCTTCATCGATATGCTGATCTCGGCGGCGCGCGCGGAAGGTCCGGCCCCGCAGTCGTTCAAGGTCGCGCAAGGGCTCGAAGTCGTGTGTCAGTCGATCCAGGGCAAGAACGTCGTGCGCGTCGTCAAGGAAGGCGGCAAGTGCTTCAAGGAAGTCTTCTCGCCGATCAAGGGCGCGGTTGAAAAGCGCGACGAGGTCGCTTGCTCGACGCCATGCGGATAAGCTGAGGCAAGGCTTAAAAATCAAAGAGGGCGGTGAGGGAAACCTCACCGCCCATTGCTTTTAGCCGATCAATCTTCGTCATGGTTGGTGACGGCGACAAACTCGTCGTCTTTCTGGCAGCGGCGTTCGTGCATGAGAAAATCGTAGTATCCGCAGCGGCCCTGGCCCGGATAGCTGCGGCAGGTGGCGGGCCGCGCATGATAGATCGTGCAGCGGCGCTCGGTGGTGTCGAAGAAGCGGCAGATGCGGCCGTAGATCTCGTCCTTCTTGCGCCGCATCGTGTATTTGTGGCCGTGCGCTTCCTTCGTGAATTTTGCTTTCGCGTCCTCGTAGGAGAGATCGTGATGGCGTGCGAGGCGCTCCACGTCGCGTTTGGTCAGCGGGATCACGGGGTATGAACAGCAGTATCCCGGGCACTTCGCGCAATTGTAGAGAACCATGGTGATCGATCGCCTGCCGGCATGTTGCTGATGGGGGCGCGACCGCCGGTGTCCGCGCACCCCACGCCGGGATAGAGCAAGATGCCCACGCGTCAAGCCAGTCGAGAAAAATTGGGCGCGTTTGGCCGTGGCGAAACCTGATCGCAGTTCAATTTTGTGGGTTGTTGCCTGTTGGAGACATCAGTTTTGGTGGAATTGCAGATAAGTCCTTTTCGCAGCCGGAATGATCATTCCGTAGGCGAAGTGCATGCGTTCTGGGCGGGGGACGACCATGCGAACGATGAGCTCTGTGGCTATGGCGGCCGTACTTCTGGGCTGCGCCAACCCGGCATCGGCAGATGATTGGACGGGTGTTTACATCGGCATCGGCGGCGGCATGGGTGCCGCGAACCATGACCTTTCGCTCGAAAATGGTCCGGGCCTTCCCGCTCCAGCTTTTGCCGCAGAATTTTCGGGGCTGGGGGGTGATGGCGGGTTCTTCACGCTAGGCGTGGGTGTCGACTATCAGGTGAACAGCAAGTTCGTCGTGGGCGGTTTCTTCGATTACGACTGGGCGGATTTCGACACCTCGCTCGCCGCGTCCTTGAACTTCGGCGGGCCGCCGCTCGCCGCTGGTGCGGATATCGAAGTCGAGGACATGTGGTCGATCGGCGGTCGCTTCGGCTACCTCGTCTCGCCGAGCACGCTGCTCTTCCTCACAGCCGGCTATACGCATGCTGACGTGAGCGATCTGACTGCGAACGCCTCCTTCATCGGGCCTGTCACGTTGGCCAGCGTCGGCGATTTCGACGGGTACTTCATCGGCGGTGGCGCCGAGATGAAGATCACGAAGGCCATTTCGATCAAGGGTGAGTACCGCTATACCGATCTCAACTCCGAGGTGATCTCGCTGTTGCCAGGCACCGGCATCGGCGCAATCATCAACAACTTGGTCACGACGAAGTTGGATCCCGACATCCAGACGGCGCGGGTGTCGCTCAACTATCGTTTCGGCCTCGGCGGCGCGTCCGAACCTGAGCCGGTTGAAGAGGTGAGCGTCGGGTCGTGGTCGCAGTTTTACCTCAGCATCGGCGGTGGCTATGCGTTCACCAACAACGAGCTGACACTGGGTCCGGGTCCCGCCCTCGCGGGTGGGCCTGTCGCCTTCGGCCTCGACTTCGACGGCTTTGGCGGGGAGGGCGGCGCACTCACGATCGGTGGCGGCTATGATTACCAGTTCACCCCGCGCTTCGTAGCCGGTCTCTTGATCGACTACACGATGCATGGCGCGGACACCGACCTCGATGTGAACATCGCCAGCGCCATTACGGCGAACTTCGGATTTGGCCTCGACAATGAGCTGTCAGTCGGCGGTCGCCTCGGGTATCTGCTCACTCCTGCGACGCTGATCTATGGCTCGGCGGGCTACTCCCGCATCGAATTGGACGATGCGCGCTTTGGCATTAATTTCGGCGGTCCCGGCTTCGGGGTCCGTGTGGCGTCGAGCGGCGCTATCGACGGCATCTTCCTCGGCGGCGGTGTCGAGACCAAGATCTCCGATAATATCTCGTTCAAGATCGACTACCGCTACACAGATGGCGACAGCGAGCAGATCACGCTGCTCCCGGATCTCGGCGGCGGAATTGCCAATCAGTTTGTGCGGGCGGAGATCGATCCGGACATTCAGACGGTCCGCATGTCGCTGGATTACCGGTTCAACTTCGGCGGCTCCGATCCGGCGCCGCTCAAGTAACCGGAGCTGATCATGGTGCTTCATCGGGGAGGGCTCTGGCTCTCCTCGATTTGTTTCATCTGCAGGTCGAGGGCGTAGAGAGCGATGTCCTTGGCGCCGGCGCGGCAGTAGGAGGCGTAGCTGAGGCGATCGCCCTTGGCGGGGTATGCCCAGCCGCCGGTACCGCAGCGGATATACACGGCGCTCGGGATCAGCGGACGGCAGTCGCGCTCGATCAGGAGCTTGGCGGTGCCTGCATCTTCGCCTTCGATTTCGCTGACGATGAACATCAGCGTTCGGTGGTCGCGGCATCCCGCGGCTGGATAGGGGCTGCCGTCCGGCTGGACGAAGCGGTGCTTGGTGCCAAGCTGGTGAACCAAGGGGGCCTCGTCGGCGGCGTGCGCAATCCAAGGTGCGAGGCTCAGAAGCGCGGCCGCGATCACGGTTGTAAGGGCGTGTTGCATGAGTGCCTTCTTGTGCGAACGGTGCTTGACGGAACGGCGCTGGCGTCGGATCGGATGACACAGGTTCAATCCAAGGCGTGCGCGTGGGGGCCACTGTGAGTTCGTTCAGTCTATCCCATTCCGCTCTCATCGCCGTGGGCGCGTTTTACGCGTTTGCGGGGTTGGTGGGGTTGCGCGCGGCGTTGCAGGGCCGGCTCATCGATATTGCGATCGCCGGTATCTCGATGAAGCCACCCGCGACGGCAGAGACGGCACGCGGGGTGTGGCTGCTCGTCTCGTCGCTCGTGGTGCTGGCGGGCGGATTGTTTCTGGTGCTGAGGCTCGATTGGGCGGCGGCGGCCTTCGTGATGTCGGCTGCCGGGCAGGCTATTTATCTTCTCCTCATCGCGCCCAAGTTTTTCGATCCGGGCGATCCGCCGGACGAGAAGGGGCGGCAACAGACCATCAACGCCTTCATCCTCTATTCGGCGGCGACGCTGTTCGTTCTGTGGGCCTATCGCACGGGCAAGCTGATGCCGCCGGAGGCCGTGGGATGGCCCGTCGTGATCGGGTTCCTGGGCGTCGTGGGCGGTGCGACGGCGTACGGGATGTTCCGTTTCCTCTATCCGCTGGCGAAGGGTCCATTCGCGTCCATGAGCGGCGATAGCACCAGCGCCGATACGAGCGAGCCATTCGAGGACGGGATTGATCGTGAGCCTGGATCGCCGCTTTCCGACAGCCAGCGCATCCTCGTCATGTCGGAGTATCAATGCGATCCGCTCTGGACGCATGATCCCGGCCGTTCGGGCACGTTTTCGCCGCGCGATCTGCCGCTGCCGGAGACGCTGATCGAGGATCTGGAAGCGTGGTCGCGGAATTACGACACGTCCTTCAATATGGAGGATCCGAACAATCCGCACTGGAGCGAGGCGCAGTATCGGGCCCACGACGAGGCCGGTGTGGCGCTCGCGCGGCGGCTGAAACGGGAGCTGCCTGACAGGCAGATCTTCGTTTGGCGGACGGGCGACGGGAATTTCGGACATGTGGAGATCACGGCGGAGGATTGAAGCGAGACGCGCTTGCGCCGGGCAAGCACTCGGGCTAATGTGAACAAAAGTGGAACATCTTGGCGCCCGGCCCCGGCGATATCAAAGCGGTGGACAAGCCGGTGAAGACGCGCGGCGCGGTCGGCTGCACGGGCTAAGGTCGCTGCAACTCAATTCGATGTGCGGGGTTGTGGGCGGCAGCTCCGCCCGTCCCGTGGTGTGATGCAAAAAAGGAGTTCGATATGGCCGGATCGGTCAACAAGGTGATCCTCGTCGGAAACGTCGGCAAAGATCCCGAAATCCGCCGGACGCAGGATGGGCGCGCAATTGCGAACCTGTCTCTGGCCACGAGCGAGACGTGGCGCGACAAGGCCACGGGCGAGCGCAAGGAAAAGACGGAGTGGCACCGGGTCGTCGTGTTCAACGACAACCTGTGCAAGGTCGTCGAGCAGTACGTGCGAAGGGCGCGAAGCTCTACATCGAAGGCCAGTTGCAGACGCGCAAGTGGACCGACCAGTCCGGCGCGGAGAAGTATTCGACGGAAGTCGTGCTGCAGGGCTTCAACGGCACGCTGACGATGCTCGATGGCGCGCGCGGGGCTGCCGGCGGCATGGCCGAGAGCGGTCAGGCCGAGTACGGCGGAGATGCGGGCTACGGTTCGTCGTCAGGATCGCCGGGCGGCTACGAGAGCGCACCGAAGCGCGGTGGGGCTGCGAAGAGCGGCGGCGGCAAGTCGTTCGACAAAGCGCTCGACGACGAGATCCCGTTCTAAACGCTGCGGACGCGATGAGTTGAAAAAGCCCCGCTGCACGGATGCAGCGGGGCTTTTTGTCTGGTGCTTGCGATGTGAACTCGGTCGTCTTTCGAGTTAGCGGCGCGATGGGTCCTCGGGACAAGCCCGAGGATGACAGCGGTGGGTAGGGCTCGCGTTTGACGCGAGCGCCTTCCGATTAAGGCGTGGCGGGAGCGGGCGTGGCCGGGGCTGCCGGAGCCGGAGCGTCGGCGGGCTTGGCGGCTTCCTTGGCCGCGTCGACAGCGCCTCCTACGGCTTCCTTGGCCTTTTCGTATGCCGGCGTCGCGGCTTCCTTAGCCTTTTCATAAGCCTCGGCGGCCTTCTGCTTGGCTTCCTCGAGGGCAGGCTTGGCTTTTTCGACCGCGTCGCTCGTCGTCGCCTCGGTCTTGTCCTTCAGCTCGATCGCCTTTTCCTTGGCGCGATCCCACAGCGACTTCTTCGGCTGTGCGCGTTCATAGGCGGGTGCGGCTTCGAGGGCTTCCTTGGTCGCTTCGGCGAGCGTGACCGACAGCGCACCGGCCGCCTCGTCGAACTTCAATGCGGAGAGTTGCACGCCGATCTTCTTCTCGGCCATGCCCAGGAAACCGCCCGTGCCCATCACGACGCCGACGACTGTGTTGCCGTCGGTGATGATCAGATCTTCGATATCGCCGATGATCTTTCCGTCCGGGCCCTTCACCTTGACACCGATGAAGTGATCCTTGGCGAGGTATTCCTCAGCCGTCTGGCTCTTGATGAATATGGTGGCGGCCGGCACGGCGGTCTCAGCCACGGCTGCGGTCGCGAGGAGAGCGAGAGCGGCGGCGCCGCAGATGAACGTCTTCATAGTTGATACCCCTTGGATCTATGGCCGCCTTTCCGATGAAAGGGCGGCATCGTCACGCGTGACTTGGGCTCTTCAGGGCCCTGGACGATCGGGCGTGCAGATAGTGCCGGAGTGTGGCTAGAGCAAGTCACCGTGCGACGGCTGAGGAGTTTTCTGAAAAAGGCGCGCTTAAGTGCAACGACGGCAAGGCTATTTGCGCGTAAAGTGATCTGGGGAGAATGGCCCGAGGCGGCATCGCGCGCGGTTGCCGGGCCGGTCGGGGCGGGCTAGACAACCTCATCATCTGAAGGCTGGCCCCAATCGGGGCCGGCAACCGACCTGGAAACGGGCCGACGGACGGCGGATCGACCGCTTTTCCGGTGCGACGAGGAACGGACACTCTTGGCAGACAATCGCGACGACGACACGCCCGGCTCGGAAGGGCCGAGCGACATCCGGCCCGGTGCAGATCATCGACGAGATGAAGCGCTCGTACCTCGATTACGCGATGAGCGTGATCGTCTCGCGCGCGCTGCCCGACGTGCGCGACGGCCTGAAGCCGGTGCATCGCCGCATCCTCTACGCGATGCAGCGAACTGGGGCTCGACTGGAACAAGAAGTACGTCAAGTCGGCGCGCGTCGTCGGCGAGGTGATGGGCAAGTACCACCCGCACGGCGACCTGGCGATCTACGACGCGCTGGTGCGCATGGCGCAGGACTTCTCGCATGCGCCTGCCGCTGATCGACGGCCAGGGCAACTTCGGCTCGGTCGACGGCGATCCGCCGGCGGCCGAGCGCTACACCGAATGCGCGGCTGCAGAAGGTCGCCGGCTATCTGCTCGACGATCTCGACAAGGACACGGTCGAGTTCAAGCGAGAACTACGACGGCACGTTGCAGGAGCCGTCGGTGCTGCCGGCGAAGTTTCCCAACCTGCTCGTCAACGGCGCCGGCGGCATCGCCGTCGGCATGGCGACCAACATTCCGCCGCACAATCTCGGCGAAGTGATCGACGCGTGCCTGGCGCATCTCGACAACCCCGAGATCACCATCGACGAACTGTGCCAGATCGTGCCCGGCCCGGATTTCCCGACCGGCGGCATGATCCTCGGGCGCGGCGGCATCCTCTCCGCCTATCACAAGGGCCGCGGCTCGATCATCATGCGCGCGAAGGTGCACATCGAGGAAATCCGCAAGGACCGCGAGGCGCTGATCGTCACCGCGATCCCCTATCAGGTGAACAAGAAGACGCTGATCGAGAAGATCGCCGAGCTGGTGCGCGAGAAGCGCATCGAGGGCATCTCCGACATGTGGGACGAGATCCAACCGCGAAGGCATGCGCATCGTCATCGAGTTGAAGCGCGATGCGATCGCCGACGTCGTGCTGAACCAGCTCTGGCGGTTCTCCGAGCTGCAGACGACGTTCGGCGCCAACATGATCGCGCTCAACGGCGGCCGGCCCGAGCAGCTGAACCTCAAGGACATGATCGACGCCTTCACCGCCTTCCGCGAGGAGGTGGTCACGCGGCGCACCAAGTATCCTGCTGAACAAGGCGCGCGACCGGGCGCACGTGTTGGTCGGCTTGGCCATCGCCGTCGCCAACATCGACGAGGTGATCCGGCTGATCCGCTACGCGCCCTCGCCCGGCGGACGCCAAAGAGCAGTTGATGGCGCGCGACTGGCCGGCCAAGGACATGGCGCCGCTGATCGAGCTGATCGCCGATCCGCGCCACCGGCTCAATGCCGATGGCACCTACCGCCTGTCCGAAGAGCAGGCGAAGGCCATCCTCGATCTGCGCCTTGCGCGCCTGACGGCGCTGGGCCGCGACGAGATCGGCGACGAGCTGAAGAAGCTCGGCGACGGAGATCAAGGACTACCTGGAGATCCTGTCGTCGCGCGCGCGCATCGTCGACATCATCAAGCAGCGAACTCACCGACATCAAGACGCAGTTCGCGACGCCGCGCAAGACCGAGATCGTCGACATCGAGGGCGAGGTCGAGGACGAGGACCTCATCCAGCGCGAGGACGTCGTCGTCACCGTCAGCCACAAGGGCTACATCAAGCGCGTGCCGCTCTCGACCTACCGGGCGCAGCGGCGCGGCGGCAAGGGCCGCTCGGGCATGGCGACGCGCGACGAGGATTTCGTCACGCAGATGTTCGTCGACCTCGACGCATACGCCGGTGCTGTTCTTCTCCTCGCGCGGCATGTGCTACCGCATGAAGGTCTGGCGGCTGCCGGCGGCGACGCCGCAATCGCCGGGCAAGGCGCTGGTCAACCTGCTGCCGCTGGAGGCAGGGCGAGGTCATCACGTCGATCCTGCCGCTGCCCGAGGACGACGCGACGTGGGCGCAGCTCGAGCTCATGTTCGCGACGCGCTCCGGCAACATCCGCCGCAACGCGCTGACCGACTTCGAGAGCATCAATCGCAACGGCAAGATCGCGATGAAGCTCGACGAGGGCGACCAGCATCGTCGCCGTGGCGATCGCGCGGCCCGACGACGACGTGCTGCTGACGACGGCGCAGGGGCCAGTGCATCCGCTTCCTGATCGGGGACGAAGTGCGCCTGTTCAAGGGGCGCGATTCGGACGGCGTGCGCGGCATCCGCCTCGAGGACGGCGACGAGGTCATCTCGATGGCGATCCTCAACCACGTCGAGGCCTCGCCGGCCGAACGCGCCGCCTATCTGAAGCAGGCCGCAGCGCATGCGGCGCGCGACCAGGCGACGAAGAGGCTGAGACCGAGCCGGCGCCGAGCCCGAGGCGCGAGGAGGGCGCGGACGAGGGCGCCGACCTGACGCCGGAGCGGTATCGCGGAACTGGGCGCGCGCGAGCAGTTCGTGCTGACGGTTTCGGAGCGCGGCTTCGGCAAGCGCACATCGTGCTACGAGTACCGCACCAGCGGGCGCGGCGGCAAGGGCATCGTCGCCATGGTGGTCAACGACCGCAACGGCAACCTCGTCGCCTCGTTCCCGGTCGAGGACTCCGACCAGATCATGCTCGTCACCGACGGCGGGCAGCTGATCCGCTGCCGGTGCGACGATGTGCGCATCGCCGGCCGCAACACGCAGGGCGTGCGCATCTTCAAGACCGATGCGGACGAAAAGGTCGTCTCGGTCGAGCGCATCTCGGAGAGGCGACGACGAGAACGGCGAGGCCGGCGCGGAGGACTAGCCGCGGGGGGCCGCTCCGTCAGGTCAGCGGTGACGGGCGGTTGCGCTCGATCGCGAGGAGGGCCGGCCGTCACCGGGCACATGTCGGCGATGGCGCGCCAGTTGCGCAGCGCGATCTGGTGACGGCTCTTCTGCGTGATGAGACCGTCGGCCTTGAAGCGCGACATCAGCCGCGACAGCGTGTCGGCGTTGAGTGCCAGGTGCTGCGCGATTTCCGTGCGGGTGAGCGGCAACTCGATGGCAATCGTCGAGCCTGCGGCAACGCCCACCTCCAGAGCCATTTCGATCAGGAAAGCTGCGAGCCGTTGCGGCCCGTCGAGCGTCGCCAGGATCGCAGCATGGAGGGACGCGCGAGCGGCTTGGCGGTCGCGCTGGCGATCGTAGGCGGCCAGCAGGTCCGGATCCGTGCCGAGCAGGCGGAACATCGATTTCGATTTCATGCGCAGAGCCTCCGCAGCGGTGGCGGCGACGAGCATGCGCTCAGTGAAATTCGGCACGGCACCGGCCGGGATGATGTCGCCGGGGAAATAGAGGGTAATCAGGCCGGCGTCGCTGCTCGCCATGGCGATGCGTGCGGAGACGACACCGGACTGGACGGCGAACAGCAGGTCGTCCTGGGCGGGAGCGAGTAGGATGCGCTGGCGATGGCGTAGTTTCAGCGGCGTGGCTTGGGCGTCTGAGCGTCGCGAGACGGGTGAGGAAAGCGCCGGGCGCGGGCTGCGGGGGGGAGGATGTTGGGCGCGAGGGTTGGCTTGCTGGCGCTCGCGGTCTCTGAGTGTCATAGCGTGTCCGATCCCGGTTGGGGCCTCGCATGGCCCGGTGTTGGGATCACGGTCTGCGCATTGAAGGCTTCAAGCTTTGACGGACATCAACATTCGCCCGTGGTGCGACGCGATGGACGTGTGGAGTGCCGTGGCCAGCCGCAGACGGGTTGATCCACGTCAAAATGTCGTGGCGGCGGCGCAACACTCGAGCGCCGGTCGGTCCGCTGCTGATCTCGGTCAGGCAACGGATCGCGGCGGCGCTGGGAGAATCTCGCGGCAGAATTATGGATGGAGGGGAGGATGGATTCGGCGGAGGGGGAAGACTTCGGCTGGGCCGTCAAAGACAGGGGAAATGCACATGCTCAAGATCGGGAACGCGTTTCAAGGCGTATATGGCGGGGATTGCATTGGCGGGCGCCATGGCCGGGCGGCCGTGCCTGCGCAGGCGGGTGATTACAGCGGCGACATGCTGGTGCGCGTGCAGGGGACGTATCCTGAATTTCAATGACGAGAGCACGGACCTCACCTGCCGCCGGGTGAGGCTTGAACTGGACGACGAGTTCATCCCGACGCTCACGTTGACTTACTTCCTGAACAAGAACCTCGCCGTCGAATTGTTCTGCTGCTTCGCCAATCTGGATGCGAGAATCTGCACTGGGACCACCAAGGTTGCCGACTTCTGGGTGTTCCCGCCGGCTCTGACGCTTCAGTACCACTTCGACAGCATGGGCGGCTTCAAGCCGTATGTCGGCGTGGGGCTCCAGTACATCGCGCCGTTCAGCGAAGATGGCGTCGGGCGCTGCTTGCCGGGCTGAACGTTGAAGTGGATGATGCGCTGGGCTTCACGCTGCAGGCTGGTGTCGATGTGGAAATCGGCCAGGGCTGGTATCTGAACGCCGACGTCAAGAAGACCTGGATCGAGCACACGGTTTCGATCAACGGCGTTGATACCTTCGACGTCGACATCGATCCGTGGATCTTCTCGGTTGGTCTCGGCTACCGCTTCAACCTGTCGGACATCTTCGGGTCGCGGCAGGCAGAGCAGCGCCGCTCAAGTAAATTCCTGGGTTCACCTGGGGACGAGAAGAGGCCCGCTCCGCCGAGCGGGCTTCTTTGTTTTTGCGCGCGGCACTCCGTTGCAGCAGCGGCCTGCCGGCGTGCCGGCCGCGATGGCGCGGTAGGGTGTATTCATCTTAACCCCATGGCCGGCGGGGGCGCGGCCTTGCCGGACCGTGAGCGATGCGGGCTAGATGGCGGATGGCAGCGCGCATCGGCTTTTATTCCGGCTCCTTCGATCCCGTCACACACGGCCACACGGACGTGATCGCGCGGGCGTGCCGTATCATCGATGAGCTCGTCATCGGCATCGGCACCAATCCCGGCAAGGCGCCGCTGTTCACGGCGGGCGAGCGCGTCGAGATGCTGGACGAGGAGACGCGGGGCATCGCCAAGCGGTCCGGCACCGAGGTGCGGATCGTGACGTTCCAGGGGTTGGCCGTGGAGGCGGCGCGCGCGCACGGGGCGTCGATCATTTTCCGGGGCCTGCGGGATGGCACCGATTTCGACTACGAAATGCAGATGGCCGGGATGAACGGCGAGATGGCGCCCGATGATCGAGACGGTGTTCGTGGCGGCTTCTCCCAACGTACGGCACATCGCGGCGAACCTCGTGCGCGCGGTGGCCTTGATGGGGGGCGATCCGTCTCCGTTCGTCTCGAAGGCCGTGGCGCAGCGGCTGGCCGCCAAGGCGCAACGCAAGGACTGATCCGCCATGGCGAGATCGCCGGCATTCGCGCGCATCAAAGCCGACATTCTCGCCATCGTCGCTGCTATCCCGAAGGGACGGGTTGCGACCGCGGCCGACCTGGGGCGGCAGATCGATGTGCCCGCGCGGCACGTGGCCTACATCCTGACGGCGTTGGACGAGGATGAGCGAGCCGTGACGCCGTGGTGGCGGGTGGTGGCTGACGGCGGGGCGATCGGGCGGCATAAACGGCGCGAGGATCAGATCGCGATGCTGAGGCGGGATGGGTTGACCGTCTCGGCAGCGGGCATCGTCGCCGATTTTGCGGCGCGCCGCGTGACGGCGTTCGAGGCGCCGCCATCCGGGGTGACGCGACGCCCGGCGGCCCCGATCGAACCAGCCAGGACCATGAGCGAAACGCCGCGAGGGGCGCGGGGATCCAGGGGCGCGCCGAAATCCACGGTCTGAGCGGAAATTCGTGGCGCCAGTGGAGCGTCGCGCGGGGTCGCCTTGCCAGGGGCAGGCTGAGCCGCCATAAGGGCGCCATGCGGCGGACGTCCTGATGGCTGTTCGCAGCAGAACGATCAACGGCCTCTCGAGGACCTCCGCCGATGCGCTTTTCCGTTATTCTGTCTTTCTTCATGCTGGCCTTCTGGCTGGCTGCTTGCGGCAACAGTTCGACCGCGGAGGTGGGCGGTCCGGCTACGGGGGCCACGCCGGCAGCGGCGGGCGCGGCCGGGGGCGATGTTCTCGTGCTGGAGCTGACGACGGGCACGGTGAAGATCAAGCTGCGACCGGATCTGGCTCCACAGCACGTGGCGCGGGTCAAGCAGCTCGCAGGCGAGGGCTTCTACAACGGCATCATTTTCCATCGCGTGATTCCCGGCTTCATGGCGCAGACGGGCGATCCGACGGGCACGGGCACGGGCGGGTCGAAATATCCCGATCTGCCGGCCGAGTTCACGCCAACGCCGTTCGAGCGCGGGACGGTCGGCGCGGCGCGCTCTTCGAGCCCGAACTCGGCCAACAGCCAGTTCTTCATCTGCTTCACGCATGCGCCGAACCTCAACGGCCAATACACGGTGTGGGGGCAGGTGATCGACGGCATGATCGCCGTGGACAAGATCGCCAAGGGCGAGCCGCCGCCGAAGCCCGACAAGATCGTCAAGGCGTACATCGCGCAGTGAGCGCCGCCTGAAAAAGCCGAACATCGAAACAACCCGCACACAACGGAGAGCCGGATCATGGCCGCCATCAAGGACCCCGAGAACACGCTCATCATCGAAACGAGCAAGGGTACAGTGACGATCGAACTCCGCCCGGATCTGGCGCCCCAGCACGTGGAGCGTATCAAGCAACTGGCACGCGAGAAGTTCTACGACGGGATCGTGTTCCATCGCGTCATCGAAGGCTTCATGGCGCAGACGGGCTGTCCGCAGGGGCGCGGTACGGGGCAATCGAAGCATCCGAACCTGCCAGCCGAATTCAACGCCGAACCGCACGTGCGCGGCGTGTGCTCGATGGCGCGGTCGTCGTTGCCGAACTCGGCCAACAGCCAATTCTTCATCGTGTTCGACGATGCGCGGTTCCTCGACAAGCAATACACAGTGTGGGGCAAGGTGATCGAGGGCATGGAGGCCGTGGACAGCCTTGCGCGGGGCGAGCCACCGCGGTCGCCCGACAAGATGATCACGGTCCGCGTCGCCGCCGACGTTGCTTAAGGGACAGTCCGCATCATGAGCCGGTTCGATGAAACGCCGCGGGCTGATCTGGGGATCGCGGTTGCGGCCGGGTTACTGGGTGCGGCCGGAGTGACTTTGGCTGCCGTGGCGGCGCACCGGCTGCCGACGCCGGCCATGGCGAGTGCGGCTCAGATGCTGATGGTCCACGCCGTGGCGGTGCTTGCCATTTCGGCGTGGGCGGTGCGGTCAGCACACGCGGCGGGCTGGTGGCGTACTGCGGCGCGGGTCATGCTGCTCGGCGTGGCGCTGTTTGCCGGCGACATCGCCTTACGCGGTTTCGAGGTGGGGCAGCTGTTTCCCATGGCCGCGCCGATTGGCGGCAGCCTCACGATTTTCTCGTGGGTGCTCGTTTCAATCGCGGCGGCGATCGACTGGCGGCGGAGTTAAGGCGGCGGCCTATTTCTTCGGGGTGGCCGGCTTTTCCTTCTTCGGCTTGCGCTTTTCCTTGGTGGAACGCTTTTCCTTGGCCATGTCTGTCCTCCGTGGTTGAGCCGCGAAGATGAGCGTGTTCGCTGGCTGGCGCAAGACCAAGTCTGCTTGCCGGGCAGCCTCAGCGAGTGCTAGGCGGCGGCCACCTGAACCCCTGTTCCAGCGAGACCGGCCCCCGTGCGTACCGACCTCTTTGATTTTGAATTGCCTGAGGAGCGGATCGCGCTCTACCCGGCGGACCCGCGAGACTGCGCTCGCATGCTGGTGGTCGATCCGCGGGCCGGCGTGCTGCGCGATTGCGGTGTGCTCGATCTGCCGGATCTTTTGCAACCCGGCGATGCCCTGGTCTTCAACGACACGCGCGTGATCGCCGCGGCGCTCGAAGGGGTGCGGGTCCGAGACGGCGTCGAGGCCAAGGTCGCGTTCAACTTGATCAAGCGGGTGGATGGGTCGCGGTGGCGGGCGTTCGCACGGCCGGCGAAGCGCTTAGAGGCCGGGGATCGCATCCGGTTCGGGCCTGCGAACACGGCAAGCCTGGAGGGTTGGCTCGACGCAATCATTGTAGCGAAGCTCGAGGCGGGCGAAGTGGAGCTTGCGTTCGATTTGACGGCAGATGCTCTCGACCGCGCAATCGAAGCCGTGGGCGACATGCCGCTGCCGCCCTATATCGCGCTGAAGCGGCCGGCGGGGGAGGCGGACCGGGCGAGCTATCAGACGATGTTTGCGGCCAAGGACGGGGCGGTGGCCGCACCGACGGCCGGGTTGCATTTCACCGAGCGGCTGATTGAAAAGATCGATGCGCGCGGGATCTCGCGGCATGTGGTGACCCTGCATGTTGGGGCGGGGACGTTTCTGCCGGTGAAGGCTGAGGATACCTCGGGGCACAAGATGCATTCGGAATGGGGGTCCATCGATGCTTCGACAGCGGCGGCGCTCAACGACGTGCGGGCGCGGGGCAACCGGGTGGTGGCTGTGGGGACCACGTCGCTGCGCACGCTGGAAAGTGCGGCGGCGGAGGATGGGACGTTGCTGGAATGGTCGGGCGAGACGTCGATCTTCATCACGCCCGGGTACCGGTTCAAGGTGATCGGTGCGCTCATGACCAACTTCCATCTGCCGCGCTCGACGCTATTCATGCTGGTGTCGGCGCTGTCTGGCCTCGACACGATGCAGGTCGCCTACGCCCACGCGATCAGAGACCAGTACCGGTTCTATTCCTATGGCGACGCCAGCCTGCTGTTCCCGGCGACGGAAACGCGGTAAGGGCGCAGGATGGATCAGGCCGTCAAACACTTCGGATATTCGCTTCTCAAGCAGGACGGGAACGCGCGGCTCGGGGAGATCGTGACGCCGCGCGGTGTCATCCGCACGCCCGCGTTCATGCCCGTCGGCACGGTGGCGACGGTCAAGGCGCTCTATCCGGAACAGGTGAAGGAAGCGGGCGCGGATATCCTGCTCGGCAACACGTATCACTTGATGCTGCGGCCAGGTGCGGAGCGGATCGCGCGGCTGGGCGGATTGCATCAGTTCATGCGCTGGGATGGCCCGATCCTGACCGATAGCGGCGGGTTCCAGGTGATGAGCCTATCAACCATCCGGAAGATCACGGAGGAGGGGGCGCAGTTCCAGTCGCATATCGACGGTTCGAAGCACATGCTGACGCCGGAGCGGTCGATCGAGATTCAGTGTCTCTTGGGTTCCGACATTCAGATGCAGTTCGACGAATGCATCGAACTGCCTGCGGAGCGGAAGGACGTCGAACGGGCGATGGAATTGTCCCTGCGCTGGGCGGAGCGCTCGAAGCGGGCGTTCGAGCAGCAGTTGGCACTGGGCGGGGCGAAGCCCGGGCAGGCGCTGTTCGCAATCGTGCAGGGCGGGGTCGATAGCGAATTGCGGCAACGGTCGGCACGGGCGCTCGTGGAGATGGGCTTTCCCGGTTATGCGGTCGGCGGGCTTGCCGTGGGTGAGGGGCACGAGGCGATGGTGGCGACGCTCGAAGAGACGGTGCCGCATCTGCCGCAGGATAAGCCGCGCTATCTAATGGGGGTCGGCACCCCGCAGGATTTGATCGAAAGCGTGCGGCGCGGCATCGACATGTTCGATTGCGTGATGCCGACGCGGAATGGGCGTCATGGCATGGCCTTCACCTGGAATGGGCGGGTCAACCTGCACAACGCCAAGCATGCCGAAGATCTCGCACCGCTCGATCCCGAGAGCACGTGCCCGGCGGCGCGGGATTATTCGCGGGCGTATTTGCATCATCTGGTGAAGGCGGGCGAGTATCTGGGCGCGATGATCCTGTCGTGGACGAATACGGTGTTTTATCAGGACCTGATGGCGGCGATGCGGGCTGCGATCGCGGAAGGCCGCTTCGAGGCGTGGGCCGAAGACACGAAGGCGCGACTGGCGCAAAAGGGCTGATATCAATTCGCGAACGAAATTTGCGCAGCGCCGATGATGGGTCCTGGGGCTTCGGGCGTCCCCGTCTGAAGCAAGATGTAGGCCCCATCGGCTGCGTCAGGGTTCGTTACTGGCCGCTCGATCGTGCGCGCCTTGCCGGTCCAGGTTCCGATGATGTCGATACTGCGAACGATGTTCGTGTACGCAACCCGCCGCTTGGCGTTCTCGCCGCGGCCGATCGTGACCTCGCGGCGGGCGAGGTAGGGTAGCAGTACGAGAGTGGCGGTCTGGACGGCCGCCGTGGTCGGGGCGGCGCCGACGGTGATGCGCAAGGTTGCGTTTGATCGGCTGACATCGAGCGGGATTGAATGCGAAGGTCGCAACTGATCCAGGCTCTCTTCGATTTCGCTGCGGTCTGCACCATTCATGTGCCGAACTCCGTTGACCACGGCCTGAGGTGTGTAGACGGCGCGGTCGCCACGTGCGGCGGCATAACCGCGCTGGCGGGCGGAATGGTCAGGAGAGCCGTACGTGTCCTTCCAGCCAAGGCGGTCCCAGTAGTCCACCGGGAGAGAGAGGACTGCGAGGCCGCGCTGCTGGGCCAACTCCTCGAAGAGTGCATCGGCCGGAGGACACGACGAGCATCCCTGGCTGGTGAACAATTCCACGACGTTTTGGATCGGATTATCCGCGATTGCGGACGTGCAGGTGAGCAGGGAAAGGGCGATGGACATGCTGAGGCGCATGAAACAGCTCCGGCGGCGCGTGATTGGATTACGCGCCGCCGGAGCTGAAGTTTCAGTTTTCAGGATCAGAGGAACTGGATGAGCGCCAGGCCGGACACAACCAAGGCCAGCGGTGCTCCCAGGACGATCGTCAATCGCCGGGCCCATTCGTCAGAACGGCCGGCGCTGCTGCTGCTGCTGTCGTGATACTCGGGCTGCTGCATGGCATAGCCCCTCCATCGTCGGCGGGTCCGGGCCCCGGCGGGGCAGGCAGTCGACCGCGTGCCAACTTGTCGCGGGACCATGCCTCGAAACGCCGCCACAGGCAACCCTGAGTGTAACGAGGGCGTGACAGTGTAAACTGTCCTATGTCAGAGAATGCGCCTTGGTCGCGGTTTAACCTACTGATATCATTGAGAAAGTTCTATAGCTGACGGTCGCTTGGCGGCTTTTCGCTCTTGTCGAAAAAGATATATTCCAGATGCAACAACGATGGCCGCGCCGGCAAGCGTTGGTAGGTCGGGAAGCTGGTCGAACACCAGATAACCGAATGAAATCATCGAGATGAGTTGGAAATAGAGAAACGGGGCTACTGCCGACGCAGGGGCTAGCCGATAGGCGTGCAGAAACAACCAATGGCCAAGCCCGCCGAAGAACCCGAGACTTGCGAGCATGATCCACGCCTGCAGGTCGGGTGGCGTCACCCAGGCGACGTAGGCCAGCGGTGCGCCGAGGAATGTGCCGACGAACATTGAATAGAAGAGTGTCACCATCGGCGGATCGAAGGCAGCCATGTAGCGCGTCAGCAGCATGAACAGCGCGTACGCCACCATGGCGGCGAGCGAATAGAGGACACCGGGGTTCAGTTCGCCGACGCCGGGGTTCATCGCGACCACGATTCCGGAGAAGCCGACGGCAATGGCGACGAGGCGGCGCCACCCGACCCACTCGCCGAGGATCGGTCCGGCCAGAAGGGCGACGACCAGGGGCGCGAGGAAAACAATGGTGATGGTCTGATCGAGACGCAGGTACTGGAGCGCAAGGAAGTTCAGGACCGTCGTGGAGGCCATCAGGACCGAGCGCACGAATTGCAGTTTCGGATGCCCTGTCCGAAACAGTTCGGGCAGCGACAGCGAACCGAAAAGCGGCACCAGAAGGACGAGGGCCACGAACTGGCCGATAAAGCGCGACCAGGCGACCTGCGTGACCGGCAAGCCGTAATGGGCGCCGAGATACTTCGCGGACGTGTCGAGGGCGGAAAAGAGCGTGATCGCCAGGATCATGAGGGCGATCGCGCGCGGACGGTCGCCCGGATGATCCGAGCGCTCTGTGTGAGCAAGGTCAGGTGGCGGGCTGTCGGAGGCTTTATCCATTACTCGATCGTCTGCGCCTTCCGACGCTCTTTTTGCGCCGTCCGACACGCCTCTGGCGCGCCGGCCGGAAGGCGGGGACGCGGCCTCCCTCATAACCGATGCGCGGCGGGCGGGTCAGGCGGCAAATTGGATGGCTGCCTTGCAGAGACACATTCCTGTGCCGTGCGAAACCGCCGCGGCGGTCCTCAAAACGATACTGCGGGACGCCAGTCCGGGTCGCCTTGACCCTCCCGGCAAGCCCCCCTACAAGCAGCGCACGAATGGGCCGGTAGCTCAGTGGTAGAGCACGTGACTTTTAATCATGTGGTCGTCGGTTCGACCCCGACCCGGCTCACCATTCGTTTGCTTGGTCTCGCGCCATGGACCGGCACCGTTGCGGGGCTGGAACACGAGGCGAAAGACCCTAACTGAGAAGACACCGCGCGGACATCGCGCGGCCGATATCTGCCCTGCTGATCTCACGGAGACGCCGTCGTGCCGCAAAGCGCCAACAACTGGATCGTGGACACGGATTGGCTGGCGCAGCACCTGGGAACGCCGGGGCTCGTCGTTCTGGATGCATCCTGGCATCTGCCGGACTCGGGCCGGAAGGGCAAGGACGAGTATCTGGCCGAGCATATCCCAGGTGCGCTGTTCTTCGACATCGACGACATCCGCGATGAAACGTCGGACCTGCCGCACATGCTGCCGTCGCAGGTGAAATTCGCCTCGCGCATGAAGAAGATGGGGATCGGCGACGGTATGCGGATCGTTGTGTACGATTTCCCACGGGCTGTTCTCGGCCGCGCGTGCATGGTGGACGTTCCGCGCGATGGGCCACAAGGACGTGGCGGTCCTTAACGGCGGCCTGCGCAAGTGGAAGGCGGAAGGGCGGCCGCTGGAAGATGGTCCGCCGGTGCCGCGTACCGCGCGCCATTTCACGCCGCTGAAGGATAACGATCTCGTCCGCGATATCGACGATATGCGGCGCTATCTGGCCGACGGTAACATGCAAATCGTCGATGCACGCCCGGCGGGCCGGTTCGAGGGCCGCGAGGCAGAGCCGCGTCCGGGTCTGCGTGCAGGCCACATTCCTGGCGCGCGCAACGTGCCGTCCTCGAAGATCCTCAATGCGGATGGAACGCTGAAGTCGCGCGAGGACCTGATTGCAATCTTCAAGGAGGCCGGCATCGATCCCGCCAAGCCGGTCGTGACAACGTGTGGGTCTGGCGTGACTGCGGCCATGCTCTCGTTTGCGCTGGCCGTGATCGGGCAGACCAACGCACCGGTCTATGACGGGTCATGGGCGGAGTGGGGCCGCGAAAACGGTCTTCCGGTGGCGACCGGGCCAGCGTGACGCCGGTTTTCGGTCGGCGTCAGGCGCAGCAATGAGCCAGGACTTCCAGTCATTCGAGGATCTGGTGCGCTGGCGCAGGGACGTGCGCCGCTTTCGGGCCGAACCCGTCGCGAGCGATGTACTGGACGAGATTTTGGCCATTGCGGATCTGTCTCCGTCGGTCGGCAATAGCCAGCCATGGAGAATTGTCGAAGTCCGCGACCGGGAGAAGCGTGCTGCCATCGCCAACAGCTTTGCGCGCGCCAACGAGGCGGCTGCATCCGCCTATGATGACGAGCGGTCGCGGCTTTATCGTTCCTTGAAGTTGGCGGGCTTCGACCGCGCTCCCATACACCTCGGCATCTATTGCGAACCCGACCCAACTCAGGGGCGGGGTCTTGGACGGCAAACCATGCCGGAGATGCTGCCGTACTCGTGCGTGTCGTTCGTCACAACACTCTGGTATGCCGCGCGCGCCCGCGGATTGGGACTAGGCTGGGTGTCGATCGTGCGACCGGATGACGTGAATGCGATCCTCGAGGTTCCCGCCGGCTGGTTGCTCGTCGGCTACCTGCTTTTGGGATGGCCCGAAGAGGAGCATCTGGACCCGGAGCTGGAACGGGCGGGCTGGCAGGAACGGACGCCGCTGCAGGCCCGGCGGATCGTGCGCTAGGTCTCACTCTTCGGGAAAGAACTGATAGACCCATGTCTCCGTGAGCGCACGGCCGTTGCGCCTCAGGAAGGCACGAATATCGACGGGCTCGCGGCCCTGGGCTTCGAGATCGAAGACGGCACGCCAGCGTTCGCGCTGATCGACCACGGGGTGATTGTAGGCGGTGCCGAGCTTGCCGCGCGAGGGCGTGACGACGAGTTCGACGCCGTCGTTGCGGCCGAGGCCAGCAAACGGCTGGCCCTGAAAATCGACGACGAACTTGCGCACGCCGGCGGGACGCTTGTGGCCCGGGCGGCCGCCAAGACCGGTCCAGGTGTTGGTGGCGCGGGCGAGTGTTCCGGGAACGCGATATCGTCGAGCCAGGAGAGATTGTAGCGATACGTCCGTTGCTCGCCGGCCTTGAAGACGCCGGCGGGGCACCAATAGGCGGCGATGTTGTCGTGGATCTCATCGTCGGTGGGAATTTCGAGAAGGTGGACGGCACCGTCGCCCCAATCGTCGAGCGGTTCGACCCAGGTGGAGGCGCGGCGCTCGTAGAACACGCCATCGTCGAGGTAATGGACGAAGTCGCGGTCGCGCTGGAGGAGGCCGAAGCCTTTCGGGTTCCGGTCCTGAAACGCGTTCGTCATGACGGTCGGCGGGTTGTTGAGCGGGCGCCAGAGGCGTTCGCCGTTGCCAAGGTGCAGGGCAAGCCCATCGCTGTCGTGAATTTCCGGGCGCCAGTCGGCGGCCTGCTTGCGGCTGCTTTCGCCGTACCAGAACATGGAGGAGAACGGCGCGATGCCGAGGCGCGTGATGTCCTTGCGGGCGAAGAGGCGGGCTTCGATTTCCATGACCACCTGGTGGACGTCGCGCGCGTCGGTCAGGCGATCGATGGCGAACCGGTAGGCGCCGGCGACGCTCGGACTGTCAAGGAGGGCGTGCACGATCAGCGGTCCCCGCGGTCCGGCGGAGAGATAGAAGTCGCTGAAGCGGGGAAATTCCTCCGGTGTCGGCAATCCGGTATCGATGGCGAGCGCGCGGGCGGAGAGGCCGTATTGATTGAACGGGCCCGACGACCGGAAATAGGATGCGCCGAGGAAGGCGAGCCAGTCGGTTTCCAGATCTTCCGCCATGACGCGAAAACCGGCGAAGCCCAAGCCATCAGGCAGTTGGCGGGCGGGATGATCGTCTGGGATATCGAAAAGGTCCGATGTGTAGATAACTTCGCGGGCCTGGCCCTCCTCCACAACATGGACGTGCACGGGCTCGCGGAAGCCTTTGCCCATGTGGAAGAGCTGGACAGGGTGGCGACCGTCGCGCTCCACTTGCAATGTGCGGTCGCGGCGGAACTTGATCTGCTGGTAGGCGTCGTAGTCGATCTGGTCCAGGACATCGCTGGCTGCGACGGGGCTCGCAACGAACGGCGCGCCCGCCAAATCAGCAGCGCGCTTGGCAAGGAGGTCGAAGGAGAAAGGTCGCGGCGCGGCCAATTCAGGCCCCTGGTTTGATCCGGCGGCCCGGGCCGAGCGCATCGGTCCCGCACCGAGGCCCGTGAGTGCCCCCGTCAGTGCGGCAAACAGCGAACCAGCAAACTGCCGGCGAGTGAGATCGTTGCTCATGAAGGGATACTGTTTGGGGCGGGTGCGGGTGTCGTCTGGCTGTCATACATTTACAGTGCAGACCGGCGATCACCTAACAGCGAAAGCGCGGCGTATAAAGACTGCGTTTCGGCGTCATTGTGACATTCGCTCGCGCTGCTGTCTGTTTTGTGCGGCGCAGCAACCGCGCCTGGCAGTCTTGACTTGGGTCAGCTTGTGAGTGCCCATGGCATTCCAACGGAGTTTTCCATGATTTATCAGTGCCCCTCTCAACTCAAGCGTCGAGCGCTGGGGATCGTGCCGGTCTTGGCACTTTTGGCGGCGGGACCATGTTTGGCCGCGGATCGCCGGCCGGGCCGCCCCCTCCCCCCGGTCACGGTTGCAAAGCCGCTCGCCAAGAGGGTGACGAACTGGGACGAATATTCGGGCCGCTTCCAGGCCGTGCAAATGGTGGAAGTTCGTCCGCGTGTTTCCGGGTTCATCGACAAGATCCACTTCAGGGACGGCGAGAACGTGAAAGCGGGTGCACTGCTGTTCACGATCGATCCGCGGCCATTCGAACTGGCGCTGGAAAGTGCCAAGGCGGAGGTGGCCCGCGCCAACGCTCAAGTGGAACTGGCTGCGACGGAAGTGGAACGCGCGCGTCCGCTGGTGCGATCCGGCGCGGTGACGGAGCGGGATTTCGACCAGCGCGCCGCGAACCTGTCGGTGGCGCGTGCGGCCTTGCAGGCGGCGCAGGCGGCGACCAAGAACGCCGAACTCAATCTGGAATGGACGAAAGTCACGGCACCGATCGATGGACGCATTTCCGATCGCAAAGTGGATGCGGGCAACCTCGTCAACGGCGGATCCGGCTCGACCACGCTCCTGGCGACGATCGTGACCATCGATCCGATCCATTTCCTGTTCGAAGTCTCGGAGGCCGATTACCTGCGCTATACGCGCTTGGCAGAGACCGGTCAGCGAGCATCCTCGCGCGATACCGGCAATCCGGTGCGCATCAAGCTGTCGGACGAAACCTCGTTCACACACATGGGGAACATGGACTTCGTCGACAACGCGCTCAATGCCCGGTCCGGGACGATGCGCGGGCGCGCAGTGGTCGAGAACAAGAACGGGCTGATGCAGCCGGGGCTGTTCGCCCGCATGCAGCTGTTCGGCGGGGACGTCGATGCGCTGCTGGTACCCGATGCGGCGGTGGTGTCGGATCAGGCGCGCAAGATCGTCTTCACGGTCGGCGAGGACGGCGTTGTCAAGCCGAAACCGGTGACGCTGGGGGCTATCGAAGGCGGGCTGAGAATGATCCTTTCGGGTCTGACGGCAGAGGACCGTGTCGTGATCGACGGGATCGCCAACCCGATGGTGCGGCCGGGCGCGAAGGTCACGCCGCAGGACGGCAAGATCGAAATGGTCGCGAAGTAAAAAGTGTTTGGTGGGGCGATCGTCTCCGCTGTGCGGAGCCGGCCGCGTCGCCTGGTTGATCAGTCGGTGAAGGACATTCTCGCATGCGCTTTACGCACTTCTTCATCGACCGGCCGATTTTCGCAACCGTACTGTCGGTTCTGATCGTCATCATCGGCGCGATTGCGCAGATGCGGTTGCCGGTGGCGGAGTATCCCGAAATCGCGCCGCCGACGGTGAACGTGCGCGCGGTTTACCCCGGTGCATCGGCGAAGGTGGTGGCCGAGACGGTGGCGACGCCGCTGGAGCAGGAGATCAACGGTGTCGACGACATGCTCTATGTGTCGTCGCAATCGACCGGTGATGGTGCGCTGTCGATCAACGTGGTGTTCAAGCCGGGCACCAACATCGATATGGCGCAGGTGCTGGTGCAGAACCGCGTGGCGGTGGCCGAGCCGCGGCTGCCGGAAGACGTGCGCCGCGTCGGCGTGACGGTGCGCAAGGCGTCGCCCGACCTGATGATGGTCGTGCACATGATCTCGCCGGACGGATCGCGCGATCAGCAATACATTTCCAATTATGCCACTCTCAACGTGAAGGACGTGCTGACGCGCGTCGATGGCGTCGGCAACGTGAACGTGTTCGGGGCGCGCGATTTTTCCATGCGCATCTGGCTCGACCCGGACAAATTGGCCACGAGAAGCCTCACGGCGAACGATGTGGTGACGGCGCTGAGAGCCTCGAACCTGCAGGTTGCGGCGGGTTCGGTGAACCAGCCGCCTGCGCAATCGGATGGCGCATTCCAGTTGTCGGTGACGACGCTCGGCCGTTTGACCGACGTTGCGCAGTTTGAGGACATCGTGGTGCGGGCGGAGGCGGATGGAGCGGTGACGCGCCTGCGCGACGTGGCGCGGGTGGAACTGGGCGCGCAGGACTATCTCGTCAATGCGTATCTGAACAACCAGTTCGCGACGGGTATCGGCATCTATCAGCGGCCGGGCTCGAACGCGCTGTCAACGGCCGATCAGATCAAGGCGACGATGGACCGGCTGGCGAAGGATTTCCCGCCCGGTGTGGCCTACACAATCGTTTATAACCCGACCGACTTTATCCGGTCGTCGGTGTCGGCGGTGGTGACGACGCTGTTCGAGGCCGTCGCGCTCGTCGTGCTCGTCGTGATTCTGTTTTTGCAGACATGGCGGGCGGCGATCATTCCTATTGTCGCAATTCCCGTCTCGCTGATCGGCACGTTTGCGATCATGTCGGCCGTCGGCATCACGTTCAATACGCTGTCGTTGTTCGGTCTCGTGCTGGCGATCGGCATCGTCGTGGACGACGCCATCGTGGTGGTGGAAAACGTGGAGCGGCGGTTGCGCGAGGGGATGTCGCCGAAGGATGCCGCGCACGCGACGATGGATGAAGTGGGTGGGGCGGTACTCGCCATTTCGCTGGTTCTGATCGCGGTGTTCCTGCCGACGGCGTTCATCACCGGCCTGCAGGGCGCGTTCTACAAGCAGTTCGGCCTTACGATTGCGGCAGCGACGGCCATATCGGCGTTCGTCTCGTTGACGCTGTCGCCAGCGCTGGCTGCGCTGCTGTTGAAGCCGCATGTCGAGACCTACGACGACGCTGGGATCCTGGCGATGCTTGGAAAGCCGGTGCGCGCGTTCTTCAACGGGTTCAACCGGATGTTCGAGCGGTTCTCGCACGGCTATGCGTGGCTGACGGGAAAGCTGATCCGGCGCACGGGCGTGATGCTGCTGCTGTTCGTGGGGCTGTTGGGCCTGACGTACGAGCGGCTGGTGGCGACTCCGACGGGGCTCATTCCTCAGCTCGACCGGACGTATTTCATCGTCGCGTTCCAGTTGCCGCCGGGGTCGACGCTCGATCGCACGGACGAAGTGGTGCGCAAGGCGAGCGATCTCATTCGCGCGCGGCCCGGTATTTTTGCGACCGTGCAGTTCGTGGGGTTGGATGGCGCCACCTTTACCAATGCGCCCAATGCGGGCGTGATCTTCGTGCGGGTCAACTCGTTCGAGGACCGCATCGCGGCGGGGCAGACCAAGGACGGCATCATCAACGACATCCGCAAGGAGATGCTGAAGCTGCGCGAGGCGTTCGTGCTGGTGATCGAGCCACCCTCCGTTCCCGGCATCGGCACGGGCGGCGGCATCAAGGGATATGTGCAGGACCGGTCGGGGCGCGGCCTGCAGGCGCTCGAGATGGCGGCGTTCACCGCGATGGGCGCTGCCAACCAGCGGCCGGAGTTCGCGCAGGCGTTCACGCTCTACAACACGCGCACGCCGCAGATCTTCGCCGACATCGATCGCGTCAAGGCGGAACAGTTGGGCGTCCCGATCGCCAACGTGTTCGATACGCTGTCGATCTACATGGGTTCGAGCTACGTCAACGACTTTAATTTGCTCGGGCGGACGTTCCGCGTCACTGCGCAGGCCGACAATCCGTTCCGTCTCAGTGTGCGTGACGTTCAAAATTTAAAAACGCGGAACAGCAATGGCGACATGGTGCCGTTGGGTTCGGTTGCAACCTTCCACGACACTACGGATGCCTACCGCGTCCCACGGTACAATCTCTATCCGGCGGCGGAATTGCAGGCGGCGATGAAGCCGGGGTTCTCGACTGGCCAGGGCATCACCGCGATCGAGGAGATCGCGGCGACGAAACTTCCGTCCGGGTTCGGATTCGAGTGGACGGAAATTGCGCTGCAGGAAAAGCTCGGCGGCAGCACGGCGATCATCGCGTTCGTCTTGGCGGTCGTGTTCGTGTTCCTTCTGCTGGCGGCGCTTTATGAGAGCTGGCTGTTGCCGCTGGCCGTGATCCTGATCGTGCCGATGTGCATCCTTGCGGCGATGATCGGTGTCAACCTGCGCGGGTTCGATCGCAACATCCTGGTCGAGATCGGTCTGGTGGTGCTCGTCGGGCTCGCGGCGAAAAACGCGATCCTGATCGTGGAGTTCGCCAAGCAGGCGGAAGACGCGGGGATGAACCGCTACGACGCCGCAGTCGAGGCGGCCAAGACGCGCCTTCGACCGATCATCATGACGTCGCTCGCATTCATTCTCGGCGTGGTGCCGCTCGTGTTTGCAAGCGGGGCGGGTGCTGAAATGCGCCAGTCGCTCGGAACGGCAGTTTTCTCGGGCATGATCGGCGTGACTGTGTTCGGTCTCATCTTCACGCCGCTATTCTACGTGCTGGCGAGCCGGTTCCAGCGGCGTAAAGCATCCGCGAGCGGAACGGCGTCTTTGCCTGACGTTGCTTCTTAGTTGCGCATGGCGACTCCGCTGACGCGGAGCCTGCCGCCATGCGCGAGGCGTGTATCAAATCCGTACGCCTCTTAACCGGCCTTTTACTGGTCCCGCTGCACTCTGCCCTCGCAGACACACGAGGCGTCGGGTTCGGCCGGCTGCCGGTATGAGAGGGTTAAGAGACTATGAAGACCATGCTGAAGGCGGGGGTGGCCTCTGCCGCTCTGGCAATCGCCATGTCCGTGACGACCGACACGTTCGCGGCCGATCTCGGCTCGATCAAGGACGGTTATGCCGCCGCGCCCGCCTACGTCGCTTCGGCTGTCGGCCCCTGCTACTTCCGCGGAGATGTGGGTTATTCGATCTCGCAGGATCCGTCGGTGACATGGCCGGTGAACAACGGCGTGTGGGACGACGCGAGCGGTAACGGGGACGGCAATGTCGACGCTAACGAATTGACGTCCGTCTTTGTGACCGATCGCGTCACGAACGTGAGCCTCGAAAACACCTGGCTCGCCGAAGGCGGTCTGGGGTGCGGCTCGGGTTCGCGCGGTTTCCGTGGCGAAGTCATGCTCGGCTATCGCGGCGACCGTAAGCTCGAAGGCGAGCCCGGCGTCTATGATCCAGGTCCTCCGGTTGGACCGCCCTCCGGTCCGACGACGCCGATCGACGATCCGTTGCACACCAGCATCCAGACCTACACGTTGATGCTCAACGTCTATAAGGATTTCGGCAACTTCAATCGCTTCGTGCCGTACGTGGGCGCCGGTATCGGTCTCGCCGTCCACGACGTGGACGAGGTGTACTTCACCGGCAACCCGGCGCTTGTAAATCGCATCGAAGGCGATCGTGACGTGTCGTTCGCATGGTCGCTGATGGCCGGCGTCGGCTACCAGATCTCGGATCGTGCGATCCTCGATGTGGGCTACCGTTATATCGATATGGGCTCGGCCCAGTCGGGCCGCGTGGACAGCGCAGGCTTCGTCAATCCGGCCGTGCAGATCGACGACATCGCCGCTCACGAAGTCAAGGTCGGTCTGCGCTATCACTTCGGCGACTCGGGTGCCGAATACGCACCGTTCAAGTAATCGCTCTCTCCCTCAAGAAGCGGTCCCCCGAAGCCGGGCTCCTCCCCCAGGAGCCCGGCTTTTTTATTGGCGCCCTTCCGCTCCTCTTGGGCAGCGCCGGCCGGAAGGCGCGGGATGTTTTGTTTACAACACGAGATGTTGGGCATTCTTTTTCGCCGCCTCGGCGCCGTCTGGAGGGTGGGCCGATGGCACATCGGGTCCTTGGAGAAACTGGATTGATCTTGATCCCCCTTGCTGCCTATATGAGCGCCCTGTCCGGACCGCTGTGGCCGGCGCTCGTCGCGCCAGCCGATAGTTGCCCGGACTTCACTCGTTTCTTCCCGGTTTGCGCCGGGGTCGAGCTCTCCCAGCGGGCGTGGTGGAATTGGTAGACACGCCAGATTTAGGTTCTGGTGGCCTTGGCCGTGGGGGTTCAAGTCCCTCCGCCCGCACCAGTATTTGCCCGCCCTGAGACGTGCCGAGACGACAAAATCCTATCGAGCGGCCGTCTCACCTTGGTGGACGGCCATGACGACGACAACACGAGCTGAAAAAGGCAAGGACGATGCAGATTATCGAGGCCAACGTCGACGGCCTGAAGCGGACCCTCAAGGTCGTGGTTGGCGCGGCCGAGATCGAGCAGCGTCTGGCTTCGCGCCTCGACCAGGTCAAGGACAACGTCCAGATCAAGGGGTTCCGCAAGGGCAAGGTGCCGGTTGCGCATATCAAGAAGGTGTACGGCCGGTCGCTGATGACCGAGGTGCTGCAGGATGCCATTCGCGAGACCAGCGATGCCGCGATCCGCGACCGCAAGGAACGTCCCGCGCAGATGCCCAACATCTCCCTGTCGGAAGACCAGGCCGAGATCAATCAGGTCATCGAGGGCAAGAAGGATCTTGCCTATCAGATGACGTTCGAGGTGGTGCCGGAGATCGCGCTCGCCGACTTCGGGGCGATCGAACTCGAGCGTCTGGCCGCCGAGGTCGATGACGAGACGCTGCAGAAGTCGATCGACGATCTCTTGAAGCGCGCGGGTAGCTTCGAGGCCGATGCCGAGCGCAAGGCGGAAACGGGTGATCGCGTCACGATCAACTACAAGGGCACGATCGACGGCGAGGCGTTCGAAGGCGGCACCGGCGAAGGCTTGAGCCTGGTGCTTGGCAATGCCGGCTTCATTCCCGGATTCGAGGATGGCATCGTCGGCATGGGCAAGGGCGAGACGAAAGACGTGTCGTGCCGCTTCCCGGACGACTATTCGGTCGAAACGCTGGCCGGCAAGGATGCCGTGTTCAACGTGACGGTGAACGAAGTCGAGAAGCCGGTGGAAGCAAAGCTCGACGATGAGATCGCGAAGGCATTCGGGGCGGAGAACGCCGAAAACCTGAAGGAGCTCGTGCGCAAGCAGATCCAGTCGGAGTTCGACAAGGCGGCGCGCGTGAAGATGAAGCGCGAACTGCTCGACAAGCTCGAGGCGCTGCACACCTTCGAACTGCCCCGCTCGCTGGTCGACCGGGAGTTCGAAGGCATCTGGCGGCAGGTGGAAGCCAGCCGCAAGCAGCAGGGCGAGAATGCCGAGGATGCGGGCAAGTCAGAAGAGGAGCTGCGCGCGGAATACCAAAAGATCGCGGAGCGCCGCGTGCGGCTGGGCCTCGTCGTGGGCGAGATCGGCGCGAAGAACCTGATCGAGGTCACGCAGGACGAGACTGCGGCTGGCCCTCATGGAGCAGGCGCGCCGCTATCCGGGCCAGGAGAAGTTCGTCTACGAGTATTTCGAGAAGACGCCTGGCGCGCTGCAGGAACTCGCGCGCCGATCTTCGAAGACAAGGTCGTCGATCTCATTGTCGGCAAGGCCCAGGTGTCGGAGAAGAAGGTGAGCCGCGAAGAGCTATTCGAGCAGGTCAAGGCTGCAACCGAGGCCTGATTTTGATCGTGACCACCAGGCCGTCATCACCGATACGTCCCCCGGCGACCTCGCTTGAGGTCTTGCGGGGAGGGGTTGGATGGCGGAAACCTTGGACCCGGTCGACCGCGATTCCCAACGCGTCTTTCGCAGGGGCGTCTTGCCCAGGTGTCGTTGGTTGTGACCGGCCGCTTTCCACAAGGCGCTCAGCTTCCCATATGGTAGAAGCCGGGCGGCTGTTGGCAGGCGCCCGGACCATCCCTATCGATCGGCGTTCGCTGCCGACCGAAACAGCCGTTTGAACGAGGAGCACGAACCGATGCGCGATCCTATCGCTACGCTGACCAACACCTTCTGGCCGATGGTCGTGGAGCAAACTGCGCGCGGGGAGCGCGGGTACGATTTGCCGTCGCGCCTCTTGAAAGAGCGGATCATCTTCGTGACCGGCCCGGTGGAAGACCAAATGGCGTCCTCGATCTGCATGCAGCTTCTGTTCCTGGAGTCGGAGAACCCGAAGAAGGAAATCTCCATGTATATCAACTCTCCAGGCGGCGTTGTGACCTCGGGGATGGCCATTTACGATACCATGCAGTTCATCAAGCCCCAGGTTGCGACCCTGTGCATCGGTCAGGCGGCCTCGATGGGGTCGCTGCTCCTGTGTGCGGGTGCCAAGGACATGCGCTTTGCTCTCCCCAACGCCCGCATCATGGTTCATCAGCCCTCTGGCGGTTTCTCAGGTCAGGCATCCGACATCGAGCGGCATGCCGAAGACATCATCAAGATGAAGCGCCGCCTGAACGAGGTGTACGTTAAGCACACCGGCCAGCCCTATGAAATGATTGAGAAAACGCTTGATCGCGACTACTTCATGACCGCCGATCAGGCGAAGGAATTCGGCATTGTCGACAAGGTTCTCAACAACCGCGACGATGTGGAAGCCAAGGCGGCCGAGGCAAAGGCCACCTGATCAGGAACGCCGCTGCCGGTCCGCTCGTTTTGCAAGCATGGATGGCTCGACCCGTACGTCGAGGCCGCGCCGCCTTCATTGAGGCGCTTTCGGGCGGGAAAACGGCATCCTGCGGTGGCACGATTTGTCACCGGTCTCTGCCGGTGACTTAAGGTAACCTCAGGGGTTCGGGTGGACGTTTGCCCGTGTGGCACTAGGGTGGCGCGAGCCGGGATCGGCCCTGGGTCTGCATTAATCCATTCTTGATCTGCCGAGCGTTAGCGTGCTGTGATCGACCTGGAGATTCCAGGGTAGAGCAGTCCGCGGACCTCGGGTTCCATATCAAGCCACCGGGAGCGACCGTGCTCCCAGTGGCATTCAGTCCCGGCAAACGGGTGCGAGAGACGCGATGGCTCAAGAGAAAAACACTCTCTACTGCTCCTTCTGCGGCAAGAGCCAGCACGAGGTTCGAAAGCTGATCGCCGGGCCGACCGTGTTCATCTGCGATGAATGCGTCGAACTGTGCATGGACATCATCCGCGAGGAGAACAAGAACACGCTCGTCAAGTCGCGCGACGGCGTTCCGACACCGCAGGAAATCTGCAAGGTTCTCGACAATTACGTGATCGGCCAGTACCACGCCAAGCGCGTGCTCTCGGTCGCGGTTCACAACCACTACAAGCGGCTCAACCACGCGGCGAAGAACAACGACGTCGAACTGGCGAAGTCGAACATCCTGCTGGTCGGCCCAACGGGTTGCGGCAAGACGCTGCTCGCGCAGACGCTGGCCCGCATCCTCGATGTGCCGTTCACGATGGCGGATGCGACGACGCTGACCGAAGCCGGCTACGTCGGCGAGGACGTCGAGAACATCATCCTGAAGCTGCTGCAGAACGCCGACTACAACGTCGAGCGGGCGCAGCGCGGCATCGTCTATATCGACGAGATCGACAAGATCTCGCGCAAGTCCGACAACCCCTCGATCACGCGCGACGTGTCGGGCGAGGGCGTGCAGCAGGCGCTGCTGAAGATCATGGAAGGCACGGTCGCATCGGTGCCGCCGCAGGGCGGCCGCAAGCATCCGCAGCAGGAATTCCTGCAGGTCGACACGACGAACATCCTGTTCATCTGCGGCGGCGCGTTCGCGGGTCTGGAGAAGATCATCTCCGGTCGCGGTCGGGGCACGTCGATCGGCTTCGGCGCCAAGGTGACAGGTCCGGATGAGCGCCGCACGGGCGAAGTTCTGCGCCAGGTCGAGCCCGAGGATCTGCTGAAGTTCGGCCTGATCCCGGAGTTCATCGGCCGCCTGCCGGTCATCGCGACGCTGGAAGATCTCGACGAGACGGCGCTCGTGCAGATCCTGACCGAGCCGAAGAACGCGCTCGTGAAGCAGTATCAGCGCCTGTTCGAGATGGAGGACGTCAAGCTCACCATCACGCTCGATGCGCTCAAGGCCATCTCCCGCCGGGCTATCGAGCGCAAGACCGGTGCGCGCGGCCTGCGCTCGATCATGGAAGCCATCCTGCTCGACACGATGTTCGATCTGCCCGCCATGAAGGGCGTGGAAGAGGTCGTGATCAGCCCGGAGGTCGTGGAGGGCGGGGCGCGGCCGCTCCGCATCTACAGCGAGCGGGCTGAGGAAAAAGGCACGGCTTCTTAAGAGTTGACCGTTGGGGTCCGCATCGCCAAATGGCGCGGGCCCCAGCCCAACGCCTGCGACTTAGCGGTGCATAAGGACCCGTGGACCGGTCTGGTGCCTTGATCCTGGCGCCGCGATCCCCAAATGTTCACTCCGGGCCAGCGCCCGACTTGTCGGTTGGTCCTTCCGCTTGCGAGGCCCGGGCCGACTTGCGGCGCCGGTACACAGCTCTGGACCGGGCCGGAGACAGTCCGCCTCATTGGGGACAAGCCTCCGGGCTAATAGGCTTTCAGAGCATCAAGCCATGTGAGGAGAATTGGCGTAAGCTCGTTCAACTCCAGTCAAAGGTAGAGCCATGAGCGAAGACAAGACGGCACGCGAAAAGGCAGGCGGACGGACGCTTTATCCGGTCCTGCCGCTGCGCGACATCGTCGTGTTCCCGCACATGATCGTGCCGCTGTTCGTCGGGCGCGAGAAGTCGATCAATGCGCTGGAAGAGGTGATGAAGGCGGACAAGCACATCCTGCTCGCCGCGCAGAAGAACGCCGGCGACGACGATCCGGCGACCGATGCGATCTATGAGACCGGCACGCTCGCCAGCGTGCTGCAGCTGCTGAAGCTGCCCGACGGCACCGTGAAGGTGCTGGTCGAGGGCGTCGCGCGCGCGAAGATCGTCCGTTACACCGACAACGCCGATTACTTCGAGGCGGAGGTCGAGCGCGATCGCCGAAGTCGAGGCGTGCCAAGGACGAGATCGAGGCGCTGGCCCGCTCGGCCGTGTCGCAGTTCGAAAGCTACGTGAAGCTCAACAAGAAGATCTCGCCCGAAGTGCTCGGCACCGTCAGCGCAGATCGAGGACTACTCCAAGCTCGCCGACACCGATCGCCTCGCATCTGGCGATCAAGATCGCCGACAAGCAGGAGATCCTCGAGACGACGACGATCTCGGAGCGACTCGAGAAGGTCTACACGCTGATGGAGAGCGAGATCTCCGTTCTGCAGGTCGAGAAGCGGATCCGCACGCGCGTCAAGCGCCAGATGGAGAAGACGCAGCGCGAGTACTATCTGAACGAGCAGATGAAGGCGATTCAGAAGGAACTCGGCGACGACGACGAGCGCGACGACATCTCCGAGCTCGAGGAGAAGATCGAGAACACCAAGCTGTCGAAGGAAGCCCGGGACAAGGCGCTGGCCGAGCTGAAGAAGCTCCGGCAGATGAGCCCGATGTCGGCCGAGGCGACGGTCGTGCGCAACTACCTCGACTGGCTGCTGTCGATCCCGTGGGGCGTCAAGGGCAAGGTCAAGAAGGATCTCGACGAGGCCCAGCAGGTGCTCGACGCGGATCACTACGGCCTCGAGAAGGTCAAGGAGCGCATCGTCGAATATCTCGCCGTGCAGGCGCGCACGAACAAGCTGAAGGGGCCGATCCTGTGCCTCGTCGGCCCTCCCGGCGTCGGCAAGACCTCGCTCGGCAAGTCGATCGCGAAGGCGACGGGCCGCGAGTTCGTGCGCATGTCGCTCGGCGGCGTGCGCGACGAAGCGGAGATCCGCGGTCATCGCCGCACCTACATCGGCTCGATGCCCGGCAAGGTCATCCAGTCGATGAAGAAGGCGAAGCGGACGAACCCGCTGTTCCTGCTCGATGAGATCGACAAGATGGGCACGGATTTCCGCGGCGACCCGGCGTCGGCGCTGCTTGAGGTGCTCGATCCCGAGCAGAACTCGCACGTTCAACGACCATTACCTCGAGGTCGACTACGATCTGTCGAACGTGATGTTCGTGACGACGGCGAACACGCTCAACATTCCGCCGGCCGCTCATGGACCGCATGGAGATCATCCGGCTCGCCGGTTACACGGAGGACGAGAAGGTCGAGATCGCCAAGCGCCACTTGATCCGGCAGAGCCAGGCACAGGCGCACGGCCTCGAAGCCGGCGAGTGGACCGATCGACGACGCGCGCCATTCATGGAAGTCATCCGCCGCTACACGCGGGAAGCCGGCGTGCGCAACCTCGAGCGTGAAATGGCCAAGCTCGCCCGCAAGGCGGTGAAGGAGATCCTGACCATCGACGAAGAAGACGGTTCACGTCACGGCCGACAACGTGACGGACTATCTCGGCGTGCCGAAGTATCGCTACGGCGAGGCGGAAGCTCGAGGACCAGGTCGGCGTCGTCACCGGTCTTGCCTGGACCGAAGTCGGCGGCGAGTTGCTGACCATCGAAGGCGTCATGATGCCCGGCAAGGGCAAGATGACGGTGACGGGCAATCTGCGCGACGTGATGAAGGAGTTCGATCTCGGCGGCGACACGCTTACGTCCGTTCGCGGTCGGTCGATTTCGGCATCGAGCCGCCGCTGTTCGAGAAGAAGGACATCCACGTGCACGTGCCGGAAGGCGCGACGCCGAAGGATGGTCCGTCGGCCGGCGTGGCGATGGTGACGGCGATCGTTTCGGTGCTGACCGGCATTCCCGGTCCGCAAGGATGTCGCGATGACCGGCGAGATCACGCTGCGCGGCCGCGTGCTGCCGATCGGCGGGCTGAAGGAAAAGCTGCTCGCGGCGCTGCGCGGCGGCATCAAGACGGTCTGATCCCCGAGGAGAACGCCAAGGATCTGGCGGACATCCCCGAGGAGGTGAAGAAGCAAGCTCGAGATCGTGCCGGTGGCGCGCATGGACGAGGTTTTGAAGGCGGCCCTCGTGCGTCTGCCGGAGGCGATCACGTGGGAAGAAGTGGCAGCGGAAGCAGCTGCCGAAGTGGATGGTGTCGGTAAAGACGGCTCGCGTATTACTGCGCACTGACCTTGGTGACGTGAAATTGGACCCCGCGACAAGGCTGTCGCGGGGTCTTTCTTTTCAATATGTTCCAGCTTTTTGCGTGCGTCCGATCGGCGCAATCAGGGCGTTTTTTGGTCGAAAATTGGCGGTTTTTCCGCTTGACGCTCTGGTCGTTTCAGCGCTTTGTGCGATCGCAAAATAACGCGACGTGCTGCGCTTTTCTCTGCCGCTTGCCGCGCCCGCTGCAAACGATAATTACCTTCAAGTTCTATCCACCCACACTCCAAGGACGAAACCTATGAGCAAAAAAGATTTGATCGATGCTATTTCGCGCGATTGCGAACTGACGAAGGAAAAGGCGACCGCCGTCGTTGACTCTGTCGTTGGCCACATCCGCTCAACGCTGGCAGGTGGCTCGGAAGTTCGTCTGCCTGATTTCGGCACGTTCAAGGTTTCGGCTCGCAAAGAGCGTGAAGGCCGCAATCCATCCACCGGTGCGACGATCAAGATCCCGGCTTCGAAAGTTGCCAAGTTCACGCCGGCGAAGGGCTTGAAGGACGCTCTGAATTAAATGCCTCACGCGCGCTGTCCTGATCGCTTGCGCGATCAGGCGCGCTCCGGCGGGGCGGCGCTTGCGCCGGGTGGCCTTGCCGCCTTGCCCTTCGGGCCATGGATGGCGCGACTGGGAGGTTAGCTCAGCGGTAGAGCGCTTCGTTTACACCGAAGATGTCGGGGGTTCGATCCCCTCACCTCCCACCATTTTGTCTCTCACGGCATCTGATCCTCGCGTTGCTCGGGATGCCTCCGAGGGGCGCGGCTTGCCGCGGGTCGCCTTGCTTCCCGGCGCGTTGCGCCGTGGGGGTTAATCGCGGTGATCATCACACGACTGGCGAGACGGCCATTTGGCAGGTAAACCGATTGTCGGCTGACGGATGCCGTCCGCCGATAACCGGAGAACTTCATGTCTGTCACGATGTACCAGATCGCCGTTCCTTCGTTTCAGAAGCATCTGCATGCGCTCGATGGGATCATCGACAAAGCTGTCGCGTATTCGGCGGCGAAGAAGATCGCGCCCGAGACGTTGCTGACGGCGCGGCTCTATCCCGACATGTTCAACTTCACGCGGCAGGTTCAGGAGAGCTGCAAGTTCGCGGCTCTTTCGGTGCAGCGTCTGGCCAATGTCGAGGTCGCGACAGAGGCGGATGGGGAGAAGACGTTCGACGAGTTGAAGGCGCGGATCGCGCGGACGATTGATCTGCTCGCCAGCGTCAAGTCGGAACAGATGGACGGGTCGGACGAGCGGCAGATCACAATCAAGGTCGGCCCTAACGAAATGAGCTTTTCAGGCCGCGATTATCTTCTGCATTTCGCACTGCCTAACTTCTATTTTCACACCACCACCGCCTACGGCATCCTGCGCCACAATGGGCTAGAGGTCGGCAAGCGCGATTTCATGCGGCGGACTTGAAGTGGGGGGACGCTGAGGCCTGCCGGGGCGCCGGCAATCGCCGGGATGACGTTCTGCGGGAGCCGGGGCATTACAAGGTGGCGGAGGGGACTGGGGCCGCGGAAGATCCATGAAGCATGCTTGACTTCAAGGGGGCAAACTCGTAGTGAACGCTCCGTGACACGCGCGTCGCAGGTTGCTCGCGCGTACGACCGGTTTTGCGGGAGTAGCTCAGTTGGTTAGAGCGCCGCCCTGTCACGGCGGAGGCCGCGGGTTCAAGTCCCGTCTCTCGCGCCATTGTTTCTCTCACGCTTGCTGATCCTCGCTCCGCTCGGGCAAGCTCCGAGGGGCGCGGCTTGCCGCGGGCGCCCTTGGCGCCTGGGCCCTTCGGGGCATTGTTTCTCTCACGCTTGCTGATCCTTGCTCCGCTCGGGCAATCTCCGAGGGGCGCGGCTTGCCGCGGGCGCCCTTGGCGCCTGGGGTCTTCAGGCCGGTGGACGGGTTCTCGCGCGCTGCGCTGTGTTCGGAGACCACGACAACTGGTCCGGTTGCGCGCGGGGGAGGGGTGGTTTAACAGGGGCGGGCGTGTGTTGCGCGGCTTGTGCTTGGCGCAAACCTTTGGAGAACCCGGTGGATCAACTGCTCACCGACTATCTGCCGCTGGCCGTGTTCCTCGGCGTGTCGCTCGCCTTCATGGGCATCCTGATGATCGCGCCGTTCCTCGTGGCCGTGCGCAATCCGGATTCGGAGAAGGTCTCGGCTTACGAATGCGGCTTCAATGCCTTCGACGACGCGCGCATGAAATTCGACGTGCGCTTCTACCTTGTGTCGATCCTGTTCATTATCTTCGACTTGGAAGTGGCGTTCCTCTTCCCCTGGGCGGTCGTGTTCAAGGACCTCGGCGTCTATGGCTTCTGGTCGATGATGCTGTTCCTCGGCGTGCTCACCATCGGCTTCATCTACGAGTGGCGCAAAGGAGCGCTCGAATGGGATTGATCGTACCGCCGGACTATCGCGAGCGGCTCGCGTACGAGACGGCCAAGGAAGGCCTCGGCGGTCCCGGCCTCATCAAGCCCGGCGACCCGAGCTTCACGGCCATTTCGAACGAGTTGGCCGACAAGGGCTTCCTGGTGACCACCACGGATGACCTCATCAACTGGGCGCGCACCGGCTCGCTCATGTGGATGACGTTCGGCCTGGCGTGCTGCGCTGTCGAGATGATGCAGGCATCGATGCCGCGCTACGATCTGGAGCGTTTTGGATTTGCACCGCGCGCTTCGCCTCGCCAGTCGGACGTGATGATCGTTGCCGGCACGCTGACCAACAAGATGGCCCCGGCGCTGCGCAAGGTCTACGACCAGATGCCCGAGCCGCGCTATGTGATCTCGATGGGATCGTGCGCCAACGGCGGCGGCTATTATCATTATTCCTATGCGGTCGTGCGCGGATGTGATCGCATCGTGCCGGTCGACATCTACGTGCCCGGTTGCCCGCCGACTGCGGAAGCGCTGCTGTATGGCGTGCTTCTGCTGCAGCGTAAAATCCGTCGCACCGGCACGATCGAGCGGTGATATGAGCGAAATTCTCAAAGAACTCGGCGAGTATGTCGAACTGAAGCTCGGCGGTCATGTGCGCGGTGTGGATGTGCGCTACGGCGAGCTCACGGTGACGATCGAACGCGAGCACATCTCCAAAGCGCTGCGTTTTCTGCGTGACGACGGCCGCTGCCGGTTCGAGGTGCTGATCGACATCTGCGGTGTCGATTACCCGGAGCGTGCGGAACGGTTCGACGTCGTTTATCACTTGCTGTCGCCGCGGCTGAACCAGCGTGTCCGCGTCAAGATCTCGACGGACGATGTCACGCCGGTTGCCAGTGCGGTCGAGATTTTTGCCGCTGCCAACTGGTTCGAACGCGAAGCCTACGACATGTACGGCATTCTGTTTTCGGGTCATCCGGATCTGCGCCGGCTGCTGACCGATTACGGGTTCCAGGGCTTTCCGCTGCGAAAGGACTTCCCGCTCACGGGATATGTCGAAGTGCGCTACGACGATGCGAAAAAGCGGGTCGTGTATGAGCCTGTGAAGCTGACGCAGGAATTTCGCACGTTCGATTTCGAAAGCCCCTGGGAGGGGATGACCGGGAACGTCCTGCCCGGCGATGAGAAGGCCACACGTTCCTGAAGCGCGCGGCGAGAGGGCCGTTCATGCTCGAAGACGATCCGAGGCTCGCGATGATCCGCGGCAACGCCGCGCTGGTGCTGAAAGAACTGGGGCCTATTGCCGGTATCGCATTCGACTATGGGCCGCAATCGGTTGCGTGGGTCGATGGCTACATCGAGCGCCAGCGGCAGCGGATGGACGATCCAGACGCCGTTGCGAGCCTCGTCTCGGTGCTCGGCTCCTACCTCGGCGAAGCGGTCATTGCGGCGGCAGGCGGCTCCTGGGACGTGCACGAGCGCGACGAGATCGGCGTGCGCTTCGACAACGGCGACTGGTGCTTCCCGTTTTCCAAGGTTGCCAAGCAGTTCGCGTGCGGCGTGGCGGAGGGTGGTGAATCGATCCTGTCGTTCTACAACGTCAGCATCGCCTTCATCGCCGGCGGTCAGCTCGCGCAGGCGCAGGGCGCAAACGACGTGGAGGCGCCGCAGTGAAGGACACGCTCAAGGCCGGGGATGCGGCGCGGCTCGAATACAAGGTGCCGGCGAACAAGACGGTGCCGCATCTTTTCCCCGAGGCGCATGATTTTCAGCTGATGCCGACGGTGTTCGCGACCGGGTTCATGGTCGGGCTCATGGAGTGGGCCTGCATGAAGGTGCTGGAACCGCACCTGGAACCCGGCGAAGGCAGCCTCGGCATTCACATCGACGTGTCGCACATCGCAGCAACGGTGCCGGGCCAAATGGTGACGGTAGATGCTACATGCACGGGCGTCACGGGGCGGCGCATCGCGTTTACGGTCGTCGCTCATGATGGTCTGGAGAAGATCGGCGAAGGCCGGCATGAGCGCATGATCGTGCCGTGGGAGAGGTTCGTCGTGCGCGTCAACGAAAATGCAAAGCGCGCACGGGTTGGGGAAATTGCGAGAGTGGACGGGGCAGTTTGAGTGTGAAGCCGGGTGCGCTTCCATCTAGAGGGGACAGCCAATGACACAGCAACTCGAGCGCAGCGGACATTGCCTGTGTGGCAGCGTGACCTACACGTTTACGCCTGCTGAGTTGGAAATTGACGCTTGTCATTGCGGGATGTGCTTGCGTTGGGGCGGAGGCCCGGCCCTCTCTGTCAAGTCGACTGCGCCAGCGAAGGTGACGGGGAAAGACAATATCGCAGTATACAAATCGTCCGAATGGGGTGAGCGACAGTTCTGCCGGACATGCGGCACCCACCTCTTCTTTCACGCGCCGTCCGTCAATTATTTCGGCATCAGTGCCGGCTCGATCGATGACCTCAGCGGTCTTGCCTTGACCACAGAGATTTTCATCGACAAAAAGCCAGAGGCCTATGCTTTTGCCAACGCAACCCGTCAGCTCACCGAGGCGGAATTCAATGCGATGTTCTCGGAAGCCGGGAAAGAGTAATCACAATGCCGGAAACTGAAATTCGCCAGTTCAACATCAATTTCGGGCCGCAGCATCCCGCGGCACACGGCGTGCTGCGACTCGTGTTGGAACTCGACGGCGAGGTCGTGGAGCGGGTGGACCCGCACGTTGGGCTTCTGCATCGCGGCACGGAGAAGCTGATCGAGGCGAAGACCTACACGCAAGCGATCGGCTATTTCGACCGGCTCGACTACGTGGCGCCGATGAACCAGGAGCATGCGTTCTGCCTTGCGGCGGAAAAGCTGCTCGGCATCGAGGTGCCGCGTCGGGCGCAGCTCATCCGGGTGCTCTACTCGGAGATCGGCCGGCACCTGTCGCATCTGCTCAACGTCACGACGCAGGCGATGGACGTTGGCGCGCTGACCCCGCCGCTCTGGGGCTTCGAAGAACGCGAAAAGCTCATGGTGTTCTATGAGCGCGCGTCGGGCTCGCGGATGCATGCGAAGTATTTTCGCGTCGGCGGCGTGCATCAGGAGCTGCCACCTGAGCTGATCGACGACATCTACAAATGGTGCGATCCGTTTCTGAAGACGCTGGACGACATCGACGGGCTTCTGACCGGCAACCGCATCTTCAAGCAGCGCAATGTCGATATTGGTGTCGTGTCGCTGCAGGAGGCGTTCGATTGGGGCTTTTCGGGCGTCATGGTTCGCGGGTCGGGCGCGGCGTGGGATCTGCGAAAAGCGCAGCCGTACGAATGCTATTCCGAATTCGATTTTGATATTCCCATCGGTAAAAACGGTGACTGCTATGACCGCTATCTGTGCCGCATGGCCGAGATGCGCGAGAGTGTGAAGATCATGAAGCAGGCTTGCGATAAGTTGCGCCAGCCGGACGGCCAAGGGCCTGTGATGACGGCGAACAAGAAGGTTGCGGCGCCGAAGCGGGGTGAGATGAAGCGCTCGATGGAAGCGCTGATCCACCACTTCAAGCTCTATACCGAGGGCTTCCACGTACCGGCCGGCGAGGTTTATGCGTGCGTCGAGGCGCCGAAGGGCGAATTCGGCGTGTATCTGGTGGCGGATGGCTCCAACAAGCCCTACCGCTGCAAGATCCGCGCGCCGGGGTTCCCGCATCTGGCGGCGATGGACCACCTCAATCGCGGCCACATGCTGGCTGACGTCTCCGCTATCCTCGGGTCGATCGACATCGTGTTCGGCGAGATCGACCGATAGCGCTCAGCTCTGCTGGCGGGGGACCAAGTTGACGATGTTGCCGCTTGTCTGTCCCTCGTTTTCATACACTTCGAGGAAGGCGATGAGGCTGTCGAGGTGGACGAGGTAATCGGTCCGATCGAACTGCGTTTCGTCAAGCGTGTGACTGGAGAAATCCGCGCTTTCGATGGCGTCCTGGAGAAGTCCGACGGCATTGTCGAACGGCGTCGTGTTCCAGTAGGGCACGTCGTCGTGTTCCGTCACGCGGTCGCGGATGCCGCGAAGGCTGGCGGCGACAGCGCGGATGCGGCACAGGTCGGCGGTCATGGTCGGCTCCTCGAGAGGTCGGGTTCGTAAACGCGCGGTCAACCGGTTTGCAACTCGTTCACGCTAAACATACGGGTTCATGGATTGCTGTGGCGACATCGTGGTAAGTTTCAGCCATTGGAGCGCTATAGAGCGGGCTCGTGCGATGATCGAGTTCGAAATTCAGACTGACCTGATCATCTCGCTGACCTTTTTGGTTTGGGCGCTGATCCTTTACCTCGTCAATGTTCGTGGCAAGCGCCGGCGGACTCGGCACGAGGCTTGGCGTAGAGATTCCATTAACCGCTGGAATTGAGCCTTCCGGGCTGCCAAATTCTAAAGTTAACCGCTGCGTCACGGCGAGATGGCCGGGACCGGCCAACTTTGGCACAACGGCGGTGGCTGGACCGCTGGGCGGTTCCTCCGATAAAGATTTAGCTGCAACTCGACCTGAGGGTGGGTTCATGCTGGTGGGGAGGGCAGGGAATGATCGACGAGCGCTTTTTGCTGGCGGTGGCAGCGTTGGGGTGGGGCCTTTCGCTTTCGACTTATCGGATGTTCGCAAAGCGGAACGGTTGGCCGTTGGGTTCGCTTCAGGCCGACCTTCCGGCGGTGCCCATGATTCTGGGATTGGCCGCGTTTCTGGCCGGGCTGCTCTTCGCAGCCGCCCGCGGACCGGACGACGGAGGCTGGGTTATCCTGCTGTTCGGAATTCTGCTTGCGGTCTTCTGGACGGGATTTTTACGGGTGGGATCACAGATTTCGCTGTTCCTGGCTCCGGTCGCGTTGGTCTTCCTGCTGCTTGCGTGGTTCAGTGACTTCGACAAGCTCCTCTACTGGACCTGAACTCTGGCACGGGCCAAGCCCTCGCTTGCGCCCACCGCGCGCCCGAATTCGGCAAGTTTGGCCGTTCGCACAGGATTATGATTCGCCGATGATCCTCGCGACATCGCAGCGCGGGCGCTCCGACGATGGGCGAACCCATCCGCGCTTGCTTTGCCCGCACCAACGCCGTAACTGAAATCCGGAACTGTCGAAGGGTTCGGGGGTGGGGCAGCCCTTCTGCATTCGCGTGCCTCGGGGCAATGCGTACTGCGCATTGAGCCACACGCCGGACCCCAGTTTGCTGAACTCACAGTTGGCAGTCCGGTGTGGGGATATCATTGCCCCGCGCTTGGCAGTTTGGAGCCGTGCATGGCCGTTCGCCGCCTACATCCGGATCAGCCCGCAAGATTTGCCTTCACGTCGGACAATTTGGCGTGGGTGAATGCGACGATCGCCAAATATCCGCCGGGCAAGCAGGCGTCAGCCGTGATCCCGGTGCTGTGGCGCGCGCAGGAACAGATCGGCGGGTGGATCACGGAGCCTGCAATCCGGGTCGTGGCTGACCTTCTCGGAATGGCACATATTCGCGTTCTTGAAATCGCGACGTTCTACACAATGTTCCAGTTGGCGCCGATCGGCACCAAAGCGCATGTGCAGGTGTGCGGCACGACGCCGTGCATGCTGCGGGGATCGAAAGATCTCATCAAAGTCTGCAAGAACAAGATTTCTGAAGACCCATTCGATCTTTCGGATGATGGCGCGTTTTCCTGGGAAGAGGTGGAGTGTCTGGGCTCATGCGCGAATGCACCCATGGTGCAGATTGGCGCTGACACCTACGAGGATCTGACGCCGGAAAGTTTCGATGCTCTGCTCGATGGTTTCGCCAAAGGCAGGCCGCCCGAGCCCGGATCGCAGATCGGGCGCACGGCTTCGTGTCCTGAAGGCGGGCCGACGACACTTTCCGATCCGTCGTTATTCGACGGTTCGCGCGTGGGCCAGTGGCAAAAGCGGCTGGAGCATGGCTCGGGTGGTGCGGCCCCTGCGGCTCCAGCTACGCCAGCGGCTCCTTCCACGCCACCGGCCCCCTCAGCACCTTCGTCGTCGTCGGAACCTGTTGAAAGTTCGAAGCCGTTCGTTCATCCGGCTGCGCTCGCCGCGATGGCCAACGCCGGGATCGTGAAGGAACTCGAGGATCGTGGCAGCGCGGGTGGCAAGCCGATCCCTGCCAGCGAATTGGCGAGCCTCGCGCAGTTGGCGCGGGTCAAAGGGCCTGCCGCTTTCGGCGCGAAGCCCGACGAAACCGACGGCGTGAAGGGATAACGCAATTCATGGCGATGCTGGCCGACAAAGACCGGATTTTCACCAATCTCTACGGGCTGCACAGTTCGGGCCTCGCGGCGGCAAAGAAGCGTGGCCAATGGGATGGCACGAAGCTGCTGATCGATCAGGGTCACGACTGGATCATCAACGAGGTGAAGCAATCGGGTCTGCGCGGGCGCGGCGGCGCCGGCTTCCCCACGGGGCTCAAGTGGTCGTTCATGCCGAAGGCCGATCCACGGCCGAGCTATCTCGTTATCAACGCTGACGAGTCGGAGCCGGGGTCGTGCAAGGATCGCGAAATCCTGCGCAACGATCCGCAACTCCTGATCGAGGGCGCACTGCTCGCTTCGTTCGCGATGCGCGCGCACACTTGCTACATCTACCTGCGCGGCGAATACATCCGTGAGCGAGAGGCGCTGCAACGGGCGGTGGATGAAGCCTACGCGGCGCGTCTGATCGGGAAGAACAACATCCACGGCTGGGACCTCGATCTCTACCTGCACCATGGTGCGGGCGCCTATATCTGCGGCGAAGAGACCGCGCTGCTGGAAAGCCTCGAGGGCAAGAAAGGGCAGCCGCGCCTGAAGCCGCCGTTCCCCGCGAACGTCGGTCTTTATGGTGCGCCGACGACGATCAACAACGTCGAGAGCATCGCCGTCGTGCCGGATATCCTGCGGCGGGGCGCGAAGTGGTTCGCGGCGCTGGGCAAGCCGAACAACTCCGGCACCAAGCTGTTCCAGATTTCCGGCCACGTGAACAAGCCGTGCGTCGTCGAAGAAGAGATGGGCATTCCGCTGCGTCAGCTTATCGAGGAGCATGCGGGCGGCGTGCGCGGCGGGTGGAACAATCTCCTGGCGGTCATACCCGGCGGGTCGTCGGTGCCGCTGGTTCCGGCGGAACTCTGCCAGGATCTGACAATGGATTTCGACGCGCTGGTCAAGGTCAAGTCGGGTCTCGGCACGGCAGCGCTCATCGTGATGGATAAATCGACGGACATCGTGCGGGCGATCGCCCGGATATCGTATTTCTACAAGCACGAGAGCTGCGGTCAGTGTACGCCGTGCCGCGAGGGCACGGGCTGGATGTGGCGGGTTCTGGAACGGATGGCCGAAGGCCGCGCGGAAAAAAGGGAGATCGACCTTCTGTTCGACGTGACGAAGCAGGTGGAGGGTCACACGATCTGCGCGCTCGGAGATGCGGCCGCCTGGCCCGTGCAGGGCCTCATCCGGCATTTCCGCGACGAGATCGAGAAGCGCATCGATACCTACCACAGCGGCCACAAGGAAGCGGCCGAGTGATTTGAAGTCTGGCTGGCCGCTCGCTCGCGATCGGCCGCCTTGAAGCCATTAGGACGAGAAGAGACGCATGGCACGTAAGCTCATCGTCGACGGGGTTGAGATCGAGGTGGAGGACGGCACCACGCTGATGCAGGCGTGCGAGGCGGTCGGCGCCGAGATTCCCGCGCTTTTGCTATCACGAGCGCCTGTCGATCGCGGGCAACTGCCGCATGTGCCTCGTCGAGGTCGAAGGCAGCCCGAAGCCGATCGCGTCATGCGCGATGCTGGTCAACGATCTGCCGCCCAACCGCGACGGTTCGCCGAAAAAGATTTTTACGAAGAGCGCCGATTGTCAAGAAGGCGCGCGAAGGCGTGATGGAGTTCCTGCTCATCAACCATCCGCTCGATTGCCCGATCTGCGATCAGGGCGGCGAGTGCGACCTGCAGGATCAGGCGATGGCCTTCGGCATGCGGCGGCTCGCGTTACGACGAGAACAAGCGCGCGGTCGAGGACAAGTATCTCGGGCCGCTGATCAAGACGGTGATGACGCGCTGCATCCAGTGCACGCGCTGCGTGCGCTACATGACCGAGATCGCGGGCGTCGAGGAACTGGGCGCTCATCGGCCGCGGCGAGGACATGCGAGATCACGACCTATCTCGAAAAGGGCATGCTGTCCGAGATGAGCGCCAACGTGGTGGACCTGTGCCCGGTCGGCGCGCTGACGCACCGGCCGTGGGCGTACAACGCGCGGCCGTGGGAATTGAGGAAGACCGAGAGCGTCGACGTGATGGATGCGGTCGGCTCCGCGATCCGCGTCGACACGCGCGGGCGCGAAGTGATGCGCATCCTGCCGCGCAACAACGATGCGGTGAACGAGGAGTGGATCTCGGACAAGACGCGCCACGTCGTCGATGGCCTGAGGACGCAGCGGCTCGACCGGCCTTATGTGCGCCGGAACGGCACGCTTGCAGCCGGCGACGTGGGCTGAGGCGCTGGATGCGGCGGCGCAGCGGCTGAAGTCCACCATCGCCGCGAAGATCGGCGCCATCGCGGGCGATCTTGCGGGCGCGGAGGAGATGTTCGCGCTCAAGGAACTGATGACGCGGACTTGGCGTCGCGAACCTCGATTGCCGCCAGGACGGCGCGAAGCTCGATCCGCAGCATCGGGCCGCGCCGGCTATCTGTTCAACGCCACGATCGAGGGCATCGAGCAGGCCGATGCGATCTTGCTCGTCGGCTGCCAATCCGCGCTCGAGGCGCCCGTTCTCAATGCGCCGCATCCGCAAGCGCTGGCGCCAGGGCGGGCTCACCGTCGGCGTGATCGGCGCAAGCGGCGGATCTCGGACTTACGATCTACGACATCTGGGCGCCGGACCGCAGACGCTGCCGACTCGCGAAGGCCGTGCAGTTCGCCGGCGGCTCCGGCTGCCAAGCGTCCGATGGTCATCGTCGGCAGGGCGCGCTGGCACGTGCTGATGGCGCGGCGGTGCTGGCGCGCGCCGGCGAAGGCTGCTGTGGCAGCTCGGCGACGTCAAGGACGGCTGGAACGGGTTTCAACGTGCTGCACACGGCGGCGGCGCGCGTGGCGGGTCTCGATCTCGGCTTCGTGCCGGCGGGCGAAGGGGCTGACGGCGCAGCAGATGGCGGCGGGTGGGCAGTCGACGTGCTGTTCCTGCTCGGCGCCGACGAGATCGACATGATCGCGCTCGGCGGCCGTTCGTGATCTACCAGGGCAGCCACGGCGATGCGGGCGCGCATCGCGCCGACGTGATCCTGCCGGGCGCGGCCTACACCGAGAAGAGCGCGACCTACGTCAACACCGAAGGCCGCGCGCAGAGACCGTGCGCGCCGTGTTCCCGCCCGGTGAGGCGCAAGGAGGACTGGACGATCCTGCGGGCGCTGTCGGCGAGATCGGGCAGCACGTTGCCGTACGACACGCTGGCGCAGTTGCGCGCGGCGATGTACGCGGCGGTGCCGCAACTGGCCGCTTGAAGCACGGTAATGGCGGACGGACGCGACGGCCATCGAGACACTCGCGTCGCGGCTCGGGCGCAATGCGGGACGAGCGTTTTGTCGCGCCGATCAAGGATTTCTATCTGACCAATCCGATCGCGCGCGCGTCGCAGGTGATGGCGGAGTTGAGCGCGCTGCGTCACGCGGCAGCGGGCAAGACGCTGTCGGCGGCGGAATAAGCGAAGGGCAGGGGACGCGATGGCTGGAACGAGTCGAGCCTTTGGGACGTTTGGATCTGGCTCGCGGTCAACGTGGGGCTGCAGCCTCGCCCTGCTGCTCGGCGGCTGCTGGTCATCGTCGCCTATCTGCTGCTGCTCGACCGCAAGGTCTGGGCGGCGGTGCAGTTGCGGCGCGGGCCCGAACGTGGTCGGCCCGTTCGGCCTGCTGCAGTCGTTCGCGGACCTGTGAAGTTCGTGTCAAGGAGCCGATCATCCCGGCCGGCGCCGACAAGGGCGTGTTCCTGCTGGCGCCGTTGGCCACCGCGATGCTGCGCGCTGGCGGCCTGGGCGGTGATCCCGATCAGCGAGAACAGCTGGGGCAAGTGGGTGATCTCCGACCTCAACGTCGGCATCCTGTATCTGCTCGCGATCTCCTCGCTCGGCGTCTACGGCGTCATCATGGGCGGCTGGGCGTCGAACTCGAAGTATCCGTTCATGGGCGCGCTGCGTTCGGCGGCGCAGATGGTGTCCTACGAGGTCTCGATCGGCTTCGTCATCATCACGCGTGCTGCTGCTGCGTCGGGTCGCTCAACATGACCGACATCGTCAAGGCGCAGACGACGGGCATCGGCACTTCGGCGGGCTTGCCGGCGTCGTTCCTCGACTGGTACTGGCTGCCGCTGTTCCCGATGTTCGTGGTGTTCTTCATCTCGGCGCTGGCCGAGACCAACCGGCCGCCGTTCGACCTGCCGGAAGCGGAATCGGAGCTCGTCGCGGGCTTCATGGTCGAATACTCGTCGACGCCCTACCTGCTGTTCATGCTCGGCGAGTACGTGGCGATCGTCACCATGTGCGCGCTGACGACGATCCTGTTCCTCGGCGGCTGGCTGCCGCCGGTCGACATCGCGCCGTTCAACTGGTGCCCGGGCATCTTCTGGTTCACTCGGCAAGGTCGACGTTCGTGTTCTTCATGTTCGCGATGGTGAAGGCGATGGTGCCGCGCTACCGCTACGACCAGCTGATGCGGCTGGGCTGGAAGGTGTTCCTGCCGCTGTCGCTGCTGATGGTCGTGGTCGTGGCGGGCGTGCTGCAGTTCGGGGGCTGTGCCATGACGGGTGCCAGCTGGTCAGGCATTTAGCGGTGGGTGTCGATGCGGGCCTGTATCGGCTTCGTCGGATCGCGATCGGCTGGCTGATCGGGATCCAGCGGCCCGTCCCGACGGTGCCGGGCTGCGGACGGCATGTCTCTTGCGGTCGACGCGCTCTGTCGATCTTGTTCGTCTTCGCGGCTGGCGTGACGTGTCGCCGGCTGGCATGTGTTCGAGCTGGTCGGTGCTCAAGGCCAGCTGACATGAGCATCGCCCAGGGCATCAAGTCGCTGTTTCTCGCCGAGTTCGTCTCGGCGTTCTTCCTCACGATGCGCTATTTCTTCGCGCCGAAGAAGACGCTGAACTATCCGTTCGAGAAGGGGCCGCTCAGCCCGCGCTTCCGCGGCGAGCATGCGCTGCGCCGCTATCCGAACGGCGAAGAGCGCTGCATCGCCTGCAAGCTGTGCGAGGCGATCTGCCCGGCGCAGGCGATCACCATCGAAGCGGGGCCGCGCCGCAACGACGGCACGCGGCGCACGACGCGCTACGACATCGACATGACGAAGTGCATCTATTGCGGCCTGTGCCAGGAGGCCTGCCCGGTGGATGCGATCGTCGAAGGGCCGAACTTCGAGTTCGCGACCGAGACGCGCGAGGAACTGTTCTACGACAAGGAGCGGCTGCTCGCGAACGGCGACCGCTGGGAGCGCGAGATCGCGCAGAACATCGCGCTCGACGCGAAGTACCGGTGAGGCATGGTCGGGATCAGGTGGCGAGCCGCGCAATCGGCTGACGATGACGCCCGACCTTCTCCTCGCGCGGTGAGAGGGTGCTAGATCGGATGACTGGGATATGCTGACGGCAGGCTTCTTCTATCTGTTCGCGGTGCTCGCGGTCGCGTCGGCGGCGATGGTGATCGTGGCGAAGAACCCCGTGCATGCGGTGCTGTTCCTGATCCTCACGTTCTTCAACGCGGCCGGGCTGTTCATGCTGCTGGGCGCCGAGTTCCTGGCGATGCTGCTGGTCATCGTCTACGTCGGCGCGGTGGCGGTGCTGTTCCTGTTCGTCGTCATGATGCTCGACGTGGATTTCGCCGAGTTGCGCGCGGGCTTCATCAAGAATGCGCCGCTCGGTTTGCTCGTCGGCGGCATCGTGCTCGCCGAACTCGTGCTCTGATGGTGCTGGGCTTCCGGCTGGCGCTGCCGCACGGCGCTCGCGGCGGCTGCCGCACCCGGCGCCGAGACGCTGACCAACACCGAGGCGCTCGGGCCGCGTGCTCTATACCAAGTACGTCTACTTCTTCCAGGCGCGGGCCTGATCCTGCTCGTGGCGATGATCGGCGCCATCGTGCTGACGCTGCGCCAAGGGAAGGCGTCAAGCGGCAGTCGATCTGCGGCCCAGGATGCGCGCAAGCCGGCCACGGCGCTGGAAGTCATCAAGGTGGCGCCGGGTGGCGCGATGATTATCCTCGTCGGAGGGCGCCGCGATGACAGGGTTGCTGCTCAAGGGGCTAGGGTTCGTCCTGGCGGCGGCAGTGGTGAGCGCGCTCGTCACCTGGCGTCGTGCCGCGGCAAGCTGATTACGGTTGCTGAAGATTGCCGTCTGGCTGTTGCCGCTGGTGTTCCTCGGGATCGAATTCTGGGCGATCCAGGCGCAGCACGATCTCAACTGGAGTGCGATCTGGCGCGGGTTCGTCGTCTTCGATTGCGCAGACGCTCCTCTTCGGCTCGGGGCGCTCGCCGGGCATTATGGCGCGCGGGCATTGCGCGACGATCTTCAGGGCCCACGGGGGAACACCTTCTGATGACCATCGGACTTGGACACTATCTGACGGTTGCGGCGTGCCTGTTCACGCTCGGCATCTTCGGCATCTTCCTCAACCGGAAGAACGTGATCGTCATCCTGATGTCGGTCGAGCTGATGCTGCTCGCGGTCAACATCAACCTCGTCGCGTTCTCGGCTTTCTCGGCGACCTCGTCGGCCAGGTGTTCGCGCTGTTCGTCCTGACGGTCGCGGCCGCCGAGGCGGCCATCGGCCTCGCAATCGTCGTCGTCTACTTCCGCAACCGCGGCTCGATCGCGGTCGAAGACATCAACATGATGAAGGGCTGAGTGGGCAGGCGATAGCATTTGGCATTCGCGGCAACGGCATCGTACTTCGCTGGCCGCTTGCCTATTGCCGCCGACTGCCTACATGAGCCTCATGCACCGCCATCGTCTTCCTGCCGCTGCCGGCGCGCTCATCGCCGGGCTCTTCGGCCGCGTGCTCGGCGACGCGGCCGTCCGAGATCGTCACCACCGCGTTCTGATGATCGCGGCGCGTGCTGTCCTGGATCGTGTTCTCCAGGTCGGCATGCGGCCACGCGGCGATCAAGGTGCCGGTGATGCGCTGGATCACGTCCGGCGACCTCGAAGTCGCGTGGGCGCTGCGCATCGACACGCTGACCGCGGTGATGCTGGTCGTCGTCACACCGTGTCGGCGCTCGTGCACCTCTATTCCATCGGCTACATGCACGAGGACGAGCAGCCGGCCGCGCTTCTTCGCCTATCTGTCGCTCTTCACCTTCGCCATGCTGGTGCTGGTGACGAGCGACAACCTGCTGCAGATGTTCTTCGGCTGGGAAGGCGTCGGCCTCGCGTCGCTATCTGCTGATCGGGTTCTGGTACAAGAAGCCCTCGGCGAACGCCGCGGCCATCAAGGCGTTCGTCGTCAACCGGGTCGGCGACTTCGGTTTCGCGCTCGGCATCTTCGGCGCTTTTCTGCATCTTCAAGATCGATCAGCTTCGATGCAGGTGTTCGCGGCGGCCCCGGCATGGCCGGCAAGACGATGAACTTCCTCGGCTACGACGTCGACATGCTGACGACGTCTGGCCTGCTGCTGTTCATGGGCGCGATGGGCAAGTCGGCGCAGTTCCTGCTGCACACCTGGCTGCCGGACGCCATGGAAGGCCCGACGCCGGTGTCCGCGCTGATCCACGCCGCGACGATGGTGACGGCCGGCGTGTTCATGGTCGCGCGCCTGTCGCCGCTGTTCGAGCAGGCGCCCGACGCGCTGGCAGTTCGTGACGTTCTCATCGGCGCGATCACGGCGTTCTTCGCGGCGACCGTCGGCCTCGTGCAGAACGACATCAAGCGAGTGATCGCCTATTCGACGTGTTCGCAGCTCGGCTACATGTTCGTCGCCTGCGGCGTCGGCGCCTACACGGCCGGCATCTTCCACCTGTTCACGCATGCGTTCTTCAAGGCGCTGCTGTTCCTCGGCGCCGGCTCGGTGATCCACGCGATGCACCACGAGCAGGACATGCGGAACATGGGCGGGCTCGCGCCGAAGATCCCGATCACCTGGGCGATGATGCTGATCGGCACGCTGGCGTTGACCGGCGTCGGCATTCCGCACCTGGTCGGCTTCGCCGGCTTCCATTCCAAGGACGCGATCATCGAAGCGGCCTACGCGGCGCACACGCCCGCAACTATGCCTTCTGGCTGCTGGTGGTCGCGGCGTTCATGACGTCGTTCTACTCGTGGCGGCTGATGTTCATGACGTTCCACGGCAAGACGCGCGCGCGAGCCACGGACACCTACGAACACACGCGCCACGAGAGCCCGCTGCGTGATGCTGATCCCGCTCTATGTGCTGGCCACTCGGCGCGGTGCTTGCGGGCATCGTGTTCGCGCCCTACTTCATCGGGCACCACCTGGCGGCAAGGTTTCTGGGGCGCGATCTTCGAGGACGCCGGACAAGCACATCCTGCACGCACATGCACGAGGTGCCGGGGTGGGTGGCGTGGGCGCCGTTCGCCGCGATGCTGACGGGCTTCGGCATCGCCTACCTCTATTACATCCAAGCCGAGCTGCCGGCGGCGACGGCCGCGCTTCCGGCCGCTGTATCTGTTCCTGCTCAACAAGTGGTACTTCGACGAACTGTACGACTGTCATGTTCGTGCGGCCGGCGAATCGCGCTCGGGCGGCTTTTCTGGAAGGGCGGTGACGGCGCGATCATCGACGGCACCATCGATGGCGACGGCTGCGAGCGTGGGCTGGGTCACCGGCCGCATCGTCAAGCTGCAGACCGGCTACGTCTATCACTACGCCTTCGCCATGCTGATCGGCGTCGCGCTGATCGTGACCTGGTTCATGGCCTTCAGGGTTGGGGCCCTCAGGAATTGGGGCGGGATTCCGAAATGACCATCACGACCCAACCGATCCTGTCGATCGTCACGTTCCTGCCGCTGGTCGGCGCGCTGTTCATTGCGACGCTGCCGCAAGGCTGCGGCGAACAATGCGCGCTGGGTCGCGCTGTGGACGACCATCGTCACGTTCGCCGTCTCGCTGCTGATCTGGACCAACTTCGATACGTCCAACGCCGGCCTTCCAGTTCGTGGAAGAGTACGCGTGGCTCGGCCCGATCAAGTACAAGATGGGCGTCGACGGCATTTCGATGCTGTTCGTGATCCTGACGACGTTCCTGATGCCGCTGTGCGTCCTCGCCAGCTGGGAGATCGATCGAGAGCGCGTCAAGGAGTACATGATCGCGTTTCTCGTTCTCGAAACGCTGATGATCGGCGTGTTCTGCGCGCTCGACATGGTGCTGTTCTACCTGTTCTTCGAGGGCGGCCTGATCCCGATGTTCCTCATCATCGGCGTGTGGGGCGGGCCGCGGCGCGTCTACGCGAGCTTCAAGTTCTTCCTCTACACGCTGCTCGGCTCGCGTGCTGATGCTGCTCGCCATGATGGTGATGTACTGGCATGCGGGCACGACCGACATCCCGGCGCTGATGACGACCACGCGCTTCCCGGCCGACATGCAGTTCTGGCTGTGGCTCGCGTTCTTCGCATCGTTCGCGGTGAAGATGCCGATGTGGCCGGTGCACACCTGGCTTCCCGATGCTCACGTGGAGGCGCCGACGGCAGGGCTCGGTTATCCTGGCGGCGATCCTGCTGAAGATGGGTGGATACGGATTCCTGCGCTTCTCGCTGCCGATGTTCCCGCTGGCGACCGAGCAGTTGGCGCCGCTCGTATTCGTATTGTCGGTTGTTGCCATCATCTACACGTCGCTCGTTGCGCTGGTGCAGGAGGACGTGAAGAAGCTGATCGCCTACTCGTCTGTCGCGCACATGGGCTTCGTGACCATGGGCATCTTTACGGTGACGACGCAGGGCGTCGACGGCGCGATCTTCCAGATGCTATCGCACGGCATCGTATCGGCGGCGCTGTTCCTGTGCGTCGGCGTCATCTACGATCGCATGCACACGCGCGAGATCGCGGCCTACGGCGGGCTCGTCGACCGGATGCCGATTTATGCAGCCTGCTTCATGGTGTTCACGATGGCGAACGTCGGCTTGCCCGGCACGAGCGGGTTCGTCGGCGAGTTCCTGACACTGCTGGGCGCGTTCAAGGTGAATACATGGGTCGCGTTCTTCGCCACCACGGGCGTGATCCTGTCGGCGTGCTATGCGCTTTATCTCTACCGGGCGCTCATGTTCGGACCGCTGGACAAGCCGGCTCTGAAAGCGCTTGCCGGATCTTTCCGCGCGCGAAATCGCGGTGCTGGCGTCCGCTCGTCATTCTGACGATTCTGTTCGGCTTCTATCCGGCGCCGATGCTCGATGTGACGGCCGTGTCGGTGAAGAACCTCGTCGCGCAGTACGAGGCCGCCGTCGCGGGCGCCGCCAAAGCCGCGACCTTGCCCTGATCCGGAGCGCTTCTGATGAACACCCTTTCGAGTTTCGCCCCTGTTCTGCCGGAAATCGCACTCGCGGGCGGCGCCATGGTGCTGCTGATGCTCGGTGTGTTCCGCGAGGACACGGCGCGGAACGGAGCTTCGATCGGCAGGCTTGCCGTTCTCCTCATGGCAGCGGTTGCCGTCATGGTGGGCTCGGCTGGTGCGGAGCGGTTGGAACTGTTCGACGGCGCCTTCGTCGTCGATGCGTTCTCGCGTTTCTGAAGATCCTCATTCTCGGCGCTGCGGCGGTGTCGCTGATCCTCAGCTTCGGTTATTTCGAACGCGCCAAGATCATGAAATTCGAGATCCCGGTCGTTGCGCTGCTGTCGACCGTCGGCATGTTCATGATGGTTTCGGCGAACGATCTCATCTCGCTCTATCTCGGACTGGAATTGATGAGCCTTGCGCTCTATGTGCTGGCGGCCTTGCGGCGGGATTCACTGCGATCGTCGGAGGCGGGACTCAAGTATTTCGTCTTGGGCGCCCTGTCGTCGGGCATGCTGCTCTACGGTGCGTCGCTGATCTATGGGTTCACGGGGACGACGTCGTTCACGGCGCTCGCCGCCGCTCTGAGGGACGGCGCCGGCGCACAGAATCTGGGCATTGATCATCGGACTCGTGTTCCTGCTCGTGGGGCTGGCTTTCAAGATCTCGGCGGTGCCGTTCCACATGTGGACGCCGGACGTTTATGAAGGCGCGCCGACGCCGGTGACGGCCTTCTTTGCCGGCGCACCTAAGGTTGCAGCCATGGCGTTGCTGCTGCGTGTGCTCCACGACGCATTCCCTGGGATCGCTGTCCAGTGGCAGCAGATCATCGTGTTCCTGTCGGTGGCGTCGATGCTGCTCGGTTCGTTCGCGGCCATCGGGCAGACGAACATCAAGCGGCTGTTGGCGTATCTCTTCGATCGCCAACGTCGGCTTCATCCTGATCGGGCTGGCGGCCGGGACCGAATATGGCGTCTCGGCGGTGCTGATCTATCTGGCGATCTACGTCGTCATGACGCTGGGCAGCTTTGCGGTTGTGCTGGCCATGCGGCGCAAGGACGAGATGGAGGAGACGATTCAGTCGCTTGCGGGGCTGTCGCAGACGAACCTGCCAATGGCGGTCGCGTTCGCAGCGTTGATGTTCTCGCTGGCCGGCATTCCGCCGCTGGCCGGGTTCTTTGCCAAGTTCTACGTGCTCGATGCCGCCATCAAGGCCGGGCTGACGCCGCTCGCCATCATCGGTGTACTGGCGAGCGTCGTGGGAGCGTTCTATTACCTGCGCGTGGTCAAGATCATGTTCTTCGACGAGCCGTCGGATAAGTTCACGCAGGCCGAGCCTGCGGTGCGATGGGTGATGGCGGCATCGGCGCTGCTGGTGACATTCTATGTCGTCTATCCGTCGGCTCTTCTGGATGCTGCCGGGTCTGCCGCCCGCGCGCTCGTCCCGTAAGCGATGGCGGTTCAGCACCCCTGGCCACCGCTCGATCAGGGTCGTGTGCTGCACCTTGACGAGACCGGTTCGACCAATAGTGAGGCCATGCGGATCGCGGGCGATGGTGCGCCAAGTGGCACCTGGGTGATCGCCGGAACGCAGACGGCGGGGCGCGGTCGCTCGGGGCGGGCTTGGGTTTCGCCGCCGGGAAACTTTCATGCGAGTTTGATTTTGCGAGACGTTTCGCCGCTCGAGACGGCAGCGCAGCTTGCCCTCGTCAGCGGCGTGGCCGTGCATGCGGCTGTCATGGCGTCCACGGGCGGCTCTCTGACCGCCGCCATCGAACTTAAATGGCCGAATGACATTCTGCTCGGACGGTGCAAGCTCGGGGGGATCCTGGTCGAAAGCAGCGTCTCGCGGCGGGAGCAGAGCGCGCTGGCCGTGGTTGGCATCGGCCTTAATCTGGCGCACCATCCAGAGCTTCCCGGCCGGCCGGCGACCGATCTTTCCGCGCACGGTGCGTCGATTGCTCCGTTGAATTTCCTTCCCTGTCTCGACCGGAGCATGCAGGAATGGATTTCGAATTGGGCATCAGGCGACGGTTTCGCGACCGTTCGCGAGGCTTGGCTCGCGCGGTCTTTGCCGCCGGGCACGGGTCTCACAGTCAGTGCCGGCCAGGGTGTTTTGACAGGCGTGTTCGCGGGGCTCGATCCCATGGGTGCGCTCCTTCTTATGGCTCCGTCCGGAGCTTTGCAGACGGTGACGTTCGGCGACGTGGCGCTCTCAGGCTGAGCTGCCGCGCTGGGTAATTTTGCGTTTGAAGAATTTGATGAGCGGCGAGGGCTGACGCGCGGATGGCGAAGAACGGTAAACCCGAGGGCAAGAGCGGCCAGAGCGAACTCGTGTTCGCCTCGCTCGGCGGCCTCGGCGAAGTGGGCATGAATGTTTATCTCTACGGTATCGGCCCGCCTGAGAATCGCGAGTGGTTGATCGTTGATCTGGGGATCACGTTTCCCGAAGGCGAAAACGATCCGGGCGTGGACGTGATCCTGCCGGATGTGCGCTTCCTCGAGGCGCAGAAGAAGCAGATCGCGGGTCTCATCGTCACGCATGCGCACGAGGATCATATCGGCGCGGTCCTGGAATTGTGGCCGCGGCTACAATGTCCGATTTATGTGACGCCCTTCACGGCCGGCATGCTGAAATCGAAGATGGCCGATTACGGCCGCGGGCGCGATATGCCCATGAAGGTCGTTCCGCTCGACAGCCGTTTCAAGTCAGGTGCGTTCGATATTGAACTGGTGAGTGTCGCGCATTCGGTGCCGGAAACGAGCGGGCTGATCCTGCGGACCCCGCACGGCACCGTCTATCACACGGCGGACTGGAAACTCGATCCGACCCCGTACATCGGGACGCCGGCGGATACTTCGCGTCTGTCGGCCCTCGGCGACGAAGGCGTGCTGGCGCTCGTGTGCGACAGCACCAATGCCATGCGCGAAGGCGAAAGCCCGAGTGAAACGGATGTCGCAGACAGCATCGCCAAGATCGTCGCCAAAGCGCCGTTCCGCGTCGTTGTGACGACGTTTTCCTCGAACGTGGCGCGCATCAAGGCCTGTTACGAGGCCGCGCGCAGGTCGGGCCGTCGGCTCGTCGTTGCGGGGCGTGCACTGCACCGGGTGATCGAGGTTGCGATCGAGACGGGCTATCTGCCGAAGGATTTCACGTGGTCCGATCAGCAGCAGTTCAAATATTTCAAGCGTGAAGAGGTGGTGCTGCTGTGCACGGGCAGCCAGGGCGAGGAGCGCGCGGCGATGGCGCGGATCGCGGACCTCCAGCATCCCGACATTTCGCTCGATAAGGGTGATCTTGTGCTGTTTTCATCGCGGGCCATCCCCGGCAACGAGAAAGGCATCGGCCATATTCAGAATTCTCTCGTCCGGGCCGGATGCGAAATCATGACGGACAGCGATGGTTTGATCCACGTCACGGGACATCCGCGGCGCGGGGAACTGCGCCAGATGTATGGTTGGATCCGGCCGAAAATCGTGGTTCCCATGCATGGCGAGGCGCGCCACCTGATGGCGAATGCCGCTCTGGCACGGTCGCTCGGCATCGGGGAAGTGGTGCCGGCCTTCAACGGAGAGATGGTGCGACTGGCTCCCGGTCCTGCGCGCAAGATCGACGACGTGCCCGTGGGACGTCTCTTCCGTGACGGCAATCTGCTGGTGCCGGAAGGCGAGGGGCCTATCCGCGAACGGCGTAAGCTGGCGTTCGTCGGCATGGCGGTCGCAAGCGTTGTGCTGTCGCGCAAGGGCGAACTCGTGGCGGATCCGATCGTGGAACTCGACGGCGTGCCGATCGAGGACGCGGAGGGGGAGAGCATGCTCGACATCGCCTACGACGCCGTGGAAGGTACGCTGAAATCGATCCCGCCGGCCCGGCGCCGCGATCCCGATCTCGTCGAGGATGCGATCCGCAAGGCGCTGCGCGGGGCGATCCATGCGGCCTGGGGCAAGAAGCCTATCTGCAAGGTGATGGTGTCGGTGGTCGACATGCGCTGACCGTGCGGTTGGGGGGTGGAAAACCCCGGTTGACCCACGCTAGATAGCGCGACAAAACCTCATTTCGCTCCATCGAGAAGGGCAGGACATGATCGGACGACTTAACCATGTGGCGATCGCCGTGCGCGATCTCAACGCTGCCGTTGCTACCTACAAGACGACACTTGGGGCCAAGGTTTCTGAGGCCACGGCGCAGCCCGAGCACGGTGTCACAGTCGTTTTCGTGGAACTGCCGAATACCAAGATCGAATTCCTGGAGCCGCTGGGTGAGAATTCGCCGATTGCAAAGTTCCTGGAACGCAATCCGGACGGCGGCATTCATCATGTCTGCTACGAGGTGGACGACATTCTAGCCGCCCGCGATCAGCTCAAGGCTCAGGGTGCTCGCGTGCTGGGTGATGGCAATCCCAAGATCGGCGCGCATGGCAAACCGGTTCTGTTCCTCCATCCCAAGGACTTCCTGGGCACGCTCACTGAACTGGAGCAGGTCTGAGTGCCGCGTTTTGCCTGGCCTCGTTCGCTGATGTTTGACGGGGATATCCGATGACCCTCGCTCTCGGCTTGGCTCTCTACTTCATGATCTGGTGGCTCATGCTCTTCACCGTGCTTCCGTTCGGCGTGGTGACGCAGGATGAGACGGCGGATGTGGTACCCGGGACACCCGGCAGCGCGCCAACGCAGTTCAACTGGCGAAAGGTCTTTCTCGCCAATACCGTGGTTGCTACGCTGGCGTTCGCAGTCGTTTGGACGGCGCTGGATAGAAATTGGCTCGGTACGACGCCGCCGGTCGAGGATGCTCCGGCCATTTTGCGGATGGAGCCGCCCAAGCCCGGCTGATGGTCGCATTTGCCCACACTCGGCAGGCCGGTGTGGGAGTTCGCCCACACTCTGCAGGCTGGTGTGGGGTTTACCCACACTCGGCAGGCCGGTGTGGGTGTGTGTGTCCCCGGGGGGTGCGGCACGCGGTAAAGTCGGGCTGCTGTTGCGTTGAAACGGGGCGGGGTCATGCGTTGGTGTGTCGGGGGGTGGGCGCGAATTGCTGCGGCAACGATCGCACTGGCCGTGGCGACGCCGGCGTCTGGCGCTGATCTTCGCATTGAATTCAAGGAGTTGGCGGCGATCGCCCAGCAAGCTCTGGGCGGAGCGACGCTACGCTTGCACAACGCGCCATCGAGCGGGCTGATCGACTTTTCGCAGGGGTCGTATGTCGCGATCGGGTCGACACAGGTGCCGATCAGCGTCCCGGCGCGGACGTTCCCGATCGCCGGCGGCAACTACGCCTACTACCTCAACGACATCAACTCGACCGCCGTTTCCTTCGAACCCGTTTCCGGAGCGGTGCGGCTGACGCTGCGGTTCGAGAGCGACGGTCCCGAACTTGTGGGGCGGTGCCGCTCGGGGATTTGTGCGCCCGTCAATGCTTTGCCCCGGATCGAGTGGACCGATGCGTCGGTGGCGATCGATCTGGCGCCGGTGGGTGTCGCGGACAGTCTTTCGCTCGAAGCGAAGGCTGTAAAAATCAGCGGTAATTTCACGCCCGCCTGTTCGCCGAGCGCAGCGCTGATCTCCGGCGGGATCTGTAAGTCGGTGCTGGCGAAGGCGCGGCAGGCAATCGCGAAGTTGCGCGGGGACCTTGACGGCATGCTGCGGGAGCAGGTGAACAAGCCTGAGATTCAGGCCAAGATCGCGGGCGAGTTGAAGAAGCGTCTGGTGCTGGGCCCGGCGGGGGAATTGCGCATCCGGTCCGTCGGCGTCAGCGACAGCGCCGTCACGATCTCGTTCTGCCTTGCGTGTGCGGGGTGATCTCAACCGGAGGCTGTGGCCGGCGGGTTGCCGGGGGGCAGGGGAGCCGGTAATGACGGCAGATGATACTTGGCAACTCGTGGACATCCATCCCGGTTGCCGCTCAGCCGTGCGGGCGCACGGGATCATTGTTCGTCATTCAAGGCTCACCATCCCATGCCTCTGTGTTGTTCCTGTCCGGCTCTCGGCAAACTCCTGACGGCGGGAGTGGCCCATGAGTAAGCGCGCGCTGACGGTCACCCGCGAGAAGAGTTTTCCGGAGTGGTACCAGGAGGCGGTGCGCGACGGCGACATGGCCGAGCAGAGCCCGGTTCGCGGCTGCATGATCATCAAGCCGTGGGGCTGGGGCGTTTGGGAGCGCATCCAGCAGGAGCTTGACCAGCGCATCAAGGATACGGGCCACGAGAACTGCTATTTTCCGCTGTTCATCCCGATGAGCTTCATCGCCAAGGAAGCAGAGCACGTCGAGGGCTTTGCCAAGGAGATGGCAGTCGTCACGCATCACCGCCTGAAAAACGAAGGCGGCAAGCTGGTGCTCGATCCAGATGCGAAACTGGAAGAACCATTGATCGTGCGGCCGACGTCGGAGACGATCATCGGTGACGCATTCCAGCGCTGGGTGAAGAGTTATCGCGATCTGCCGCTGCTCATCAATCAGTGGGCGAACGTGGTGCGCTGGGAAATGCGCACGCGGCTGTTTCTGCGCACGGCGGAGTTCCTCTGGCAAGAGGGACACACGGCGCATGCGGACCGCGAGGACGCGATGGCCGAGACACTGAAGATGCTCGAGGTTTATCGCGAGTTCGCGGAGACTGTGCTGGCGATGCCAGTGATTGCTGGTGAAAAGCCTGCGAACGAACGCTTCCCGGGTGCCGACAACACGTATTCCATCGAAGCGATGATGCAGGACGGCAAGGCGCTGCAGGCCGGCACGTCGCATTATCTGGGCACGCATTTCGCGGAGGCGCAGAACATCCAGTTCCAGAACCAGGAAGGCAAGCTCACGTACTGCCATACGACGAGCTGGGGCGTCTCGACGCGGCTCATCGGCGGCGTCATTATGAGCCACGGCGACGACGATGGCCTGCGGATGCCGCCGAAGATCGCGCCGCGTCAGATCGTGATCGTGCCCATGCTGCGCGAGAAGCCGGAAGACGCGGATTTGAAATCGTATTGCGCGGAGTTGGAAGCTGAACTCAAGGCGCAGGGCGTCCGCGTACTCGTGGATCTGAAGCCCACCAAGTCGGCTGAGAAGCGGTGGAACTGGGTACGGCGCGGGGCTCCAGTGATCGTGGAGATCGGCGGGCGAGATGCGGCGGGCGGCAACGTCACGTTCATGCGTCGCGATCGGCTGCGCGACGGCGACAAGGTGGTGTCGCACACGCAATCGCGGGCAGATTTCGTTGCCGGCGCCAGGACCCTACTGGAGGCCATTCAAGATGGGCTCTACGCCGAGGCTAAGGCCCGGCTCGATGGCAACATCGTTTCGAACATCGGCACGTTCGGCGAACTGGAGGCCTACTTCGGCGCTGCGTCCGGCGACGACGAAGGCGGTGAGTTCAAGGGCTGGGCCGGTGTGATGTGGGCCAAGCCCGAGGGTGCCGCGCTCGATGCCGTCGCGGAGCGGCTCAAGGCGCTGAAGTTGACAATTCGAAATGCACCTCTGGCGCAGCCCACGATCGAGGGGCGGCTGTGCCTGTTCACGGGGGAGCCCGCGAAGGAATATGTGCTGATCGGGCGGGCGTATTGATGTGTGTTTTCAGTGGGCTCGCCTGGAGCCGATGAGGCAACGTAATCTGGCCTGATTGCGCCGCTAGGCGTGCTACATCGTGATTGGGCCGATCGGGCGATTGGCCTTGGGGATGCACCGCGAGGGAGTTGCACGGGGATGGCCGGGACGCCTGACACCAAGCCGTTTTCGCCATTCGAGTGGCTGCTGGCCGGGCGCTACCTGCGCGCGCGGCGCAAGGAAGGGTTCATCTCTGTCATCGCGGGGTTCTCCTTTCTCGGCATCACGCTCGGCGTTGCGACGCTGATCATCGTGATGGCCGTGATGAACGGTTTCCGGAAGGATCTTTTCTCCAAGATCCTCGGGCTGAACGGACACGTGATCGTTTATAAAATCGGCGAGCCGTTCACGGACTATGTCGATCAGGCGTCCAAGATCGCCAAGGTGCCGGGCGTGACCCACGCTATTCCGATCGTTGAAGGTCAGGTGATGGTGTCCTCGAGTGCGCAGGCGCTGGGCGCGCTGGTGCGCGGCATCGCGGAACCAGACCTGAAATCTCTGAAACTCGTCGCGGATAACATTCGTGCGGGAACCCTCGATGGGTTCGACGGGTCACAGTCGATCGCCATTGGGCAGAGGCTAGCGAATTCGCTGTACGTAAACGTCGGCGATACGCTGACACTGGTCTCGCCGCGTGGCGCGTCAACGCCCTTCGGAACAGCGCCGCGATCCAAGCCCTACGTGATCTCGGCCGTCTTTGAACTCGGCATGTCGGAGTACGACAAGACGATGATCTTCATGCCGTTGAAGGAAAGCCAGCGGTATTTCAACAAGGGCGATGAGGCGGACGTTCTCGAGGTCATCGTCGACAATCCGGAACGGGTCGATCAATTCTCCGCCGAAATCAGGGGCGCGGGCGGCCCGACCATCAACACCACCGACTGGCGGCAGAAGAATGAGACGTTCTTTACGGTCTTGGAAGTCGAGCGGAACGTCATGTTCATCATCCTGTCACTCATCATCCTCGTGGCCGCGCTCAACATCATTTCCGGAATGATGATGCTGGTGAAGGACAAGGGCCGCGACATTGCGGTCTTGAGAACCATGGGCGCATCGAAAGGATCGGTGATGCGGGTGTTCCTGATCACGGGCGCCTCGATCGGAGTCGTGGGGACAATCGCGGGGCTCATCCTCGGGATCGTGTTCTGCTGGAATATCGAAGGCATCCGCCAGTTCATCACCTGGGTGACGGGGACGCCGATGTTCGATCCGAACATCTATTATCTCACGCGGCTGCCCGCCGAGATCAATCCGGTGGAGACGGCGTGGATCGTTGCGATGGCCATGTCGCTGTCGGTTCTGGCAACGCTTTATCCGTCGTGGCGGGCCTCGAAGCTCGATCCCGTCGAAGCGCTCCGGTACGAGTAGGGATGCTTTCGATGCTCGATACGCCGACCACGACCGCCATCCTGAAGCTTGACGGCCTGATGCGGACCTTCAAACAGGGTGAGCGCGAAATTGCCGTTCTGAACGGCGCGAGCGCCGCGATTTACCCCGGCGAATCGGTGGCGCTCGTCGGCCCTTCGGGTGCAGGCAAATCGACGCTTCTTCATATCGCAGGGCTGCTCGAGACACCAACGGCAGGTTCCGTCATCATGGGCGGACGGGACTGTTCCAAACTCGGGGATGATGAGCGCACGCGCATCCGCCGTTCGGACGTTGGGTTCATCTACCAATTCCACCAGTTGCTACCGGAGTTCTCAGCGCTCGAAAACGTCGTGCTGCCGCAGATGATCCTTGGTATGCCGCGCAAGGCGGCCAACGCACGGGCGACCGAACTTCTGACCACGCTCGGGCTCGGCCACAGGCTCGATCACCGGCCGGCGCAACTCTCAGGCGGCGAACAGCAGCGGACAGCAATATGCCGCGCGCTCGCCAACAAGCCGAAGCTGATCCTTGCGGATGAGCCGACGGGCAATCTCGATCCGAAGACCTCGGAACTCGTGTTCCACGAGTTGATCGGGCTGTTCAAGAGCGAAGGCGTCGCGGCGCTGATCGCGACGCACAACCTCGAACTTGCCTCGCGCATGGACCGCGTTCTCCGGATGGAAAACGGGCAGTTGGTCGAGGTTGCGCCAGGGGCGGTGCGCTGATCCTGTGTTATTCGAGGCGCGGGTCGCCATCGCGCAGTGGTGCGCCGGGGAAATCGTCGTTCTGCATCATGAGATCGATCAGGGCGGTCATGAGTTGCTCCATCGGTTCGCTGGTTCAGTGAGACCACCTTAACCGTGACCATGGCTGCGATCTGTTCCGCGCGGGACAATTGCGTGACGCTGTGGAAAACGTGCGCAGTAGCGGGCTCAGCCGGGCTAATGTCGGCGCATGACCCAGACGATTCCGTCGCCCAAATTCATCCACCTCAAAGTGCACTCGGCCTATTCGCTGCTCGAGGGCGCGCTGCCGATCGGCAAGCTTGCGAAGCTCGCTGACGGCTATGGCTTTCCCGCGTTGGGCCTGACCGACACCAACAACATGTTCGGCGCGCTCGAATTTTCGGACAAGCTGGCGGGCGCAGGCATTCAGCCCATCGTCGGCGTATCGCTCGCGTGTCGACTTACGGAGAAGAACGGCGAAACCCGGTCAGTCGGCTGGGCCGCTGGTGCGACAGCACGCCTGGCGCGATGGGCTGATTGCTCTCTATGCGATGAACGATGCCGGCTACGCGAACCTCATGAAGCTGGTCGTCGGCGGCGCATCTGGAGACGGAGGGCGAGCGATGCGCCATCTCGTCGACAGCGGCGCAGATCGCGGCGCATGCAGAGGGGCGTGATCGCGCTGACAGGCGGCCCGGACGGGCCGATCGATCGGGCGCTGCGCGACGGGCAGCCGGGGCATGCGCGAAGAACGTCTCGCAATTCTTGAAGCGCGCTTTCGGCGACCGGCTCTATGTCGAAGTGCAGCGCCACGGCACACGGGCCGAGCAGGAGGTCGAGCCGCAACTGCTCGATCTCGCCTACGATCGAGACGTGCCGATCGTCGCGACCAACGAGGTCTATTTCGCAACGCCTGACGATTACGAGGCGCATGACGCGCTGCTCTGCATCGCCGAGGGGCGCTACGTCATCGGAGGACGACCGGCGGCGGGTTACGCGCGAGCATCATCTTCAAGATCAGCGGATGCGATGGCGCGTTCTGTTTGCCGATCTGCCCGAGGCGCTGGCGAACACGGTCGAGATCGCGAAGCGCTGCGCCTTCCGGCCCGAAGGCAAGAAGCCGATCCTGCCGCGGTTCGTGCAGACGAGTGCGGACGTCGACGAGGCTGATCAGCTGGCGGCAGAAGCGGCGGAGCTGAAGCGCCAGGCCGAGGAGGGGCTGCGTGCGCGGCTTGCCGTGCATGGCGCTCGCGCCAGGGCTTTACGGCAGAGGACTACTGGCAGCGCCTCGCCTTCGAGGTCGACGTCATCACCAAGATGAAGTTTCCCGGCTACTTCCTGATCGTGGCGGACTTCATCAAGTGGGCGAAGGCGAACGGCATCCCGGTCGGGCCGGGGCGCGGCTCGGGCGCCGGCTCGCTCGTCGCCTGGTGCGCTGACGATCACCGATCTCGATCCGCTGCGGTTCGGCCTGCTGTTCGAGCGCTTCCTCAATCCCGAACGCGTCTCGATGCCGGACTTCGACATCGACTTCTGCCAGGACCGGCGCGACGAGGTGATCCGCTACGTGCAGGAGCAAGTACGGCCGCGACCGCGTCGCGCAGATCATCACCTTCGGCAAGCTGCAGGCGCGCGGCCGTGCTGCGCGACGTCGGCCGCGTGCTGCAGATGCCGTATGGCCAGGTCGACAAGCTGTGCAAGCTGGTGCCGCAACAATCCGGCCAATCCGGTGACGCTCGACCGAGGCGATCGAGGGCGAGCCGAAGCTGCAGGAGGCGCGCGACACGGACCCGGTGGTCGCGCGGCTGCTGCGAGATCGCGCAGAAGCTCGAAGGGCTGTACCGCCACGCCTCGACGCACGCCGCCGGCATCGTGATCGGCGACCGGCCGCTCGACGAACTCGTGCCGCTCTACCGCGATCCGAAGTCGGACATGCCGGTCACGCAGTTCAACATGAAGATGGTGGAGGCGGCGGGGCTCGTGAAGTTCGACTTCCTCGGCCTGAAGACGCTGACGGTGCTGCAGAAGGCCGTCGACCTGATCAAGCGCGGGCGCGGCATCGAGGTCGATCTGGCGACGCTGCCGCTCGACGACGCGCAAGACGCTACGATCTGCTGGCGCAAGGCCGACACGGTCGGCGTGTTCCAGCTGGAAAGCACGGGCATGCGCGAGAGCTTGAAGCGGCTGAAGCCCGACCGCTTCGAGGACATCATCGCCATGGTGGCGCTGTATCGCCCGGGCCCGATGGACAACATCCCGACCTACATCAACCGCAAGCACGGCGAGGAGCCGGTCGACTACCTGCATCCGATGCTGGAGGCGATCCTGAAGGAGACCTACGGCGTCATCATCTACCAGGAACAGGTGATGCAGATCGCGCAGGTGCTGGCGCGGCTATTCGCTCGGCGACGCCGACCTGTTGCGCCGCGCCATGGGCAAGAAAGACAAGGCCGAGATGGCGCAGCAGCAGGCGCGCTTCGTCGAGGGCGCGATGAAGAACGGCGTCAAGAAGGACGACGCGGTCTACATCTTCGAACTGGTCGACAAGTTCGCCGGCTACGGCTTCAACAAGTCGCCACGCGGCCGCCTATGCGCTGGTCAGCTACCACACGGCCTATCTGAAGGCGAATTATCCGGAGGAGTTCCTCGCCGCCTCGATGACGCTCGACATGGGCAATACCGACAAGCTTGCGATGTTCGCGGCCGAAGCGAAGAAGAGCGGCATCCCGGTGCTGCCGCCGTGCGTGAATGCGTCGGAAGTGGATTTTCTGGTGGAGCGTCCGAAAGCCGACGAGGCGCATGGTGCGATCCGCTATTCGCTGGCGGCATTGAAGAACATCGGCGCGTCGGCGGTGGAGACGATCGTGGCGGCGCGGACGGCGGAGGGGCCATATCGCTCGCTCGCCGATTTCGCTGCGCGGCTCAATCCCAAGGCTCTGAACAAGCGCGGTCTGGAAACACTCGCCATGGCCGGCGCGTTCGATGGGCTGGAGCCGAACCGCGCGCTCGTGCGCGGCGAATGTCGAAGGCATGATCGCGCTCGCCAACCGGCAGGCGGATAACGCGGCGCAGCGGGACGAGCGACCTGTTCGGCGGCGGGGGCGGCGGCGGCGCCGTCGCTCGACCTGAAACCGGCGAAGGCGTGGACGCCGATGGAGCGGCTGCAGGAGGAGTTCGATGCGATCGGGTTCTTCCTGTCGGGGCATCCGCTCGATGCCTACGAGACCGTGTTGAAGAAGCTCGGCGTGCGGCGGTTCGTGGACTTCGAGGCGGCGACCGCGCGGGGTGTGTCCAGCGGGCGGCTGGCGGGCATCGTCATCTCGGCGCGCGAGCGGCGGTCGCAGAAGGGCAACAAGTTCGCCTTCGCCCTGTTCTCGGATGCGAGCGGGCAGTTCGAGGCGGTTATTTTCTCCGACACGCTGAATGCGTGCCGCGATCTGCTCGAGGCGGGCACACCGGTCGTGCTCAGCGTCGAGGCCGAGCGCGACGGTGACACGGTCAAGATGCGCGTGCAAAGCATGGAGGCGCTGGACAAGGCTGCGGCCGAGATCGATCGCGGCCTGAGGATCGTGTTCGACACGGGGCTACTTGCCGCGCGGCGGGGGGTGGTGGAGGAGTTCAAGGCGCAGTTGAAGCCGGGTCAGGCGGGGGCAAAGAAGGGCGGCGAAGTGCGCCTTGTGCTGCCGGTGGGGGCGCGGGAGTTGGAATTGGTGCTGCCCGGCCGCTACGACGTCTCACCGGCACAGGCGGGACAACTCTCGACCGTGCCGGGGGTGGTGGAAGTGGTGGAGATTTAGGCGCAATCTGAGGAAGGCCGGACGTGACCTTGCCCTTGCCATCGCGGCCATTCTCGGCCATACACCGCGCATCTCGCACGTGGTTCGCGCGCTGGACGGATTAAAAGCCCCGTCTGGCGCTCCGGTGGACGATATGCAACTCGGGCAATCCGAGATGCCGTCTTCACAACGAACCGCGGAGGATTAAACCGGAAAAAGGATACCCGCTGATGACGCTTCCCGCGTTCAATATGCGTCAGCTTTTGGAAGCTGGCGTGCACTTCGGTCACCAGTCGCACCGCTGGAACCCCAAGATGCAGCCGTTCATCTACGGCGCACGCAATAACATTCACATTCTCGACCTGACGCAGACGGTGCCGATGTTGCACCAGGCGCTTTTGAAGATTTCCGACACTGTGGCCGGTGGCGGTCGCGTGCTGTTCGTGGCGACGAAGCGGGCTGCTTCGGACTCCATCGCAGACGCCGCCAAGCGTTCGGCGCAGTACTATATCAACCATCGTTGGCCGGGCGGCACGCTCACCAACTGGAAGACGATCTCGACCTCGATCCGCCGTCTGCGCCAGCTCGATGACATTCTTGCCGACCCGCAGGGTCGCACGAAGAAGGAAATCCTGACGCTGCAGCGCGAGCGCGATACGCTTGAAAAGGAGCGCGGCGGGATCAAGGAAATGGGCGGCGTGCCCGACCTCCTGTTCGTGATCGACACCAACAAGGAAAAGATCGCGATCCAGGAAGCCCGCAAACTCGGCATCCCGATCGTGGCGATCGTGGATACGAACTGCGATCCAGACGGCATCGACTATCCGGTTCCGGGTAACGACGACGCAGGACGCGCGATCACGCTGTATTGCGATCTCGTGGCGCGCGCCGCTCTCGACGGTCTGGAACGCAGCCAGTCGGCGTCGGGCGTCGATATCGGGGCGCTCTCCAGCCCGCCGGTCGAAGCCTTGCCGGTCAAGTTCAAGGGCATCGACGCGCCGCGCGGCGAGGCCGACGACCTGAAGCGCATCACCGGCATTTCGCCGAAGCTCGAACAGCGGCTCAACGATGCCGGCGTGTTCCACTTCTGGCAGATCGCCGACCTCGACGCGGACAATGCCAAGGCGCTCGACCTGCTCTTGAGGCTCAAGGGTCAGATCGAAGCCGACGGCTGGATCGCACAGGCGAAGAAATTCGTCGACGCCGCAGCGGCGTAATAAAATACGCCTAACGGATGCGGAACGGCGGGCAGGGCTTTCCTGTTCGCCGTTCTGCCCTTTTCGCATTTTTCCGAACCAAACACACTTCGCTACTCGCTCGACCGAGCGGAAGGAGCCGACATGAGCACGATCACCGCCGCCATGGTGAAGGACCTGCGCGAGAAGACCGGCGCGGGCATGATGGATTGCAAAACCGCGCTCACCGAGACCAACGGTGACATGGACACCGCTATCGAGTGGCTGCGCAAGAAGGGGCTGTCGAAGGCCGCAAAGAAGTCCGATCGCATCGCGGCCCAGGGGCTGATCGGCGTGACCTCGATGGTGAAGTCCGGCGCGGTCGTCGAGGTGAACTCGGAAACCGACTTTGTCGCGCGCAACCCGCAGTTCCAGGAAATGGTGCAGAAGATCGTTTCGCTGGCACCGGGCGTCAACGGCGATGTCGGGAAGCTGCTTGCCGCGACCTATCCCGGCACGTCGAACACAGTCGAGACGACGGTGAAGGACGCGATTGCGACCATCGGCGAGAACATGGGCGTGCGTCGCACCGGGGCGCTTTCGGTCAGGGATGGCGTCGTTGCCGACTACGTCCACAACAAGGCTGCCGACGGGCTCGGCAAGATCGGCGTGCTCGTCGCTCTCGAAAGCGCCGGCGATACCGATACGCTGATGGCCTTTGGCCGTCAGGTCGCCATGCATGTCGCGGCCGCCAAGCCGCTGGCCCTGACTTCGGCCGATCTCGACCCGGCTGCGGTCGAGAAGGAGCGCGCGTTCTACACCGAGCAGGCGCTGGCGTCCGGCAAGCCTAAGGACATCGTCGAGAAGATGGTGGAAGGACGCCTCAAGAAGGAATTCTTCCAGCAGGCCTGCCTTTTGAGCCAGGCATTCGTGCTCGACGGCAAGGCGTCCGTCGAGGAGGCCACCAAGGCCGCCGAAAAGGACGTCGGCGCGCCGATCAAGATTACGGGATTTCTCCGCTACGAACTCGGAGAAGGCATCGAGAAGAAGGAAGAGGACTTCGCTGCCGAGGTGGCGAAGACGGTTGCGGCTTCCAAGGGCGGTTGATCCTCGGGCTCTGTCCACTACCTTGCATTGCATTCGGCCGGCGGGTTTCGCCGGCCGTTCTGCATCCGAGCCGCGGCAGATCGCGCGGCACGGCCTGGGCTGGCTGGAAAGTGCTGGAATGTGCGATCCCGCGCCAGTAATGACGCACTCCTGCAACAACTGGCGCTGCGACTCGGCATAGGGTCGGGCGTAGGATGAGGGTGCCCACGGCTCGTTCCGGCGGCATCAGGGAGCTGACCATGACGTCCGGTCCGGGCGGGCTCAAGTACAAGCGGCTGCTGATCAAGCTGTCGGGCGAAGCTCTGATGGGGAACGGCGCCTATGGCATCGACATGGCCGTGGCGGACAGGCTGGCGGGTGATCTCGTTGATGCGGTGAACGCAGGGGCCGAGATCGCTGTGGTGGTCGGAGGCGGCAACATTTTCCGCGGGCTTCAGGCGGCTGCAAAGGGGATGGACCGGGCCACCGGCGATTACATGGGTATGTTGGCCACCGTCATGAATGCGTTGGCTTTTCAGCAGGCCCTGACGGCGCGCGGGGCGGACGCGCGGGTCATGTCGGCAATTCCGATGCCGACCGTTTGTGAGAGCTATGTGCGACCGCGTGCGCTCGCGCATCTGGCGCAGGGGCGGATCGTGGTGTTCGCTGCGGGGACGGGCAATCCCTTCTTCACCACCGACACGGCCGCGACGCTGCGGGCGATCGAGACATCCTGCGACGCGGTGGTGAAGGCGACGCAGGTGGATGGGGTCTATTCTTCGGATCCCAAGAAAGACCCGTCCGCGGTGCGTTACGACCGGCTCACGTACGCCGAGGTGCTGGCGCGGGACCTCAAGGTCATGGACGGTGCGGCGATCGCGCTTGCCCGCGATAATCGACTTCCGGTAATTGTGTGTGCCATCGAAGTGGCTGGGAATTTGTTGAAAGTCTTGAAGGGGGAAGCCCGGGCGACCGTGATCCACACGTAGGGCGCCAGGGGTGAAAGACTTTCTGCCGCCCCCGCATTGAATTTAGCCCGTCAGCCATGGGGGACCTTCGGCAAGGCCCTCGAGGTGCGGCGACGACAAGGAACAACGATGTCTGCAACTTACGATGTCAAGGAACTCGAAAACCGGATGCGCGCGTCGCTCGATGCGTTCAAGCGTGAGTTGCAGGGATTGCGCACGGGCCGGGCCAGTGCGCATCTGCTCGATCCGGTACAGGTGATGGTCTATGGCTCGCGCATGCCGCTGAATCAGGTTGCCACCGTAACGACGCCGGAGCCGCGCATGATTGCGGTGCAGGTCTGGGACCGGTCGAACGTCACAGCGGTCGACAAGGCGCTGCGCGAAGCCAATCTCGGCGTCAATCCGATGGTCGATGGTCAGCTCATCCGGCTGCCGCTACCGGCCCCCACTGCCGAGCGGCGCAATGAACTCGTCAAACAGGCCCACAAATACGCAGAAAGCCATCGCATTGCTGTGCGCAACGTGCGCCGCGACGGTCTCGACCTTCTCAAGAAACTCGAGAAGGACGGTAAAATGAGCGAGGACGATCACAAGAAGAATGCTGCCAAGGTGCAGGAGTTGACCGACAAGCTGATCAAGGAGATCGACCAGATCCTGGCGTCGAAGGAAACGGAAATCCAGAAGGTCTGACTCCAGACGCGTTCCACTCGAGGCAACCCGCTCTCCGACGAGCTAAACCGCAGGTCCGGCCGAGCCCATGAGATCGCAGACGAGCCCCGGTGCATCGCCCGACCTCGTGCCCCCGCGGCATGTCGCCATCATCATGGACGGAAACGGCCGATGGGCGGCCGAACGGGGGTTGCCACGGACGTGGGGCCATCGGCAGGGCGTGGAAGCGGTGCGGCGAACGGTTCGTGCCGCACGGGAACGGAGCATCGGCTACCTCACCATCTACAGTTTTTCGTCGGAGAACTGGTCTCGGCCGGCTGCCGAGATCGACGATCTCATGGGGCTGATGCGGCGCTTCATCAAAAGCGACCTTGCGGAACTGCATCAATCGAACGTGCGCATCATCGTCATTGGCGAGCGGGATCGCGTGGATCCCGAACTGATGGCTCTGATCGACGAGGCGCGGGATCTGACCTCGCTCAACACCGGCCTGACGCTCGTGATCGCCTTCAATTATGGCGCGCGCGCGGAGATCACCAACGCGGTGAGAGAGATTGCGCGCAAGGTGGCGCGCGGTGAATTGGACCCAGAGGCGATCGAGCCAGAGCACCTTTCGGGAGCTCTGGATACCGCGGGCATCCCCGACCCCGATCTGCTGATCCGCACGAGCGGAGAGATGCGGCTGTCGAATTTTCTACTTTGGCAGACGGCTTACACTGAATTCGTGTTTCTCGACGCCTACTGGCCGGAATTCGGGTCTGAGCTGCTCGACGAGGCCATAAAAATCTATCGTGCGCGTGATCGCCGGTTCGGCGGGCTGACGCAGCGGTCGACGGCCTGAGGACCATGATGGGCGGCGAGCCGGCTGAGCCATCGCAAGCGACAGCTCCCGTGTTGAGCGGGTCTTCGAGGGAATTCCGGCTTCGAACTGCGTCCGGTCTCATCATGGCGGCCATCGCGGGCGGGGTGCTCTACATGGGCGGCTTGCCATTTGCGGTTCTCGGCGCGGTGGTGGGGGTACTCACGAGTTTCGAGTGGTCGCGGATTGTGCGCGACGGAGCGATCGATCCAGGAGTCGTCGTGCAGGTTTTCGCCGTCGTCATTGCGGCGGCGCTGGCTTGGCTGGGCCTTGCGGCGCTGGCGATCGCGGCGGTGATAGCCGGGGCTATTTTAACAGGGCTGCTTTGCTTTCAAAGGCGGCCGCTGTTGTCGGCGGAGGGCGTGCTTTATGCCGGGCTGCCGGTCGTCGCGCTGATCTGGCTGCGCGAAGATCAGCCGAACGGGTTTGCAGCGGTGCTACTTATCCTAATCGCTGTCGTGGCGACCGATATCGCTGCCTTCGCGTTCGGGCGGCTCGTCGGCGGGCCAAAACTGGCGCCGGCGATTTCGCCCAACAAAACGTGGTCGGGTTTCGTTGGAGGGATTTCAACAGCGGGGTTGGCGGCGGCTGGGCTCGCGCATGGTGTGGGGGCTGACCCCCTGATGCTGGGAATTGCGGGCGTTGTTCTGGGCATCGTGGCACAGATCGGGGATCTGACGGAATCGGCCTTGAAGCGGAGTTTCGGGATTAAGGATTTAGGCGACATCATCCCTGGTCATGGCGGTATCATGGACCGCATCGACGGGTTAGTTTTCGCCTCCGTGGCCGCGGGCTTCGTGGCTCTGGCCCTTAATCCGCAAGCGCCCGCGAGTGCGCTTCTGTTCGGCGGATGACATGATGAGTAGACATTTTACACGCGCGGCCGCGATCAAGCTCGGCGATACGGGCGAACGCATGCTGTCGTCGCCGCAGCGGCTGACGGTTCTTGGCGCGACGGGCTCGATTGGCGAGAGCACGCTGGATCTCGTGGGACGCGAGCCGGAGCGGTTCGAGGTGGTTGCGCTGACCGCGCAGTCGAATGCGGAGAAGCTTGCGCGGCTGGCCATCCTGCACAACGCGCAAGTCGCGGTGGTGGGCGACGAGCGATGCTACGCGGAGCTCAAGTCGCTTTTGTCCGGCACGGGCATCGAGGCGGCGGCGGGAGAAGATGCGCTGATCGATGCCGCGTCGCGGCCGGCGGATTGCACGATGGCGGCCATTGTCGGGGCGGCCGGTTTGAAGCCGACATTCGCGGCGGCGCGGCAGGGGCGGCGGGTGGCGCTCGCGAACAAAGAGTGCCTCGTTTCGGCAGGTGACGTGTTTCTTGCGGAGGTGCGCGCGTCGGGGGCGGAACTGCTGCCGGTCGACAGCGAACACTCTGCTGCGCTGCAATCGTTGGCTGGCGCGGAACGGGTGGCCGTCGAGCGGATCGTACTGACGGCGTCGGGTGGGCCATTCCGCTGCTGGCCGATGGAAAAGTTGAAGGACGCGCGTCCGGACGAGGCGCTGAAACATCCCAACTGGGCGATGGGTGCCAAGATTACGATCGACAGTGCCACGTTGATGAACAAGGGCCTCGAACTCATAGAGGCCTATCATCTGTTTCCCGTGGGCGTCGATCAGCTCGATGCGGTCATCCATCCGCAGTCGGTGGTGCACTGTCTGGTGCATTACATCGACGGGTCGGTGATCGCGCAGCTCGGTCCGCCGGACATGCGCACGCCCATTGCCCTGGCGCTCAACTGGCCGGAACGGCGTGCGACGCCCACCGCGCGGCTCGATCTCGTCAAAATAGGTTCGCTGACGTTCGAGCCGGTGGACGCAGCGCGGTTCCCCGGGCCTGGAATGGCCAAGGCCGCGTTGCGGCGAGGGGGCAATGCTCCTGCGATTTTGAACGCAGCGAACGAGATCGCGGTGGCGGCATTTCTCGTCGGCGGCCTCGGCTTCCTCGACATTGCGCGGGTGGTCGAACGGACGATCGAGGAAGCCGAGGCACGGGGACTGATCCGTGCTACGGAAACTCTCGAAGACGTGCTTGCCGCCGACTTGGAAGGCCGAGATCTGGCGCGAATGGTCATCGAAACCCCATATTAGGCAGCCAGTTGCGACTGTCGGGCCTAAGCCTGCCGCATCGACTGCGGCCCAAGCGGAGACGATTTATGGAAGCCCTTTCGAACGCGCTGTCGGGACCGTTGCTCTACGGCTTCGCGTTTCTCACCGTCCTGACGATCGTCGTGTTTTTCCACGAACTCGGTCACTTTCTGGTTGCCCGCTGGTGCGGGGTGAAGGTCAAGGCGTTTTCGATCGGATTTGGTCAGGAAATCGCCGGCTTCGACGACCGCTACGGCACGCGCTGGAAGCTGTGCTGGATCCCGCTCGGCGGTTACGTGAAGTTTATGGACGACGAGAACGCGGCCAGCGTGCCATCGCGTGAGGCGATCGAGAAGATGACCCCGGAGGAGCGGGCCGGCTCATTCCACGCCAAGCCGATCTGGCAGCGAGCGGCGGTTGTTGTGGCGGGGCCGGTCGCCAACTTCATCCTGGCCATCGTGATCTTCACGTTCTGGTTCTGGGTGAACGGCGTTTACTCGACGGAAGCCCGGATCGACGAGGTGGTCCCGGGTGGACCCGCCGCCAAGGCAGGCATCAAGGCGGGTGATCTCGTGACCGCGATCGAAGGACGTCCTGTCACGGCCTTCGAACACATTCAGCGCTTCGTAGGCACCAGCGTGGGAGAAGGTCTGACGTTTACGATCGAACGGGGTGGGGAAAAGCTCGATGTCGTCGTCGTTCCTGAGGTGCGCGAGCAACTCGACGACAAGGGCGACAAGCTTCAGATGGTCATGATCGGGGTGAAGCGCATTCCCGGCCAGCAGGGTGTGAAATTGTACGAGCCGACATTCGTCGAGTTGGTGGGCATTGCCGGCGACCGGACCTGGTTCATCGTGACGAGCACGCTCGGGTATCTCAAGGATGTCATTAGCGGGCGGCAGTCTGCCGACCAGCTTGGCGGACCGATCCGGATTGCTGACGTGGCCGGCCGCGTGGCGACGCAGGGATTCGAATACATCATTCAGTTAGCAGCGTTCATTTCCGTCAGCGTGGGGCTGATCAATCTGTTTCCGGTTCCGCTGCTGGATGGCGGGCATCTCATGTTCTACGCCATAGAAGCAGTGCGCGGACGACCGCTTGACGAACGGCATCAGGAGCTCGGTTTCCGGATCGGTTTGGCGCTCGTTTTGAGTTCATGATCTTTGCCACTTTCAACGACTTACATATCCTCAAACGATGGCTTGGCGGGGCCGGTTAGATTCGCGTCTTGTGACGTATTCTTGCCACTTCCAGGCGCGTTACTGAATCGTTAAAAGCGAAAGGCTGGCGGTGGCGTTGCGTTGAGTTTGTCATGGGCTTTTCGTACGCCGGTGGGACTGTCAGTGGCCGGTGGGACTGGCACAGCATGAAATGCGCATGGATCGCCGGTGGGGTGTTCTGTGTGGATCAGGGGGAACGGCAAAAGCATGAGGGCTGATCCGCGTCATGGGTTCTCCCGGGTCCCGGCATTTGCAGGCGTTCGCCTGCTTGTCGCGCTTCTGGCGTTCCTCGCGATCGAGATCTCTGCTCCGCACATGGGCGCGTCCACGGCTGCTATGGCCCAGGGCGTCGTGCGCAGCATCGAGGTCGAAGGCAACCGCCGCGTCGAAGCGGACACGGTTCGCTCCTATCTGCAATTCAACGTCGGCGACGCTTATGATGCCGGCAAGGTCGACGGATCGCTGAAGGCTCTTTTCGCAACCGGTCTGTTCGCCGACGTTTCGATCGACAACACCGGCAGCACGGTCATCGTGCGCGTCGTGGAGAACCCCGTCGTCAATCAGGTCGCGTTCGAAGGTAACAGCGAAGTCGACACCGACACGCTGCGCAACGAAGTTCAGCTGAAGCCACGCACCGTGTTCACACGCGCTCGCGCGCAGGCTGACGTGCAACGGATCCTCGACGTTTACACCCGGCAGGGCCGGTTCGCCGCGTCCGTCGAGCCGAAGATCATCGAACTCGAGCAGAGCCGTGTGAACGTCGTGTTCGAAATCGTCGAGGGCGGCGCAACCAAGGTCAAGGGCGTCAACTTTGTCGGCAACAGCGCGTTCACGGACGAACAGCTGCGCGATATCATTTCCACGACCCAGCAAGGCTGGTTCGACTTTCTCAAGGGAACCAGCATCTACGATCCGGATCGGATGAATCTCGATCGTGAATTGCTGCGTCAGTTTTATCTGAAAAACGGTTATGCCGATGCGCGCGTGACCGCTGCGCAGGCCGATCTCGATCGCGATGGTTCGGGCTTCGTGATCACGTTCGCCGTCGAAGAGGGCGTTCAATACAACTTCGGCGCGGTGACGATCGAGAACGGGTTGACCGATCTCAATGCGGCGGCTCTCAACGGCGAGATCAACACCTTTCAGGGTGATATCTACAACGCTCAGGCTGTCGATAAGTCGGTTGAACGTTTGACGCTGGCGACGGCCGAGCAGGGCTTCCCGTTCGCTCGTGTCCGCCCGCGCGCCAGTCCAGATCCGACGACGCGCACGATCGGGGTCGTCTATGCCATCGACGAAGGTCCGCGCGTTTACATCGAGCGGATCAACGTGATCGGCAACACCCGCACCAAGGATTTCGTGATCCGTCGTGAGTTCCGCCTGGCAGAAGGTGATGCCTACAACCCGTTGCTGGTTGACCGCGCCAAGAAGCGCCTTGCGGGCCTTGGCATCTTCAAGACGGCGGAAGTGAAGCGCCGTCCGGGATCGGCTCCCGACCGCGTCGTTCTCGATGTGGAAGTGGAAGAGCAGTCGACGGGCGAACTGTCGTTCGGTGCGGGCTTCTCGACCAACGAAGGCATTATCGGTGACGTCTCGATTACCGAGCGCAACTTCATGGGGAATGGCCAGTTCCTGCGTCTGAAGCTTGCCGGCTCGATTGAGCGGATGCAGGTGGACCTGTCATTTACCGAGCCACGGTTCCTCGATCGCAACCTGTCGGCTGGTTTCGACCTGTTCCACAAAGAACTCGACCAGACGGATGACGCGGGCTTCTCGAGCCGGTCTTCGGGCGGCACGTTGCGGCTTGGCTTCCCGCTCGCTGAAGAAATGTGGATGCAGGTCGGTTACACGCTGAAGCGGGATGAGATCTTTGATGTCAATCAGTTCTCTTCGATCGCCGTGAAGCAGGCTTGCGGTGACACCAATCTGGATAATGCGGGCAACTTTAATGGCAATCCTGTCCCTGCAAACTGCGCGGATGAGGCTTACTGGACGTCGGCCATCGGGACTTCTCTGACCTACGACAAACGCAATCATCCTCGGAACCCGACCAGCGGCTATTATGTACAGCTTTCGACGGACTTCGCTGGTCTCGGTGGCGACGTGAACTACGTCCGCGTCCAGGGTGAGGGCCGTGCGTACTATCCAATCTCCGACAAGATCACGCTTGTCGGTCGCGCGGTGGCCGGGACCGTTCAGGGCTGGGGCGGAGACGATGTTCGCCTGCTCGATCTCTACTTCCGCGGTGGTGAGACGGTGCGTGGCTTCGATCGCGCCGGTTACGGTCCTCGCGACTTCGCTCACCAATCAGGCCATAGGCGGACAGAACTACTGGGCCGCTACGGCGGAGGTTCGCTTCCCGCTTCCCTTCATCCCCGACGATCTGGGGATCAGCGGCGCGGCATTCGTCGATGCAGGCTCCTTGTGGGGTACGCCTGGGGGATATCTACGGCCCTTTATTCCGCGAACAACGTCGAACTCTTCGACGACAGCACGGTTCGTTCTGCTGTCGGTGTGAGCTTGCTCTGGAACTCGCCCGTTGGTCCGCTGCGCGTCGACTACTCGGAAGCGATCACCAAAGAAGATTACGATCAGACGCAGCAGTTGCGCTTCGGTGCTTCGACCCGGTTCTGATTGTCACAGTCAGCTGTGTGAAACATGCGGCGGCGCTGGTTCAGCGCCGCCGTTTTGTTGGTGCTGGGCCGACGCGGCTCTATAATGAGTGCTTGTGATCGACGTCTCGCACTGGGCGTTGTCGCCCAAGAAGGTCGCTACCATGCTCCATCCCGGTTTCTTCGAGAACAAGGGACCGTTTCCAGCCGCCGATCTGGCGAGGTTCGTGGGTGCTGAACTGGCACCCGGCGCCGACGGAGCGCGCGCGATCGTCGACGTGCGAGCGCTTGCCGATGCGGGGGACTCGGACGTTTCATTTCTCGACAACCGCAAGTACCTGCCGCAGCTCGCTGCAACGGGGGCCGGCTTCGTGCTCGTGCAGCCGGCGTTCGCTGCGCGTGTTCCCGCCCATGCCGCCGCGCTGGTGACGGAGGCGCCGTACCGGTCTTTCGCGCTGGCCTTACAGAAATTCTACCCGGAAGCGATCGTGCCGAAGGCGGCCATCGGCACATCGGGCTTCGCCGTCGATCCCACTGCGCAGCTCGAAGAGGGTGTGGTCATCGAGCCCGGAGCGATCGTCGGTCCGGAAGCGATGATCGGGCGAGGCAGCCGGGTCGCTGCCGGTGCCGTCATCGGGTATCGGGTCGCCATCGGGCGGGACTGCTACATCGGAGCATCATCGACGATCGTGCATGCGCTGATCGGCGACCGCGTGATCATCCATGCCGGCACGCGCATCGGTCAGGATGGGTTCGGATTTGCAATGGGGCGGGAGGGGCATCTGAAGGTGCCGCAGATCGGCCGGGTCGTCATTCAGGACAACGTGGAGATCGGTGCCAACACAACCATCGACCGCGGGGCTCTTAAGGATACGATCATCGGCGAGGGCACCAAAATTGATAATCTTGTCCAGATCGGGCACAACGTCGTCATCGGACGGCACTGTGTGATCGTCGCGCACACGGGGATTTCCGGCTCCACAGAGCTGGGTGATTTCGTGGTGATGGGCGGCCAATCGGGAACTGTCGGGCACATCAAGATAGGGACCGGTGCGCAGGTTGCCGGCGCTTCGCACCCGAAGGAGGATGTTGCGCCGGGCGTCGCCGTGGGTGGCACACCGGCCAAGCCGCTGAAGCAGTGGGCCCGGGAACTCGCCATTCTGTCGCGGCTGGCAGCCCGAAAAGGGACGGCAAGCGACGAGGTGGGCGATTGACGGGCCGGGTCCGGCGCATCACGAAGGGCCCTACGCGACCGGGTCTGGCCGCATGAACGGATCAAGGACGGCGGCGGCAAGCGCGCCGGAGCGAGAGGACGATGGACGACAAGACGAAGGTGAAGACGCTCGGCACGGCGGATATCGCGAAGGTGATGAAGTTCCTTCCGCATCGCTATCCGTTCCTGCTCCTCGACCGCATGTTCGACATGAACGGCGACGAGAGCTGCGTCGGCCTCAAGAACGTGACGATCAACGAGCCGTTCTTCCAGGGCCATTTTCCGCAGTTTCCGGTGATGCCCGGAGTTCTGATCATCGAGGGGCTCGCCCAGACCGCTGGCGCGCTGTGTGTGTCGAGCCTCGGCGAAAATTACAAGGCAGAACTCGTGTACTTCATGGGGATCGACAAGGCGAAGTTCCGCAAGCCGGTTCTGCCGGGCGATCAACTGCACTACCACGTGCGTAAGATCCGCAATCGTGGCCGTGTCTGGCGCTTCTATGGCGAAGCGAAGGTGGACGGCGCGGTTGTGGCAGAAGCGGAAATCAGCGCCATGCTCGCCGACACGGCGGACGCACGCGCCTTCGCGGCCTCGAAGAGCTGATGTCAAACCCCGAAATTCATGCCTCCGCTGTCGTCGCTTCCGAGGCTCGGCTTGGCGCGGACGTCAAAATCGGTCCGTTCTGCACGGTGGGACCGGGTGTCGAACTGGGCGAAGGCGTCGAACTCGTCAGCCACGTGGCGGTTGCGGGGCGGACATCGGTCGGCGCGCGCACGAAAATATTTCCGTTCGCCTCCATCGGGCATCAGCCGCAGGATTTGAAGTTCAAGGGCGAGCCTTCGACACTCACGATCGGCAGCGACTGTCTGATCCGCGAAGGCGTGACCATGAACCCCGGCACCGAGGGTGGCGGGATGGTGACGACGGTCGGCGACCGTTGCGCGTTTCTCGCCAATAGCCACGTCGGCCACGACTGCCGCGTGGGAGACAACGTCATCTTTTCCAACAACGTGATGCTCGCCGGGCATTGCACCGTTGGAGATTATGTCATCATCGGCGGCGGAGCGGCGGTCATTCAGTTCGCGCGCGTGGGGCCGCATGCGTTCGTCGGCGGCATGTCGGGGCTCGAGCATGACCTCATCCCCTACGGAATGGCGATCGGCAACCGGGCGTATTTGTCCGGGCTCAACATCATCGGTCTGCAACGGCGCGGGTTTTCACGGGCACAGATCCACGACCTGCGCCGGGCCTACCGCCTCATGTTCGCGCAGGAAGGCACGCTGCTGGAGCGCGTGGAAGACGTGGCGGTCGAGTTCAAGGACCACCCCATCGTCGTCGAAATCGTCGAATTCATCCGTCAGGGCGGCAAGCGGTCGTTGTGCACGCCGCAAGGCGCCGCCGAGGCCTGAGAAGAAGGCCTGATCCATGGTAGGCGGTGCGAAAGCCGTCGTCGGTATTCTTGCGGGCGGCGGGTCGCTGCCGCGCGAGATCGCGGACGTGCTGTTTGCCGATGGGCAAAACCCGGTGATCGTTGGGCTTGAGGGCGAGGTTCGTCCGCGTGATTTTGCCGGCCATGATTTCACGCTCGTCAACTGGGGCCGGATCGGTCATCTGATCCGCACCTTCAAGCAGAAGGGCGTCACCGATCTCGTGATCGTCGGCAGCGTGACACGACCGGACCTTAGGGCCATTCGCACGGACTTCGGGTTCTGGTTGAACCTGCCGCGCATCTTCAAGATCGTGGCAGCGGGCGGCGATGACAGCGTTTTGCGGCGCGTCGTCGGATTTTTCGAGAGCCATGGATTCGTGGTGCGGGGGCCGGCCGAGGTCGCACCTTCACTCGTCATCGGTGAGGAGGCTTATGGCCAAGTTGCGATGAGCGATGCGGCGAAGCGCGATTTCGAGATTGGCCGTGAGATCGTGGCTCGGCTGGCGCCGTTCGACGTTGGGCAAGCGGTTGTCGTGGCCAACGGAACGGTGCTTGCGATCGAGGGGGCGGAAGGCACCGACGCGATGCTCAAGCGCGTGGCGGTGATGCGAACGGATCAGCGCGGCGGTGTTCTCGTGAAATGGCCGAAGCCGGGGCAGGAATTGCGCGTCGACATGCCAGCCATCGGGCCGAACACCGTGGCGGGTGTGATGGCGGCCGGGCTGCAAGGGATCGCCGTGCAGGCGGGGGCGACATTGGCGGCCCAGCGCGGCAACACGATGGATGCGGCCGATGCGGCGCAGATTTTCATTTCCGGGTTGGAGGCTGGTGCGTCGTCGAGACTGACGAAGACGGCGCTCCAGTCTGATGGCGACATCGGATTGGCGGTGCTTGGCTCGCTGACGCCGCGCGTGCGCTCGCGTGGCGTGGTGGTCGTACGGCGGCATGTGCTGGCGGTGGAAGCCGGGGAGGGGCTTGGCGACCTCGTGGCGCGGGCGGCGGGGCGCCGGCAATGGGGCAAAAGCAAAAAGCGGCGCGGGGCTTTGGCGGTGGCGTCGCTTGGGGACGTGGATCACGCTGTCATTACGGCAGCGGCGGATGCGGGGTATGAGCGGATCGTGGTGTCTGCTGCGGACGGTACGGCGGAACTGGCGGACGACATGCGCTCTGCCGGATTGAGGCTCGTCGTCGGCGGGAAGGAGGCGTGATGGCGGGAACGTCGCGGCCGATGAGACTGTATCTGGTCGCGGGCGAGCATTCCGGTGATGCGCTGGGTGCGAAGCTGATGGCGGAAATCAAGGCGCGCCTCGGACACGGCGTCGTGTTCGACGGTGTCGGCGGTGAAACGATGGCGGCCGAGGGGCTCGTGTCGCTGTTTCCGCTCTCCGAAGTGGCTGTGATGGGTCCGATCAATATTTTGAAACAGCTGCCGCGTCTCATCGATCGCGTGCATGAGACGGTGCGCGATGCCGTGGCCGTGAACCCGGACGCGGTGGTCATCATCGACAGTCCGGAATTCACGCATCCGATTGCCAAGCGCATCCGCGGGCGAATTCCGTCCGTGCCGATCATCGATTATGTGAGTCCCAGTGTGTGGGCATGGCGGCCGGGTCGGGCGAAGAAGATGCGCGCCTATGTCGATCATGTGCTGGCGCTGTTGCCGTTCGAGCCGGAAGAACACGTTCGGCTCGGCGGGCCGAAGTGCACCTATGTGGGTCATGCGTTGAGCGAGCGGCTGGATTGGATTCGCGCGCAGGATGGCGAGGGCTTACGGAAGAAGTTGGCGCTCGATCCTCGAAAGCGCGTGCTCGTGGTGTTACCAGGTAGCCGCTTATCCGAAGTCACGCGCTTGATGGTGCCCTTTGGTCAGACGGCGCGCCTGGTTCGGGACGCGGTGCCGGAGGGTGTCGAGTTTTTATTGCCGGTGGTTCCGGCGGTGCGCGGCTTCGTCGAGCAAGCGCTGAAGGCGTGGCCGGTGCCCGTGCGCCTGATCGAGGGTGACGCTGAGAAGATCGCAGCGTTTCGTCTCGCCGATGCGGCGCTGGCGGCGTCCGGTACGGTGACGCTGGAGTTGGGGCTGTGCGGGACGCCCGCTGTTGTCGCCTACAAGGTGGATGTGGTGGTGTCGCAGATGCGGTTTTTGTTGAAGGTGCGCTCGGTCGTGCTGGCCAACCTCGTGGCGGAGGACAACATCTATCCAGAATTTCTGCAGGAGAACGCGACGCCGGAGAAGATGGCACGGGCTCTGATCCCGCTGCTATCTCATGGCGCGGAACGGCTCAAGCAAGTCGAAGCTCTGATGCGCGTGCCTGAGCGCATTGCGACGGCGAAGCGGCCAAGTGCGCACGCGGCAGACGTGGTGCTTGATTATGCCGTGCATGCGCGGCTCAGGGCGTGAGGCGGCGGCGAGCGGCAGCCTGTTCGACCGCCTGCCGGCGCGCTTCTAACGGCGCTCTCATGGTGTCCCTGTAGCGGGCGACGAGTTCAGGCGCAGCGGAGAGAGGCGAACCGGCGTTGAATGGCGGAGCCGGATTGTACTCCATGAACAGCTGGATCATCTCGGCGTTGGTTGATCCGGTCAGTTCGGCAGCGAGCGCGAGGCCGAAGTCGATGCCGGCGGTGACGCCGCCGCCCGTAATCCGATTGCGATCGATGCAGACACGCTCGTCGACGGCTGTTGCACCGAAAAATTCCAGAAAGTCGCGGGCGGCCCAGTGCGTCGCTGCTCTGTAGCCGTCGAGGAGACCGGCGGCACCGAGCACGAGTGCTCCGGTGCAGACCGAGGTGACGTAGCACGCGGTGGCGGCTTTCGCACGCACGAAGTCGAGGACGGTTTCATCGTTGAGCAACGCATTGATGCCAGGACCGCCGGGGACACAGATCACGTCCAGGCCGGGGCACATGTCGAACGTGATGGTGGGGGTGAGGGTCAGACCCGTGTCGCTGCGGATCGGAGCTAGCGACTTCCAGGCAAGATGGACGTCTGCGCCGGGAACGCGAGCGAAGACCTCGAACGGTCCAGTCATATCGAGTTGCGTGATGCCGGGGAAAACGACGAAGCCGATTTGAAGCGATACCGTCAAAACTGCACCTCGCTTGCGTCCCAAACAGTTGAGGGCCGGCGCACGACCGGCCCTCGACTTTTTTTACGTCCGTTCGTTCCTGCAGATTACTCCGCCGCCGCCATCGCCGGTTGGTTGACGCGGCTGACCTCGACCAGATTGTCGGAGAACGTCGGCGCGCGGCCGAGGCCGCAGTGGGCGTCGGAGGAGATGGAGTTGACCGAGCCGTCGGTGCGGTTGAGCGAGCGCCAGTAGCCGAGCGTCGCGACCACGATGCCGGGGTTGACGTCATCAGTGACTTTGGCGACGCCTGTGAAGTCGCCACGGTCGTTGTAGACGCGGACCGGATCGCCTTCCTTGATGTTGCGCTTCTCAGCATCGGCAGGAGAGATCAACACGAATTGCTCGCCTTGCGCTTTGATCTTGTGTTCCTCGTTTGCGTAGCACGAGTTCAAGAACGCGTGGCTCTTCGGCGAGATGATGTTCAACGAATAGAGCTTGGCACGTTCGGGGTTGGTCTCGGGCGCCTCGCGGTTCGGAATGTAACCCGGCAGCGGATCGACGGGTGAGCCGTCCTGGTCGCCTTCGTACATAGCTCGGAAGGGACCAGCGACGAAGTTCTTCGCGTCGTGCAGCAGGAACTCGACCTTGCCGGATGGCGTCGGGAACTTGCCCTCCTTGTGTGGTGTACGCGTATCGGCCGAGCCAACGTCGATTTTGAAGTACCCGTGCTTCTTGAAGTACTCCATGTCGATACCGGCCATCTTGGGATCATCCCAATTGATGTAATGGGCGGCCAATTCACTGTCAGTCATTTTGAAGACCGGATCATCGAAGCCCATTTCCTTCGCGAGCAGGCGCCACATGTCGCTCGTGGGGCGCGCTTCGCCCGGCGGTTCGACGGCCTTCTGATTGTACGTGAAGTAGAAGTGGCCCCACGACCACATCATGTCTTCCGCTTCACCGGCCATGGCGTTCGGCAGCACGATGTCGGCATACTTGGCGGTGTCAGTCATGAAGTGTTCGGCGACGACGGTGAAAAGGTCTTCGCGCTTCAGGCCCTTGACGATCTTGTTCGTTTCGGGTGCCTGCGACACCGGATTGGTGCAATAGACAAAGAGCGATTTCAGCGGCGGGTCGAGACCCATTTCACCGGTGAGGGCCGCGCCGAGGCGAAGGTTGTTGATGGCGCGGGTGCCGGGCTTGATCCAATCACCGCGCGAGACCTTGGCCCAATCGACGGGGAAGTCCCATAGCGGCATTTGCAGGAGGCCGCCGCCGACGTGCTTCCACGAGCCGACGAGTGCAGGGAGTGCACAGACTGCGCGGATGGCCTGGCCGCCGCCAGCGTGGCGTTCGAGAGCCACGCCGAGACGGATGACCGAGGGCTGCGCGGTTGCAAATTCCTTGGCGAACTTCCGAATGTCGTGGGCCTTCACGCCCGTGATCTTTTCCACGTACTCGGGCGAGAAGTCAGCGGATCGATACTTGAGTTCGGGATAACCATAGGTGTGCTTGTCGACCCATTCCTGATCGACGAGGCCTTGCGCGATGATCGAGTGGATGAAGCCCATCGCGAGCGCGCCATCGGTGCCAGGCTTGGGGCAGATGTGCCAGTCGGCAGCTTTCGCCGTGCGCGACTTATACGAGTTCGATGACGACGACCTTGGCGCCCCGCTTCTGTGCTTCAAGCACGAAAGGCCAATGGTGCAGGTTGGTCGAGATCGAATTGCAAGCCCAGATGACGATGAATTTCGCATGCACGAAGCTTTCCGGATCGACGCCGCCGGTCGGGCCGACGGTCAGGAGCCATGCGGTGGAGGACCCCGACGCGCAGAATGTCTTTTCGTTCACGGTCGTGCCGAGGCGGTTGAAGAATGGATCGCCGGAGTTGATACCCTGCACGAGGCCCATGTTGCCCAGATAACTGTAGGGCATGATCGCCTGGCTGCCGTGCTCGGCGATGATCTCGCGCCAGCGGCGGCCGATTTCGGAGATCGCATCTTCCCAGGTGATGCGCTCCCACTGACCGGAGCCTTTTGGACCCTTGCGGCGGAGGGGATAGAGGAGGCGATCGGGGTTGGCGTGGTGGTCGTGGAAGTCCTTGAGCTTCACGCACAGGCCACCGCGCGTCATCGGGTGGTCCTTGTTGCCGCGCACATCGACGAGTTTGCCGTCGCGGGCTTCGTAGACCATCGAGCAGGTGTCGGGGCAGTCGTGCGGGCACGCGCCGTGGAAGAGCTCGGACTTCAACTGCTCGTTCATTGGGCTTCCTCTCCAGTTCTTCGTTATGTGACGGGGCGATGCTCGGCCCCCGTTCTGCGTCGAGGCGGAACGGTCGTCAAAAATGGTGCGTCACTCTGGCATCGATCGGTTGATCCGGCAATCTTGATCGGCGTCAGTCCGGAGTTGTCCGGATGGCGGTATCGGAATGGCGATAGCTTATATTTGGGAGCCTTATGGCAGGGCGTCGCGATACACGTGCGTTCGGCCCTTGGCATCGCGGATTTCGCAGCCGTCCGGTGTCAAACGAACATCCGCGGACAGCAGGGACACTTTCCCAAATGCGCCAGGGAGATCGAGGACGTAGTCGGGCCGTGCAATCCCTGACAGGCGGCGGTGAAGTTCGCGGACGAGTGCAACTCCCTGGGCGACCGGGATGCGGAAATGTCCGGTGCCGGGGGCGAGGTCACCGTGGTGGAGATAATAGGGGATCACGCGCGCTTCGACGAAAGCGCGCATGAGAAGCTCGAGCGTGGCGGTATCGTCGTTGATGCCGCGCAGCAGGACGGTTTGGCTGAGGAGCGGGATGCCGGCGTTCGCGAGGCGGGCGATGGCGGCGCGGGCTTCCGGCGTGAGTTCGCGCGGGTGGTTGGCGTGGAGGCCGACGACGACGGTCTTCGTGGTGTCGCTGACGGCGTGGACGAACGCGTCCGTTACGACGTGGGGGGCGACGACGGGGACGCGGGTGTGCCAGCGAACGATTTTTACATGCGGGATGGCGTCGAGGGCCTGCATGAGTGAGCGCACACGCCGTTCCGAGAGCGTGAACGGATCGCCACCGGTGAGGATAACCTCCCAGACGGCGGGTGTGGCGCGAACGTAGGCGAGCGCGGCAGCGATTTCCGCCTCGGTCAAATTGTGACCGGCGTCGGGGCCGACCATTTCGCGGCGGAAACAGAAGCGGCAATAGACCGGGCAAACGCCGACAATTTTCAGGAGAACGCGGTCGGTGTAGCGATGGACCAGACCGGGCACGGGACTTTTTGTGTGGTCGCCGATCGGATCGGCGAGTTCGGCGGCGTGGGTCGTCAGTTCGGCGGCGCTGGGTACGAACTGGCGTGCGATTGGATCGGCCGGATCCTTCGTGTCGATGAGGGTGGCCATCGTGGGCGTGATGGCGACGGCGTAGCGTTCAGCCACTGCTGCCAGTGTGTCGGCATGCGCGGGCGCTGCGAAACCGGCCGACACGAGATCGGTGGCGGAGCGGATGGATTTTTCGCGCGCGGTCACTTCGGCGGCCACTCTTCGGTGTCGTGATCGGGATGCTGGAATGACACGAGTTGCGAGAGGAAGGGGGCCGCGATCGGGTCGGCCATCGTGTCCAGCGAAGGAAGAGCCGGAATGCCATCGACGTAGGGGATTTTCCCTTCAATGCCGAATTGCACAGTGGGCGCGATCTTTTCGGGGTGGTCGAAGGCGGCGATGGAGAGCGCAACGCCGTCGGGGGCTTCGTAGGTGAGGGGCGTGCCGCAGTTTGCGCAGAAGCCGCGGTTGACGAAATTGGAGGAGGCAAAGTGCTTCGGCTTACCGCGCGTCCACGTGAGGATGCTGCCCTTGGTGTTGACGAGCGGCGCATAGAAGCCGCCGAAGGCTTTCTGGCACATGCGGCAGTGGCAGACGGAGGCGTCTTTCAGGTCGCCTTCAACGCGAAAGCGGATGGCGCCGCATTGGCAGCCGCCGGTGAGAACGCTGTCGGCCATGGCGGGCCCTCCGCTTCTACTGTTCGCCCTTGCGGCGGCTCATGAAGGCGATGCGTTCGAAGAGGTGGACGTCCTGCTCGTTCTTGAGGAGCGCGCCGGCCAGCGGCGGGATGAGTTTGCTGCTGTCGGTTTCCTTCAAGGTCGCGAAGTCGATGTCTTCGTTGAGAAGAGCTTCAGCCAGTCGAGCAGTTCGGAGGTGGACGGCTTCTTCTTGAGGCCCGGCACGTCGCGCATGTCGTAGAAGATGCGCAGGGCTTCCGAGACGAGGCGGCCCTTGAGGCTGGGAAAGTGCACGTCCACGATCTTCTGCATCGTGTCGGGATCGGGAAACTTGATGTAGTGGAAGAAGCAGCGGCGCAGGAAGGCGTCCGGCAGTTCCTTCTCGTTGTTCGAGGTGATGATCACGATGGGGCGCTGGCGCGGCCTTGATCGTCTCGCCGGTCTCGTAGACGAAGAATTCCATGCGATCGAGTTCCTGCAGCAGGTCGTTGGGGAACTCGATATCGGCCTTGTCGATCTCGTCGATCAGCAGGATGGGCCGGCGGTCCATGATGAACGCCTCCCAGAGCTTGCCCTTCTTGATGTAGTTGCGGATGTCCTTGACGCGCTCGTCGCCGAGCTGGCTGTCGCGCAGGCGGGAGACGGCGTCGTATTCGTAAAGGCCTTGCTGCGCCTTGGTGGTCGATTTGATGTGCCATTCGATGATCGGCGCGCCCGAGCGCCTTGGCGACCTCCAGGGCGAGCACCGTCTTGCCGGTGCCGGGCTCGCCTTTGACCAGCAGCGGGCGCTCGAGCGTGATGGCGGCGTTGACGGCGACCTTCAGGTCGTCGGTTGCGACGTAGTACTTCGTGCCCTTGAATTTCATGAATGGGTTCGCTGGTCCTGTTCCGGGGAAAACACGGCCTACCGTAGGGCTGTGTCTTGCGTGAGGGAAGGGGACCGAACGCCACCAGCTGCTTGGTGGCTCATCGCAAAACGCGGGCGCCGCACACGGGAACCCCACCATGTGCGGCGCCGGCTTGTCCGGGAGAGCCGGGCCCGCCATGGCCTCTCGTCCGTCGTGTTGGGGACGTTGGGACGCGGAGGCGCACGACAGGACACCGTGTGGGAGGCGGCTGGCTCTCGTCACAGAATTGCTGGGAAGACGCGATAGCCCGCAAGGGTTGCTCTGTGACTTTTGAACAACCATAGATTGCAGATAATGAATTAAATAGCGATTACCCATCTGGGCGGCTCGTCGTTGTCTCCACGATGGCGACACCGTTCGAAAATCCCAAGTCTCGGAATTTACGAGCAAAATAAAAAGGGGCTGGTGCCAGCTCGGCTTGCCTAGATTCCGCCACCCGCCCGCGACAATAGGTGCGCGACTGAGCGGCCTCTGCTTCAAGTCCTGCGGGGTCCGAGACGCAAAACGCGAGTGTGCCTCCAGCGGAGAACGGCCCATGGGCAAACGCGATGATAAATCAAAGGGTACGAAGGCTTTAGCGGGTGTTCGGGCTAAGGCTCCTGCCACCGGCAAAGCCCGATCCGCTGTGCCGGCTGAGCGCAACGTCAAGGGGCGGTCCGGGGCGGCTGCAAAGCCTGCTGCAAGAGAAAAAAGGCGGCACAAAGACGGCCTCAAAGCCGGTGGCTAGCCAAGCCTGCGGTCTCTGCCGCATCAAAGTCTGCGCCTGCCGTCGTGGCCAAGTCGCGCGCCGTGACGAAGGCTGCCCAGAAACAGCCGGACAAGAAATTGGTGGACCGGGTTAAAGCCTCCGCAATCGTGTTGCCGCCGGACTATCGTCCGTCGGAAGACGAGCCGTTCATGAACGAATACCAGCGTCTCTACTTCCGCCAGAAGCTCATCAATTGGAAGGAAGACATAATCCGGCAGACCAAAGAGACGCTCGAGGGTTTGCACGAGGACAGCGTACAGCATGCGGATCTCGCCGACCGGGCGACATCGGAAACCGATCGCGCCTTGGAACTGCGCGCGCGTGACCGGCAGCGCAAGTTGATTTCCAAGATCGACGCGGCGCTCGCCCGGATCGAAGACGGCACATATGGGTATTGCGAGGAAACCGGCGAGCCGATCGGCTTGAAGCGGCTCGATGCGCGGCCGATAGCGACGCTGTCTCTCGAAGCTCAGGAGCGGCACGAGCGGCGTGAGCGCGTCTATCGCGAAGACTGACTGTCGGGGCCATGGCTCGTTTCGAAACAGCCATTAACGGCCGCGCAATATTTGTAGCTCACACTTGCAGAATGTGACCGCTTCGTGCGGTGTTCTGGAGTGTGGTTCATGCTGTCCATTTTGAAGTTCAGTGGCACGCATTGGTCGCGCGCCGCAATCTCTTGGCTCGTCTTCGCTTTCGTTGTCGAGGGGCTTGCGGAAGCCGGTGCGGAATCGGCCGACGCCAAGATCGCGGCCTACAACGCGGCGGTCGCTCTCGGGGTCCTCAACGTAGTCGAAGGGTCCGGAAGCCGGGGGCATTATCAGGTTGCCAAGGTAGAGTTCAGCGACTTCGATCTTGGTCACATCGACCCGGCGATCTTCGCCGATCAGGATAGCGCCGTGGCGCCGGCACCCCGCTGATCTGGCGACTTAGCTTCGGCGCTTCATCCGGAAGTCTGCTTGCGGCTCGGGTTCGATGGCTGTGGTCTCGGGCTGCCCCGGCGGGGGCGGTTCAGGCGACACAGGTTTTGCGGGGCGTGGCTCTGTTGTCGCCTCGGCCGCGCGCACGTCTTGCACGCGCTGCACCAGCGTCTTGACGAAGTCGAGATCGCGCAGGTGAACGTCATGCTGGGCGTAGGGCATCTCGATCCCATTCTCACGAAAAGCCGCCACAATTCGGTGGCGCAGATCCGACATTGCGGCTCCGCGCTTGGCGAAATCAGCCACGCTCGCAGAAAGCGAAAACTCAAACCCGTTGGGGCCAAAGCTGTCGAAGGATGCGCCAGGCTTGGGCTGCTGGAGAATAATCGGGCATTCACTCGCGACCTTTTCCAGGACCTTTCGCACCTGCTCAGGGTCGGTGGCGTAGCTCGTCTTAACCGGGATGCTGATGCTGGACAGTGAGTTGCGATGCGTCCAGTTCAGGAACGAATTGGTGATGAGTTCGGAGTTCGGCACGATCAGCGTGGCGCGGTCGCCGGTTTCGATCTCGGTCGAGCGCACGGAGATGTTGCGCACGCGGCCGGTCTGGCCGTTGACGACGATTAGGTCGCCCACTTTCAGCGGCCGTTCGAAGAGCAGGATAAGTCCGGAAACGAAGTTGTTGATGATCGACTGCAGCCCAAAGCCGATGCCGACCGACAGGGCGCCGGCGACGATGGCGATGTTCGTGATGTCGAGGCCCGCATAGGACAGGGCTGCCAGCACCGCGAAGGCGAAGCCGGCGTAGCCGATGGCTTTGTGGATGGAATTCGCAACTCCGGGATCAATACGGGCGGTGGTCAGGAACGAGCCGTTGATCCAGCGTTGCAGCGTACGGGTGACGAAGAGCAGCGCTGCGAATAGTGCGACCGCTGTTGCGATCTGGGCCAGCGAGATGCGGACGTGGCCGATCTCGAATCCGAAAATCAGAGATTTAAGCCATGCCAGCGTATCGGGCAGGGCAAAGCCCCAGGTCACGAGAATGAACGGCAGGGCTACCAGCGCAAGGAGGCCGTCGAGCGCGAACGCCGCGACCTTCGTCACGTGGCGAGACTGCGTGTCGTCGAGGCCAAGTCGCTCGTACATGGCGCGGCCTAAGACGCGCTCTCGCCGGGCCTCTTCCCCGACCAGTGCCCGGATCGCGAGATGCAGCAGGATCACCAGCACGACGACGCTGCCGGTGACGATCACCTGTCCTGAGACGAAGCGGCCGAGGGCGACGTACCCGGCGAGCGATGTGCCCAGAATGAAAAGTGCGACGGCGAGGAGCGGGATCTTGAGAAGCCGGGGGGCCAGCCAACCGACGTCGAAAGCTCCGGTTGCCGATGGGGCGTCTTTTGGGACGGCCGTGAGTGCGTCAGAGGGCTGTTCCGGATCGCGCGGTTGCGGCGGGCGGCGCGTAAATGGCGTGCGCACGATCTTGAACAAAAGTGCTGCCAGCCCCACGCTGGCGATCGTGGCCGCCGCCACGCTGACGGAAAGCGGCATGGCGAGAATGCGGATCGCTTCCTTGAGCAGCAGATCGATGGCGTAGATCGCGCCAATCCAGGTCATAGCCGTGGTGAGTGAGGCAGCCGGCTTGTCGGCTAGGTCGACGAGGCGCCATTCGGCGCGTTTCGGCTGAAGGATGGCGCGGGCCAAGGCACGCACGGCAATAAAGACCAGGGCGGCCGGAAGAACGGTGAAGACGATGCGGTCGCTGTCCAAGAACCAGAGACCGAGGTTGTCGAAGCCGAAGGCGACGAGCGTTACGGCAAGCGCGGCTGGCAGGACGTTGAGGCTTGCGACCAGTCCGGCCGTTCCCGCGCGCTGGAAGAAGTCAGGCTCGGTATCGCGTGGCGCGTCGAGCCGGGCTGCGAAAACACGACGGCGCACGCGCGCCAGAACGAAATAAAGCGCGGCGGCACTGCCAAGCAGGGCAAAGATCGCGAACAGATTTCCTTCAGCCGACCGCCGCCAGCGCCAGAACGTCCATTTCAATTCGGTGGCTGCCGGCGGTAGAGCGTCCGCAACGGTCGACCACGTGCTGAGGCTGAGAGGCGAGGCGTTGCGACGGAATAGCTGGCTGGTGAAGATCAGCGTCCGATAGTCCTGGACGCGAGAGAGCAGCTCACGCGCGCGGTACTGGATGAGGCCGGTCGCTTTGATGGCGCCGTCGATTTCCGCCGAGAGAAAGCCCAGACGCTGGCGCTCGCCCGGCAATCGCGGGTGCTTCGGCGGGCTGGTCCTTTGCAGGTGGCGGTCCCAGCTTTTCGATTTGCAACGTGACCGCTTTGTACCGGGGCTGCAGGCTCTCCAAAAAGAGGTCGGACGCTTAAATCAAGGCCTCGATCTCGATTCGCTGACGGGCCAAGTCCTCATCATTCTCGCGCGCGGCTTCGACGTTGGCTTCAAGCCCCTCGATCGCCGTACGCAAGTAGGACGATGGCTGGCGGATTTCATCCAGCATCGCTTGGTCTGCGGCATTGTCTGGAGCAGCGGGCGGCGGAGGGGCGGCGGGGGCCGTCGTAGCCGGCACTGTCGTAGCCGGTGCTGGTCCTTCTGCGGCGGGGGATGCGGCCGGCGCTGGCGCGGCTGGAATGCTGGGTGCAGAAGCTGGTGGCTGAAGGGAATCCGGCGCGACAGGGGGAGGAGCGGGCGCGGGATTGGTGACGGGGACCTCGGCCTGTGCCGTGGCGCCCGCACTTTCAAACAATGCCTGGGCAAACAATGTCTGGGCGCGCGCCGGGTCGGCGGCGGAATCAGCACGAGGGCGGAGGCGACGGTCCCGATCAGGGCTGCAGCTCGAACGCGATTAGCGAAAAGCATTATCCGTCCTTGATGTTGCTTGCCGTTCTCGACCCCCTGTTTGGGGCGCCAGCCACATGCCGATACTGGCCGGGTCGGGCGTAAGACTTGACGGCGGAACTGTGGCCCTGAGGGGGCGAGGGCGCGCGCATGCGGCGGTCGGCCTCATTATTAAGGCCCCGGACCAACTCGCCTCTCTGGGAGCGGGCCGGACGCGTCGGTGGCTTTTCATTTTTCCCCAGCGGTCGCTTGACCGAATGTGCGGGCGGGGCGGGAAAACACGGGCTGCGGTTCGACCACCTCGGGGCGGGTCACTGTGCGTGGCGAAATTCCGGTTTCGATGACGACGTCGACAGGGCCGCCGGTCATGATCAGATGTTCGACGTTGTCGCGGCGAACGAGCACCAGCCTGCGGCGGCCATCGACCGACGTGTGTTCAACAACGTCCAAGCGCTTGTCTGGCTTGGGTCCGAAGAACCCATCCAGTGGGGAGGTACCGCTCATGTAGCTCCGCGCCACGAGGGCGGCAGCGATGAGTGCCCCCGCAATCAGCACGATCAGCAACAGATAAGTGAGAATGTCCCACATCGTGCATCGTCTCCCCATGGCCAAATTCATCAGCCGGATTTGTGCGGCAGCCAGCGCAACTGAACTTCATTGTGAAGTCCGGTGCGGAGGCTGTTAAATCATCGCCCCATTTCCGCAATGGCGTTGACGCATTCGAAAGAAGCCGTGCTCCTTTCGGTCCGCCGCTGCTCAGAATGATGCAGCGCTTAAGGCGACCTATAGCGCGAAGTTCACCCCAATTTAACCCTGATGATCGAACTGTGGACAGCGTTCCCGTGCATCGAAGCTGGATCTCCACAGATCGCTTTCGGAACACGGGGAAAAAAGTGACCTGCGTAACGAGGCCGTTGATCCATGCCGCCATTCGAGGCCGCCCCTTCTTCGAATCAGATACCCTTCGACTTCATGAGCGATAGTGGTGTTGCGGCCCCCAGGGGACCGGCTTCAGCCGGCCCACACGGCCCGTTTGCCGAAGGTGCGGTTTCCCATTTGCCGGTGCTGGGTGCGGTTTTCGCGCTGGGCGTCGTGGCTGTCGCCGTGGGCGTGAGCACCGCCGGCACGCCCATCCTTCTCACCGCGCTGTCATCGTTCGCCATCCTCGGCGTGTTCTTTATGCTGGGTGTGCTCGCGGGGCATGTTCGCATCGGTGAGCGCGTGCAGACCGACGACGTCGCTCGCAGTATCGCCGAAGGCATCGACCGCGGGCTGATGGTGGCTGGGCGCGATGGGGCCCTGCTGTTCGTCAACCGGAAACTGGAGGAGCTCGTCGGACGGCTCTCGTCGCGCGACGTCTCTGCGCTCGATATGGCATTCGGTGCCGATCTGGCCGTGCGCGAAGCGTTCTTCCGTTTGAACCGTGCCGCCGAGCGGGGCGACCGTCACGGCGAAGATTTTCGGCTGGCGGCCGGTGGTGCGCTGCCGCAGCGCATCCTGCGGATCGACGTGGCGCCCCTCGAACTCGGACGCGTCCACGAAACCGGACCGCTGGTGCTCTGGACGGTTCAAGATGTGACCGAAGACCGGATGCGGATTGCTGCTGCACGGCAGGCACTCGTCGATACGCTTGGGTACTACGACGCCGCTCCGATCGGTCTCTTGACAGTCGACCAGGCCGGGGTCGTCCGCAACATCAATGGTACACTTGCGCGCTGGCTCGGCTATCCCAATCAGCCGCTCGTCAATCGCGTCGTGCGCCTGTCCGATATCGTCACCGCCGAGACCGTCGATTTGATCGAGGGCGCGCGGCGGGCCGGTGCGGAGGATATGATATCGCTCGATATCGACGCCACCCGTGAAGACGGCCGTCTGCTGCCGGTGCGGCTCGTCGCGCGCACCCATCGGGATGGTTGCCGCCTCATCGCGTTCGTCAACCGCGAAACCGATCATGGTCTCGGTTTCGATGCGTCCGCGAGCGATGTCCGCTTTGCGCGCTTCTTCCAGTCGGCTCCTTTTGGCATCGCCAGCGTGTCTGCGGATGGTCGCGTGACAAGCTCCAACGGCGCCTTTGCTCGCCTGATGCTCGATGCCTCTGGTGGCATCGGCAAGCGAGCTGTCGACGTTCTGACACGCACGGACGACAAGCCGGCACGCATTGAAATCGAGGAAAACCTGCGGCGGGTTCTCGCCGGAAAGGCCGGTGGTCAGCCAATCGAAACAGCGCTCTCGGCGAATACCGTTCGTCGGGTCTATATGAGCCCAATGGTCGAGCAGGCAACCGACCGCGAAGCCGCCATGCTGTACGTCGTCGATGCTACCGAGCAGAAGGCGCTGGAAGTCCAATTCGCGCAGTCGTCAGAAGATGGAGGCTGTCGGCAAGCTCGCGGGCGGCATCGCGCACGACTTCAACAACGTGCTGACGGCGATCATCGGCTTACTCCGATCTGCTCTTGCAGACGCACGCCATGTCCGATCCGGCCTACAAGGACATCAAGAACATACAAGGCAGACGCCTATCGCGCGGCGGGTATGGTGCGCCAGCTTCTTGTCCTTTTCGCGCCGGCAGACGCTGCAGGCCGAGATTCTGCTGCTCGATGAGGTGATCACCGAGAACACGTCGATGCTGCGCACGTCGCTCGGTGAGAAGATCACGCTCAAGATCCAACCGAGCCGTGACCTCTGGTACGTGAAAGTCGACAAGGGCGAGTTCTACCGGGTGATCGTCAACCTTGACGGTCAACGCCCGTGATGCGATGCCGGACGGCGGCGCGCTGACGATCAAGACGCGCAACGTGACGGAGCGTGAAAGCCAGAAGATCGGACGCGAAGGGATGCCGGTCGGCGAGTATGTGGCCGTCGAAGTTGTCGACACCGGCACGGGCATGCCGCCGGACGTGCTGGAAAAGATTTTCGAGCCCTTCTTCACGACCAAGGGCGTGGGCAAGGGGACCGGCCTCGGGCTTTCCACCGTTTACGGCATCGTCAAGCAGTCCGGCGGCTTTATCTACGCCGACAGCTCGCCGGGCAAAGGCACGTCGTTCCAGATCTTCGTGCCGCGCTACATTCCTGAACTCGACGAGGAGGAACCGGCGGTAGCACTTGCCCCGCCGAAGGATCTTGCTGGCAAGGATGCGAATGCCAAGGCCGGCGATCTTACCGGCACGGGCCGGGTTCTCCTGGTGGAAGACGAAGATGTGGTTCGTTCCTTTGCTGTGCGAGCGCTGACCCGGCAGGGGTATGAGGTGCTAGAAGCGTCGGATGGCCAGGAGGCGCTCGACATCGTTGCCGCGCATAACGGCGAGATCGACATCGTGGTCACGGATGTCGTCATGCCTGAGATGGATGGGCCGACCATGTTCCGCGAATTGCGCAAGACCAATCCGTCGATCAAGGTGATCTTCGTTTCCGGCTATCCCAACGAAGCCTTCCGCGAGACGCTCGGCAGCGAAGATGTGGCTTTCCTGCCGAAGCCGTTCTCGCTGCCGCAACTCGCCGAAAAAGTGAAAACGGAATTGGCACGCTGAGACGTGTCGCAAGACGGCACGTGAAACATAGAACGCCCGGGATCAACCCGGGCGTTTTTTATTCGTCTTCGATTGGATCAGCGGCGGTTGCCGGAAGAGGAGGGCTTGTCCCAGTGCAGGTACAGCACCGTGACAACCGAGGTGAGGACCATGGTGCCGATGACTTCCGGGCGCTGAATGAACGCGAGCCAAGTCGAGAGGCCCGAGGCCGAGCCGCCTTTGGCTGTCAGCATGCTGTTGGCTACGATAATGGCAAGTGTCAGGAGGGCGGTGAGGCCCATGGCCGTCAAAACCTGCAGCGCGCGTTTGGCCAATCTGGGAACGAGCAGGGTTTTGCCTGCCACATCGATCATGGTGCGGTCCGACATGCGTGTCCGTCTCCTCGCTTGGAGTTGAGACCTCCGTCGTGGACCCCTTGTGTCCCCCCTGCGACGGAAATCGAAATCGTAGCACGTTAACGGAACACTGGGGCAAACCCGGGGCAAGGCATGTGCATGGTCCCGATCTCAGCGCCGCCGCAGCGTGGCTAAAGCATTGGAATCAATATAGACGAACGAGAACAAATCGTGATTGACGGGTGAGAACGAATAGGGTACAAAGTTGGTAAATTGTAGCTCTGCAACTTTAACCCTAAGGTGCGCCCGATGACGAACAAGCCCGACTTGAAAGTGATCGAAGGGGGATCCTCGAAGATGGACAAGAAGCAGGCGCTCGAAGCGGCCCTGGCTCAGATCGACAAAAACTTCGGCAAGGGCTCGATCATGCGATTGGGCACCAATGACAAGTCGATCGATGTGGAGGCGATTTCGACGGGTTCGCTTGGGCTCGACATCGCGCTCGGCATAGGCGGCCTGCCGAAGGGCCGCGTGGTGGAGATTTACGGGCCGGAATCGTCGGGCAAGACGACGCTGACGCTGCACGTGATCGCGGAAGCTCAAAAGAAGGGCGGCATTTGCGCCTTCGTCGACGCGGAGCACGCGCTCGATCCCGTGTATGCCCGCAAGCTCGGCGTGAAGGTCGAGGATCTTCTGATTTCGCAGCCGGACACGGGCGAACAGGCGTTGGAAATCGCCGATACGCTGGTGCGGTCGGGAGCGGTCGATGTTCTGGTTATCGAACTCGGTGGCGGCCCTGACGCCGAAGGCTGAACTCGAAGGCGAGATGGGCGACAGTCTGCCCGGCCTTCAGGCGCGTTTGATGAGTCAGGCGCTGCGCAAACTGACGGCTTCGATTTCCAAGTCGGGCTGCATGGTCATTTTCATCAACCAGATCCGTATGAAAATCGGGGTCATGTTTGGCAATCCTGAGACGACGACGGGCGGGAACGCGTTGAAGTTCTACGCCTCCGTTCGCCTCGACATCCGCCGCATCGGGCAGATCAAGGACAAGGATGAGCCGGTCGGCAACCAGACGCGCGTCAAGGTTGTGAAGAATAAAGTTGCGCCGCCGTTCAAGCAGGTCGAATTCGACATCATGTACGGCGAAGGTATCTCGAAGGTGGGAGAACTCGTCGATCTCGGTGTCAAGGCGAACATCATCGAGAAATCCGGGGCGTGGATGTCCTACAACGGTGAGCGCATCGGGCAGGGCCGGGAGAATACGAAGGAATTCCTGCGGACGAACCCAAAGGTGGCCAACGCCATTGAGGCTGCGGTGCGGGCCAACGCGGGGCTCATCGTGGACAAGATGCTGGCGGAACCCGAGGCGGACGCTGATGGCGAGACGCCGGACGAGGACGGCGTGCTGCCGGACGTGGATGAGACCCCGAAGAAGGGCGCCAAGGTCAAGCGCTGAAACCGACATTTTGGGTCGTAGCGGGAACGGGGGCGCATGAGCTCCCGTTTTCGCGTTTTTTCGGCGGTGGACCTTGTTCGTAGGCGAAATGGCCGTTGCGGAGGCAGGGTTTCTGGACAACGCCCACAGGCGGCGGCTAGAACCGCGCAAACTTCATTGGGCCGGTGGGCCTTCTGGACGAGACGGTTTGGGAGACCCAGGCGCAATGTTTGGGGCTCTCCCTCCGGCTCTCCTCCAGCCTTGAACGATCACACGGAAAGCTTGGGACCATGACGGGCGTCAACGAGATCAGAACGGCCTTCCTCGACTACTTCAAGCGCAACGGCCATGAGGTCGTGGCGTCGTCACCGCTCGTGCCGCGCAATGATCCGACACTGATGTTCACCAACGCCGGCATGGTGCAATTCAAGAACGTGTTCACGGGGCAGGAAGCGCGTCCGTATTCGACGGCGGCGTCGTCGCAGAAATGCGTGCGGGCGGGTGGCAAGCACAACGACCTCGACAACGTCGGCTACACGGCGCGCCACCACACATTCTTTGAAATGCTCGGCAACTTCTCGTTCGGCGACTACTTCAAGGAGCAGGCGATCGAACTCGCCTGGAACCTGATCACCAAGGACTACGGGCTCGACAAGAAGCGCCTGATTGTGACCGTCTATCATGACGATGACGATGCGTTTGGGATCTGGAAGAAGCTCTCGGGCTTTCATGATTCCAGGATTGTTCGGATCGCGACGGCAGATAACTTCTGGGCGATGGGCGATACGGGGCCTTGCGGCCCGTGTTCGGAAATCTTCTACGACCATGATCCGGACGGGAAGAAGGGTATTCCCGGCGGACCACCGGGATCGGCGGATGCTGACGGTGATCGCTTCATCGAGATCTGGAATCTCGTGTTCATGCAATTTGAGCAGCGGGCGCCGGGCGATCGCGTGCCGTTGCCGAAGCCGTCGATCGACACCGGGATGGGGTTGGAACGCATTTCCGCCGTGCTGCAGGGCGTCCACGACAACTACGACACGGATCTCTTCAAGGCGCTGATCGCGGCGTCGGTCGATGCCACCGGCGTTAAGCCGGAAGGCGAGGCGCGCTTCTCGCATCGCGTGATTGCCGATCACTTGCGGTCGACAAGCTTCCTGATTGCCGACGGCGTGCTGCCGTCAAACGAAGGGCGCGGTTACGTGCTGCGGCGAATCATGCGTCGCGCCATGCGTCACGCGCATCTTTTGGGCGCCAAGGATCCGCTGATGTATCGGCTCGTGCCAGCATTGGTGCGTCAGATGAGTGATGCCTATCCGGAACTATCGCGGGGGCAATCGCTCATCACTGAAACCTTGAAGCTGGAAGAAACACGCTTCCGCAAGACCCTCGAAAACGGCCTGAAGTTGCTTGGTGATGCGTCATCGAAGCTGACGCAGGGCGCCGTGTTCCCCGGGGATGTTGCGTTCAAGCTTTACGACACGTTCGGCTTCCCCCTCGATCTCACCGAGGACGCTCTGAAGCCGCGTGGGATTACAGTGGACACCGCCACTTTTAACACGTCGATGGAGAAGCAGAAGGAGGATGCGCGCAAAGCCTGGAAGGGTTCAGGTGAGGCGGCGACCGAAACCATCTGGTTCGAAATCAAGGAAAAGACCGGCGCCACGGAATTCCTTGGTTATGACACCGAGACAGCTGAAGGCGTCGTGGCGGCCATCGTGTCGGGTGGCAAGGAGGCGATGTCGCTGAAGGCTGGCGATGAAGGTGCCCTCATCCTCAACCAGACGCCATTCTACGGCGAGAGCGGCGGTCAAGTCGGTGATCGCGGCGTGATCCGTGGGCCCAAGGGCGCACTGTTCCGTGTGACAGATACCCAGAAGAAGTTTGGCGATCTTTTTGTCCATCTGGGCACTGTCGAGGCCGGATCTTTCAAGGCTGGCGATGCGATCGAACTCGAAGTTGATCATCAGCGCCGCACCGCCACGCGCGCGAACCATTCCGCGACGCATCTTTTGCATGAGGCCTTGCGGCAAGTTCTCGGCGAACACGTGGCGCAGAAGGGCTCGCTCGTTTCGCCCGATCGCCTGCGCTTCGATTTCGTGCATCAGAAGCCGATGAGCCATGACGAGGTGCGCCAGGTCGAGGCGCTCGCCAACGCGCTCGTTCTGCAAAACTCTGCCGTTGAAACGCGCCTGATGGCGGTCGACGATGCCAAGGCATCGGGTGCGATGGCCCTGTTTGGTGAAAAGTACGGCGAGGAAGTGCGCGTGGTTTCGATGGGTGAACCGGTACCAGGGGCGAACAAGGCATGGTCGGTGGAACTGTGCGGCGGCACGCACGTCAGGCGCACGGGGGACATCGGCCTCGTAAAGATCGTCGGCGAAAGTGCGAGTTCGGCGGGTGTGCGCCGCATCGAGGCGCTGACGGCGGACGGTGCGCGCGGCTATTTGGCGGAGGCCGACGAGCGATTGAAAGAGGCCGCAGCGATCCTGAAGACGCGTCCGGAGGACGTGGTCGAACGGCTGAAGCTCATTGTCGAGGAGCGAAAAGCGCTCGAAAAGCAGTTGGCTGACGCCAAGAAGCAGATTGCGCTTGGGGGTGGCAGCGGCGGCGCAACGGGAGCCGGCGCACCTGCAGTTGGGAAGGTCGGGGACACCAATTTCTTCAAGTTGTCGGTCGTGGGCGTCGACATGAAGGACTTGAAGGCGATGGCCGACGAGGGCCGCGCCAAGGTCGGGTCCGGGGTCGTCGCCATCGCCAACGCATCTTCTGACGGGAAGCTCGGCATCGTCGTCGCGGTTACACCCGACCTCACCGGCCGCTTCAATGCCGTGGACCTCGTCCGAGCCGCGTCGGAAAGGTCCGGCGGCAAGGGTGGCGGCGGGCGTCCCGACATGGCGCAAGCGGGCGGCCCGGATGGAAGCAAGGCGGATGATGCGCTGGCTGCTATCGAGGCGATGATCGGAGCCTGAGAACGCATCGTAGAGTGACTTGAAACAAGAATAAAATTTGGGAGTGAACCCGTGATCAATGACGTCGCAAAGCTGTTGGCCGTCGGCGCCAGCCTGTTTACTGCGCTGCCGGCTATGGCTGAGCAGCCCGACAATATCTGCGGCTCGAAGCCGGATATGGTCGGCATCATGCTGCGCATGTACGAGGACGGCGTGGAGAAGGTCGCGGGCGACAACAAGATGTTCGTCAAGCGAGATAGCCGCGATGGGTCGCTTTGGGTGATCGCGCTGCCCAACACGACCGCACATCCGGCCGTTGCCTGCCGCAGCACGGCCAAAGAGTTCCTGGTGCTGTGCACCGCGGGCGAGAAGGCATGCGCCTCGTTCCGACAGCAGGCAACCGAGCGGCTCGACAAGATCGACGCCGGCGGTTGACGGCGTCACCACAAGTGGGGTGCAGGCATCGCGCCGCATCGCGACTTGCACTTCCCTTCCCGAGGCCCGACAGTGGAATCGCTTAAGTCGCCGATTTAAGCGATGCCGGAGCGGGGAATGGCGGGAACGCACGACATTGCGGCCTACAAGGATGGCATGGTCATCTTAGCAACGGCGGCTATAGCCGTGCCGCTGCTGCAGCGTCTGCGCATCAGTCCGGTGCTCGGTTATCTGCTGACGGGCATGCTGCTCGGACCGCACATGATCGGCGCATTGACGCGGTTCATGCCGGCGGCTGAGTGGTTCACGATTTCCAATCCCGATAATCTTGCACTCGTCGGCGAACTCGGGGTGGCGTTTCTTCTCTTCATCATCGGACTTGAACTGGCGCCACAACGGCTGTGGATCATGCGGCGGCTGGTCTTCGGGATGGGATCGCTGCAGGTCATTGTAAGCGCGATGGCGATTGCCACGGTCGCCGCACTGCTGGGTCAGGAGCCGGCGGCAGCGCTCATCATCGGGTCGTCGCTGGCGTTGTCATCGACCGCGATCGTGGTGGAACTGCTGGCACAGCAAAACCGGCTGTCGCTGGGAACGGGACGCACGAGTTTTTCCATCCTGCTCATGCAGGATCTCGCCGTCATTCCCCTGTTGATGCTGGTCCCCGCACTAGCGCCGGGAAATAGCGAATCCCTCGTGACTGGAATTGCGCTGGCCCTCGGCCAGGCCTTTCTCGCGGTCGGTTTGATCGTTGTCGTCGGTTATCTTGTGCTGCGGCCGCTGTTTCGACTGGTTGCAAACACGGAAAGCAGCGATCTCTTCGTCGCCGCTGTCCTGCTGGTGGCTGCTGGAAGCGGGGTCGTCACGGCAGCAGCGGGGCTGTCGATGGCGTTGGGTGCGTTTGTCGCCGGACTGCTCCTTGCGGAAACCGAATTCCGCCGGGCGATAGAAGCGACGATCGAACCGGTGAAGGGGCTGCTGCTCGGCTGCTTCTTCTTCACGGTGGGCGCCGGGCTCGACCTCAGCGTCGTCTTGGATAATCCTGGCAAGGTCCTGCTGGGCCTTGTGGTCTTTCTTGTCATCAAGTGGGTGATCGTCGGCAGCATCGTGAAGGCGTTCGGGTTCAGCACGGCGGTGGCCGGGAGGACAGCGGCGCTGCTCGGGCCGGGCGGCGAGTTCGCATTCATCGTTCTGGGCCTGGCGCTCGCTGCCAAGATCATCACACCGGATGTCGCGGCTTACGTTTTGGCTCTGACGTCGCTCTCAATGGCACTGATCCCGCTCATCGACAAAGCTGCGCAGGCTTTGTTCCCCGTGCCGGTCTCCGTTTCTTCCGACCCTGCACTGAAGGAACTGCCGGGTAGCGAGGAGGTCGTCACCGCGATCGTGATCGGATATGGCCGCGTAGGCGCGCTGGTGGCCGACATGCTGAACGTGCACAACGTCAGCCACATCATCACAGAGAAACGGCCCGATCTCGTCTCCAGCGCGCGAATGGAGAAGCGGCCAATCTATTATGGCGATGCCCTCAACACGAGCTTCTTGCAGCACTGCGGGTTGATGCGTGCGAAGGCCGTCATCATCACCATCCACGACTGGGATGCGACGGACGATATCGTCAAGACGGTGCGGGCGCTCAGTCCCAAGATCACGATCGTTGCCCGCGCGCGCGATGCAGATCACGCACGTTACCTCTACGAGTTAGGGGTGTCGGATGCAGTGCCGGAAACAATCGAAGCCAGCTTGCAGCTGTCGGAGGCGGCGCTCGTCGATCTCGGCGTGCCGACAGGGCCGGTGATTGCGTCGATCCACGAGAAGCGCGACGAGTTCCGGGCTGCGTTGCAGGCGGCAGCAGGAAAGGCTGGCCGGAAGACCACGCATGCCGTCCGGCCCAAGGCGCGCGATCGGGCCGGGGCCTGAAGCGCGTGTTCGCCGCCCCTACTCCTTCACCTTCGACCAATCGAGAATGTCAAAGTCGGCGAGGAGCGCTGCGAGATTTCCATTTGCGTCGATGCCTGCATAGACGGAGTACACACCCTCGCCCCAACCGGGATCGAATGCGACGACGTTGGCTGGTCCAATATCGATGGCAAGCCTGAAAGCACCTGCTGCGCCTTTGGCTTTGATGCCGGCGTTCTGGCCGTTTTCGAGCCAGCTGTCGAAGAAGGTTTCATCCGCCTTCACGGCCTCGGACGTAGCGCGGCCTGCATCCTGATCGAAAAACGCGGCAACGCCGCTGTCTATACTGAGGCCCCAGGTGGCCTCGAGGTTTTCCGCGTCGCGCTTCATGTCTTCAGGTTTGGCGGCCTCCCAGCGCACCACGGGCCGATCAGTGATGTCGACGCGCGCGAACGCGATCCGGCCGCGTCCCATCGTGCCCTGGAGGATTGCGAGATTGACGGGGAATTCGCCCTTTCGGGACTTCAAGCGCGAGTGGCTGCTGATCTGTACTGACAAAGGGATCGGCGGCGATGATCTTGCCGGAGGTGACTTTCAGCTTCGCGAGTTCGGAGACGCGGAAAAAGATCTTTACTGGCCGCGGCTTCTCACCCGGCAGGCTGTCGTCGGCAGTGGCGACGAAGTCAGGGGAAAAGACGCGGGTGAAGAAGGGCGCGTGGAGGGGTTCGGCGGCATGGACACGCGGCGTGACCAGCGCGCCGGTGCAGACAATCATCAGAGCGAGCGTTGTTTTGTGCATGATGTGATGAGCGGCCGTTATGGGTGTCCGGTCATCTAACACGTCTCGGCCCTTCCAACATGGAGAGCCGCTGCACAGCGTCAATGCTGCCGCTATATTTGGCTCTGCAACTTGAGGAGCGGCTCAATCGCTGAAGGCAAATCCAAAGCTATTCGCAGACCATCCAGTCTTTTAATGAGCATGGTGCCGAAGAGCGCTGGCCCATGAGGTAGACGGGGGTTGGAAGCTCGCGACGCTCTGTGGCCTTTGAGATGGCATCCTCCCATTTCTGCGCGTGTGGTTTCTGACTCACCTGATGAGCCGCTTAGCCAGCCGCGCTGCTGATCCGGGGCGATGCATCGGGCAATTGCTCCCATCTCGCGTGCTACTTGTCAGCCGAACCGGGTTGCAGGGAGCGTATATAGGCAATGATTTTCCAGAGGTCTTGTTCTTCAGCGAAGGTCGTGCCGAGGCCCGGCATCGGACCGGCAACCTGTTCTTTGTCGCCACGGCTGTAGCCACTGTTCAAAAGCGCTTCGCTTCCGAGGGTGATGAGACGGAAGAGCGTGTCGTCATCACTGCCGTAGACCCACGCCTCGTTGATCAGGGAGGGGCAATGAATGCCACTTCCATTGCCGCCGTGGCAGGCACCGCATGTTTTTGCCTGATAGAGTTCTTTGCCTTCGGCGATCACTTCAGGCGTAAGCAGAAGCGGATTTTTCAGCTTACCCTTTTCCGTCGCTTCGACGCGGTTTAGCGGTGTCATTTCATCGGCGGCACGACTTGGCGAGAAGCCGAAAAATGTCAGCAACGTCACCGTGCTTACGATCGCCAACTTCGTCGTCGTCTGCTTTTTCATGTTTTAGTCGTGTCCGCTCAATACTTGTGGGTCTAGACACTTTGCCTTGGCCGACTGTAAACGGCGCACCAATTCGGGTTTGCATAAGTGTCAGCGTGTCAGCCGCACTGCCGTTACAGCAGTGCGGCTGAACAGAGTTAGTTTGGCTTCAACATGATGATGCTGCCTTCGTCGGTGGCGACATACAAATTGCCATCCGTCCCCTGTACGACCGAGCGGAAGCGGCCGGCAGGCATCGGCAGATTGACCATCGTGCGTGTCGCGGACGAGCCGTCAGCGGCGATATCGAGCACATCGAGCCTGTTGCCGACCGGCGTTCCATGCACGCCGATACCCATTAAGCCGACGACCATGCGGCCGTTCCACAACTTCCATTGGGGCCCGTCCAGGAACACGCCCGATGAGGTGCCTTGCGAGAGGCCGTCGTTATTCCAGGCGGGCTTCATGGCATTGGGATACGTAGCCGTGTCTGTCATCGGCATGAACTTTGCGCGTTCCTTGGGATCGACCGCACCCATCTGGTTGGGTGAGTAGCCGCAATATTTGTCGGGACAATCGCCGCGGCCGGCCTGACTGGGACGCGGATCCCAGCCGGCGTTGCCGCCATTGACGAGCGCCGTCACTTCATCGGAGTGCCAAGGTCCGTTCTCAGCTGTGTATGGCTGGTTGGTGCCGGGACGGAAGGTGATTCCCTGCGGGTTGCGATGTCCGTACGTGTAGATTCGCTTGTCAAAGCCCTCCGGCGGCTTGTTGTCCGGGGCCGCCTTGCCGTCGCGGTCGATGCGTAGCACCTTGCCGCCGATTTTAGTCGGCGATTGCGGCACCTCGCCGTTGTGCGTGTCGCCGGTCGTGACGTAGAGGAAGCCGTCGCCGGGGTTGAAGCGCAGACGGCCGCCGTTATGAGCGCCGGGACCGCCGAACGGATGATCGCTGGCTTTGGGCTTGTAAGCGATGTCGGCGACGATATCTGTTCGATCCGACACTTTGCTGAAGTCGTCGTTCACCTTTAGCCGCAGCACACGATTGGTGCCGGGGGCCGTCATTGACGACGTCGAATACACATAGATCAGTCGGTTCTTTGCAAAGTCCGGATCGACCGTGACACCCTGCATGCCCGCTTGACCCTCGCAGAAGAGGTCGCCCGCGGTGTCGGCGTAGCCCTTACTGTCCTTCATCCCGAGCAGCGGATTGACCTTGCCCGCAGCCGTGCGGACCGAGAGGCCTTTGCATTTCTCGGTGAAGAACATCGTGCCGTCCGGCAGGAAGGCCATGTCCCATGGATTTTCGAGCTTAGACAACACGACGGTATGCGTGACGACGGGGCCACTGCACGGTGACGTCGGCCACGTCGCTGCTCAGCGAGAGGCTCTCGTCCACCGACCAGCCGGCCGAGCAGTGGTCGAGGATCACCCGACGGGCCCCGCTCGCCACCGTGACCCCGTCCACCTCCGCGCCGGAGATGTCGCCGGGCCGGAAGCGCAGGTGGCGCAGGACCACGTCGTGCGTCCGGATCTCGACGCCGTGGCCGCGGAAGCAGATCCCGTCGCCCGGCGCGGTCTGTCCGGCGACGGTCAGGAACGGCTCGGTGATCACGACCGGCGAAGCCAAGGTCGCGAGCCCGCCTACCCGGAAGACGACCGTCCGTGGGCCCTTCGCCGCCACCGCCTCCCGGAAGCTGCCCGGGCCGTGCTCCTCGAGCGTGGTCACGAAGACCACCCGCCCGCCCCTCCCCCCGGGCGTGGCCGCACCGAAGCCCTCGGCGCCGGGGAACGCGGGCGGGGAGCCGAGGCCCTCGGCGGGCGCCAGGAAGGCGCAGGCGACGAGGCCGACGAGCCAGTGGTCGAGCGCCCTCACCTCCCGGGGACCTCCGCGATCCGCTTCACGTCGTGGTCCCCGGGGCGTTCCGAACGGGGCCGCCGCAGCGGAAACCAGGATGACGCACGTGATCATAGACGACTCCGATTGGTAAGACAAACTCTTGACATCCCCTATTTGGTATAACAGACTCTGCTCGGCCCCGATGCGGCGAGCTCGGCCCGAAATGGCTGCAGAACAGGCTCAGACTGCGCCATCGCGGTCGGGCACGCCTCGGGCGCCGGCCCTCCCAGGGCTTCGATTGGTCGGACCATTTGGAGATCCGAACGTGATGCCTATAGGGTTCCGCCTTCTCCCCCTCGCGCTCGCACTCGCCTCCGCCTCCCCGGGGCTCGCACAGGACGCGCCCCTGCGCCTGCGCGTCACCAGCGCACTCGACGCCGCACGCCCGTCGGAGACCGTCGAGGTGCCGGCTGCCGTTCTGGCCCCGGCGCTTGCGGCCGGCGAGCTGCGGCGCGTGGTCGTCACCGACCCCCGCAGCGGCCGCGAAGTCCTGAGCCAGGCCGTCGACGAGGACGGCAACGGGACACTCGACCGCCTCGTCTTCCAGGCGGACTTCGCGCCGGGCGAGACGCGCGAGTTCCTCCTCGCCCGCGGCGAGGCCCGCAAGCCGCGGCTCTCCGACTACCGCGTCTACGGCCGCTTCGCGCGGGAGCGCCACGACGACTTCGCCTGGGAGAACGACCGCGTGGCCTTCCGCTTCTACGGGGCGGGCCTCGAGACGTTCGCGGGAGAGCCGCTCACGAGCAGCGCCCTCGACGCCTGGAGCAAGCGCACGCCCCGGCTCGTGCTGAACGACTGGTACCTCGTGGACGACTACCACAAGGACCACGGCGACGGCGGCGACTTCTACCCCGCCGGCAAGACCCGCGGCTGCGGGGGCAGCGGCCTGGTCGTGGACGGCGTGCTGGCGGTTTCGAAGAACTTCCGCGCCTCGAGGGTCCTCGCCCCGGGGCCCATCCGCCTCGTGTTCGAGCTGGACTACCCCGAGTGGGAGACGGCGGGGCTCGGGGTCACGGAGACCAAGCGCGTCACGCTCGACGCGGGCAGCCAGATGAACAAGCTCGAGAGCTTCTACCGCCGCCCGGAGCCCGGCCGGTCACCTGGGCGGCCGGCATCCGCATCGCCGAGGGCGTGACGCCGCGCGTCGACCCGGAGCGCGGGATCGTCCGAACGTGGGAGCACCTGACGCGCTACGGCGAGAACGGCTGGCTCGGCTGCGGGGTGATCGTCGACCCGGCCGTCGTCGTCGAGTCGCGCGGGGAGGCCGGCAACCAGCTGGTCGTCGCCCGGACCCCGGCCGCGACGCCCGCGACTTGGTATGCGGGCTCGGGCTGGGACGGCAGCGGCCGCTTCCACGACGTGGCGGCGTGGGACCGCTACCTGGACGCCTTCGCCGCACGGCTGCGCTCGCCCTTGAAGGTGGAGGTCGTCCGGTGAGGCTGCGCCCGTCGCGGGCTCTCGTTCCCGCGCTGGCCGCGCTGGCTCTCTCGACGGCGGTCGCGCGCGCCGAGGGGCCCGTCGCGCCGGACCCGTGGGAGCGCCTGCCGGGGATCCTCGCCGGCATCCGGGCACCCGGTGTTCCCCGACCGGGACTTCCCGATCACGGCGTTCGGGGCCGTGGCGGACGGCGCGACCGACGCCGCGGCCGCGTTCCAGCGCCGCGATCGAGGCCTGCCACCGCGCGGGAGGCGGGCGAGTCGTGGTTCCCCCCGGCGTCTTCGTCACCGGCCCGATCCACCTGAAGTCGCGCGTCAACCTGCACGTCTCCGAGGGCGCCACGATCCGGTTCAGCCGCGATCCTGCGGCCTACCTGCCGGTCGTGCGGACGCGGTGGGAAGGCGTCGAGCTCATGGGACTCTCGCCGCTCGTCTACGCCTACGAGCAGCACGATATCGCGATCACCGGCAAGGGCACGCTGGACGGCCAGGCGGACGCCGAGCACTGGTGGCCGTGGAAGAGGAACGACCACCCGCAGAGCCAGAAGCCCGACCGCGATCGGCTCTTCGCCCAGGCCGAGGCCGGCGTGCCGGTCGCCGAGCGCGTCTACGGCGCCGGCCACTACCTGCGGCCCCAGTTCATCCAGCCCTATCGCTGCACGAACGTCCTGATCGAGGGCGTCACGATCACGAACGCCCCGATGTGGCTCGTCCACCCGGTCCTCTCGCGGAACGTGACCGTGCGGGGGGTGCGCGTCGTCTCGTCGGGCCCCAACAACGACGGCTGCGACCCCGAGTCCTCGACCGACGTCCTGATCGAGGACACCCTCTTCGACACCGGCGACGACTGCATCGCGATCAAGTCGGGGCGCAACGCCGACGGGCGGCGGCTCGCCGCCCCGTCCGAGCGGATCGTGGTGAGAGGCTGTCGGATGCGGGCCGGGCACGGCGGGGTGACGATCGGCAGCGAGGTGAGCGGCAGCGTCCGCGACGTCTTCGTCGAGCGGACCGCGATGAGCAGCCCCGACCTCGAGCGCGGCATCCGCTTCAAGACGAACGCCATGCGCGGGGGGACGATCGAGAACGTGTTCGTGCGCGACGTCGAGATCGGCGAGACGGGCTCGGCGCTCGACATCGACATGCTCTACGAGGAGGGCGCGGCCGGGGCCTTCACGCCGGTCGTCCGCAACGTGGTGATCGACCGCATGACGGTCCGCAAGGCGGTCTACGCCTTCTTCATCCGCGGGCTCGAGGCCTCGCCGGTGCGGGGGGTGACGGTCCGGGACAGCGCCTTCCGGGGCGTGACGAAGGGAAGCCGCCTCGAGCACGTGGAGGACCTCGTCCTCCGCAACGTGGTCCTCGAGCCGGCACAATAGAAGGGCAACGCAAGAGGAGCGACGATGAACCCGACCCTGACACTCGACCGATGCGTGGTGCGCGGGACCCACGCCCACAAGGGCCGCACGCGGTCCCTCGACCCGACCAACACCGCGGCGCGGCAGCTGCACTACGGCCGCGTCGTGCTCGACGGGGGCGACGCGCCCCTGCGCTTCCCCACCGGCCGCCTGGAGACCGGCCTCATCGCCCTGCGCGGGCACGCCGAGGTGAAGACGGGCGGGCGGTCCTTCCCGATGGGCCCCTACGACGCCCTCTACGTGCCGCGCGACTCCGAGGTCGAGGTCCGCCCGGGCCCCGAGGGGTGCGACCTCGCCGAGGTGGCGGCCCCGGTCGAGAAGACCTATCCCCTCCAGTTCGTCGCCTGGGCGGACGTGCAGAAGGACCCCGGCCTGCACTTCAAGGCCGGCGCCCCGCCGACCGAGCGCATGCTCAACATCCTCCTCGGCAAGAACGTCGAAGCCGGGCGGATCGTGGCGGGCGTGACGTTCCCCGCGCCCGGCAACTGGATGTCGTGGCCGCCCCACGAGCACTCGGCGATGCTCGAGGAGGCGTACCTCTACATCGACATGCCGGCTCCCGCGTTCGGCATCCAGCTCGTCTACACCGAGCCCCAGGCGCCCGAGCTGGCCGTGGTCGTGCGCGAGGGCGACGTGGTGCTGATGCCGGCCGGCTACCACCCGGGCGTCGGGGCTCCCGGCGGCTCGATCAACTTCCTCTGGATGATGGCGGCCCACCGCGAGGGAGTCGACCGCCAGTTCGGGGTCGTCAACGTGCAGCCGGAGTTCGCGGCCAGCAAGTCGGGTCTCGAAGCCGGGAGGGCGAAGTGATGGGCTCCTTCTCGCTCTCGGGGCGGGTGGCGCTCGTGACCGGGGCCTCGGGCGGCCTCGGGGCGGCGTACGCGGTGGCTCTCGCGGAGGCGGGCGCCGACGTGGCCGTCCACGACCGCACGCCGGTCGACGAGACCTGCGAGCGGGTCCGCGCGCTCGGCCGGCGGGCGGCGGCGCTCTCCGGCGACATCACCGACCCGCCGGTGCCCGAGCAGCTGGTGCGCGAGGCGCTCTCGGGCCTCGGGGCGCTCGACATCGTCGTCAACAACGCCGGCACGATCCGGCGCGCGCCCGCCGCCGAGACGAGCGACGAGGACTGGCTGGCGGTGATCGACGTCAACCTGGGCTCGGTGTTCCGGATGTGCCGGGCCGCCGGCCGCCACATGCTCGCCCAGGGCCGCGGCAAGATCGTCAACGTCGCCTCGCTGCTCGCGTTCCAGGGCGGGATCCTGGTCCCCGCCTACGCCGCGTCGAAGGGGGGCGTCGCGCAGCTCACCAAGGCGCTCGCCAACGAGTGGGCGGGCAAGGGCGTCAACGTGAACGCGATCGCCCCCGGCTACGTCCGCACCGCCAACACGGCGCCGCTGCAGGCCGACCCGGTGCGCAACAAGGCGATCGTCGACCGCATCCCGGCCGGACGCTGGGCCGAGACCTGGGACATCGCGGGCGGCGTCGTGTTCCTGTGCTCGCCCGCCTCGGACTACGTCCACGGGCACGTGCTGGTGGTGGACGGCGGCTGGATGGGTCGCTGACCCGGTCGCCGAGACGGGTCAGGGCGAGCCCAGCGCGTCCAGGGCCGGGTGCGACGAGGCCTCGAGAAGGACCGTGTCGGCGCGCGTTTCCGCGTCCCAGTAGCGCCTGAGGATCTCCAGGGCGGGCGGTGTCGTGGGCGGCATCACGACCGTGGCCGCGAGCTCGCCACGGGCGACCATGGCCTTTCCTTCTTGTTCAATGCCGTCGCAGCCGATGAGGGGTGTCCGTGCCAGCTCCCCACGGCCCGAGTCGGCCGCCTGCTTCGCGAGAGCCGCCCTCGCCCCGCCGGCCATGGCGTCGTTCTGGCACACGACGAGGCCGATCGGCCGGTCGCGCTCGGCCCCCACCCGGAACCACTCCCCGAGCGCCTTCTCGGCGCCCTTCGCCGACCAGCGGCCGTCGAGCTCGTGCACGGCCAGGCGGCCGGCGATCTTCTCGAGGAACCCGCGTGTCCGCCCGACCGCGGCCGCGCTCGCGGCCTCCCCGGTGACCAGGATGGCGAACGACCCCGGCCGGGCGACGCGCAGCGCCTGGCCCGCCTGGATCTCACCGACCCCTTCCTGACGGGGCGTCACTCCCGCGATCAGGGCCTTCGGGTGCTCGCGCCTCAGCTCCTCGACCCAGTCCGGGATCCGGTTCAGGAGGACGACGGCCACGCCGGCCCGGGGCAGGCGCTCGAACGGGGACCGCGTCCACTGCCCTCCGGCCAGCATCACGAGCACCCCGTCGGGCCGCGCCTCGCGCAGGTGTCGGTTCACCGACTCGACCTGGGTCCACGAGGAGCCCCCGGCGAACTCGGGCTCGACGAGCTCCACTCCGCAGCGCTGGGCCGAGGCGCGGGCCTCGCGCACGAGGAGCTGCTGGTACCGGTTCTCGGGATCGTCGAGCAGGAGCGCCACTCTCTTGGTCACAGTGCTTCACAGGTGCCTTTCTCCAGGCGCGGCTCGCCCCTGCCCGGCAGGGCGCGACCACCGGTAGTATAGCGACGGGTTCCGCCGCCCGACTCCGGGGTGGCCCCCGAGGAGGCGACATGAAGCCCTCGATCGCCGTCACCCTGGCCCTCGCCCTGAGCGGCGCCGCCCTCGCGCAGGAGCGCCCCGCCGCGGCCCCGCCCGATCCCGCCCGCGAGGCGCGGCTCTCGTGGTTCCGCGAGGCGAAGTACGGCCTCTTCATCCACTGGGGCCTCTACGCGATCCCGGCCGGCGAGTGGAAGGGAAAGGCCGTCCCCGGGATCGGCGAGTGGATCATGAACCGGGCGAAGATCCCGGTCCGGGAGTACGAGACTCTCGCCGCGCAGTGGAACCCCGTGAAGTTCGACGCGGAGGCCTGGGTGCGCCTGGCCCAGGACGCGGGCATGAAGTACGTCGTCATCACCTCGAAGCACCACGACGGCTTTGCGCTCTTCGACTCGAAGGCGAGCGCGTACGACGTGGTCGACGCGACGCCTTTCAAGCGCGACGTGCTGAAGGAGCTGGCCACGGCCTGTGCGAAGGCCGGCCTGCCCCTCGGCTTCTACTACTCGCAGGCGCAGGACTGGCACGAGCCGAACGGGGCCGGCAACACCTGGGACTTCGGCCCGGACGAGAAGAAGGACTTCGACCGCTACCTGCGCGAGAAGGCGGAGCCGCAGGTGCGCGAGCTGCTGACCGGCTACGGGCCCGTCGCCCTGGTCTGGTTCGACACGCCGCGGCTGATGACCCCCGAGCGGGCCCAGCGCTTCACCGATCTCGTGCGGTCGCTCCAGCCGAACACCCTGATCGACGGACGGCTCGGCGCCGCCGGCGACTACGTCTCGACGGGGGACAACGTCATCCCCTCGCAGGTCGGGGACCAGGCCTGGGAGACCCCGGCCACGATCAACCACACGTGGGGCTACAAGAAGGACGACCACGACTGGAAGTCGCCCGGCGACGTCGCGTTCAAGCTGGTCGACATCGTGAGCAAGGGCGGGAACTACCTGCTCAACGTCGGGCCCATGGCGGACGGGACGATCCCCCCGCCGAGCCAGGACACGCTGCGCACCGTCGGGCGCTGGCTGAAGACGAACGGCGAGGCCGTCTACGGCGCGGGGCCGACACCGTTCGGCGACGAGCTCGGCGAGCCGAGCGCGCGGGGGGCGAAGGACCTGCGCGGCAACCCGCTGTTTCTCTCGCGCCACGAGTGGCGCGTGACCACGAAGCCGGGCCGGCTCTACTTCACCTTCTTCCAGGAGCCACGCTCCGCGTTCGAGCTGCCGGCCATGAAGAACGCGGTCCGGCGGGCGTACCGCCTGGCCGACGGCGCGCCGGTCGAGGTGAAAGCCGAGAACGGCCTGCGCACGCTGGCGATCGAGCGCCCGTTGATCGACCCCATGGCCACGGTCGTGGTGGTGGAGATCGAAGGGGACCGCGTCGAGCGCTGAGCCCGCGCCAACCCCTTCTCTCCCGACGGCCGGCTCGCCTAGAATTCACCATCCGTCCAGGCAGGCAACCGTTCACAGGGGGAGAGCCATGGCTCGCTGGAAGAAGGTCGTCTGGTCCGTGGTCGCCGTCGTGGTGCTGGTGGTCGTCGGCGCCGTGCAGGCCGTGGTGGGCTGGCGGGCCCTCCTCTTCGGCCCGAGGGCGCGCGCCCTGACCAGCCGGACGTTCGAGGCCACTCCCGCGCGGCTCGAGCGTGGCCGCTACCTCGCGGAGGCGCGCCACGGCTGCGTCTTCTGCCACTCCGAGCGGGACTGGTCGGCCCCGGGCGCCCCCCCGCGCGCCGACCGCCTGGGAGCGGGAGTCGTGTGGACGGCGGAGGGCATGCCCTGGCTCACCGCCCCCAACCTCACCCCCGACCCGGAGACGGGCCTCGGCCGGGTGAGCGACGACGCGATCGCGCGCGCGATCCGCGAGGGCATCGGCCTCGACGGGCGCGCCCTCTTCGCGCTGATGCCCTACGGGGAGTTCCGTCGCATCCCGGACGAGGACGTGGCCGCGATCGTGGTCTACCTGCGCTCGCTGCCGCCGGTCCGCAACCCCCTGCCGAAGACGGCCCTGCCCTTCCCCCTGGGCGTGATCATGAGGGGCGTGCCGGAGCCGCTCGAGGGAGCGGTGCCGGCACCGGATCTCTCGACCCCCGAGAAGCGCGGCGAGTACGTCCTCCGCACGTCGGCCTGCCACCACTGCCACACGCCGATGAAGCGCGGGCAGCCCGACGCCGACCCTCGACATGGCGGGTGGAAACGAGTTCGAGTCGCCCGCGGGCCGGGCGTTCGCCACCAACCTCACGCTCGACCCCACCGGCATCGCGCACTACGACGAGGCCACCTTCGTCCAGGTCATGCGCACGGGCAAGCTCGGGACCCTGCACCCGGTGATGCCGTGGGCGATGACTCCCGGATGACCGACGAGGACCTGGGCGCGCTCTACGCCTACCTGCGGACGCTGAAGCCGGTCGCGCACGTGGTCACGAACGGCGTCGAGCCCACCGACTGCGTCGTGTGCGGCTTGAAGCACGGCGGGGGCGACCGGAACGGGACGTAGGGCCCCGGCGAATCCGCTACGATGGGAGGATGCGCGCCTGGGCGTTCGTCCTCCCGTGCCTCCTGCTCGGGCAGCCGGCCGCCGGCCAGACGCAGCCCGACGACGCGGGCGCGCCCCGGCCCCCGGTCTTCTACGAGACGACGACGGTCACCGCCCGGCCGGTGTCTTCCGCCTCCGGCGGGGTGAGCGTCCTCGACTCGCGCGAGGTGGCGGCCTCGGCCTCGCGCTCCGCCAGCGACCTGCTGCGCCAGGTCCCCGGTCTCAACGCGCTCAGCAGCGGCAGCCGGGCGGGCGTCACGAACGCGTTCCTGCGCGGCGGCGACCCGAACTACACGCTGGTGCTGCTCGACGGCATCCCGCTCAACGACACCACCGAGCGGCAGGGCGGCGCCGTGAACCTCGAGGAGCTCCCGGCGGGCCTCGTCGACCACGTGGAGATCGTGCGCGGCCCGCTCACGTCCTTCTACGGGACGAGCGCGCTCGCCGGCGTCATCCAGGTGTTCACGCCCCGCGGCGGGCCCGGCCCGCTGCGGGCGCGCCTCGGCGCCGAGGCCGGCAATGCCGACCTGTGGCGCGGGTTCGGGGGCGTGTCGGGACCCGCGGGCCGCGGCGGCTACGCGGCCGGGGCGTCGTGGGACCAGGAGCAGTACAGGATCGCCCGGGACCGCTTCCGGCAGCTCGACGCATTCGCGAACGCCGACGTGCCCCTCGGGTCCACGACGGACCTCGCCCTGACCGGCCGCTTCGCGGACGGCACGATCGACGACTACCCCGACGCCTCCGGCGGGCCGGTCTACGGGAGCGGCCTCGTGCGCCACACCGAGCACCAGGACCTCGCGCTCGGCGCGCGCCTGGGCTTCGGCAACCCGGCCGGCCGGCGCCAGCAGGTCAGCGTCGCGCTCTCGCGCCGACGAGCAGGACCGCCTGAGCCCCGCGGTGCCGCCCGTCGTGCCCGCGTCCGACGAGGGCACGACGTTCACGCGCCTGCGGGTCGCCTGGCAGGTGCCGATGGTGCGCTCGGCGCGCACCGTGGTCGACGCCGGCCTGTCGGGCGAGGGCGAGTGGGGCGAGAACGCGAGCGTCCTGAAGCTGCCGCCGTCGCTGGGCGGAGACGTGGCCGGCGACTACGCCGAGAGCCGGGCGACCGGGGGTGCTTACGCCGGGGCCCGCCACGAGCGCGGGGCACTGCTTTACGAGGCCTCGCTGCGCTTCGACCTCGCGACCGGCGACGCGCTGCAGGTGAACCCGCACGTGGGCGTCGTCTGGCGGCCGGGCGCGGGCTCCACGCGGCTGCGCGCCTCGGTCGGGCGCGCCTCGAAGCTGCCGAGCTTCTTCGCCCTCGCGAGCCCGCCCGCCCTCGGCGGCAACCCGGCCCTGCAGCCCGAGCACACGTGGGGCGGCGAGGCCGGGAGTCGAGCACCGCTTCGCCCCGGCCCGTCTCGACCTCGGCGCCACCTACTTCCGGCAGGAGTACAGCAACCTCGTCGACTTCGACTTCGACCGCTTCCTGCACGTCAACCGCGCCAACGTCCGCAGCCAGGGCGTGGAGCTGACGGCCCGCTGGCAGCCGCACGCGACGGTCTGGCTCGACGCCGAGGCGACCTGGCTCGACGTCCAGGACCTCGAGAGCGGCGGGACGCTGCTGCACACGCCGAAGTGGGCGGGCGGAGGGCGGCTGACCTGGCAGCCCAGCCCGGCCCTCAACCTGCGCGTCCAGGCGAGGGCCACGGCGGGGTACCTCGACGTGCAGTACCCGGTGCCCGACCGCGACTCGGTCGACGGCTACGGGCTACTCGGCGTGGCGGGCTCGTGGCGCTTCCACCACGGCCTGTCGATCCGCGCCCGCGTCGACAACCTCACCGGCACGTCCTACGAGACCTACATCGGCTTCCCCGGCCCCGGCCGCGCGTTCTGGGTCGGCCTGGGCTGGGACCGGTGAGA
>CAVQMH010000023.1:0-61846 GCA_963713575.1 uncultured Alphaproteobacteria bacterium
CGCGATTCGAACACCATACACCAAGAAAGACGGGCTGCTGATCGGTAAATTCTTCGCCCGCTACGGCTATGCCGTGGCCGTACAGGACGTGCGGGGGCGGCACGCTTCCGAAGGCGAGTTTTATCCATTCCGCAGTGAGGTGGAGGATGGGGTGGACTTCACCCGCTGGCTCAAGCAACAATCCTGGTGCAACGGCAAGATCGGCGGCTTCGGCGTTTCATACCTGGGTTTCACCTCAGTGGGCCATGGCGGTGGGGAATCCCGATCTCACTTCGATCGCCCCGACTCTTATCACGCCAACTTGTATCACGGGATCTACCAGGGCGGCGCGTTCGGCAAACTCACCTTTCTGGACTGGAGCCTGCACGAGCTACGGGCGCTACGGGGACTGGGCCGGGGCCAAACATGTGGACCGCGGATACCGGCATTTCCCCCTGGTCGAGTCCGATGACGCTGCGCTTAAGGACATCGCGTTCTACAACGATTGGATCACCCATCCGGTGCCCGACGCCTACTGGCACGCTTTGAACGTGGATCACCGGTTCCCGGAAATCACCGCCCCGGCCTTCTTGACGGCAGGCTGGTATGACTTCTTCCTCGAAGGACAAATGAGTGACTTCCAGTTGATTCGAAAAACGGCGGACGCCTCGCGTGCGAGAACAAACCAAAATTCTGATCGGCCCCTGGAACCACGCCTTCTTCAACGGCAACCAGCAGCGCTACGGCATCCGCCAGGGAAAGCTGGAACTCATCCCCTTCGAGTTCGTCCGGGCGACCAAGGACTGGTACGACTTTACGCTGAAAGGCATCGCCAACGGGTGGGATCAGCGATCGCCTGTGCGGGTGTATGTGCTCGGGCAAAACGAATGGCGGGACGAATCAGAATGGCCCCCCGCCCGCGTCACGCAGCGCTCCTACTTTCTGCATTCGGCGGGCAAAGCCTCGACGCTCGGAGGCGACGGAACGCTCGACTCTCGCCCCGCCGGCGGGCAACGAACCGGCTGACAGCTTCGTCTTCAATCCCACCAATCCGGTTCCCACGCTGGGAGGAGGCCACGGGGTTCCGGCGGCCTGTGGCCCCGCGAACCAACGGGACATCGAGCAGCGCGAGGATGTGCTGGTTTACTCCAGCGCCCCACTCCCGCAACGCTTGCTCGTGATGGGGCCGGTGTCCGTCCGGCTCTTTGCCTCCTCCACGGCGACCGACACCGATTTCACCGCGAAACTGGTTGATGTGTTCCCCGATGGCCAGGCTCTGATTGTGTGTGAGGGAATCGTCGCGCGCCCGGTATCGAAATGGCTTGGAGAAACCGGAACTCCTCCAACCCGGCAAGACATACGCCCTCGACCTCCGGGTAGGCAATACCGCGGTGTTGTTCCAAGCGGGTCATCGCATCCGGCTGGAGTTCAGTTCCTCCAATTTCCCCCGATACGATCCGAACCCGAACACCGGCGCGGAGATTGCCACAGAGCGAAACCCGGTGCCGGCGACGCAGGCAGTCTTTCACACTTATGAATTTCCTTCGGCTTTGTTGCTTCCAGTGGTCCCGGATTAAGCCGGCGCGCGCTGCCGACCGAGCTGCCTGCCGGGCACCACGCCGGGCCGGCAACGCCTCCACTCTGCAGCGCCCAACTCCCAACGCATAGAACTTCATCATGAGCCGCAAGCAAGTGAAGAGGAAGGCGTCCGGCGCGCAAGCGAGTGGGGTCAAGGACATGAACCGGCGTGAATTCTTGAGAGCGGCAGGGTTGGGTTTGGCCGCGGCGACATTGGAGCTTCCTCGTTCGAGCTTCGCCCAAGCGGCAGGTGCGGCGGATGCGCCGTCGCATTTTGTGCCTGCTGACAAGGGCCTGAAGCCTGAGTGGATCCGCAGCCTGTTTGCCCGGGGGACCAAGGAGGTATTCCGCGGTGCGGACCTGCGATTCATCGGGATGCCGGTGGGCGGGATCGGCACGGGCCAACTCTATTTGTGCGGCGACGGCACCCTTGGCAACTGGGAGATCTTCAACCGGCATGAGTATCTCGGCACGGGCGAATTGAACTATGTTCCGCGTTGTCCGGCCAAACCGGTGGATCAGGGGTTTGCGGTGGTCGTTGAACGTGGCGGTGGCTCTGTGGCACGAGGTTTGAACGCCAAGGAATTCCCGGACGTGGAGTTCTCGGGCCAGTACCCGGTGGCGCAGGTCAGGTACCAGGACGCCGCCTTCCCGGTCGAGGTCGAGTTGGAGGCGTTTTCGCCATTCATCCCGCTGAACGCGAAAGACTCGGCGCTGCCGGCGACAGTCTTCGTGATCCAGGTGAAGAACAAGCTGAATCAGCCCGTCAGAATCCGCGGCCTCGGATGGCTGGAGAATGCGGTCTGTATCCGGTCGGCGCGCGACGTAAGCGGGGCGTGGCGCACGCGCTGGGTGAAAAGGAGCGACCGCACCGTTGATGTGCCATAACGCCGAAGAGACGCCGGCTCCCATCCAGACCGGCCCAGCAACGTCCGCCCATCATGCTGCAGGATTTCGAAGGGCCCGACTATGGGGCATGGCAGACCACGGGCGAAGCGTTCGGCACGGGGCCGGCGGCCGGGAAGCTCGAAGCGTGGCAGGAGGTGAAAGGATTCGAGGGCAAGGGCCTTGCCAATTCTTTTCGCCGCGCGGGACTCGACCACCGGCACGCTGGTGTCCCCGGAGTTCACCATCGAGCGCAAGTACATCAACTTCCTGGTCGGGCGGCGGCCATTTCCCGGCCTCCCCGGCGGGAGTGGAGCTGGTGACGCTCAAGATCGACGGGGCGGTCGTGCGGAGCGCCACAGGCGAAAACGACGAGCGGCTTCGCTGGGAAACCTGGGATGTCTCCGAGTATGGAGGCAGGCACGGCGACGATCGAAATCGTGGATTCGCGGCCGTACCCGGGCGGCCACATCCTGGTGGATCAGATCGAGATGTCCGACGAGAAGCGCCGGAAGCCGCCAGGCGGCTTCAGCCGGATGCTCGATTTCGGCAAGCATGGCGCTCGCGCTCCAGGGAGAGACCGATGAGCGGGCCGTGCCGAACTCGTGAAACCGGCTCGCGGCTCCGGTGAACAAGGAGTTCCAGAGCAGCACCGAAGCCGTATGCCGTTTCCCAATCGACGGAACGCGGCCCTGGCTTTCCCGCAGCGTCGAGCTGGCCCCGGTGGCAGTCACACGTTCACCTTTGTTCTGGCCTGGCATTTCCCAACACCGACGAAGGGGCACGAGTATGCGACCCGTTTTGCCGACGCGCCGGCGGTCGCCGACTACGTCCTCGACAATCTCGACCGTCTGGCGGGCGACACGCGGCGGTGGCGGGACACCTATTACGACAGCACGCTGCCGTACTGGCTGCTGGACCGGCTGCACTCGACCCTGTCCACCCTCGCGACCGGCACCAGCCAGTGGTGGGCGAACGGACGATTCTGGGCGTGGGAAGGCGTGGTGTCCTGTCCGGGAACCTGCACGCACGTCTGGAACTACGCCCACGGCGAGGCGCGGTTGTTCCCCGAACTCGCGCGGTCGGTCCGCGAGATGCAGGATTTCAGCGCGGAAGGCGGCGGGTTCCATCCGACACGGGGTTGGTGGGGTTCCGCGGCGACGACCGCTATGCGGCGGACGGCCAATGCGGAACGGTGCTGAAGGCGTACCGCGAGCACCTGACATCGCCGGCCACGGTGAGTTCCTCAAGCGGAGCTGGCCGAAGATCGGCCAGGTGCTCGAGTACTGCATCCGGCAGGACGGCCAGGGCTCGGCCGCGGAGGACGGCCTCATCGAAAACTCCCAGCCGAACACCTACGACATCGCGTTCGAAGGGGCGAACACGTTCGTCGGCTCGCTGTACCTGGCCGCGCTGCGCGCCGGGGAGGAGATGGCGCGGGAGATGGGAGACGCGGCTTTGGCGGAGCGGATGCGAAAGATCTTCGAGAGTGGGCGCAGGCTCTCGGTCGAGCGGCTGTGGAATGGGGAGTACTTCATCCAGGAGGTGGACCTGGCGAGGTACCCGGCCAACCAATATGGACCAGGGTGTCTGTCGGACCAGTTGTTTGGCCAGTCGTGGGCGCACCAGGTGGGGCTTGGCTACCTGTATCCGGAGGCCAAGGTGAAGCGGGCGCTCGCGAGCGTGTGGAAATACAACTGGGCGCCGGACGTGGCGCCGCAACTCGGCGCCCACCCCGCGCTGCGCAGTTTCGCTCTGCCGGGTGACGCGGGCTTGTTCATCGTCACCTGGCCCAAGAGCGCGTATCTGGAGGGTTCGATTGTCTATCGGAACGAGGTGTGGACGGGCATCGAGTACCAGGTGGCGGCCCATATGATCTGGGAGGGGTTGACCGAACAAGGGCTGGCGATCTGCCGGGCGATCCATGAGCGATATTGGCCCGCCCGGCGGAACCCGTACAACGAAGTCGAGTGCGGCGACCACTACGCACGCGGGCTGGCGAGCTGGGGCGTGTTCACGGCGCTGTGCGGCTTCGAATACCACGGGCCGAAGGGCCACATCGGCTTTGCCCCGCGGATCACGCCGGAGGACTTCAAAGCCGCGTTCACGGCGGCCGAAGGCTGGGGTGCGTTCACGCAGAAGCGGGAAGGAAACGTCCAGCGTGAGAGACTCGAAGTGAAATGGGGCAGGCTGGCGGTAAAGACGCTGGCCTTCGAGGCTGTCGGGGACTTGCGGCCGACGCGGGTGGCGGTCTCGCTCAATGGCGAAAGCCTGGAGGCGGCCCTACAAGTCGAAAAGCACCGGTTGCTCATCAATCTGCACGGCCGCAGGACTATCACGGCCGGTCAGGTGGTCGAAGTAACACTGACCTAGCAACCAACCTTGGGCTTGTCCTCGGGCTCTCCACACTGGGCCAACAGTATCCTCGGGCATGAATATCGCTCATGGTTTCTGGCGCAGCCTGCTCTACCTCCGGTCACCGCGGTCAAGAGAAAGACGTCCTTCGCCGTTTTTGGTGGAATGGGGGGAACACCGTCCCCCACCGCCCGCTCATCCCTCCGCAGCCCCCACCGAGCCTCACCCGAGCCTCCCCTAGCACCTCTAACCTTGGGTTAGAGGTGCTACGGGGAGGCTCCGGCGCGGCCCGCGGGGGGCTCTGGTGCAGGGCTGGAGGAATAGGGGGCCCCAGGCTCAGTGGTTTGGGACGCCAAGCAGGGTTCATAGAGGTCGCCGAGACGTGGGGTACCGGCCCAGGGCGAGAGCCGTGGCACTGTCTGGTACCTGATCAGCTAGCGCCTGATCCTTCGGAGGATAGCCCAGTAACCATTGTTAACGGGCTTCGAGTAGCAGTCCTTGCCGCAAACCATGAACCAATATATCCTGCACCATCGGCATGAGAGAAACCAACCAGGTGAAGACAAGTTGAGATCAAAATGAGAACTCAAACTCCCAATTAACGACCTGCGGCCGGGACCGATTTCCCGCCGCGGCTTTCTCGCCGCCGCCGGCGCAGTGACGACCTTCATGGCCTTGCCGGCGCACGTGCTGGGCGGAGCAGGCGAGACGTCTCCCAACAACAAGCTTAACATTGCGGGCGTCGGCGTCGGTGGCCAGGGCGGCCATGATGTGGACCAGTTCAGGAGCGAGAACATCGTGGCGCTATGTGACGTGGATTCGGCGCATGCCGCCCACACCTTCAAGCAATACCCCAACGCCAAGCGGTACAAGGATTTCCGCGAGATGCTCGACAAGGAGAAGAGCATCGATGCCGTGGTGGTCGCCACGCCGGACCACATGCACGCGATCGTATCGATGACGGCCATCAAGCACGGCAAGCATGTCTATTGCGAGAAGCCGCTGACGCGCACGGTGTATGAGGCGCGGGCGGTGGCGAAGGCGGCGCGCGAGGCCAAGGTGGCGACGCAGATGGGCAACCAGGGCATGGCGTTCGAGGGCAACCGGCTCATCAATGAATGGCTCTGGGCCGGCGCCATCGGGCCCGTGCGCGAGGTGCATGTGTGGTCCGACCGCCCGACGCATCGCGGCAAGATGCCGCTCTGGTGGCCCCAGGGCATCGAGCGGCCCAAGGAGACTCCGCCGGTTCCGGATACCCTGGACTGGGACTTGTGGCTCGGCCCGGCGCCGGTCGGCCCTATCATCCGGCCTACGTCCCGTTCCGCTGGCGCGGTTGGTGGGATTTCGGCTCGGGCGGCCTGGGGGACATGGGCATTCACAACCTGGCCCCGTGTTCTCAGCGCTCAAACTGGGCGCGCCCGACACAGTCCAGGCAAGCTCGACGCCTGTGTTCGCGGAGACCGTCCCGTTGGCGGCGATGGTGCATTACCAGTTCCCCGCGCGAGGCGATCTGCCGCCGGTGCAGCTGCACTGGTACGACGGCGGGCTGCTGCCGGAGCGCCCCGCGGAACTGGAGGAGAACCGCAGAGTTGGATGCCGAAGACGGCATCATCTTTGTGGGCGACAAAGGCAAGATGCTCGTGAAGGGCTGGGGCGGCGAGCACCCGCGTCTGATTCCCGAGAGCGCGGACAAGGAATACCAGCGCCCGCCGAAGACCCTGCCGCGGTCCATCGGCCACCACCGGGAATGGATCCAGGCCTGCAAGACCGGCTCTGCCACTCGCTCCAATTTCGATTTCGCCGGCCCGCTGACCGAGGCCGTTCTGCTGGGCAGCGTCTGCATCCGCAACGGCGGCGACAAACTGGGCTGGGACAGCGAGAATCTGAAGATCACCAACGACCCGGACGCGAACAAGTTACCTCCATTACGAATACCGCAAAGGGTGGAGCCTATCATGAACGACAAAGTTACGCGTCGGCCTGATGGGTTCGGGCTTCATCTCCGCCATTCATGCCGACGCGCTTAAACGATGCGCCGGCGCGGAAATAGTCGCCGTGGCCTCTCCCACCCGAGGCAAGGCCGAAGCGTTTGCCCGCCGAAGCACGGCATCCCTCGGCATTTCACCGACTACCGCAGATTGCTGGAGATGGAGGAAATCGACATGGTCGTGCTCGGCGTTCCCAACGACCTGCATTGCGAAGTCACTCTGAACGCGGCGGCGGCCGGCAAGCACGTCGTCTGCGAAAAGCCGATGTGCCTGAACCTGGCCGAGGCCGACCGCATGATCGCCGCCTGCCGCCGGGCCAGGGTGAAGCTGATGTATGCCGAGGAACTGTGCTTCGCGCCGAAGTACGTCCGGCTGAAGCAACTGCTCGACAGCGGCGCGCTGGGCCAGCCCGCGCTGCATCAAGCAGTCCGAGAAGCACGACGGCCCGCACGCGGCCCATTTCTGGGATGTGGAGCCGCGCCGGCGGCGGCGTGACGATGGACATGGGCTGCCACGCCATCGAGTTCTTCCGCTGGATGCTCGGGCCGGCCGGCCGATCAAGTCCGTCTATGCCCAGATGGGCACGCAGGTCCATGGCGACAAGACCCGCGGCGACGACAACGCCATCCTGATCCTGCGAATTCGCGAACGGCGCCATCGGCCTGGCCGAGGAGAGCTGGACCAAGCTCGGGCGGCATGGACGACCGCGCCGAGGTCCACGGTTCCAAGGGCGTCGCCTACGCCGATCTGCTCCACGGCAACGCCATCGAAACCTACAGCGCCGGCGGCTACGACTACGCGGTCGAGAAGGCCGGCTCGACGGTCGGCTGGTCCTTCACGATCTACGAGGAGATCTGGAACTACGGCTTCCTCCAGGAGATGGCCCACTTCGTCGATTGCGTCAGAGACGACAAGCAGCCGCTCGTCACCGGCGAGGACGCGCGCGCGGTGATGGAAGCGTTGTTCGCGGCCTACGAATCGGCCGGCACGGGCCGGAAAGTGACGCTGCCCTTCCAGACCAAAGCCGCCAAGCCGTTCGATCTGTGGAAGCGATGATCCAGTTCAAGATGCCCCAGGTCCGCAACACGATCCAGGCTGCATAAGTGCTTTGCGGAGACGACTCCGGTTGCGTCCCGGACATCGGGGCGAAAACTGGCGCGATGATTTTCGTTTCAGAGATTAGCTTGACTCCGGCCTGCCAGGGAGCAAACTGCGGATTGGCGTCCGGTCCTGGAGCAACGCAAATGAACTCCACAGCGGCCATTTTCGCCACCACCCACTGGAGCGTGGTGCTGGCGGCAGGCCAAAGCACCGATGCGCAAGCGTCGGAAGCCTTGGAGCAGTTGTGCCGCACCTATTGGTATCCGCTCTACGCGTTCGTGCGGCGGCAAGGCCGCAGCCCGGAGGACGCGCAGGACCTGACCCAGGGCTTCTTCGCTCACCTTTTGCGCAAAGACTTCCTGAGCGGCGTGGGGCCGGAGAAGGGCAGGTTCCGCTCGTTCCTGCTCGCGTGTCTGAAGCACTTCCTCGCGGATGAATGGGAGAAGGCACGCACGGCGAAGCGTGGCGGTAATTGTCCTGAAGTGCTGCTGGAGTTGGAGCGGGCGGAGGAACGCTACCAACTCGAGGCGTGCGTCGAGGCGAATGCGGAGAGCCTGTATGAGCGCCGCTGGGCCCTTGACCTGCTGGACCACGTGCTGGACCGGCTGCGCCACGAAGCCGTGGCTTCCGGCAGAGAGGCCGTGTTCGATAACTCCAGGGCTGTCTGCTGGGGGAGCGACCAACAGAGACCTACGCCCAACTGGGAGCGCGGTTGGGCATGAGCGAGACGGCGGTGAAAGTGACCGTCCACCGGCTGCGGCAGCGGTATCGCGAGCTGCTGCGCGAGGAGATCGCTCACACGGTGACGCGCCCCGAGGAGATTGACGAGGAGATGCGTTACCTGTTCGAGGTCGTCAGCCGCTGAAGGAGCAGATGTACAGATGGTCCAGTAGGTCAGTGGTCATGTAACCATTGCCCTTGGTTCCCGTTGTAGAGAGTAGAGAAACGGTCGATGTCAGATCCGGCACATGTCCGAGTTGCGGCGCGGAGCTCCCGTCCGACGCCCCGAAAGGGTTTTGCCCCCGCTGCCTCTACCGTCTGGGCTTTGACGAAGCGCGGAGCCGCCTCCCGAGCCCACACGACGCGGTTGACTCCGTCCGGACTCGCCGCGCCGCCGGGCCTCACGAAGCTCCGCGATTTCGGCGACTACGAGCTGCTGGAGGAGATCGGGCACGGCGGCATGGGCGTGGTCTACAAGGCCCGGCAAAAGAGCCTGGATCGGATGGTCGCCCTCAAGCTGCTGCTGTTCGGGCCGCACGCGCCGCCGGAGTCGGTGAAGCGCTTCCGCGCCGAGGCCGTGGCCACGGCTGCGCTGCAGCATCCCAACATCGTCGCCATCCACGAGGTGGGCTTCTGCGAGGGCCAGCATTTCATCGCGATGGATTACGTCGAGGGCCAGAGTCTGTCGGCGCTGATTCGCGGGAGCCCATTGCCCGCCCGGCGCGCCGCCGGCTACGTGAAGACCATCGCCGAGGCGATCCACTATGCCCACGAGCGCGGCATTCTCCATCGCGACCTCAAGCCGTCCAACGTGCTGATTGACGCGAACGATCAGCCGCGCGTGATGGACTTCGGCCTGGCCAAGCGGCTGGATGGGCGACTCGGAGTCTGACGGTTAACGGGCCAGGTGCTGGGTTCGCCGAACTACATGCCGCCGGAGCAGGCGACCGGCAAGCGCGGCAACGTGGGCCGGCGCAGCGACGTCTATGCGCTGGGCGCGATCCTGTATCACGTGCTGACCGGCCGCCCGCCGTTTGTGGGCGAAGGCCTGGCGGAAACCGTGCAGCAGGTGCTGAACGTGGAACCGGTATCGCCGCGCGTGCTCAATCCCAGCGTGCCCGCCGATCTGGAGACGATCTGTCTGAAGTGCCTGGAGAAGGAACCCGGCAAACGCTACGCGACGGCGCAGATGCTGGCGGAGGAGCTGGGCCGGTTCCTCGAAGGCAACCGATCCTGGCCCGGCCCATTGGCGCCGGCCGGCAAGGTCTGGCGCTGGTGCCGGCGCAAACCGCGCGTGGCCGGCCACGGCGCGTGGCCGTGCTCGCAGTTGCTGCTCGGGCTTTGCCGGCGTGATCTGGCAGTGGCGCCGAGGCGGAATTGCAACGCCAGCGGGCCGAAGCGGGTGAACGGTCGGCCCGCGCAACGCGGCTACATCGCCGAAATCAACTCGGCCCAGCAAGCCCTCGAAGGCGAACAACCCGGGTCGCGCGCTGGAGTTGTTGGATCGCCACCGGCCCGCGTTCTACTCGGTCAATGGTCAACGCTCAACTCTCAATGACTTGCGCGGCTGGGAGTGGCGTTACTTGTGGCAGCAGTCTCAAAGCGACGCGGAACTGGTGCTCGGCAGCCTTCCGGGCGGGATTCGCTCCCTGGAAGTCTCGAGCGACGGACGGTTACTGGCTGCCGGGTCGGAGTCGGCGCGGTCAAGGTGTGGGATTTGACCACGCGTCAGGCGGTTGAACTGGCGCCCGAGAGTGGAGTGCAAAGTTTCCTGGCGTTCTCTCCCGACGCTCATTGCCTGGTGTTCACCGACCAGAGCCTTGACCGGCGCGGCACAATTGGTATTTGGGACACCCGAACGCGGCGGAGGCTGGCACCGATCGTTGACCCAAATTATGTCGGACCGATGCGCTTTTCTCCGGACGGCCGGTGGTTTGCCTTCGGGGTCGCGTTACCCGATGCCAGCAAACGTGCGCTGGTCTGGGACTTTGCCGCCCGGAAGCAGGTGCGGGAGTGGGTGGCCCAGACCTCATTCGTAGACGCCCACAAAGGTTACGCGTTCGTATTTACACCAACGGTCAGCAGATCATCTGGGCGTCCGAACCCGATGGCCGGATCATGCGCTGGAATTTCGTGGCCGGAAGCGAACCGGAGTATTTTCAACGCTCACCGGGAAGGGGTGACCGCGCTGGCCATCTCGCCGGACGGCCGAACTCTGGCGACCGGAGCCGGCTACTCAGAAACAAACATCAAACTGTGGGAGGTTTCCTCGTTCCGTCCGCTGGGCGTGCTCACCAATCACCAAGGCTGGATCTCGGACCTGAGGTTCTCGCCGGACGGCCAGACCCTGGCCTCGAGCAGCGCCGACCAGACGATCCGACTTGGGACGTGGCAACGATGGCGGAGAAAGGCGTCTTGCATGGCCACCGCCATGAAGTGCGGCGCGTCTGCTTCTCGGCGGACGGTCGGAAGCTGTTCAGCGGCGCCCGGGACGGCACTGTATATCGCTGGTCGGCCCAGCCTCCGCCGGCCAGGACCGACGTTGAGGCGACCCAGACCGACCTTTCAGATCTGGCGCTGTGCGCCGGACGCCACGCAGTTCGCCGGAATCCGGCAGGGCGGCGTCTGCCTCGGGGACACCCGTAGTGGCGAGTTGCCACGCTCCATTGCGGCCCTGGGCACCAACAACACAAGTTTGCTCTTCTCGCGCGATGGCCAGCATCTCTTCGCAGGAACGCAAGCCGGCGAAATCCAGGTATGGTCCCTGAGCCAGGAGAAGATAGTTCAGACGCTCCGCGGCCCAGCCGAACCCGTCCGGCAGCTCCGGCAGGACGCGCTCGGGCGGATCTCTGTTTGCGGTCCAACGCGACTACGGTTGTTCACGAAGGCCCCTGTCGGCTCCAGGTCTGGAACACAGCCACTTGGCAGCCGCAGGCGTCCTGGACCCATTCCAGTTGGCCCGTGCCTGCGCGCTTTCACCGGACGGACGGCGTGTGGCCACCGGCCACCTCCCGGGCGTCGTGCTCGTTTGGGATCTGGTGGGCGATCTGCGAACCAACCGCCTGGCTTTCGCCGGCAGAATCTCCGACCTGGCCTTCTCCCCGGACGGCCGGTTATCTCGCCGCCTCCACTGAGAAGGCTCCGTCAAGATTTGGGAGGGTCCACGCTGCGCGAATTGACGGTGATTCGGGCGCATTCGTCGCCGGTCTATGGCCTGGCTTTTTCCCCGACAGCCGGCGGCTTGCCACCGCGAGCGAGGGGGATGAAGCCATCCGGCTCTGGGACGTTGACCACGTGGCAGTCGTTGATCACCCTGGAGAGAAAGGGGGACACCATCTCCCAGCTCGCATTCACTCGCCGATGGAAATGAGATTGCCGCCGTCAACGGGCAGGAGCAGGAGGAAATCCTCCGCTGGCGCGTGCCTTCCTTGGCGGAGATCGAAGCAAAGGAGAAAGAAAAGAGAGCCCAATGAACTTCCACAGAAGGCAGCGAAGGGAACAGAAGAGGGTTAAGGAATACCGGAATGTCTGGATTCCGACCTCTTCGTTATCTTCGTATCCTCCTGTAAGACATCCTGCCTTGCCTTGGAAATCCGCCTTCACCCTCATCGAGTTGCTCGTGGTGATCGCCATCATCGCCATCCTGGCTTCGCTCCTGTTGCCGGCGCTCACCAAGGCCAAAGCCAAGGCCCAAGGCATCGGTTGTCTGAACAACCTGAAGCAGATGACGCTGGCGTGGACGATGTATGCGGGGATCACCAAGACGCCGTGCCGCTGAATCTTGGAGACGCGGCCCAGGCGGATTGGGAATCGTGGGTGCGGGGAATCATAGCCTGGACAATCGCGCCTCCAGCTCGCCGTCCTGCCGAGCCGACAGCACGAACCGCTTGTATTCTGGAGAGCAGTCCGCTTGCCCCTAGGCGCCTCGCCGGCCTCTGGCGCTGTCCCTCGGACAAGAGCACGCGCACCTTCGGCGGCGAAGGTATCCCCGCGTCCGCAGCCTCTCGATGAACGTCGTGCTCGGCATCACCATCCGACGCGCGGACCTCTATGCCCCCGTGGCGTTCCGACTGGCGAGGGCCATGCGATGAAGACGCTGGCGGACATCCGGAATCCCGGACCGGCGCACTGCTTTGTTTTTCTCGACGAGCGCGAGGACAGCATTGAGACCGAGCCTCTTTCTGGTCTTCCCGGTGGCCTTCGACTCCGCCCTGGCCCATCCGCCCGCCAATCCCGCCGCCTACAAACTCATCGCTTACCCCGCCAGCTACCACAACGGCGCGGGAAACCTGAGCTTCGCCGATGGCCACGCCGAATCGCACAAGTGGCTGGATCCGCGCACCCGGCCGCCATTGGTTAGGGACCATGATCTGCCTTGGAAGTCTTCATGGACGGCATCGCCTCGCCGGGCAACCGGACGTGCGGTGGCTGCAAGAGCGGGCCTATCAGAAGGGAGACTGAGCCGGACGCTCGCGCTCCGCCCAAGCCCTCTAGCCTGACGCGGGGCTGCTGACCCGGCGCCGGACCGGCCGCCGGGAATCCTGTAACCTTTCGTCCCTTTTCCCGTTGGAAGGGGTGGAAGCAAAGACGCGAGTTGCTCAGCCATCGTGCGGCAACCGCGGACTCTCAACTTCCACGAAACTATGAATGCGAATCAAATCCGAACACCACATTCAGACGTTCCACGGTCGGTGTTCAGTGTTGTCCTCACTTTGCTGCTGTTCTGGTCCGCGCTCGGGACTGGCTTCGGCCAGTCCACCGTCCAATTCAGTGCAAGCACTTACACCGTGCCCGAATGGGCCGGCACCGTCACGCTCACCGTCCAGCGGACGAACGACACCAGCACAGAGGTTAGCGTGGACTACGCCACCGCCGACGGCACGGCGACCAATGGCTTGAAATACATCTCGACCAACGGGACGCTGGCCTTCGCCGCCGGCGAAACCAACCAGACCATCGTCGTGCCGATCTTGAACGAAGGTCTGGTCGAGGGCACCAAGACCTTCACGGTCACGTTGAGCAATCCCACGAACGCCGTCCTGGGCGCTCGCACAAACGCCACCGTGAGCATCCTCGATGTTGACGTCGGCATTCAGTTCCAGTTCGCGAACTACAACGCCGCGAACGGCTGGCCGCTGGCCGAAGATGTGGGCACGGTGCTGATCGGCGTCGTGCGGGGCGACGATGCGAACCTCGCCGCCACCGTGGACTTTGGCACGTCCGATCTCACGGCCACCAACGGAGTGGATTACATCGGCTTCACCAACAACCTCTCGTTTGCGCCCACAGAGCGCCTCAAGTTCGTCCCCGTCACGATCCTCAACGACAGCCTGAAGGAGACGGCGAACAAGACCTTCCGCGTGACGTTGTCCAACCCGGTCGGCGTTTCGCTGGGAACTACCAAGACGGCCACGGTCACGATCATGGACAACGACCAAGGCTTTGCAGTTCGAGTCCGCCAACTACTATGTGGCCGAGGACGCGGGCGTGGCGCTGATCGGCGTGTTGCGGGGCACGGATGACACGAACTCCACCGTCACGGTGGACTTGGCCACCGCCGACTACAGCGCATCAGCGGACAGGATTACACCGGCCTGACCAACACGCTCTCGTTTGCGCCGGGAGAGCGACGCAAGGTGGTTCCCGTCCCGATCCTCAACGACGGGATCAAGGAAGGCCTCGAAAACTTTAGGCTGACCTTGAGCAATCCCACCGGTGGCGCCGTGCTGGGCGCTCCGACCACCACCACCGTTAATATCCGGGACAATGATCCTGGGGTGGGCTTTGAAGCGGCGTCCTATACGAATGCCTGGGGGCAGGCAGCGGACTTCGCCGTGACCGTATTGCGCGGCAACGATGCCGCGTTGGGACCGATCACTGTCGATTACGCGACCAGCGACCTGACGGCGACCAACGGATTGGATTACCAGGCGGTTTCAGGGACGCTGACGTTCCAGGAGAACGAAACGGTGAAGAGCCTGACCATCCCCATCCTCCGCGGCAGATCGGGCAAGATCTTCCGTGTGACTTTAAGCAATCCGACGCCCGGAGTGACGCTAGGAACAGCCACCACCACCGTGAGTATCAAGGGCGACTACGCCAAGGTGGCGCCGCCGTTTGACACCGCGCTGACGATCCGGCGCGAGTGGGGGGTGAACGTCCTGACCTGGGCCGGCGGCGGGCAATTGCAACGGGCGGACAAACCGACCGGCCCGTGGCAGACGCTCACAACGGCCACGAATCCGTGGACCGTGCAGTCTCCGGTCCCGACCACGTTTTACCGGGTCACACGCCCACGGCCGGTGAACCTTTACGTCCCTTCCAGCTACAACGGCCAAACGAACATGCCTCTCGTGATCATGCTGCACGGCTACTATGGCGATGCTGCCGACTTATGAGGAGGCTGGATGAAATCCAGCCCTTGGCGGAGGCACGGGGCTTTCTCTACTGCTATCCCAATGGCACGACCGATCGGTGGGGCAACCTTTCTGGAACGCCACCGATGCTTGTTACGATTTCTATAACAGCGGGGTGGATGATGCCGGCTATCTGCGGGGGCTGATTGAAGAGATCGGCAGCGGTTCGCCGTGGACCGCAAGCGGGTGCATTTGTTTGGAATTTGGATGGGCGGCTTTATGGCTTATCGGATGGCTTGCGAGTCCGCGGATTCATCGCGGGCATCGCCGCGTGTGTCGGGAGGTCCGTTTCTGGATCCTGGCCGTTGTCAACCTTCCGAGCCTGTGAATATCCTCCACATACACGCTACGGCTGAGGAGGAGTTCTTCTACCATGGTGGTGCCGTAAGCCTCAATTTGCCGGCTCCGTTCCCGGCGAATTTTCCTCCGTACCCCGGTGCCGTGCAGACCGTACAGATCTGGGCCGCGTATAACGGTGCCAGCGCTCCAGTTACGGACCCCGCGCCTTCGCTGGATTTGACTCCAAGTGTGCCGGGAGTGGATACGGTCGTCACACGCTATACGAGCTTGCCCGCCCGGCGGCGCCGTCGAACTGTGGAGCATCATTGGTGGCGCCCACAATCGAGCTCTTCCCCGAGTTTTCGCTGCGGGTCATTGACTGGCTGCTCGCCCATCCCAAGCCGTAACGAAACCCATTCCCAAGCAACTGTCACTATTGACACTTCCGGCGCGTGTTGGTAAGGGTTCCCATGTCGCGCAAGCTGCGCATCGAATATCCTGGGGCAACGGTGGGAATGAAGAAGGCAGAATTGGACACGGGGGTCGGCGAGAGGACGTAATGAGATCGAGGTGGATCGCCTAGCGCTTACAGATGGGCAGTTGGATCTGCGTCTCCAACCTGCTGAATGAGCAACCCCAAACCCATCCGCAAGCTCAGGAGGTGTTGCCGTTGTGTCAATAGTGATGACTTGCACGGGGTAGCCCGGGCCGTCCTGTAAGCACCCGAGAACAGTGAAGCGGCCTGCTGGAACCGGCTGTTGGCCGTGTTGTAGATGGTGAGCTGGGCGCGTTGGTCGTTCTCCAGCGGGAGCGCGGCCTGCTTGGCGGCAGAATGGTTGATGGTCGCAGAGTTGAGAGTTGAGAGTCGAGAGGGTCGGAGCCGCTGGCGTTGGCGTGCTGGCGGAGGATCTGCCGGAGGGCGTGCTTGTTCTGCGTCCGAGTGGTGAGGGTGGCATCCGCCGGGCTCCTGTCGTAGGCGGCAAGGAGTTCGTCCTCGGTGGCGCTGACGGCTTGATGCAACCGCTTTCAGGGTTGGTGAACTTTTCACACGGTTCCCCAGGGTAGGCCCGTCGCCCCACTGCCCCAGGACGAGCCGACCCTGGGCTGGATTATTGAATCCTTTCAGGATTGCGAGGTGCGTGGCTCTGGAGTCCGTGTTCTGGCATCCCTCCTGTATGCGACCGGAACATCGCCTGCGAACCGGTGGTCGTTCCCCCCTGCAACCCTGGAACGACACACCGGCTACTCCTGCCAACCCCGCCGGGTTGGGCCGAGGTGCGGGCAACGTGTCAGGCTGGTCGGGAAGGGTACCCCTGCGCTTGCCACCAGGAAACGAACGGGGCCGAGCTGCGCGTGGAATTCACCTGCCGCCAAAAGGCCGGCAACTTCACTGCGGACCAGTACAGGCGCTTTTCGCGAGTCCGTGAGCCGCGCCCTGGCCCTGGTGGGTCGGAGTGCGGCGTTCAAAGAGCAAAATTGAGCCCGAGGGGCTTGCCGACAATTTGCGCACCCGCACCTGCTACTGACCTCCCAGGGTCAGAGCCGCAGTTGTTTAAGGAGTTCAACGGGCGTCACGATCGCGACGCCGAAGGGTTTCTCCAAGACCAACAAATCGCGGTCCTGGGTGACAAGGAATGCAGCCTGCGCGGCCGCCGCCGTGGCGACGAATAGGTTGTCGTCAGGGTCACGGCTGAGCTTGCCGGAAAGCGGCATCGGCTCCACCCGAATGGACTTGGAAGCAATCCAGGCCAGCGCACCCGAGGGTTGGGCGGCTGGGAACAACCGGGCACGCACCTCGGCGGTGATGGCGGAATACTCCTCCAGAATCCCGGCGTTGACGGCGGTCTTAAAGCGGCGCCTCGCCAGCCCAATCAGCGCGCGCCGCGCGGTGCTGCGGGGCCAGAAGATCGCTTCGACAATGACGTTGGTGTCGAAAACGACAATCACGAGCGGGCCTTGTTCTTGCGATGGCGGCGGACCAGTTGGTCAATCAAGGCCCGGTCAGCCGGGCTGGGTTCGCCTTGCCCTCCGTGGGGGTCAACATGGGCGAACGCGGCCCGCATTTCTTCCAGGGCGCGGGCCTCCTGCTGTTCCCGCAACAACCGCAGGGCTTCGCGCACGACTTCGCTGGCGTTGCCAAACTCGCCAGAAGACACCTGGCCGGCTACGAATTCTTCCCACGTTTGCGGCAAAGAGACATTCATGCAGGCAAAATAGCGCGATAGCATTAAATGTCAATAGATGTCACAATTGAGCTAAAGGGCGCATTTGCTCGTCCTTGGCCGAGATGCGGTCTCCGACACGGCGTGTTGCGATTATCGGAGCCGCGCCGTGGGCGAAACTGGGCCGCTGTCACTCGCCGGTGGTGGGCGGCTTTTTCGATTGATTTCAATGACGGCGCGGTTAGCATGGCTGGCGTCATGAGAGCGCCCCTCTGCGTCGTCAACGAACGGCGTCAACAAATGGCTGGTCTGTCCCAGGCGCACCCACGGGTGCGGCCTGAAGGAGTTGTATGCCAGCGTGTGCGCGTGGCGGCTTCGGGGGCTCCGAGGGTAACTGGAGCCGCTCAACCGTAACGATTCAGCAGAAAGCGGCCTTTCCCCTCACCCCAGCGCTCTCCCTGGGGAGAGGGAGAACCGTTGGCAGTGCTGGGAAATATTCATCGTTCAGCGGTTAATTCCAAGCGGTCTGAAGCTGTTCCCTCTCCCCAAGGGAGAGGGTTAGGGTGAGGGGGAGCAAGGCGCCCGACCAAATAGATACGGCTCGAATGACAGCTCAACTTGTTTTCCACATTTCGCCCCATGACTGATTCGCTAGAACAACAGCTCGATAGCTACAATCCGGCGGAGCGCCGGCAGGCGCTCTCGGCGCTGTGCCAACAGGTCGAGGCGGGCAAGATCACGTTGCCCGCGCCCGGCACCGACGTGAACCTCCACGCGCACACTTTCTTCTCCTACAACGCTTACGGCTATTCGCCGTCCAAGTATGCCTGGCTGGCGCGCAAGGCGGGGTTGGCGGTGGCAGGGGTGGTGGATTTCGACGTGCTCGATGCCCTGGAGGAGTTTCTGGACGCCGGACGCCTGGTGGGCCTGAAGACCTGTGTGAGCCTGGAATCGCGCGTGTTCGTGCCGGAGTTTGCGACCCGGGTCATCAATTCGCCGGGCGAGCCGGGCGTCGCCTATCACATGGGCGTGGGCTTTACCGAGCGCGGTGCAGCATCCGTTCCTCGCGGAGATGCGCGCGGCGGCGGCGCAGCGCACGCGCGACATGCTGGTCCGGGTGAACGCCTACATGCGGCCCGTGGAACTCGACTACGAGAAGGACGTGGTGCCGCTGACGCCCAAGGGCAACGCCACCGAGCGCCATCTCTGCGAGGCCTTTGAACGCAAGGCCGCGCAGGTGTTTCCCGACCCCGCGCAGCGCGCCGCGTATCTGGCAGGAGAAACTCGGCGACGCCCCGGCCGCGGGCGCGAAGCTCCAGAACCTGATCCGCGCCAAGACGATGAAGAAGGGCGGCGTCGGTTACGTGCAGCCGGGCAAGGGCTCGTTCCCGCTGATGGCGGACATGAACCGCTTCGTGCTGGAGTCGGGCGCGATCCCGACCTTGACCTGGCTGGACGGCACAGCCGAGGGCGAGAAGAGCCTGGAGGAGCTGTTCGCCACCGCCATCGCATCCGGCGCGGCGGCCTTGAACATCATCCCCGACCGCAACTACACGCCCGGGGTGAAGGATCAGAAGCTGCAGAACCTCTACGACGTGGTCGAGATGGCCGAGAAGCACCATTTCCCGATCATCGTCGGCACGGAGATGAACTCCCCGGGCAACAAGTTCGTGGATTCCTTCGGCACGGCGGAACTGGCGCCGCTGGTGCCGGTCTTCCTGCGGGGCGCGCATATCGTCTACGCGCATTCGGTGTTGCAGCGCCAGAGCGGGCTGGGGTATCTGAGCCCGTGGGCGAAGAAGACTTTTGCCAGCCGTCACGGCCAGGAACGAATTCTTTGAGCGCCTGGGCCGCGAGCTGCAGCCCGCGAGCGAAGACCGCCTGCGCGGCTTGACCGCCGAGGCCACGCCGGACCAGATTCTGGCGAAGATTCACTGAAGACTTATGGCAACTACGAGTATTCCACAGACACAGCGAGCCGTGCAGTTGGTCGGACCGGACCAGTTGAAGCTTAACGAATCGAAGCCGGTCTTCGACGCCCGGCCCTCACCAGGTGCTGGGGCGCGTCGAGGTCGTCGGCTTGTGCTTCTCCGACCTGAAGCTGCTCAAGCAGTTCTCCGGCCACGCTCGCAAATCCCCGGTGGTCAGCGGCGTTGACCCGCAGGCGCTGGCGGAGATGCCGAACTACGTGCCCGATAACAAGCCGACCGTGCCCGGCCACGAAACGGTCGTGCGCATCGTCCAGGTCGGGCCCGGGGTCACCCGCCACAAGGTCGGCGACCGCTACCTGGTGCAGACCGATTACCGCTGGCTGCCGACGGCCAGTTCGGCCTCCGCCTTCGGCTACAACTTCGAGGGCGCGCTCCAGGAGTACGTCCTGATGGACGAGCGGGTCGTCACCGCGCCCAACGGCGAATCGATGCTCATCCCGGTGCCGGAAGACTTGTCGGCCTCGGCCCTGGCGCTTGTGTGAGCCGTGGGCCTGCGTCGAGGACGCTTACGTGGACAAGCAGCGCCAGAAGCTGAAGAGCCGACGGCAAGATGCTCGTCGTCGGCGAAACCAAGGTCGCGCCGCAGCAACTCGACAACCTGTTCGCGCGTTACGGCAAGCCGTCGGACATCACGTGGAAGACCGCGGCGGAGATCGGCGACCTCAAGGACGCCAGCTTCGACGACGTCGTCTATTTCGGCGCCAACGCCGACACCGTCGCCAAGCTCTTCCCGAAGGTCGGTGTGCGGGGCCTGTTCAACATCGTCCAGTGCGGCGGCAAGTTCGGCCGGCTGGTGGTGTCGCAAGTCGGCCGCGTGCACTACGGCGCCATCCGCGTCATCGGCACGACTGGCTCTGACCCCGCGGAGGCGATGAGCTACATCCCCGCCACGGCCGAGATCCGTGCCGGGGACAAGATCAACATCATTGGCGCGGCCGGCCCGATGGGCACGATGCACGTCATCCGCGACATTTGCCAGGGCGTGCCGGACGTGACCGTGTTCGCCGGCGACCTGAGCGATGAGCGCCTGGTGATGCTCCGGAAGCTGGCCGGCTCGCTGGCCCAGAAGCACAAGGTCACGCTGCGCACCTACAATCCTTCCAAGGAGAAGCTCACCGAGCAGTTCGACTACATCGTCCTCATGGCGCCCGTGCCGGCGCTGGTCGTGGCCATCGGTGGCGTCGGCGGCCAAACGGGCGATCATCAACATCTTCGCCGGCATCGCCGCCAACGTCACGGCGGAGCTGGACCTCGATGCCTACATCGCGAAGCAGCTCTATTTCATCGGCACCAGCGGCTCGACGCTCGACGATATGAAGCTGGTGCTGGCCAAGGTGCTGGCGCGCCAGCTCGACACCAACCTGTCCGTCGCCGCCGTGTCCGGGCCTGGACGGCGCGATCGACGGCATCCGGGCGGTGGAGAAGAACCTCGTGCCCGGCAAGATCCTCGTCTATCCGTCATGCCACGGCCTGAAGGTGACGCCATTGACCGAGCTGGGCGGCAAGCTGCCGCTGCAAGATGGCTGCTGGACCAAGCAGGCTGAAGAAGCCCTGGTGAAACAATCTCGAAGGCTTGAAATGATCAGCACGAATCTGCCCGAAAGAGGAAGCGCCACCTTTCGTCTTCGCCTACCACGAGATCGTCAAGAGCCCGAAGCCGGCGGACGGTGCCGCCTTCGAAGCCCGTCGGTGCGACGTCTATTACAATGGCCGCTACTCCCCCGACTTCTACGCCTGGGTCTTCCCGCATGGCGACACCACCAGCATCGGTACCGGCAGCGCGCACAAAGGCTTCTCGCTCCGCGGGTCCGTTGCCGATCTGCGCCAGGTGATCGGTATGGAGGGCCATGAGACCATTCGCAAGGAAGGCGCGCCAATCCCCCTTCGCCCCCGTCGCACGTGGGACAACGGCCGCGACGTCATCGTCGCGGGCGATGCGGCTGGCGTCGTCGCGCCCGCCTCGGGTGAAGGCATCTACTACGCGATGCTTTGCGGCCGGATCGTCGCAGACAGCGTCTCCGAGGCGATCCGAACGGGCAACCCTCGCCACCTTGCCACTGCCCGCAAGCGCTTCATGAAGGCGCATGGACGCGTGTTCTGGGTTCTCGGCATCATGCAAAGGTTCTGGTACGCCAACGACGCCCGTCGTGAACGCTTCGTCACCATGTGCAAGGACCCGGATGTGCAGATGCTCACTTGGCAAGCCTACATGCACAAGAAATTGGTTAAAGCGAAGCCCATGGCGCACATGCGCATTTTCGTGAAGGATATGGCGCATCTGCTCGGCATGGTCCCGCCCTGAACTGGGAGGCGGTCGCGATGTTGGCGGCAGACCAGACAAAAGGAGACCGGGTCGACCCGGCACACGTGAGGTCGAGGCAGCATGGCAGAGGCATTCGCGGGCGGCTGGATCATCGACATCATCCTGGGGTTGATGGCGTTGGAAGCTGTTGCGCTGATCGCCCTGCGCCGCACCCTGGGTCGCGGACCCTCGCCGTTGGAAATTCTCGTCTCGCTCGCTGCGGGCCTCTGCCTTCTCATCGCCCTGCGCGTTGCACTCACGGGTGGCCCCTGGCAGTTGATCGCGGCGGCATTGGCGGCCTCTCTCGTCGTGCACCTGACGGATCTGCGCCTGCGCTGGTCCCGCTCCTCCGCGCCCGCGCCAGAGAGGGGCCCATGACGCTGCAGGGCATCATCATCCGTGCCGACGGCGTCATTGCCGAAACGGATGGCCTGGAGCGCTCCGTTCTCAATCAGGTCATTCAATCCGCCGGGTTCAACTGGACCTGTTCGCGCGATGCGTTCGCCGCGCTGCGCCAGCATTCGCGTCGCCGCGATCGCTACCGCCACTTCGTGCGCCAGAACCTCGGATTCGATCGTAGCTCAGAAGATTTCGAGCGTCTCATCGATGTCATGACGCGCCACTCGGGAACCGTCGCGCGCGAATTGATCGATAAGGACTACCTTGATCCACGTCCCGGTGCCCGCGAACTGGCCTCCGCCGCGCGCCAGGAGGGCGTGAAGATTGCGATCGTCTCAGCCCTTCCGAAAGGCGAGGTCGAGCACCTGATGGCTCATCTGTTCGGAGAGGGCTCCAAGCGGCTCATCTCCTGCATCACCGCACCGGAAGCGGAGCCGGGTGAAGAAAACCTGCTCGCCGTCTATCGGCAAGCCATCGAAAAGCTCGAGATCGATCCCGCCTCCTGCATGGCCATCGAAGCCACGCTGCAAGGCGCCAAGACCGCCCGGACCGCCGGAGTTCCGGCCGTCATTCTGCTTGGCCATCATGAGCCCAGCGAAGACGTTCTCTTCGCCATCGACGAACTGCCCGACCTCATCGGACGAGACGACCAGCGCGAAACTGCGATCGTTACCCCCGGCGATGGCGTGGAAATTCTAGCAGCTCTGCGCCGCGCACATGCCGGCTACTTTGACGTCTTTGGAGGTTTGCACAGGAGCTACGCCATGAAAGTCTCCGACATTCTGAAGGACAAGGGTTCCGCCGTGAAGGCCGTCAAGGCTTCCAACTCGATCCTCGAATTGGCACGCAAAATGAAAACCGACGCCGTCGGCGCCATGGTCGTCATCGGTGCATCCGGCAAGCTCGAAGGGATCATCTCCGAGCGCGACATCGCCAACGGCCTCGCATCCCACGGCGACGGCCTCACCCGCATGCTCGTCGGCGACCTGATGACACGCGCCGTTGTCACCTGCTCGCCCGACGACCCTATCGCCACCGTCGCCAAAATCATGACCCAGCGCCGCTTCCGCCACATGCCCGTCCAGCACGATGGCGAACTCATCGGCGTCGTCAGCATCGGCGACGTCCTCAAGCATCGCCTCGATGAACTCCAACTCGAAACCAACGTGCTGCGCGACTTCGTCATTGCGCGCGGCTGATCCCTTGAACTCCAAGCCGGAAATTAGACCCATGCCTGCCATTTTCCCCTTCTCCGCCATCGTCGGCCAGGACGAGATGAAACTCGCCCTGCTCATCGCCGCCATCGACCAGTCTGTCGGCGGCGTCCTCGTCTTCGGCGATCGCGGCACGGGCAAATCGACAACCGTTCGTGCATTGGCGGCCCTGCTTCCGCCCATGCCCGTCGTCGCCGGCTGCCGCTTCAACTGCGCCCCCGGCACCGGCTGCACCCACATCCACGCAGCAGAAACGGCGTCCTCCGCGCCCGTCCCCGTGGTCGACCTGCCGCTCGGCGCCACGGAAGATCGCGTCGTCGGCGCGCTCGATCTGGAACGCGCCCTCGTGCACGGCCAGAAGGCTTTCGAACCGGGGCTCCTCGCTCGCGCCCACCGCGGCTTCCTTTACATCGATGAGGTGAACCTGCTCGAAGACCACCTCGTCGATCTCCTGCTCGACGTCGCCGCCTCCGGCGAAAACGTGGTGGAACGCGAAGGCCTCAGCATCCGCCACCCCGCCCGCTTTGTGCTCGTCGGCACGGGCAATCCCGAGGAAGGCGAATTGCGCCCCCAGCTTCTCGACCGCTTCGGGATGTCGGTCGAAGTCCGCACCCCTGAGGACCTGAAAACCCGCATTGAAGTTGTCCGCCGCCGCGACGACTTCGAACGCAACTCGGATGCCTTCATCGCCCGCTTCAACGAAGACGAAGATCGCCTGCGCAGCCACATCGTCGCCGCCCGCGAGCGCGTCCCCGGCATCCCGACGAGCGATCACGCCCTCGAACGCGCCGCCCAGCTCTGCGCCGATGTCGGCACCGACGGCCTGCGCGGAGAGCTGACGCTGGTCCGCGCCGCCCGCGCGCTCGCAGCCCTCGAAGGCGCCACCGCAATCGATGACGTTCATCTCCGTCGCGTCGCTCCCATGGCGCTTCGCCACCGCCTGCGCCGCACACCCTTATCGAGCCCCGATAGCGGCGCCCGCGTCGAACGCGCCGTCGCCGATCTCTTCGGCGGTTCCGGAGAACGCCTCGTCATATGAACAACGACGCATCAGCCATCAACAGCGCCTGGAACGACGCGTGTCTCGCAGCGGCGGTAATCGCTGTTGCGCCGCATGCGATCGGCGGCATCGTGCTACGTGCGCGCTCCGGCCCCGTGCGGGATGTCTGGCTCGCCCACCTCAAGTCGCTGCTCAGCGAAACGATGCCGCTCCGCCGCGTGCCCCTGAATGCCGGCGATGACCGCCTGCTCGGCGGCCTCGATCTCTCCGCCACGCTCGCCCAAGGGCGACCCGTCGCCGAACGCGGATTGCTGGCCGAAGCCGATGGCGGGCTTCTCGTCATTCCCAGCGCCGAGCGCCTCGACGGCGGCCGAACCGCCCGCATCGTCCGCACCCTCGACTACGGCCGCGTCGAGATGGAACGCGACGGACTATCGGCCAAACTCCCTGCTCGCTTCGGCATCGTTGCCCTCGACGAAGGCGTCGAACCGGACGAAACAGTCCCCACCGCGCTGCGCGATCGCCTGGCCATCTGGTTGTCCCTCGACGGCCTGAGCCTGCGCGACACCGCCATTGACCCTGATTGGCTCCGCCGCGTCGCCGCTGCCCGTGCCCGCCTCGGCGAAACCGCCGCCGATGCCAACCTCGCCACTCTTTTCTGCGAAGCCGGATGCGCGCTCGGCATCAATTCGATCCGCGCACCCATCCTCGCCCTCGCCATCGCCCGCATCAACGCCGCCCTCGACGGCCGCGCGCAAGCAACCACGGCCGACGCCGAAGTCGCCGCTCGCCTCGTTCTTGGACCGCGCGCAACCCGCCTTCCCACAGAAGCCCCGCCGGAAAATCCAGAAGGCCCGGACGACGAGCCGCAGCAGGCCGAAGCGCCCGAAACCACCGACCCCGGCGGCCAAGACACCCAGCCCGAACAAGCCATCACACCGGAAGACATGGAACTCGTGCTCGCCGCCGCGCAGGCCGCGATCCCGAATGCCGTGCTAGCAAGCCTCGCGGAACAGAAGATCACCGGCCGCGCGCCGCCCTCGAGCGGCAAAGCCGGCGCCAGCCAAGCCTCGAAACTGCGCGGCCGTCCCGCCGGCGTCCGCCGCGGCGAGCCGCGCAACGGCAACGTGCTGTCTCTGATTGAAACACTGCGCGCCGCCGCACCCATGCAGTTGATCCGCAAGCGTCTTCGCGGCGGACCAGCGCTCCTCGAAGACGGTCGCGAGCGCATCGAAGTCCGCGCCGACGACTTCCGCGTCGCGCGCTTCAAACAAAAGACGACCTCGACCACCATCTTTGTCGTCGACGCCTCGGGGTCGAGCGCGCTTCACCGCCTTGCCGAAGCCAAAGGCGCCGTTGAACTCATCCTGTCCGAATGCTACGTCCGCCGCGACAGCGTCGCCCTGATCGCCTTCCGCGGTACCACGGCCGACACGCTGCTTCCTCCCACCCGGTCCCTGACGCGTGCCCAGCGCAGCCTCGCGGGTCTTCCCGGTGGCGGCGGCACACCGCTCGCCACCGCCATCGACAGCGCCGTTCAACTGGCCGCCACGCAAAAGCAGAAGGGCATCAGCCCCACTGTCGTCATGCTCACCGACGGCAAAGCCAACATCGACCGCGCCGGCAAGCCTGGCCGCAAGACGGCCATGGCCGATGCCCTCGCGGTGGCCGAAAACATGCGCGCCCTCGGCATCAATGCGTTGCTGATCGACACCTCCCCGCGCCGCAACGCCGAAGCAGAACAACTCGCTGCCGGCATGGGCGCCCGCTACCTGCCCCTGCCGCATGCGGACAGCACGAGACTTTCACAGGCCGTATTCGCCTCCCGCCGCGACCAGGACGATCGCAGCGGATCGCGCAACTGATCCCGTACGGCGATGGCGGGACGGCCTCGGCCTTGGACCCAGTGATAACGACCATGCCGGAACCTCTGGATTTCGACCGCCACGCTCAGGACTGGCCGAACCGCGCCGCAAGTCGCCTTGTTGAGACCCCAGGTATTCGCTGGCACGTGCAGGTAACGGGCGAAGGCCCTCCCCTTCTCCTCCTGCACGGCACCGGCGCGTCCACGCATTCCTGGGCCGGCTTGATCCCGCTTCTCGCCGACCGCTTCACGGTCATTGTTCCCGATCTGCCCGGTCAGGGCTTCACGACGATCTCCGGCAGAAAAGACGTTTCGATGCGCGGCATGGCCACCTCCATCCGCAGCCTTCTCGATGCCTTGGGGCTCGAACCGCAGATCGCAGTCGGCCATTCGGCCGGCGCCGCCATTATCGCCCGCATGAGCCTCGACCAGCAACTCGCCCCACGATCGATCATCGCCCTCAACGGCGCTTTTGTTCCCTTCGGCGGCCTCGTCACGCGAATGTTCTCGCCACTCGCCAAACTCCTCACACTGAACCCTGTCGTGCCCCAACTCTTCGCCTGGAGCGCCAGCGACCTCACCTCCGTCGAGCGGCTTCTGAAAAGCACCGGTTCCACCATCCCCCAAGCGAGCCTCGTCTTGTATCAGCGGCTGTTCGCATCTCCGCCGCACGTGTCGAGCACGCTGGCGATGATGGCCTCCTGGGACCTCGATAGCCTCCTGCGCGATCTTCCCCGCCTCAAACCACCCCTGCTCCTCGTCATTGGTGAAAACGACCTCACGATTTCACCCGACGACGCACACCTGATCTCACGTGTGGTGCCCTCTAGTCGCACCGTTCGCCTGAGCGGCGTGGGGCACTTGGCACACGAGGAAGCGCCGGCGCGCATCGCCGACGTGATCTTTTCTTCCGGCCACCCCGAAATGTCCGCCTGAATTCTGCTCCCGACCAAAGTTCAGGCTTGCGCCACGCAGCTTTACACTCTTAAATGTCATCTTATGTTGACACATTCCACCCGCTCCAGTGCCACCTATCCCGTTCCCGAGGCACGGCCGCATGCAGTTGTCATCGGCAGCGGCTTTGGTGGATTGGCGGCAGCAGTACGTCTCGGCGCCCGCGGCTACAAAGTCACCGTTCTCGAAAAGCTCGATGCCGCCGGCGGGCGGGCTTATGTCTTCCGCCAGGACGGATTCACCTTCGATGCCGGGCCCACGATCATCACCGCGCCCTTCCTCCTGGAAGAACTCTGGACGCTGTGCGGTCGCAAAATGTCGGACGACGTCGACCTGCGACCGCTGTCTCCGTTCTATACCCTCCGCTTCCATGATGGCGAAACCATCACGTGCTGCGCCGATCCGGAAGCCATGCGCCGCGAAGTCGCCCGCATTTCGCCCGGCGATGTCGCGGGCTACGAACGCTTCATGGCGCAAGCCCAGCAGATTTACGCCGTCGGCTTCGAGCAGTTGGGCGACGTACCCTTCGACAGCTGGACCGACATGGCCAAGCTACTGCCGCAACTCTTCAAGCTGGAAAGCTACCGCTCGATCTACAGCCTCGCTTCCAAGCATGTGCAGGACCCACGCCTGCGTGTGTTCCTCAGCTTCCATCCGCTCTTCGCCGGCGGCAATCCCTTCAACGTGACGTCGATCTACGGTCTGATCACGTTCCTCGAACGCCGCTTCGGCGTCCACTTCGCGATGGGCGGTACCGGGAGTCTCGTCGAAGGCCTGGTCAAATTGATCGGCACCCAGGGGGGCGACATTCGCTACGGCGCGGAAGTGTCCGAAATCACGCTGGACGGCCGCCGCGCCACGGGCGTGCGCCTCGCAAGCGGTGAAATCCTCCCCGCCGATGTCGTCGTCTCCAACGCCGACGCCGCCTGGACCTATCGCTACCTCCTGCCCAAGAGTGCGCGCCGCACCTGGACCGACAAGCGCCTCGACAAGGCGCGCTATTCGATGAGCCTGTTTGTCTGGTACTTCGGCACCAACAAGAAATACGACGACGTCCCCCACCACACGATCCTGCTCGGGCCGCGCTATCGCGAACTTCTCGACGACATCTTTGAGAGCAAGCGCCTCGCCGCGGATTTCAGCCTTTCTCTCCACCGCCCGACGGCAACCGATCCCTCGCTCGCCCCCGCCGGCAATGACGCCTTCTATGTCCTCTCGCCCGTTCCACATCTGGAGGGCGACACGGATTGGACGACCGAAGCCGAGCCCTATCGCCAGCGCATTGCCAAGTACTTGTCTGAAACCGTGTTGCCCGGCTTCGAGGACCACCTCGCCACGTCGCGCATCATGACCCCACTCGATTTCCGCGACCGCCTCATGTCCTACAAAGGCGCCGCGTTCAGCCTGGAACCCGTACTCACCCAGAGCGCGTGGTTCCGTCCGCATAACCGCAGCGAAGATATCGAACATCTCTACCTCGTCGGCGCCGGAACTCATCCGGGTGCCGGCGTGCCGGGTGTTCTCTCCTCCGCTCGTGTCCTCGACAGGATCGTCCCCGATGCGACAGCTTTCGCCTGAGGAACAGCGGCTGGCAGCCGCAGACCTCGACGCCTGCCGCGAAAAGCTCGCGAATGGCTCGCGAACATTCCTTGCCGCATCGCGTCTATTGCCGCGCCGCGTCCGCGATCCCGCGATTGCGCTCTATGCCTTCTGCCGCGAAGCCGACGACATCATCGACATCGGCGGCGCCAACGAGGGCAATCTGGCACTCCTCAAGGATCGCCTCGACGCGATTTATCGCAATGCCCCGCAGGCCTCATCGACCGACCGCGCCTTCTCGGCCGTGGTGCATCGCTTCGACATTCCTCGCACCCTGCCTGATGCCCTGATCGAAGGCTTCGCGTGGGACGCCGACGGCCGCCGCTACGAGACCTTTGCCGAAGTTCTCGCCTATGCCACCCGCGTTGCCGGCAGCGTCGGCGCGATGATGGCCCTTCTGATGGGCACGCGCGATCGCGCCCAGCTCGCCCGCGCCTGCGACCTCGGCATCGCGATGCAGCTCTCCAACATCGCCCGCGACGTCGGCGAAGACGCCCGCGCCGGCCGCATCTATCTCCCCCTTGCCTGGATGAGAGACGCCGGTCTCGATCCGGATGAATGGCTCGCCGATCCGCAAGCCTCACCGGAGATCGCAGACATCGTCGAGCGCCTCCTGGAAGGCGCCGACAGTCTATACCGCCGCGCCGCGCGTGGCATCGCGACCCTACCTGTCGACTGCCGCACCGGCATCTTCGCCGCTGCCTACCTCTACGGCGAAATCGGCAATGAAGTTCGCCGCAACGGCCACGACTCGATCTCGCAGCGCGCGATCGTGCCCGCCAAGCGCAAGATCGAGTTGGCCGCCAGAGCAGCGCTCTCCGCCTCCCTATCGCTGACGCAGACACCGGTCATCATTCCAGATCGCGTCCGCGAAGCCGCCTATCTCCTCGATGCCGTGCATCCGCACGCGATCGAGCCGGTCTCACCCGCGTGGTGGAACCTGCCCGCGCGGACCGCTCGCATCATCGAAATTCTTGAACGCCTCGAGCTGCGCGAGCGCGAGGCCCAGATTGCGCGCTTATCCGGCACGCAACCTCAGTCGTCGACCCGTGCAGAAGCCTAGAACCGGAGAACCGGCCATGAACGCACATATCGGACAGCCCGTGCCCTCACCCAAGCCGCTGCTGGACAAGGTTCGCGTACCCGCCGATCTGCGCGCGCTCCCCGAAAGCGACATGAAGCAGCTCGCCGAAGAGTTGCGCCGCGAAACCATTGAAGCCGTATCTGTCACCGGCGGCCATTTGGGTGCGGGCCTCGGCGTCGTCGAATTGACCCTCGCCATCCATCGCGTCTTCGACACACCCCGCGACCGGCTCATCTTCGACGTCGGTCACCAGTGCTATCCCCACAAGATCCTCACCGGACGCCGCGACCGCATCCGCACGCTCCGCACCGGAGGCGGCCTTTCCGGCTTCACCAAGCGCGCCGAGAGTGAATACGATCCTTTCGGTGCCGCCCACTCCTCCACCTCCATCTCCGCCGGCCTCGGCATGGCGGTCGCCCGCGATCTCAAGGGCGAAAACAACAACGTCATTTGCGTAATCGGCGATGGCGCTATGTCGGCCGGCATGGCCTACGAAGCCATGAACAACGCCGGCGCCCGTGACGAGCGCTTGATCGTCATCTTGAACGACAACGAGATGTCGATTGCCCCTCCCACGGGAGCGCTCTCCAAGTACCTGACCCGTGCCACTTCGAGCAGCCCCTATCTCCATCTGCGCGATTTCGCCAAGCAGCTTGCCAAACGCCTGCCCAAGAAGTGGGAGCGCCGCGCCGCCCGCGTCGAGGAAATGTCCCGCACCATCATGTCGGGCGGCATTTGGTTCGAAGAATTGGGCTTCTACTACGTTGGTCCCATTGACGGCCACGACCTCGACCAGCTCCTGCCGGTCCTCAAGAACTGCCGCGACGCCGAACAGGCACCGATCCTCCTTCATGTCATCACGCAGAAGGGCAAGGGCTACGCGCCCGCCGAGGCCTCCGCCGACAAGTATCACGGCGTCGCCAAATTCGATGTCGTCACCGGCACACAGGTCAAACCCAAGGCGGCCGCACCCAGCTACACCAAAGTCTTCGCCAACAGCCTCGTCGGGGAAGCCAAGAAAGACAGCCGCATCGTCGCCGTCACCGCCGCCATGCCCGAAGGCACCGGCCTCGATGCCTTCGGCCGCGCCTTTCCTGATCGCATGTTCGATGTCGGCATCGCCGAGCAGCACGCCGTCACATTCGCCGCCGGACTTGCCACCGAAGGCCTGAAGCCGTTCTGCGCCATCTACTCCACGTTCCTCCAGCGCGGCTACGATCAGGTCGTCCACGATGTCGCGATCCAGTCGCTGCCCGTCCGCTTCATGATCGACCGCGCCGGCCTCGTCGGCGCCGACGGCCCGACCCACGCCGGGTCCTTCGATCTAGCCTACCTCGGCTGCCTGCCGGGCTTCGTCATCATGGCCGCAGCCGATGAAGCCGAACTCGTCCACATGGTCGCCACCGCCGCATCGATCGATGATCGCCCCTCGGCCGTTCGCTATCCGCGCGGCGAAGGCATCGGCCTCGACCTTCCCGCTGAAGGCGTGCCCCTCGAAATCGGCAAGGGCCGCATCGTTCGCGAAGGATCGACCGTCGCGATCCTCTCCCTCGGCACGCGCCTCGCGGAGGCCCACAAAGCAGCCGACCAGCTCGCAGCCCAGGGCCTCTCGACGACGATCGCCGACGCGCGCTTCATGAAGCCGCTCGACGAAGACTTGATCCGCGATCTCGCCCGCAACCATGAGGTGTTGATCACCATCGAGGAGGGCAGCGTCGGCGGCTTCGGCAGTCACGTCTTGGAATTCCTGTCGCGCGAAGGCCTGCTCGACCGCGGCCTCAAGGTTCGCACCATGACGTTGCCCGACACCTTCATCGACCACGACAAACCCGAGGTCATGTACGCCGAAGCCGGCCTCGACGCCGCCGGCATCGTCACAAAAGTCTTCTCCGCCCTCGGTCGCACCGAAAACGCCGGCGGCGCTCTCCGCGCCTGAACCAGCCTCGAGCGGTCAACGTAGCCTTGCACATGACGGCCCCTCATCGGGGCCGTCGTCGTATCTCGTCATCCACCTCCTACCGCCTCATTCGCCCCAACCAATGAAACGCAGACACGGAGTCCAGCCATGCTGTCCAACCTGGCCATTCCCCTGAAAACCAGCCTCGTCGCCTACATGGAACTCATCATCGTCCTCGCCTTCTTTGCAGGCTGGTACATCCTCGAAAAAGTCGCCAACAGCTACGACCGCGACAAACCCAAATCCAATTCCGAGACCGCCGCGCCCACAAGCGATGATACGAAGAGCGATCCGTGACAAGAAGACCGCCGGACGGAAGCGGGATGTGGGGCCTATCTCGTCGCCAGCAGCCAAACGATAATCAGAAGCAACACGACGCAAAGAGATTTCCAAAACAGCAGCGGATTGCGATCCACAAGCGGCGTGAAGGATCGGGGCGTTAAGGTCGTGCTTGGCTGCGCCAGATCGGTAACAAATTCCGACAAGGCCTCATGGCGCTTTGCCGGATCGATACTCACAGCCTTCCGGATCGCCAAATCCATCCATTGAGGGACGCGGGGCGAAATCTCCGATGCCTGGATGTAGAAAAGCGAAGCCTGCGCCTTCGGCGTCGGCGCGCTGGCCACGCCGTCGCCGTACGGAAGACAGCCGGTGAGCAACTCGTAGGCGACGAGGCCAAGCGAGTAGAGATCGGACTTCTCAGTGCCTGGATTGCCGAGAAAATACTCAGGCGCCGCATACTGATGCGTTCCCAGGATGTCGCCTGAGTCGGTCGACGGCAAGGCCTCGCTGACACCGGCCACCCGCACGGAGCCGAGGTCGATGATCTTCACGGTGCCGGCGGCATCGATCATGATGTTTTCGGGGCGGATATCCTGATGCAGCATCTCCTTGCGATGAAAGGCGCGCAGTCCCTTCGCGATCTGCTCGACAATGTCTCGCACGGTTCGCAGATCGGGATTGGGATTGTCATGCATCCACTGACGCAGGGTCTGACCCTCGATCAGCTCTGAGACCGTGTAGAGGCTGTTGCGCTGGCGTCGCGTCTTGACCGCTCTGACGACGTGCGGCGAACTCAAACGCCGAGCGACCCACTCTTCCATGGCAAACCGGCGCCGCGCGCCAGGATTGTCGCGCAAGTCCGATGCCAGAACCTTCAACGCCACGTGCTCCCCGGTTTCGGTGTCGATGGCGACGTAAACATGGCTGCGGCTTGTGGCGTGAATCTCCCGCAAAACGCGAAAACCGTCGATATCGCAAGGGATCTGCGGCACTTCTGCCGCCAGGACCAGCTCTGCACCCAAGAGAACATCCTGAGCGCTCTCGTCGGGAAGCGCATCGATCCGAACGATTTGAACCGTAAGATTGTCATCGCTGCCGTTGGCACGGGCAACGGCGACGATTTCGCGGGCAGCGGCATCGAGATCTTCAGCTGAGGAGACGAGAGCGGCGATGTCGCGCGGGCTGATGAACTCGTGGACACCGTCGGTGCACAAGATGAAAATATCGCCGGGGTTCAGATCCACGGCGAGATAGTCGATCTCGACATTGGGATCGACGCCCAAAGCGCGATTGAGGTAACTCTCGGTCTTGGAAATCGTCAGTCGATGATCTCGCGTCAGCTGCTCCAGATTACTTGCGACGAGCTGGTAAATGCGGCTATCGCCGACATGGAAGAGATGCGCGGTTCGACCCTTGAAGATGACCGCGCTGAGGGTGCAGATGTAGCCCTGATTATCAAGCAGCCAATTGCGCCGGCTTTCCCCGTGGAGCCACGCATTCGCGGCGCGGATCACGCGTTCGCCGGCTGTCTTCGCCGTCCAGGTATCAGAGGTGCAGTAATAGTCAGCCAACAGGTTCTTCACGGCGATTTCCGCCGCGATCTGGCTCACCTTGCTGGAAGAGATGCCGTCTGCCAATGCGACGGCGATTCCCTTGAGAGCCAACTCCGCGCCCTCTGGAACGAGAGCACCATGGAAGTCTTGATTGACAGGCTTGGCGCCGGCTTGAGAACACTGACCGATGCGAACAGCAAGTTTTGTCTCAGATGAAATCACATGCACTTCCGTCACGAGGCGGCCAGCCGCAACACCCTAGTGTGGCAGCTCATCGGTTTTCGTCAATGTCCCCACGTCACGGATGACCGCCCAGCCCGCCGTGGCATGCGGAACGGCAGCATCAGCTGCACCACCGGCAAGACGAACCGATCCAGAGACAAACTCTCATGCATCGCCGTCACCGGCCGCCCTGCGACCCGCGATGACACGATCGAGCGCGCATAGAACGGCGTATCTTCGAGCGTCTTGACGACGGTCCCCCCCAGTCCGCCATCCGAGCGAGTCCCCCGCTCAACGCGCCAGATCGGCGCCCGCGGCAACGCGCACAGACCCGGCGCCTCGAGGTTTTCGACCGACCCATCCGGCCGGATGAAAAGCGACAGCCCCTCGTCACTGCCGTCCTTCAGCGTCACGTCATAGAAAATCGTTGCGCCGTGCTTGTCGCTCGCCCGTGACCAATCCCAGCGCCGGAAACTATCCTCCAGAGGAACCACACCGCTGTTCCAATCAAAATATCCATTCCCGGACCACTTCAAGCCGTTCTCGAACGCCACCTCCACGCGCGACACCGGCGCGATCGGCCGCCACGCATGCTCGCCCTTCGCATCGAGCAGAAACGATTGCTCGTTGAGCGCCGACGGAATCACACGCACGCGCCCCTTCAGCCGCGACGGGATCGGCACCGTCATCTCATCAAGATCGAAAGTAAGCCCATCGCCAGTCCACCTCAGCGAACTCGGACCCACGGCAAACGAATTCGCAGTCCGCGACAAGTCCCGCCGGCCGCGCTCAGTCATCGTCCAGCGATGCCCGCCGGCACCGTAGAGCGCCACGTTGATCGCAACGTGATTTTCCGGGTTCGCATTCGCCTTGCGCCGCGCGAACTTATAGTACGGCGAGAATACGCTGCCGACGAACGAGATGATCGACAGCCCATGCCGCCCATCATCGCTCAGCGCATCGACATACCACCAGACGTAGCCTCCCGGCGCTACAGCCGCGTCGAATTGAGGTCCACCGCCAGTTGCGCGGCGGCCAGCCATCCCGAAAGAGCTGCCATCGGCACGCCCGGCCCCGGATGCACGCTGCCCCCTGCCAGATACAATCCCGGAATGCAGGTCTTGCCCCCCGGTCTGCTGAAAGATGCCATCCACCCATGAGACGCCGCTCCGTAAAGCGCACCGCCCGTTGCGGGAAAGAGATCGTGGAAGCCCGCCGGCGTTGTCAGCACCGTCTCCGCGGACGCCTGATCCACCTCGAGCCCAAGCCGCTTCAAGAGCGCAAATGTCCGTTCCTCGCATTCCGCGACCTCCGCGCCAATATAGCGATCCATATCGCCCGTTGCGGGCGCATTCACAAGTACGAGTAGACGCTCCGGGCCGCCCGCGAATTCCGCCGGATCATCGCTGCGATCTTGCGCGCAAACATACACCGTCGGCTCCCGTGGCAGCCGTGAACGCCCGAAGATGTCGTCGAATTCCGCTTGATAGTCAGCAGAGAAGAACACGTTGTGCCGCACGAGCGGAAAGCCGCCCGTTTGTGCATTCATCGCCCACGTCATCGCCGAGAGCGACCGCTGATCCCGTCGCAATTGCGAGACCGTCGGCGCCACGTTTCGCCCGAACAAGCCCGCAGCAACCGCCGCCGAATCCGCGTTGACGATCACGCTCTCCGCTTCGATGATCTCGCCGTTGCGCAACCTCACGCCTCCGATGCGTCCGTTGCTGGCGAGAACTTCTTCCACCTCCACGCCGTAGGTGAATTGTGCGCCGTTTTCCTTCGCAATTCTTTCGATCGCCCGCGCAAGGGCATGCATGCCATCTTCGATGATCCACACACCGTCCTGCTCGACATGCGCCACAAGCATCAGCGTCGCCGGCGCATCGAACGGCGACGATCCGCAATAGGTCGCATAGCGCCCGAACAATTGCCTCAGTCGCGGATCGTGAAAATGATCGCCCAATGCCGACCACAGCGTCGAGAATGGCGAAATGCGCCACATATCGCTGAGCCCCTTCAACCCCGAACTGAAGGCGAGCGAAATCGGCGTCGGCTGCGGCGAGCGAATGAACGGCTCTTCCAGCGTCTGATAGACGTCCCGTGCCCGCGCACAAAAAGCGCGAAATCCTTGCGCCTCTCGCGGCCCCGCGAACGCCCCGATGGCATCCGCCGATTGCTCCACACCGGCAAAAAGATCGAGACGTTCATGCGCGCTCCATGCATGCCGCGCCAGAATGGACAACGGCTTCAGGCGCACTTCTTCGGCGAACACGCGTCCCGCATCGCCGAAGATTCGCTCGAAGACCCAGCGCATGGTGAACACCGTCGGCCCGGCATCCACTGGCCGCGCACCCGCCATCACCTGCCGCATTTTCCCCCCGGGCGCAGACTGTCGCTCCACGACATGAACCTGAAACCCCGCCCGTGCGAGCTCCAGGGCCGAAACAAGCCCCGCGATGCCCGCACCAACGACGACCACCTTCCCCTTGACCATAACCGTCCGGATTGTTGACCAGCACCGCCCCATAGCGTCGCTTTGAAGTGTCTATTTTACTAGACATTCAAAAAAGACCAACTAGGATTACACATCTGTCGTGAAAGGGGTCTTCCATGGACGCCACCGCTCGTATCGAACAATCCTTGGAAGCCATCCTGGCGCGGGCAGAAACCCCAGGCTCTCCTCCTAAACTCGCTGCGGCGCTGCGCTATGCCGTCTTTCCGGGCGGCGCACGCGTGCGGCCGCGGCTTTGTTTAGCGGTTGCAGACGCCTGCGGCGACGATCAACCGGCGCTTGCCGAAGCGGCCGCCGCTTCAATCGAACTGCTGCATTGCTCATCGCTCGTCCACGACGATCTGCCCTGCTTCGACGATGCCGCGCTCCGCCGTGGAAAACCCTCGGTTCACATGGCTTTCGGCGAACCACTCGCCGTGCTCGCGGGCGATGCGTTGATCGTCATGGCCTTCGAGTGCCTCGCCGTTGCAGCCGCCGGTGCGCCGCTCCGCCTCCCCGCACTCCTGACCAAGATTTCAAGCTCTGTTGGCATGCCGCACGGCATCGTCGCGGGCCAGGCGTGGGAATGCGAGCCGGAAGTCGAACTCGCCAAATACCACCGCGAAAAAACCGGCTCTCTTTTCGCCGCCGCCACCGAAGCCGGTGCGCTGGCTGCCGGTCAATCGCCGGAGCCGTGGCGCCGCCTCGGCGAATGCATCGGCGAGGCCTATCAGGTCGCCGATGACTTACATGACCTTCTCGGCAAAGCCGCCGACATCGGCAAACCATCGGGACAGGATGCGGCCCACCATCGTCCGACCGCTTGCAGCCTCGGCATCGAGGGTGCCTCCAAGCGCCTGAAAGGCCTGATGAAAGAGGCAATGGATTCGATCCCCGCCTGCCCGGGCTCAGACGAACTGCGAGCCATCATCCTCGCTGAATTCGACGCGCTTCGTTCCCAAGGAACTGGCGCGCCTCGCAGCATGACCCGGCCAGTCGGCGGGCCAAGCGCCGTCTCGCCCCCCGTGGGCAGCGGCCAAACTCGGCCCTCGACTGCCTCCCCGAAAAGTCATCCAAAAGGAGCATCGCTCATGCTGTCGCTGGCAGAGCGCTGGCTCTCTCTGCGCAATCGTCTCATTGCCAATCCGCGCTTCCAGAAGTTCGCCGCCGCAACCCCCGGCGTTCGCACCATCGCCCGCAACAAAGCCCGCGGCGTTTTCGATCTTCTCTCAGGCTTCATCTATTCGCAGGTGCTGCTCGCCTGCGTTCGACTGGATCTCTTCCGTCTCCTTGAAGAAGACACCCCTCGCCTCGATGCAATCGCGGCCCGAGCCAACCTGCCGCTCGATCCCGCCCGCCGCCTGCTCGATGCCGCCGTCTCCCTCGATCTCATCTGCCGCTTATCCGACGGCCGCTACGGTCTCGGCATGAACGGTGCAGCGATCCTTGCCAATCCCGGCATCGAAGCCATGGTGGAGCACAACGCGATTCTGTATCGCGACCTCACCGATCCGGTCGATTTCCTGCGCAATCCGGAACGCGAGACCGCCCTGTCACGCTATTGGGCTTACGCCCAGGCGGGCGATCCTGCGCAACTGACTGATGCAGCCGTGCGCGACTACAGCGCGCTGATGTCAGCATCCCAGCCCCTCGTGGCCAGCGAAATCCTCGACGCCTATCCATTCCAAGACCACACGCGACTGCTCGATGTCGGCGGTGGCGAAGGCCGCTTCATGTGTTCCGCGGGCGCCCGCTATCCGCATCTCGATCTGATGATGTTCGACTTGCCGGCCGTCGCCGCTCGCGCCGAACAAAGAATTGCTGAATGCGGACTCACCGGTCGCGCCAAGGCCATCGGTGGCAACTTTTTCACGGACGAACTGCCGAAAGGCGCCGACATCGTCACCCTCGTCAGAATTTTGCACGATCACGACGACGAAAAAGCACAAATTCTTTTGAGCAACATCCGCCGCGCGCTTCCGCACAATGGGCGCCTGCTGATCGCTGAACCGTTGGCTGAGACGCCCGGCGCCGAACGTATGGGCAATGTCTATTTCGGCTTCTATCTCATGGCCATGCGTTCAGGCCGCCCGAGATCGCGCGAAACCATCGAAGCCATGCTGCATCGCAGCGGGTTTGGCCGTGTTCGCACGATCCGGACACGGGTCCCGCTCCAGACCAGCCTTCTTGTCGCACAAACATGACCAAAGACTGTTCATCTTACTTGACACTTTCTACTGTCCGCATAGATTGACAGTTGAAGAAGGAGGCAGGCACCGGGATCCCCCAGGCGCCCTGGCCACCGTAGATCGCGAGTTTCCTCGGATGAACACCCTCGCTGTCGTGCTCGAAGAGCCGGAGCGCCTTGTGCTCAGCCGGCTCCCATTGCCGGAGCCGGGCGAGGACGACGTCGTGGTCGATATCGAATGGAGCGGCATCTCCACGGGGACAGAACGCCTGCTCTGGTCGGGCCGTATGCCCCCGTTCCCAGGCCTCGGCTACCCACTCGTCCCCGGATATGAATCCGTTGGTCGCATCCGTGAAGCCGGATCCCGCTCTGGTGGCCGAGTTGGCGATCGCGTCTTCGTTCCGGGCGCCCGCTGCTACGGTGACATTAAAGGCCTCTTCGGTGGCGCCTCATCGCGCGTCGTCGTCCCCGGCGCCAAGGCCACGCGTTTCGAAGAGACCCTCGGCGAGCAAGGTGTGCTCCTGGCGCTGGCAGCCACCGCCTACCACGCACTCGACGTCGGCCGCTCCGTGCTGCCCCAGCTCATCATCGGTCACGGCGTCCTCGGCCGCCTCATCGCACGTCTCGTTGTCGCCGTCGGCGGAGAAGCCCCCGTCGTCTGGGAAACCAATGCCCGCCGCGCCGCCGGCGCCGAAGGCTACGCGGTCATCGATCCCGCCACCGATACCCGCCGCGGCTACGCCTCGATCTGCGATGTCAGCGGCGATAGCAAACTGCTCGACACCCTCATCAGCAAGCTGTCCCCCGGCGGCGAAATCGTCCTCGCCGGCTTCTACAGCGAGCCACTGTCCTTCGCCTTCCCTCCCGCCTTCATGCGCGAAGCGCGCCTGCGCGTCGCAGCCGAGTGGAAGGAACACGATCTCGTCGCCGTGCGTGATCTCATCGAACGCGGCCCCCTCTCACTCAACGGCCTCATCACTCACCGGGAACCGGCGACAGCGGCAGGCAACGCTTATCGCACGGCCTTCACGGACCCCGACTGCCTGAAAATGATCCTCGATTGGAGAAACTGCTCATGAGCGCGTGCGGAACGACGACGACACTCAACGCTCTCAAGCCTTCCATGAAGGATTTCCTGCGCGATGAAGCCGCCCAGGAGCCCGATCCCGTGCCGAAGGCCGGTTCGGAAACGAAGGAAACACAGATCATCGCCATCTACGGCAAGGGCGGCAGCGGCAAGAGCTTCGCGCTCGCCAACCTGTCCTACATGATGGCGCAGCTCGGCAAGCGCGTCCTGCTCATCGGCTGCGATCCCAAGAGCGACACCACTTCGCTGCTCTTCGGCGGCCGCGCCACGCCGACCATCATCGAAACCAGCGCCAAGAAAAAGCTTGCCGGCGAAGAACTCAAGATTTCCGATGTCTGCTTCAAGCGCGACGGCGTCTTCGCGATGGAATTGGGCGGACCGGAAGTCGGACGCGGTTGCGGCGGACGCGGCATCATTCACGGCTTCGAAACGCTCGAGAAGCTCGGATTCCACGAGTGGGGCTTCGACTACGTTCTCCTCGACTTCCTCGGCGACGTCGTCTGCGGCGGCTTCGGCCTGCCGATCGCCCGCGACATGTGCCAGAAGGTCATCGTCGTCGGCTCCAACGACCTCCAGTCACTCTACGTTGCCAACAACGTCTGCTCGGCGGTCGAATACTTCCGCAAGCTCGGCGGCAACGTCGGCGTCGCCGGCATGGTGATCAACAAGGATGACGGCACTGGCGAGGCGCGGGCGTTTGCTCAAGCAGCTGGCATCCCAGTTCTCGCCGCGATCCCCGCGAATGAAGATATTCGCCGCAAGAGCGCCAACTACGAAATCATCGGCCTGCCCGGCGGAGAATGGGCTCCTCTGTTCGAGGAACTCGCCCTCAACGTCGCGACTGCCCCGCCTGTTCGCCCCTCACCGCTCACGCAAGACGGCCTTCTTGGTCTCTTCGCCAGCGATGTCGTCGGCCGCGACGTGGTGCTCCAGCCGGCAAGCTTCGAAGACATGTGCGGCGGCTCGGCGGTGATCAAGCCCTCGCTCGAGGTCATCTACGACACGGTCTGAGACTGCCAATCGGTTTACCAGGACTGAACTTCATGACGGCGTTGGACGAAAAAGTGGCCGAAACGACGACAGCGATAGACCCCATCGCCGACGCTGCTGCCTGTGCGCCTGACAAGGCTCCCGGCGTCGACGGGCTTGGCTGCCATTCCGGCAAGGACGATTTGAAGAAGGCCGCCATCGCCGCCGGCAAGAGCGAGACGCTCGAGCGCTACGCCGCCGACTATCCGATGGGCCCGCACGACCAGCCGCAGAGCATGTGCCCGGCCTTCGGCTCGCTCCGCGTCGGACTGCGCATGCGCCGCACGGCAACAGTCCTGTCCGGATCCGCCTGCTGCGTGTACGGCCTGACATTCACGTCGCACTTTTACGGCGCCCGACGCACCGTCGGATACGTGCCGTTCAACTCGGAAACGCTCGTCACCGGCAAACTGTTCGAGGACATCCGCGACGCCGTTTATAAGCTCGCTGATCCCGAGCTGTATGACACGATCATCATCACCAATCTCTGCGTGCCAACCGCATCCGGCGTGCCGCTCCAGCTGCTGCCGAAGGAAATCAACGGCGTCCGCATCGTTGGCATCGACGTGCCCGGTTTCGGCATCCCGACGCACGCCGAAGCCAAGGATGTTCTCGCCGGCGCCATGCTGAAATACGCCCGCTCCGAAGCCGAGCAAGGCCCCGTACAGGCCCCGCGCGGCGGCGTCAGCATGAAGCCGACGGTCACACTTTTAGGCGAAATGTTCCCCGCCGATCCGATGATCATTGGCTCGCTGCTCGAACCGCTCGGCCTCGCCGCCGGTCCCGTCGTGCCGACACGCGAATGGCGCGAACTCTACGGCGCGCTCGACTGCGCTGCGGTTGCCGCGATCCATCCGTTCTACAAGGCCAGCATCCGCGAATTTGAAGGTGCCGGTCGCAAGGTCGTGGGCTCCGCTCCCGTCGGCCATGATGGCACCGCCGCCTGGCTCGAGAACATCGGCGCCGCATGCAATATCTCCGCCGACAAGATCGATGCCGCGAAAGCCAAGTTCCTGCCCGCGATCCGCGCGGCCCTCGCAGCCAAGCCCATCAAGGGCCGCATCACGATGTCGGGCTACGAAGGTTCTGAGCTGATCGTCGCCCGCCTTCTCGTCGAGAGCGGCGCCGACTTGCGCTACGTCGGCACCGCATGTCCGCGCACCATCTGGTCGGATGCCGACCGCGAATGGCTTGAAGCGAAAGGCGTCCAAATCCAGTTCCGCGCATCCTTGGAGCAGGACCTCGCCGCCTTCCACGAATACAAGCCCGATCTCGCCATCGGCACGACGCCCGTCGTACAGAAGGCGAAGGAAAGTTCTACGCCCTCCCTCTACTTCACCAACCTCATCTCTGCCCGTCCGCTGATGGGCGTTGCCGGTGCAGGCTCGCTCGCGCAAGTCATCAACGCTGCGATGGCCGGCAAGGACCGCTTCGACACCATGACGGAGTTCTTTGCAGGCGTCGGCACAGGCCACACCACCGGCGTCTGGGAAGATACCCCCGTCGATCGCCCGGAATTCCGCTCCGAATACAAGCGCCGCATCGAAAAGGAAGCCAAGAAGCGCAAGGCGGAGGAAATGCTATGACCCTCGTCTTGGATCATGATCGCGCCGGCGGCTACTGGGGTTCGGTCTACGTCTTCACCGCCGTCAAAGGCCTGCAAGTCATCATCGACGGCCCGGTCGGCTGCGAAAATCTGCCCGTCACGTCGGTGCTGCACTACACCGACGCCCTGCCGCCTCATGAGTTGCCGATCGTAGTCACGGGTCTGTCCGAAGAAGAACTCGGCAAAACCGGCACCGAAGGCGCCATGCGCCGCGCCCACAAGACGCTCGATCCGCACATGCCGGCCGTCGTCGTCACCGGATCGATCGCCGAGATGATCGGCGGCGGCGTCACGCCCGAAGGCACCAATATCCAGCGCTTCCTGCCGCGCACGATCGACGAAGATCAGTGGCAGAGCGCCGACCGTGCCATGACATGGCTGTGGACTCAGTTCGGCCGTAAGAAAATCCCCGATCTGAAGCCGCGCGCTGAAGGCCAGAAGCCGAAGGTCAACATCCTCGGACCGATCTATGGCACCTTCAACATGCCGTCTGACCTGGCCGAGATCCGCCGCCTTGTCGAAGGCATCGGCGCCGAAGTCAACATGGTCTTCCCGCTCGGTTCGCATCTGGCCGACGTGCCCAAACTCGTCGATGCCGAAGCCAATATCTGCATGTATCGCGAGTTCGGCCGCCTTCTGTGCGAAACACTCGAGCGTCCCTACCTGCAGGCCCCAATCGGCATGCATTCGACCACGCTATTCCTGCGCAAGCTCGGTGAAATTCTGGGTCTCGATCCCGAACCTTTCATCACCCGCGAGAAGCACACCACCATCAAGCCGATCTGGGATCTCTGGCGCTCGGTCACACAGGACTTCTTCGGCACGGCCTCGTTCGGCATCGTAGCGAACGAAACCTACACCCGTGGCGTCCGCCAATTCCTGGAAACCGAACTCGGCCTGCCTTGCAATTTCGCGGTTTCGCGCAAGCCCGGCGCCAAGACCGACAACGACGCGGTGCGCGCGGCCATCAAGCAGACGCCGCCGCTCGTCATCTTCGGAAGCTACAACGAGCGCATGTATCTGGCGGAAGCCGGTGGCCGCGGCGTCTATATTCCCGCGTCCTTCCCCGGCGCCATCATCCGCCGCCACACCGGCACGCCCTTCATGGGCTACGCCGGCGCCACTTATCTCGTGCAGGAAGTCTGCAACGCGCTCTTCGATGCGCTGTTCCACATTCTTCCGCTCGCCACCGACATGGACAAAGTCGATCCCACGCCGGCCCGCCTCCACGCGGAACTGCCCTGGGACGACGATGCCAAGGACGCCTTCGATCGCATCATCGAAGAGCAACCCATTCTCATTCGAATCTCGGCCGCCAAGCGTCTTCGCGACGCGGCCGAGCGCACGGCACGGCAAGCCGGTGAGACACGCGTCAGCGCTCGTCGCCTCGCACTGTCTCAACCGTTCATCAAAGAAGGGCACGCCGCATGACAGCCGCATCCATCTCAGGACACATCGCACGATCCGATTACGTTCGCGTGCGCCCGCTGCCGTCCATCACGGCGCGCCGGATCATTTCGCCGGTCTCAAAGGCCCGCAAGATCGTCTGCATCAAACACCGCAGGCGCTGCCGCCGTATCGCGTGCATTCGCCAATCACGCCGCGGCTCCCCGTGTTGCATCCAAGCCTAAAAAGAGCGAAGCCATCGAGTTCAGGCTGATCTTCACGATCGCTTTCGCCGTGTTCCTCTTCACGTCCGTCATCGAACGCGCGCTTCCCCACAAGTGGGCCCAGCGCGCAGGCGAAGGCGAGATCCGCAAATCCGTTTTCGAGCAGGCCAGGCAAGCCGCGCACATCAGTGCCGCGTACGCTTTCATGGGCTGATCTCGACCCGAATTCGTCGGGCCCTGCCGGCCCGGCGAACACGAAACGTGGTGTCCAAAGCCACGGACTACCCCTGCCGCGCGGGTCGATGCGCGGTAACGGCCGCAAGGCCAATTCACGGAGAGTACCAACATGGCTGCTGATAACAGAAGCGGCTCGGTGTCGGGAATGACTGAACAGGAGGCGAAAGAGTTCCACTAGCTTGTTCATGACCTCCTTCATCATCTTCACAGTCATCGCGATCATCGCGCACTTCCTCGTGTGGCAGTGGCGTCCCTGGTTCCCGGGGCCGACCGGCTACGCGTCGTTGATTGACGGCGCACACTACGCCCTGAGCTACCTGCCGTCGCTCAAGGCATAACCCAGAGGGAGATGAGAACATGTGGAAGATTTGGCTTCTCTTCGATCCTCGCCGGACCCTGATCGCGCTGGCAACATTCTTGTTCAGCCTCGCGGTCCTGATCCACTTCATCCTCTTGAGCACCGATCGCTTCAACTGGATCGAAGGGCCGCGCGCGAAAGCCGCGGCCTCGATCGAAATGCCTCTGATCAAGGCGGTCTGACCGTCGACACCATGGAGCCGGACGGACGTCGTCGCCCGTCCGGTTCCAAATCACTTCGAAACTGCACGGCACAAATAATAATATGACTCGCAGCCGGCTGCGTGCCGACTGAGCGGAGAATCGAGCCATGGCTATGCTTAACTTCGAGCGTAAATACCGTGTTCGTGGCGGAACGCTGATCGGCGGGGATCTGTTCGACTTCTGGGTCGGGCCCTTCTACGTCGGCTTCTTCGGCGTCACGGCCATCTTCTTTATCATCGTCGGTGTCGGCCTCATCTGCTGGGGCGTTTCACTGGGCCCGACGTGGAATATCTATTCCGCCTCAGCATCAACCCGCCGCCGGCGGAATTTGGTCTGAGCTTCGCCCCGCTGAAGCAAGGCGGGATTTGGCAGGCGGTCACCATCTGCGCCATCGGAGCGTTCGTCTCCTGGGCGCTTCGAGAAGTGGAAATCTGTCGAAAGCTGGGCATGGGCTACCATGTGCCGTTTGCTTTCTCGGTCGCGATCTTCGCCTACATGACACTCGTGGTCTTCCGCCCCATCGCAATGGGTTCGTGGTCCTACGGTTTCCCGTATGGGTTCATGAGCCACCTCGATTGGGTATCAGGAACGGGCTACACGTACGGCAACTTCCACTACAATCCTGCGCACATGATCGCGATCTCGTTCTTCTTCACGACGTGTCTCGCGCTCGCTCTGCACGGCGCACTGGTCCTGTCGTCGGTCAATCCGAAGAAGGGTGAAGTGGTGAAGACCGCCGGAGCACGAAAACACCTACTTCCGCGACACGATCGGCTACTCCATCGGCACGCTGGGCATCCATCGCCTCGGCTTGTTCCTGGCGCTGTCGGCCGGCTTCTGGAGCGCGGTATGCATCATCATCAGCGGACCGTTGTGGGCCGAGGGCGATCCTTGGGTCGACTGGTGGGACTGGTGGCTCGAACTGCCGATCTGGTCGTAAGGGGAGAACAGCAAAATGACCTACTACCAGAACATCTTTACTCAGCGTCCAGGTGTCTCCCCACCCGGAACCCGGCATTCCTCTGCCGGAGAACAACTCCGAGCGCCGCGGTCCGCCGCGGTTCTCCTACTGGGCGGGCAAGATTGGTGACGCTCAAATCGGTCCGATCTACCTCGGAACGCTGGGCTTCATCTCCCTCGTCTGTGGTGTCATCGCATTCGAGATCATCGGCCTCAATATGCTGGCGTCGGTGAACTGGGGTCCTATCCAGTTCATGCGCAAGCTGCCCTATCTCGCGCTTGAGCCGCCGAAGCCCGAATACGGCCTCACCATTCCGCCGCTGAAGGAAGGCGGCTGGTGGCTGATGGCAGGCTTCTTCCTGACGACATCCATCTTGCTCTGGTGGGTTCGCATGTACCGCCGCGCCCGCGTGCTCGGCATGGGCACGCATGTTCCATGGGCGTTCGCATCCGCGATCTGGCTGTATCTGGTGCTGGGCTTCATCCGCCCGATCCTGATGGGCAAGTGGAGCGAAGCGGTGCCGTTCGGCATCTTCCCGCACCTCGACTGGACGAACAACTTCTCCATCAACCTACGGCAACCTGTTCTACAATCCGTTCCACATGCTCTCGATCGCGTTCCTCTATGGCTCGGCTCTGCTGTTCGCCATGCACGGTGCGACGATCCTGGCCGTGACGCGGTACGGCGGCGAGCGCGAGATCGAGCAGATCACCGATCGCGGCACGGCGTCTGAACGCGCTGCCCTATTCTGGCGCTGGACGATGGGCTTCAACGCTTCGATGGAATCGATCCATCGCTGGGCGTGGTGGTTCGCGGTGCTCTGCACGCTCACCGGCGGCATCGGCATCCTGCTCACCGGAACGGCCGTCGACAACTGGTACGACTGGGGCCTGAAGCACGGACTTGCACCCGCCGCGTGGCCATAATCGGCAAGGTCCTCACAACCAAAAAGGGCCCGGCGAGGGCCCTCGCCGGGCCTTTTTGTCAGCAGCTTTAGGCAAACCTCGCTGCCAATCTGATGCACCCTGGCATGATCGTGCCCCTGTGCAAACAGCCGCTTTCCCTAGGACACACGAAGGCGTCCATTGCACTTCAATTCTGGCGGCGCATCGGCCGAAGATCCCACTTGATCCGGCCCATAACGCGGCTCCAACACAAAACTTATCCCCGCACATTCGCCAAAGCCTATCTTCGCTTCACCCGCATCACTCGGGGGCGCTGACCGGAGGCGTCTTGTTAGTGCGATGCGGGGATGGGTGCTGGAGGACAACGCGGCAAACGCAGCCAACCCTCCCGACGATGATCCCTGCCGCCCGCCGTAAGGATGGGTCCCGGATGTTGTGCCGGAGAATAGTGGGGTCTGCAGACTGGGGTAAGAGCGAGCCCAGTTCGAAACCCATGACAGCGGGGCGCCGCGGCGCCAGACGACACGACCTATGCGGAAGACCGCGGCACCCGCCACGCCCCGCCCCCCGACCATATCGCCTCGCTGCACCTGCATGCGGGTCGGATAACGCACGCCGATACCGAGATTATGCTGCGGCCTGCCCCGGCTTACCCGCAACATCGGCCTTCACCGGCCGCCGACCGCCGAACAGCGTTCCCTGCCCCATGAGCACCCCAAACCCGAACACCCGCGCCAGTGTCTCTTCACTGTCGATGCCTTCGACGATCAGCCCAAAGCCCTGATCTGCCAGGAAGCGGCACACATCGCCCGCAGGAATGTGTCCGCCCGGATGCGGCAACCCATCCATCAGCACCGACGCATCGAGCTTCACGAATCCGAAGCCGGCATTCGCCATCGCGCTGAAATTCATATCGAGGTCCGTGAGCCCTGAGATCGCAAACCGGAACCCAAGCGCCGAGAGCGCACTCACCGCTCGCTGTTCCGCCACGCGGAACGATCGAATGTCGGACTGCGCGAAATGTCAGGATCAGCTGCCGCGCCGTTGCCGGCCTCGCCACAAAATCCATCTGCATATTGCGCGTGAACTCGGGCTCGATCAGCGCCTCACCCGACGCGCGCGAGAACACCGCACCAGATTTGCCGCGGCTGGCAAGCCGCTCCGCCACGATGGCGCTGCGCTCGATGCGCACCGCATCGAACAATGGCAGGAGACCGCGCCCGGCGATCACATCGCTTTCGCCGAAACCGAGATCCTGCGTCTGTGGTCCGCGCAGCTTGATGCTGACCTCATAGTGCTGTGCGGTCTGATTGCCGAGGCCGAGGATCGGCTCCAGAAAAACGTCGACGCGTCCCGCGGCAATCGCCTCCCGCACCGCGACCACCTGAGAATCGACTGGTGATGACGGCAACTCCGGCGCTCCGGGCAGCCCGTCGGGCAAAACCGCACCGCTGCTCTTCCTCATCGACTGCACCGCCGCGTTCAAGGCTTCGAGCGACGTCTCCACGTCCAAGACCGGGGCGGGCACCACCAACGGACGCGGGTCCGGCGGCGGCGTTACGGCAGACGCAAGATCCCGCGCCTGTTCGGCAGCCGTGACCTGCGAGAGCATATCTTTGATGCGCCGCTGCAGCATTTCCACATCGTCTTCTCGAACGGCTGACGAAACCGTCGGGACAGTTGCCGCGAGTTCCACCTCCGGCGAAAGCTGCGCGCCATGTCGGCGATCGCCATTCGGGAGAACAGCCGGCTCCGGTCTCGTCGCAGCAGGAGCAGCTGTTGGCTCGTTCCAGTAATCCCCAAGGGACTCGCCCTGCGGCACTGCCGGCCCGCGACGATAGGCTTCAAACTGCGGCGCCTCCACTCCACCATAGGCCCGCGCCAGAGCGTCGGCACTGTCGAGATCGACAGCAACGACCATGTCCGTGCTGCGTGCCGGGGCGGGAGTCACCGCCGCAACATATGCCGCGGGTCGCTCGGGTGCCGGAGTTGTGGAGCCCCCCGCCAAACGGCTGCGCAGTAACTCCGCCTCGAGCCGATGCAGTTCAGCGTTCAGTACAGCCTGCTCCGCCTCACCACGGCGCCATGCCTGAAAACCAACGAGACCGATGAATAGCGACATCCCGGCCAACGCCGCGGCGCCCAACGGCAAACCCAGCTGGATATGCAGGCCCACGACGACCGCCGCGACCACCAGAGCCATGCACACGAGCACCAATCCATCCCCGCCCGAAGGTGTGGTGCTAGGCTGAACTCCGGCCCGTTTTCTAGTGCTCGGCATAATGCAGCGACCCTCGGATGATACGAATCGGATGCGAACAGGATCGGTGGGGCGGGGCCATTCAAGCAATTCGGCACAGGTGTTTTTCACCAGCTTTCCACAGCCCGAGCAGGGATTGGACACCACCGCGTGGCTGACACGCATCATCTTGCGTAAGCAAATAAAATCTATGGAAGGAGCCCGCCGCAGAGCCGTGACGGCATTGGCATAATCACCCGTTGCGATGCCCCCGACCCCGGCCCACACTCCAGACGCTCGTCGCGCCACAGTGATTCGGTCCTGCGAAGCAAGGGGTCCGCGCAGTTAATAATGACAGCGGTGCAAAACAGCCTCTCGCCGCCTTTTGGCCATCGCACGGCCCCGGCCCAAGCCCAAATCGACCCGCTGTTTAGATGTCGTTAGGCGAATCGGCGTGGTATCGTTCACGCCGGCCCGCTCACTCACTCCGGCGTAATTCAGGAGCATGCAGTCCATGTACATGAGCGTCATCGCGCGTGAAGCGGGCACCGAAACCTATCCCGAATTGGCAGGCGCCCGCGTGGCTGTGACAGGCCTGTCCACCGTCCGCGGAGTTGACCTCGCCCGCGCGTTTGCCGACCGCAAAGCACGCCTCACCGTGCAGACGGACGAACGCACGCCCGAAATGGTCGAGCTCGTGGCGCTCCTTGCCAGCACCGCCGGTGACATCAAGCTTTCCGACGTTGCCTTCTCGAAATCGTCCCCGCCGACCCGCTTTGCCCAGCGCGCCGCCGAAGACCTGGGCGGCCTCGACGCCGTCTTCAATCTCGTATCGGTGACGCATGCCGAAATGGCCGCCGTCGAAACGATGGAAGAGATCGAAGACCTCATCGTCACTAAGCTCGGCCCCCTGCGCGAGATCACCGAAGTCGCGGCCAACCGCATGGCGCTCACGTGGTCGGAAGGCACGATCCTGAATGCCGTTATCTCTCCCGCACCCCAGACCGATCGCGACGCGGCGATCCTTGGATTGGTGCGCCAGGCACTCGCCGCCATGACCGCCGATCTCGCCCGCCGCTGGTCGGGTGACGTCGTGCGCATCAATGCCATCGGCCCCAAGGCAACGACGCTCGATAGCATGAGTGGCGCCTGCCTCACATCCGAGCCCGACATCGCCGCACTCGCGCTTTACCTGGCAAGCCGCAAAGGCCGCACGCTCACCGGCTACGTCTTCGACGCCGAAGGCGTCGCCCGCCGCGGCTGCTGAACCGGATTTTTCGGCCATCGGCAATCATTTGTGCGGGACATTATCCCCGGCGCTGCGGCTGAGGCTAAGTTGAAAAGCTTGATGGCCGCATGCGCTTACTCGCCGGGCTGCAAGGCCGGTTCGCTGACGTCGGCGGGCTTCACGTGCCGGCGGCCGAGATAACTGTAAACGGCCGGCACGACGAACAGCGTCAGGAGCGTACCCGCGGACATGCCGCCGACGATGACCCACCCGATCTGCTGCCGGTTCTCCGCGCCTGCCCCATCCGCCAGCGCCAGCGGTAGAGCCCCCAGAACCATCGCACCTGTCGTCATCAGGATCGGACGCAACCGCTGCACGGCCGCATCGACCACGGCAGCCCCCCGCGCCTCTCCCGCCATCTGCTTCTGATTTGCGAACTCCACAATCAGAATACCGTGCTTCGTAATCAACCCCACCAGAGTAACGAGACCGATCTGCGAATAGACGTTGAGCGTCCCCCCCGCCCACCACAGCGCTGCCAGCGCTCCTGTCATCGAGAGCGGCACGGTCATCATGATGATCACTGGATCGCGGAAACTCTCGAACTGCGCCGACAGAACGAGATAGATAAAGGCAAGCGCCAGCAGGAAAACCACCAGCAGACTGTCCGCCGAACTTCGATAGTCGCGGCTCGCGCCATCGAGATCCGTCTGCACCGTCGCCGGCAAAACGTCCCGTGCGGTCTGCTCGAGAAACTCGAGCGCTTCACCGACTGCATAACCGGGCGCCAGCGACGCCTGAATCGTCACCGAACGCAGCTGATTGAAACGCTTCAACTCCTTCGGTGCAACCAACTCCGTCACCGTCGCCAGATTGGAAAGTTGGATCATGTCTCCGCGTGGGCTGCGCAGAAAGATCGTCGACAGCGCCTGAGGCGTCGCACGGTCCTCCGCGGCCAACTGCACATAAACATCATACTGCTCGCCGTTTTGTTCGAACCGGGTGACTTGGCGACCGCCGAGCAACGTTTCGAGCGTTCGTCCAACCGCGGTTACTTCCAAGCCGAGGTCGGCCACTTTCGAACGGTCGATGTCGATCTTGAATTCCGGCGAATTGAGCTTGAGATCGGTATCCAGGTTCTCGAGTCCTGGATACTCTCGCGCCTTCGCGAGAATGACATCCGCATATTTCTGCAGATCTTCGTACGTGCCCGAAGACTGGAGTACGAACTCGATCGGCCGTCCCGATCCGCGCTGACCAAACGCACCCGGTGTCTGCACTACCGCCTGCACGCCTGCAATCCGCCTCAGCTGCGGATTGATTTCCGTACTGATCTGCTGCTGCGAACGCGACCGCTTACTCCAATCCTTGAGCGGCGCCACCACAAGCGACGCCGAAACATCCGGATTTCCGGCAATCGCAAGCCGTCCGCGCACCTCCGGGACCTCGGTGAGAACACTGTCGATCTCCGCCGCATAGCGCGCCGTGTAACTGACCGTTGCGCCCTCCGGTCCCGTTCCGCGCACGCGGATGACGCCGCGATCCTCGAGCGGCGCAAGCTCCGATTTCAATGCCATGAACAGCACGCCGCTCAGTGCTGCAACGCCAACCGCCAGCAGCAGAACGAGCGCACGTCCCCGCAGCGCCGCCTGAAGAGCCGAACGATATCCGTTCTCAAAGGCCACAAACGCTCGCTCGAGCACAAGATAGACCCGGCCCGGCTGCGGCTGGTGCCGCAAGAGCTTGGCGCACATCATGGGTGTCAGCGTCAACGCGACCCAGCCCGATACGATCACAGCGCCTGCAAGCGTCAGCGCAAACTCGAGGAACAATTTGCCCGTTTTTCCCGGTGCAAACGCGATCGGCGCATAAACCGCTGCCAATGTCAGCGTCATGGCGACAACGGCAAAGCCGATCTCGCGTACGCCCCGGATCGCGGCAGGCACGGGTTCCATGCCCTCTTCGATGTATCGGTAGATATTCTCCAAAACCACGATTGCATCATCGACTACGAGGCCAATGGCCAGAACCATGGCCAGCAAGGTGAGCGTGTTCACCGTGAAACCGAACGCATACATCAGCGCGAACGTCGCGATCAGCGAGATCGGAATGGTGACGATCGGTATGATCGCCGCGCGGAACGAGCGCAGGAAGAACAGAATGACCACCACAACCAGCACGACCGCCTCCACGATCGTCATGAACACGGCCTCGATCGAGCGCTCGATGAATACGCTGTCGTCATTACCGATCGCCGCCTGAAGTCCCTGCGGCAACGACGAGTTGATTTCCGGGAGCACCGCATTGACCGCCTGCGAGACATCGAGCGGATTGGCGGTCGACTGCCGGATGATACCGACTGCGATGGCCGGCACACCATTGAACGTGCTGGCCCTGCGCTCGTCCGCCGCGCCGAGTTCCACACGCGCAACGTCGCCGAGCTTCACCTGATAATCGCCGGCGAGCTTCACGACGATGTTGCGAAACTCTTCCGGCGTCGTCAGCCCTGTTTTCGACAGCACCGAGAACTCACGGTCCTGGCTCTCGATCCGTCCCGACGGGATCTCCGCATTTTGCGCCCTGAGCGCAGCCTCGACGTCCTGGACCGTCAAGTTGTAGGCGGCGAGCCGCTCCCGGTCGACCCAGATGCGCATCGCATAGCGCCGCTCGCCGTAGATCTGCACATCCGCCACACCGGTGAGATTCTTCAGCCGGTTGACGATAAAACGGTCGATGTAGTCGCTGATCTCGAGCGCCGACAACTGCGGACTTGTGAAGACCAGGAACATGATCGCCTGCGCGTCGGCTTCCACCTTCGCAATGACCGGCTCGTCGATCTCATCCGGCAATCGCCCACGCACACGGCTGACGCGATCCCGCACGTCGCTCGCCGCCACGTCCGGATCGATTTCCGGACGAAAGCGCACGGTGATCCGGCTCGTCTCAGACCGGCTCGACGACGACAGCACATCAATGCCTTCGATGCCGGCGATGGAATCCTCCAGGATCTGTGTCACCTGGCTTTCCATGATCGACGCCGACGCACCGGGATAGTTCGTCGTCACCGAAACGATCGGCTCATCCACGTTCGGGAACTCGCGCACCGTCAGCCGCTGGAACGCAACGATACCCACGAGCACGAGAATAAGCGACATCACCGTCGCTAGAACTGGACGGCGGATACAAAGCTCGAACAAGTTCATCCGCCGCTCCCGTCGCTCTCGCGCTGTGCGGATTGATCGCTTTGAGGATGGCTGGCGACGACCTCTACGGCCGCACCGTCGCGTAGCTTGTGCTGCCCTGCCGTGACGACGAGATCACCGGGGGCCACACCTTCGGTTATCTCCACATTCGCGTCAGACCGTTCGCCGAGCTTCACGGCGATTTCCTGCGCCTTTCCGTCTGCGACGCGAAAAACGAAGTTGTCCCCCGATCTGGGAAGAATGGCACTCTCGGGCACAACGACGACGTCGCGCTGCACCGCGCCCTTGATGAGAATACGGGCGAACAGTCCGGGCCGCAGCACGAGGTCTTTGTTGTCGAGGCGCGCCCGCACCTGCAGCGCGCGACCGTTCACGTCGATAAGAGGATTGATCGCATAGATTTTCCCTGCAAACACGCGACCCGGAATAGCGTCCACCGTCACGTCCACCACCTGCCCCACGGAGATGGAGGTGAGATAGACTTCCGGAACTTTGAAATCGACCTTCAAACCGTCGATCTTCTCGATGTTCACCACCGGCGTTCCGACAGCAACGAACGCGCCGACCGACACGTTGCGCACGCCCGCGATCCCGTCGAACGGCGCCCGCAGCAGATGCTTGTCGAGCCGGGTCTTAGCCAATTCCAGCGCGGCGCTCGCCGTCTCGAAATTTGTCACCGCCTCGTCGCGGCTGCGTTCCGTCACGTTTCCGGTGCGCGACAATTGACGCGCACGTTCGTTGTTGGCCTGTGCGAAATTGAGCCGCGCTTCCGCATCCGTTACTTCGGCCCGCACCAGCGCATCGTCGAGCCGCACCAGAATATCGCCGGCCTTGACCTTGGTTCCTTCGACGAAGTCGATTTCCGACACACGCCCTGCAATCTCGGGAGCCAATTGCACCGTCTCATCGGATTGAAGCGACCCGATTGCGCGAATGTCGGTGGAAGTCCGATCGGCCCGCGCTTCGGCGACCTCGACGGCGATGGTTCGGGTCGCAGCACCGCTGCCACGCTTCCCCGCTGCAGTTTGCGTCTGCGCAGCCGTATCCCCGTCACGCCCCGGCATGCCTTGCAACACCCACGCCGCGGCAGAGGCGCACAGGACCATCAAGACCAGAAGCGTACCTGCTCTCTTCATTCCATCCTCATGTCCGAAAGCAATCTAGTACGCCCGACCGGCCGTGTCGCTCGCCGCGGAGTACCGGCCGATGGGATCTAGGTTACAACGGTCGCGCGACAGATTTCCGTCGGCACGGATCCGCGCTTTCCCAAGCCCGGTGCCGCCTGCGGGTCTTAAATATCGGCGAACCCCCTCGGACTGGAACGCCCTGAAATACATTGGGTTCCTGCGGCCGTTAAGCACGCTACTTCCGGATGCGGGTGATCTTTGTGCCTTCAAGGGTCAAATTGTACATCAGCCCCTTCGGATCGAGAATGAACCCCACCACCGGACTGACGATCTTGTTCGTGTCGATGGATCCACCGACCCCCACGGTCACGATCGCGACGGAACCATCGACACCGACCTTCCAGCCCTGCGAGCGCCGAAATTGGTCGAGCGCTTCCGGCGTCATGAACATGATGATGACGGAACGAGCCTGCACACCGAGTTGAAATCCGAACGAGGCGCCGATCGTGTTGTAGTAGGCGGTGGGCTGCCCCCGTACCATCAGCGCGCCTTCGCCGTACTCACCGCCGATACCGAAGCCGGCCTTCACGACCGAGGGAAAAACCAGGATACCGTGGGATTTGCCGGCGAGTTCACGAGCGCCTCCAATCTGCGTGTAGAACCGATCGATCGTTGCCCGCACATCGGCATCGATCTCCGCCGCAGACGCCGCCTGGGCACGCGGCCCGGAGACGGCCGTCAGCAGCACCGCGGAGCACAGCGCAAATGCGAAAGCTTTCAGAGACATCGCGGCGGGATCTCCCACAGTTTCGAATCGGAGGTCACCGTCGGGACGAAGTGCGGCAGGAGGAAGGCCGCACTCCGGCCGCCGCGCTGCCGCGCTGCTGGCCTCTCAATGATGATGGGCGTGCGGATCGGCCTGTTTGCCGGCGCCGACCTCACCCACCGTCACCGGCACGACAATGGTCCCGGCCGTCTTGAAAGTCAGCGTCAAATCGAACGTCTGCCCCGCGGTCAGCGGAGCAGGCAGTTCGAGGAACATGATATGCAGCCCCCCAGGCGCGAGCGACACCGTGGCTCCGGCCGGGATCTCGACGCCATTGGAAAGCGCCCGCATCTTCATGATCCCGTTGTCGTGCGACATCTCGTGGATCTCGGTTCGCCCGGCGACCGGAGCCGATGCGGACACAAGCGTATCGGCCGTCGCCGTTTTGTTCACGATCTCAAGATAGCCCGCGCCCACCTTCGCGCCTCCAGGCGTGGCCCGTGCCCACGCCTTATCCACCGTCAGCGCCGTCTTTTCCGCTTTCTCCACCCCAGCCATGGCGACAATTTTCAAAACCGGTGCCGGATACTTCAGGCTGCGCGTTTCCACGCCGGGCGCCGCAACCTCCGTCCACGCCAATTGCCCCTTCTCGCATTCTTGCGTCACCGGGAAGGCCACCTGATCCCCCGGCGTGAAAGCGTCCGAGACGAACCCGACGAAAATGAATTCGTCATAATGCTCATCGAGAAGCGGGCCGCCCCGCCAGACGATCTCCTTCACGCCCTCCGAAACCTTGCCATGAAAATGATCGTATGCCCGCGCGTAAGGCCCCTTCGTCGTATCGACGGTCCACCCCGCCTTAGGCGCCGGCTTTACGCCGATGATGCCTTCCGGAATGGTGAGCTTCACAGCGACGGTCGCAGACCCTTCGCATCCGTGCGGCACTCTCGCGGCGGCGCGAATGGGCCCCTGACTAGCGGATTTCAAATCCAGCGACGCATGGGAGAGTACTCCGGATGAAGTCGACGCAAGAGCGAGGCCGGCAATCAGAAGAGAGATAAAGTTGCGAACGGACATGTGTTTCATCCTGAGTGGAGGGTGACGATCGTGAGAGCTGAGGCTTCCGGCATGACGAGGAGAAATCGAAGAGATGTCGTCACGCCAAACTGGTTGTCTCGTTACCAGCGGTATTGAATGCCGCCGTAAACGGCGCGGCCGGTTCCAGGCTCGAAGAGAGCGCTGTTGATTGCGGCCTGCGTGGTGACACTCGCGCTGGCGATATAGACTTCATCCGTGAGGTTGCGGCCCTCGATGTAGGCGGTCCAGGTTCCGCCATTATCGAAACCGAGCTTGGCTCCGAGCAACGCGTAGGCATCCGTTGCAAGCGTATTGCGGCTGTCGACGAAGAACGGGTCCGGCACCCATTCGACATTGGGTCCGGCATAAACGCCGCTCGGATGCTTGTAGAGCAATTCCGCGCGCAGGAAGTGGCGCGGCGCACCGGGCAGTTGGTTGTTGCCGTAATCCGGATCGTCGACGAACCGGAAATCGTTGAACGTGTAAGCTGCATTCAGCCACACTTCATCACTGCTGGTGCCGGGCTCGAAAACACCCGAGAAGACCCGCGCCGCAATCCCGAACTCCACGCCTTGATGCAACGTCTTGTTGAGATTGATCTGATCGCATGTCCCGATCGCGCTTCCGTCTGCAACCGTGTTGCACTGAAACTCGTTCTCGATGTCCGACCGGTAGAGCGCGAGGTCCCAGCGCAATCCAGGCAGATTGCCGCGCGTGCCGATTTCATAGGTCAAGGCCTCCTGCGGAACGAGAACCGGAACCGGCCGCCCAGGCGGCGGGATCTCGTTGAAGGTCGGGGCTTCGGCGCTCTTTGAAATGTTGCCAAAGACCTGGATCGCTGATGTGACGTCCCAGAGTAACCCGGCCTTGGGATTCCAGAACTGATAATCAGCCTGTCGCAACTCGTCGCCATTGGCAAGAAAGCGATCCTCCAACTTGCGATCTGCAGAGTTGTATTGAACGCCTGCGATCAGTGCGACATCCGGAACGACAAAGAACGAGTTTTCAGCATAGAGGACAGTGTTGTCGGAGATCTGGTCTGCATCCGAAGTCAGCGCACCCTTGTTGCCAAGGACATTTGTGAATGTCAGCGCACGCGTTTCCCCATTTTGCACTGCGACCCCGCCAACAAAACGGTTGCGAAACCCTCCATAAATGTTGTCGTCCACCACGCGCCCAAAGCCGCCATAGTTCTTGACATCCTGATCGACATAAATCGAGATCGGATGATCGAGATGGCGGTCCATATAAAAACCGCCGAATTCGACAATCGTCCCGTTCTGCACCCGCCACGACGTTCGGTTCGCAACGCGAACCGTATCGAGGTTCCGCTCGAAGTCGCGATCGACGTTGTCATTTCCGTTCGCCGGTAGGGCACCGGAGTCCGGGGCGAACGAACGCCCCCGACGGATTGGTCAGCGCCTCCGCGCGCGTCACCGCACCGGGAATATTTTGCCGGATCTGATTGGCATTGACGTAAAAGCGCGTCTCGAAATCCTCGGTCAGCTTGAACCCGACATTCGCGCTGCCCCGAAAACTTTCGCCCTCGCTGTGATCGCGGAAGCCATCGGCCTGCTGCCACGTGCCGGTGATGAAATAGTCCGTGTTTCCCGAAACCGCACCCGACGACACAGACGTTTTGATCAGGCCGAAACTACCGACGTCCACGCGCGCGCCGAAGAGATCGCTGTCGTAGCCGGTCGGCATGACGAAATTGATCGCACCGCCGAGCGAATTGGCCCCGTACTGGAGAGCGTTGGCGCCCTTGAAGACCTCGATGTAACTGAACGCGGTGGGATCGATCTCTTGAAAATCGCTGGAGCCGTCCGCCGTGGTGATTGGGATCACGCCATCCATCAGCAGATAGACGCCGCGGCCATGGAAGTTGCGCGAAAGCCCTGACCCGCGGATCGACAGCCGACTGTCCTCGCCCCACTTCGGCTGGATGAACACGCCCGGCACATAGTCGAGCGCGTCCTTCAGCGTCACGGCGGGCGTGCTGTCCTTGTATTCCTCTGCCGGAACGACATCGACGGCGCCGGGCGTCCGATTGATATCGGCGCGGGCCTCCGCCGCGGTCGGCACGCCAAGGCTTCCCGAACGCGTGCCAGGCGGCACGATGGCATAGGGGTTCTTGGGATCGGCGGCATCACCGCCGCTTGCCGGGGCGACGTCGGCAGCTACGACGGGTTCCGGGTCAGCTTGGGGTTTGGCAGCAGGCGCGGGAGCAGGCCTTGATTTCGCCTTCGCTGGCAGCGGCTTGGGCGCGCCCGCAGGCTGCTGCACCTCGACAGGTGGCAACTCCCCGTTCTTGGCCTGCTGCGAGAATGCGGCAGGCGCAGTCACCGATAAAAGTGCGGCTGTGAGCGCGGCGGTCGGCGCAACAGCGACCGAACGGCGTAAAACTTTGGACAACATAAAAGGACAACTCCCCGAATGAACACGGATGCCGGGGCGCTCACAGAGGCACCCTGGCTTGGATCACGTTCAGACGAGAGAAGGAGGAGCGCGCGGACCGTGGGCCGGTCCGGCGCGGGCGGGTGGAAGCGAAACGGCCAGCCGCTGCGGCGCGAGCGACTGCGCCTCGACCGTGGAAATTGACACGGTGGGGGGTTGTCCGGCAGCGTCAGAGCGGCCAAGGCGCCAAGAGCGCACGGTTCGCCCGTATGCTTGGCTACGGACCCCTTATGCGGAGTTCCATCCGCATTCGCATCGACAATCTTCGTACCGTTGACCGTACAGATGACGATCTTGAATGACCCGCCATCGGCACCGGAAAACTCCGGCATGAAACCGGTCGGGATGAGTGCTTTCAGCACAAACGCCACGAGCAACGCGTGGCCGAGCCACACGCGCACGCGGCGCAACGCTGAAATGGTCCCGCTACTAGACATATGCCGAAATTAGGCGAAAGACGCGTGAGCGCGCAAGTGCATGGCCACATCATCGAAGATGCGGGTCCGCCGGGCCACAGTAATCCGCGCCAGCATCCATTGGAATCTGCAAACGGTGACGAGGTCAAAGCTCTCCATGCTGGACTTGAACCCTTTGCCATCGTTTCGCCGAAACTTGATGGCGCCTCTACAACGAGGAGGGCTCACGCATCCCGGAGGGAGTGAGCCATGGCAAGCCGATCACTACATGCGGCCTGGGACCAAGCAGGCATCGACGTCGGCGTTGCGCGCCACGAGGCCCAATCTCGCGCGCTCGCTTTCGACCCGGCGGACGAATTTTATCCCGGCGAACCGATCGGGGCACCGGTTAGGCCCAGAAGCCGCCTGCGCACGTCGTGTTACGTCCTTATCCTCGCGGCCGTCGGATGGGGACTGGCACAAACCACACGCTATGGCGCCCCTGGTTAGCCGCCGGCGTGGCCATCGTTACGGCCGAGATAGACCGCCGGCAGACGGTGGCTACGGTGACAGCAGCCACGCCAAACCCACCTCCGCCCATCTCGGCGCCGCTCGAACCGCTCCCGATGACCAAAGATGTCGCCGAGGTTGCGGGAACAGCCCTCAATCCTCCGGGCGCCGACCCCATTACCCAGACGGGTACGAGTGAGGCGACCGCCTCCCCAACAGCACCGAACGTTGCAGTCGAGACCCCGCCTCAGAACTCCCAGCCAGCGCCGCTGCCGGATCCGCAAATCGATCCGAGCGATGCCTACCAGAAGCGTGCGGCCGCGATCGGCCTGCATCCACATTTGTCTCGCGCACTTCTCTCGAGTTTTTCTGACACCGACTACCGCAATGCAGCCACCGCGATCCGCAAAGCTCTCGCAGAAGCAGCCGACGCCGACAAGTTTATCTGGCCTCGCGAGGCGAACGCGAAACGCGCTGTCTTTCAGGTGCACTTCGTCACTGGCGACCGTCCCGATTGCCGTCGCTACATCGTGACCATCCTGAAGAACGGCTGGACGACCACAGCCCCGCCCATGGAAAAATGCGGTATCACTCCACCAAAACGGAGCGCACAAATCGACGATCCCGCAAAACCTCGTCAACGAATGTAGTCAGTGTAAAGGGTTGCCGCTCGTCAAAAAAAGCGGCTCTTTGCGAAGCCGCTGGATGAGATAATTCATCGACGCAGTTGATCCGCCAATTATGCGGTCAGACGAGGTTGCATCTTTTCGCTGCCGCTGCCCGGGCTCTTCATGCCTGACGAACCAGAGGTTCCCGAGTCCGACGTGCCGGAGCTTGATCCAGAACCCCATGATCCCGCGCTGGACGAGCCTGAGTCTGTCGCACCTACGCCGGACGTGCCCGAGCCCGTTGTGCCAGAGCCCGTCTTGCCAGTGCCCGTCTTGCCAGTGCCCGTCTTGCCAGAACCCGTTCCATAGTCGTTGAACTGTGATCCGGCCGGAATAACCTATCCCGTCTAAAAAGCGGCTGACCCACACCACCAGGGCATGCTGTTGCCAATAGGCGCCGCCTCGCCTATTCGAATGCCAAAGGATCGTGATTGCACGTTGACCGGCCTAGTCAGGCCGATGCACGTAGGATCAAAGCCGCGCGAGACAGTCGGCCATGTCCTCTTATCGAGGTTGAGATGCGTCGCAGTATAGGGGCTTGGCTATTGCTCGTCCTCATGATGAGCGGAATTGCCGGCGGACTGGGGTATTACAAATATTCCGAGATCGTCGCCGGAATGGCGGCTGGAGCCGCGCGTCCCGAACCAAGCGACGCCGTCGCCACCGTGCGCGTCTCGAAATCGGAGTGGGCGCCCACAACGCGCGCCATCGGCACGGTCATCGCCCGCAAGCAACTTGAGCTGCGCAATGAAATCGCCGGGCTGGTGGCCGAACGCGGCTTCTCCTCTGGCGACACTGTCGAAAAAGGCCAAGTCCTTATTCAACTCGATGACCGTCAGGAACAGGCATCGTTGGCCGCTGCGGAAGCCGAGGCACGCCTAGCCCGCGCCAATCTCGATCGCCGCGAAGCGCTGCGCAACAGTCCAGCCTTCTCGATCCAGGAGTTCGACAAGTCACGCGAGGACTTCGCCGCCACGACCGCGCGCGCCGAAAGCCTCAAGGTCGTCATCGAGCGCAAGCGCATTGTCGCGCCCTTCAAAGCCCGCGTCGGTATCACCGACTTGCAGCCCGGCGCATATCTCGAAGTTGGGACACTCATCGTGCGCCTGCAGGGTATCGACGACGACCTGTACATCGATTTCGCACTGCCACAGGAGAATGCGGCACTCCTGCATCCAGGCGACGAAGTAACCGTCACGAGCCCGGCACTCCCGGACGGCCCGCGCCGCGTCAAGATCCTCGCCGAAGACGACAGCGTCGATCCCGGCAACCGCGCCGTCCGCTTTCGCGCATTGGGCAAGGGCCTCGGGGCCGTGCTACGGCCCGGAGCCTTCGTCGACGTCATCGCCAACACAGCTGTTCCTCGACAGCGCGTTGTCGTGCCACTGACCGCGGTTCGCCGTTCGCCCGCAGGACAGCATGTCTTTGTTATCGAGACGAAGGATGGCAAGAGCCGCGCCCGCGAACGTAGCATCGAAACCGGCGCGGTCGTCGCCGGCAATATCGTCGTGGAGAAAGGACTGGAGGAGGGCGAACTCGTCGCCGCCGCCGGATCCTTTAAGCTCCGCGACGGCCTGCTCATAACGACCGAGCCGCAGGCCGAAGCGCCCGGCCCGG
>CAVQMH010000024.1:0-211280 GCA_963713575.1 uncultured Alphaproteobacteria bacterium
GGAAAAATGATCGGGCTTTGGATTCATGTTTGTTAATTCTTGTTGATTTCCATGTGATAGAATTCGTGTTTGATAACTATAGGAAACATAATAGCATAAAGGAAATCGAAATACAATAGGAAAACCATTGAAATAGCATTTTCTAAAAGCAATGCACGCATTCTGTCCAACCACTCTAAAAATGTATTCATGGGAATCCTTGCAGTTCTGTTATTAAAATCCTCTAATCCCTTCTCACCTTCATCGAACCGGGTATAATCTAAAAGTCCAATGACACGGCGGGTTGAAGGGGAATCACGCCTGCCACCAAAAATTTTATCTGTATACTCCGTAGCTCCGCAGAATATTTGTGTAGATTCCTTATGTTTTGGTATGAATAGCGGGAAGCCCTTGAACGGCGCGAGCCGCCGCGAGGTGACATAACCCGGCCAACCAGGATTGTTGATGGTAAAGCATTTCTTCTTTTTATAATCTAATGTTGGGATAGAAGTCCTTGATGAGGTGAAAGAGCCCGCAAGGATTGTTTTATTTGAGGGGATCGAATTGAACGAACCACTGCCCGCAACAAGCGAAGAGAATAAAAAGCACCTGAACCACCTTTGCCCGAGCCAGGTCGAGATGATCGACGAGGCGATTGGCAATGTGGGTGAGTTTGGCGAAGTGCGCCTGGTGATTGAGAAAGGCCGGCTGCGCTATGTCTGCGTGCAGCAGAGTCACGACGCATTGAAGTGGGTGCCGGGGCAGTTGGAAAACAATAAGTAAAATCGCGATTGGCTTACGGACCGGAGAAGGTCTGAAGTCAATTAGTGTGTAACAAAGGATACAACAAATTCGACAAATCAACTATGTCGAAATGGCGGAGCGTGCCAAATCAACTTAAAAGGATATTCAATAAATGACGTATAATTTTGCATTGATTGGTGCAGCTGGTTATATTGCCCCCCGACATTTACGTGCTATCCGTGACACAGGCAATCGACTGGTTGCAGCGGTAGATCCACACGATTCGGTAGGTATGTTGGATCAATATGCATTTGATACCCGTTTTTTTACGGAAATAGAAAGATTTGATCGTCACTTAGAGAAACTTCGCCGTGGCCCAGAAGAGAACAAGGTTAATTTCGTAAGTGTGTGTTCCCCGAATTACCTTCATGATGCCCACTGCCGCCTTGCATTGCGCGTGGGAGCTGATGTGATCTGCGAGAAACCACTTGTAATCAATCCATGGAATCTTGATGCACTCGCTGAGTTAGAAGCCGAAACTGGACATAAAATTAACACGGTCCTTCAGTTACGCCTTCATCCTTCACTAATTCAACTTCGTGAGCAACTTTTAGCAGATCGCTCTTCCCGGCAACACGATGTGGTACTTACCTACATAACTTCTCGTGGTGCATGGTATCACACATCATGGAAGGGAGTTGAAGAGAAGTCAGGGGGGATTGCTACAAATATAGGAATTCATTTCTTTGACCTGTTACTATGGTTGTTTGGCCCGCTGGCAGAATGTCGATTGTTTCATAATGATTCTAAAGCGCATGGCTGGCTTTCTAGAGTTGGAACATGCACGAGTACGATGGTTCCTTTCCGTGGATTATAGCAGAATGGTGCTGCCGTCGGGTTTCTTCACGTAGACGGCAGTCGGCCCCAAGAGGCGTTTACCGATGGCGGCGATCTCTTGAATGCTGTCGTAACTGCCGGATACCATCAGGATGGCGACCTCTTCTTTGACGATCTTATTGGCCGGATCCATCCAGCCACCTTTACCGCGATGAATGGTGAAGCCGCCGCAGCTTTCAATGATGCGTCCTCGAGGGCAGCTATCGCGATCGCGATATCGACGTCGGTATTCGGGGTGCCGTCAGCCTTGGGACCCAGGCCGAAGACGAGCGTGTACTCGGTGTTGCTCATGGCGTCTGTCCTCGCTCGAAGATAGCGGTAGCAATTGCTTTTTGGGGCCGCCGCTGCGGGTACCAGTGGAGTGGAGGCGGAACATAGTGCATCCTCGGCTATCTGATGAATAGCCGAAGTCGAAGAACGGTATCTGGGCATTCGCGCCGTGACGGTCCCTTCCAAGATCAGTCCGCATCTCTTTCTCAACGAACACTCAGCGAGAAGAACCTAGCCAAGAGCAGGCTTTGCATCGCGGCGATGTCCACCCTGCAGCACCTTGCTGATAACGGTGGCATTGGACTGACCAAGCCGGGGCCTCCGCGGGTCTCGTTCTCGGGGTGGCACTGACCGTGTGGACAGTGCTGCTGTTCGCCCTGCCGCTGATGGTTGTACTCGGGCTGATCGCCACATGGCTTCAGTTTCGATGAGTGGCGCCAATAGTCGGCATGCTCGACGTAGATTGCCCACAAACTGCAGCAACCTTTACCAGTGTCGGCGCGGCAGCGAACATCTTCTCTCCCCAATCTATGGGGTAATATTTGCCCGCACGTCGTTGCAGCGCCAGCACGGAAACTTCTGGGGGAGAATGTCTCAATGAAAATTACATCCGCACTTCGAACTGCGCTGGTAGCGCTCATAGCCGTCGCTGCGTCGTCGACCAATAGCCATGCCGACAGCGGGTACGTCACGCTGCACAGATCTACAAGGCTGGATGGGTCATCGGCGGATCTGGAGGTAGCGGCACTCTCAAATTCCAGGGCAGGACCTATGGGCTGTCCACCGGCGGCTTGGACTACGGTCTTGTGTTTGGCGGCTCTAAGACGGTGCTGCGGGGCCGTGTGAGAAACATCAATCGGCCATCGGATGTCGCAGGCGTTTACGGTGCAGCGGGTGCAGGACTTGCGGTGGGCGCGGGCGCTCGCGCAATCGTTTTGACCAATCAGAAGGGCGCCGTGCTGGAACTGAGCGGCAAACAGGTCGGGCTGCTGGCGAACTTGGACCTCAGCGGGCTCGCGATTACTTTGAACTAGAAGGTTCATCAAAGCTCGTTGCCTTCCGCATGTTATGAGCGAAGCCCAAACTCCCTGAGTTCCTCTGCGCGGTGAGCCAAACTCATTCCTAGTACTGGGAGCTACTGGAGCTCGCCATGCGAGACGTCCAGCGGCATCTGCGCGAGACTGGGGAAAGCCGTGGTCTCAACGCTGCATTCGCGCCACGCGACCGGTCTCGTTTCCTCGAAGCGATGGAACATGCGATTTAAGTGGGCAAACGAGTTGTCCGCTAAGTCTCTCGTCAATAGTCTGCTTGCTCTGCCTCGGAATGCCTGACCAAACCCAATTTTACGCGGTTATGCGGGGGCACACGATCCCGCCGGACGACGGCTGGCGACGCGTCGTCCCGCTGTCCGTCGAGGCGCTGGGCAAAACTTGCCGGAATAGCCGCGTGTCCACTGGGTCTCGACCCCCAATCTCATCTTGCGCCAATAGCCGTGACGAATTCTATGACTTCAGTCCTGGTTAGGTCGCCTCTTGCCAATAGTCATCGAGCCGAACTCAAGGCGGGGCAATCACTTTTTTTGAAGGCCTGTGAGATTTGGCGATGGCTCGCGTTGTCTTCACTCCAAACATCCAACGCCACGTCGTGTGCCCCAAAATCGCGCGCGGATGGGTCAAACGTGCGGGAGGTTCTGGAACGCGTCTTTGCAGACAATCCTCGTGCCCGTGCCTATGTCCTAGACGACCAGGGTGCTTTGCGCCGACACATGAATATATTCGTCGATGGGCGGGTGATAGCCGACCGACGCGGCCTGACCGATCCCGTCGCACCGGACGGATCCATCTACGTTTTTCAAGCGCTTTCGGGCGGTTGAGCGGTTACCTAGAAGGAGTTGGAGAGTGTCCGATAAATTGCTCGTGTCGACCCGCAAGGGGCTGTTCACAGTGAGGCGTGGCACCAACCGATGGGCCGTTGCGGAGGTGGATTTCCTCGGCGACAACGTCACACTGACCTTCACTGACCATCGTGACGGCACGACGTACGCAGCTCTCGGACCACGGCCATTTCGGCGCCAAGTTACACCGGTCATCTGCCACGGGCTGGGAAGAGATCGCGACGCCGGCCTACCCGCCTAAGCCTGAGGACAACGACGAGCAGGACATGTGGGGGCGAGCCTTGCCATGGAGCACGGTGCGCATTTGGGCGCTGGCCGCCGGAGGTCTTGATGAACCGGGTACAATCTGGTGCGGGACGATACCCGGCGGGCTTTTCCGTTCGACGGACCGCGGCACGAGTTGGGAAATCGTCCATTCGCTTTGGAATCATCCCAATCGCCGGAAATGGATGGGGGGCGGAGCAGACCTGCCCGGGATACATTCCATCGTGGTCGACCCGCGTGATCACCGATGGGTCACCATCGGGGTCTCGACCGGCGGCGTCTGGTTCACCGGCGACGGTGGCGGAAGTTGGTCGCAGCGCGGCGAAGGCATGCGGGCCGACCACGTGCCGCCTGAGCTGACTCACGATCCGATCGCGCAGGACGTCCATTGTCTCGTGCAGTGCCCGGCCGCACCGGAGCGAATGTGGGTTCAGCACCACAATGGCATCTTCATATCCGACGACACAGGCCGCACCTTCCGCGAGTTATTAAACGTCGAGCCTTCGGCGTTCGGTTTTCCCGTGGCCGTGCACCCCAACGATCCCGATACAGCTTGGTTTGCGCCGGAGATCAAAGACGAAAAGCGTATCCCGGTCGGGGGCAAGCTTGTGCTCTCGCGCACGCGGGATGGCGGCAGGAGTTTTGAAGCCCTGTCCAAGGGCCTACCGGAGCAACATGCTTACGATGTCGTCTACCGTCACGCGCTCGACGTGGACGCGAGTGGGCGGAGATTAGCATTCGGTTCGACGACAGGTGGACTCTGGATCAGCGAAGATCAGGGCGATAGTTTTTCAATGGTGAGCCACACCTTGCCGCCGATCTATGCCGTCAGGTTTACGTGACCGGCTCGCTTGGGCGGCAACGGACAAGTTGTCGGCCCGATCGCAGGCAACGGCCGGCCGCCGATGGCCACGGCTTACATCTGGGAGAACCTCAGCGGATTGAGGGCGAGACTTATCCCGTGGCTTACGCCGGGAGGATTGCCCAGCTTTGGGCCGTTTAGGTCGATCGACACTTACGTGCTAGAATTCCAAAGATAGATCCCTGTCTCTTGGATTGTGGAGCGCGCTATGCAAGATGCGCGGACCGAACTCCTGCAATGTATGGCAATTTTTGGAGGGGGTACGGGCGGACATTCTCCAGTTTCTGCTCGCGTTTTGCCCAGTCGTGGCGGTCCCCAGGAACGAGTTCTTTTTCCACGAAGGCGAAGAGGGCGATGCACTGTTCGTCCTGGAGAGTGGCGAAGCGGCCGTTCTGAAGTCCTGGGGCGGTCAGGATCGCATGGTCCAAACCCTCTCAATGGGCGATTGCTTCGGGGAGATGGCGGTGATGGATCACTGCCGTCGAAGCGCCTCCATCCGCGCGGTGGACGACTGCACTGCGATCTGCATCTCTTCCGGCGATCTCTACCGAGTTTACAGCCAGGATCTGAAGCAATTCGCACTGATACAGATGAATATGGGACGGGAGGTTAGTCGCCGGCTAAGGCAAGCGAACGATCGGCTGTTCAGCGCGCAGATGGGATCGGCCGACGCGATTGTCGAGCATATCTTTACTGCCTGATCCGCGTTCCTGTAGTGCCCCGGTCAGATGGCTTACCGCCAAGCCGGGTGCTAGCCGCCGGAAATATAGAACATCGTCATGATGAGGCAAACGAGGATGAACTGGCCGGTGACGCGGGCGCGGAAAAAGCGCTCCGTATCATTCAGACTGCGTCCGGCTATAAGGCCCCACAGGCCGAGCAGAAGGCCCATGCCGATCGCGCCCACGAGCACGAGCGCGGCGTAGGGCGCGAGCGCTTTCATCACTTCGGACGGGTTGGTGGCGAGCGCCGAAGATAGGCGCGCCTGAAGATCGTCGTAACCGGCCCACAGGGCGATCGCCGCGAACATGGCAATCACGCCGGTCAGGCCGAACGTGAGCACGTAGCGAACATTGTGGCCAACGACGCCACCGCGGGCCGCATCCTCGGAAATGACGATCTGGTCTGGGTGATGTGAGGGGGCCACCATGACACGGGCTCCTTTTCAAAAAGACCCATTGCGCAAGTGCAGATCGGCCGAACGGGGCGGGCCGATCCCGCCGCAGCGGACTGTCTGCGCCAGAGTGGGGCTTGTTTTTCGTAACGTTTTCGCGATCACTTGGGCTCGGGCAGCACCCTGGCAGCTGCTTTTTCCACGTTCCCTGCGGCACTAAGGTTCAATCCGTGAAATCCGGCAAATCCTCATTCCATCCATATCGGTGCATCTTCAAATTGTTCCTGGAGATCCTGTTGGACCCAACAATTCCTTAGTCATCACTCAATTATGCTGGAGCTTCGTGCCTCGGAAGAGGTTTGGATCGTCGTCAGTATTTCCGAACCAGGCCATGACACCCCGGGAAGATCCTCTTTTGCGTTTTTCAACCGTCCTTTCGGGGACGGCGATCGTGGGGATTTTGATCCTGCAATTGCAGTATATCTTGAAAGCGCCGGTCCTGAACGGCGGCATCGGTCCTTCCCTGACAGAACCAGTCCACAAGCAACCCGCTTCAAGCAATGGGTCTGCCCCAAACGGTTCGTGGGGAATCGCCGACATTTGGCGTGCTCGGGAAGATTGCATGCACGTTCTTCAATCGATCTCTGCCGATGTCGAGTTTTTGCCCCCAATCAAGACCGAAAAATGTGAAGTTCCGGCAGCGGTTCGATTGAAAGGCTTGGGGTCCAACCCAAAGCTCGTCTTCGATCCGCCGGTTGAAACCAACTGTCGTATGATGGCGGCGCTTCATCAGTGGACCAAAGCCACGCTTCAGCCTGAGGCCCGCAGAACGCTGCAATCTCCCGTTTCGCGAATTGTTGGCGCATCGGCCTTCGCCTGCCGAAATGTTTACGGCTTACCCACCGGCAACCTCAGCCAGCACGCGTTTGCCAATGCCATCGACATTGGAGCATTTGAACTGAGCGACGGCCGGATTCTGACTGTTCTCCACGGATGGGGGCCAACCGACCGCGACCTAGAGGAGGCCAGAAAAAAGAGGCAAGCAGGAACGAGCGCGAAGGGCGCTGACAATATCGGGAAACAGCGTCGCGCAAACATGAGCCTTGCCAGCAGGACGTCCTTGACATCAAGCCGGGCAAAGGCCGCGACTAGGCCCGGCCCCGCGGATCCGGCGCCTGAAGCTGTTATCCCGTCGCCGGCCGCGCTGTTTCTACGCCGCGTCCATAACGGCGCCTGCAGCACTTTTGCCACGGCTCTTGGTCCCGAGGCGAATGACGCCCATCGGAACCATCTTCACTTCGATCTCAATCCTGCGCGCCAAAACCCCCACTGCGACTAGGTCATGACGACCCGTGTCCGACATCAACACTTGTGAGACAAAACTAGCGGCTTGAGGAACGGAGGATTTCGGGCCCATCGTGACCACCTGAGGAGTGGCCCGGGTTTCGGTGGAACGCGGCGAGACCTAACGGTTTTAACTGTTACAGTCTCCAAAAACGCGAGCCAGAGCAAGGCGTTACCCCAGGGTGTTTCAGGGGGTTCCGCGCCGCGCTGTTGGTAAGCGCGCTGTTGGCAAGGGAGAAGTCGAGAGTTCAATCCCTTCCGGCAGCACCATCGAACATCAGGACTGCCGACAGGATCGCCGCTCCGGCAGTTGGGTGGCGGACGGGCTGGCCTGCGGTAACCGGTCTAGACGGCCGTCTCGGCAGGCCGGGATCGCCGTGCTACATCCAGCGTTTTGATATCAACGCCGATCGAGATGGGCCCACGCGGTCCGTGCCGCCGGCCGATGCAATCCACTGCCCCAATGACTACGTAAACCTCGCATAACGCACGAAAGCGCCCCTGGAACCCTGGCATCACATGGCAAGCAAAACGACAAAGCTCATGACGGCCCCTCCCCCTCTGGTGACCCGCCCTTCCCGCGCCGAGGCCGAAGCCGCCGTGCGCACTCTCATTTCCTGGGCAGGTGACGACGCCACGCGCGATGGCCTGCACGAAACTCCCGCGCGCGTCGTCCGCGCCTATGAAGAATACTTCCGCGGATATGACCAGGACCCGGAAGAGATCCTGAACAAGACCTTCGAAGAAATCGAAGGTTACGATGAAATGATCGTTCTTCGCAGCATTCGCTTCGAGAGCCACTGCGAACACCATATGGCACCCATCATTGGCCGCGCTTGGGTGGGTTACATTCCCAACGGCCGTGTGGTCGGCATTTCAAAGCTCGCACGTGTCGTCGAAGCCTATGCAAAACGTCTGCAAATTCAGGAGAAGATGACGGCGCAGATTGCGAACGCCATCGAAACCGTCTTGAAACCCCAGGGCGTCGCGGTCGTGATCAAGGCTGAGCATCAATGCATGACCGCGCGCGGCGTCATGAAGCCCGGTACCGATCTCGTCACAAGCCGCATGCTTGGGATTTTCCGAGACAACTCGATCACGCGGCAGGAATTTCTGTCGATGGTCGACTGATTTGACATGCTCTGAAGTCGGCATCGGGCGCTGCGGTGACGCGGCGCCCGTGTGCTATTTGACGAGCAGTTCGGGCCGGTACTCGAAGTGCATGGTGTCGTAGTGGTACCAACGGCCGCCCCAGATAAAGCCGTGCTTTTCGAAAATGCGCACGATCTCGACCGGAATGTCATTCTTCCAACGATAATGCCCCGCAGCGTCCGGCTTCGACCAACGCCAGTAGTGCGCACGCTTCAAGGCGATGTCGATCGCGATGCCGTGGCCATGCGTCGAAAGCCGCTCCGTGCCGGCGATGACGCGGCAGGCGTAGGTTCCGGCTACCGGCGTGAGATAAACGTCGAATGACTTGGGCAAAGCCTCCAGTTCGGCCGACACCGCGCGCAATTTATCAGCAACGCCGTTGACGCGCGTGACCTTGATCGTCGCCTTCCCGCGCGACGGCATCCACGCAACATGAACGAGGTTCTTCGCCACCTCGCCTTTGCGGCAGTTGCCATACATGCGGTCGAAGAAGTCTTCAGGCCGCGCGCGCCCCGGATCGGCATCCACGGGCGGCGGTGAAGGAATGCCAGTCGGATATTCAATCGTGAAAATGTCCTGCAGATCAGGAGAGGTCAGCAGATCGTTGAACGACTTGGCCCCCCGCCCGTCGTCGATCGCCAAGCTCGTGCCGTCCCGCCACGTGATCTGGCCGTCCGCCACTCCCGCGATTTGATCGGGATACGCCACCTGCAATCGCCGTCCCGCCTCCGCCGGTGTCAGGCCATCAGCCCGGGCGCAAAATCCGGTCAGCCAAGAACTCACCGCGAAAGCCATCAAGTATCGGATTAACATCAACAATCGATCGCATCCTTTGCCTGGATCGGCCCGCCCGCTTTTCCTTTACCCCAGAAGAACACCTGCTACAGTGTTGCTCAAGCAGCAGCCAGTCGAAGCCTGATGAGAAGTCCGCGCGCCGGGTTCCGGTCAAACGCGGTCTGGACCAGGTTCTGGGGATTGAGAACGTGAACGGTTTCGCCGACGAGCCGGAGAAGTCTGGACCCGCCCCCCAGGGTGGCGGCCCCGCGCGGTCTCTCCCGTCAGATAACGCCCGCCGCTTTCCCGATCGTTTCCCGACAGAGACTCGCGGCCCCGTTTACGGCGCGCTTGATCTCGGCACAAACAATTGCCGTCTCCTGCTCGCACGCCCGTCGCGCCGCGGCTTTCGGGTGGTGGATGCGTTCTCCCGCATTATCCGTCTTGGCGAAGGCGTGTCCCAGTCGGGACGCCTCTCCGACATAGCCATGAACCGAACCATCGACGCGCTGCGGATTTGCGCCCAGAAACTTGAACGCGCCGGCACCCAACGCGCCCGCCTCGTTGCCACCGAAGCCTGCCGCTCGGCCGCCAATTCGAGGGACTTTCTCTCCCGCGTCAAAAGCGAGATCGGCCTCGACATCGAGGTTCTGACGCCCGAAGAGGAAGCGGTTCTCGCCGTCGCTGGCTGCGCCACCCTGATCGATACGAACGTCGACTATGCACTGGTCTTTGACATCGGCGGCGGATCGTCTGAACTCGTCTGGATCGACCTGCGCCGCATCTCAGGCAGCGGTCAGAACGCCGCCAGTCGCATCATCGACAGCGTCCGCCGGGGCAATGGTCAGTCGGTGTGGACCTCGCTGCCGGTGGGTGTCGTCACGCTCGCAGAACGCTTCGGCGGTTGCGAGGTGACGCCCGATGTCTTCGAAGCGATGGTGACATACGTGGCAGCCCTCATCGCGCCCTTTGAAGAGCGGCACGGATTCCGCAGACGCATCTCAGGCGCCGCCGTGCACTTTCTTGGAACATCGGGCACCGTGACCACGGTCGCGGGGATCCAGCTCGGTCTGCCGCGGTATGATCGCAGCAAAGTTGATGGCTGCTGGATGAAAGTCGGCGACGTGAACCGCGTCACCTATGATCTCTTGAACCGCACTTATGAGCAGCGTGTCGCCGAACCCTGCATCGGACACGATCGCGCCGACCTCGTACTCGCCGGCTGCGCCATCCTCGAGGCAATCATCCGGGCGTGGCCCTGCGAGCGCCTGCGCGTGGCGGATCGCGGTTTGCGCGAAGGAATACTGTCTTCGCTCATGATGGAAGACAACACGTTCCGCACCGGCCGCCGCCGGCGCAGAGGCGAATAGGATCATGGCAGGCAAAGGCAAAGGTAAGGCTCCGGCGAAGGGGCCGGGCGGTGGTCAGCGCATGATGCGCGTTCGCGTCAAGACGGCTGCGAAGCGCTCCACGTCCTCTGCTCGCTGGCTCGAGAGGCAGCTGAACGATCCGTATGTCGTTGCTGCCAAGCGCGAAGGGTTTCGCTCGCGCGCGGCCTACAAGCTTCTCGAAATGGATGACAAGTATCGCATCCTGAAGCCGGGACAGCGCGTGGTCGATCTCGGCGCAGCACCCGGCGGATGGTCGCAAATCGCAGCCGATCGCGTGAAGTCGATCGATGGACGCGGCCAGGTCGTGGCGATCGATTATCTCGGTATGGAACCGTTGGCCGGAGTCGAGATCGTTGAACTCGATTTCAACGATCCGGACGCCGAAGCGAAATTGAAGAGCATGCTGCGCGATGGTGGCGCTGATGTCGTTCTCTCCGATATGGCTGCACCCACCGTGGGCCACACCAACACCGATCACCTGCGCATCATGGCGCTGGCCGAATCCGCTGCCTACTTTGCGTTCGATGTTTTGGCGCCGGGCGGCACATTTGTCTGCAAGGTGTTTCAGGGCGGCACCGAGAAAGACTTGCTCGAGGTGCTCAAGAAATCCTTCGCCGTCGTCCGCCACGTGAAGCCGCCGGCAAGCCGCAGCGATTCCGCTGAATTGTACGTCATGGCCACAGGCTTCCGCGGCCGACCCGGCGATCTCGACAGAGATGATAGGGCAAAATAAAAACGGCGATCGCTTTTGCGATCGCCGTTCGTGTGACCACTCGCTGCTCGAGCGAGTATATCGACGGACTTAGATGACGTCGATTTCGGCCGGCAGGTAGGACGTGACTTCGAGGCCGACTTCCTGCTCGCGAACGGCGGGCTTGGTCCAGGTCTTCATGGTGTTTCCTCCAGTTTCGTATTTGCTAAGCACGTGTCTAGCGAAGGTTGGATACCGGGAAACATTTCTCTGGTCCAATCGAATTTTCCTGTCCCGGGCATCAGACCACCTGATATGTAACAGTATTCTGTAACAGCTCCCCGACCGGCTCACGCACTGCACAAAACACAGGTGCCTGGAAGCCGTGAGGTTCCGAAAGGCAGATGTGGCCGGCCGGCGCCGCGCGGAGGGGCGCACTTCCCCTCGTCAAGTGCCGGTGATATAGCGCTGGCGACATGATTTGGGGCCTGTGCCGAGGCCCGTCTGTCACCATCTCGACAAGGAGCAACCCATGGCGAAAAGCCCGATCGTCAACGATTTGGCGTTGGCGCTGACGTTTGACGACGTACTGCTCGTCCCGGCGGCTTCCGAGGTGATGCCGGGGCAGGTTAACGTCGCCTCGCAGGTGACGAAGTCGATCAAGGTCAACATACCGATCATATCGGCCGCCATGGACACGGTCACGGAAGGCCGTCTTGCAATTGCCATGGCTCAGGAAGGCGGCATCGGCGTGCTGCATCGCAACCTGGAGCCGAAAGACCAGGCGGCGCATGCAACTCAGGTAAAAAAATACGAGAGCGGCATCGTTCTGAACCCGGTGACGATCACGCCGGGCGCCAAATTGGCCGAAGCCCTCAAGCTGATGGCCGATAATTCGATCTCCGGCATTCCCGTCGTTGAGAAGCCGAACGGCAAGGGTAAGCTCGTCGGCATCCTCACCAACCGCGATGTGCGCTTCGCCACCAACATGGAGACACCCGTCTCCGAACTGATGACGAAAGACAGGCTCATCACTGTGAAGCGGTCTGTGAGCCAAGCGGACGCGCGCCGGCTCCTCCATCAGCACCGCATCGAAAAGCTTGTCGTCGTGGACGATGACTTCCAGTGCATTGGCCTGATCACTGTGAAGGACATCGAGAAGGCGCAAAAGCACCCGAACGCTTGCAAGGACGAGGAAGGCCGACTGCGCGTGGCCGCCGCCACGACTGTGGGCGAAGACGGCTTCGCACGCACCGAAGCACTCATCGCAGCCGGGTGCGATCTGATCGTTGTCGACACCGCGCACGGCCACTCCAAGCGCGTACTTGAAATGGTCGAGCGCATCAAGAAGCTGTCGAATGTCGTGCAGGTTGCTGCCGGCAACGTCGCCACCGCCGCCGCAACCCGCGCGCTGATCGAAGCAGGTGCAGACGCGGTGAAGGTCGGCATCGGCCCCGGCTCGATCTGCACCACGCGCATCGTCGCCGGCGTGGGCGTGCCGCAGCTGACCGCAATCATGAACTGTTCCGCCGAAGCCAAGAAGCACGGCGTTCCCATCATCGCCGACGGTGGCATTCGCTTCTCCGGCGACATCGTCAAAGCGCTGGCTGCAGGCGCCGATTGCGTGATGATCGGCTCATTGCTCGCTGGCACCGACGAAGCTCCCGGCGATACCTATCTCTATCAGGGCCGAACCTATAAGGCTTATCGCGGCATGGGGTCCGTGGGAGCTATGGCGCGCGGCTCGGCCGATCGCTACTTCCAGCAGGAAGTCAAAGACACCCTCAAGCTCGTTCCCGAAGGCATCGAAGGTCAAGTGCCCTACAAGGGTCCGGCCGAGGGCGTTCTGCATCAACTCGTCGGCGGGCTGCGCGCCGGCATGGGCTACACCGGCGCCTGCACACTCGAAGAGCTGCGCGAGAAAGCCGAGTTCGTGCGCATCTCTCCAGCCTCCATGCGCGAGAGCCACGCTCACGGCGTTGCCATCACACGCGAGAGCCCCAACTATCCGGGCGGACTGTAAGGAACCCGCAATGAACCCCAACCTGTCGATCGTCCAGCCCCTGCTCCTGCAGGCCGGCCTGACATTTGTCCTTTTGTTCTGGATGGCCAAGGAGCGCCTAGGCGCGATCCGCGCTGGCACAGTCATTCGCAACGATCCCGGCATGCGTCCGACGTGGCCCGGACGGGCGGGAACCATTTCGAATGCATTCCATAATCAGCTCGAAATGCCGATGCTGTTTTTCGTGGTCGTCATCCTCGCCATCCTGACAGGCTCGGCCGACTATCCCATGACGGCGCTAGCCTGGGTGTACGTGATCCTGCGCATCGTCCACGCCGCGATACACACCACCTACAACAAGATCCCACATCGTTTCCTGACCTACCTCCTGAGCAACCTCGTGCTGATCGCCATGTGGGTGAAGCTCGCCTTCCACGTATTCACGGCGGGATAAGGCAATGAAGCCCGGCGCGCGCATCGCGGCTGCCATCGAAGTTCTCGAAACGATTGTGAACCGGCACCAGCCGGTGGGGATCGCGCTTGCAGACTGGGGCAAAGCCCATCGCTTCGCCGGTTCCGGCGACCGCAATGCCATCGGCGGTCTGGTTTATGACGCGCTCCGCCGACGCTCCTCGATCGCCTGGGCGATGGGAGCTGACAGCCCTCGCGCGCTCGCCATCGGCGCAGCGCCAGCCGCCTTCCGCATGGAGCCCGACGCCGTTGATGCTACCTGCGACGGACAAACCCACGCCCCCGAACCGCTGAGTGAAACCGAGCGCGCAGGCCTGACCCGTTCGCTCCAAGACGCCCCACCCCACATCCAGGCCGACGTGCCCGAATGGCTGTGGCCGAGCTTCACGGCAGCCTTCGGCGACACCGCCATCGAACAGGGGCGCAAGCTCGCCGAACGCGCCCCCGCAGATCTCCGCGTCAACACGCTGAAGGCGACGCAGGAAAAAGTCCTGAAAGCTCTGGCCGAGTTCGGGGCCGAAGCCTGCGCCGCACTCACCCATCGGTGTTCGTGTTCCGCCCCCGTCGGCACCGCGCGCACGCCCAACCTCGAAGCCGAAGCCGCCTTCCAGGCCGGCTGGTGCGAAATCCAGGACGAAGGCTCCCAGCTTGCTGCCCTTCTTGCTGGTGCCGGCCCGCGCCTGCAGGTGCTCGACCTCTGCGCCGGAGCCGGCGGCAAGACGCTGGCGCTCGCGGCCCAGATGCAGAATACCGGCCAGATCTACGCCTACGACGACGACCGCAACCGGCTCAAACCCATCTTTGAACGCGTCAAGCGCGCCGGCGTACGCAACGTCCAAATCCTCAAGGGCGGCGATCAGAAGGCGCTCGAAGCGCTGGGGCCCAAGTTCGATCTCGTGCTGGTCGATGCCCCCTGCACCGGCACCGGCGTCTGGCGCCGTCGTCCGGAGAGCAAGTGGAAGCTCAAAGCCCGCAACATCGAAGAACGTCAATCCGAACAGGCCGCCGTGCTTGCCACCGCGCGATCTCTCACAAAGCCCGGCGGCCGGCTCGTCTACGTCACCTGCTCACTCCTGCCCGAAGAGAACCGGGGCACGCTGGAAGCGTTCTTGACCGCCGCGCCCGAGTTCGCTGTTGTTCCTTTCGGCCCTGTCTGGACCGAGCGCCTCGGCACCGAACCGCCGGCATCCGCCGACGGCCGCACCGACACCCTGCAGCTGACGCCCGCTTCCCACGGAACTGATGGCTTTTTCATCGCCATCCTGGAACGCCGCGCCGCCTGACGACTTCTCTGCGGAAAAGTTCGTGCGCCCATCTTGCATTGTCGCAATGCTGCGATAGCTATGGTCTTCGGGCCATACGGCGCGTGTGGTCTCCGGTGCGCGATCGGCCTCCCAGGTTGATCCCGAACCGGCAAACAAGTTGCCGTCGGATTGCGAACTGGGACCGTCCCCGTCGCGCACGACACGGGAGACGATCGTCGATCATGGCCCTAGCGCCGCGCGATCCCGGCCTTCCAGGCTTCGCCTCGCAAGCGGCGAATGCACTCCTTTTTTCCTCTCGCTTTCGAACCTTTGAACGTTCCTGTCCGCTCCACGTTAGGCGTGCGCGCGGTTGGTCAGGCTTGTGAGGCCCATGGATGCATAGCAGTCAGAATTCGTTTCTTTCCCGGAAGTGTGAAGTGCGTGCAGCCGATGACCGGGGCGGCTTTACGGTCGTTGCCAGGGAACCCATTACAAAAGGCGAATTGATCGTGGTTTGGAGCGGCACGCTCGTCGATGGAACCGAACTCGTCACCCTCCCCACCCACGCGAAGCGCCACTCGCTGCAAGTCGAAGAAGACCACTATCTGGTGTCACTCACCGACTGCGAGCCACCCGACTACGTCAACCACAGCTGCGCGCCCAACGCCGGCCTTTCGGGACAGATTGCGCTCGTCGCCATGCGCGATATCCGCCCCGGCGAGGACATTACCTATGATTATGCCATGAGCGATGGCTCAGCCTACGACGAGTTCGATTGCTGCTGCGGCGCCGCCGAGTGCCGTGGCCGCGTCACCGGCGATGACTGGAAGCGCGCCGAACTCTGGCCGCGCTATCAGGGCTATTTTTCGCCCTATCTCCAGCGGCGCATTGCCAAACTTCGCCGCCGCCTGCTGACGCGGCCGGTCACGAGTGTCTTCGGCCGCTTCGGCAATGCCAGCCGCGCCCGCGCGTGATTGTTCACCCGGCGATGCCGAGCTTTCTTGCAAAACCGGCGTCGAACAGCCGGTAGTCGCAGGTGAGTTCCTCGCCCTCGGCGATATCGCGCGTCGCCACGTCATAACCTTCGATCGCGCCGTCGCTGTGCACGCCAGCGGTGTTCGGGACATCGGCGTGGTTCATGAACCGCGCGTTATCGAGGCAATAGACGTAAAGGCCGCTGCTCGAATGGACGTAGGTATAAGTCTCGATCGCCACACGCGCGACATCGGGAAGCGCCGCGATTTGCTCCGATGTGAAAAGCTGGTCGAAACCGGGCATAAATCGCCACGTCACGGTACCCGCTTTAATGCGCTCGGCAGCAAACAATCCCGTTCCCTCGATCGGGCTTTGCCCAAGACGCGTTTTCACCAGCAGCATGGGTGTGGCATCTCCGGGCATGGCGGCGGCAGGCGTGAGCGTGATAGTCCGCAGGTCAGACCGAGTCGAGCCGTGTCATCGGGGTTATAATGTTGCGCGATAGTCAGATTGTGGTGCTTCCCGGTGGCGGAACGGTGGGCTTCGCGGAGTATGGCGCCACGGATGGCCTACCGGTCATCGCCCTGCATGGCGCCCCGGCCAGCCGCCTTATGTTTGCTGCCGCCGATGAAGCAGCAAAATCCTACGGCTTGCGCATCATAGCACCTGACCGGCCTGGCTACGGCCTCACACCGTTCGACGATCATCCCGCGCTCACGTCGCGAACCGAGTGGCTGCAGGCCTTTGCCAATGCACTGGATTTAAGCCGCTTCGCGCTGCTGGGTGTCTCCGGCGGAACCCCTTACGCCGTGGCACTGGCTGCAACCCTGAAGGATCGGATCACCGCGCTCGCACTGGTTTCGCCGATGGGTCCTGTTGCCGACTACGCCGCAAGCGCCGACGCCGCCCTCGATCCGATGTCGTTTCTCCACGATCGCTTTTTCATGCACATGCCCTACCGGACTTGGCTCACCCATCCCTTGGGCGATCTCAGCGCGTGGATGTACCGCCATGGGCCGGAAATGTTCATGAGCCTGATGCCGAAACTCGCCACGTCCGTCGATGCCCAAATTCTCTCGCGTCCGGATGTCGCGCAGCTGATGCGCACCATGACTCTCGAGGCCTTCCGCCAGGGCGGCAGCGGTGGAACGGCCGATCTCGAGATCTACGGCCGCCCGTGGGGCGTTCAATTTTCTGATGTCACAGCCCCAGCCGTCGTTTGGCAAGGCACCGAAGATCACGTCGTTCCGCCTCAAGCCGCACGCTGGCTCGCCCGGCAGCTACCTCATGGCACGCTGCACAGCCTGGAAGGCGCCGGCCATTTCTGGGTGTTCGAGCACGTGGAGGAGGTCGTGGCAGCGCTCGCGGCTCTCATGCCGCAGAACGGAAAGGCATCCGTTCGCGTTTCATAAGCGCCCAGGGCATCCACGCGCGCACGAAAATCGTTTACACGTCAGATCAACCTGAGGATGGGACCGGTCGATGAGCACGTATCTCCCGCTGGGCGCCTTCCTTGGCCTTGTCTTCGTCGCCGCCACTACCGGCGCCCTTTTTCAGCCCGGCCCCTGGTACGCCGCACTCGCCAAGCCATCATGGACGCCGCCCAACTGGCTGTTCCCCATCGCGTGGACGGTGCTCTACACCATGATCGCCGTCGCCGGCTGGAAGGTCTGGGAAGTCGAGGGCGTCAATGCTGCGCTGGTTGTTTGGGGCCTCAGTCTGCTGTTCAACATGGCGTGGTCATGGATCATGTTCGGCCGGCAGGAAATCGGCCTAGCTTTCATCGACCTCGTGCTGTTGTGGATCACGATCGTAGCCTTCATCGTCCTCGCGTGGCCCGTCAGCCAGACGGCAGCCTACTTGTTCATCCCATACTTCTTCTGGGTCTCGTTCGCCGGCGCACTCAACTTCGCGGTCTGGCGTCTCAACCCTTGAGCACGAGATACTGAAACGCCAGCATCGCCGCGAACGACAGCGTCACGACGATGCCGACCGTTCCCGATGACGCACTGCGGTTGGCATCCGGAATGAGTTCGGAAAATACCATCCAGATCATCGCGCCCGCCGCGATCCCAAAGCCGACAGGAAGAAACGGTGTGAATTTCTCCACCGCCAGAAAGGCGGGCACGGCCGCAATCGGTTGCGGCAGACTGGAGAACACCGACCACAGCGCCGCCTGCCAAACCGGCGTTCCGCGCGGCACCAGCACGAGGCTGATGGCGAGGCCTTCGGGGATATTGTGAACCGCAATTGCTGCGGTGATGAATGTCGCCAGATCACCCGAACCCCCGAACGACACACCGACACCCACGCCCTCCGCGAACGAGTGAGCCGTCATCACTGCGATGATGAGGAAAGCCTTGCGGGCGTCGATTCCGCCCAGGCTCGCGATCTCAACGTGATCCGCATCATCTAGCCAATGTTTCGCCGCGACGATTCCGGCCAAGCCCAGCATCATTCCGATGATGAGCCGCTCCGGTGAGAGCGCGATGCCCTCGGCCACGAGACTATGTGTGGCGGCCAACATGAGCCCGCCCGCCACGGCGTTTGCAATCGAGACCCAGAACCGGTCGAGCGTCTTGACGAACAGGAACGGCAGCGCACCGACCCCAGTCGCCAACGCCGTGACCATGGCCGCCGCGAAGACTGTCAGAACGGATGCTTCGATCGCCACCCTGGCCCCCCTTGTTCGGCTTCGATCATACCCAAAGCCAGGCGCTGTGTGGGTGATGCGGATCACGTTGGCAACAGACGGGCCGGCCATTCCCGTGCGAAACCGCTCTTGCGGCGCCGGCCCGCCTTGACGCTGCGGGGAGCGGGTGGTCTACCGCCCTAACGGGCCGGTCCGTGGCCCCCATCGTCGCCGGAGCCAACCCGCCCAATGACCCCCGACACCGTCCTCATCATCGATTTCGGCAGCCAGGTGACGCAGCTCATCGCGCGCCGCGTGCGCGAATCGGGCGTCTACTGCGAGATCCATCCTTTCCAAAGTGCCGAGGCCGCCTTTAAGCGCCTCCAGCCCAAGGCCGTCATCCTCTCCGGCGGCCCAGCTTCCGTCACCGAAGCCGGCAGCCCCCGCGCGCCTCAGGCCGTGTTCGACAGCGGCATCCCCGTGCTCGGCATCTGCTACGGCCAGCAGACCATGTCCGAGCAGCTCGGCGGCAAGGTCGAAAGCGGTCACCATCGCGAGTTCGGCCGTGCCATGCTCGAGGTCCGCGAACCCTCCGCTCTTTTCGACGGCGTGTGGAACACCGGCGAGCGGCATCAAGTCTGGATGAGCCACGGCGATCGCGTCACACGTCTGCCCGACGGCTTCAAGGTGATCGCGACCAGCGAGAACGCGCCCTACGCGGCGGTGGCCGACGAAGCCCGCCGCTTCTATGCCGTGCAGTTCCACCCGGAAGTCGTGCACACGCCTGATGGCGCCAAGCTGATCGCCAACTTCGTTCACAAGATCGCCGGCCTGAAATCCGATTGGACCATGGCCGCCTATCGCCGGGAGATGATCGCCAAGATCCGCGCCCAGGTCGGCAGTGGCCGCGTCATCTGCGGCTTGTCGGGCGGCGTCGATAGCGCGGTTGCCGCCGTGCTCATCCACGAGGCGATCGGCGATCAGCTCACCTGCGTCTTCGTCGATCACGGTCTCATGCGCCAATCGGAAGCCGAACAGGTCGTCGACCTGTTCCGCGGCCACTACAACATCCCGCTCGTCCACGTCGATGCATCCGATCTGTTCCTTGGCGAACTGGCCGGCGTCTCCGATCCCGAGACCAAGCGCAAGACCATCGGCCGCCTCTTCATCGATGTCTTCGAGGCGGAAGCCAAGAAGATCGGCGGCGCGGATTTTCTGGCGCAGGGCACGCTCTATCCCGACGTCATCGAGAGCGTATCGTTCACCGGCGGCCCCTCGGTCACGATCAAGTCGCATCACAACGTCGGCGGCCTGCCCGAGCGCATGAACATGAAGCTCGTCGAACCGCTGCGCGAACTCTTCAAGGACGAGGTGCGCGCGCTGGGCCGCGAACTCGGCCTGCCCGAAGCGTTCGTCGGCCGCCATCCGTTCCCTGGCCCCGGCCTCGCCATCCGCATTCCTGGCGAGATCACACCGGAAAAGCTCGACATCCTGCGCAAGGCCGACGCCATCTACCTCGACGAGATCCGCAACGCCGGCCTCTACGACGCGATCTGGCAGGCGTTCGCGGTGCTGCTGCCCGTGCGCACCGTCGGCGTCATGGGCGACGGCCGCACCTACGACCACGTGCTCGGCCTGCGCGCCGTCACCTCCGTCGACGGCATGACCGCCGACTTCTACCCCTTCGACATGGGCTTTCTGGGCCGCGTCGCAACGCGCATCATCAACGAAGTCCGCGGCATCAATCGCGTCGTCTACGACGTCACCTCCAAGCCGCCCGGCACGATCGAGTGGGAGTGACCAGTTCTCGCCCGCGCCTCAATCCTTGAGCAGTTCCGGGAGAAACCTAATTTCGGTTTCGTCGTTCCGAACCCGGTGACGGAGCCGAAGCGGGAGACGGACAATGCGTGTGATGGTGCTGGTGAAGGCCACCGAGGATAGCGAAGGTGGCTTTTCCCCGACGGCTGAGACGACGGCGATGATGGAGGCAATGGGGCAGGTTCAATGACGAACTCAGCGCAGCCGGCGTCCTCATCGCTGCTGACGGCCTTAAACCATCCTCGCAGGGTAAGCGCATCGCCTTCGACGGCCCGCAGCGCACGGTCAGCGATGGGCCTTTCACCCAGCCCCGCAAACTCGTAGCCGGCTTCTGGCTCTGGGAAGTCAAAGATATGGATGAGGCCGTCGCGTGGGTGAAGCGCTGCCCCAATCCGATGCCGGGACCGAGTGAAATCGAAATCCGGCCGCTCTTCGAGTTGGCTGATTTCCAACAAACGTAAGGCGATAAGGTCCACTACGCCGCATCGATCTGCGCTGGCCCTAACCCTTGAAAATCTATCCTTAGCCAACATATCACGCATATCCGCCGGGCCCCTCTGGCGTGCGCTGATGCGCACGCGATGTCGGCATCGCATCAATTGCCAAGACGGGGTCTTATGGAATCCTTCCTACTCGCCGATTTTCTCGGTAAGCCTGCCTGGATGTGGCTGGGCTTCATCTCGATCGTGATCGCACTGCTCGCGTTCGACTTAGGCGTGCTCCACCGCAAGTCCAAAGAAATCGAGGTTACGGAAAGCCTGATGCTGTCGGCCGTCTATATCGGCCTCGGCGTCGCATTCGGTGCGTGGGTCTGGTGGTACCTCGGACCCCAGTCCGGCATGGAATACATGACCGGATTCGCCATCGAGAAAACCCTGGCGATGGACAACGTGTTTGTCATCGCAATGATCTTTACCTATTTCGCGATCCCGCGCATTTATCAGCACCGTGTTCTGTTTTGGGGCATCCTGGGCGTCATTGTGCTCCGCGCGATCATGATCGGCATCGGCGCTCCCATCGTCGAGAACTTCTCATGGGTGCTTTACATCTTCGCCGTGTTTCTGGTTCTCACCGGCATCAAGATGATGTGGGTTGGTGAAAAGGAAACCGACATCTCGGCAAATCCGGCTCTCCTCTGGATCAAGCGCCGCTTCAACGTTACCGAAGAACTCCATGACGAGAAGTTTTTCGTCAAGAAGCCGGACCCGCAGACCGGCAAACCGGTCTCGTTCATGACGCCGCTGTTCCTGTCGCTCGTGTTGATCGAGTTCGCCGACGTGATCTTCGCTGTCGAACTCGGTGCCGGCAATCTTCCTCATCACGACCGACCCGTTCATCGTCTACACGTCGAACATCTTCGCCATCCTTGGTTTGCGCGCGCTCTATTTTGCCCTCGCGGCGATGGTCGAGCGATTCAAATATTTGAAGTATGCCCTCTCAATCCTCCTTATCTTTATCGGCTCGAAGATCTTCATTGCGTGGGGCTTTGGCTGGGAAAAATTTCCGCCGGCCTGGGGTCTCGGCATTACCGTCGCTATCCTGGCAAGCGGCATTTTGTTCAGTCTCTGGCGGACGCGCGGTGACGCTGCCCATCTGACGCCAAGTGCACGGACAGAGAATTAAAAAAGGGCCGCTCGTTGCGACGAGCGGCCCTTCGCACTTATGCATTGACGTCTTGTTACGTCGTGAAACGCTTCCACGTCACGGTCACACGCGTACCGACGGGAACACGCGGATAGAGGTCCAGCACGTCCTCGTTATACATGCGGATGCAGCCCTTCGAGACCGCGGTGCCGATCGTCCACGGCGCGTCGGTGCCATGGATGCGGTAAGTCGAGGCACCCAGATACAGGGCGCGCACACCAAGGGGGTTTTGCGGATGTCCACCCGGAACGTAGTACGGCAGTTTCGGATTCTCGCGGCGCATCTCCGCCGTCGGTGTCCAACCCGGATTTACGGCCTTGCGTGAGACCGAGGTTACGCCCGACCAGCGGCTCTGCTCGCGCGGAACGGCGATCGGATAGGAGAGCGCCGCGCCCTTCGCGTAAACCCAGTACAGCTTGCGGTCGCCGAACGAGACGATGACCTGCCGCGGCGCGACACTGGCTGGAAACGCGATGTCCTCCCGGTACCCGCCACCCCACAGGAACGACAGGAAGTCCTGAGCCGAAGCCGGCGCAGGGCGCGCCCCCAACGCGACGAGACCTACGAACAGGCTGGCGACAAAGTTCCGGATAGTCAGGGCGTTTGGCATGGACGGCATCCTCGCGTCGCTAACGGCTTGGCTTGTCTCAACACGAGCAGGCGACCGCGAAAAGCGGCGCGCCGGACAAACAATTCCAAATTGTGACGAGAGTTTGCGATGAGTTGCGTCCTGCGACAAGCCGCACCAGCCCCTACGACCTCGTCCCAGAGACGATCCGATCGCCAGTGTGGCCGCGATGCCGCCAGCACACACCGCGCCGGAGCTCGCAAATCAGCAGATCGAGTGGGGAGATGGTGCCCAGGGCCGGAATTGAACCAGCGACACTGCGATTTTCAGTCGCATGCTCTACCAACTGAGCTACCTGGGCATTTTCGCCCGGCCGGGATGCGACCGCACGCGAAAGTCGGCGTCTTATAGGTGCCGCTTCGGCCCCTGTCCAGCGGCCATTGTGAGACTGCGGCCAATGCGAGCGCGGCGCCCATCAGCCGTCGTCGGAGTCAGATCTCCGCCTCCCATCCGCACCCTGTTCATCGGGGGCCACGGCCGTATCGTCTGCCACGTCCAAGGCGGCTCCCGGAATGACGAACGTGCCGCCTAGCCAACGCGCAAGGTCGATGTCGGCGCAGCGCTTCGAACAGAAGGGACGATGCTGCGCGACAGTTGGTTTGCGGCAGGTCGGGCAGCGGCCGACGGGCTTCTGATCACTCATGCGCTTGATCCACTGGAACTCGGTCCATCTGGCAGCGTTGGCATCTGATCAATCCCGATCTGCCTCCGCCGCGCGAATCCAATTGAAGTGGATTGGAAAGCCTTCTGAAACAAGCATCGACACGACTTCCGTCAGCGGCAGCCCCACGACGTTCGTGTACGAACCCTTGATCTTCTGCACGAAAGACCCGGCGAGCCCCTGGATCGCATACCCTCCGGCCTTATCCCGCCATTCGCGCGTGGCGATGTAGGCCTCGATTTCCGCCTTCGTCAGATATTTGAACCGGACCTTGGTATCGACGATCTTCGTGCGGATCTTGTCGTGAGGTGTGATCAGGCAGACCGCCGTCAGCACCCGGTGCGAGCGTCCCGACAGCCGGTTCAAGAACTCCACCGCCTCCTCCACCTGCTGCGGCTTGCCGAAGATTTTCAGATTGTTCGAGACGATCGTATCGGCGGCCAGCACGTAGGCATCCGCAATATCGCGATCGTTTGCGATCTGATCGCGGGCGGCCTCCGCTTTGGCCCGCGCGAGCCGGGCCACCAGCGCCCGCGGCATTTCCCCCTTTTTGGGCGCTTCGTCCAACGAAGCCGGCCGCAAGGCGTCAGGCTTGATGCCAGCTTGATCGAGCAGCATGAGCCGCCGCGGGCTGGCGCTGGCGAGGACAAGCTTGGGCCGGGGCTGAATGCCGGTCTCCCGCGCCGCCGATTTGGCGAGTTCGGTCCGCAGCGTTTCACGCCGGGGATTGTCATTGCGCGAGAAAGCGGAAAGGAAAGCCGATTTGGCGGTCGACATCCGGCGAGGCTCCGGTTGGTCTTGGGGTCCAACCGACCCCAGTTGTCATCTGCGGCGGCCTCTATAGCACGGCTCGCCAGCACCGTTCACCATGACGCCCGCTCTGATCTGCAGGCTGATACAACCGGCCCGGATCGATCGGGGTTGCCGCCCCGGTCATCGCACGGTCATCGTCTTTGTCGAAGCAAGTTGCGCTCTGACGACAACTCTTCGATAAGTCTCAAACCACTACGGCGAGTTGGGAGGAGCGCGTGTCCAAGGATCGGCTTGTCGACATGCTTGGCGCAACCCCGCTTTTCGGTGGCCTCAACGCTGACGAACGCCGCAGCGTGGCGCTCGAGATGCGAGAGGTGCAGTTCGCCCCGGGCCAGATCGTGTTTGGCCGCGGCGACCCGGGCCGCGACATCTACTTCGTCGCCGAAGGTCGCGTGCGCTTGTCGGTGCTGACGCCGGAAGGACGGGAACTCTCCTTCGCCCACGCCGAACCCGGTCAGATCTTCGGAGAGATTGCAGTTCTCGACGGCGGCGTCCGCACGGCGGATGCGACGGCGGTTTCGAAAGTGGTTGCGCAAACGCTCTCCAAATCGGCCCTGATGCGGCTCGTCGAATTGCGTTCGCCGGTTCGCGAAGCTGTCATTCGCTTCCTTTGCAACCGCGTGCGCGAGGCCGATCAGCAACTCGAAGGCATCGCGCTCTATCCGATCGAAGTCCGCCTCGCCCGCTTCTTTCTCGCCGCTGCGCGCCAGAAAGGCACCGCCAAGCCCGGATCTCGCGTCACGCTCGATCTGCCGATCTCGCAAAGCGAGCTCGCCCTGTTGATCGGCGCCAGCCGCCCCAAGGTCAATGCCGCTCTCGCGCTGCTGCAGGATAGCGGTGCCATAGAGCGCAACGATAAAGCTCTGATCTGCAACATCGACGAACTGGAGAGCATCGCGGGCACGGCGTAAAGAGCAACGCCGAGATCCGCCAAGGTGACCGTCGTGATCGACGTCTTGAAGCGCGCCCTGCTGCCGATCCGCGACGGTATCGCAACCGTCGGTGAACTGCCGCAATTGCAGGCGACCGGCCGCGGCATCGGCCGCCTTTCGCAAGCCGGCACCGCCGGCTATCCGCCCGACACCAAGCGCCGGCTGATGATTCTGAACCTCATCGCCTATCTCATCGTCGTCTCGACCCTGGTCTATGCCATACAGCACGCGCTGCTCGACTACGCGACCTACAAGCCGATCATCTGGATCAATCTCGCTCTCGTCGCCGCCGCACTCGTCGTGCCGCTCGCACATCGCATCAACGACATCGCAGGCGCTCTGCTCCTCGTCGTCGCCGAATGGGCGGCGTTGCTGGCATTCGCCATGTACTTGGGGCATGCGTCGGGAGTTCAACTGCAGTACTTCGTCGGCGCCGCCGCGCCCTTCGTCGTCTTCGGGCTCAATCGTTTGTGGCTGGTGGTACCCGTCATTCTTTCAGGCCTCGCCTTGCATTTGGCCGCCTGGTTCTGGTTTCCGGAAAACGCGGCCCTCATTCCGGCCGACAGAGAAGTCATCGACAGTATCTATGTGCAGGCCGCGATAACGACGTTCGGCCTCATCGCGGCATCCGTCTATTACGCGTTCCGACTTGCGGAAAACGCCAAAGCCGAAACCGACAACCTCCTTCGCAATATACTGCCGGATGCGATCGTGGCGCGCCTAAAGGCAGCACCCGCCGATAGCATTTCCGATCAGTTTGACGATGCGTCGGTTCTATTTGCCGATATTTCCGGTTTCGTCGCGCTCGCCCGCAGCCTCGGTCCGGCCGACACGGTCGCTCTGCTCAACGAGATCGTCACCCGGTTCGACGAGTTAGCGAAATTGCACGGCGTGGAGAAGATCAAGACCATCGGCGATGCCTACATGGTCGCGGCCGGCATACCCGAACCCTGCGATGATCACTTGCACCGCTTGGCTGGAATGGGCTTGTCCATGCTTGCCGCAGTTTCCAGCGTTGCAGCCAAACGCGGTATTTCCCTGTCGATCCGGATTGGCGTCGCCTCCGGTCCTGTCATGGCTGGCGTCATTGGCAAACAGAAATTCACTTACGACGTCTGGGGAGACGCAGTGAACCTTGCAGCGCGCTTGGAAAATCTCTCCGAGCCGGGCCGTATCCTCGTCTGCCCGCGCTGCAAGAAGCTGCTCGATCATCGCTTCGAATTCGAAAGTCGTGGTCAAGTGGAAATCAAGGGGCTCGGCCCGCGCGAAGCGTTCTTCCTCTTGCCACCCTCTGAAGCGAGCCTCGCGGCTGCCGAATGACGGATACTACACCGTCGGCCCGCCAGAGATCAAAAAACGGTCTTTGATGCGCGTCGTGAGATCGTCGCGCAGCTTCCGGTATCCCCTGAGAATGACGCCCCGTCCAGCCGCCGCCGGCAACAGTGATGGATCGAACGTCGGCCAATACTCGACCTCCGCCTTCATGATGCGTGTCAATTCAACCGCGTGGTGCTGTGCTTCCGGCGACAGTGTGATGATGGTGGTGAACGTCTGCCGGTCTAGCTCTGCGAATGTGCGAGGCTGGTGCGTTGTCACGTCGACTCCGATCTCGTCCATCACCGCCATGACAAAGGGATCGGCATGTCCCCGCCGCACGCCCGCAGACGTGACGTTGAGCCGGGCTCCGGCAAAATGATGCAGGATCGCCGCCGCCATCGGAGAGCGAACGGCGTTGAGCGTGCAGGCAAACAGTATTCGAGGTGGTGACCCGGACGGTTTGACCACCGTCACTAGCCCTTCCAGTGTAGCGCGGTAATCAGTGTGAAAATGCGCCGCGCCGTATCGAAGTCGAGCGTGATTTTGCCCGCAAGGCGCTCCTGCAGCAGCCGGCTGCCTTCATCGTGCAGTCCCCGCCGCCCCACGTCGATCGCCTCGATGCGCGACGGCTGACCCGACCGGATCGCCTGATAGTAGCTATCCAGAACCATGAAGTAGTCTTTGAGCAAACGCTTCAGCGGCGTCATCGTGAGCGTGTGCACCGCCACCGTCTCGCTGCCGCCTTCGGAAAAAACAGACAAGACAAGCCGGTCGTCGGCGATCGCAATTTCGAGGCGGTATGGACCCCGGTCGATCCCCTCCAGCGCGAACGAGTTGCCATCGATGATATCGAAGATCGCTACCTCGCGCTCATGCTCGATATTGGCGTTGCCGCGGACGATCGAGCCGTCATCGATGCGGATCGAAGCGATGCGGTTGCGGTTCTGCGAGCTGCTGTCGGCCGTCATCTCGGTCATGTCTGCTCTCACGCCCTCATGCGCGGCCCGACAGCCGGATCTCGACTGACCGGCGGTGCGCCTCGAGACCCTCCGAGCGCGCCAGCGTCATCGCCGCGTCCGCAACACGCGCCAACGAAGCGGCATCGAGTTTCAGGAGCGACGTGCGCTTCATGAAGTCAAGTACGCCGAGCCCCGACGAAAAGCGCGCTGAACGTGCCGTTGGCAATACGTGGTTCGAACCTGCGACGTAGTCGCCGATCACTTCCGGTGTGTAGGCACCGATAAAGATGGCGCCCGCATTGCGAATCTTGCCCGCAAGGTCCTCGCTGTCGGCTGTGGCGATTTCAAGATGCTCCGCCGCGATCCGGTCCGCCAGCGCCGGAGCCTCGTCGAACGACCGCAAAACGATCGATGCGCCGAACACGTTCCAGCTCTCGCCTGCAATGTTACCGCGGGGCAGCGTGGTGAGCTGTCGCGCAACCGCCGCTTCCACAGCGTTCGCAAAGCCCGCATCATCGGTCATCAGCAGGGATTGCGCCGCCTTGTCGTGTTCGGCCTGTGCCAGCAGGTCCGCAGCGATCCACTCCGGATCATTGTTCTGATCGGCGATAACCAGCACCTCGGACGGTCCCGCTATGCTGTCGATCCCGACAGTGCCGAACACCTGCCGCTTCGCCGCGGCCACGAACGCATTTCCAGGCCCGACGATTTTCACAACGGGCTTCACCGTCTCGGTGCCGTACGCCAGCGCCGCGACGGCTTGCGCGCCGCCGATGCGATAAATCTCGGTTATGCCGCATAGCCGCGCGGCGGCCAGCACGAGCGGGTTCAATTCTCCCCGTGGCGACGGCACGACCATGACGATGCGAGGCACGCCCGCGACGATTGCCGGCAGAGCGTTCATGAGAACCGATGACGGATATGATGCCGACCCACCCGGCACATACAGCCCAGCCAATTCCACAGCCGTCCAGCGGTCGCCCAGTTCCACGCCGGTCTGGTCCGTGTAGCGTTCGCTCTTGGGCAGCTGCCGCTGATGATGCGCGCGGATGCGGTCTGCTGCGAATGAAAGCGCGTCGAGCGTCTCTTTTGAACATTGCGTCACAGCAGCATCGATTTCCGCTGCCGTCACCGCGATCCCGGTCGCGGCAAGATCGATCCCGTCGAACTTCAGCGACAAGTCGATCAGCGCCCTGTCGCCGCGCGCACGCACATCCGCGATGATCTCGCGCACCACCGTATCGACCTCTTCGGACACTTCGCGTTTTTCCGACAGAAGCGCCGTGAACGCTGTCTCGAAGCCGGGGTCGGAAGTCACAAGCGTCTTGGGTGGCATGGAGAGGTCCGGATGCAGGAGATCGGATATGGCGAATTAACGGAGCGCCGGCGGCAGTCGATCAGCCCGGCGTACCGGACTCGTCGTCGGGATGTTCAGGCTTGGATTTCGTCGCCCACGCGGCGCCGAGATCCTTCAATTCGGCTTCGACGCAGTCCACGTGCAGTCGAATGGCCGCGCCGCCTGCGCATGAAATCGTGACGATGCCCTCCGGTGCCGTTGACGGCTCGAAGCGGATGGCCAGCACGTTCAGCATCTGCCGCTTGTCGCTGAGATTGATTCCTGAGAGCTGCGCGCCCAGCACATGCTCGAAGCGGAGCCCCGTTCGGCGCCGGGTAAAGGACTTTTTGCGTCCGCCTTGGCCGGCGAGCGCATCCGTCCAGTCGAAGCGATTGGCGATCGCAGCGAACCGGCGCTCGCCTTTCAGGTAGGTCATTTCACCAACGCTGATCACCGCGTCCTGCAGGTGCGCGGAGACGACATCGAGGTCTTCGGCGTCGAGGGCGATGAGCTTTAGGCCCGGACTGTCTTTGGCGGTCATCGTGGCGTGCACTTGCGGTTGAGGGGCCGCCAGATGCGGGCCTGCGGTCAGGGCCCACGAATAGCAGACCGGTGCCGGAGTGATAATGGCGCCGGGGGGCGAGTGCAACCACGCCCCCCGGTCAATTGAGTGTTTCAAGCGCCTAGGCAACCCGGGCGCCTTGGCGCGTCAACTTGACGGATCAGGCGTTACGTGGCGCTTTGCGGCGGTCATCGCCACGCGGAGCCGAGGGGCGGCCCTGGGGACGCTCGTTACGGTTGTTGAGGAACTTTACGCCCTCCAGACCCTTGGCCGGTCCATCCGAACGCTGGCCGCGATGGGCCGGACGCGCGCTGGCATGACCATGGGCCGGGCGCTCACCCGTGCGGGCTTCACCCGTACGATGCTCCCCGTCGCGATGTCCGTTCGCATGACGCGGACGGCCCTCGCCACCGTGCGGACGGCGGTCGCCGTCGCGCGGGCTGTGTTCGCGATGCGGGCGGTCACCACGCGGAGTGCATGTGTCATCCGTGCGGGCGCCACGGCCTTCACCGCGGGAACGTTCACCGAACGACCGTTCGCCCTGCGGACGAGCGTCGGCTGTCCGGTCACTGTAACGCTGCACCGGCCGGCCTTCGCCACTGCGCTCGCCACCACGTTCGCCGCGGCGCTCGTCGGCCCGGGCGTTCTGGGGACGATCACGATTGGAGCGATGCGCATCGCGGCGATCCGGCCCACGGCTGTCGCCGCCCCGTGCTCGCTCGCCGCTCTCCAGCGGGTTGAACCCGCCGCGCTCACCGCTACGCGGTTCCGGGGAAGCCGCACGGTCTTCATAGCGTGCACGCTGCGGACGGCCACCGTTGCCGTCGCGACGATCCGCGCCACGATCCGAGCCGCGCTGGCCCGAACCACGCTGGCCGCCGAAGCTGCGACCCTGGCGCTGCCCGCGCGAACCACCCGGCGAAAGATCGGCCCGCTCGGCGTCGCGCTCAGCCCGGCTTTCCACCGGTGCCACGAGCGTTGCATCGTTGCGACGGTCGGTGCTGGGAATGGGCAGCCGCGTCAGCCGTTCGATGTCGCGCAGATAGGCCCGCTCTTCGTTGTCGACGAGCGAGATCGCAATGCCTTCCGCGCCGGCACGCGCCGTGCGGCCGATGCGGTGCACGTAGCTCTCCGGAACATTGGGGATCTCATAGTTGATGACGTGCGAAACGGCGTCCACGTCGATGCCGCGAGCCGCAATGTCGGTCGCAATCAGCGCGCGGATCTTGCCCGCCTTGAAGCCCTTCATCGCCTGATCGCGCTGCGCCTGGCTCTTGTTGCCGTGAATGGCTGACACCGGCACGCCGGCGCTCTCGAGGTGCCGCGCGACGCGGTCGGCGCCACGTTTGGTCCGCGTGAACACGATCGTGCGCGTCAGGTCCTGGTTGGCAAAAAGTTCGACGAGCAGCGCGCGCTTCTTCTGCTGTTCGATGAAGATCACTTCCTGCGTCACGCGATCGGCCGTCTTGGCGACGGGCGTTACGGAAACCTTCACCGGGTCCTTCAAGAGTTCGGCGGCGAGAGCCCCGATTTCGTGCGGCATGGTGGCGGAGAAGAACAGGCTCTGGCGGCGATGCGATAGCGTCGCCACGATCTGGCGGAGCGGTCGGATGAAGCCGAGATCCATCATCTGGTCGGCTTCGTCGAGAACAAGGATTTCAGTACCCTCGAGCGTGACGTTGCGTTCGCCCATATGATCGATCAGGCGACCGGGGGTGGCGACGAGCACGTCGACACCGCGAGCGAGCGCATCACGCTGCGGCTTGTGTGCGACGCCGCCGAACACGACGGCGACCGAGAAGCCCATATGGCGGCCGTACGTGCGGAAGCTCTCGGCGATCTGCGTTGCGAGTTCCCGCGTCGGCGACAGGATGAGCGCGCGCACGCCCTTCCGCAGCGGTGGCTGACGGTTGGCATTGAGCCTCTGTAGAATCGGCAGCGCGAACGCCGCCGTCTTGCCCGTGCCGGTCTGCGCGATGCCGAGCAGATCCTTGCCTTCGAGGATTGTGGGGATCGCCTGCGCCTGGATCGGCGTTGGCGTCGTGTAGCCTTCAGTTTCGAGCGCCTTCAGGAGAAGGGGATCGAGGCCGAGTTCTTGGAATGTGGTCACTGATATTCTTTCGGTTGGCCCACGTGCGCGGTCTGGCCGCGACCGGTTGCTCCGGCGGCGGTCTTGGCGCTTCAGATGGCGCGGGCTCGACGCAGTCCCAGCCGGCCGGCAATGCCGAAACGGTCTTGAGATGCATCAGGCGCCCTGCGTGCCGGGGCGGCCGATTTTGGGAGGTCAGAGGCGCGGGCCGGAGGACGAACGGCCGCTGGAAAGCGGTCCTTGTTCCGATTGTCCCGTCACGCAGTCGCGCGCCGATGGACCGGATCAGAGTGATCCGGATCGCGGCTTATCTCATGCTGCGCTGCAAAAAGCAAGTCGCAACGAAGACTTGGCTCCATCGCCCAGTGCATGAACCAGAACAGGCCGTGAAACCGGGGGCGCGCGAGCGCGCAGGGCCCCGGTACCCGGACGTCAGCGCAGCGCCAGATCAGCTACGCCGACGGCAATGTTGAGGCCCGTCTGGCCCTGCACGCTCAGCGGCTGCAGACTGATCGTGTTTTTTGACCCGCCTACAAGGATCTTAGTGCCCACACCCACACCGATCGAAGCGTCGGCATTGGCGCCGACGTAGTCACCCACCAGCGCCCGCGGTGTCAGGTCATTCGAACTCGAAAACACGGCCCAAACGATGGTCACCTTGGACGTGAAACCGAGATCGAGCCCGATCTTAGTCACCGACCCTTCATAGGTCTCGGAGGGCCCTTTGACCGGCTTGAAAACACAGTCATAATGCTTCTTTGATCCCAAAATCATGCCGACGCCAGCGCCGCCTTTGCACGTCAGCGTCCCCGCCTGGCCCTTGGCGGCGAACGCAGGTCCGCTGGCAGCCAGCGCCAGGGTGCTCAAAACCACTGCTAGTGTCCGCTTCATAAGATCTCCCAAAACATCACAGCTGGCGCGCATGGAACGTCGCCGCTGGCCTATTCAAATGCATACCATCCGATCAGGTGCAACGAGTTCCTTGCGGCGGAATTCTGCGTGCGTCAGCCGGATGTCAGACGCACGATATTCGCTCCGCAGCGCGACAGCTTTTCTTCCAGCCGTTCAAACCCCCGGTCGAGATGGTACACCCGGCCGACAGTGGTCTCGCCCTCTGCCATCAGCCCGGCGATAACCAGCGAGACCGATGCCCGTAGGTCCGTGGCCATCACCGGGGCGCCACGCAAGTGCTTCACGCCCTTGACGGTTGCGGTGTCGCCGTGCAGCTGGATGTCGGCTCCAAGCCGCGCCAATTCCTGCACGTGCATGAAGCGGTTCTCGAAAATCGTCTCGCGGATCACGCTCGTTCCGTGCGCGCGCGTCATGAGCGCCATCAACTGCGCCTGCAGATCGGTCGGAAACCCAGGATAGGGCTGCGTTTCAACGGTCACCGGCTCGATCTCGCCGCCGTTGCGCTTGATCCGGATCCCCGTCTCTGTCGGCGTCACGCTCGTGCCGGTCGCGGCCAGAACGTCGAGCGCATTCTGCAGCAACTCGATCCGCGTGTCCTCGAGCACCACATCGCCGCCCGTCGCCGCAACGACCATGGCGAACGTGCCCGTCTCGATCCGGTCCGGAAGAACCGTGTGGATTGCACCGTCGAGACGATCGCGACCCTGGATGCGCAGCGTCGATGTCCCGATCCCGTCGATAAGCACGCCCATCTTGACCAGCAGCGCCGCAACATCGCCCACTTCAGGTTCCCGCGCCGCGTTTTCGATGACCGTCTCGCCCTTGGCCAGCGCCGCAGCCAGCAGCACGTTATGCGTGGCACCCACCGACACTTTCGGGAAAATGATGCGCGCGCCGTGCAATCCCTTCGGCGCCTTGGCGAGCACATATCCGCCGTCGATTTCGATTTCGGCGCCGAGCGCCTTCAGCCCCGTCAGATGCAGATCGACGGGCCGCGTGCCGATGGCGCAGCCGCCCGGCAGCGACACCTTCGCCTGCCGCATGCGCGCAAGAATGGGCCCGAGCACCCAGAAGCTCGCGCGCATCCGCGAGACCATTTCGTAGGGGGCTGTCGTATCGACGATATCCCGGGCCGTGAGGTGGAACGTCTCGCCCTGAAGGTTGGGCGACGACCGCTTGCCATCGACCGCGAGGTCCGTGCCGTGATTGCGCAGAATGCGGGCGAGAAGGTTCACGTCCGCCAGATTGGGGACGTTCTTGAGAGTCACGCGATCCGATGTCAGCAGACTGGCGATCATCAGCGGAAGCGCCGCGTTCTTCGCCCCTGAAATCGGGATGGTGCCGTTCAACTGCCCGCCGCCGACGATTTTGATTCGATCCATGAGAAGAGGTCTCGTCCTGTCTAAAAGGGGCGGGTGGCTGCGGGCCGCTATGAAACCCGCCGGGGACCGCGAGTCGGTCATGTGTTGCCGGGATGATTAGTCTTGGAGCGGGCGCTCCAGCAAGTGAAAGGCCAAATTCGGTCCTTGATGGCCGTAACTCAGGTCAGTCGGGACGCTTGTGACCCGAGGCGGGCTTGCCTTTCGCAGTTGCAGACGCTTCGGCACCGCGGGCTTTTTCCTTTCGCTTTCGCAAATTAGCCCTCAGTTCCTCGGCAAGTCGCGCAGCACGCGCGGCGGCGGCGGCCTGGGCAGCAGTGAGCTTTTCGCCGGTTTCCGTCATGACTTCTATGCACTCTACAAGAAGGTGCGAAACGCCGTCTGCGTAGCACGCTGAGCGTGCCGGAGGCCATAGAGGCTGCGGGATCAGCTTTCCCCGCCGGCCACCGACCGGGTCAGCACCAGCGTCAGCCCGATCAGCGACGTGTTGTGGAACTGAATTTCGACAATTTGCCGGTTGTCTTTCACGATGACGTCCATGTTGGCATCGAGATCGGCGCCCTTGACGGTCACGATCAGCCCCCGCTCCGTGGTCTTGCCGTGTAATTCGCCTTTTAGATTATAGACCTCCTCAGACCACTCACCGGTCAGCACACCGTCCTTGTCCTCCAGCCGGCTTTTCAGCTCGATCTTGCCGCTCGGCGAGGCACAGCGGATGGTTTGTTTCAGACCCGGCACGTCGGTCGCCGCAAAGTAGGTCGCCCGGCAGGTGACGGTCTCCGCCTTCCCGTCCTTGAACCCGAGCCGACCCTCACCGGCCCAGCGGCCAGGCAGGCTGGCCAGCGCACCCGGGAGGGCAGCGGACTTCAGCTCAGCAGCAATCGCCGGCCGTGTTTCGCCCGCGGCGCAAAGGCTCGCGACAGCCACGATCAGCGCCAGAAAGGTCGAAATGCGTGTCATGCAAGGCCCCGGTACGGTGTTACTTACCTACCGAATATCAGAGATTCGTCAGAAAGCCGGGCCTTGCAACCACGCCACGTTCGAATTGATCGTTACCGTGTTAACCGAGGCACGCCGCACATCAGCTAATTGCCCCTCGCTGCTAGCAGGCGTCAGATTGACCAGTCGTTCAGGCTCACTTTGCGCCCGGTAGGCGATCCGCTATAAGGCGCTACCTTCAGGCGCACCCGCGCCTCTACAACCTTTTTCGTTTCATGGCCAAATCCGAGCAAGACAAGAACGCGCTGACCCGTCCGGTGCCGCGGCTACCGAAGGGCTTCCGCGATATCGGCGCGTCCGAGATCCGCGAACAGCAGGCCATGCTGTCGAAGATCCGTGGTGTGTATGAGCGCTATGGCTTCGAGCCGCTCGAAACGCCGGCCATCGAATACACCGACGCGCTGGGCAAGTTCCTGCCCGATCAGGATCGTCCCAACGAAGGCGTGTTTTCGTTTCAAGACGAAGATGAGCAGTGGCTGTCGCTGCGCTACGATCTCACCGCGCCGCTCGCCCGCTTCGTCGCGGAGAACTTCGACAAACTGCCCAAGCCCTTCCGCCGCTATGCGACCGGCTCCGTCTTCCGCAACGAAAAGCCCGGCCCCGGCCGCTTCCGCCAGTTCACGCAGTTCGACGCCGATACGGTGGGCGCTGAAAGTATCGCAGCTGATGCCGAAATGTGCATGCTCGCCGCTGACACCCTCGAAGCCCTCGGCATCGCGCGCGGCGACTACGTCATCAAGGTCAACAACCGAAAAGTGCTGGACGGCATACTCGAACTTGCCGGCATGGATCCAGCGTCTCCGTCGGATGCCGCTCGCCGCCTTACAGTGCTCCGCGCTATGGACAAGTTCGACAAATTCGGCGTCGAAGGCGTCGCCCTTTTGCTGGGTAGAGGCCGCAAGGATGAAAGCGGCGACTTCACACCCGGAGCAAATCTCGCAACAGATGCCATAGCCGCTATCACGGGCTTTCTCTCGGCTTCGCAAGGCGACCGCGAGGGCGCAATCGCGCGCGTACTGCCGTCGATTGAAGGCAATGAGCGCGCCACCGCCGGCATGGATGAATTGCGCCAGATGAGCGACATGGTTCGCGCGGCCGGTTACGGTGCCGACCAGATTGCCTTCGACACCTCAGTCGTCCGCGGCCTCGAATATTACACCGGCCCCGTCTTCGAAGCCGAACTCACCTTCGAAGTGAAAAACGAAGACGGCCAGACAGTGCGCTTCGGCTCCGTCGGCGGCGGCGGCCGCTACGACGATCTCGTCGCCCGCTTCACCGGCCAGAAGGTCCCCGCCACCGGCTTCTCCATCGGTGTTTCGCGCCTGCAGGCAGCACTCGCCTCTCTCGGCAAGAAGAGCGCCGACACGCTGGGCCCCGTCGTCGTCCTCGTCATGGATAAGGGCGAAGTGGCCAGCTACCAGAAGATCACGCAGACACTGCGCTCCGCCGGCATCCGGGCGGAAATGTATCTCGGCTCCGCCGGCATGAAGGCGCAGATGAAATATGCCGACAAGCGCGGCAGCCCGCTCGTCGTCATCCAGGGCAGCGACGAACGGGCCAAAGGCGAGGTGACGCTCAAAGACCTCATCGAAGGCGCGAAAGCCGCCGCCGCGATCAAAGACAACAAGGAATGGAAGGAAGCGCGCCCCGCGCAACTCGCCGTTCCCGAAACCGACATCGTTTCGAAGGTGCGCGAAATCCTCGCGCGCCACGAGGCCTAGAGCGAGCTCCCATGGCCGCCGAGACGGCACGCAAATTCGAGGCGCTCGAAGCCCAGGCCCAGAAGATCATGCAGGTCTTCGTCAAGGCCGGGCACGAAGCCGTGTCGCCCGCTATCATCCAACCCGCGGGCGTATTCCTTGACGTCATCGGCGAAAGCCTGCGTGCGCGCACCTACGTCTTCACCGATCCCGATGGCGACGAACTTTGCCTGCGTCCGGATCTCACCGTGCCCACCTGCCGCCTGCACATCGAACGCAATGGCGATGCCCCTGCCAAAGCGCGCTACTGCTACAACGGCACGGCGTTTCGCTTCCAGCCGGTCGGCGCCGGCAGCGCACACCCGCGCGAATTCCGCCAGACCGGCATCGAGAACATCGGTTTTCCCGAACGCGAGCGCACCGACGCCCAAACCGTCGCTACGATCATCGATGCGATGCGTGCCGTCGGCCTGAAGAACTTCAAGCTTCGTATTGGCGATCTGGGCCTGTTCCGCGCACTCATCAAAGCGATCGACATGCCCGACCGCTGGCGCCAGCTGCTCACGCATCTCTTCTGGAGGCCTGAAGCTTTTCGCACCGAATTGCAGCGCTTGTCGCGCCCTGCCGAGGAAAGCCTGAAGTCCATACCGCCCGAATTGCGCGTCGCGATCGCGCCGGCCGATCTCGCCCAGTCCGAGCGCGCCGTGGTCGATTACCTGTCATCGAACGGCATCGAAGCGATAGGCACGCGCACGGTGACGGAAGTCACGTCCAACTTGATGTGGCGTCTTGCCGATGCCAAGTCCGATCCGCTTACGCCCGAAATCGTCTCACTGATCGAGCGCTATCTTTCCATCTCCGGGCCAGCGAAGGCAGCCGGTGCGTGCCTCAAGGATCTGTTGCGGGAGCGCGGCTCCGCAATGAACCCCGTGATTGACGCCTACCACCGCCGGCTGCAACTCATGACCGAGATGGGCGTCGACGTCGTCCACGCCGAATTCTCCGCCGAATTCGGCCGCCAGCTCGAATATTACACCGGCTTCGTCTTCGAAATTGTCGCGCCCGAACTCGGCCGCGACAGTCCGCTAGCCGGCGGCGGCCGTTATGACGACCTCATGCGCGTCGTCGGCGGGAAGCGCGATACACCCGCTGTCGGCGGCGCCATCCACACCGAACGATTGTTGTCGGTCGTCCAGGGAGGCGCGGCATGACCGAGAAGCTCCTCCTCGCCGTGCCGTCCAAGGGCCGGCTCATGGAACAGACGATCGAGATGTTCGCAAATGCCGGTCTCACACTCCGCAAGACCGGCAACGAGCGCGGCTACCGCGGCGAAATCGCGGGCCTCGACACCGTCGAAGTCGCCTTCATTTCCGCTTCCGAAATCGCTTGGTATCTGAAGACCGGCCGCGCCCACATGGGCGTGACCGGCGAGGATCTGATCCGCGAGCAGATTTCGGACGCGGACGAGCGCGTGACGTTCCTGAAGCCGCTGGGCTTCGGCCACGCCGATGTCGTCGTCGCTGTTCCAGATTACTGGATCGACGTGCGTACGATGGCCGACCTCGACGAGATCGCCGCCACCTTCCGCCGCGAACACGGCCGCTGGTTCCGCGTCGCGACCAAGTACATCAACACCACGCGCCGCTTCTTCGCGGCGAAGGGTGTGATCGACTATCGCATCATCGAAAGCCTCGGCGCCACCGAGGGTGCGCCGGCCGCGGGCACCGCCGATCTGATCGTCGACATAACCTCGACGGGAGCGACGCTCGCCGCCAACGGCCTGCGAATTCTCGACGACGGAGTGATCTTGAAATCAGAAGCCAACCTCGTCGCCTCCAACGTGGCGACCTGGTCACCGCCTGCGCGTCAGGCGGAAAATGAGATCATGCAGGCGCTCGGTCTCTAGAAGCGGTCCTTCAACCGGTAATAGAGCATTCCGAGCGCCAGCATCTGGTTGCCGGCCCACCGGCCGACCGGCAGTTGCCAGTGCCGAATGCTGTCGAACAGGTCGAACCGCTCCGTCGTCCCGCAAATCGCGTCCGCCACGATCTCGCCCGCAATGTGCGTCGCGTTCACGCCGTGTCCGCAGTATCCCTGCATATAATAAAGGTTCGGCTCCAGCCGCCCGATCGCCGGCACGCGATTGAGAACGATCCCGATCCGCCCTGCCCAGGTGAAATCGACCTTCTTGTCTTCCAGTTGCGGGAAGATCTCATCGAGCCGCGCCTTCATCGTGGACGTAATGTCGCCGGGATCACGATTGGAATAATTGCACCGCCCGCCGAACAGCATCCGCCGGTCGCCGGACATGCGGAAATAATCGAGCACGAGGTTGCTGTCGCAGATCGCAAGATCGCGCGGATTGATCGACCGGGCGAGATTGTCGCTCAAGGGTTCGGTCGCGATGATGTAACTTCCGGTCGGAAATTGCAGCCCCCACAACCGCCCGCGCTCGAACTGATGCGAGGTGTCCCCGCCGAGCACGATGCTGTCCGCCTCGACGCGCCCCCCCGCGGTGCGCGCGAACGGCTTCGCTCCGCCCTTCATTTCGATGACCGCCGAATCCTCATAGATATCGACGCCGATCGAGTTCGCCGCGCGTGCCTCCCCAAGGCACAGATTGAGCGGATGCAAATGCCCGCTCTTGCGATCGATGATGCCGCCGTAGTAGAGCCCGGTATCGAGCACGCCGCGCAGGTTGTCCCGTTCGACAAGCTCGTGATGGTCGCCTTCGCCATCCTTCACCCGGTCTTCATAATACTCGCGGATTTTCGCCATGTGCTTCGGGCGGGCGGCCACCTCCATCCATCCGTCCTTCCAATCGCAATCGATGGCATACTTCGCGATCCGCTCTTTGATGATCTCGTGTCCCCGATAGCGGATATCGCGCACAAGCTTTGCTCCAGCCGCACCGAGTTGCCGCTCGATCTCCGCCTCGCCTGAAATTCCAGCGATACACTGCCCGCCATTGCGTCCCGATGCGCCCCAGCCGACCCGGTTTGCTTCCAGCACCACGACCCGCCGGCCCCTTTCCGCCAGCGACAGCGCCGTCGCGATCCCAGAAAAACCGCCGCCGACGACGCACACGTCGGCCTTCACCGACCCTTGGAGCGTCGGATACCGCGTCGTGTCGTTCACAGTCGCGGCGTAATAAGAGGAGGTGTGCGTCTCGGCCATGGAGGGGTCTCACAAAGGTCCTGGCACTTTGTGATCACAAAAATAGATGCTGTCAACGCAACCGTTTTAGCGGTTTAGGCGCTGACTTGACGATAAGCGTGCATCGTGATCTCATGTGTGATCACAAATTGGCAGGACAGCCCGGCGCCAAGGAAGGTTGCGCCGAGAGGCCCGTCACCGATTGAAAACCGGAGGCGGCTCATGTCTGACAAAAACTCCACCCGTATTCTATCTACGATTGCGCACCTGCCGCCGCTCCCGGCGGCCGGCGATCAGGCGTTTCTCAATCGCAATTCCACCGCACGTTGGACTGAGATGACGTACGCCGGCGCGTTGAGCTTCCTCCGCCGCCCCTATGCCCACGATCTCACCAACGCCAAAGCCGTCGTCTGCGGCGTTCCCTATGACGGCGCGACGAGCAATCGCCCCGGCGCCCGCCTTGGCCCCCGCGCCATCCGTGCCGCCTCCGCTGAGTTGGGCTCTTGCGATAGCTTCCCCTATGGCGGCAATCCGTTTGAAGTGCTGCCGACCATCGACTGGGGCGATCTCTATATTGAACCGCAACTCCCGCACCGCGTCGCCGCCGATATCGAATCGAGCGCGCGCGAGATCATTGCCAGCGGCGCCAAACTTCTCGCCCTCGGCGGCGATCACTTCGTCAGCCTGCCGCTACTGACGGCGCACGCCAAGCAGCACGGCCCTCTCGCGCTGATCCAGTTCGACGCCCACTCCGACACCTGGCCCGATGACGGCGCCCGCAACGATCATGGCACCATGTTCCTGCGAGCTGCCAAGGCCGGCATCATCGATCCATCCCGCTCCATCCACGTCGGCATTCGCTCCCACAACCCCGATAGCCATGGCATCGAAGTCGTGACCGCCCCCGCTGTTCACCGCTCAGGCGTCGACGCCACCATCGCGGCCATTCGCCAACGCGTTGGCGATGCGAAAGTCTACCTGACATTCGATATCGATGTGCTCGACCCCGCTTTCGCCCCCGGCACCGGCACGCCCGTCGCCGGCGGCCTCGCCTCGTGGCAGGCGCTCGAAATCCTGCGTGGACTTTCGGGTCTCGATATCGTCGGCGCCGATGTCGTCGAGGTCTCCCCGCCTTATGATCATGCGGAGATCACGGCATTGGCGGCGGCCACCGTCGCCCACGACATTCTATGCCTGTGGGCCCAACGCGAACGCGCCGCCCTCTAGACCACGATTGCTTCGTCCCCTTTGAGTTCGAAGCGTCAATCGTTGGTCAAGTCAAAAGTGTAGAGCGCGACTTCGATTCCATCGAAGCCGCGCTCTAAAGGCGGCGCGTTTAGTCGACAGGATCTGCCAGCTAGTTCGCCGCTGCATCCGCCGCGCGTCGATCCCGCTCGGCCCGCGCCGTCTGCATCTTCGTCATGTATGATGCGATCAGCACGCCCACGGTCACGAAGGCGATCATGATGGTCGAAATCGCGTTGATCTCGGGCGTTACGCCGAGCCGCACCTGCGAGTAGATCTTCATCGGCAGCGTGGTGGCCGAAGGACCCGTCGTGAAACTCGCGATCACGAGGTCGTCGAGCGACAGCGTGAAAGCCAGCAGCCACGCAGAGATCACGGACGGCGCGATGATCGGCAGCGTCACCTGAAAGAATGTCGCCACCGGTGAGGCGCCGAGATCCATGGCGGCCTCTTCGACCCGTTGGTCGAAATCGGAGAGCCGCGCCTGCACGACCACGGCGGCAAAGCACATGGTGAAGGTCGCGTGCGCCAGAACAATGGTCCAGAACCCGCGATCGAAGTTGATGGCGACAAACAACAGCAGCAGCGACAAGCCAGTTATGACCTCCGGCATGACGAGCGGCGCAAAGATCATTCCCGAAAACAGTGTGCGCCCCCGAAATCTCCCCATTCGCACCAGCACCAGTGCTGCCATCGTTCCGAGAACCGTCGCCATGGTGGCCGAGATGAAGGCCACGCGCAGTGTCGTCCACGCCGCGTCCATGAGTTGCTCGTTGTCGAGCAGCCCCGCGTACCACTTCATCGAAAACCCGCCCCAGACCGTCACCAGCTTGGAGTCGTTGAACGAATAGATCACGAGGATCAGGATCGGGATGTAGAGAAACGCAAACCCGAACACGATCGCCGTCACGTTGAACCATGAAAAGCGGTTGTTCATCGTCCAGCCTCCCGTGCGCGCTGCTGAGCCCATTGGAAGCCGACGATCGGAATGATGAGCACGAGCAGCAGGAGCACCGCCACCGCCGATGCCACCGGCCAGTCGCGGTTGTTGAAAAACTCGCTCCAGAGCGTCTTGCCGATCATGAGTGTCTCCGATCCGCCGAGCAGATCCGGAATGACGAACTCGCCCACCGCTGGAATAAAGACGAGGAAGCAACCCGCCACGATGCCCGGGATGGAAAGCGGGAAAGTCACCTGCCAGAATGCCTTCCACGGCGGCGATCCCAGATCTTCCGCCGCCTCCAGCAAACGTCCGTCGATCTTCTCCAGGCTTGCATAGAGCGGCAGCACCATGAACGGCAGATACGAGTAGACGATGCCGATATACACGGCGGTCGTGGTGTTCATGATCGTCAGCGGTTCGCTGATGACGCCGAGGTTCAAGAGTAGCGCGTTGAGCAAGCCCTCATTCTTCAGAATGCCGATCCAGGCATAAACGCGGATCAGGAAGGACGTCCAGAAGGGCAGGATCACGAACATCATGAGCGTCGGCTGCCATTCCCGGGGCGCCCGCGCCATGCCGTATGCGAGGGGGTAGGCAATCAGGAGTGTCAGGAAGGTCGAAACGGCCGCAATCTTGATGCTCGACCAATAGGCCGCCATATAAAGATCATCGGAAAATATGAAGCGGTACTTCTCGAAATCGAGCTCACCGATCTTAGCTTTGATCGCCTCCCACCCCTCGAAGAGATCGAACACCGGCGTGTAGGGCGGGATCGAGATTTCCGACTCCGAAAGGGAAATCTTGAAAACGATGAAGAACGGGATGAGGAAGAAAAGAAACATCCACACGTAAGGAATTGCGATGACGAGCCACTTGCGCATGCGCTACACCGTCTGTTCTTGGGCTGGAATGGGTCTGCAGGTGCCAGACATAGGGTGCCTCACGCCTTGAGCAGAACGCTCGCATCGACCGGCCACTCGAGCCAAACGGTGTCGTCCCACGATATGGAGCGCTCCACGCTATGCGAGGAGTTCGCGCGCAGTGCCGTCACGCGATTTCCCGCCTCCGTATGCACGTGATAGTGCGAGATCGAGCCGAGATAGCCGACGTCGTCGACGCGGCCCTTCACGACGTTGACGGCGCTCTGCGGTTGATCGAGGCTGATGCGAAATTTTTCAGGCCGGACCGATAGCCAAACGTGCTGGCCCATCGACAGCCCCTCGCACGCGACCGCCTTGAAGATCCGTCCATCGCCCGAAGCCGGCGTAATCTCCACCGTTCCATCCGCCGGAAGTGCAACCACCTTGCCTTCCATGATGTTCACGTCGCCGATGAACTGGGCCACATACCGCGACTTCGGCGCCTCGTAGATCTCGCCCGGCGTCGAGACCTGTTCGAGCCTGCCCTGGTTCATTACAGCGATGCGCGAGGCGACAGTCATCGCCTCTTCCTGATCGTGCGTCACGATGACGAATGTCGTGCCGGTTTGTTCCTGAATGCGCATCAGCTCGAACTGCGCCTGATTGCGAAGCTTCTTGTCGAGTGCGCCGAGCGGCTCGTCGAGCAGCATGATGCGCGGCTTCTTGGCGATGGCCCGCGCCAGAGCCACGCGCTGCTGCTGGCCGCCCGAAAGTTGATGAGGCTTACGATGCGCGAATTTGCCCAATTCCACGAGCGCCATCGCCTCGTCGACGCGCGCCTTGATTTGATCGTCCGGCATGCCTTCCTGGCGCAGACCGAAGCCGACGTTGCGCTCCACCGTCATATGCGGGAACAGCGCGTAGGACTGAAACATCATGTTGATGTTGGAGCGCTCGTAGGGCGCGAGGTCTGTAATGTCCTGGCCCTCCACGATCACGCGGCCTTCGGTGGGCTTTTCGAAGCCGGCCAGCATTCGCAGCAGCGTGGTCTTGCCGCAACCAGACGGACCCAGCAGCGCGAAAAACTCGCGCTCGTAGATGTCGAGGGTAATGTTGTCGACGGCGACAAAATCGCCGAACCGCTTGGTGACATTCTCAAACCGGATGATCGGCTTTTTGGCAGGGTCCTTCCATGGCGCAAAACCTGATTGCGGCGCCGCGGTCCTTAAGCGCCGGTCTGCGGGCGCCGTGCCTGCTGCGGTTCCGTTGATCGCCGACGATACGGTCATGGAAAGGCCTCTGGTGTTGGGGAAAGGAAAGCACAAGGTCCAAATGCGGCTTCAAGTGAAAACCGCGCCGGAGCGAGGCTCCAGCGCGGTGTGTTGTTTTGGTTATTTGCCGGTCACGACACCCGTCCAGAGGCGCGTCACCGTTCGTTGTGTTTTTGCGTCGTAAGCGAGTTTCACGAACAGGTTCGACATCGTGGCATCGTCCGGATAAATCGCCGGATCGCTCTTCACCTCTTCAGATATGAATTCCTTTGAGGGGAGGTTTCCGTTGGCGTAGTTGATGTAGTTCGAAGCCTTGGCGATCACTTCGGGCCTCAGAAGGTAGTTGAGGAACTCGTGCGCCTCGGCGACATTCTCGGCATCCTTCGGAATGGCCATCATGTCGAACCACATCATCGCGCCTTCCTTCGGGATGGAATACTTGATGACATGACCGTTCTTGGCTTCTTCCGCACGGTCGCGGGCCTGCAGGATATCGCCCGACCAGCCGATCGCGATGCAGATGTCGCCATCCGCCAGCGCGTTGATGTACTCCGACGAATGGAATTTGCGCACGTTCGGGCGGATCGACTTCAAAAGATCCGCACCCTTCTTCAGTTCGGCTTCGTCCTTGGTATTGGGATCGATACCCAGATAGCGCAGCGCTGAGGAGAGAATATCGTCCGGGCTGTCGAGCATGAAGATGCCGCAGTCCTTGAACTTCGCAGCGATCTCGGGCTTGAACACGAGATCCCAGGAGTTGACCGGTGCATCACCGAGCCGTTCCTTGATCTTGGCTTCGTTATACCCGATGCCCGTGGTGCCCCACATGTAGGTCAGGGCGTGATCGCCGTTCGGATCATAGACCTCTGTTCGCTTGGCCACTTCCGGCCAGACATTGCCGATGTTCGTAAGCTTCGACTTGTCGAGTTTCTGGAACACGCCGGCCTTGATTTGACGCGACAGGAACGCACCCGTCGGCACGACGATGTCGTAGCCTGTCTTGCCCGCAAGCAGCTTGGTCTCGAGAACCTCGTTGCTGTCGAAGACGTCGTAGGTGACCTTGATGCCCGTTTCCTTGGTGAAATCTGCAAGGATCGATTCATCGATGTAGTCGGACCAATTGAAGACCTTCACTTCGCGATCTTTTGCGAACGACGCGGAAGCCACCGCCAGAGCAGCGACGGCCACGCCCGCAAAACACGCAAGGCGCTTTATTCCGGGATGCAACATTTACGAACTCCTCTTTGGAGAGTTTGAGACGTCACGAAGCTGGCCCCGCGCAGACTTCCGCGCCCCATTCGTAACGGACCCCCATTGTGATCACAAATTTCCGACGCTACAAGAGTATCGTTTCATCAATGTGCCGTATAGGCGGGCGGCACCCCGCCGGTGACAGTCGAGGAGGAGTCGGTCGCATGAAGCGTCTGACAGGTGCATCCGCCGGCAGCAGACCCGGCGCGAGCAGCGGCGACGAATCGCGAGATTCCCATGCAATCGTGGGACTTACGACCCACGAGGAAGTCTATCGCCGGCTGCGGGAGCAGATCCTGTACGGTGGCATCAAGCCCGGCTCGGCGGTAACGCTGCGTGGGCTTGCGGACGAACTGGGCGTGAGCCCCATGCCGGTCCGCGAGGCCGTCCGCAGGCTCATCGCCGAACGCGCGCTGCTGTTGCAGGACAACCGCCGTGTCATGGTTGCTCCGATGACGCGGGAGACATTCGAGCAGATTTTATTTGCTCGCCGCGCCCTCGAACCCGAACTCGCCGCCCGCGCGCTCGCTAAACTCACCAAATCCGACATTGCCATGATCGAAGCTGTCGATCAGTCGATCGATACCGCGATGCGCGCCGGAGATACCGAGGGTTACATGCGCGCCAACCACCAGTTCCACTTCGCGATCTATCGCAAGTCGGAGGCCTGGACGCTCGTCGCTCTTGTCGAGAGCATCTGGCTGCAGTTTGGCCCCTTCATGCGCATGGCCTATGGCCGGATCGGCACGTCGACAATCGAAGATCATCATGAATTCGCGATCGCCGCGATGAAGAAAGGCAGTGCCGCCGACCTCCGAAAGGCCATCGATGCCGATATCGGGCAAGGCATGGGGTTTATCGGGGAAGCGGTTTTATCCCGCGCCGGGTGAAGACTTAACCCCGATCGACCGGCTCCGGGCTGGCGCCGCCTTGAGTTCGGCCCGAATTTGTGATCACATTCACGCCGGTGCCGCGTGGATGCACCGTTCGCCGGCCTTCAATTCGAAAGACGGTGAAGAACCCGTTCCGCGTGTGAGCCGGTCTTAGGCTCTCCGGCGGCCGGCGCTGCCGGTAGCGATTTTATCAGCAACATAACATTGCATCAGGTGCGATCATGAGTGCCGAGCAGCGGTCCGGGTCTGGCGAGAGCGAGATTTTGGGCGTCGGAACAACGGCGGATGACGTGCGGGCCTGGGTCCGCGCTCACCGGATTGAAGAAGTCGACTGCGCCGTTCCCGACATCGCGGGTGTGGCCCGCGGCAAGACCATGCCGGTCGAGAAATTCGTGAAGCTCGAACCGGTCCATCTGCCGATCTCGATCTTCCACCAGACGATCACCGGCGATTACGTGGGCTTCGAAGAGGACGGCCAGGCGCTCTATGCCGAGAGCGACTTGATGATGGTTCCGGACCTGACGACGATCCGCCCCGCGCCTTGGGCATCCAGCCCGACCGCCCAGGTCATTCACGATGCGACATGGCAGAATGGCGACCCCGTTGAAATCGCCCCGCGCGCGGTGTTGCGTCGTGTGGTCGAACTCTATGCAAAAGAAGGCTGGGCGCCTGTCGTCGCGCCCGAACTCGAATTCTACCTGACCAAAACCAACCCGGACCCCGATTATCCGTTGGAACCGCCGACAGGACGCTCAGGCCGCAAAGGCTCCGGCCGTCAGGCCTACAGTCTCGGTGCCGTGGACGAATACGACAAGATCGTCGACGACATCTATGAGTTCGCCGAACTCCAGTACTTGCAGATCGACACGATCATTCAGGAAGGCGGCGCGGCGCAGCTCGAGATCAATCTCGTGCACGGCGATCCCGTCCATCTCGCCGATCAGGTCTTCCTGTTCAAGCGCACCATCCGCGAGGCCGCGTTCAAGCACGGGTGCTACGCGACGTTCATGGCAAAGCCCCTCGAAAACGAGCCCGGTAGCGCCATGCACATCCACCAGAGTGTCGTCGACAAGAAAACCGGGCGCAACATCTTCACGGACGAGCAGGGCCAGCCGAGCAAGCTGTTCTACCATTTCCTGGCCGGCCAGCAGACCTATCTGCCTTCAGCCATGTGCCTGTTTGCACCCTACGTGAACTCCTATCGCCGTTTGGTGCCCGGCGGCGCCGCACCGATCAACGTCGAGTGGGGTCTCGACAACCGATCCGCAGGCTTGCGCATTCCGGTATCCGGCCCCGGTGCCCGCCGCGTCGAAAATCGGCTGCCCGGTTCCGACAGCAATCCGTATCTTGCCATCGCCGCCAGTCTTGCCAGCGGGTACCTCGGCATGAAGAACCAACTCGAACCTCGTCCTGCCGTTTCGGGCAACGCCTACCGCAACGCCCATCAGTTGCCGCGCGGATTGCTCGAAGCACTACTCGAGTTCGAAGACAGCAAGGATTTGCACAACATCCTCGGGGACCGCTTCAGCCACGTGTACATGCAGATGAAGCGGTCCGAGTTCGAGGAGTTCATGCGCGTGATCAGCCCGTGGGAACGGGAGCACCTGCTGCTCAGCGTCTAGCGTCAGGCAGCCTTCGACCCCAGCGACATGATCCGGCCGAGCAGCGTTTTGAACGCTTCCCGGTCGGCTTCGCTGAACCCGGCCAACAGTTCTTCCTCCACATCGCGTGCGATCGGCGCCGCGCGCAACAGGATGGACCGTCCCTCGGCGGTGATGTCGACGGCATACATCCGCGCATCCGCCTTGGTCCGCTGACGGTGGATGAGCCCGCGCATCTCCAGCCTCCGAACGATATCGGCCAGCGTCGATCTATCAATCCCCGACACTTCGCACAGTGTCGTCTGGCTAGGCTTATCCAAGCCGTCGATGGCCGCCAGAACGATGAACTGACGAGCCGTGATGCCAAGTTCGCCCGACGCGCGAGCAAAAAGCTCTTCCGCGTGCTGGCCGGCGCGATGCAACAAGTGAGTAGCGCTGCGCGACGCAAAGCTCAGGGCGGAATCGGGCTGCACGCGGTGCTCGCTGGCTTCGCCTGCCTTATGCTCTGCACGATCATTCTTCGTCGTTGTCGTCATGACAATTAGCCCATCGATCAATGATGGACGCCTTCGCGCCGTTACACGCGCTGCGTCTCTCTTCTGTAAGCTTTTGAAGCTGGGGAAGTTCGCAAACTGCTGCGAATTTCATTTCCCTGACGAACGTATGGGGCCTTCGGAGAGCTACGCCATTGGCAATTCGCGACATAATGATAGGATTGCGCAAATAACAAAACCAAGCGGGCAAATGCACGGTATCTCATCAGATGCGGCTGGTGTGCAAAGATGCGGCATATTTTGCGAACTGCCGAGCGTACTTAGATATTTTAATGTCGATCCCGTCACCGTACTGAAAAGCCACGACGTCGCCCTTGAAGATCTCGAAGATCAAGAGAAGGTGCTGTCGTTCGGCAGTGTTGTTCGGTTGCTGGACGACTGCGCGCGCATCACAGGCGTGGGTGAATTCGGCCTGATCCTCGGTTTGCGAACGCGCACCGACCATCTCGGCATTATCGGCCAAATGATCCGGAATGCCCCTACTGTGGGCCGGGCCATTCGCAACTTCGTCGAGAACCATCATCGCTACGTTCGCGGCGGTGCGCCCTATGTCGTCGAACAAGATCCGTATCTTGTGAGGCACGGAGACGAATTGCTGATCGGCTATCGCTGTCTGATCCGCGACCTCCCATCTCTCCAATTTCTGCTCCTCTCGATTGGCGCAGGGATAGCGCTCATCCACGAATTGTCCGCCCAGCGGCCATCGGAGGTTCTGCTTGGATGCAGTAGTGAGTTACTGCCGGCAGACGAAATCAGGGCTCTGGTTAAGCCGTCGAAGGTGGTTTTTGACAGCCACCATTTTGGAATTACGTATCCGAGAAAATTGATCGACACCCCAATTGCTGGTGCCGATCCAGGTCTCTACGCCGAAGCCATCCAACGCGTGCAAGGCTATTGGAACGGCGTCGAACCCGATTTCGTCGACCAGATCAAACGTCTGCTCATGCCGGTCCTGTTGGCGGAACGGTCGCATATGCGGATGCTCTGTGAAACGACCCACCTGCATCCGCGCACGATCAACCGGCGGCTGGCCGAACACGGGACGTCCTTGCGCGCGCTCGTCAACGAAACGCGCTACGACGTCGCTTGCCAGCTCTTGAAGCACACCGATCTGCCGGTCGCAGCTGTCGCGGAAGTCATGGGCTACTCGGAACCTGGAGTATTCATTCGCGCGTTCCGGCAATGGTCTGGCGCGACGCCGGATACCTGGCGTAAGTCTCGGCCGCTCAAGTCAGGCGAATTGATCGAGCCATCGGTCGGCGTCTGAGCCCGATCTTGCAAAGCAAGACACGTAAAAAAGATAGAGGTGCGCCGAAGGGCGAACCTCTATCCAATTCGAGATCGAAGGAGCGACAGGGCGTCGTCGTCAAAGCGTCAGTGCATATATGAGGTGTTGCCGCCAATCGGCGACGTGGGCTGTTCCCAGAAGAAATCGCCCATCAGCGGAGCGCCCGACGTGCGGGCATTGATCGAAGGGTCCTGGCGGCGCGAGTCGCCGATGATGTCCGATTTGCGCACTGTATAACCGCCCCGGCGGCCGTAGTAGCTCTTGCCGGTCAGCGGCTTGGCCTTCTTGCCGCTGGACGTCGATTGGGCCTCGGCTGGCTGCGGGGCGGCAGTTGCTGCAATCCCGGTCACGAGAAGAGCTGCCATCATCGTCTTGAGCAGGGTACCGGCCACGGGGCGCCTCCAGAAAGCATTGATGCTGCGAGGCTAATGCGCTCGCGGTGTTCGGTCTAGCACATAGGGGTTAATTCTTCTTAGGGAAGATGCGCCAGGGCCACATAGGCAAAATCGATCACTCCGCCCTTCGGATCGTTGGCCACACGATGCACCCACGACACGACACGACAACCACGGCGCAGGCTTTGCGCGAGACAGGAGCCATGACGGCCGCTCCGCTTGACAAGCGCTACGCCCGCAGGTGACCTCCAAGGCTTGTCTTTCGGAAGGGTCGAAGCATGGCCATCGACATTGCCCGGCAATCACAAACATGGACCGCCAGCAATCAATCGCCGACTGTCCGGCAGACCATGCTTGCCGCGGCCGTGATCCTGGCCGCGATCGCAGGCGGGATCGCGGGTGCCCTGTCTGCACCTGAGGCCACAGCCGATCCCGACCTGACGCTCCTGCTGCGCTTCATGGCTCTGATGAAAGCCGCCATAGTGTTCGCCGCGGCCGGGCTGGTGGCTTGGCGCTTCGGATCGGAGTTACCGTCGCGGCTGGCCGCCGGCTACGTCGCAGCCGTGGGTCTGATGGCGCTGTCGCCTGGTCTCATCTGGAGCCAAAGCTCCCTGACCCTGGCGAGCGCATTCTTCAATTCGGGACTGCTGTTCGGCCTCGTCCTCGCCGCGCGTGACGGTTTCTCCAAGTCGCGCAATTAGCCCGTCACGCCAGCTCCGCCAGCACACACTTGAGGATGCCGTAATCGAACCGGCCGTCGAGTGCGCCATGAGCCGGACCGAGTTTGCCGCTTTCGAGCGTACCCGTCCGATCGAACGCCTCGTGGATCTCGTCGAGATCGCCGTCGTCGAGGTCCTTCAGCACAGCTCGCGCCTCGATCAGGCCACCCTCGATCGCTTCCGCAAAATGGCCGTAGATCGTTCCTACGCCCAGACCGCGCCGCTCCGCGATCGTCTCCGCATCGAGACCCTGCAGATGCAACGCCAGTGTCTCGTTCACTGTTGCTGACAAGCGGTTCTTGAGCACGGGATGACTGGCAAACGCAGCCAGCGTATCCAGCATCGCTTGTCCGTATCGCTTGATCTTGCTCGCCCCCAGCCCCGTGATATCGCCGAGCGCATCGATGGTCTGAGGCCGCTTCTCGGCCAGTTCGGCCAGCGTCCGGTCGTGACAGATCACATAGGGCGGCAGCTTCGCCTCCGCCGCCAGCCGGGCCCGCAAAGCCCTGAGAGCGGTGAACGCGGCCTGATGTTCGGCTGCGACGCCTGCCGCTGCCGGGCTCTTCTTCTCACGCTTCGTCTTGCCGCCGCGCTCGGCCACCGGCCCCACGCGCATGAGGAATTTCTCTTCCCCCCGCAATAGCGGCCTCGACCGATCCGTCAGCACCAGCGTACCGAAGCCTTCGTCATCCCCGGTGAGATATCCCTGAGCCACGAGTTGCCGGTAAAGCCCGCGCCAGACTGCGGCGTCCGTTCCCTTGCCGATCCCGAACACCGTCAACTTGTCATGCGACGACCGGATGCAGCGCTCATCCGCTTTGCCGTGCAGGATGTCGATCAGATAGCCGACACCGTAGCGCTGACCCGTCCGATAGACCGTCGACAGCGCCTTCTGCGCCAGAACCGTTCCATCCTCAGTCGCCGGCGGCGTGAGACAGTTGTCGCAATTCCCGCACGGCGGGCTGCCGCGCTGACCGAAGTAAGCCAGCAGCGCCTGCCGCCGGCACGTCACCATTTCCCCTAGCCCGATCAGCGCATCGAGCTTCTGCCGCTGCACCTGCTTGAACGCTTCCGCGCCATCCGATTGCGCGATCCATTGCCGTTGCTGAATGACATCCTGCAGCGAATACGCCAGCCACGCGTTCGCCGGCTCCCCATCGCGTCCCGCGCGCCCCGTCTCCTGATAATAGGCTTCGATTGATTTTGGCAGGCTCAGATGCGCGACGAAACGCACGTCCGGCTTGTCGATCCCCATGCCGAACGCGATTGTCGCAACAATGATGAGCCCATCCTCCTGCAGAAATCGCTCCTGCGCCTTGCGCCGGATCTGGGGATCGAGACCCGCGTGATAGGCCAGTGCCCGCCGTCCCTTCGTCGTCAGCCACGCGGCGGTCTCCTCCACCTGTTTGCGCGACAGACAATAGACGATGCCCGCATCCTCCGGATGCTCGGCCTCGATGAACTGCCAAAGCCGCTCGCGCGCGCTGACCGACCCCATTTCCGCAATCGTGTAGCGAATGTTCGGCCGGTCGAAACTTGCAACGAACCGCTCCGCCTGCTCGAGGCTTAACTCCGCGACGATTTCTTCCCGCGTGCGCTCGTCCGCCGTCGCCGTCAGTGCCACCCGCGGCACGCCGGGGAATCGGTCGGCAAGCTGCCTCAGCTGCCGATACTCCGGCCGGAAATCATGACCCCACTGCGAAACACAGTGCGCCTCGTCGATGGCGAATAACGAAATCGGCGTCTGCCCGAGCAGCGAAATCATCCGCTCCTGCAATAGCCGTTCAGGCGCGACATACAACAGGTCGAGCGCACCGGCGACGAGCTGCCGCTCCACCGCCTGCTGTTCGGGAAATGTAAGGCTCGAATTGAGAAACGCCGCCGAGACGCCGGCCTCCTTCAGAGCGTCCACCTGATCTTGCATCAGCGCGATCAACGGAGAGACGACGATGCCCGTGCCGGCCCGGACGATGGCCGGGATCTGATAACAAAGCGACTTGCCGCCGCCGGTTGGCATCAGAACGAGCGCATCCCGGCCCGCGAGCACCGTCTCGATGATCGCGGACTGGTGCAGTCGAAAACTGTGATAGCCGAACACGCGTTCGAGGACGCCGAGAGCGGCCTTGAGCGTGGGTCCCTCGGTCGATGGTTTCCGCTGAGCGGCGGGGGGCATGGGTTCTGTTCGATCAAACAAGAGGATGTCTCCGGCACTCTTAAGAATGATTCCGGTTCCTGCGCGGGTGCTGCCAACATTTTGTCCCGTGAAATCCGCCCCTTCGTAAAACGCGAACAACAGAGTTTTTCGTCGTCTGACGTGACGCTGCCACGTCCGTGATCTAGAAATCGCTCTTGGCGTTCGGTTCCGCGCAAGCTGAGTCGCCATGCGCCACCAAAAAGGACCTCCCAAACATGCGGCTGCTGACCGGTCTCGCCATTGTCTTAGCAGGTCTATTCTACGTCGCTTGGCCGGCCTGGTCGGCCTATCAACTCAAGATTGCCCTCGAGAGCGGCGATGCCGCAGGCGTCGAACGTGGCATCGATTTCCCAGCCGTTCGCCAATCGCTGCGGCCGGCGGTCACGGCCGGTATCGAGCAAAATCTCAAAGAGGCAACGAAGGGCACGCCCGGTAGCGATCTTTTGATTGAAAAAGTGAGCAAAGACACGTTGCCGAAACTGGTCGAAACCTCACTCGACACCTTGCTGACCCCGCAATCGCTCATCCGCCTCCACGCGGAAGGCAAAAGCCTGCGCGAGTTCGTCAACTCCATGAAGTCCGGAACGCCCGATCTCGCCGGTCAGGTTGGCGGCTTCGTCCGGGATCTTTTCGGCAAGAAGGCGGTCTCCGACGCCACGGCGGCCGGAGCCAGCGAAGCAGCAACCGCGGCGCCCATCGTGCCCGCGAGCCGCCGGTTGGGATTGGGCAACATCAAATCCGTTGGCTTGGACGGACCACTGGCCGTTTCCATAGGACTGGCCCGCGATGCGAAAGCCACCGAACCGGACCTCACGGCCACATTGTCTTTTGAGGGCACCGGCTGGCGTGTGACAGGTCTCGTTCCCAGGATCTGAGATACGAATATGTGCCGCTCGCCAATCGGTTAGGGATCTTCCCGGGGTTTAATGCGTTTCGGAAAAACAATAAGTTACAGACCGCGGCTGCATTGATTTGTGTGCTTCGTTTATCATCTCGAAAGATTAGCCGGGCAATTGATGGGTTCCGGCCGATCTGGGGATTGGCGAGCCGTTGAGGGTGCAGCAATAGTGCGCCTTTCGAGCCTGGAGTGCAGGGGAGTAGTTCGATGCGTTCGGTGGTGTGTGCCGTGGCTGCCTTGGGGGCGGTCATGGGGTGGGGTGGAGCGTTGACCGCCGCGCCTGCGGAAACGGCGACAATCCGCATGGTCGCCGCCGGCGAAGCCGCTGACGACGAGAGCGCTGCGTTGGCCGCAATCATCGCGGACGTCGAAAGCCGCATGGAAGCGGTCCGCGACCCGGTCGAGAAGGGCCACCTCTCGCAGCTCTCCGGGCACTACCGTGAAGAGGGTGTCGTCCCGCACTGGACCAGCGTCGGCGGACTGACTGATGCTGGTCGCGCTCTCTATGATGAGCTTGCCAAGGCCGACCTCTATGGCCTCGATCCCGCACAATTTCGTCTACCCGCACTTCCGGTCGCTGCAGCATCTCTCGCGGCCCGTGCGCAAGCCGAGGTCGACTTGTCAGCCTCCGCCGTTCGCTATGCTTGGCACGCCCGCGGCGGCCGCGTCGATGCTACGCAACTTTCGCGCTGGCTCGTTGCATCACCCAAGACCGTCTACGCCGGTGATGTGTTCCGCGCCATCGCAGCCAATGGCGGCGACGTGGTGTCGGGCTTGCGTAGCTTCCATCCCCACCATCCGCAGTTCGAGCGCCTTCGCCTCGCCTTTCTGGAAGAGCGCGGCGACGTTGCCCGCAAACCGCTGCCGCTATTGTCCCCCGGCGACCGCATCGATGCGGGCCAGCGCCATCCAGACGTACTGATCATCCGCCAGCGCCTTGGGGCCGAAGTCTCCGAAGATGCCGATCTGCTGGATCGCACTTTGATGCGCAAGATCCGCAACGACCTCGATGACGCCGGCTACGAGAGCAAGCGCTATGTCGATGACGGCGTGCGCGAGGCCCTGAACCGCGCCACCCCGCCTTCGCGCATCGCCAACCGCGAGAAGCTGGAAAAATTTCTCGTCAATCTAGAGCGCTGGCGCACAATGCCCGATGACATGGGCAAACTCTACGTCTGGAACAACCTTCCCGAGTTCCAGACCCGCGTGATCAAGTCCGGTGAAGTCATTCACCAGGAGCGCATCATCATCGGCAAGCCGAACACCCAGACGCCGGTGTTCTCCGACGAGATGAACCACGTCATCTTCCAGCCTGAGTGGGGCGTGCCGGAATCGATCAAGCTGCGCCAGATTTTACCGCATATGCGCGGCGGCGACTACGGCGTGCTCGCCCGCCGCGGCATGCAGATCCGCGACGGCAAGCGCGTGATCAATCCGGCCCGCATCAAGTGGTCGAAAGTCGACATCCGCAACGTGCCGATCATTCAGGGCCCCGGCCCCGGCAATCCGCTGGGACGTCTGAAGTTCATGTTCCCGAACCATCATGACGTTTACATGCACGATACCAACGACAAGTACCTGTTCGACGACACCGAGCGCACGTTCAGCCACGGCTGCATCCGCGTCCGCAATCCGGAGCGCTTCGCAGAAGTCATCCTCGGCGCGGTCGAAGGCTGGTCGGCCGAGGACGTCGCCCGGCAGCTGAAGGTGAAATCGACAACGCGCATCGATCTCAAGGCCCATCTGCCGGTTCACAATACCTACCTCACCACCTGGGTGAACCCCGATGGCAAGGTCGTGCAATTCAAGGACGTGTATGGTCACGATAAGCGGTACAGCGAGGCACTCGCCGGCAAGTCGATCAAGCTCATCGCATCGCGCGATCCGGCCCTCGTCCTCAAGCAGCAGAATGACGAACTGCGCAAGAGCGGCAACATCGCCTCGCTGAAGCCGAAGGCAAAGCTGAAGCCCGCATTTGCTGATTACGGCGCGCCCGCCCCCTGGTTCAAGTCGAGCTTGGGCAAGAAGTACGAACTCGGCCGCGCCACCGCCGCGCCTGCTCTACTTCCAGCAGTACTGAGGCGCCACATCGCCCTGCCTGACCTTGCAGCGCCCGCTGTTATGGCGGGAGCTGTTCTATTCGGGCTGTCCATACGGCTTGACACATTCTAGGATCGCGCGACGGAACCAGCGATCAGGGAACAAGCGTGCAGATGGACCAGGACGACAGCGCAATCGGCGCCAACCCCGCGGTCTGGGCGCCGTCTGTCGCGCCGCCTGCCGCTCGAGACATGTGCACCGACTGCGGGCTCTCCCGCACTGAAGATGCCAAGCGCTGCGGCCGCGCCTGCCAATTCATCAAGCCCGACTATCCCGCCATGGAGAGCCGCGTTCACGGCCGCCCGCGCGACCCCGCGCGCCCAGACGAGATCTTCTTCGGCCCCTTCCGCCGCATGGCCCGCGCCGCCCTTGCAGCCCCGCGGCCCGGGGCGCAGTGGACCGGTATCACGACGCGCATCGCCGAACGCCTGCTCGAGACCGGCGCGGTCGAAGCCGTCCTCACCATGGCCCCCGACCCGGCCGACAGCTGGAAGCCGATGCCCGTCATCATCACCGCCGCCGAAGGCATGTCGCGCGCCCGCGGCATGCGCATGGGCTACGCACCACTGCTCGCTCTCCTCGAACCCGTTCGCGAACGCGGGTACAAGCGCATCGCCGTCATCGGCATCCCCTGCCAGGTCTATGCCCTGCGCGCGATCGAACAGGAATTGGGCCTCGACCGCCTCTACGTCATCGGCACGCCCTGCTCGGACAACACGACCACCGAGAACTTTCACACGTTCCTTGATCTCCTCGCCGACGACCCCAAGTCGATCACCTATCTTGAGTTCCGCGCCGACTATTACGTCGAGCTGCGCTTCACCGATGGAAGCAAGAAGGAAATCCCATTCCTGAAACTGCCGATCTCGAAACTTCCCTCCGATTTCTTCCCGCTCACCTGCCGCACGTGCGTCGACTACACCAATGTGCTCGCCGACATCACGGTCGGCTACATGGGTGGCGAGGGCGAGCAATGGCTTCTCATCCGCAATCAGCGCGGCGAAGAATTGCTCGATCTGCTCGGTGACGAAGTCCGTCTCTCCGACCCTGGCAGCGCCGGCAAGCGCAAAAGCGCGGTCGCCGGCTTCCTCGCCAACACGCAACGCGCAGCCGGCGGCCTGCCGTTGCGTTCGATGCCTGATTGGCTGCGTCCGATCGTTGGCTGGCTCATGCCGAGGATCGGCCCGCGCGGCCTCGAATTCGCCCGCTCGCGCCTGGAGATGAAAGCCTGCGAAACGGTAGTCCACCTGCGCCGCGCCATGCCGCGCCGCGTCCGCCACATGGTTCCGGCCCACGTCTGGGCGCTCGTCGAACCCTATGGCTTGAAGCCCACGCCCGACGAATTGCCCCGGCCGGGCGTTGATCCTTGAGACCTCAGATGCCGCAACGCCTGACGACCCTTATCCTCGCCATCACGGGCGCGATTGCGGTCGCCTTCGCAACCTGGAACCTTCACGCAGCGCGCGATGGAGTGCTTCAGGAATCCGTCACGATCGGCCACATCCCGGCAACCGTCTATCGCAAGTCAGACACCGGCAAGACGCCCGTCGTCGTCATCGCGCACGGTTTCGCCGGTTCAGAACCGTTGATGGCTTCGTTCGCCTACACCATCGCGCGTAACGGTCTGACGGCGATTACGTTCGACTACGCCGGCCACGGCCGCAATCCCGAACCCCTCAGCGGCAACATCACGCGCGAAGACGGCGCCACCCGTACGCTTGTTTCCGAGACGGAAAAGGTCCTCGCCTACGCCCGCACGATCGGTGATGGCCGCGTTGCGTTGCTCGGCCATTCGATGGCCTCCGACATCATCGTGCGCACCGCAGCCCGCAACCCCGACGTAGCGGCGACGATCGCCGTTTCGATGTTCTCCCCCGCCGTCACGCGCGACACGCCGAAAAACCTGCTGATCATCGTCGGCGACTGGGAAGGCATGCTCAAGACGGAAGCATTGCGCGTTACGGGCCTCGTGTCGGCGCCCGAAGAAGCCCAGCCCGGTGTCACCTACGGTGACATCGCGAAAGGTACGGCGCGCCGCGCGGTATTCAGCAGTTATGCCGAGCACGTCGGCGTGCTCTACCGGCCGGAAAGTCTCCTCGAAGCACAGCGCTGGCTCGATGAGACGTTCGCCGTGTCACGCGCGGGCGACATCAAAATCGCCGAACGGGGCCGCTGGATCGCCCTTCTCTTCATCGGCATCGCGCTCCTTGCAAAGCCGTTCACCGGCCTCTTGCCGATCGTCTCGCCATCCCGCGCCGGCGCAGGTCTCCCGTGGAAAGACCTCTGGCTCCCGATCGTCCTGCCGGCGATCCTCACGCCCCTCATCCTGCGGCCGCTGCCGACGCAATTCCTGCCCGTTCTCGTCGGCGACTATCTCGCTTGTCATTTCGCCCTGTACGGCCTCCTCACGGCCGCCTGCCTATGGTGGACGGGCAAGGGCCTTCCTGACCGCAGCGATCTCTCCGCAGCCGTCACCAAAGTCGCGCTCGCGACGGTGATCCTGCTCGCGCTTTATGCCATCGGCGTCGTATGGCCGATCCATGCCGAATTCACGAATTTCGTGCCGACGGTTGCGCGCCTGCCGCTCATCCTCGCAATGTCCGCCGGAACGCTCATCTATTTCGTCGCCGACGAATGGCTGACGCGCGGAGAAGGCGCTGGCCGCGGAGCCTACTTCGCCTCCAAGATCGCCTTCATTTTCTCACTCGCCATCGCCGTCGCCCTCGACTTCGAGCGGCTCTTCTTTCTCATCATCATCGTGCCGCTGATCGTGCTCTTCTTCGTATTCTTCGGATTGATCAGCCGATGGGTGTACGCGCGCACGCACTCGCCCCTCGTGGCAGGCCTCGCCAACGCCATTGCGATTGCCTGGGCCATCGGCGTCGTCTTCCCGCTCGTCGCCGCGTGAGCATTACCGCCCGCGCATCCTGTCGAGCGCGTTTTGAAGGATGATGGTCGCCGCCAGCTTGTCGATCACTTCCGCCCGCCGCTTGCGCGTTTGGTCGGCGGAAATCAGCATCCGCTCTGCCTCCGCCGTCGTCAGCCGCTCGTCCCATAACAGGATCGGCAGCGGCGACAGCTTGTTCAGATTGCGCGCCAGCGCCCGCGTCGACTGCGCGCGCGGACCCTCCGTGCCGTCGAGATTGATCGGCAATCCCAGCACCAGCCCGGCAATCTTGTGCTCCGCGCAAATCTCCAACAGCCGCGTCGCGTCCGCCGTGAACTTCGTCTTCTTGATCGTCTCGAGAGGGGACGCAATGCCCCGGTTTACGTCCGAAAGGGCAAGCCCCAGCGTCTTCGTCCCGGCGTCGATGCCGATAAGGCGCTGACCCGGCGGCAGCACGCCAAAAAACGCCACGACGTCCTGGAACGTCGTGCCGGTTACAGGCTTGTCGGTGTCGTCTGCGGTCACGGACGGGTCCAGAGCGGGTTGAAAGCTGCGATCCGCTCTTTATAGAAAGCCGTTCCCGAAGTCTCTGCTCAAACGCCCCGGAGAATGCGCATGAAACTCACCTGGCTCGGACATTCGGCCTTCCGTATCGAGACCGGCAGCAGCGTGGTGCTCCTCGATCCATTTCTGAAGGGCAACCCCACATTCCAAAACTCCGGGCTCGATTGGGACACGGTCACGGCCGGCGTCACGCACGTCGCGCTTACACATGGTCACGATGACCACTCCGGTGATACCGCCGAGATCTGCAGGAAGACCGGCGCCACGCTCTTCGCCGTCTATGAACTCGCGGTCCATCTGGCCGGCCAGGGCGTTGAGAAATACGAACCCATGAACACCGGCGGCACCGTCTGCGCCCAAGACTTCGGCCTCACCTTCGTCGACGCCAAACATTCGTCGTCCTCGGGCGGCGTGTATCTCGGCAATCCCTGCGGCATCGTCCTCGACACCCGCGAGGGCAAGAAGGTCCTGCACATGGGTGACACCGACATCTTCCCCGGCATGGCGCTGATCAACGAGATCTACCAGCCCGACATCGGCATCGTCCCCATCGGCGACCGCTTCACCATGGGTGCCCGCACCGCCGCGCTCGCCTGCAAAAAATTCTTCAACTTTAAAACCGTCATCCCCTGCCACTACGGCACGTTCGGCCTCATCGCCCCCAACGCCGACCAGTTCGTCGCCGAAATGAAGCCAAATCCGGTCACCGTCCCGAAGGTCGGCGAAGTGCTCACTTTCTGAGCCGCAGCCCCGGTCCGGATTATCTGCAACTCGAGCCTGCGCCGCACCCGCCGCGCTATGGTTGCGCCCGCGCGGCAAAGGGCGTTAAGACAACCCCGGCCGGGCCCGCCGATTTCGCGGCACCCGCGCCCGTTTCCAGGGGACATCCATGCAGGTCGATGAAGCGACGGTCCAGCGCATTGCCCGCCTTGCGCGCATAAAGGTGACGCCCGAGGAGGCCAAGGCTCTCGAAAAGGAGCTATCTGGCATCCTGAACTGGGTCGAGCAACTGGACGAAGTCGATACGTCCAACGTCGAGCCAATGACCCGCGTCGTCCCCATCGCGCTGCCCAAGCGCAAGGACGAGGTGACCGACGGCGAAATCCCCGATCAGGTGACGAAAAACGCCCCCCAGACCGAAGACCACTTCTTCGTCGTCCCCAAGGTCGTCGAATAAGCGCTCATCGTTCGAGATCCACCATGACCAAAATGTTCGCCTTGCTCGCACTCGTTCTGATTGCCTCCGGCGTCATCGTGCTCGCCGTGCCGAAGCCCGCCAGCCGCCGCCGAGCGCTCGATTGGTCCGAGTGGACGGCGCCCATCGATCGCCGATCAGGCGCGAGAGATCGCCGAAAAGGTCAACGCTCCGCTCTCGATCGTGTTTGGTCTCGTCAGCTCTACTATTCGCGCCGCAACTACGTTCTGAATCGCGAGGCGCTGGCCCGCCGTCAGGGCCGGCTGAAGGCAACATGCGATTTCGAAACGATCACCGAAAAGGAAAAAGACCGCTCCTACGAGGCGAAGATGACGTGCATCGAGGGCGCGCAAGAGTGGACCGAGACCAACACCTTCGACCTCGACCCGTCGGGCAGCGCCATCACCGTTTGGATCGAAGGCGAAAAGCATCAAACGTGAAGTGCGGCAGCGGAAAAGGAAACTAGCGCTTTGACGGATCTGACATCGCTGACGCTGACCGAAGCCCGCGACGGGCTGAAGAAGAAGTCGTTCACCGCCACCGAACTGACGCAAGCTTTCATCGCGGCCATCGAGACCGGCAACGGCGCGCTCAACGCCTACGTGCTGCCGACGCCCGAGCATGCCCTGGCCCAGGCCAAAGCCTCCGACGCCCGCCTCGGCAAGGGCGAAGCGCGCCCGCTGGAAGGCATTCCGCTCGGCCACAAGGACCTCTTCTGCACCAACGGCATCCGCACCACCGCCTGCTCGAACATCCTCGGCAACTTCGTGCCGACCTACGAATCGACCGTCGGCGCCAATCTCTGGAACGCCGGCGCCGTCATGCTCGGCAAACTCAACAACGACGAATTTGCGATGGGCTCGTCGAACGAGACCAGCGCCTTCGGCCCCGTCGTCTCGCCCTGGCGCCGCAAGGGCAAGGACGGCAAACCGACCGACGCGAAACTCGTCCCAGGCGGCTCGTCGGGCGGCTCATCCGCCGCGGTCGCGGCAGGTCTGTGTCTCGGCGCCACCGCCACCGATACCGGCGGCTCGATCCGCCAGCCCGCGGCGCTGACCGGCACCGTCGGCATCAAGCCGACTTACGGCCGCTGCTCGCGCTGGGGCATCGTTGCCTTCGCATCCTCGCTTGATCAGGCGGGCCCCATCGCCAAGACCGTGGAAGACGCAGCCCTCATGCTCGGCGCCATGGCTGGCTACGATCCTAAAGATTCGACCTGCGTCGATGCCCCCGTTCCCGATTACGCAGCTCAGATGCGCGAGGGCGTAAAGGGCCTGCGCGTCGGCGTGCCGAAGGAGTACCGCGTCGAGGGCATGTCGAAAGAGATCGAAGCACTTTGGCAGCAGGGCATCCAGTGGCTGAAGGACGCCGGTGCCACGATCCACGAGATCTCCCTGCCGCACACGAAGTACGCGCTCCCTGCCTACTACATCGTTGCCCCTGCCGAAGCCTCGTCCAACCTCGCCCGCTATGACGGCGTCCGCTACGGCCTGCGCGTCCCCGGCAAGGACGTCATCGATATGTATTCGCAAACGCGCGCCGCAGGCTTCGGCAAGGAAGTCCGCCGCCGCGTGCTCATCGGCACCTACGTGCTCTCCGCCGGCTACTACGACGCCTACTATCTGAAGGCCCAGAAAGTGCGGACGCTCATCAAGCGCGACTTCGATGAAGCATGGAACAAGGTCGATGTGGTGCTGACGCCGACAACCCCGTCGCCCGCCTTCGCATTCGGCGAAAAGACGGGTGACCCGCTCGCCATGTACCTGGAAGATATCTTCACCGTCACCGTCAACATGGCTGGTCTGCCCGGCATGTCGGTGCCCGCGGGCCTCTCCTCGCAAGGCACGCCGCTGGGCTTGCAGTTCATCGGCAAGCCGTTCGACGAAGGCACGCTGTTCCGCGCCGGCAAAGTCATCGAGGACGCCGCCGGTCGCTTTACACCGCCGCAGTCGTGGTGGCTCTCAGCATCGAAGGGGCGCTGACGATGGATCCGAAACGCCCCTGGGAATGCGCCGACATGAGCCAGGTCCGCGCCGAAATCGATCGCATCGACCGCGAACTCGTCGATCTCATCGCCGAACGCTTCGGCTACGTCGACCGCGCGTGGCAACTGAAGCTGAAATCGGCCGAAGGCGCCGTCGTGCCCTGGCGCATCCAGCAGGTCATCGACAAGGTCCGCGTGCAGGCGACCGAGAAAGGCGTCTCGCCCGATCTGTGCGAGGCTCTGTGGCGGCAGATGATCGGCTGGTTCATCCAGTACGAGGAAGAGAACCTGCGCAAGCAGACGGAAGGCAACGGAGGCAAAGGCGCGTGATCGACATCAACCCGTTCGATCCGCAGACCGTGATTTTGCTCGGCGCGCTCAATCCGGCGACGATCCTGGTCGCGTTTCTGCTCGGCCGCAATGCGGACCAGTGGCAGAAAATCCCGGTTGCCGCGTTCGCCGGTGCCTTCGCGGGCTTCCTGCTCTACTGGCTCGCGGCGACTGTGGGCGTTTTCAGTATCCACGCGCTTGGCGGGGAAGCCGGCATGCTGCTCGTCGGCTTCGCGTCCGGCCTCATCTGGGCCCTTGTCGGGTACTTCATCTTGCCCGCGAAAAAAGCCGCGCCCTGAGGCACAGCCTTTCCGGTACGATTACTGCGTCGCCGTCTGGGCCGGGGCCTTCGCCAGTTCTTCTTCAACGGCCGCCACCAATTCCTGAGAGTCGGGCGCGTAGCCTGAGTAGAAAGACTTCACCACGCGTCCATCACGCGCAACCAGGTACTTGTGGAAGTTCCAGCCGGGGGCCGACTTCGCTCCGAGCGTCTCGACGACCCACTTGTAGAACGGATGCGCCGATGCACCGGTCACCGGCACCTTCTCCGTCAGCGGGAAGGTGATGCCGAATGCGCCCTCGCAGAAATCCTTGATTTCTTTTGTCGAGCCCGGCTCTTGTCCGCCGAAATCGTTGGACGGCACGCCGACGACGACGAAGCCCTTCGCCTCATACTTTTCGTAGAGCGCCTGTAACCCCTTGTACTGCTGAGTAAACCCGCAGAACGACGCCGTATTCACGACGAGCAAGGCTTTGCCCTTGTAAGCCGAGAGCGGCATCGGCTTTCCGTCGATGGACGTGAAGGTGAAGTCGTAGGCGCTGCCCTTCTGTTCGGCCTCGGTGGCGGAGACAGCGGCAGCGGTGGTGGCGAGAAGGGTCATGGAAAAAGCCTTGAGAGCCAGCGAGCGCAGCATCGGGCGAGCCTTTCTTGCAAATGCCCCCTGTGTACGCCGACGGCGCCCTTGAGGATCAAAGAAAGAAGACCGCCGATCTGATGCTTGTCAGCGGGCCGAGGCTTCTCGAGCCGGCGGAGCCTCACCTGAAGGCGGGCAAAGCTCCCGTGCTTTGGCGAGCGCCGCCGTCTGGTCGTGGAAGGCCCCGATCGACTGGCCGCCGGGCGCCCGGGCGCGGATGTAGCTGTCGGTCATGCTGCTCTCGAACCCGTCCAGCACAGTCAAAGCGGTGTATTCCGTCCGCCCTTGGGCGTCGTGCCGGATCAACACAGTCGCGCTGCCGCCATAGGAGGCGGTTTGGATGAGACATGCCCCCGGAGCCTGATCGGAGAGCGCCTGATCGGCGAGCGTCTGATCGGAGGCGCCCAACGGCGCTGGGCTTGCCGGCCGCACGGCTGCAGCTTCAACCGGTTTTGTTTTCAGTGCTGCAGGCGTCTTCGCCGGTCTTTGCGCCACCTCTTCCGGCGGCGCGAGATCCGGGTTCGGACACTGCTGCTGGCGGAACTGGTCGGCAACCCACGCGATCGACGTGCCGTACTTCGGATCGACCGCCCATCGCTTCGCCAGATCGGAAAACCGCACGCTGCGATTGAGCCCGCGCGACGCCTCGATGATGTCGTCCTGTTTCAGTTGGGTGCGCGGCGCGACGGGGTTCGCCAGCCGCTCGCCCGAGTAGGCGACAAGATGCTGGATTTGCGCCAGCACGCCAGTCTTCACATCTGGAAAGCTGTCGCCCGGCACGCCGCCGCCGGTCGTGCCGATGCCTGCGAAGTTGTGCTGCTCCGGATCGACGTCGCCCATTTTGCCGTTGGGCTGCCGGTAGCTGAGAAAATTCGTTTCGATCGCCATCTGGAAGAAGGCGTAATCCCACCGCACGCGCCAGGCTTCGCCCCAATGCTTGTACCAGCGCGCGATATCGCGATAGCGCGGATCAGGCCGCGGATTACGGCTCTTCAAAAACGCCATAAGCCGGTCGGGCGTGACGCAGCGCGGCACGCGGTTCTCGACCGATGTACGGATCTCGGGCAGCGCAGGCTTGGCCGCCTGCGCGGAGCTGATCATCGTCATCGCGCCGATGATCGACGCCAACGGGATGAGCCCAAACCGGAGAGGACGGCACGTCATGCGGGCAATCTTCTCCCGAGGGCACATCACTAAGATCACGAACAACGGCGAAGAGCGCTCAACCTTCCGGGCAGAGTTCGAAAGCCTTGTCGAGCGCCAGCGTCGGCGAGCCGAATTCGCCCACCATCTCGCCGCCCTTGGCATAGGCGCTGATGTAGGCCTCCGCTTCCTTCTTCTCCGCGCCCTCGTTCACGTCGAGGACCGTGTAATTCGTGGCACCAGCCGCTGCGGCCTTGATGATGATCGCCTTCTCGCCGCCGTAGCTTGCCGTCCACACACGGCAGTTCGCGGACTTCGCGGCCGGTTCTTTTGCCTTGTTCGCCGTCGCCGCCCCAGCCACACCGGTGAACGAGGCGGTATCGATTTTTGCCGTGTCGCTCTCCGGCGGCAATCCGTTCGTGGCACTCTCGACCACCGCGTCGGGCGTCGCGTTGAGGATCTTCACGCTCGGCGAGGGACCGGCAGTTGCTGCCGGTGCGGTGACGGCGGCCGCCTTCGCGAGTTCACCCGCACCCAGGCCGGTACGCGTCGGAATGTCGTTGGAGGCGCGCGCCTCTGCGATGGCTTTCTTGGCGATCTCAGCGCCCTTGCCGGCCGGTGCGACGTCGGTCGTCTCGACCTTGGCAACCGTCACGTTGGTGTTCTTTTGGCCCTTGCGAGCCTCGGCAACGAGTTCGGGCCGCGGATCGGCATCCTTGCACGTGCCGTCGTAGAAGCCGTCTGCGATGCCGGAAATATCGCGCGTATAAGCGCGGCTCGTAGGCGCCCACTTCTTGGCGAGATGCGTGTAGGTGATCGGCGTCTTGATCGTCTTCTGCCAATCGTCGAGCACGCCCCAGTCCTGGATATTGCGCGTCCGCTCAGCGACAGGATTTTCAATCTTATCGCCGCCGTACATCAGCACGTGCTGAAGATGCGCCCGCACGCCCGTGGAAACATCAGGGAAGCGATTCACCGCGCGCGCCTTTGCCGGTGGCACCGAGGCCCGCGAAATTGTTCTGCTCGGCCTTCACGTCGCCCGTGTAGGTGAGGTTGCCGGTCTCCAGCATCATCTGGAAGAAGGCGTAATCCCAACGCACGCCGAGATCTTCGCCGTGGCGCATGTATTCGGTCGCAAGGCCCTCGTAGCGTTCGGAGAGTTTGCTGTTCCGGCTCTGCAGGAAGGCCATCAGGCGGCCCGGCGTGGCGCAGGCGGGAACGGTATTTGCGGCGGTGGCTTTGATGCCGGGCAATTCGGCTGCGGCGGCGGCAGGAGAGAGGGCGGGGATCAGCAGGGTCGCAAATGCGGCGAACGTCGCTCCGGCGAGGGCTCTCATGGTTTTTTCCGTTCTTTACGCGGCACCCCGACATGGGCACCCAACACAACCAACCGTTCCTAAAGGTTTAACCTTAAAGACCGGTAAACGAGGGGCCCGCACGGCACACTCTTCGTCGCTGACCTTTGCGGCGTCAGTTAGGGCAGGCGGCGGAGGAAATGTGGCGACGGTCTCCCGTTCGTGGCGGCGGGCTCCCATCAGGGGTGTCGCCACGAGCCAATCAATAAAACGGCGCACACTCGCCAGCTAATGACCTTCACCGCTGGCCGGGTTGTGCTCGCTCTCGCTCCACGTCAGATGCTGCCCGCCGTCGAGCGCGATCATCTGACCGGTCATCGCAGGTGCCTCCAGGATAAACCGAACGGCCGCCGCGATTTCCGCCGTGCTCGGCCCGCGCTTGAGGAGTGTCGATTGCACCTCTGCGGCGAAATCCGCATCCGTCTGGTGAATGCTCTGTAACACCGGCCCCGGCCCGATGGCGTTGACGCGGACCCGCGGCGCCAGCGCCTGTGCCAGCGTGCGCGTCGCCGTCCAAAGCCCTGCCTTCGACAAGGTGTAGGAAAAGAACTCGGGCGTCAGCTTCCAGACGCGCTGATCGATGATGTTGATGATGTTCCCATCCAACCCCTCGGGCAGGTGCCGGACCACTTGCTGGGCAAGAAACACAGGCGCCCTCAGGTTGATGTCCTGGTGCGCGTTCCAACTCGCCAGCGTCGTTGACCCGATCGAATCCGGCTGAAACTCGCTGGCATTGTTGACCAGCACCGTAGGGGCCCCCAGTGCGGCGCAACAAGCCGGCACAAGCCGTTCAACCTGCTCAGGTATGGCCAGGTCGCCAGGAAGCGCGGCGGCGCGGGCGCCGAGCTTACGGATTTCCTCGACGACGGCCTCGGCCGCATCCCGCGACTGGCGATAATGAATGGCGACGTCAAACCCCCGGCCGGCCAGATCGAGCGCAATGGCGCGGCCGATGCGGCGCGCGGCACCGGTGATGAGGACGACAGGACGAGGCGTGGCCGTGGACATGCGCGGGGACCTTGGCGGGGCTGAATTGAGGGTATCGTGTGGAAAACAGGTGGCCGAAACCACCGGCGACGCTCTTATACGGCAATCGGCCCCGAACGGGATAACCGAACCAATGGCACCGCAGCATGCCCGGTTGCTGCGAAATCAGTCAGGTGCGACCGATCGGATCGAATGGCATGATCAAAAAAACATCTTTTACTGACACCCAATTGGCCAAATACACTGGTGCGTTGCCGTTCAGTGACACCGTGACTCGAACCCAATGGGAAGTGTCCGTCTTTGCTTGTGAAACACGGCAGATTTCTGTTTTCTGATCTCCAGCAGGCACCGATTCAGTTCGCCGGCCACTTGATGCGGGTGGCGGTGCGGGGCCGGTGCAGAGATCACAGGACGGGGGTTACAAGCATGACCATCAAGAAAACACTCATCGGAGCCGCGAGCGTTGCCGCCCTCGCCCTCGCCGCGACTGCCGCTCCGGCAGCAGCGGAAGACCGCGAATTTGGCTGGTCGATGACGTCGGCGGTACGTCGGACTACATTTTCCGCGGTCTATCTTCACGAACGAAGATCCTGCCGCTCAGGGCTCGATCGATATGACCTATGGCATTTTCTATGCTGGCGCCTGGGCCTCGAACATCGACGGCCACGGCGGTTATCGAGCCTGGGAACTTGACCTCTACGCCGGCGTAAAGCCCGTCTGGGCCCGGTGACTTTCGACTTTGGGTCTGTCTGGCTACCTTTACCCTGCTGCCAAGAGTTCGACAACGAGTACATCGAACTCAAGGCCGGCGCCTCCATGGAGATCGTCAAGAGCCTGACCGGCGGCTGCGCGTTCTGGTATGCTGCCAGCCAGGACAACGCTACGCCGAGGTCTGGACGATCGAAGGCACGCTGGCCTATACGCACTTCCGCAGATGGGTATCTTCTCGCCGTCGGTTAGCGGCCTTTCGGCTATACTCAGACAGTCGAGACACGGCTGGCTCTAGGTGTGCACGATTACACCTATTGGAATGCTGGCCTGACGCTCGCCGTCGAAAAGTTCACGATGGACTTCCGTTACTGGGATACGGACATCGACGCTGCACTGCTGAGCGCATCCCAGTACCGTCCGACGAGCGCTTCGTGTTCTCGGCCAAGGTCACGCTGCCCTGATCGGGCGCACAAGCCTCGAACGGAAACGGGACCTCGCGGGTCCCGTTTTTGTTTGTTCTAGCTGCAGGCGAAGTCCTGCCGGCCCGTCACGAGGGCGTCATGCTGGCGTCAAACGGCCGTTATGCTGCGATCCTAAGAAGGTGCAGCCGGAGTTATCCGGCCGGTACTCGCACCGCACGCCCTCTCGCGGCCGGGACCGGATTGCAGTTAGAGGCCAGTCGGAGCAGAAACCGGGTATGCCCCCGCAGCCCGGAACCCCGCGCCAACTGGCCTCGTTTGCTGTGCTCGTTGCCGTTCAGGTGTCCGAGCCACTGTCCCCCGAAAATGCACGCCTCATCTTGATCACGGCCACCGGCCCCCGCTAACTCGGGCGCAGCGAGGGCAAAAGTGATTCTGACGATCCTCATCTTCGTTGCGATAACGGTTGCCGTGGCGGCTTTTGGGCTTGCCCCGCACATCGGCAACGGTCGCGTCATCTATCCAGCGGCACCGGATAAGCCCGTCCCGTTCGGATACCAGATGGCCTGGCTCGCGATCCGCACGCGCGACCAGAACGCAGTGATCGAGGCTCTGGGGCTCCATGGCGCCCAGCCCAGCAACTGGAACTCCGGCATCGGCACCGTCTATGACGCGCGCCTCGGCCAGAACCATGTCTTCGTGTCTCCGCCGGTCAATGGCTGGACGTTCGTCGTCGGCCTTCCCCTGCCGCAGCCGATGGGCCGGTCGTTCGCCGACAAGGCCACCCCGCTGATCATGGATCTGGGCAGCCGCTTCGCCGAGGTACAGTTGTTCATCGCCTTCCCGCCCGTCGATTTGTTTGCTTGGGCGCGCGTGATCGATGGTCGTCTCGTGCGCGCCTTCGCCATCGGCGACGAGGGCATCATCTGGAACAGGGGCAAAACGACGAAGGAAGAGCGGGCACTGGGCTTGAAGCTCTTCGAGTTGCGCGGCGTGCGCGACCGCCGTGGCGATGCCGGTGGCCCTCTGATCCTGCATCCGACCGAGGGTCACGTCATGCAGGTTGCTCGCAAATGGAGCATCGATCCAACCACGCTGGGCCCTAAGTCCACCCCCGACGCCATGGGTCTGATCGCGCGGGCACCGATCCACTGGCGTGTCGAGCGCCTGCGCAAATCGGCTTAGGCGCTATGAGAAGGCAGGAGTCAGTTGAAGATTGCCGCGATATCCCTGTCCGTCGCCTCGACCTGACGGGTCCGGCGAACATCCCCCAGGTTCACGATTTCGGCGCTTGTCCGGCGCGAGTGGGTGGCCAGACGGTCGAGAACAACGCCCGGCTTCACGGCCCGTGACGACTTCATTTGCGGCGCGGCCACAAGTACCTTCGGCTTTCCGGCCGGCGAAGTCGCGGCTTTGAGGCGCGAGCGGCTGGCCGGAGGATTTAAGCGTTGTACGCTTTGGAGACGGGCAGCCAGGTGCCGCGAAACAGGCTTTCGATGGGCTGCCGGCGTCTCACCAGACAGTCGAATGAAAGCGATAGGTGCGGGAGGCATGCCACTGGGCTGCGCCGGAGGAGCTGCCGCCACGGTGTTTGGAAAGGCGAGAACCACGGCACCGCCGGAACCCTCGCTATCCGGCCGCCAGAACACGCGCAACATGCGCGCCAACAACCCCAACATGATGCCATTCCCTATTCGAACGGGCCTCATGCCCGCATCCCAAGAATGGCGTGTTATGACTAATGCGAGGTTAAGGCCTGTTTCAAATCACGAATTCGGAACGAACGGGCGCCCCTCCCAACTCAGCGGATCACCGCAGGCCAGCTTCCCGCCCCCACGGCCAGATCATCCTTGGTGCCGATCCCCGCATTCAGATGGTGGAATGTGCCAGCCAGACACGGCCCCAGCCGGGTCTCGCCTGTCATCGGGTTCCGAACGAGAGCAACGCAGCCGGCAGAACTGACCTTGCGAACGCTTCCCGTTTCCAGCGGTGGCGACTTCGTGGGCGTTTGCGGTGACGGAGCCAAACCCGGTCGGCTGTCCTCGCCCGCCCCGATGACCGCCATGTTGACGAGGCTCCAGAAGCCGACCAGATGCCAGAACACGATCCCCGCAATAAAGCCGCCACCCGCCCACAGAGCAGGTGTGATGGAGCGTGCTGCCCAACGGGAAGTCGGGTCATTGGCTGCGCGAACGCCTCGAATTATGTGCCGAGTGTGGAGCGTCTCGCCATCTGCCGACAAGCCTGCCGGTCGTAAGCACCGTCAATCGGCTGAGCCCTCCACAAGTCTCAGCGCGGCCCGGGCAGAGGCGACTGGCGCGGAGTGGTCTGCACGTCCTCGTCCCTTTTCGTCGACCGCACCGGCGGCACCGTGATTTCGCTCGCCGAGCACAGCTTCCGCTCATTCTCATTCGGTCCGCAGGCGACCGGCTTGCCATCTTTCGAAAAGCAGATGCGCACCTCGCTGAGCCGCGCCCGGTTGCCGCGCCCGCACGCCACCGCAATTTGCTCCGGCCTGAGGCCCGGATTGGCTGCCACGAACGCCCGCTTCACGTCTTGCGGTGCAAGAAACTGCGTCTCGAACGGATTGACGAAGTCGGCGGGTATCCGAACGGCCTTGAACAGCTGACGCGACAGTTGAAAATAGCTCTGCACGTCGAGACCCGAGCAGGTTCCGTGCTTGCGATACTCGTGGATGACGAGCCCACGGCTTGGCATGATGTCGAGCATCCCATTGATGACAGGATCAGGGACAAACGGCCGCCGCGGCGTCCGGCAGTCCTGCGGCCAACCCTGCGTGTATTGCGGCCAGAGGCCATGCAGCACGAACGAGTAGCGCTTGCCGTCGCTCCGGTTGCACTGCAGGTTGTCGTCAGCGCCCTGCGGCAGCGAGCAATGCGTCGGGCTCCATGACAGGACAAGCGCATAGTAATCGAACTTCCCCGCGATATGCTCACGGGTATTGCGCCCGCTGTCGTCCCAACGCAATTGAGCCCACGCCGCACCCGCCGTCACAAGGGCGGCAGCGGCTGCAAGAATAACAAGTCGGATCGAACGGGACGACACTAGCACGAGGCGGTGCTCCTTGAGCGGCGCGGCACAGTAGCGGTGCGGTGCACGAGCGCAAGAACCGCCCGGCAGAAACCGCTATTCCCTATGCTTTAGAGTCGGCGAACGCGGCAAGTATACGCGCCCAACTCCGCGCACCTTTGGTGAAGCTCGTCAGATTGTATTTCTCATTAGGACTATGGATGCGGTCGTCGTCGAGACCATATCCGACGAGCAGACTGTCCATACCGAGCGCGTCCTTGAACGAGGTGACGATCGGGATTGACCCGCCGCATCCCATCAGCACGGCCGGCTTGCCCCACTCCGCTTCCAGCGCCGCAGCCGCGGCCCGCACCGGCGCCGACGATGTATCGAAACCGACTGCCGCGCTCCCCCGCGTTCCGATGAACTCCACCGAGCAATCTGGCGGCAGTTGCGCGCGAATGTGTTCCTGCAGCAGCTTGAGGCAACGATCCGGATCCTGCCCTGGCACAAGCCGGCACGTGATCTTCACCGAAGCCTTCGACGGAATGACCGTTTTCGAACCCACGCCCTGGTAGCCGCCGGTGATGCCGTTGAACTCCACCGTCGGCCGCGCCCACAATTGCTCGATCACCGAGCAGCCCGTCTCACCCGCCGATCGCTTCAATCCCACACCTGCGAGGAAGGCCTCCTCTGCGGTAGCCGACAACGCAGTCCACTGCGCCCGCTGCGCATCGGGCAACGGCGCGATCCCCTCGTAAAATCCGCAAACAGCGATCCGTCCATCATCGTCATGGATCGACGCGATCGCCTTGGCCAGGGCCCGGATCGGGTTCACCGCCGGCCCACCGTACATGCCCGAATGCAAATCGCGCGATGGCCCCGTCACGATCGCTTCCGTGCCGGCCAATCCGCGCAGCATCGTCGTGATCGCCGGCGTGTCCTTGTCCCACTGGCCTGTATCACACACGAGCACCAGATCGGCTTTGAGTTCGTCGCCCGAACCGGCAAGGAAGCCTGGAAGGGACGGCGAGCCGCACTCCTCCTCGCCCTCGAGCATTACGGATACGGCGACCGGCAACTCACCGGCGACATCCTTCCACGCCCGCGCCGCCTCGAAGAAGGTCATCAGCTGACCTTTGTTGTCCTGCGCCCCGCGCGCGATGATGACTTTGCCGTTGCCCGGTTCCTCCGCGATGCGCGGTTCGAAGGGCGAACTCGTCCACAACTCCAGCGGATCAGCCGGCTGCACATCGTAGTGCCCGTAAAAGAGCACATGCGGTGTCCCCGGCGTCTGCGCCGACCTGTCATGCCCGACGACCATCGGATGCCCGGTCGTATCGCGCACCGAAGCCTCAAAACCGATGTCGCGCAAAGTCGCCGCACACCATTCCGCGGCCCTCCGGCATGATCCCGCGAACGCCGGATCGGTCGAAACGCTGTCGATCCTGAGCAGTTGGAACAGTCGGTCCAGTCCCGCCTCGCGGTTCTGATCCAGTTTCTCGAGGACGGCGGGAAGATGCGGATTCATGGAACTCTCGCAGGGCGTGGGAATTTAGGGATCGGCCTAACCGTTCGGGGACGCAGCTACAAGGTGGCGGAACCCCGCCTTTCTCCCCGCTCGCCTTTTGCCCCCGCCCGCCTTTTGCCTCAGGTTGTGACCTGCTATGCCAGCATCCTGAGGCGATGTCGCGACGCCCTGAAGTCGCGATTGTCGTGCACCCGACATCCGGGCCCGCTTGCCGGGCCAAGGTCACACCAGAAGAAACGGCAGCGCCATGCCAGCTTGGGTCTATCGGTTCGGCCCCGAACATACGGATGGCCACGCGGGTCTCACCGACGAACTCGGCGGGAAGGGTGCCAATCTGGCCGAAATGGCCCGATTAGGCCTGCCCGTACCTCCCGGTTTCACGATCTCGACGCGCGTCTGCCGACACTTTTTCGCCAACGGCGAAACCCTGCCCGATGGCCTCGAAGCCGACATCCGCGAAGCCGTTGGCGCCACCGGCCGCGCGACTGGCGCCACCTTCGGCGACGCCACGAACCCGCTGCTGCTCGCGGTCCGCTCGGGCGCCGCCATCTCCATGCCCGGCATGATGGACACCATCCTCAACCTCGGCCTCAACGACGTCACGGTCGAAGGCCTCGCTCGCCGCTCAGGCGACGAGCGTTTTGCCTACGACAGCTACCGCCGCTTCATCGAAATGTATGGCGACGTGGTACTCGGCGTCGATCACGGGCTGTTCGCCGACCTCCTCGACAACTTCAAGAACCTCAACGCGCTCGCCTCGGATACGGAAGTCTCCGCCGCCCAATGGCGCGATCTGATCGCGCGCTACAAGGATTCCATCCGCTCCGAAACCGGCGCCGATTTTCCGCAGGATACGACCGAGCAGTTATGGGGCGCTATCAACGCCGTCTTGCGGTCCTGGCACAACGAGCGCGCGGAAAGCTACCGCCGGCTGCACGCGATCCCCGAAGACATGGGCACCGCCGTTACCGTGCAGGCGATGGTATTCGGCAACCGCGGCGAAACCTCCGCCACCGGCGTCGCCTTTACGCGAAATCCATCGTCAGGCGAGAAGGAAATCTACGGCGAATACCTGCCGAACGCGCAGGGCGAGGACATCGTCGCTGGCACACGCACACCGCTGCGCCTTACAGAAAAGGCGCGGGTGGAACTGAAGACGAAGGAAGCCTCCCTCGAAACCGCCATGCCGCACGCATTCGCGGAACTGAAAGGTATTTTTGCCCGCCTCGAAGCCCATTACCGCGATATGCAGGACGTCGAGTTCACCATCCAGGAAAACAAGGTCTGGATGCTCCAGACGCGCTCAGGCAAGCGTTCGGCTGAAGCCGCCTTGAAAATTGCCGTCGATCTGGTCCACGAAGAGATCATCTCGCGCGACGAAGCCGTGATGATGGTCGAACCGGAGGCGCTCTCCCATCTCCTGCATCCGCGCATCGAACCCGGTGCGAAGAAAGATCTCATCGCTCGTGGCCTCCCGGCCTCTCCAGGTGCCGCTACGGGTGAAATTGTTCTCACCTCCGACGAAGCCGAAGTGATGCGCGCCCAAGGCCGTCACGTCATTCTCGTCCGCGTCGAAACGAGCGCGGAAGACATCAACGGCATGAGCGCTTCGGTCGGCGTACTGACACAGCGCGGCGGCCTCACGAGCCATGCCGCCGTCGTCGCCCGCAGCATGGGCCTGCCCTGCATCTCCGGCGCCGGCGCGATCCGCATCGACCTCGAGCAAGGCACGCTGCGCGCTGCCAACCGCACATTCAACCGCGGCGACATTATCACCATCGACGGCACGACCGGCGAAGTCCTCGCCGGCGCCGTTCCGATGAAACAGCCCGAATTGTCGGACGACTTCGCGACGCTCATAGCTTGGGCCGATACGTTCCGCGGTCTCAAGGTGCGCGCCAACGCCGATACGCCGCGCGACACGCTCCAGGCCCGCAAACTCGGCGCCGAAGGCATCGGCCTCTGTCGCACCGAACACATGTTCTTCGACGCGTCTCGCATCCTCGCCATGCGCGAGATGATCTGCGCCAGTGACGAGAAGGGCCGCCGCTCCGCGCTCGCAAAAATCCTGCCCATGCAGCGCTCGGACTTCGTTGAACTGTTCCGCATCATGGATGGCGACCCCGTCACCATCCGTCTGCTCGATCCGCCGTTGCACGAGTTCCTGCCGCGTCATGACAGCGAACTCCAGCCGATCGCCACTGCCCTCGGTATTACGCTCGAGCGGCTGAAAACGCGCGTTGCCGAACTCTCCGAGTTCAACCCGATGCTTGGCTTCCGGGGCTGCCGCCTCGCCATCCGCTATCCCGAAATCACTGAAATGCAGGCGCGCGCCATCTTCGAAGCCGCCATCGAGGCCGAGAAGGAATTGGGCCATCCGGTCAAACCCGAGATCATGATCCCGCTTGTCGCCTACCGCCGGGAGTTCGACATCCTGGCCGACGTGATCCGCGCCACGGCCGAGACAGATCCAAGCCGAAACCGGACGTCGCCTCGCCTATCAGATCGGCACGATGATCGAACTGCCGCGGGCGGCACTGCGCGCCAAGGAATTGAGCGAGGGTCCGAACGGTGCCGAGTTCTTCTCCTTCGGCACCAACGACCTGACGCAAACCTGCCTCGGACTTTCACGTGACGACGCCGCGCCCATTCTCTCGAATTACGCCGGCAAGGGAGTTTTTGAACGCGATCCGTTCGTCTCGATCGATGAAGCGGGCGTTGGCGAACTGATCCGCATCGGCGTCACCAGAGGTCGCGCCGGTCGCGCGGGCCTCAAGATCGGTATCTGCGGCGAACACGGCGGCGACGCACACTCCGTCGCGTTCTTCCACGAACTCGGACTCGACTACGTCTCTTGCTCGCCCTTCCGCGTACCTATCGCGCGCCTCGCAGCGGCGCGCGCCGCCATCACCGCACGCCGCCGCGGTGCAAGCTGATCAGAGGAAGCTGCGGTCGGGATCGCCGTCGTCGCCCAGGCGCCGGCGCGCTGGCGGCGGTCCGGGGTTCTTCGGTGTCAGCAGGATCGCGATTACAAACGGCGGGAAAACAAAGCACCACGCTGCCCATGAGGAGTAGTCGCGGTTCTTCATGGCCGCGAGCGTACCGCCGATGATCGCCGCAACGATCGCTGTCAATCCCCAGATGACGATGTAGGTCATGGTGTCCACGCTCCGCCTCGACGGCGGTTCCTCATTCACCCGGCCAGCGGGCAGTCATGCACTTGGGTGATGATTGCGGCAAAAGCAAGCTGCCCGGTCCGTTAACGCCGGCCCGCCGCCTTTCGTTGCCGTCAGAACTTAGCTTTCGAAATCGAGCCCGAGATCGAGCACGGGGGCCGAATGCGTCAGCGCCCCCACCGAAATCAGATCAACCCCTGTCTCCGCGATCGCCCGCACAGTCTTCAGATTGACACCGCCCGAGGCCTCCGCAATCGCTCTGCCGCCGATCATCTTGACCGCTTCAGCAAGCGTGTCCGGTGCCATGTTGTCGAGCAGCACGGCATCGACCTTATGCTTCAAGACCAGCGCCAGCTGATCGAGCGAATCGACCTCGACCTCGATTTTCACCATGTGGCCGGCGTAGGCCCGCGCCCGCGCGATGGCGGTCTCCACGCCGCCCGCAGCCACAATGTGGTTGTCCTTGATCAGGATGGCATCGAACAGCCCCGTGCGGTGGTTCTGCCCGCCGCCGCACCGCACCGCATACTTCTCGAACGCTCGTAATCCCGGCGTCGTCTTGCGCGTATCGGCGATCGCTGATTTCGTGCCCGCAACCGCATCCACATAGCGCCGCGTCAGCGAAGCAATCCCGCTCAAACGACCGAGATAATTGAGCGCCACCCGCTCTCCCGTGAGGATCGCGCGTGCGTTCCCCGAAATGCGCGCGACCACGTCGCCTGTGTCGACGTGGTCGCCATCCGCCTTCACCCGTTCGAAACGGACGTACGCATCCATTGCCGCGAACGCCGCCTCTGCCAAATCCAGCCCCGCGATGACGCCCGCCTGCCGCGATGCGATCACGGCCTTGGATATCGCATCCGCGGCAACCGTTGCATCCGTCGTAAGATCACCGGCAAGACCCAGATCTTCCGCAAGCGCGTCCGCTACGGCCTGCGCGACGAGCGCCTTCGGCAATCGCGGAAGGCTCACAGCGACATCTCCAGCGCCGCGCGAACCCGGCGCGGCTTGGCAATGCCCGCTTCGATCATCCGCAGATCATCGAGCGTCACGAAGGTCCGCTTCGCCAGCCGCGCCTGCGCGTCCGGATAGTCGCTGCGGTAATGACCGCCACGGCTCTCCTTGCGCGCCAGCGCCGCCGCCGCGATCAGCCGCGCCGTCAGCGCCATGTTGCTCACCACCGCATCGCCCGCAGCTTCCCGTTCGATTTCCCGCAGCGCCGCCAGCGCGTGCCGCAACCCCTTCGCCTCGCGCACCACGCCCACATCTTCGCTCATGATGCGGCGAATCCGGCGAACGGCGTCCGCGCGCATGCGCATGTCGACCACCGTGCCACCCTTCACGAGCCGAAGCTCCGCCACTGGATAGGTGTGCCCCGCCGGCACGAGCGCGCGAATGTCGTCGGCCACGCGGCCGCCCAGCACGATCGCTTCCAGCAGCGAGTTCGACGCCAGCCGGTTGGCGCCGTGCAGACCCGTCGACGCAACTTCGCCCGCCGCCCACAACCCCTCCACGCTCGAACGCCCGTGCATGTCGGTCGCGATCCCGCCCATGTGATAGTGCGCCGCCGGCGCCACTGGGATCAGTTCCGTCACCGGGTCGATCCCTGCCGACTTGCAATGGGCGAAGACGGTCGGATACGCCGCCGCAAAGCGATCACCGATGGCCTTGCGGCAATCGAGGAACGCCCCGCGCCCAGCGATAATCTCTTCAAACACCCCGCGCGCCACGATATCGCGCGGCGCCAGTTCCGCATCGGGATGATGCCGTAGCATGAACCGCTCGCCTGTCTTGTTCACAAGCAGCGCACCTTCCCCGCGCAGCGCTTCGGTGGCGAGCGGCGCGGGATCGGCGCCGATTTCGATGGCTGTCGGATGGAACTGCACGAACTCCGGATCGGCGATCACCGCCCCGGCCCGCGCTGCAAACGCGATCGCTTCCCCGCGCGCATACGCCGGGTTCGTCGTCACCGCATAAAGCCCGCCGACGCCGCCCGTCGCGAGCACCACCGCGCTCGCCGGAATGAGCTCATACGTTCCCTGACCACGCGTCTCGCCGCGCGCCAGACGAACACCGACGACGCGCCCATTCTCGATCACGAGATCTTCCGCCTCATGCCCCGTCAAAACGCGGATCGACGGCGTCGCGCGCGCCGCAGCGATCAGCGCCTGCATGATCGCGGCACCTGCCCGGTCGCCGGACACGCGCACGATGCGTTTCGCCGAATGCGCGGCTTCCCGCGACAGCACGAAATGGCCTTCGAGATCGCGGTCGAACGGCACGCCATAACGCAGAAGATCGCGCACCCGATCTCCGGCTTCTTCCGCCACCGTCCGCGCCACGTCCTCATCGACGATACCGGCCCCCGCGACGATCGTGTCGTGCGCATGCGACTGAGCCGTATCACCTTCGCCCACAGCGGCCGCGATCCCGCCCTGCGCCCAAACACTGGACGCACCTTCGCCGAGCGGCGCGGCAGCCACCACCGTGACCGGCAGCGGCGCGAGTTTCAGCGCGGTATAAAGCCCAGCCAGCCCCGCACCGACGATGACGATGTCACCGGGTCCAAGCGGCGTCTCCGGGTTCGCAAAACCGCTGAACTTTCCGTTCCGAATGTTCTTGGCCATGAAACGCCACCTCGCTCGCAAGCCTCCAGCCGTAGGCCACAGGACATCTGGATCAGTTCAATGGTTGAGATTGACCATGCGTTCCACCGCCCGGCGCGCCCGTTCGGCCACGTCCGGATCGACGGTCACTTCATACTTGAGATCCCTGAGGCTCTCGTAGATCGCCTCCAGGCTGATGCGCTTCATGTGCGGGCACAGATTGCACGGCCGTACGAACTCCACGCCCGGAACCTCGTCGGCGACATTCGACGCCATCGAGCATTCGGTCACGAGCAGCGCCTTTTTGGGCGTGTGCGTCTTCACCCAGTTGATCATGCCCGAGGTCGAACCCGTGAAATCGGCAACGCCGATGACATCCGGCGGGCACTCTGGATGCGCGATGATCTTCACGCCCGGATTGGCGTCGCGATAGGCCTCCAGCTCTTCCGCCGTGAAGCGCTCATGCACCTCGCAATGGCCGCGCCACGCGATGATCTCGACATCGGTCTGTGTCTGTACATATTTCGACAGATACTCGTCCGGGATGAGCAGCACGCGCGGCGCGCCGAGGCTTTCGACGACCTTGACCGCATTTGCAGAGGTGCAGGTAATGTCGCACTCGGCCTTCACCGCCGCTGACGTATTCACATACGTGACGATCGGCACACCGGGATACGCCTCGCGAAGCAGGCGAACGTCTGCTGCCGTAATCGACGCGGCGAGCGAACAGCCAGCCCGCAGATCCGGGATCAGCACCGTCTTGTTCGGCGACAGCAGCTTCGACGTCTCCGCCATGAAGTGCACGCCGGCCTGGACGATGACATCCGCCTTCGCCTTCGCCGCTTCACGCGCCAGCTGCAGGCTGTCGCCACGGAAATCCGACACGCCGTGGAAGATCTCCGGCGTCATGTAGTTGTGCGCCAGGATCACCGCGCCGCGGTCGGCCTTGAGATCGTTGATTGCCTTGATCAGCGGAGCGTAGTGCACCCACTCCATGGGCGTCACGACGCGCTTCATGCGGGCATAGATCGGCGCCAGCTCGCGCTCCAGCGCGGGCGTGAACGTGATGCCATGATCTGGCTTCCCGTCAGAGGCGGGACGCACGGCCGCCGCGGCAGCGGAACGGCTCAGCGGAAGGGTCACCTGCACCATAACCGTATCCTCCTGAACGCAGTCTCACGAATTAATACTCAAAGCGAGCATAACGAGAGCCTGAGAACATCCGGCACTTGCCGGCAGCATCGACTTATGCTCTATTAGAGCATTCTTCTGCCTAATTTAAGGGATCGCGATACGCTTTTCCAGTGGAATGGCGTGCCGTGACACAAATTATTCGTGATGCGTCGAGCCAAGCTTCAGCGGCTCACCCTCACGCAGGAGTATCACGCACACGGCGATCCTGCGGACTTCTCACCGAGCGCCGTGGCAGGCGTCCTGCCACGGTCCGTATTCTGGTCAGACGAGACCGATCAAACCCGGCCCGGCTTGACGCGCACACCAGGTGCCGGACGCTCGAGCAGCACTTCCTTGCGGAAGCGATAGAGCTTGGCCGGCCGACCGCCGGTCCGTGTCTTCATCTCACCCGTCGGCTCCACGAGACCCGCCCCTTCCACTAAACGGCGGAAGTTCTGCTTGTGAAGATGCGGGCCCAGGATCGCCTCCACCGTCCGCTGCAACTCGAACAACGTGAAGTCGGGCGGCATCAGTTCGAAGATCACGGGGCGGTATTTGATCTTGGCCCGCGTGCGGCCGATCGCGGTCGCCAAGATACGGCGATGATCGAAGCGCATCATGGCGCCGAGACGCGGCACCGGCGACCACGACAGTGCCGACTCGCGGCCGTCGCGGCGCGCTTCCTCGACAAGCCCGGCCTCATAGAGAAGCTCGTACCGGTCGAGAACTTTTTCCTCGTCCCAAGCTGCGCCATCGAGCGCAAAACACATACGGATGCGATCCTGACGCGCGACCGGGCGGGCGGGCTCGGCCAACTGCTGCGGACGCTCCGCCCATTCGCGCAGGCGCGGCACGATCTCCAATTCCAAAATGGCCGGACGGCCTTTTCGCCAGTCCTCCCAGGGAAAATAGTGATACCAGCTGCGCCAAGATCCGCGCTCCGCCTCGTCGATCTGGCTGGCATCCGTCAGCGCCAGATACCCGACCGATACAACGTGGGGCATCTCGTCTCCCGGCTGCGCATGGCGGCCGCGATCACCGAAAGAATAAAGCTGCTCGACATATCCCAATTCAATGCCGGCCTGCTCGGAAACCCAGCTTCTGAGGCCGCCTTCGAATGTTCGGTGCTTGAGTGGCGAGAACGGACCTGAAGGCAGGCTGTCCTGCACGCCATTGCCCTCTTCGCGCACGACGAGCACCACCGGCTCATTGTCGAGCACGGCGACGATGGCTGCATTGAGGCCAATTTCAACGGCCGGGGCTTCCTGGCGCATCGACGTCCCTTTGGGGTGATGACGCTCGAGGCTCTCGCGCGGGATACGCCGCACATTTGCGTCCGATACCATGGGCTCAGTCTCCCGTCTTTAGAGCGTTGGTTGATAAAAGGCGCAGTCTGTTTTGATGCGCAACACGTGCACGGACTGCTGCTACCTGCTCTGCCTAACGGGTCGGGTCGGCGAATATTCCCGAGCCGCGTACAAGCTTCGTCCACTTTGTTCGGTTCCACTCCCGTCAGGTGCGATAGAGCGCCGCGAAACGGTCGAGGAAGTGTCTCTCGGCCTCTTCCGTCGGCGAAGCCGTAAGGTGCTCGAGCTTGCGCGCCAGCGCGGGGCTGAGCCCATTCGGCTCGCCGAAGTAAAGTCTGGCCTCGTCTTCGCTGAACCCGGCAAGACGCGTGGCCTCATAAAACGCCGCGATCGTGTCGGCCACCTTGATCGCAGCGGTCAGATGCGGCGGCAATGTGGCAGGCAGCCCAAAGCGCAAATGTATCGCAGTCAGGATGCGAAGTTCGAATGCTTTGTAATCAAGTCCAATGGCGGTTTTGAAGGGACTTATGAGGTCACCGATCACGTATTCCGGCGCATCGTGAAGCAAAGCCGCAAGCGCATCCTGATCGCTGTGCTGAAGCGCGCGGTCCGACACGATGGCTTCGACGATCAAAGCATGCTCGGCCACCGAGAACGCGTGATCCCCCAGTGTCTGACCATTCCACCGCGCGACGCGCGCAAGGCCGTGCGCGATGTCGGCAATCTCGATGTCATCGGGCGATGGATCGAGGAGGTCGAGCCGCCGGCCCGAAAGCATCCGCTGCCACGCGCGCGGGCGCACCCCGTTCTGTATCTCTGTCATCGCGGACGCTCGAAGCCGCGGTGCAGCTTGCACACGCCCGCGTGTCGCGGACAGCAGGTGAGATGATCGTTCACGAGCCCGACCGACTGCATGTAGGCGTAGATCGTTGTCGGCCCGACGAACCGGAAACCCTCAGCCTTCAGCGCCTTTGAGATGCGCTTCAACTCCGCGGTCTTCGCCGGCACCTCTTTCATGCTCGTAAAGCGATTGAGGATCGGTCCGTTCTCCATATGCGACCATAGAAACGCAGCCAGCGTCGTGCGCTCGCGCAATTTCAAATACGCCCGCGCATTATCAATAGTGGCTTCGATCTTCAGCTTGTTGCGCACGATGCCTGCGTCTGCCATGAGCCGCGCGATATCCTTCTCGCCATACCGCACAATACGCTCCGGACCGAAACCGTGAAACGCGCGCCGGAATGCCTCACGCTTCTTCAGGATGGTGATCCACGACAGTCCGGCTTGGAACCCCTCGAGGATCAGCTTCTCGAACAGCCGCCGTTCGTCTGCGTGCGGTACGCCCCATTCCTCATCGTGATACTGAACATAAAGCGGGTCTGTCCCCGCCCAAGGGCATCGATCCATCGTCGATGCTTTCGCCATTGCGTGCTCCTGTGTCAGGAGTGAGTAGCCAATGGTTTGAAGTGCGCCCACGCCGGAATCGATACGGTGATCGGCGCGCCCTCCACCGTCAACGGCACACCCTTTGCTGCGAATTCGTCCACCCGGTCGAGACGCAGCATTGCAAGCGCGCGCGATCCCGCCACCGATCCAACTCTGCCGATTTCCACGTCGCCCGCCATCACAGCGGCTCCTTCAACGAGTGGTCCATCGGCACTGACGGGCACGATGCGTTTGCGCGCCGTGCCGCGATGCTCCATCCGCGAAACGATCTCCTGCCCGACGTAGCACCCCTTCGTGAATGACACGCCGTGCAACTGATCGAACAGCGCCTCGTGCGCAAACGCATCGCCGAACGCATAATCCCGCCCGCCCTCCGGAATGCCGAGCCCGATGCGAACGGCGTGATACGATGCTTCGTTTGAACTTACTGCGACCGCATCCGCCGCCGCAACGATGGCGCGCAGCCCCAGATCCGGCAAGCGCGGATCGGGATAAACGATCCCCTGCTCGAACCGCGCTCCCGGACCGAACACTGCCACCACCGCATACTCTGCCGCTACGTCCTCAATCGTCACCGCTGCGCGCATCTTGTACATCGTCAACCGCCTCACCAATGCGGCCGCCTGATCCCGCGCCACATCGATCAGCGCACCGTGGGCCGTTTTCACGATGAAAAAGTCGAACAGGATCTTGCCCTGCGGCGAGAGCAGCCCCGCGTGAATCGCCGGCTGCTTATCCAGCAGCGCGACATCGTTGGTCACGAGGCCCTGCAACAGCTTCGCCGCGTCGGAGCCATTGACGGCCACGATGCCGCGATCGGGCAGAACGGCTTGATTGATCTCACTCGTCATCGGACCTGAGGGTTGCTATGTGCTGCTTGTACCTAAGGCGCGGGTGCCTGCCATGGCAAGCTGGAACCCGCCCTGCCCTCGTTCTCCCGGAAACTCCCATGACCGCACCCCTCGATCTCCTCATAACGGGCGCCACTGTCGTCAATCACGATGGCGAAAGTGTCCGCGACATCGGCATCCGCGATGGCCGGATCGTGGCTTTGGGCGCGATTGCGTCGGTCAAAACTCTTGACACGCTCGACGCCAAGGGCCTGCACATCCTTCCCGGCGTCATCGACACGCAAGTCCACTTCCGCGAACCGGGCCTCACCCACAAAGAAGACCTCGAAACCGGCAGCCGCGCGGCCGTCGCCGGCGGTGTCACGGCCGTGTTCGAGATGCCCAACACGGCGCCTCTCACGACCTGCGCCGCGACACTCGCCGCCAAGGTCGGCGCCGCCCGCCACCGCATGCTGTGCGACTTCGCCTTTTTCGTCGGCGGCACCCGCGACAACATCGAGCAAATTCCGGAACTCGAGCGTCTCGAAGGCTCGGCCGGCATCAAGGTCTTCATGGGCTCCTCTACAGGCAACCTCCTCGTCGACGATCCGCCGTCGCTGGAAAAGATCATCGCGAAGATCTCCCGCCGCGCGTCGTTTCACGCCGAAGACGAGGACCGCCTCAAGTCACGCATGAACCTGCGCGTGCCGGGCGATCCGTCCTCGCATCCCGTCTGGCGCGATGAGGAAGCCGCCCTCATGGCCACGAAGCGGCTGGTCGGGTTTGCCGAGAAGTACCGCCGCCGCGTCCACGTGCTCCACATCTCCACCGCCGAGGAAATGGATTTCCTCGAACACCATAAGGAGTGGGCGAGCGTCGAGGTGACGCCTCATCATCTCACACTCGCCGCCCCCGAATGCTACGAGCGCCTCGGCACCTACGTGCAGATGAACCCGCCCATCCGCGACGCACGCCATCGCGACCGCATCTGGAAGGCGCTCGCCGACGGCGTCGTCGATGTGCTGGGTTCCGACCACGCCCCCCATACGCGCGAGGAAAAGGACCACGCCTATCCCGGCTCCCATTCCGGCATGACCGGCGTGCAAACGCTCGTTCCGATCATGCTTGACCACGTCAACGCCGGCCGGCTGTCGCTGCAACGCTTCGTCGATCTGACGAGCCACGGGCCGCAACGCCTTTTCGGCATCCGCGGCAAAGGCCGGCTCGCAGTGGGCTGGGATGCCGACCTGACGCTTGTCGATTTGAAGCGCCGTGAAACGATCCGGGACAGTTGGATCGAAAGCCGCGTCGGCTGGACGCCCTATGACGGCAAGGAGGTCACCGGCTGGCCCGTCGGCACGTTCGTCCGCGGCCGCCGCGTCATGTGGCAGGGCGAACTCGTCAAATCCGGCTTCGGCGAACCCGTCCGCTTCTACGACGCTTAACGGCGCCACTCCCACGCCTTCCGGCCGGCTCCCCGGCGCGGAGCCTGAAGGCGCCACTAAAAATGGCACTCGCCTTGCAAAGCCCGTCTCACCATGCTCCCAAACACCACATCCCTGACCACATTCGAGACACCCGTGGGTGCCACAGAGGCCATCACCGGTTCGGCGGTGCTGGCTGTCCTGCGCGCCCTGATGTCGGCCGTCGCGGTCGTCGCGGGTCTCGTTTCGGTGGCGGCCGGGCTCTACCTTGTCAAATCGGCCCTCGGCATCAATCTGCTGCCCTGGAACTCGCCGTTTCACGATCTCCTCTACCAATTCGTGCGCTGAACTCACCGCACACGAACGCCAAAGAGAAAGGCCGCTGGGTTCACCCCGGCGGCCTTTTCCGTATCTCAAACGCGAGGGTTCAGTTCGTCACGTATACCGGCGTGCCCGACTTCACCAACTTGGCGAGATGCACCACGTGGCCGTTGTGCATGCGGATGCAGCCCGACGACGCTTCCGTACCGATCGAGCTGGAATCGTTCGTGCCGTGAATGCGGTACAGCGAATTGCCGAGATAGATCGCCTTGGCGCCGAGCGGATTATTGATGCCACCCGTCATCTTGATCGGAAGGTAAGGCTTGCGCTGACGCATCTCTTCCGGCGGCATCCAATCCGGCCAGGACTTGATGCCCGAAACGGTCTGCGCGCCGGTCCACTTGAAGCCCTTCTTGCCGACGGCAACCGGGTAGGCATAGGCCTTCCCGCCGCCAAGAACGTAATAGAGCTTTCTCTGCGAGTGATCGACGACAACCGAACCGGCCCCATATCCGCCGCTGTACGACACGACCTGCGGGCTCTTGGCTGAAATTGAAGGCCTGCCGCCACCGTCCATCAATGCCTTGGGCGGACCGCTGAACTGCTGCGACTGCGGCCCCACCATGCCTGGGCCGAACGCGGCCAGTGTCGGCTTCTGCTTCTTCGATTGGAACATGCCAAACCCACCGCTGGACGCGGGCTTGGAGCGGGGCATATCGTTCCACATGCCGTAAGCCCCCGGGATCTCGGCGAGCGCAGGCGACGACAGGGTGAAAAGAAGGCCGGCGACGGCCGCAATGTGACGAACTCTCATGACCAAACCCTTCAACTTGGACCTCATGTGTGGCGCGAACAAACCACCCAAATGCGCGAAACCGGTCCGCGCTCCATAAAGTCTGCTTTTTGCTCACTAACAGAGTAAAGCCCGCGATGGAACCCTCGGAAGACAGGGGTCTTTTGACGATTTGCCGCAACGCCGAAATGTTCGCGACGCCGAGGGGCCTTTTTTAACTGTTTCTTGAGGCGGTTGCCTGTTTGCGCCGCATCGTCCCCGCGGCGTCTAGCCTCGCAGTTGCAGGGTGTCCCGGATCAGCCTGTCCCAATGGACAAGCGTTCACCGTCACTCTACCTATCGACGGGACAACCGTTGCCCGCGTTCCAGGGTGTCGTGACGCTGCCGTCCCGGCGGACGAAATGCGCGCTCACGCAAAGCGCGAAGGAGCACTCGGGCAAGAGCCGCATGGATTTCATCCCGAACCCCCTCATCATTCCTGTCGGCCTCGTGATCGGCATCCTCGTCGCCGCGCCGGTCGGACCGGTCAATGTACTGTGCATCCAGAGAGCGATCGAGCGGGGCTTTTTCGGCGGGCTGGCCGCAGGCATCGGCGCCGTCCTTGGCGACGGCACCATCGCTCTCTTTGCCGCGCTGGGCGTCGGCGCCATCTCCGGCGCCATCGAATATCACCGCACCGCAATTCAGATCGTCGGCGGCCTGGCCCTCATCGCCTTCGGCATCAAACTTTATCTCACCGTCCCGCCCATCGAGACCGAAGCCCGCATCGATCCCGAAAAGACATCGCTGCGCGACTTCGTCTGGGACATTCCACAGACCTATTTCCTCACCATCACCAATCCCGGCGCGGTGCTGGGCCTTTTCGCGATTTTCGGCGGCGTCTCGACGTTCGTTGAAGTCCACAGCACCATCGACGCCCTGACGATGGTCGCTGCCATCATGGCCGGCAGCCTCGCGTGGTGGATCTTCCTCGCCAACCTCATCAGCCGCTTCCGGCATCTGGTCGATGGCGCGCGACTTCAGCTCATCAACAAGTATGCCGGCGCCGCGCTGATGATCTTCGGCGCGATCTTGATTGGCGAGATGGTCGTGAAGGGGGGCACGGTCCCCGGCCACTAAGGATTGAAACCGCCGCGTCCGGCCGGCGCGCCACCGGCGTGTCGGACGCGGCAAGCCATAAATTTACTGCATCACGCGGCCCAGCGTGAATTCGCCCTGCATGAGCCGCCGCTCGAGGCCGCGCGCAAGTTCGACGACAGCGTCCTCGCCATACATCGAAACCAGATCAGTCAGCGCGGCGAAGAGCGCGGCATAAGCCATCTGCTCTGAGGCCACCCCGTTCTCGGTGCCTTCGTCCCACGCCGCGAGGATCAGGCCCAATGCCTTGAAGCTCTTGTCGTCACTCTCGGCCAGTTCACGTGCTTCCAAATTCATGCGTCCTCTCCCACCCTGCCGCGAGAGAGCGACTGCCCCCAGCCTCCGTCGCGGTTTTCCATTCTCTGCGCTTAACACGCGATATCGTTGAGCGGGGCTGTAGCAGCAATTCACGGTAAACCGGCGCGAAAGTATGATGGCGCACGAACGCTCGCCTGGAAGCCGGCTCCGCGAGAGCGGAGTCGGAAGGCTCAATCGCAATGCGCTCTGCGGCCTGTTCTGCGAGAGCGAAGTCGCCGAGCGCAACTAAGGAGCTTTTTCTGCAAGCCCTTCCGAGATTTCCACGGCTTCGGTCATGAACCGATCGATCGCGGTTTGTGCGGACGGCGTACACGTTGTGTAGGTGCGGCTGTAGTTCCGGTATCCTTGATTGAAGCTGCGCGTGATCCGGGCCTTGCGTTGCGCGCTCGCCGTCTCGGCATCGATGAGCGTGCGCATGTGATCGCGCCACAGCTGCCCATCGTTCGCAGAGCACAACTCACGCAGGTAATGCACGGCACCCAGAATTTCAGAAAGCCGGATGAGCTGATCGTCATATGGCTTCGCATCTTGCGCCTGAACAATTGCCGCAGGTCCCAACGCAATAAATGTCCAAGCGCCGACCACCGCAGCAAAACCTGCGTGGCGGCGTGAACGAGCGCGGCTAGGGCAGAAAGCGTACATTGCCGGTTCCGGTGACGATGACTATCTTGCGAGCATCAAAATGCATTTCGGCACGGTCGTGACGGTGGCCGTGTTTATCACCGATTCTCCGTGGCGGCACGCGACCGCCGTTCGCACCCGAAATACGAAGGCCACATGTGCTCGCGATATAGCCTGACCTCGCCGCCCGAAGCCGTCCGTGCTTATTTTGGCACGAAGAACGGGCTCGACTTCCCGCCGCGCTACAACATCGCCCCGACGCAGCCCGTGCTCATTGTTCGCCGAAGCCACGCCGGCGACCGCGAGCAGCACCTCGTCCGCTGGGGCCTGATCCCGTCCTGGGTGAAAGACCCGCGCGAGTTCACGACGATCATCAACGCGCGCTCAGAAACCGCCGCCGAGAAACCCTCGTTCCGCGGCTCGCTCCGCCATCGCCGGTGCCTCGTGCCCGCGACCGGCTTCTACGAATGGACCGGCAAGCCCGGCCAGAAGCGCCCGCATCTCTTCCGGCCGCGCGACGGCGGCCTGATGGCGCTCGCGGGCCTCGCCGAACACTGGGTCGGCGCCGACGGCAGCGAACTCGAAACCATGGCGATCCTCACCACCACGGCCAACGCCACCATGGAGCCGATCCACGACCGCATGCCCGTGGTCATAGCCCCCGAACACTTCGACGTCTGGCTCGACTGCACCACCGGGACAGCCAAGTTCGCCGAAACGCTGCTCAGTCCCCCGCCCGCCAATTTCCTCGAAATCATCGACGTCAACCCGCGTCTCAACAACCCCCGCAATGAAGGCCCTGACCTCCATATGCCGCCGGAGGCCATCCTCTAACGCGCCCCACCACACGCTCGCCCTCAGACGTCATTCCGGCACGGACCGGGACCCAGACAAAGCTGCGCCCACCGGCCCGCTGCCCGATAGGGCGGTCGCCGGGCGCCACAAAGGACTGTTCCCCATTCACCAAACATCCGATCAAGCCCCATCAGCCACTCGCGGCGGGCGCCGGAACGGACTATTGTCGGTTCCGGTCAAAAGCTGCCTGCGGTTGGGGGAGGCACACCGGACCCTGGCGGCCAGCCGTCCGGCACGCCCCCGACAAAATCCTGTGCAGGCATCCCGAGTACGCCGAACCCGCCAAGGGATGCGGCGAGGAGACGAAGACGATGGCGTATCGAGGCGGAGACTTGGATTTGCGCACGCCGCGCACCTGGAGTGCGACGGCCCCGGAACCGTCCCCCCCGCCCGTTTATGAACGCTCCCGCGGCGCCTACACGCCAGGTCCCATCTGGGTCGATGAAGTTGTCCTCGCCTGCGTGAACCATGCCTACGATGTGGCTTTGGCTCACCGCGCGTCCGAAGTCCGTCTGGAGCACCTGCTGCATGCCTTGACCCGCATCGACACTGCCGCCGAAGTGCTCGAGATCCGGGGCATCCGCGTGGCTGCCCTGCGCCGCGAGAGCGCCACCCTGATCGCAAGCGAGCTGCCGGCAAACTTGCCGCCCGGCGAAACCGGCCCGCGTCACTCGGAGGAATTGGAACACGTCCTGCGCGCCGCAAGCCTCATCGCTTCGCGCCGCAACGCGCCGGCCAACGTCGACGACCTCCTGCACCTTATGCTTGACGTCGAACCCGATTTGCCTGGCCTCGGTCTGTTCGGCCGCATCGATCCGCGCTTTCAAAACTCCAACGGCGCCTACGCCCGTTCATCCCGCCCCGCCTACAACAACAACTACTACGCCACCACCCCCGAGCCTGCTCCGCAAAAAATTCAACCTCCGCGCGAATCTCCGCGCCCGTCCCGAAGCGATTTCACGACCTCCGTCGATAGCGCGCAGAACGCTCGCCTCGATGCGCTGGAGCAAATGCTGCGCTCCTTGAGCAGCGATTTCGGCACCGACCGCAAGAGCCTCAGCGGGCTGCTCGGAGACCTGCAGCGTGACGTGACCAACCTGCGCGCGACCCCGATCGATGCCGGCCCCATCGCCGACCGCATTGCCACCATAGAGCGATCGATTACCGCGGGCTTCGAACAGTTTTCGCTCGCGATTTCCTCTATCGAGAACGACATCCGCGCGCGGGGACACGAGACGTACGATCTCACACCACTCGCGAACCGCCTAGAGATCATCGAGGAAGCGGTGCTTTCGCGCGATCATGAGAAAGCGATCCGCGAACTCTCCGAGCGACTCGACCGTCTCGAGACGACGCTCGCCGGGGAGCGCACGCGCGCCGCCGAAACCGGTGCCGTTCTGCGCGGCGAAATAGGCCAGTTGGCCCAGACGATCGAGACGCACCGCACCGAGATTGCCAACACTGTCCTGCCGATCACCGACCGCGTGGCAGAGTTTCGATCTATCGTCGAAGCGCACCAGTCGGAAGCCGGAGAAACGCTGCGCGACCTTGCAGCCCGCGTCGTCGCCATCGAGCAACGGATTGCCGAAGGTCACACCGCCGCCCGCGAAGACCTCGCCGAAGTCTCCGACGCCATCGTCAAGCTCAACGCCAATCAGCACACCCTCGCCGGCAACATCGAACAATCTCGAAATGACACCCGCGACGGCCTCGCCGCCATTCGCGATGATCTGCGCGACACGTCCGCAAGCCTGACGGGCGCGATCGATGCGCTGGGTCCGCGCGTCTCGCTGATCGAAGGCGAAACACAGCGCATCGGCGGCTCGGTCGACGGCCTCGCCGGCTCCGTCGAGAACATGTACCGCATGACCATCGAACGCTACTACCGCCGCAACCGCTTCTGGTACTGGCTTTTCGGAACCGACGACTGGGTTGCCGCCAGCTGGCCATCGCAATCACAACGCATCGCCGAAGATCTGAAAGCCGTAAAAATCGCCCAGAATCGTTAGCTGGTTAACGCGGCACGCGCTTTGCTCCAGACGATCTGAATGGCAGGTGGCATCTCCGCCTGTCTCGATTTGGCGCGAGGCCACATGAGTGAGAATGCAAGCGCAGGCAAAGGCGGCATCGTCCTCCTCACCGCCGGTGGACCTTTGGCCAGCATCATCACCAATGGCCTCGCCGCCCGCCTCGGCCCCATCACCGTCATCGAAGAAGCTCCGGAAGCGAAGGGCCAGGTCATCCAGCGTCGCGCCCGCCTGCAAGGCTGGCTCACCGCGCTCGGCCAAGTCGGCTTCGGCCTCGCGCAGCGTCTGCTCTGGCCGAACTCCGCGCGCATCGGTGCCATCTGGACAGCACACGGCCTCGATCCCTTGCCGCCGCAGGTCCTCACGGTCCATCGCGTGCCGTCCGTGAATTCTCCCCAGTGCCGAGCGCTGCTCAGCGAACTCACGCCTGCCGTCGTCGCGGTCTATGGAACCCGCATCCTGACACGCGCCACGCTCGAAGCCGTCACCGCGCCCTTCATCAACTATCACGCTGGCATCAACCCAAAGTATCGCGGCCAGCATCCCGGCTATTGGGCTCTCGCGTCAGGTGACGCTGAGAATGCCGGCGTAACGATCCACCTCGTCGATGAAGGAGTGGACACCGGCTCCGTACTTTATCAAACGCGCGTCACGTTTGCGCCCGAAGATACCATCGCCAGCTACCAGCACCTTCAAGCCGCCCACGCGCTGCCACTCTTCGCGCGCGCGATCGAAGATGCAACGGCTGGACGCCTCAGCCCGCGCCAAGTGGATATGCCTTCACAGCAGTATTTTCCGCCGACGCTTTGGGGCTATCTCACCACGGGATTGATGCGCGGCGTCTGGTAGGCGGTCACAGAACCTTCCCCGGATTTAATATCCCGTTGGGATCAAGAGCCGCTTTTATCGCGCGCATGAGGTCGAGCGCGACGGGATCTTTGAAGCGCCGCAAATCTTCACGTTTCATGCGCCCGATGCCGTGCTCTGCGGAAATGGAGCCGCCCATGTCGGCAACGAGTGTGTGGATCGCGTCCGACATCGGCGCCCAAAGCGCCAAAAATCGTGCCGTATCCATGCCGGCCGGTTGCGAGACGTTGTAATGCACATTGCCATCTCCGAGATGACCAAACGGTACCGGCCGCGCGCCCGGACAGATCCGCTCCGCAATGCCCGCGGCCGCGATGAGAAACTCAGGAATCCGCCCGACCGGCAACGAAACATCGTGCTTTATCGATCCGCCCTCGCACTTCTGCACCTCCGACATCTGCTCGCGCATCCGCCAAAAAGCGGCTTGCTGAGTGGCCGAAATGGCAAGCCGCACATCGCTCGCGAGTGCGGCCGACATCGCTGCCGAAAGAAGCGCCTCGATGAGTGGCCCCGCACGATCAACTTCAGCCGTCGAGACCTGCATGAGGACTGAGCACGGCGCCGAAGCATCCGTGATCGGCGACGCGGCCGTTCCATGTTTCAGGAGAAACTCCAGCGCGCGCGCCGAAATAAATTCAAATGCCGTCAGGCTCGGTCCTGCCTGCTGCTGCGCCAGCCGGAACAAGGGCACCAATGTATCGATCGACGGCAAGGTCACGAACGCTGTCGCCACATCACGGGGCTGAGGCACGAGCCTCACCGTCGCCGCCGTGATGACACCGAGCGTGCCCTCCGACCCTACGAAGAGATCGCGCAAATCATATCCTGTATTGTCCTTCTTCAGGCCCGACAGACCCGACAGCACGCGGCCGTCCGCCAATACAGCCTCGACGCCAAGCACCAGGGACCGCGCCGTCCCATGCGCCAGCACCGCCAGTCCGCCTGCGTTCGTCGCCAGATTGCCACCCAGGCAGGCACTGCCTTCCGATGCCATCGACAGCGGAAACATCAACTCCACCGCCCGCGCCGCCTCCTGCACGGCGGAAAGGGTGACGCCCGCCTCGGCCGTCATCGCAAACCCATCCGGGTCAACGCTGCGGATCGCTGTCATTCGATCGAATGACAGCACGAGCTCGGTCCCGTCCTCGTGAGGGATCTGCCCGCCGACAAGCCCCGTGTTTCCCGACTGCGGCACCACCCCGACACGCGCGTCGTTGCAAAGCTTAAGGATCGCAGCAACCTCGGCTGTCGCTTTCGGTCTCAACACCAGAGGCGAAGCGCCCACGTACCGGCCTCGCCATTCGCGGAGATATTTCGCCTGCGCCGCATCCCCCGCGCGAACGGCATACGTCTCGCCGACGATGCGCGTCAGAGCGTCGAGAAGTGCTGGCGTGGGTGCGCTGAGATGAGAGTTTGGCATGTGGCCTCATTTATCACGGACGCGGCGCGGCGGCCCGCCGCAAACGATCGTTGATCGCTACGCCGACACCGGTCTCCGGGATGGTCATGACAGCCACTGCCCCCGAACCCGCCGCATCGAACGCCCGCAGGGCCGCGAAGAGATTGGCCGCCGCTTCCTGAAGATTGCCCGCCGGACTGAGATTGATGACGAAGCCCCGTGACGGCACTGCCCGTCCAAACGCCAGCAAGGCCTCCTCGTCACGAGCCTTACTTGCATCAAGCCGCAAGCGAGCCTTGGGCGCATAATGACTCGCGAGTTGTCCAGGTGACATCGGTGCGCCAGCAACGGGCGCAGCCCGCCCGATCGGATGCCCGAGCGTCTCGGTGATCTGCTCCGCCGTCACCGCGCCGGGCCTTAGAAGCACAATCTCCCTGCCCGAAGCATCGACGACGGTCGATTCGACCCCATGTTCCGTCGCCCCGCCTTCCAAGATCATGTCGACGCGATTGCCTAGGTCCTCTTCCACATGCTGCGCCCGTGTAGGGCTGACATGTCCGGAACGATTGGCCGAAGGTGCTGCAATCGGCCGGTCTGATGCGCGCAGCAGGGCTTGCGCGACCGGATGATCCGGCACGCGCACAGCAAGCGTGTCGAGCCCCGCGCTTGCCAGATCGGCCACGCAACATCCAGCCTTCCTCTTGACCACGAGTGTCAAGGCTCCCGGCCAGAAGGCCCCGGCTAGCCGGCGCGCATCGTCTGAAAATTCTCCAAACCCCTCCGCTGCCGCCAAGTCCGGTACATGTACGATCAACGGATTGAAGCTCGGCCGGCCCTTTGCCGCAAAAATGGACGCTACGGCCTCGCCGTTCGTTGCATCCCCGCCAAGCCCATAGACCGTTTCCGTCGGAAATGCGACGAGGCCGCCCTCGCGGATCACGCGCGCAGCATCGTCGATCGTCGTAGGTGTGGCCGGAATGATCGGCATGCAACATCCTGTCGAGGCGCCTTCCGCAAGGAAGCGTCCGCGCCTAATCTTGCCGTCTTCCCCTGCTGGAAAGACAGCTATGACCTATCAGGCTCCCGTAGACGACATCCTCTCCGCACTCAAGGCCGCGGGCGTATTCGATCCCGGCATGATGAACGGAAGCGACGCCCTGGATGAGGCCATCGTCCGCGCCATCCTAGACGAGGCCGGCAAGTTCGGATCCGAAGTGCTCGATCCCTTGAACCGTAGCGGCGACAAGACCGGTTCCTGCCTCCGGGATGGCCGCGTCGTCACGCCTCCGGGCTGGTCAGAAGCCTATCGCCAGTTCGCGGACGGCGGCTGGAGCGCGCTGCCCTGTCCACCCGAATACGGCGGCCAGGGGCTGTCGAGCGCCGTCGCCATGAGCGTCTGCGAAATTTGGAATGCGGCGAATATGGCGTTCGGTATGTGCCCGCTCCTGACCAACGGCGCCATCGACGCTCTCCACATCGGCGGTTCGGAAGACCTGAAGGGGCTCTATCTCCCGCGCATGATCTCCGGCGAGTGGACCGGCACGATGAACCTGACCGAGCCGCAAGCCGGTTCCGATCTGAACGCCGTCGCGACCCGCGCTGTCCCCGCAGACGACGGCACCTACCGCATCACCGGAACGAAGATTTACATCAGCTACGGCGACCATGACCTGACGGACAACATTATCCATCTGGTTCTCGCACGACTGCCCGACGCCCCGCCTGGAACACGCGGGATTTCGCTGTTCCTTGTGCCCAAGTTCCATGTCAGTGACGATGGTTCGCCGGGTGAGCCCAACGACGTCGTCTGCACGGGTCTCGAACACAAGCTTGGGATCGTCGCGAGCCCTACGTGCGTAATGAAATTCGGCGAGAACGGTGGAGCGGTCGGGTTTTTGGTCGGCGAAGAAAACCGCGGCCTCGCCACAATGTTCGTCATGATGAACGCAGCACGCCTTGCCGTAGGCGTCCAGGGGGTCGCGATCGCCGAGCGCGCCACGCAGCGCGCGCTCAGATTTGCGCAAGAGCGCCGTCAGGGACGGGCCGCGGGCGCAAGAGAAATGTCGCCCATCATCGCCCACCCCGATGTCCGCCGCATGCTACTGACCATGCGTGTGCTGACACTGGCTGCGCGCGGCATCTGCATGGCGACAGCCGCCGCGACAGACCTGTCCAACCAAGCCGAAGATGCCGGCACTCGTGCTCGCGCCGCCGACCGCGTCGCGCTGCTGACGCCCGTTGCCAAGGCCTTCTCCACCGACGTTGCCGTCGAAGTCGCCTCAATTGGTATCCAGATCCACGGCGGTATGGGATTTATCGAAGACACGGGCGCGGCCCAGCATCTCCGCGATGCGCGAATTCTCCCCATTTACGAAGGCACGAACGGTATTCAGGCCATCGATCTCGTCACCCGCAAGTTGCCGCTATCGGGCGGGGACACCGTCACGTCCTATCTTACCGATGTGAACGTAACTTTGAACGCCTTGCGTAACGCCGCTTTGCCGGACATGGAGTTCGCCTTAGATCAATTGGCGCGGGCGTTGGAAGCGCTGGCCACTGCCACCGAATGGATCGTGCGCAAGCTGCAATCCAATCCACAGATCGCCCTCGCAGGCGCCACGCCTTACTTGCAACTGTTCGCACTCGTTGCTGGCGGCGATGCACTAGTCCGCTTGGCACTCAATGCCGGAAACGACCCCGCTCCCGCCGCGCTTCTGAGGTTCTTCGCCGAAAATCGCTCCGTCACGGCTTGGGGCCTCGCCGCTTCCATCATGGCCGGTTCCGCTGCCGTTCTCGACGCCGATCTTGGAGTGAGAGCATGAGCGCGCCAGTTGAAATCAACGTCAACGACGGCGTGCAGACACTCCGTCTGGCTCGCCCCGAAAAGCGCAATGCACTGACACAGGACATGTACCGCGCTTTGTCGGATGCGCTCGAGGCGGGCGAGACCGCCAACGAGATCCGCGTCCGCGTTCTCCTTGGCAGCGGTGGTCAATTCACCGCTGGCAACGACATCGCCGACTTTCTCGCCACCGCCAAAGGCGAGCAGGGCCCGCCGCGCGAAGTACTCCGCTTTATAGAAATCCTGCCGCGCATGAAAAAGCCCGTCATCGCGGGCGTCGACGGTCAGGCCATCGGCATCGGCACAACGCTGCTGCTCCATTGTGATCTCGTCTACGCCACCCCGCGCGCAACTTTCGCTACGCCTTTCCTCGATCTCGGCCTGGTGCCCGAAGCCGCCTCCAGCCTGCTGATGCCGCAACTGATGGGCTATTCGCGCGCTTTCGAAATGCTGGTCCTCGGCGAAACATTCTCGGCCGGCCGCGCCTGTGACGCAGGTCTCGTCAACGCACTCGTCGATCCCGAAAGCCTTGAGATCCATGTTCTGTCAGTCGCGGCGAGGCTCGCAAAGAAGCCGCCGCAGGCCCTCCTCACCGCCAGGCGCCTGATGCGCGGCAACGTCAACGCGGTCCTCGAACGCACCCGCGAAGAAGCGTCCGAATTTGCCCGCTGTCTCACCTCCCCCGAAGCCCGCGCCGCCTTCGAAGCCTTTTTCGCGCGCACTCGGTCGGATAAGGGACGCGCATGAAGGCTCTGCGCATAGCATTGACCCTATTGGCAGGTCTGCTGACCGCCACTGCTCCAGCATCCCCCAACTGGCTCACGAAAACTCTCGAACATGCCGGTGACGCGGGCAAGGCCCCATCCCGAGGCATCCATGCGCTCGATGACGATCTTGGCCATGCACTGTCTCACGTCATAGCTCTGCCAGACCGGCCCGGCATCCATCCTCTCGCGGCCGAGGCGGGCCAGGAAGGCCACTGGCGGTTCGTTAATGCCAAGGGCAAATCCTACACGGCGGCCAATGCCGGCGAGCTGGGCCGCATGCGCGACAGTCTGCTGCCGGGTACGTCCGGTAAACTCGCGCTCTATTTGACGGCGAAAACCGTTACAACACGGCGTGCGTTCCTGCGCGATTTGCCGCCCGAAGCGGAACTCTTCGTCACTACCCGCTCAGAGGCATATCGTCTCGTGCGCGAAGGTTCCGGCGAAACAGAGATCGTACTTGCGCAGATGAAGCCCAACCTGCGCGCGCGACTCGAAAGCGAGGATTTGTTCGCCGAAACGCTGTTCCAGCTAAATCAGCCGCTCAAACCTTCTCAACTGCGTGTACTCGCTCTCGAGACCGGCAGCGCCGATAGCCTCGCCGCCGTGCCGCGTTTCGATCACGAGACACGCATGGCGCTGGTCGACCGTCTTGATCCCGCGCGGCTCTCCTCCTCGCTAAAACAAGTGCAGGGTCAGACCGTCATCCTCACCGGCCGAATCGAGTCCGACATCCTGTCGTACATCGACGCCAACGGCGGCAGCGGATCACTGCCGCTCGACGCCGTCCGAAACGCCGTGCGCGATGCCGACGTCAACCTTGTCATCGTAAAAGCCCAAACACCCCGCCAGCCCGGCGGCAAGAACTGGCTCTGGCAGACCGCCGCCATTCCCGGTCTCGACGCCGCCGTGAAGCAGCCGACCTTCGGCGACTTCCTGGCCAGGATAGCCCCCGATACCGAGCCGCTCACCATCGTTGCACGCCGGGACGGTTTCGGCCGCGTTGTGCTCGAGGCCATGCCGCCATCAGGCTCCGCGGCACCATTATCGGACTCATTTGCGGACTGGATGGATAGCCTCGCCGGCGATGCCATGGGCCACATCGCGATTGCCGGGTTCGAGGCCGACCTGCGCGACGAAAGCCGTCAAACCGAACTCGACCGTCGCATCATTCCCGGCATCCTATCGTCGCTTCAGATGAGCTACCTTTTGGCCCTTGCCTCAAGCCTTGTTGGACTTGGAACCGGCTGGTCTTGGTGGACCCGCATATGGCCCGCCGAGGATCGTGCCGAATATGGTTCGTACATCGGCTACGCTCTTGCGCGCCTTGTCCGTGGACTAGTCTTCGTCCTCGTCTTCCTGCCCCTTGTCGGCTTACCCCTGTTCCTGCGCTATGTCGGATTGCAGCTTTGGGCGTTTCTGACCGCGCCGGTCCGTGCCGCGCGATGGCTGCGCGGACGGCTTGCCCAGAGTGCAACGTGACGCCACCATCGCTGCCAACGACAATATAGGAACCACTGGCATGGCAACTCTCAGCGGCAAAACACTTTTCATCACCGGCGGCAGCCGCGGTATCGGCCTTGCCATCGCCCTTCGCGCCGCCCGCGACGGCGCCAACATCGTCATTGCCGCCAAGACGAGCGACCCCAACCCAAAGCTGCCCGGCACGGTGCACACCGCAGCAGCCGAAATCGAAGCTGCAGGTGGGCGCGCGCTCCCCATCGTCTGCGATATCCGCTTCGAGGATCAGGTCGCCGCCGCCGTGGCCAAGACGGTCGAGACGTTCGGCGGCATCGATATCTGCATCAACAACGCCTCTGCTCTATCGCCCACTGGAACAGAAGCGACGGACATGAAGCGCTTCGACCTCATGCACGCGATCAACACGCGCGGTACATTCCTGACGACGAAGCTCTGCATTCCGTACCTGCGCAAGGCTGCCAACCCGCATGTTCTCGTCCTGTCGCCGCCGCTCGACCTGCAGCCGAAATGGTTCAAGAGCCACGTCGCCTACTCGATCGCAAAATACGGCATGAGCCTGTGCGTTCTCGGCATGGCGGAGGAGTTCCGCAAGGATGGGATTGCCGTCAACGCACTTTGGCCCCGCACGGCCATTGCGACCGCGGCCATCGCGAATGTTCTCGGGCAAGATCTCCTTGCCATGAGCCGCACCCCGGAAATCATGGCCGATGCCGCCTATCTGATCCTGACCCAGCCGTCCCGCGAGTTGACCGGTCAGTTCCTGATCGATGACAGCCTTCTGTTCGAAATGGGTGGCATCACCGATTTCGCGCCTTACCGGGTCGATCCGTCCAAGCCCCTGGTGCAGGACTTCTTTGTGCCCGATGATCGGCCACCACCGCCCGGCGTCAAGGTGATCCCTTTGACCCTGCCAGGTGCCTGAGCCGACGTCGCCTTCTGTCCCACTGGCGCCCGGCCACTTCGGTTCGCTAAGATCACACAATGCTGTCACGAAAGGACCGTTCTGGGTCATGACAACCCTGCTCGTCACACACCCGATTTTCACCGAGCACGACACCGGATTTGGGCATCCCGAACGGCCAGATCGCATGCGCGCCATCGACAAGGTGCTGGGGCACGAGAGCTATGCCGGCCTGAAGCGGCTGGAAGCTCCATTGCGCGAGGATGTCGAGACGCACATTCTTCTCGCCCATCCAAAGCATCATTATGACCGTATGCGCCGCGTTGGCGAACAGGCGATGGGCGAAAGTCGCCTCGTGCGCATTGATGGTGACACAGTCATGTCGCCTGCCTCATGGGAATCCGCGCTTCGTGCCGTCGGCGCCGGGTTGCAGGCAGTCGACGAAGTCATGGCCGGCAGTGCGACCAATGCCTTCGCCCAGGTCCGGCCACCGGGCCACCATGCCGAGAACGATCGCGCCATGGGCTTCTGCTTTTTCTCCAACGCAGCCATAGCCGCACTTTATGCCCGGTCAAAACACGGCGCCGAACGCGTCGCTGTCGTGGATTTCGACGTCCACCACGGCAACGGCACCCAGGACATCTTCTGGTCAGATAAAAATTGTTTCTACGGATCTACGCATCAGATGCCGCTTTTCCCAGGTACGGGCGACTTCAGCGAGACCGGCGTCGGAAACATCTTCAATGCCCCGCTGCGCGAAGGCGACGGCGGCGATCACTTCCGCGAGGCCTTCTCCGAGCGGATACTGAAACCCCTCCACAACTTCGCTCCGGACCTGATCGTGATCTCCGCCGGTTTTGACGCGCACCGCCGCGATCCACTGGGTGGTTTGCAATTGGTCGAGGCTGACTTCATGTGGGCGACTGAGAAACTGGCCCGCGTCGCCGAAGCTCACGCCAACCGCCGCATCGTCTCGATGTTGGAAGGTGGGTATGACCTCGACGGATTGGCGAAGTCGGTCGGCGTCCATGTCCGAACATTGATGGACGTGGGGTCCTGACCCTCCTCGGCGGCAATTCGGCTTCAGGCCTTGTGCGGACCGCCCCTGGGCGGCTATCCCCGCGAGACGAGGAACTGCCAAATCCGGTGGCTTCCAATGTCCCGCCCGGCGGGACCACCTCCAACGCGGGGCTTTCCAGCGATGAATAAGGCCTTGAATAAGCACTCAGACATTAAGGACATGACCTTCGAGCGCGCGCTCAAGGAACTCGAGGGGATCGTCGCGCGACTGGAGCGGGGAGATGTCGAACTAGAGGAGAGCATCGCCATCTACGAGCGGGGAGAAGTGCTCCGCGACCACTGCGATCGCTTGCTCCGTCAGGCCGAGGCAAAGGTCGAAAAAATCACTTTGGGTAGTGACGGCTCGCCGAAGGGAATCGATCCCTTAGACGCAGCATAGATATTATCTTGCCGCTTCTTTGAGGCCGTCATACGCTCTGAATTCAGAATATCCGCATTGGGAGCATTGCTTTGGCGCGAATGCACTGGATCGTCCTCCCGGCTTTATTGTGTGCACCCCTCCTGACCCTAACGGGTGACACGGCATTCGCTCAGTCCACGCCAACCGGTGACGCCGCTAGCCAAGAGGCCGCCAAATCAGCATTCGAAAGCGCCAAGGAACTTGGCACCGCCGATGCGTGGAACGCATTTCTCGCCAATTATACAACTGGCTTCTATGCCGATATGGCGCGGGCCTACCTGAAAAAGTTGACCGATACGCAATCAGCGGCGCCGTCACCACCGCCGCCGGCAGAGGCGTCGCAGCTGCCCCCATCTTCTGCACGGGCTGGCGAGCGATCCTGTTCCGAGCGCAAGACCCTGCGATCGCAGCATTCGCGCGAACCGACCAAGATCACCTTCGTCAACAACTCCGGCATGTATCGCGCCATCATGTGGATCGATTTCGACGGTTCGCTAAAGGACTATGGCGGTCTCAATTCGGGTGAAGAACTGGTCCTCGACACCTTTCGCACCCATCCTTGGATGATCGCGACGGGACCGGGCGATTGCCTCCAGATCTTCCTGCCCGCGGCCGAGCCCGCAAAGGTGGAATTGCTTCGGCTAGACGCCGATGACGCCCCAAGCCGCGCAGAAGATGTCACGGCAAAGCAAGCCGAAAAGAAAAAGTCTCCGCCTCGCGAGAAGCTGAATTGCGCCAAAAACTACAAATTGAAGAACGGCGAGTGTGTGCTACTCCAGAACTGCGGAAAGAATGCGTACCGCAGCTCTGAGGGCGACTGCTACTGCAAGAAGGGTTATGTGATGCGTAGCGGCAAATGCCAGTGGCCCCAGGACAAGAAAGGCTTTGAAGTGGCGCCATGGAAGAAGGAAGGCTGCTCGACCTGGCAGTCTCAGTGCAGCCAAGGCAACGCCGGCGCCTGCGGCAAATACGAGTCAAATTGCCAGGTGAACTGACGCGGAACAGCCCTTATCTAAGGTTCGTGCGGCAAGACCTCCGGGCGCCCTTCATTCGACGAGAGTTAGGGGCTAAGGTGTCGCGCAACAGTTCGCATGTCCTGAGTGTCGCCCGGAGAAACCGGCGCGCCATTGGAGAATGACGCCACGCCGTGAGCAAGACGCCCCTTCTCGACACTGTCAAAACGCCCGAAGATCTGCGGCGATTGCCCGAAAGTGACCTCCGCCAGCTCGCCGACGAGTTGCGTCTGGAAACGATCGATGCCGTCTCGGTGACCGGCGGCCATCTGGGTGCCGGACTGGGCGTCGTTGAACTGACGGTGGCGCTCCATTGGGTATTCGATACCCCGCGCGACCGTCTCGTGTGGGACGTCGGACACCAGACCTATCCGCACAAAATTCTGACAGGCCGCCGCGACCGCATCCGCACGCTCCGCCAGGGCGGCGGACTTGCCGGGTTTACCCGCCGCGCGGAGAGTGAGTACGACGCCTTCGGCGCCGGCCACTCCTCAACGTCCATTTCCGCCGCGCTCGGCATGGCCTGCGCCCGCGATCTGGAAGGCAGATCGAACAACGTGATCGCGGTGATCGGCGACGGTGCGATGAGCGCCGGTATGGCCTACGAAGCGATCAACAACGCTGGCGCCCGCGACGAACGCCTCATCGTCATCCTCAACGATAACGATATGTCGATCGCGCCGCCGGTCGGCGCGCTGTCCCACTATCTCGCACGCACCACATCCAGCGGCACGTATCTCTATTGGCGGGACGTCGCCAAGCAGCTCGCAAAGCGCCTTCCGAAAAGCTGGGAACGCCGCGCCGCGCGAATGGAGGAATACACCCGCCATCTCTGGCAAGGCGGCATGTGGTTTGAAGAGTTGGGCTTCTACTACGTTGGCCCGATCGATGGCCATGACCTCCACACGCTTCTGCCGGTCCTCAAGAACGTCCGCGACGCCAAGCAGGGTCCCATCCTGATCCATGTCGTGACGCGCAAAGGCAAGGGCTACGCCCCCGCCGAAGCATCTGACGATAAGTACCACGGCGTCGCCAAGTTCAACGTCATCACCGGCGCGCAGGTGAAGCCGAAGCCCAACGCGCCGACGTACACACGCGTCTTTGCCGATAGCCTCGTTGCCGAAGGCAAGAAGGACAAGCGTATCGTCGCCGTCACCGCCGCCATGCCCGACGGCACCGGCCTCGATGTCTTCGGCAAGGAATTTCCTGACCGCATGTTCGACGTCGGCATCGCCGAGCAGCATGCCGTCACGTTCGCAGCGGGGCTTGCAACGGAAGGCTACCGTCCGTTCGCCGCGATCTACTCGACGTTTCTTCAGCGCGGTTACGATCAGGTCGTGCACGATGTAGCAGTCCAGAACCTGCCCGTGCGCCTGGCCATAGACCGCGCGGGCCTCGTCGGCGCGGATGGTCCGACACATGCGGGTTCCTTTGATCTCGCCTACCTCGGTTGCCTGCCGAATTTCGTGATCATGGCCGCCGCCGACGAAGCGGAACTCGTTCATATGGTCGCCACGACGGCTGCGATCGACAATGCCCCATCTGCCCTTCGCTTCCCGCGTGGCGAGGGCGTGGGTGTCGAACTCCCGCTCGAGGGTAAACCACTCGCCATCGGCAAAGGCCGCATCCTGCGGGAAGGCACCACGATTGCGATTCTGTCGCTCGGCACGCGCCTTGCCGAGGCCCTCAAAGCGGCCGATCAGCTTGCCACCATGGGACTGGCCACCACAGTCGCCGACGCCCGGTTCATGAAGCCGCTTGATACGGATCTCGTAACGCGGCTGGCCCGCGAACATGAAGTCCTCGTGACCATCGAGGAAGGTTCGATCGGCGGGTTCGGCAGCCATGTTCTGCAGCACCTCGCCGTCAATGGCCTCCTCGATCGCGGCCTGAAAGTCCGCCCGATGGTGCTTCCGGATCGCTTCATCGAGCAGGACAACCCTGTGAAGATGTATGCTGATGCCGGCCTCGACGCCGCTGGGATCGTGCACAACGTCCTCGCGGCACTCGGCCGGTCGAACGAAGCCGGTGGCGCCTCTCGCGCCTGAGTTCAGAACCCGGGGGGACCACATGACCGCTGCCACGAGCCTTCTCGGCCGCGCGCTACTGGCCGGAATTTTCATTCTGGCGGGCATCAACAAGATCCAAGGCTACGAGGCGACGGCCGGCTATATGCAACAGTTCGGCGTTCCCGGACTCCTTCTGCCCGGTACTATCGCGCTCGAAATCCTCGGCGGCCTCGCCGTTCTTGCCGGCTTCTACGCGCGACTGGCCGCGATCCCTATGGCGATCTTCACGATCGTGGCCGGAATCATCTTCCACGGCAATTTTGCCGATAACATTCAGCTCGTTCACTTCCTGAAGAACCTCGCCATTGCAGGCGGTTTCCTGCTTCTCTTCGCCCACGGCCCCGGCGCCTGGGCCATTAACGACAGGTAAGCCAAATAAATCAAAGTAGCCCTGCACGGCTCGCCGTGCAGGGCTACTTCCATCGTGCACTGAAGCTCACCCCTTATTTCACAGTGATCGTAATCACCTCGGACTGCACGACCGGGTCGTGCGGAATATGATTGTGGTCACCTAAAACCATCTGCAGCGTGTGCTTGCCCGGCGTCAGCTCAAGCGACGCTTCGGTCTGTGCCTTGCCGAAATGCTTGTGATTGTCATCCGCCGGAATCGGCGAACTGAGGTCTTCGAGCTTCGTGTCGATCAGCACATGATGATGTCCGCTGTGGTCCTTCTCCGTTCCCGCGGGCACGACCTCCATACCTTCGATCCCAAATGTCACCGTGACCGGCGACGTGACTTCCGCGCCATCCTTGGGCTCGATAAAGAACACCTTGGCGCCCGCAGGCGAGGGTGTCCGTGTAGGACCGCTGTCGCCGCATCCGGCGAGAGAGAGTGCAACCAGCAAAGCTGCGGCAACTTGGAATTTCATCGGGGACTCCGGCGAGGGGTGGTGGGGTTGTGCGGCGGGTAAGATAGCGTACACGTGCCCTATGAAAAAGCGTTTGGATGAACTCCTTGTAGAGCAAGGCCACGCAGCGACCCGATCCCGCGCCCGCGACGCCATTCTGCGCGGTCTCGTGCAAGTCGACGGCGTCGTGGTGACGAAGCCGGGCGCATCCACACCCGCGGCGGCGCGGCTCACTGTCGCCCCTGAAGCAGGCACTGGTTATGTCTCACGGGGCGCCCTTAAACTCATCGCGGCGTTGGATCGATTTGACTTTAATCCAGTCCAACGGATGTGTCTCGACGCCGGCGCATCCACCGGCGGATTTACCGAAGTGCTTCTGGAACGCGGTGCGTCTCGTGTTTATTCAGTCGACGTGGGACAGCGGCAACTCCATCCGCGTATCGCAGCCCGGTCCGAAGTCATTTCTCTTGAAGGCCAGGATGTGCGCACATTGGATCGGCTCCTGATCGATGAACCCATCACAGCAATCGTTGCCGACCTAAGTTTCATATCGCTGCAAAAAGTCCTGCCCAGCCTGATGACCTTCGCTGCGCCTGATTGCTGGCTGATTGCTCTCGTCAAACCGCAATTCGAGGTCGGCCGCGATATCGTCGGCAAAGGTGGCATCGTAAAAGACGAAGCCGCGCGTGCTACAGCGGTTGCCGGAGTTGAAAGCCTGATCGCCAATACGCCCAGATGGCGTGTCGTCGGCACCATCCAATCGCCGATCGAGGGCGGATCGGGCAACATCGAATATCTGATTGGAGCCCGCAGCGATGGCTGACGCGACTGAAGTTGTCATCGAGAAGCTTGGCGGCAAAGGCGACGGCATCGCGCGTTGCGTCGATGAGGACCGTTTCATTGCCGGCGCGTTGCCCGGAGAACGCTGGTCCCTGACCATAGAGGGCAAAGCAGAACGTCTGAGTGATAGTCCAGATCGGGTCATCCCGCCTTGCCGACACTTTGGGATATGCGGCGGCTGCATGGCGCAGCACATGAGCGATCCGGTCTATCTCGATTGGAAGCACCAGATCGTGCGCGACGCCTTCCAGCATCGGAGTATTACCGCCGATGTCGAATCGGTTCGCCAGATGCCGCTACGCTCGCGCCGCCGTGCATTTTTGGGCATCGAACGCACCGGCAACGAGGTTCGCATCGGATTCCGCGAAGAAGGTCAGCACACCCTTGTGGACATTGCCGAATGCCTGCTTCTCGACACGGCAATCATGGCCGCCATTCCGCACCTCAAGGCGATGGCAAAGATTGCCATGCCAGAGAAATCAAGCGGACGCCTCATCGTCACAAAACTCGATACCGGCCTCGATGTGGCGTTCGACAACGGCCACAAAATGTTGCAACCGGAAGAGCGCGCCGGACTCGCAAAAATGGCGGAAGCGACCCGGATCTCTCGTCTTGTTGTTGCCGGAGACGCGATCGTCGTTCGATCAGAGCCGCGCCTGAAACTGGGCGGTGCCGAAGTCGACGTACCGCCATCGTTGTTCCTCCAAGCTGTCCCGGAAGCCGAACGTCTCATGATCGATTTGGTCGTCAGCGCGCTGCCAAAGAAAGCCAAACGCGTCGCCGACCTCTTCTCCGGCCTCGGCACTTTTACTTTCCCACTAGCTCAGAAAGTTCAGGTCATGGCTTTCGACAGCGACCGGCGCGCCATATCCGTACTGGAAGCTGCTGTTCGTCGCGCGACCGGCTTGAAGCCGATCGAGGCCCGGATACGGGATCTATTCCGCGAACCGCTTTCGCCCAAGGAACTGGAAGGGTTTGACGCCGTCGTCCTCGACCCGCCGCGCGCCGGAGCGGCCGAACAGACCGAACGCCTTGCACGATCAAAGGTGCCGGTGGTCATTGCTGTCTCGTGCGCCCCGGCTACGCTGGCCCGCGATGCGCGCACCCTTATTGATGCGGGGTTCAAGATGGGCCCCGTCACGCCCATCGACCAGTTCATCTACTCGCCTCATATCGAGGCGATCACTGTCTTTCGCCGCTAGGTCAGCGCCGCATCCAGGAGCCGACGCACGTAGGCGGGGACGACTTCGGTCGCCGGACCGTGGATCGCCTCGGCAAAATGCGAGCGCCCTTCCGATGGTTCGAGATTGAGCTCAACGGTGTGCGCGCCATACTCCGCAGCCACCTGCACGAACCCTGCCGCCGGATAGACGTTCCCGCTGGTGCCAATGGAGATGAACAGATCCGCCTGTTCGAGTTCCTTCAGAATGCGTTCCATGTGGTACGGCTCTTCGCCGAACCACACTACGTCGGGCCGCAGCGTCGCGATATCGGCGCAAACCGGGCAGGCCGTCTCGAGGAACATGTCGCCCGTCCATGGCATTCGCGAACCGCACCCCAGGCACCAAGCCTTTAGCGCTTCGCCATGCATGTGGATCAGATTTTTCGATCCGGCCTGCTCGTGCAGCTGATCGACATTCTGGGTGACCAGCGTCACCGTGCCCGGATGTGTTTGCTCGAGGTGCGACAATGCGAAATGAGCGGCGTTCGGCGTCACCGTCTGATGCGCCCGCCGCCGCATGTTGTAGAATTCGTGCACCTGTTGGGGGTTCTTCTCGAACCCCTCCGGTGTCGCCACGTCCCGATAATCGTACTTTGCCCAAATCCCGCCCTTGTCGCGGAATGTCGGCACGCCAGATTCAGCGGAAATCCCCGCTCCTGTCAGGATCACGATACGGTCGAAGTCGGCCATTCCCTCAGCATCCGCTTTCTAGTGCGTCTGGCTCTCCGCAAGTTACGACATGCCCCTGCGTCTGGCGAGAGGGGCTACCGCGGCTGGATGAACATGCATTAGAGAGGACGGGGCTTCGCAAATAACGGGTTGGCCTTGAACGGGAGCCGATTACGAAGGCGAGGGAGCCGACCAGGCGAAAACGAGATAGCGCCGCAATGCGAAAGTGATCGCAAAGCTCGTCCCAACAGCCATCATCTTCGCGAGACCTGCCGAGACGCCGAACGCGTCCACCGCGAGCGTGACAATCGCGACTGTGGTGATCAAGCCCGCGAACCCGCTAAACACGAATTCCAAGAAAAGACGGCCGTGACCTTTTCCGGTGCGATCAGCCTGAAATACGAAGCACACCGACAGGATATAATGCAGCACGAGACCGGCTGAGTAGCCGGCCGCTGCCGCCATTGATGCGCGCGCGCCAGATGTCGTCAATCCGAGGAACACACAAAAGTCGAGGATCAGAGCCACGATGCTGATCACCGTGTATCGAGAAAGCTGGCCGAAGAGGCGGTCGCGCTGGAAGCGTGTGATCACGTCCGCGAACGAGCCGGGCATTGCCGCTGAAACGAGTGGTGCGAACTCCCCAGGCTTGCCTGTCATCACGCAGACTTCTCGAGACGCACGCGCTCCGGAACCATACGCACGCTTGAGAGTGCTTCCTTGACTCCAGACCGGCCGGCTTCGTGGTACTCCGCGTCTTCGTTGACGTTCCACACGTCGTAGATCGTCTCGCCGGCCAGGATGTTCTTGACGGTCAGCATGGCCGTCATCATCGCGTGGTCCTGATTGTTATACTTGTGCATGCCGTTACGGCCGACGAGGTGCAGATTCGGGCAATGCTGCTCCAGACCCGCGCGGACCGTTTCTACCTGCGCCTTGTAGTGATCGTCATAAACCGGGTACGCCTTCTTCTGGCGCACCACGCAGCCGTCCATGACTTCGTCTTCTGTCGCAAGACCGATCTGCGCCAATTCCTTCTTTGCCAATGCAATCAGGTCGGAATCCGCAGACGTCCATAGCCCATCACCCTCGAAGCAGAAATATTCGAGACCGAGGCAGGCGAGCTTTTCGTCGGGAACCATCTCGGGCGACCACGAGCGGAAGTTCTGAATACGGCCGACCTTCACGCTCGGTTCGTGGATGTAGATCCAGTTGTCCGGGAACAGATCCGGCTTGGCGACGACGAGCGACACCGTGATGAAATCGCGATAGCGGAGCTTCGCCGCGGCGGCCTTCGCCGCCTCGGGAGCCGGCGTGATTGCCGCGATCAGTTCTGTGATTGGTGCCGACGAAACGACGTGGTTCGCAGTGAAACGCGTGACCGTGCCGTCCTGCCCCGTGCTCTCGATGGACCAGATCTTTGCCGTCGCATCGTACGAAAGCCGGGACAAACGCTGCCCCATAAGGATTTCCCCGCCCTGCGCCCGCGTTTTCTCCGCCGCCATGTCCCACATCATGCCGGGACCCTTGCGCGGATACTGAAAGCTCTCGATCAGCGTCTTGATGACTTCGCCGTCGCCCGCTTTGCCATTCGGCTTGATGGCGGGAATGGAATTTCTGAGAGCGTTCGCCATAGCCGCCCACAGGTCGAGACCCTTGATGCGTTGCGCGGCCCAGTCTGCTGAGATTTCGTCACACGACATGCCCCACACCTTCTCGGTGTAGGTCTTAAAGAAGTTGGCAAACAGCCGCTCTCCGAACTGGTTCGCCACCCACTCGTGGAAAGTCACAGGTTTATTCGTTGGGAACGCCTGCTTGTACATGAAGGACATCACGCATAGCGCGCTCTCCACGAGGCCGAGGTTTGTCAGCGCCTCGAATGCCTTCAGCGGATAGGAGTAATACTTGCCGTCGAAGTAGATACGGCTGAGACGCGGACGCTCGATGAAATCGCACGGCAAGATCTCTTGCCACAGATCGACAACTTCTTTCGATTTGGAGAAGAAGCGATGGCCGCCGATATCGAAGAGAAAGCCTTTGTAGTTTACGGTCCGGCTGATGCCGCCGACATAAACCGGATCCGCTTCGATCACCCGCGTTGAGACGCCGCTCTTCGTGAGAAGGTAAGAGGCAGTCAAACCTGCCGGACCGGCACCGATGACGAAAACGTCGCTGTGAGACATGGGGCTGACCGTTGAACTCGTTGTTTACGCCAGGGGCGCCTGCGATTGCAGTCTCTATGGGGACGGACACTAGCCAGAACCTCTTAAGAAACACTCGACAACGCAGACCCACATCTCAACGAAACTTTAACATCTTGAGACGAACCGCAGCATTTACGTGCTGACAATATCGCCGGTGTTACACCTGCAACGCGAATTTCGCGGGGAGAGTGGGAATGCACGCGGCAACCGGCGCACAGGGAATGAAGGCAGCGCTGCATCGCGTCGCTGACGGCGCAGGACCCGTCCATTGGGCCGTGGCTCTCTGGGCCGTGCTTGCGGTGGCCATGTTCGCGACGGATATCACACGACTGCATCAGTTCTTCCCCGACACGGACGACGCGACCCGGCTCATTCAAGTGCGTGAGTTTCTCGCCAATGGATCGTGGTTCGATACGACGTTGGAGCGCTTTGGACCGAACGGCCTCTCCTCACACTGGTCTCGGTTGATCGATCTGCCTGTCGCGCTTCTGATATCGCTATTGGCTCTAGTAATGCCCATCGAGAACGCGGAGCTTCTCGCACAGGCGACGTGGCCTCTGCTCCTCCTGATGCCTCTCCTCGTCATCCTTGCGCGCACGGTGGAGGCCCTGCATGGCCGCACAGCCGCAGCCGTCGCGCTGGCGCTCGCCGCAACGGCACTTACGGCTCTACTTCAATTCAAGCCGGGCCGCATTGATCACCACAATGCGATGATTTTGGCGACCGTGAGTTCCGTCTTTCTCATGGCTCTCGCAGGCCCCGATGGACGCTCTGCCTACATAGCCGGTTTGCTCGCCGCCCTGAGCCTCGCCATCGGATTTGAAGCCCTTCCGATCGTCGGCCTATCCAGTGTCGCCCTGGTGCTATGGGCGATCTATGACGACCGCAAAGCTGCGCCTGTGGCGCGTTACTGCCTGTCCTTCGCGATCGCTCTCGTCGTCGTCTTCAGCGTGAATGTACCACCGCCGCAATGGTCGAACGTGAAGTGCGATGCACTATCGATCAACCTAGTCATACTCGCCATCATCAGCGCGGCAGGAGCGTTGCTGATCATGACCCGTGGCCGCATATGGTCTCGGCCGCTTCGCATCGCCGTCCTCGCCGCAGCCGGGCTCGGCGCAACCGCAATCTACGGAGTCCTGGAACCGGCTTGCCTTGCTGGTCCCTTCGGACAAGTTCCCAAGGCCATCTATCCCATTTGGCTGGACACCGTGGGTGAAGCCCGCCCGCTTTGGTGGCACTTCGCCCGCATGCCAGCTCTGGCCGTGTCCGTCGCCGCCATGCTTCTAGCCGGTGTGATCGCCTATGCCTTGCTGCTGAAGCGCGTTATCGATGACCGCTTAGCCTACATTGCGATCGTTTCGGTTGGGACCTCCCTCCTGGCGCTGTGGCAGTTCAAATTCGTTTCCTACGCGACATGGTTTGCAATTCCCGCGATCGCCATACTGATTGCGCGCATCGAAGGCACGGCGAACGTGTCCCGCCTCGCTATGCAACTCTTGGCGTTGCTCTGCCTGAGCCCCGCAACGCTCAACCTCGCCGGAGTCATGATCGCGAAGGCAACGGTAAAGCCAGCTGCCGCCGCCACGTCACAAAATGACCCGGCCGCCTGTAGCGCAAAGGCCGTAACTGGGGCACTCGATACACTGCCGCCGGGCTTGATCGTGACGCATATCGACCTCGGGCCCTTTATCGTCGCGACGACACACCATCGCGCGCTGAGTGGCCCCTATCACAGACTGCCCGATGGCATCGTGGCCGCCCATGACATCTTCGCCTCCGCGCCATCGGCAAGCATTGCCAAGCTCAAAGCCAGCGGTGCCAGATATGTGGTCGATTGTCCGGCGCGCGCGATGCCAGGTGTTGCGGTCGGCGCCGAGAGCGAAACGCTCCTGGCGGCACTGCGCCGTGGCCGGGTACCGGCTGGCCTGACGGAGGTATTGCTCCCAGCTGCTACGCCGCTGCGTATCTGGCGCATCGACGAGTTCACATCTCAGCCCTGAACTTAGTCCGGCAGCGAGAACACCACCACAGCGCCACCCTGGCGGAAGCCCCAGATCTGACTGCCGCCGGCCGCAACGGCCACATATTGCTTGCCTGCGATCTCGTAAGATACCGGCGGCGCATTGACACCTGCGCCGCAGTTGAATTGCCACAAGCGCTTGCCTGTCGTGGAATCGAAGGCTGAGAAATCGCCGTTACCCTCTCCAGTGAAGACGAGCCCCCCCGCCGTTGCGAGTGTCCCGCCGATCAGGGGCTCGGCCGTCTTTTGCTGCCAGCGAAGGGCTCCGCTTCTGAGATCGACGGCGCTAAGCGTCCCCCATGTCGGAACGTTCTTGGCCGGCTCGAACGTATAATAGGTTATCGCCGACTTGCCGTCCGTCGCGGGTAACTCGGCGCTCTGATACCGCGTCGGCATGTGCATGGCGGCGACGAAAGCCACGCTGTTCCTGGTGTCCACCGCAGCCGGTGACCAGTTCGAGCCGCCGGCCACACCCGGATAGATGACGACGCCCTCGCGTGTCGGCGCCTGAAACATTTTGTCTTGCGGGACGAACGCGTCGGACTTCATCATCAGCGAGCCATCGCGGCGGTCATGCACGAAATACCAGCCGAGTTTCGAGGCTTGTCCGACTGCTGGGATCGTCCGGCCATCCTTCTCGATATCGAACAGGACCGGCGGGCTCGCCACATCATAGCCCCACATGTCATGCGGTACCTGCTGGTAATGCCAACGGTACTGTCCCGTCTTCACCTCAATCGCGACCAGCGACGTCGTGTAGAGATTGTCCCCGGGACGGCTCTCGCCTGCCGCCTGCGGCGATGGATTGCCAACCCCGAAGTAAAGAAGCCCGAGCTTCGGGTCGACGCTCGGTGAATGCCAGATCGACCCGCCGCCGTACTTCCACGCATCGGCATGCTTCGCGAACGCTGCCTTCTCCGCCGCAATATCGCGCGGTAGTTTCACGCCGTACGCGGTCTCCTGCGTAAATTGTCCTTCCCAGCCTTTCTGTGTGGTGTCGAACTGCCAGACCCGCTTCCCCGTCTCGGCATCGAACGCGGCAATGAAGCCGGGACGCCCGTACCGCCCTGCAACTCCGACGACGGTGCCGAGCGGTGCTCCTGGCCTGTCGCTATCAAGATGAAGGCCGTAGCCGACGCCGGTGATGCCCGCGATCACCTTGCCGTCGATGACGAGTGGAGCGGATGCCGCTCCCACACCGGTCGAGCCGGTCACCTGGCCCTTAAGGGCGGGATCTGTTGCATCCAACGCGCCCTTGTCTTCGGTCGTGTCCGCATTCGTGTCAGCCATCTGGATATCCCAGACAGGCGCACCGGTCTTTTGATCGAGAGCCACCAGTCGCGCGTCAACCGTCGCGACATAGACCTTGCCATAGCCGAGCGCAACTCCTCGATTGGCCGGTCCGCAACAGAGCTTTTTCGCCCTGCTCTTATGTTCGTACCGCCAGATCTCTTTGCCCGTCGCGGCGTCCACCGCCATCACGTGCGAGAACGGTGCCGAGAGATACATGATCCCGTCGGCGATAAGCGGCGTGGTCTGGAATGTTGCCGACGTTCCCGTCTGATAGATAAAGGCTGGTCGAAGACGCTTCACGTTGTCAGTCGTGATCTGTGTCGATGGCGAAAACCTCGTCGCGGCGAGATCACGGCCATGCGTGATCCAGTTTGCAGGATCACTGGCCGCTGACTTCAGCCGCGCGTCGTCGACGACACCTGCGAATGCGAACGAACCGCAGAGCGCGATCGCGAAAATGGAAAGGAGGAGGCTCCGCGTTGTGGCAGCGCGCATGGACGATCTCCGCACGGTTGTCATTTTGACAATCAGCCGCCGCACTGGCCACGGTGGCGCAGCATATGGTCGGCAAGCACGCAGGCGAGCATCGCTTCGCCGACAGGCACCGCGCGAATGCCCACACACGGATCGTGACGGCCCTTCGTGAAGATCTCCGTCGCCTCGCCGGAAACCGTCACCGTCTTGCGCGGCGTCAGGATCGAAGACGTCGGTTTGACCGCGAACCGGCAGACGATCGCCTGCCCCGTGGAGATTCCGCCAAGTATGCCCCCCGCGTGATTTGACATGAAGCCGGGGCCGTGGTGGCGACCGTGCGGAATGGCATTCGGACGCATTTCGTCGGTGTTCTCTTCGCCGGTCAGTTCTGCCGCTGCCATTCCCGCGCCGATTTCGACGCCCTTCACGGCATTGATCGACATCATCGCCGATGCGATATCCTGGTCGAGTTTTCCGTAGAGCGGAGCGCCCCAGCCGGCGGGCAGGCCCTCGGCAACGACCTCGACGATGGCGCCAATCGATGAACCAGCTTTTCGGATACCATCGAGATAGCTTTCCCATTCTTTTGCCACGACCGGATCGGGACAGAAGAACGGATTGTAGTCGACCTCGTCCCAATTCCAGCGGGCGCGATCGATCTTCACCTTGCCCATCTGCACCAGCGCGCCACGAACGGTGATGCCCGAGCCCAGGACCTGTCGCGCGATAGCGCCCGCGGCCACCCGCGTTGCGGTCTCGCGCGCCGATGATCGCCCGCCGCCGCGAAAATCGCGGATGCCGTACTTTGCCTGATACGTGTAATCGGCGTGCCCGGGCCGGAACTTCTGCGCGATGTCACCATAGTCCTTCGACCGCTGATCGACGTTGAGGATCAGAAGCGAGATCGGCGCCCCCGTCGAGACCTGCCGGCCTTCGGCATCGGTGAAAACGCCCGAGAGGATTTCAACCGCATCCGGCTCCTGACGCTGAGTTACGAACCGGGATTGTCCCGGTCGGCGCTTGTCGAGGAAGACCTGGATCGCCTCCGGGGTGATCGGCAGCCCCGGCGGGCAGCCGTCGACCACGCAGCCAATCGCTGGCCCATGACTCTCGCCCCAGGTGGTGACACGGAAGAGATGACCGAACGTGTTGTGTGACATGAATGCCGCTGAACTTGGTCGGAGGGACAAGGCGCAAGCGGTTTCAAAGGTGTAGCAAATGCAACCCTCAGGCCGGCAGTGCGTTGCTCGCAGTGTCTTACGGGCACCGCGCCTGCCCCGCAAGATGAGGCAGCCAGCCTGGCGCGTGACAGGAATCCGCGACGCAGATAGACCAAACACTGGTGCCGCGTGTCTTGCACCTCCTAGGAAAGGAGAAGACATGGGGTGCGAGAAGGATGGCGTGCGTCTGCAGGGCCATTCATGTCAGTGGCGTTTTGCTTGTGTTTCCAGCTGGTTCCAGGCGGTCTGAGCAACTTCCCCGAGCCGGCCAATAATAGAAAATGAAAGAGCCGGAGCAGCCGCTGCTCCGGCTCTTTTTATGCGCTGGCGGCCGCGTCGGCCTCACCCCATAGTCAGAATAATTTTTCCAATGTGCGTGCCTTCTTCGATCCGCCGGTGAGCGTCAGCGGCATGGGCGAGCGGAAATGTGCTGTCGATGAGAACCTTGACGTCACCGGCCGCGAGCATCGGGAGAATGTCGGCCTCGACCTTTCGTGCAATATGCGCCTTCACGTCGGCCGGTCGGATACGCAGCGTCGAACCCGTGATCGTCAGCCGCTTCAGCATCACCCGCATGAAGTCGATTTCCGCTTTCGATCCCGACTGGAAGCCGATGTAGACGAGGCGTCCGTCGTCGGCCAGAGCGCGGATGTTCTTCTCGATGTACGGCCCGCCGACCATGTCGAGGATGACATCGACGCCACGTCCACCGGTCTCAGCCTTGACGGCCTCGATAAAATCGTCCGTGCGATAATTTACCGCCCGGTCGGCGCCGAGCTTGCGGGCCGCTTCGCATTTCGCCTCCGAGCCCGTCGTCGTAATGACCTTGGCCCCGAAGGCTTTTGCCAGCTGGATTGCGGTCACGCCTATTCCGGATGTGCCGCCGTGGATCAGGATCCACTCACCAGCCTTCAGCCCGCCGCGCTCGAAGACGTTATGCCAGACGGTGAAAAACGTCTCCGGCAGCCCCGCAGCTTCGATGATGGATAGCCCCTCGGGCACATGCAGCGTCGCGCCCTCGTCCGCGAGGCAATATTCGGCATAGCCGCCGCCGTTGACGAGCGCCATCACCCGCTGGCCGATTTCAAACCGCGTGACCCCGCTGCCTGTTGCCACCACTTCACCTGCAATTTCAAGCCCCGGTAGTTCGTTATGACCCTTCGGCGCGGGATAGTGCCCCAAGCGCTGCAGCACATCCGGACGGTTGACGCCGGCCGCCTGCACCTTGACGAGAACCTGCCCCGCACCTGGCTCTGGCACCGGCTGAGTTTGTGCCGTCAGCACCTCAGGACCACCTTTTCCGGCGATGGCGATCACTGTCATGGTCTCGGGAATGGCGGGCATGATGCGGATCCGTAAGGATTGAGCGGTTGCATGAGTTGTGACGTTGAGTATGTCGTGCCATTCTCGGCGGCAAGGGGAGAGCGGGGCGAAAGTTCCGAACGGAGGTCGAAAAATGGAATGGGACGAACCGAAATCGAAGGCTCAGACCGTCGGCCATACCGTCGGCGAGCCCCTCGACCAACTGTCCAAGGACGAACTTCAAACGCGGCTGCAAACCCTCGAAACCGAAATCGCGCGTTTGCAAGCCGAACTCGATAGGAAGAAGGCCCACGAGGCTGCCGCTTCCGAACTATTCACCGGCAAGAGTTGATTGCCACCAATAGCCCGCGTCTGTCGCAGCGATGCCAATCCGCGACACCTGACAACGCTTTATTTACTGACCCGGTCTAAGTTCAAGGCATCCAGATTTCTGGACCCGAGTGGTTCATACCGCTCTGTGACGCCTCCCTGTTGCCTTTGAGCCGCCCGCAAGGCGGCTCATTTTTTGCTTGATCCACAGTATTCAAGCCTGTCGCGCGGAATGTGTCCCGTTGTGCCGCGTTTGGAACCCAGTTGTTAACTATGGCCAGTTAGGCTGCCGGTGTGTAATGGTGACGAGAGAGTAAGCGTCTGTGTCAAAGCGTTCCATGACAGATAAATCGAGTTTCGAGTTCCGTGACGTCGACGCCGAGAGCGTGACCGTTTCCTTCGGTGAACGGTTCCAGGCCTCTGCCCAGTTCGACCGTGTATTCAAAGAGGGCATGGCCCTCGTCGAGCGCACCGCCGCCTATCTTGACGGCGACGGGCGCAAGGCCGCAAAGGCCCTCGCCGGTCAAGCGACCGTCCTCTACACCACCGAGAGCATGCGGCTGACGACGCGTTTGCTTGATCTGGCCTCTTGGCTGCTGATCCGCCGCGCTTTGAAGGACGGTGAAATCACCGAAGCCGAAGCTCAAAAGAAGCGCTCCCGCGTCAAGCTGCAGAGCCTCGGCCGCCCATCCCACATTCGCGGCTTCTCCGATCTTCCCGACGGCCTGCAGAAGCTGATTGAAGAAAGCTTTGCCCTTCACGACCGCATCGTGCAACTCGACCTCGCCATGTCGGCGCCTGCCGAAGAGATCGTTGCAGCACGCCCGGCCAATCCCGTCGGCGCGCAGTTGTCGCTTCTCGAACAAGCGTTCGCCAAGCTCAACTGAGGTGCACGACCGTGCAAATGAGAAAAAGGCCCGGGCGTGACCCGGGCCTTGTTTTTTGTCTCGGCCGCCGTGGCGGGAAGCTCAGAAAATGCCTTCGAACTTTTTCTTGAAGCGCGAAACTCGGCCACCGCGATCCATCAGCTTCGTATCGCCGCCGGTCCAGGCGGGATGCGTCGACGGATCGATGTCGAGGTGGAGTTCATCGCCTTCCTTGCCATAGGTCGAGTACGTGATGAATTCCGTACCGTCCGTCATCTTGACTTTGATCTGGTGATAGTCGGGGTGCAGGCCGGGTTCTTTTTTCATCGTGAGGCGCTCTGTCATAGGAAAACGGCCGCGACGGGAACGGGTGTAAATCCGCAGCCTCCACCAGCCTTGAATTCAGGAAGGCGCTTCTATAGTCGAGATGCCCGAAGTGCACAAGCAGCCGGTCCGCCCTGGCGGTTGATCAAATACTCTGCCTGCATCGTTCCTGCTACGTTCTGACGCGACCGTCGGAACGTCACCACTGGGCCGAGAAGGCCTTATATGAAGCCATGACCCCGCAAAGAACGGGGTAGCTGAGACCAAGAAAGTGTCTAGGGGATCAATGGCAACGTCCGGCAAGTCCGCAGAAACACCATCCACCGTCGTGAGCCTGGCGAAGGCCACCGCGCCGTCCGGCACCTTGTCGCCAGATCAGGACGGCGAAACAGCCCGCGGCTCCAGCCGCCTGAATTCGCTGCAGCCACTCATGCGGCTTAAGCCCTACCTTATGATGCACAAGGGCATGCTCGCCTTCGGGCTCGCTGCTCTGGTGCTGTCAGCCGTTGCCATGCTGTCCGTGCCGCTTGCCGTTCGACGCATGATCGACCACGGCTTCTCCGCCGATAATGCCGGCTTTATCGACCAGTACTTCGCGATGATGGTCATCATTGGCGCCGTTCTCGCGGCCTCGATCGCCGCCCGCTTCTACTGCGTCAGCTGGCTCGGCGAACGTGTCGTAGCCGATCTGCGCCATGACGTGTTTGCGCATCTGGCGCGCCTCGGCCCCGCGTTCTTCGAAAAAACGCATTCCGGCGAAGTGATGAGCCGCCTCACCGCCGACACCACGCAGATCAAGGCGGTCGCCGGCCATACGATCTCGCAGGCGCTACGCAATATCATCATGCTCATTGGCGCCTTCGTGATGATGTTCATCACGAGCCCGAACCTCTCAGGCCTGACGCTGATCGCCATTCCCGTGATTGTGCTGCCTTTGATGGCCTACGGACAGGCGGTGAAGAATCTGTCGCGGAAAGCCCAAGACACACTGGCTGAAGCATCCGCATACGCCGCCGAAAACCTGTCCGCAGTACGCACGATGCAATCGTTCGCGCACGAAAAGGCAGTCTCCGCCCGCTTTGAAGACGCCGTGCAGCGCTCATTCGATGCTGCCCGCGATCGCATGAAGGCGCGTGCTGGCCTCACCGCACTCACCGTATTCCTCACCGTCGCCAGCATCGTTGCCGTGTTGTGGTATGGCGCATCCGCTGTAATTTCGGGCCAGATGAGCGGCGGTGAACTGAGCCAGTTCATCATCTACGCACTGTTCGTCGCCGGCGCGCTGGGGGAACTTGCCGAAGTGTGGGGTGAGATCAGCCAAGCCTCAGGCGCTGCCGAACGCCTGACAGAAATCCTGGCGGTTGTTCCCGAGATCCGCTCCCCGGACAATCCCGTGCCGCTGCCTGTGCCGGCACGTGGTGCCGTCGATTTCGATAATGTCACGTTCGCCTACGCATCGCGCCCCAACGTGTCGGCGCTGCGCGACTTCACCCTGCATGTGAAGCCCGGCGAAACCGTCGCTCTTGTCGGACCCTCCGGCGCCGGCAAGACGACGATCTTCAATTTACTCCTGCGCTTCTATGATCCGACCTCTGGCCGCGTTCGCGTCGACGGCATCGACGTCTCCTCCGCCGATCTCGAGCAGTTGCGCCGCCGCATCTCGCTCGTGCCGCAAGATGTGGCGATCTTTGCCGACAGCGTTCTGGAGAACATACGCTACGGAAGCCCCGAGGCCAGCGAGGACGACATCCATAAGGCCGCCATCGCGGCTCAGGCTGATACATTCATCCGCGCCTTGCCCGAAGGCTACGCTACCCGTCTTGGCGAGCGCGGCGTCACGCTCTCCGGCGGCCAGCGCCAGCGCCTCGCCATCGCCCGCGCCATCCTAAAGAATGCGCCCATCCTGCTTCTCGATGAAGCGACCAGCGCGTTGGACGCGGAGAACGAGCGCGCCGTTCAGCAGGCGCTAGAAGTCGTCATGCGTGACCGCACGACACTGGTGATCGCACATCGGCTTGCGACGGTGCAGAAGGCCGATCGTATCCTGGTGATGGAGGAAGGGCGCGTGGTGGAAAGCGGTACGCACGCCGAACTCGTCGTCAAGGGTGGACTGTACGGACGCCTCGCCGCGCTCCAGTTCGGCAAGGAAGCTGCGGAATAGGCGAGACCTCTATCGGCTCGTCAGTTTCAGTTCGATGCGTCGGTTCTTTTGGAGCGACGCTTCATCGGTGCCGCTTTCGATCGGCTGATATTCGCCGTAGCCCGCGGCTACGAGCCGTTCCGGCGGTACGCCCCGCGCGATCATATGCTTGACGACTGACGAAGCACGCGCGGTTGAAAGCTCCCAATTCGAGGGGAACTGCGCACTCGCGATCGGCCGGATGTCCGTGTGCCCGTTGATCTGAACCACCCAATCAATTTCTTTGGGTATCTGACGGCCCAGATCGGCGATGGCCGTCGCAATTGGATCCAGCGCTGCCAATCCCTCTGGCGTCAGAGACGCTGCGCCCGATCCGAAGAGAACTTCGCTCTCGAAGACGAACCGGTCACCAACCACGCGGATGTCCTTCCGATCTTTTAGAAGATCGCGCAGCCGCCCGAAGAAATCCGACCGGTAGCGCTGCAACTCCTGCACCTGACGCGCGAGGGCCGCGTTCAACCGCTGACCAAGATCCTTGATCGTCTTGTCGCTTTCTGCACCTTTCTTTTCCGAAGTCTCGAGTGCTTCGTTCAGAGCCGCAATCTGCCGCCGCAATTGCGCGAGTTGCTGATTGAGAAGATCGACCTTCGCCATCGCCTCGGCCGAGACGGACTTCTGGGCATCGAGTTCCGAAGACAGCGTACCGATCTGACCGGCTGCCGATTTTGCGCTCTCATCACCGAGTGCGGCCACACCGGAAAGCTTCTCGTTTTCAGACTTTAGAGTCGCAAGCATGGCTTGCAATTCCGCCACCTGATCCTCGCTCTCCTTCGCCTTGCCCTTTTCGAGCGAAAGCAAGCTCGTCAGCTCCGAAAGCTGTCGGTTGAGACGCTGCAGAACCGTATCTTTGCCAGCCGATTCCTGCGTCGCGAAGAATTGCGCGATCATGAAAACCGACATCAGGAACGTGACGACCAACAGAAGTGTGGACAGCACGTCCACATATCCCGGCCAGAACTCGCCATACTCGGCGCTGCGGCGGCGGCCGCGCCCCATGGCCATCTCAGGTCGTCCTGCGTTGATAGTTGTCCGCGAGCGCCTTCAGGGCCCCGGCCAGTTCTGCTTGCTGGGAAGCCTGTTCATCGACCCACTCGCGCACCACTTTCTGTTCGCTCCGCATAAGCGTGACGAGTTGGTTCACGCCGCGCGCGAGATCCTTGACCGCCTCATCACCTCCCGCAGCCCCGGGCGCCGGCGGTTCGTGAGCACGAAGGCTCGCAGACGAAATTCCACTCAGCTTGTCGGAGAGTTCCGCCACCGCGCGCTGCATTTCATACACGGCGGTCGTCAGCTGCCGGCTGGCCTGATCGGTTGCCGACGACGACCCCGGCGTCAGCTCCGTGATGCCCGACAGCCATTCTTCGAGTTCATTATAGAAGCGATTGTGCGCGTGGTTGGCCTGCAACTCGAGGAAGCCCAGGATCAGCGAACCCGCAAGGCCAAGGAGCGATGACGAGAACGCCGTGCCCATGCCCTTCAAGGGGGCAGCCAACCCAGCCTTCAATTCATCGAAGACCGCTGTCCCCTCGCCGGAGGGGTTGAGCGCCGCGATTGTGGCACCCACCGACGACATCGTCTCGAGCAGACCCCAGAATGTCCCGAGCAGGCCCAGGAAGACGAGCAGTCCCACGAGATACCGGCCCGTATCGCGCGCTTCATCGAGACGCGATCCGATCGAATCCATGATCGATCGCATCGACACCGTGGCCAGCGAGAACGTGCCTGTGCGGTCGCGCAGCATGTTCGCCATGGGCGCGAGTAGAACGGGCTGCGTATCGGTGACGAGGCCAGGATCAGAAATGCGGAACGCATTCACCCAGCCTATTTCGCGGTACAACCGGATGACTTGTCTAAAGGCATAGATGATGCCCAGAAAGAGAACGCCGAGAATGAGCCCGTTGAGGCCCGGGTTCGTCATGAATGCCGTTCTGAGCTGCTCATATAAAATCGCCGCGAGAAAGCCAACGAGGATAAGAAAAATCAGCATCCGCAAAACGAACACGCCGGGCGGCGTCAGTTTTCGGGTTTGGGAGGCGCCGCCCTCGGCGCTCCGCCTTTTCATGATCATTCCTAAACCTCCGGCGGGCGCAAAAGAGCCCGGTCTGCACGTCGACACTATCCCATGGCTGTGTCACCGGAAACGGGCAACATCATGCACTCTGACCCGCTAAACTTCTCCTCTTTCCGATACTTACGATTGATTTTCCCGATGGAGAGATGCACCCGCTGCTTATTTGAGCAGCCGCTCAATCTCGGCACGAAGCGCGGGAGCAATGTCAGACCGCTCCAGTCCGTAGGCCACATTGGCTGCCAGGAACCCCACCTTAGAGCCACAGTCATAGATCGTCCCATCGAAGCGCACCGCGTGGAATGGTTGCTTTAGATCGCTCATCAGTCGGATCATGCTGTCGGTGAGCTGGATCTCCCCACCGGCTCCCTTTTCCTGCATGGCCAGAAGATCGAAGATCTCTGGTTGCAGAATGTAGCGTCCGGTGATGTGCAGGTTCGACGGTGCGGTGCCCTTCGGCGGCTTCTCCACCATCTCCGTGATTGTTGCGACCTTCGCGTTCGGGTCGGTCACACCCACGATGCCATATTGGTGCGTCTGATCTTCCGGCACCGGGGCAACCGCGATGAGGTTTCCGCCCGTCGCAGCGTACGCCTCGATCATGTCTTTCAGGCAGGGCATCGCGCCATGATGCAGCATATCGGGCAGCAGCAACGCGAAGGGTTCGTTGCCAATGATGTCGCGTGCGCACCACACGGCATGTCCGAGCCCGAGTGGGGCCTGCTGCCGCGTGAAGCTCGCCTGACCCGCAACCGGCAAGTCGGACATCAGTGCTTCCAACTCCTTCGTCTTCTTGCGGTCCGCAAGCGTCCGCTCCAGCTCGTATTGAATGTCGAAGTGATCCTCGATCACAGCCTTGTTGCGCCCGGTCACGAACACGAGGTGCTCGATACCTGCGGCCCTTGCTTCATCGACCACGTGCTGAATGACCGGCCGATCCACAACCGTCAGCATTTCCTTCGGAACCGCCTTCGTGGCGGGCAAAAACCGCGTCCCTAGACCTGCAACGGGGAAGACGGCTTTGCGGATACGAGCGGGTGCGGCGGGCATGCGGGCAGGCTCCAGGCTGATGGTAACGATTGATCGGGTCGGGAAGTGAGAGGGAGGGCTGGCAGTTAGGATGGGATAGGCTGCGGATCCGGGCACGAATTTTGAATGGAAACTAGCGCCAAATAGGAACGGATTGTGGCCGGTCAAAGTTAGGGAACCGCAATTCCGGTCTATTACCCAAGTTCCCAACATCGGACTGAGGTCCGGACAACTGAGCGTCAGGGAGGCGCGTTAACTGTATGGCAGTTCTCGTCACAGGCGGTGCAGGCTTCATTGGCAGTCATATGGTTCTGGCCCTGCTGGATGCGGGGGAGAAGGTTATCGTCCTCGACAACCTGTCGACGGGCTTTCGCTGGGCGGTTCCTCCGGCTGCGACGCTGGTGGTCGGCGACGTCGGCGACCAGGACCTTGTCCGCACGGTGAACCGCAAGTACGGCGTTGAGGCCATCGTCCACTTTGCCGGCTCCATCGTTGTCCCGGAATCGGTCGCCGATCCGTTGGGCTACTACAACAACAACACCGTCAAGTCGCGCGCCTTGATCGAAGCCGCCGTCGCCACTGGCATCAAGCAGTTCATCTTTTCCTCGACGGCGGCCGTTTACGGCAACCCGCTGGAAAATCCGGTCAGCGAAATGGCCACGCCCGCGCCCATGTCGCCGTACGGCTGGTCGAAGCTGATGACCGAGATCATGCTGGCCGATACGTCCCGTGCCCACGATTTCCGCTACGTCGCACTCCGCTACTTCAATGTTGCCGGTGCCGACCCGAAAGGCCGCTCCGGGCAGTCGACCCCGCGTGCAACACACCTTATTAAAGTGGCCTGCGAGACAGCACTCGGCCAGCGCACGCACATGGACGTCTTCGGGACTGACTACCCCACGCATGATGGCACGTGCATCCGCGACTACATCCACGTCACAGACCTGATCCGAGCCCACGTCGCCGCCCTCGACAATCTTCGCACGGGCGGCAAGTCGGACGTGTTCAATTGTGGCTATTCGAAAGGCTTTTCCGTGCTCGAAGTCATCGCTGCGGTGAAGCGCGTCTCGGGTGTCGATTTCGATGTCCGCCTGTCCACGCGCCGGGCAGGCGACCCCGCCGCCATCGTCGCCGCGTCGCAGAAAATCCGCGATCGGATCGGCTGGGAACCGCGCCACGACGACCTGGACGAGATCGTCCGCCACGCTCTGTCGTGGGAAGATCATCTCGCCAGCTTCAAGTTGGCCTCCTGAGCTGGATTGCCAATCGCGTCTGATCCGTTCAAAACCGGCGCCGCGCCCCCCGCGGCGCCGGAGCCTTTTATGCAATATGATCCCGAAGCCCGCCGCGATACGCCGCTGGCGATCAAACTGAAAGATCGCATCCGCCGCGACGGTCCGATCCCGGTTGCCGAATACATGTCCGCCTGCTTGCAAGACCCCGAGCACGGCTATTACATCAAGCAATCCGTCATCGGCCGCGAAGGCGACTTCATTACCGCTCCCGAAATCAGCCAGGTCTTCGGCGAGTTGGTCGGCCTTTGGTCTGCCGTCGTCTGGCAGCAGATGGGTTCGCCAGCCCGGCTCAACGTCGTTGAAATGGGACCAGGCCGTGGCACTCTTCTGCGTGACGCACTGCGCGCCGCGTGTAAGGTGCCCAATTTCATTGATGCGCTAGACGTGCACCTCGTTGAAAGCAACGAACGTTTAATCCCAATGCAGCGCAAAACTCTTGAAAGTGCCAGCAGTACGCTTCGCTGGCACGCATCATCGCAAACTGTCCCTGTGGGTCCTGCGATATTCATTGCAAACGAGTTCCTGGATACGGCGTCAGTCCAGCAAAGCAGCGATGGCACCAAGCGGTGCGTGACGCTGGATAGAAATGGCCGTCTCGTGTTCGAGCCCACCAACGGGGTTATCGAGGAAAGTCAGGATCACACGGCACTCACGACCGATCTCGCGTCTCGCGCCAGCGGCGCGCCGTTGGCGGCACTCTTCATCGACTATGGCTATCTCGAAACGGCCGCGGGCGAGACCTTGCAGGCCCTGCGCGGTCACGCTCCGGAACACCCACTCTGCTCGCCCGGCGAAGCCGATTTGACCGTGCATGTCGATTTTGCCGCTTTCGCGGCTGCAATACCGCGCCGGACACTCGCCATTGACGGCCCCATCACCCAGGGCGAATTCTTCGGCCGGCTCGGCATCGTCGAGCGCGCCTCCCGCCTCATGCACGCCAATCCCGCAAAAGCGGCAGAGATAGAACTGGGCGTTGCCCGGCTCATCGCCGCGCAGGGCATGGGATCACGATTCAAAGTCATCGGCCTCCGCTCCGCTCACCTCCCTTGCTTGCCCGGCTTCGAATAATTGCACGGCGCCGCCGGGCGGGGGAAATTGAAGCTTGCTGCAGCTTTCCAACTCCACGGCCAACGTCTATCTAACGCTCTATGCTCAATCCGATCCTCAGCACGTCGCTCGACGTCTCCGGCATCCGCCACGGCTTTTTCACCCGCGAAGGCGGCGTTTCCGAAGGGCTTTACGCAGGTCTCAACTGCGGCCTCGGCTCCAAGGACGAGACCGAGCGCGTGCTCGAGAACCGCGCCCGTGTCGCCCGCCACCTTGGTGGCGCCAAGCCCGAAGTTCTGACGGTCTACCAAGTCCACGGCGACACAGCGGTCCGCGCTGATGGCCCGATCCCCCGCGACGCCCTCCCGAAAGCCGACGCTGTCGTCACCACGGTCCCTGGCCTCGTGATCGGTGTGCTCACGGCCGATTGCACCCCCGTTCTGTTCGCCGACCCGCAAGCCAAGGTGGTCGCCGCAGCGCACGCCGGATGGCGCGGGGCTGTCAGCGGCATCATCGAGTCGACCATCGCGGAGATGGAAGCGGCCGGCGCCCGCCGCGATCGCATCCGAGTCGCAATCGGTCCGACGATCAGCCAAGCCGCGTACGAAGTCGGCCCCGAGTTCGAGGCCGAAGTCCTGGCGCTGGATGCGGCCAACCGAGACTTTTTCATGGTCCCCTCTCCGGACGCAAAGGCGCACTTCGACCTGCCCGGTTTCGCCGCCCGGCGCCTCGGCCGCCTGGGTCTGGCGACCGTCGACCCGGTTGCGCCCTGCACCTACACGAACGAATCGCTTTTCTTTTCGTTTCGGCGCACCACACACCGTTCGGAGCCGGATTACGGTCGCCAAATCTCCGCCATCGTTGTGACCTAACTGCACAATCCACAAGTATGGTCCCCATCGAACGCGCTCCATTAGGGAGATTCCCAGATTTGATGCCCAACCGCCTTGTGGCTGGGGCCTGGAGCAGGTTAGGCAAAACACAGTGGGTACCGGTGCTAAAGGGGAGTCGAGGCCGCAAAGTCAGTACGTCGGCCGCCGGAGAACAGCGGGTCAAACAAGGGGGGCGTCGAAGTGACGACCATTGATCGTGCTGCGGCGAGGGGCGTTCGGATGCCGGTCGCGCGGGCAGCGATACTACTGATTTCCGCATTGGGCCTCGCAGGTTGCGAGACGGGCTCCAATTTGTTCGCGGGCGGTGGCGACAGCACCGTCCCGCTGGCAGCCACAACGCCGCCACCGGTCGAGCAACGCGCCAAAATGGCCGTGGCGCCGATCGTTGGTCCGCCGGATGCAACGTCGCGGACGCTCCAGACCCAGGTGGTCGCGGCCCTCGAGCGGCAAAAGGTAACCGTGGCCAAGCAGCCCACCGACCCAACGGATTACACGTTGCGTGGCTACGTCGTGGCAGCAAAGGAGAAGGCCTCGACCAAGATCTCCTACATCTGGGACGTGACCGATCCGTCGGGCAAGCGCGTCAACCGCATCACGGGCGAGGAAGTTGTGGCCGGCGCAGGCTCCAAGGACACGTGGGCTGCAGTGACGCCCACAATGATCGACCAGATTGCCAATAAGACGGCCACCCAGGTTTCCGGCTGGTTGCCTTCTCAGGGACCCACCGCGGCTCCATCTGGTGCTCCGCCTGCTGCTGGGGTGCCGGTGGCATCCGCCGCGCCCGCTGCAGCAACTCCGGTCGCCGCAACCACGGCCGCCGCCACTGCTCCGCCGACAGCTACCGCGACCGGTAGCATCGGCCGCGGAGGCGCCGTCCTGACCTCGGTGCCTAACGTCACGGGCGCACCCGGCGATGGCAGCATCGCGCTCACCGGTGCCATCCAGCGTGAGCTGACTAGAAACGGCATTTCGCTGACGGGCGCGAGCGGGGAAACCTACAAGGTCGAGGGCAAAGTGACCGTGGGAACGGTGCGCGAAGGCAAGCAGCCGATCACGATCGACTGGCACGTCAAGGATCCCAAGGGCAAGCAGCTCGGAACTGTGTCGCAGAAGAATGAGGTGCCTCAGGGCTCCCTCGACGGCGCCTGGGGCAAGACAGCAGACGCGGCCGCCGCCGCTGCTGCCCAGGGCATCATCAAGTTGCTGCCCAAAACGAACTGACGGACCGGACCCGGCCAGCTTTCGATCTGGCCGGGCAGGTGCCCTGAGTGTTGCTCCACGACCGTTATCCATCAATGTGTTGCCCGCTGCGGTTTACACGCCTCCAGCCCCTTGCTAGAGAGCGCGGCATCACACGTCCGTCACAGACCATGTCAGCGAGAGGCGCGTCATGCCGTTCGATGCCCGAGACGACAGGGACCGGGGCCATCCGCGCGTGAGGCTGGTGTCCGGCAATTCGAACCGACCCCTCGCCGAAGCCATCTCCGCTTATGTCAAAGCCCCGCTGACCAAGGGCCAGGTTAAGCGGTTCGCGGACATGGAGATCTTCGTCGAAATTCAGGAGAATGTCCGCGGACAGGACGCATTCATCCTCCAGTCGACGTCGTTTCCGGCCAACGACAACCTGATGGAATTGCTGATCCTGATCGACGCTCTGAAGCGCTCCTCCGCCAAGCGTATCACGGCCGTCATTCCCTATTACGGCTACGCCCGCCAGGATCGCAAACCCGGCCCTCGCACGCCGATTTCGGCCAAGCTCGTAGCCAATCTCATCGAACGCGCCGGCGCGGACCGCGTTCTCACCCTCGATCTCCACGCTGGCCAGATCCAGGGCTTCTTCGATATTCCGACAGATAACCTTTTCGCCGCCCCGATCTTTGCGCGAGACCTTCAGGATCAGAACGACGCGAAGGATGTCGTCGTCGTCTCGCCGGACGTCGGCGGGGTGGTCCGCGCTCGTGCACTGGCCAAGCGTATTGATGCGCCGATCGCCATTTGCGACAAGCGCCGGGAACGCGCCGGCGAAAGCGAAGTCATGAACGTAATCGGCGATGTCGAAGGCAAGCGGTGCGTGCTGATCGACGATATCATCGACAGTGGCGGCACGCTGTGCAACGCCGCCGAGGCGCTTCTGAAGTATGGCGCCACTGAAGTTTCCGCCTACATCACCCACGGCGTGCTTTCCGGCGGTGCCGTCAGCCGCATTCAGAATTCGAAACTGAAATCGCTCGTCATCACGGATTCCATTCTGCCGACCGAAGCGGTCAAAGCGGCGAGAAACATCCGCGTCCTTTCGATTGCTCCACTCATTGGTGAAGCGATCCTCCGCACCAGCCGCGAAGAAAGTGTCTCCAGCCTGTTCTACTGACAGGCAGCAGGCGCGGTTAGCGCGAAAAATAGACAAACTTCGCTCCGGATTTGCCGCTTTCCTCATCACCGCTTCTACGTCGTTCGTCTTGCGTGCAGAACGCCATGACGAGGCTTGCATTTTTCCGCCCGCAATGGATTTCATCGCACTAGTATTTTGAATTGCGACCCGCGCGTGCCTGCGTCCGATCGACAGGATCACGCGTTGATCCCTCAGAGCATATTGAGCCCGATCTCGCCAATGGCCACGGACAACGACATCATCGGCTACACCATCGGGTACGATCAGGAAGACATTCATTTTCCGATTTATGCCATGACGGCGTTCGCCGTGCTGCTCGTCATCGGCGGTGTTCTGAAGGGCGTGCCACTGCTGGCCTTCATCGCCATCCTTCCCGCCGCCGTCGCCTACTACAACCTGCCACTCATCGAGAGCGGCCGCCCCAGGATCGGCTCGGGCCAATACGGCCTGTTTATTGAAGGCCTGGGTCTCGTCTCCTGGCGCGCGGTGGATAGCATCGAGACCATTGAACTTGTCGAACGCGGCGGCACTACACACGACCTGATCATTAATTTGAAGAAGCCCATATCTGAAGCTTTGCTCGCCGATTGGCGCTCTCGGCCGCTGCTGAGGCGACCCATGCGCCTTCCATGGCGTCTGGAATCCAAGACCGAGATCCGCATTCCCCTCGACATCCTGGACAAGCCGGCCCCGGAGATCAAAGACACCTTCGTCCGGATGTGGCGTTACAATCGCGGAACGTGAGCAGCGGAAACAATCCGCCTCGGTAGACGTTCTCCTGATCTTCACCTTGCCGTATTTCGCGCCGTTAAAGGTCGCCGAAACGCGAGGCCCTTCTCGAGGACACCCATGCCGCACGATTCCCGTCACGTCGCATACTCTCCTTGCCGTCATGGCCGTGTCGTCTCCGATACCGGTCATCGCGGAGGACAGTACTTCGCACATCATTCTCGCACAGGAGGTACCTCGCCTCCGCCGGCTGACGCCGATGAAAAGAAGGATGAAAAGAAGCAGAAGGCACTGGAAGGAGATCAGCGGCGCCAAGAGAAATTGGAGCAACGTGAAGAGCGCCGCGAGCAGGCTCCGCAGGGACAGCAAAATCAAAACCAGCAACGCATCGAGCAACAGCAGGAGAGGCAGCAGGAGCGGGCCCGCGAACAGCAAAAGGTTCAACAGGAGCGCGCCCAGCAGCGTCAGCAGGAGATGCAGCGTCGCCTGGAAGAGAGGCAGCAACAGCAGAAGCTGCGGCAAGAGCAGAGTGAAAACCAACGCCAGAAACAGCTGCAGGATCAGAAGCGCCAGGAGCAAGACGCCGAGCGCGCCAAGACGCAGCAGGAAAACGAACGCCAGCAGCAGGACCGCGTTCGCCAGAAACAGCTGCAGGATCAGAAGCGCCAGGAGCAAGAGGCCGAGCGTGCCAAGACGCAGCAGGAAAACGAACGCCAGCAGCAGGACCGCGTTCGCCAGGAGCAGCTGCAGGATCAGAAGCGCAAGGAGCAAGAGGCCGAGCGCACCAAGACGCAGCAGGAAAACGAACGCCAGCAGCAGGACCGCGTTCGCCAGGACGAGCTGCAGGGTGAGAAGCTCCGGGAGCAAGAGGCCGAGCGCACCAAGACGCAGCAGGAAAACGAACGCCAGCAGCAGGACCGCGTGCGCGAGGAGGAGCTGCAGTGAGCAACGCGAGCAGCAGAAAGCTCGCGACGTTAGAACCGTCTCCCGACGGTCCTCGGCCGGCGCGCGACGGTGATCGCGACCGGCGCCGCGATCTTGATGCCGTACCCCCGCCCGTTGGAACACCCGGTGTCCAATCCACGCAGCCGCAAACTACGCAGCAGATGTCGCCACGCGATCGCCGCCGCGTCCGAAGTAAAGAAATCCGCGAGAGCTACCGACAGGCTCCGCCCCAGCAGCGGTCGTTCGATGAGCTGAAACGCAACCGCCGCGAGCGCTCGATCGCCGATGGAAAATTGCGCGTCATCGAGGAGCCGGACCGGCGCGTCATCGTCAAGCAGGACAATCGCACCTTCATCCGCCACGACGAGTCCGAACGCTTCCGCCGCATCGCACCCGACGCCCGTACGATTCGGCGCGCTGACGGCACCGCCACCACCTTCATGACCCGGCGCGGAGGTGTCCGCATCTACGACGTCACCGACCGCCACGGCCGCCTGCTGTATCGTTATCGGCGCTATCCCGGCGGCCGCGAAGTCATCTTGATCGACAATCGCCGCTATTACCGCCGCGATAACAATCGCACACGCGATGTTCTTATCGGCGCCGGCATCGGCCTCTTCATCGGAAGCGCCATCGGGCTGTCCGCCCCCGAGGTTCGCATCCCGCGCGACCGGTACATCGTCGACTACGGTCGCGCGTCCGACGACGACCTCTACGAAGCCCTCACCGCACCCCCATCGAACGCCTCGATCGCGGCTACTCGCTGGAGGAAATCCGCTACTCGAGCCACCTGCGTGATCGCATGCGCCGCATCGATCTCGACACCGTCACGTTCGACTTCGGCTCCTGGGAAGTCGGCCCCGACCAGGGCCGCGCGCTCGACCGCCTCGCCGAAGGCATCAACCGCGTTCTCGCCCGCAACCCGGACGAGATCTTCATGATCGAAGGCCATACTGACGCTGTTGGATCGCAAGAGGATAACTTGACGCTCTCCGACCGACGGGCCCAGTCCGTCGCCGAAATCCTGACGACGGAATACGGCGTCGCCCCCGAAAACCTCGTCACGCAGGGCTACGGCGAAGAGCAACTGAAGGTCCCCACCGACGGCCCCGAGCGCGCCAACCGCCGCATCACCGTCCGCCGCATCGGCCCGCTTCTCTCCGGCCGCGTCGATGACGATCGCTATAGTGGCGGCAGCCGCGACAACGATCGCACCTACGACGAGGACCCGGGCTTCGACGGCGGCCGCTACGAGGATCGCCGCTGATCACGACCCCTCTCCCTGGACACGGGGAGAGGGGATTTACTGCGCCGCTCCATCCCCCTGCCCACGCCCGCCCGAACGTGCTAGGTCGCGGCCGATGCACGCCAAACCCGCCACATCCGCCGCGCACCCGCCGATCGACCTGATCGAGACGGATGGCTTTGCCGATTATGCGCTCCTCGACAGTGGCGGGGGCCGCAAGCTCGAACGCTTCGGCACGATCGTCGTGGACCGCCCCGAACCGCAGGCGCTCTGGACGCCGCGCCTCGCCAAGGCCGAATGGTCGAAGGCCCACGCCGTCTTTTCCGCCTCCGCCGAAGACGAAGAAAAGGGCCGCTGGCGCGTCGACAAGCCCGTCCCCGAGTCTTGGCCCGTGCGCTTAGAACTTCCCGCGCATTCATTGACCGCGCCTTCCGGCCGGCTCGCCGGAGGCGAGTCGGAAGGCGCCACCAAAAAGCGGCCGGAAGGCGCCAGCGTAAAACTCCTCCTCAAGATGCAGGGCCTCTGGCACCTCGGCCTCTTCCCCGAACAGGTCCCGCACTGGACCTGGATGCTCGACCGCATCGCCGCCGTGAAAGACGGCCCCCCGCGCGTCCTCAACCTGTTCGCTTACACCGGCGCCGCATCCCTGCTCGCCGCCGCCGCCGGAGCTGAGGTCACGCACCTCGACGCCTCCAAGAAAGCCATCGCCTGGGGCCGCGAGAACCAGGCCGCCTCCAAACTCGACGCCGCCAAGATACGCTGGATACTGGATGACGCGGTTAAGTTCGTCGCCCGCGAAGTCCGCCGCGGAAAAACGTATCACGTGATCCTTGTCGATCCGCCCAAGTTCGGCCGCGGACCCGAAGGCGAGGTCTGGGACCTGTTCACGAACTTGGCCCCCTTCCTGGCCGACTGCGCCAAGCTCCTCGACCCGAAACAATCCTCGATGATCCTGACGGTGTACGCGATCCGCGCCTCCGCACTCGCCTTCGACCAGCTGATGCGCGACACGCTGAAAGACAAGGGCGGCGACTTCCATACCGGCGAACTGGCGATCCGCGCCAAGGGCGGCAACGCCGTGCCGACATCGCTGTTCACGCGCTGGGTCTCGACGCCATGACGCGCATGATCAAGCCGATCACAAGCCTGACGAACGAGCGCGTGAAAGCGATCCGCGCCCTCGACATGCGCAAGGAACGCAAGGAAACGGGGCTCTTTCTCGCAGAAGGCGCGTCGATCCTGATGATGGCGCGGGCGGCCGGTTTTCGCGCCGAGACGCTGGTCTATCGCGCCGGCGCGCTCGAAACCGACACACAGCTGCGCCTCGTCAACACGACGCTGGATGAAGGCGCGGAAGTGCTCGAAGTCTCGGGCGCGGTGCTGGAAAAACTCGCCGCCAAAGAAAACCCGCAGACGATGCTCGGCGTGTTCAAGCAGCGCTGGGGAACACTCCCCGATCTGAAATCGATCCCGCAAAAATCCGTCTGGCTGGCGCTCGAAGACATCCGCGACCCCGGCAACCTCGGCACGATCATCCGCACCGCAGATGCGGTCGGCGCGGCGGGCATCATCCTCGTCGGCCAATGCACCGATCCCTATTCGCGCGAAGCGGTGCGCGCGACGATGGGCTCGATCTTCAACGTTCCGCTCGTCGCCGTGGACCGGAACACGTATCTCGCGTGGGTGCCGCGCTGGCCGGGCGACACGGTGGCCACCACGCTCGATGCCCGCGAAGATTTCCGCCGCGCGGCGTACACGTCGCCCGTGCTCCTGATGATGGGCTCCGAAGGCCCCGGCCTCTCGACCGCGATGGCCGCCATCGCCACCCGCCGCGTGACCATCCCGATGGCCGGCAAACTCGACAGCCTCAACCTCGCCGTCGCCACCGCGCTGGTGCTTTATCAGCTGCGCGGCGCGGACCTGCGGCTCTGATTCCATCTCGTCGCGCGCGATCTATACAACGCGAGTGCCGGATCAAGAACGCGGATTGCAGGCTCCGTTTCGATTTGCCTTCGCTCCATCGAGCGAAGGGGGCGGGGCGGCGCATGAGCCGCTGAGGTGGGTAGTGTGGTGCGGCCCGTGGACCGCCCCGCGCAGGATTTCCGGCATACGATCGGCGTTTCAGCGCGTTCTTCGCGTCCTGCGTTCCAGCAGGCGGCCGATCCGAGCCCCGCCGAGAGAGAATGCGACCCTCCGTCGGCGACACTGCACCCCGTCCCACGTCACAAGACGCCTCTTAAGCGACGCCCCCTTCAGGAGGGACGGAGATGAGGGGAGTTTAGGGGAGTAAGGGAGAGCGGGGATAAGTGGAGGAGGAAGATCGACGGTACTGCCTCTGCTCTTTTTCCCTTTGGGTGACCCACTCTACTTCAGAACAAGCAAAACGCGTGCTGATATGCTGAGCCCCGGTTCTGAAGCCGGCTGTGGTGGACTCCAGAAGCTGTAGAAACTGCGCCCACTTATTTTCCACCCGTCGTTAGATTGTTCAACTCTGATTTGTTGGTGGATGAAAACGTTATCTTGCCAATTTTCGGCTTCGTCGTTGCCGATTGATTCCTGACTGACGATTATATTCCAATACTCTGCCCGTCCCCATGGCGGATCAATTGGGACGGCGCTGCCCCATCTACGAAAAGGTGCAGCTATCTCAATCTGCCGCACTACAGAGCGCTGCAATTTTGAACCGGGTTTAAAAGCGTCTTCAGGTTTTGGAAATTATGGTGCCTCGGGCATAATCGAACTCCTTTCAAAAAAGGAGATTAGCTTACCGCCTTTTTGTTCGCTCGAAAACGAATTTCAGTAGGCTGCTCGATCTTGCGAACGACACGCTGTTCGCCGCCTGGAAACGTGTGTTGAAGCAAAGTGGTGCGTGCGTGAGATCGCCTCTCACGCGGAGAGAGCGGCCGGCGCCCCCTCTCCCCATTGCCCTTGCAATGGGGAGAGGGTTGGGGTGAGGGGCAGCATCCGCACAGGAGCAAGCAGCTGCCCCTCACCCTAACCCTCTCCCCGCGCGCGGGGAGAGGGGACAAACCGCGCCACCGTCGAGGGGAGGGGGATCAGAGCGGCGCGCGCGACAGCGAGCACCGCAACCCGCAGACGCGAGCGCAGATCGACGGTGTAGGGCCGCCGCAACGCGGCTACGGCGTAGGGATAAGACTGGCGCATGATAGGCGCGCAGTCGATTTCCACAGATTTGGTCGCTGGCTAACCTTCAAAGCATTGATTTGGGCATGCAGACTGTTCACCGTAAGTTCCAGATCAAGAGACACTATTGAGGAGAACCTCGTTTATGTCTTCAAAGTTACCATATATGGCGACACCTGGCACAATACCCAAGATACTGACCAAAATTCAGGAAGCGAAAAAGCCTGATAAATTCACCCAAGATTTTCTCGAAACCAAGCTCGGTTTTGCCGGGGGCAATTCCAAGGCGATAATACCTTTGCTGAAACGCATGGGTTTCCTCAACTCCGACGGCACCCCAACATCTCTCTATGATCGTTTCCGAAATGTAACAACGCAGGGAGCAGCCGCCGCTGAGGGAATGCGCAAATATGCCGGAGATCTTACCAAAGATAAGTTGAAAGCACTAATTGTCGAGGTGACCGGTGCTGCTCACGACGACAGGACCGTGGAGCTGGCTTTGTCGACGTTTCTTAAGCTCAAAGACTTTGCGGATTTTGAGGCAAGTGCGTCTTCTGTTGCGTCAAATGTTACATCTGCTGTTTCGACTGACGCGGCGCCCGCCATCACTGTTCCGATGCGGGGGGCAACGAACAAGAATTGCAAATTGAAGATGTGGGTTTGAATCTCGCTTACACCATCAATCTTGTCTTGCCAGAGACAACTAATGCGGACGTATTCAATACCATTTTTCGCTCCCTCAAAGAGAACTTGCTGCAAAAATGAAACGTGAACATGCGCTGCGACTGTTCAGCTTAAATAATTTAGCTATTAAATCAGATCTTCGCCGAATTTCTGAGCAGCACGACATCAACATTGGTCGTAAGGCGTTGACCGTGCAGGGCATCGTCGAGGCCGACGAGACTTTCATCCGGAAGTCGGCCAAGGGCTCAAAGCGGCTCGTCGGTCGTGCAGCCAGGAAACGTGGAACACCAGCAAAAGCGGGCTTGTCGAGCGACGACTATGCTCCGGTTCTTATCGTGCGTGACAGGCATGGCGCAACGACGGATCAGGTGATGCCGGATCTCGAAGGCGCAACCTTCACGCGCGTTCTGAAGCCGGTGCTAGCGCCCGACGCGCTGCTCGTAAGCGACGGACGCGCCGCCTACGGGGCCTTCGCCGAGGATGCCGGCCTCCTGCACATCGCACTCAATGCGACTGCGGGCGAACGCGTCTACGGCAGCTACCACATTCAGAATGTCAACGCCTACATCAGCCGCCTCAAGCACTGGCTTGCCGCTTCAAGGGTGTCGCCACGCACTACCTTCCGAGCTATTGGGATGGCGCCGCATGATCGAGCGCGAAGACGAGGCGCTGTCACGACCGTTATCGCGTTCCGAGGAGAAAGTGGAACACGCTTATTATCCGCAATTTCCGGAGCGATTGCGAGTTGAGGCCGCGTCGATGGCACAGCATTACGCAATTTTCTATTGTCTTGAGAATTCAATCCGAGAGCTGGTAGTGCAGAGACTTGAAGAAGCACATGGCGAAGGCTGGTGGGAGCTTGCTGTGCCGGAGCCGGTTCGAAAAAATGCGGAAGCAAACAAAAAGAAAGAAATGTCGACGGGGGTCACACCTCGGTCTGATCACTTGATTGACTACAGCAACTTCGGTGAACTGGGCGAAATCATCAAAGCAAATTGGCAGATTTTTGGAGATATGTTCCGCGATGTCCGAGGGCTTGAGCGTGTGCTGGCTATGTTGAATACTCTGCGTGCTCCAATAGCACACTGCAAACCGCTTGCCGAAGATGAGATTACGCGTCTGCACCTCAGTCTTCGCGATTGGTTCCGGCAAATGGAGTGACTGCTTACAGTCCTACCTCCCCACCACACACCCCAACTGCATCCGCACGCCCGCATCCGCCATTGCCTCCTCCAGCACGCCTGCGATGCGGTCGCACCAGTGACTGACGCCTTCCGGTGTCGCGAGCAGATCGTTGCGCACTTCGAGGAGAACGTGCGCGAGCCCGCGCGACGTGCCGTGGCGGTGCATGCAGTCGTTCTCGAGATGGCCGTGGTAGGGCTCGTTGTCGCCGACGAAGAGAGCGGGGTCGGCGCGAAGCCCGTCGAGAAAAAGACGCGCGAGGCGGTCGTCGCGGTCCCATAATATTCCGGCGTGCCAGGGTCGGGGCGCGCCGCGCCATATAGGTGTAAACGTGTGGATCGAGATCAGCGCCGGAGCGATGCCGATCGCGAGCGCCCGCTCGATCGCGTCCTCGATCGTCCGGTGATAGGGATCGTGAAAGCGCGCGATCCGCTCCGCGACGTCGGCCTCGCTCACGTGCCGGTTGCCGGGGATGACGGTGCCGTCCGACAGCCGCATGACGAGGGTCGGATCGTCCGTGCCGCGGTTGGGGTCGATCAGCAGGCGCGAGAAGCAGGAGAGCACGGCGGGCGCGGCGAGCCGTGCGGCCAGAGCCTCGACAAGGGGTGCGGCGCCCGGGTCCCACGCGATATGGCGCTCGAACTCGGCCGGCGGCAGCCCGAGCGAGGCAAACTCCGCCGGAACGTGGTTGGAAGCATGGTCGCAGACGAGGAGGAAGGGCGATGCGCCGATCCGCGTCTCGCCGAGTATTCGAACCGCTTCAAGGTGTTCGCGCAGCACGCCGCCGGGTCCTTTCGTTTCACCTCGTGCTTAACACGCGGGGCAGCCCGCGATCATCTCTTTCAGCGACGGATGGCCGCTTGACGGCGTGAAAGGCATCCCCCAAACACGACCAAAGTCGAAGTCCCCCTCCAACGAACGGAAACCGTCATGGCCTCGATCGGAACGGCTGAGCAACGTCAATTGCTGCGCGCAATGTACGATAAGGCCGTGTCGCTCGCCCACCCCGACGTGTGCGTGCCGCCGTTCCTGCCGGAGGTGCCCGAGGGCGGCCGCATCATCATCGTCGGCGCGGGCAAGGCCGCCGCCGCCATGGCGCGGGCGACGGAAAAGCATTACGCCGCAAAAGGTCAGGGCGACAAACTGCTCGGCTTCGTGACCACGCGGCATGGCTACGGCCTGCCGTCCGAGATCATTCCCATCATGGAAGCGGGCCATCCGGTTCCGGACGCCAATTCGGTGGCGTCCGCCAAATTCGCCGTCCAGCTCGCCCGTTCCGGCGGACCCAACGACCTGGTGCTGTGCCTCCTGTCGGGCGGGGCGTCGGCGCTGTGGTCCGCGCCCGTCGAAGGCGTGTCGTTCGAGGCCAAGCGCGCGCTGACGAAGCAGCTGCTGAAATCGGGGGCGCGCATTTCCGAGATGAACACGGTCCGCAAGCATCTCTCGCGCGTCAAGGGCGGACGCCTCGCCGCCGCGTCGTATCCCGCGCGCCTCATTACGTTGGCGATTTCGGACGTGCCGGGCGACGATCCCGACGCGATCGGGTCGGGTCCCACGGTGCCGGATGGCACGACGCTGGCGGAGGCGAGAGATGTGCTGGCCCGCTACAAGATCAACGCCGCGGAAGAAATCGTGCGCGCGCTGGCCGATCCCAGGAATGAGACGCTGAAGCCCGGCGACCCCAAGCTCGCCAACGCCACCTATCATCTGGTCGCGGCACCCAAAGCCTCGCTTCAGGGCGCAGCCGAGATCGCCCGCGCGGCCGGCTACAAGATCGAGATGCTAGGCGACAGCCTGGAAGGCGAAGCCCGTGAGGTCGGACGCCAGCATGCAGCCCTCGCACTCGCGGCCAAGGCCCGCGGCGAGCGGGTCGCGTTCATCTCCGGCGGCGAGTTCACCGTCACCGTCACCGGCAATGGCGCGGGCGGACCCAACCAGGAATACATGATGGGCGTGGCCTTAGGGCTGGACGGCGCGGCCGGCATCTCGGCACTCGCCGGCGACACCGACGGCATCGACGGTGGTGGCGGCAACCCGGACGACCCGGCGGGCGCAATCGCCGATCCAGGCACGCTCGCCCGCGCCAAGGCCAAAAACCTCGATCCAGCCGCAATGCTGGCCAATAACAACTCGACGGCCTTCTTCCGCCAGATCGGCGACCTCCTCGAATGCGGCCCGACCCAGACGAACGTGAACGATTTCCGCGTTTTGCTGGTCGATCCGTGAGGCGGGGCCCGGCACCACGATTGATCTCGGGGGCGCGACCCTAGCTACCTGTCCGAGTGCCCGGTGGCGTGCTAGGCAATCCGGCCGGTTCAGACTTTCGAGAGAGCCCGGATCGAAATGCCCCACGTTCGCCGTACCTTTTTCAGCTTCGCCGTCTTTTCCGCGTCGATTGTCCTGCTGTCCGCACCGGCAGTGGCCGATCTGAAACTCTGCAACTCGACGGCAAGCCGCGTCGGCGTCGCCATCGGCTACCAGGACAAGGAAGGCTGGGCGACCGAGGGCTGGTGGAACATCGCTTCCCAAACATGCGAGACGCTGCTGAAAGGCGCGGTGCCGAGCCGGTTCATCTACGTCCATGCGATCGACTATGACCGCGGCGGCGAATGGGCCGGCAAAAACGACATGTGCACGGGAGAGAAGTCGTTCACGATACGGGGGGTTCAGGATTGTACGTCCCGCGGCTACAAGGCGACGGGCTTTTTCGAAGTCGATACCGGCGATGCAAAAGAATGGACGGTGCGCCTGACCGATCCCGAGCCCGCCAACAAGAAATGAACCGTCGCTGACGCGGCGCACCTGATCCGAGATGAAGAAATCATGAGACGCAACCGCCGCGTGAAGATCGTCGCCACCTTGGGGCCCGCCTCGTCGTCGCCCGAGATGGTGGAAAAACTCGTCCATGCCGGCGTGGATGTCTTTCGCGTCAACATGAGCCACACGTCGCATGAGACGGCGAAGACGTACGTCGAGACCATCCGCGCCGTCGCTGAGCGAACCCGCCACGCCGTCGGCGTACTATGCGATTTGCAGGGCCCCAAGTTTCGCTTGGGCGAATTCCATGGCGGCCGCGTATTCGTCAACGACGGCGCCGAATTCGTGTTCGATCAGGACAAGACGCCGGGCAGCGCCGAGCGCGTGTTCCTCCCCCATCCGCAGATCTTCGAAGCCGTCGCGCCCGGTCACGTTTTGCTGTTGGACGACGGCAAAATCCGCATGCGTGTAAAGAGCGCCGGCAAGGCTCGCATCGTCGCCACCGTCGTCACCGGCGGCGCGCTCGCGTCACGCAAGGGTATCAGCCTGCCCGACACGCTGCTGCCCGTCAGCGCGCTGACCGAGAAGGACCACGCCGACCTCGATTGCTCACTCGCCATTGGTGCCGACTGGATCGCGCTGTCGTTCGTGCAGCGCCACGAGGACGTACTCGAAGCCAAGCGCATCATCGGCGACCGCGCCGCCATCATCGTGAAGATCGAGAAGCCGTCGGCCATCGACGATCTGGACGCCATCATCGCCGCCGGTGACGGTTTCATGGTCGCGCGCGGTGATCTCGGTGTCGAAATGCCGGTCGAGCGCGTGCCGGGCCTGCAGAAGCAGATCACGCGCAAGGCTCGCGAAGCGCGGCAAGCCCGTCGTCGTCGCGACCCAGATGCTCGAAAGCATGATCTCCTCGCCGATGCCGACGCGCGCCGAAGTCTCAGACGTTGCCGCCGCCGTGTTCGATGGCGCAGATGCCGTGATGCTGTCTGCCGAAGTCGGCCGTCGGCCAATACCCGATCGAAGCCATCCAGATGATGGATCGCGTCGCGATCGAGGTCGAAAGCGACCCGAGTTACGATGCCTTCGTGCATGCGACGGAATTTTCCAAGCACCCCACGGGCGCCGACGCCATCGCCGCGGCAGCCTACGCCATTGCCAGCACCGTGAAGGTCGCCGCCATCCTCTGCTACACGGCAACCGGATCAACGGCGCTGCGCGTCGCCCGCGAACGCCCCGGCCTTCCGGTCATCGGCCTCACGCCGATCGAGAGCACCGCGCGCCGGCTCGCTCTTGTCTGGGGCGTGCAGACGGTACTCACCGCCGACCCGGAAGATCTGGCGCACATGGTCCGCAAGGCCTCTCAGATCGCGTTCGAGGAAGGCTTCGTGAAGGCAGGCGAAGGCCTGGTGATCACAGCCGGCGTACCGCTCGGCTCGCCCGGAGCGACCAACATGATCCGGCTCGCCTTCATCGACGAATACGGCCTGCCCGATGGCCACACGCCCGACGAGTTCCCGACCGGGGGCAAGCGCCGCACGCCTGCGGTTACGAAGATCCCGACTTAAATCCCGCGGCCGTTGACGGCTTCTTCCAGTTCTTTCAGCGTTTCCTGTGCGCCCGGCGAATGCGGGTGCGCCTTGATGAGCGTTTTGACCACGTCGAGCGCGGCCTTCTCCTGACCCATCGTGCGCAGCACCTGCACGAGCCCTTCGAGTGCGCGGAAGTTGCCGGGATCGAGCGCCAGCACGCGCCGCAGGTCGCCGAGTGCGCGATTGTAGTCGAGCTGAATGACGTAGAGGTATGCACGCCGGTTAAAGCCTTCTGTCCATTCCGGATAGAGGTCCGTCACGGTGTCGAGGAATTGCAGCGAGAGATCGTAGTTCTTCTCATTCGCCGCCACGAGTGCCCGGTTCATCAGGAGTGTTGCGGTCGGGCTCTCCGCCTGCACCCACAGCTGTTCGATGTTGCGCACGATCGGCTCGGCGCTCGCAGCATCCGGCGCTTTCGCGAGTTCACCATAGAGACGCTGCAGAACGACTGCCTTGCTCTGGGGTTGGGGCACCTCGCGCCGGGGCTTGGCGGCCTGGGGCGCGGGTGGAGCCGCACCCGGTGGCGTGCCGTCAGGGGGCGACTGCGCCCAACCAGGTCCCGCGCCGAGGAGTGCGCCTGCGGCGGCAACGCCGAAGAGCGGCCGGAGATATCGACGATTGCTTTTCATGGACCCACTCTAGCCCCTCGGCCCGAAGCGTTAAAGCCGCCTCCAACGAGCAACGGCCCCCGGAAGGGATGTTCCGGAGGCCGCGCAGACGATCGAAACGGAAAATTTCAGCCCTGGCGGGCCTTGAAGCGGCGCTGCGTCTTGTTGATGACGTACACGCGGCCCTTGCGGCGCACGATGCGGTTGTCGCGGTGGCGCGAACGGAGGGACTTCAGAGAGTTACGGACTTTCATGGCGGTTCACTCGAATGGGCGGCCGGATGAAACGTGCGGGATGCCAGACCGGAGGCCGGTCTGGATCGCCCAAGTCATCGAGCGCTGGAAAAGCTGGCCGGAAACTAGTCGGGGCCGCCCGCCCTGTCAACAAACAGCCCGGAGGAAACCGCGGAAAATCGGAAGCGACGCCAAAACGCCAGCAAGCCGGCTCATTCTGCCGCGGTAACAGTTTGCAAACAGTGACGAAATGGTGGGCGCTAGAGGGATCGAACCTCTGACCCCTTCCATGTCAAGGAAGTGCTCTACCGCTGAGCTAAGCGCCCGAAAAGCCGCGCCGGGTCATGCGCGGAGGCCTCGTATATCGACAATGGCTGTTGGTGGCAAGCGGCCTTGCTGCAACTCGATCAGCGCTGTGCTGAAGCCTGTGGCGAGTGAAGTTCTACTCGTCGAGCAGACGCTCGACTTCGCGCACCAGGTCCTTGAGATGGAAGGGCTTCGACAGAACACGAGCGTCTTTCGGACCCTGGTTCTCGCTGTTGAGGACCACGGCGGCAAAGCCCGTGATGAACATGATCTTGAGATCCGGATCGATCTCGCTGGCGCGACGCGCCAGTTCGATTCCGTCCATGCGCGGCATCACGATATCGGTCAGCAGTAACGTAAACGGCTCCCGCTCGAGCCGTTCCAGGGCCTCGACGCCGTTGGCGAAACCGATGACATCATAGCCGGCGCGGGCGAGAGCCCGCTCGAGAAACGCGCGCATGCTATCGTCGTCCTCCGCAAGGAGGATCCGATGCACGGGAACACGGGAAGGACTGATTGTCATGGGACGCTTTGCAACTGACGGGAAGTGGAGGGCAATCTAACGCAGCGAAACGGTGATGCCAGTCGAATCTGACGGTACTTTGGTAAATCTAGAATGAAGGTGTAGGAGAGCCGCACACATTCTTTGGGCGGCGATTGCGACGCAGTGAACCCCATCAATGTGTTGATCGCCCCGAGACGAGCGTGGACATCCCCGCTGCGGATTGGCAAAGTGCCGGAATATGCTGGTCGCAACACGCGCCGGCCGTGCAACCGTTGCACGGCCTTTGAGCTTTTACGTTCATCGCCGCGCACATGCACAGATCGGCGCCCGGCTGACAGAAAAGGATCGTCACGTCGATGGCCTCCGCCGAGGAGCTTTCAATCCGCGAAGAGCTGACGCCGCCTTTCGAAGTGCGCGAGCCTCTGGGCACCCTCACGCCATTCGTTTTCTGCTCTCCGCATTCGGGCCGCATCTATTCGCAGTATTTCCTCGCTCAATCACGATTGGATGCGATGGCGCTGCGCCGCTCCGAAGACTGCTACGTCGATGAATTGTTCATCCGTGCGGCCTCACGCGGCGCAACGCTGCTGTCAGCCCGCTTCCCGCGCGCCTATATCGACGCCAATCGTGAGCCCTACGAACTCGATCCGGAACTTTTCGTGGAGCCGCTGCCCGATTGGGCGAATGCCCGCTCGGTGCGTGTTGCCGGCGGTTTGGGCACCATCGCCCGCATCGTGTCGGACGGGGAAGAAATCTACGAAGAACCGCTGGCGCTGTCCGATGCGCTTCTGCGCATCGAACTGCTGCACAAGCCATTTCACGCCGTTCTGCGCAGCCTGTTGGATCGGGCGCAGCGGAATTTCGGCTATGCCATTCTCATAGATTGCCACTCGATGCCATCGGCGCACATGGCTCATGCCGCGGTCCAGCGGCCGGACTTTGTCATCGGCGATCGCTTCGGCACGTCATGTGATCTGCGGCTCACAAAGCTGATCCGGTCGATCCTGACCGATCTCGGCTATGAGGCGCAACTGAACCGGCCCTATGCCGGCGGATATATCACGGAGCATTACGGCCGCCCGTTGCGCGGCGTGCATGCGGTGCAGCTGGAGATCAACCGCGGGCTATACATGGATGAAAAGACGCTGGAGAAGACGCCGCGCTTTACATCACTGGAGCGCGATATTCTGCTGTTCGCCAAGCAATTGTCCGCGCAGGCGCCGGCTTTTCTTGAGCGCCGCAGCGCCGCCGAATAACCCCTCAAAAGAAAAAAGGGCCATCCGCGAGGGATGGCCCAAGTCTAGGGAGGAAACGCCCGAGAGGGCTGCAAGAGGACGAGCACGCTCGCCGTTGCATGAGAGGAAGCTAATGGTGCGCCGCAAAAAGCTCAACTGCGAAAAACGCAGAGCTGCCCCCCGCTATGCGGTTAACATCGCTCACTACGTTGATCTGCAAAGGGAATTAATCGGGCCGTCAGCGCTCATGATATGCTGCGCTGCGACAGGCCGCCGCTTATTTTGTCTCTGATAGAGCCAGGGTGCGCGCGAAATTCGCGTCGCGATCCAGCGGCCGGTGACAAAAAGAGGCCGTTCGTGCGAAACGAACGGCCCAAGTCTAGGGAGGAAACGCCCAGAGTGGGCTGTGAAAAGGCCGGAAGTGCAGCCGACCTTCCACGTCAACAACGATGCCTTTGTTTGCTTGGACCATCAACACACTAGGAAAGCGGTTCTCAACATTCCCGGTACACGCGGCAGTTGAACCACAGTCAACAAAATATCCTCGCAAAATGAGGGAGTTGAGTTTGCATCACTTGTTGCGCAAGGTGCTCACCGATCCTTGCTCAAGCTTCACGTTTTCTTGAGGACGCCGCCTTGCCCGCGAATCTCCGCCCCGCCGACCCAGCGTTCGTCGCCTGTGCCCACGCCCTGGCGGATCATGCGGCGGCAGCAACGATGCCCTATTTCCGCGTCGCGATCGAAGTCGACAACAAAGATGGCGACGGCGGCTTCGATCCGGTCACCGCGGCTGACCGTGCCGCTGAAGTGGCGATCGCCACCCACCTTGCTTCTGCCCTTCCCGACCACGGTCTCGAAGGCGAAGAGTTCGGCATCACCAAGCCCGACGCCCGCCATCGCTGGGTCGTGGATCCCATCGACGGCACCCGTGCTTTCATAACCGGCTCGCCCATGTGGGGCACCCTGATCGGACTGCTCGAAGGCGCCCAGCCGATCCTCGGCGTGATGGATCAGCCGTTTACGGGTGAGCGCTTCTGGTCGGACGGAGTGCAAAGCTTCGCCAGCCGCGACGGGAGCGCACCACGTGTCATGCGCACGCGATCCTGCGATAGCCTTTCATCGGCCGTGCTGATGACCACGGACCCGCTGCTTTTTCGCGCCGGCGCTGAACGGACCGCCTTCGAGAACCTGCGCACGAAGGTGCGCCTCACTCGGTACGGCGGCGATTGCTACGCCTACGCTCTGCTCGCATCCGGCTTCGTCGATATTATCGTGGAGAGCGGCCTGAAGCCGTACGACATCGTCGCGCTCATTCCCATTGTCGAAGCTGCCGGCGGACGGGTGACGGAATGGAACGGCGGTTCGGCAGCAGGCGGCGGCCGCATCGTCGCCTCCGGCGATCCCGCCCTTCATGACGCCATCTTGGTGGAACTGAATAGAGTGATGTGATGCAACTCTACCGCGCCGTCCGGCCGGCGCGCCGCAAGCGTGTCGGAAGCGGCCGGTATCAGGCCCAGTATCAGGCCGCCTGCTGCTCGAGCCCCATGTAGGCGTCGAACGCTGCCCAGAAGCGCATGCGCAGCGGGTCGGTCTCCTGCAGTATCTCGTGTTTCGATCCCGGCAGCCGGACAAGCCCGCCGACCTTCAGCTGCACGGCAAAATCCTCCGCCGCACGGCTGTCGACGATCTTGTCCGCGCCGGCAGCGAATATGAGCATCGGAACCTGCACGCTCTTGGGACAATCCGGCCTCTGCAATTCGGCCATCGCCCGCAAAGCCGCCCTGACCCAGCCGACCGTCGGTGACCCGAGCGCGAGCGCGGGTGCGACTTCCAGAACACCCGTCATGCGTTGCCAGCGCTCCCGGTCTGACGTCAGCTGGTTATCCTCGAAACGAACTTGATCCGGCATCGTCTCGGTGCCCCCCGGAATGAACGAGCGCGAGAGGCCGAGTGCCGCCGTCTCGGCGTAGAGCCGGACGAGCGACTGCGGATAGGTCATCTTTTCCGGCGCGAATGCGATCATTGGCGCGGTGAGAACAATGCGGTCGAACCACGAGCCGGGCCGGATGGCATTGCGCATCAGAATGGCCCCGCCCATCGAATGCCCGAGCGCGGTGTAGGGAGGCGGGCAGTCAGGCAGCACGATCTCTTTCATGAACTGGCGCAGGTCGCGGTCGTATTCGGCGAAATCCTCCACGTGCCCCTTACGCGGATGGTCGAGCAGCCGGTCCGAACCGCCCTGTCCACGCCAGTCCATCACCGCGACGGCAAAGCCGCGTCGGCGCAGTTCGGCGACGACTTCGAAGTATTTCTCGATGAATTCACCGCGTCCTGGCGCAATGACGACAGTGCCCCGCCGAGGGCCACGCGTCGCGGACCAGCGCGCATAGCGCAGCCCCGCACCGTCTTCGGCGACCATCAATCCGGTGATCGCGCCCGTCGGTGCCGGATTGCGTGCAATCGAAACAAGCTGCATGGCGCCGGTGGGTCCCTTGTCGTGCTCGGTAAGACACTGCGCAAATCACGCAGCCGAATTCGCTTTTAGCCAAATTCAATTTTAGCATGACCCGGCCCATTCAAAAACTGTAGCGGCCAACGACCCTTGAACGGCGGATTTGGGTGCCTAAATCAGAGAGTGCCCGGCCGGTCTCCGGCGGGTACTACCACCGGCACGGCCCATGATGGGCGTGCCGTTCCCACATGTCGCTTCTGATGGAGGATATGTCATGCGACACTTCGATTTCTCCCCCCTTTACCGCTCCACGATCGGCTTTGATCGCCTCGCCCAGTTGCTCGACAACGTGGCCGGGGTCGATGCGGAAGTCACCTATCCGCCCTACAACATCGAACGCCTCGCCGAAAACCGCTATCGCATCAGCATGGCGCTCGCCGGCTTCGTGGAAGAAGAACTGAAGATCGAGGTCAAGGAGCAGACCCTCACCGTGAAGGGCGATAAGAAGCCCGATGCGGCCGAGCGCCAGTACCTGCACCGCGGCATCGCCGCGCGCTCTTTCGAGCGCCGATTCCAGTTGGCGGACCACGTCGAGGTCAGCGGCGCGGCTCTCAAGGACGGCCTTCTCGACATCGATCTGGTTCGCAATGTGCCGGAGCGCCTGAAGCCGCGCAGTATTCCGATCGGCACGGTGACGGACACCCGTCAGATCGAGGCCGCGGTCTCGTAACGGCTGCCTCCGGCTGCAACTGGCAGGCCGGGGGTCTTCTCGAACCGGCGATGCCCCGAAGCATCGCCTGCGCGCCGCACCAGGCTGGGTGCGGCGCGCCTTAGCGCGTCTGCCTCCCAGAACCATTCCGTCTTGTGCCCGTTGGCAAAAGATGCAAAATGTGCGACGCGAAAGGTCAGCATTCCTGTCCTTTATCTGGCGGTCACCGCGCTCATCAGGCTCGGGTGCCGTCCTTTCGCATGCAAACGGTCCAAAAATTCCAGCGCCGGCAGCGCACGGGATAGGATGTGCAAAGGTGATCGACAGTGCAGCGAACGGCGCGCCACCTATCGAACCTGCAACGGGGAGCAATTGCGTCACCGGATCAACGCGCGCAATTATCTCGCCTCGCATCTGACCTGCACGCATTCGAGGGTCGTAAACGACAATGCTCTCTCCAGATCGGCCCCCACGGCGGCTGATGCAAACGTTACTCTGGCGCCGGCAGCCCACCACCCACGCGGGCCACTTTTGGACCCCTCTGTGAAACAAAAGACGACTTTCATACCCGAGGATCGACGATGACGAAGTCCCAGTCTGCCCCGAACGGTTCTGCCCCGAACGGTTCCAAGACCGGGATTTGGGAGCGGCCCGAACGCCAGGGTCTGTTCGATCCCGCGTTCGAGCGCGATGCATGCGGCGTCGGCTTCATCGCCGACATGAAGGGCCGCAAGTCTCACAAGATCGTCGAAGACGCGCTCCAGATCCTCGAGAACCTCGAACACCGCGGCGCGGTCGGCGCCGACCCGCTGTCGGGCGACGGCGCCGGCATTCTGATCCAGATTCCGCACGCGTTCCTGCGCGAGGAAGCAGCAAAGCTCGGCATTCACGCTGCCGGAGCCCGGCCACTATGCGGTGGGCCATGTGTTCATGCCGCCCGACGAGCGCCTGCGCCGCCACTGCGAGCGCGTGTGGGAACGCTGCCTGAAAGAAGAGGGCCTGGAACTTCTCGGCTGGCGCTCCGTGCCCGTCGACAACGCATGCCTGTCCGACATGGTGCGCTCGACCGAGCCCGTCCACCGTCAGGTGTTCGTCAAGCGCCCGCTCGGCCATGCGCGATCAGGACGATTTCGAGCGCAAGCTGTACCTTGCCCGCAAGGTGGTCTCGAACTCGATCGTCAACGCCTACAAGGGCCGCGACATCGGCCACTACACCGTATCGCTGTCGAGCCGGACGCTCGTCTACAAGGGCATGTTCCTCTCGTATCAGGTGAAGGCCTACTACAAGGACCTCTCCGATCCGCGCTTGCGTCTCCGCGCTCGCGCTCGTGCACCAGCGCTTCTCGACCAACACGTTCCCGTCGTGGAAGCTCGCGCATCCCTACCGCATGGTCGCCCACAACGGCGAGATCAACACGCTGCGCGGCAACGTCAACTGGATGGCGGCGCGCCAGGCGTCCGTCTCCTCGCCGCTGTTCGGCGACGACATCTCCAAGCTGTGGCCGATCTCCTACGAAGGCCAGTCCGACACCGCCTGCTTCGACAACGCGCTCGAGTTCCTGGTCCATGGGCGGCTACTCGCTGGCGCACGCCGCGATGATGCTGATCCCCGAAGCCTGGGCCGGCAATCCGCTGATGGATGCCAAGCGCCGCGCCTTCTACGAATATCACGCCTGCCTGATGGAGCCGTGGGACGGCCCGGCCGCGATGGCCTTCACCGACGGCCGCCAGATCGGCGCCACGCTCGACCGCAACGGCCTGCGCCCGGCGCGCTACCTCGTGACCAAGGACGACCTCGTCATCATGTCGTCGGAAGTCGGGCGTGCTGCCGGTCGCCGAAGCAGACATCGTCAAGAAGTGGCGCCTGCAGCCGGGCAAGATGCTGCTGATCGACCTGGAGAAGGGCCGCATCATTTCCGACGAGGAGCTGAAGGCCGAGATCGCGCAGCAAGTACCCTTACGAGACCTGGCTGAAGCGCACCCAGATCATGGTCGTCCGATCTGCCGCTGCCGCCGAAGAAGCCGACGACGCAAGACCAACGTGACCCTGCTCGATCTGCAGCAGGCGTTCGGCTACACGCAGGAAAGCCTCAAGTTCCTGATGACGCCGATGGGCGCACAGGGGCGAGGAAGCGATCGGCTCGATGGGCAACGACACGCCGATCTCGGCGCTGTCGTCGAAGCCGAAGCTGCTGCACACCTACTTCAAGCAGAACTTCGCGCAGGTGACGAACCCGCCGATCGACCCGATCCGCGAAGAGCTCGTGATGAGCCTCGTGTCGTTCATCGGCCCGCGGCCGAACATTCTCGATCTGGAAGGCACGTCGAAGGTGAAGCGCCTCGAGGTCGCGCAGCCGATCCTCACCAACGAGGACCTGGAACGCATCCGCGCCGATCGGCGAGGTGAAGGACAACCAGTTCAACTCGATCACGCTCGACATCACCTACCCCGTCGAGAAGGGCGTCGCCGGGCATGGGCCCCGCGCTCGACGTGGTCTGCGCCGAAGCCGAAGAGGCCGTCCGCTCCAAGGACTACAACATCATCATCCTGTCCGACCGCGCGCTGGGGCCCGACCGGATCCCGATCCCGTCTCTGCTGGCGACGTCGGCCGTGCACCACCACCTGATCAGCAGGGCCTGCGCACGTCGGTCGGTCTCGTCGTCGAAACCGGCGAAGCCCACGAGGTGCATCAGTTCTGCACGCTCGCCGGCTACGGCGCCGAGGCGATCAACCCGTATCTCGCCTTCGAGACGCTGGAGCAGATGCTGCCCGATCTCGGCGCCAACCTGACGGCCGACGACGTGAAGAAGCGCTACATCAAGGCGGTCGGCAAGGCGATGCTCAAGGTCATGGCCAAGATGGGCATCTCGACCTACCAGTCGTATTGCGGCGCGCAGATCTTCGACGCCATCGGCCTTCGCCAGTCGTTCGTCGATCGCTATTTCACCGGCACGCATACCCAGGTCGAGGGCGTCGGCCTGCGCGAGATCGCGCGCGAAACGGTCGAGCGCCACCGCCTCGCGTTCGGCGACGTTCCAGTGCTCGACGAACGCGCTCGATGTCGGCGGCGAGTATGCCTACCGCATCCGCGGCGAAGCGCACGTCTGGCGCCCCTCGACGGTGGCCGATCTGCAGCATGCCGTGCGCGCCACCGCCGTCGAAGACGCCACTGCCGGCCGCGTGCCGCAGAAGTATCGCGACTTCGCCAAGGCGATCAACGACCAGTCCGAGCAGCTCGATGACGCTGCGCGGCCTGTTCCGCATCAAGCACCGCCGAGGAAATGGGCCGCAAGCCCGTGCCGCTGGACGAGGTCGAGCCGGCGAAGGACATCGTCAAGCGCTTCGCGACCGGCGCCATGAGCTTCGGCTCGATCAGCCGCGAAGCCCACACCACGCTCGCCATCGCCATGAACCGCATCGGCGGCAAGTCGAACACCGGCGAAGGCGGCGAGGAAGCCGACCGCTTCAAGCCGCTGCCCAACGGCGACAGCATGCGCTCGGCGATCAAGCAGGTCGCCTCGGGCCGCTTCGGCGTCACGACCGAGTATCTCGTCAACTCCGACATGATGCAGATCAAGATGGCGCAGGGCGCCAAGCCCGGCGAAGGCGGCCAGCTGCCCGGCCACAAGGTCGATGCCGACATCGCCAAGGTGCGCCACTCGACGCCGGGCGTCGGCCTGATCTCGCCGCCGCCGCATCACGACATCTACTCGATCGAGGATCTGGCGCAGCTCATCTTCGACCTGAAGAACGTCAACCCGCACGGCCGACGTGTCGGTGAAGCTCGTGTCCGAAGTCGGCGTCGGCACGGTCGCCGCCGGCGTCGCCAAGGCGCGCGCCGACCACGTCACCATCTCGGGCTTCGAAGGCGGCACGGGCGCATCCCCGCTCACCTCGATCAAGCACGCGGGATCGCCGTGGGAAATCGGCCTCGCCGAAACCCAGCAGACGCTGGTGATCAACCGCCTGCGCGGCCGCATCGCGGTGCAGGTCGACGGCGGCCTGCGCACCGGCCGCGACGTCGTCGTCGGCGCGCTGCTGGGCGCGGACGAGTTCGGCTTCGCCACCGCGCCGCTGATCGCGGCCGGCTGCATCATGATGCGCAAGTGCCATCTCAACACCTGCCCGGTCGGCGTCGCGACCCAGGACCCTGTCCTGCGCGCGCGCTTCACCGGCAAGCCCGAGCACGTCATCAACTACTTCTTCTTCGTCGCCGAGGAAGTGCGCGAGATGATGGCCGCGCTGGGCTTCCGCACGTTCAACGAGATGATCGGCCAGACCGAAATCCTCGACAAGGATCGCGCCATCGAACACTGGAAGGCGAGGGGCCTCGACTTCTGCGAACCTGTTCCACAAGCCCGAAGTGCCCGCGAGCGTCGCAATCTATCATTGCGAGCGGCAGGACCACGGCCTCGAGAAGGTGCTCGACAACAAGCTGATCGCGCTCGCCAAGCCGGCGCTCGAGAAGAAGACGCCGGTGAAGGCCGAGGTTGCGATCAAGAACGTCGATCGCTCGGCCGGCGCGATGCTGTCGGGCGAGATCGCCAAGCGCTACGGCCACGCGGGTCTGCCCGAAGACACGATCTGGCTGACATTGAAGGGCATCGCCGGTCAGAGCTTCGGCGCCTGGGGCGCACGCGGCGTCACGCTCGACCTCGTCGGCGAAGGCAACGACTACGTCGGCAAGGGCCTGTCGGGCGGCAAGCATCATCGTGCGTCCGGCGCCGGATTCCGGCATCGTGCCGGAGGAGAGCATCATCGTCGGCAACACCGTGCTCTACGGCGCGATCGAAGGCGAGTGCTATTTCCGCGGCATCGCGGGCGAGCGCTTCGCCGTGCGCAACTCCGGCGCCGTCGCTGTCGTCGAAGGCACCGGCGATCACGGCTGCGAATACATGACCGGCGGCGTCGTCGTCGTGCTCGGTCAGACGGGCCGCAACTTCGCAGCCGGCATGTCGGGCGGCATCGCCTACGTGCTCGACGAGGACGGCATTTCGAGGGCCGTCTCAACAAGGCGATGGTGGAACTGGAACAGTTCACAGCTGACCCAGGCTCGCTGCGAGGCCCTCGCCAAGCAGGGCGGCGAAGTCGCGGTCGCGCTCGAGTCTGTGATGGGCGACATGCGCAATCAGGACGTGGAGCGCCTCCACGCGCTGCATCGTGCGCCACGCGCATTACACCAACTCCGAGAAGGCGAAGATGATCCTCGCCGACTTCGCGTCCTGGCTGCCCAAGTTCCGCAAGGTGATGCCGGTGGAGTATCGCCGCGCGCTGACCGAACTGGCCAAAGCTGCCGAAGTGGGTGGCGAAAACTTACGCCCTCAGGCCTGAACACACACGATCCTGAAACATCCGTCCGCACGACGCGAAAGAGAGACGAAAAGACGATGGGTAAGCCGACAGGGTTTCTGGAGTTCGAGCGCGCCGACCGGAAGTACGAGCCGGTCGAATCGCGCGTGAAGCATTGGCATGAGTTCGTCGTGCCGCTGGCCGAGGGCGAGCTGAAAACGCAGGCCGCGCGCTGCATGGATTGCGGCATCCCGTACTGTCACAACGGCTGCCCGGTCAACAACCAGATCCCCGACTGGAACGATCTCGTCTATCGCGGGAATTGGCAACAGGCGGCACTCAACCTGCACTCGACGAACAACTTCCCCGAAGTCACGGGCCGCATCTGCCCCGCGCCGTGCGAAGCCGCCTGCACGCTCAACATCGACGACGTGCCCGTCACGATCAAATCGATCGAATGCGCAATCGCCGACCGCGCCTGGCAGGAAGGCTGGGTCGTGCCCGAGCCGCCGGAAACGAAGACCGGCAAGAAGGTCGCCGTCATCGGTTCGGGACCAGCTGGCCTGGCGGCCGCCCAGCAGCTGGCGCGTGCCGGGCATGACGTGCACGTGTACGAAAAGAATGATCGCCCGGGTGGACTACTCGTCTATGGCATCCCCGATTTCAAGATGGAGAAGGATATCATCGACCGCCGCGTCAAGCAGATGGAAGCCGAGGGGGTGACATTCCACTGCAACGTGCAGGTCGGCAGAGATATCTCCGCCGCCGAACTCGAGAACACCCACGATGCCGTGCTTCTTGCGATGGGCTCCGAACATCCGTTCGACTTCTTCGCCAAGTCGTCCGGCCGCGACACTCGATGGCATCCACTACGCCATGGATTTCCTGCCGCAGCAGAACCGCCGCGTCGCAGGCGAGAACCAGCGCCCCGGCACGCGAGAACTTTCCGCGCGCGACAAGCACGTCATCGTCATCGGTGGCGGCGACACCGGCTCCGACTGCATCGGCACCTCGTTCCGCCAAGGCGCCAAGAGCGTCACGCAGCTCGAAATCATGCCGCAGCCGCCCGTCAAGGAGAACAAGGCGCTCTCCTGGCCGCACTGGCCGATGAAGCTGCGCGTGTCCACGTCGCAGGCCGAAGGCGCCAAGACCGAGTTCTCGATTTCGACGACCGGCTTCGAAGGCGAGAACGGCGTCGTGCGCAAGCTCCACTACACCCGCGTCGACGAGAAGATGCAGCCGATACCCGGCACCGAAGGCACCTTCGATGCCGACCTCGTCCTTCTCGCCATGGGCTTCTCCGGCCCGGTCGAAAACGACGTGGTGAAGGAACTGGGGCTAGCCGTCGTCCCGCGTGGTCGCTTCAAGGGCCTGGATGCCACCGAACGCGATTACAAACTCCCCGGCGACAACAAACTCTACGCGGCAGGCGACGTCCGCCGTGGCCAGAGCCTCGTCGTGTGGGCCATCCGCGAAGGCCGTCAAGCCGCCCACGCCATCGACAAGGCGTTGATGGGCGTCACGGCTCTTCCGCGCTGAAGATTGGGAGTTTTTGAACGCCTCCAACCAAGCCAGACCGGCTCGCAATCTGCGAGCCGGTCTCGTTTTGGCCGCTTGTCAATCCTTGCCCGCGCCACGAACAGGCCTAATATCAGTCCTGTGACACCCGTCACCCGTGAGACCAAGCCGCGAAAGGCACCGCACATGAACACTCCGCTCGAAATCACCTTCAAGGGTCTCGACAGAAGCGAAGCGATCGAAGCCAAGATCATGGAAAAGACCGCCAAGCTCGAGAAGGTGTTCGACCGGATGACGCACTGCCGCGTGGTGGTGGCCGCCCCTAACAAGCATCACCACAAGGGCAAATCGTACGAAATCAAGATCGACATCGGTATCCCCGACCACGCGCCGCTTATTCTCTCGCACGAGAGCGCGGTTGGTGATGCGCAGGAAGACCTTCAGATTGCGCTGCGGGATGCGTTCGATGCCGCCAAGCGCCGCCTCGACGACATCGCCGAACGTCTGAAGGGCAGCGCCAAAGCCGAACGCGGGCGCCGCCGCCCGGCGCAGATCGAGCGCGAAGATTGAGACGACCTGACGGTCAGCGGCGCGGTTTCGCGGGCGGCGGCTCTGTTGCCGGCGGAGGCTCGGCGCTTCCCGTCTCGAGCGGATCAATAACGGGCTTGATCTTGATCGGCTGAGGCTCCGGACGTGGCCAGACGAAATCGTCTGCCCGGCCAGGACGCGGCGCGAGCCGTTCGCCCTTCACCAGCACGCGGTAGTACGCCGATTGCGTCGGCGACAGCCGCCCGCGTCCAGCCCCGCCAACCGCACTGGACGACGGCGGCGTGTAGGTGCTCATCACGTTGATGCCTGATGCAATGCGATCGACGAGCACGTCGCCAAGCTGCGAGGCGCGATCGGGGCTCTCCTTGCGCGTCACCAGCGCCACGACTGAAGCGGGGATGGCAGGCCGCACGATATCGAGCGTGACCACGTCCTCCCGCCCCGTGGGGGTCACCGTCTTTAAACTGATGCGGCCGTTGTCTGCCGGCTGATCGCCGACCGAGGGCGTCGTGCTGACCGCCGATTTGATGTCGCCTCCCGCGGTCTTGGCCACGGCGCCCGGTGCACCCTCTCCGGCATCCTTCACCACCGCCTTGCCGGGATTGATCTTTTCTTGCTCCTCCGTGTCGCCCAGAAGCGGGACGCTGCGCGCGGCCTGGGCGGATTTCAGATCGCGGCGCAGGTCGCGCTCCACGAAGTGAGCGAGCTTCCGGTTACCGGCCATCGTAAAATAAATACCGTCGCCGTCGCGCAACTTCACGGTCTTGCCTGTGAGATCGGGACCCCAGCCGCTGTAGCCGCCGTTCTCATCGAGAAACCCGGCGTAGCTGTCGACATACTTCATGCCGTTGAGATAAGCGCGCTCGCGCAGAACCTCGTTCATCATCTGCACATCGTCGTTGGCGTCGAACTTGCGCATGTTCGGCAGGCCGACCAGGTACACCGCGATGTTGAGCCGCTTCAGCATTTTGAGCAGGCGATCCGCGCGCTGCGAATACTCCGCCCGCCACTCCGGTGTTCCCACCGGAAAGCGCTTGCCCGATGAGGTGCGCAGCGAAACGCGATCCCAGGCGCCGAGCATGAGTGCGGCGACGGCCGGCGGATCGCGCTTCAAATCCTCCTCCAGCGCCACGACCTTTTCGTCGTGATCGGGCCGCATCAGGCCATTCAGCAGGATCGGCTTCGGCAGCACCTGCACGCGGGCGTCGGAAAGAAAAGTCTCCTGCATCCCATACCAGAGCCCTTCCGCCAGATCATCGCCGATCACCGCGATCGAATAGACGTCGGCTTTCGGAAAAGGTGCCAGGAAGCTGCTGGAGGAGTCCTCCTGCGCGCGCGACGGCGCCGTGGCTGCGAAGGGCAGGATGAGGCTCAAGACGATAATGACGCAAAGGCGGCGCAGCATGGTGCGGACGGTCCGGAAAACTGAACCGTCATTGTCGGCGCTTCGCGGCATGGAGACAAGCCTCACTGGGCCGCTGCCGTGCGCCGGATGTGGGTCAGCACCTCGTCTGACGGCCAGCAATCGACCTTGAGGCCATTGGCGCGCTGGTAAAGCCCGATCACCTTGCGCGTGTTCGAGCCAACTTTGCCGTCCACTTTTTCGACCTCGTATCCGGCCTTGCCGAGCCGCGTCTGGATCTCTTCGATGACCTTCGTCTTTTGCGCGCCGGTGCCGCCGAACGCGTGCACGAAATCGCCCTTACCTGCTATGCGATCGGCAAGGTGGCCGACGAACACCGCATAAAGGTCGGACATGTTATAGCGCCGGATCACTTTGTAGTTCTCGAACACGAGGAACGAGGGTCCATAGGCGCCGGCCGGACTCATCAAGTACGCCTCGACCGGCTGATATTTTTCGCCCCACGGCTGGCCGTCCGCGCGCCGGAAGCCCATTTTCTGCCACTCCGCAATCGGCCGCGCCTGCGTCGGTCCCTCGAAGCCGCAATCTGATGACGGCGGAATGATCACCTCATAGCCCCAGGTCTGCCCCCGCACCCAGCCCTTGCCGGCGAGCTGCGCGGCACCGGACGCCAAGGCGTCGCCGACGTTGCGAAAGATATCCTTCTTGCCGTCCCCGTCGAGATCGCGCGCGTGCGTGAAGTATTCCGACGGCATGAATTGCGTGAGCCCCACGGCCCCCGCCCATGACGCGCGCATATCCGACCGCGCCACGCCCGACTGCAGCATCTTCAACGCTTCGATGAGTTCGTTGCGGAACAGCTCTTTGCGCCGCCCGGTCCAGGCGAGCGTCGCCAGAACCTCGATGGCGTCATGCGGCAGTTTGTGATTGCCGAACGCCGTCTCGCGACCCCAGATGGCTAGAATTGAATAGCGATCGACCCCGATGTCGCGCTCGATCTTGTCCAGATCCGTCTTGTGCTCCACTGCGAGCTGACGGCCCATGGCGGCGAGCCGCTCTAGATACGCTTCGTCCAGATAATCCTTCGGCGCGCGCGTGAACTCCGCCTGCCCCTTCGATCCATCCGACGGCTTCCCCGGCAGATCGAGGTCCGGCAATTTCAGGTTGGGCTGCAGGCCGGCGAACGTCTTATCAAAGGTCGCGCGGGAAACACCGGCCGCCTGCGCATCCGGCCACAGGCCCGCGAGGAATTGCGCAAATGTGGGCCGGTCGTCGGCAGTGGCCGGGCCGATGAGCATCAGCAACCCGGCGACGATCCGAACAGACAGGCACACGATCGATCGGGCGAAATACGGCACGGGCCAATGAACTCCTTGGGTCTGGGGCCACAATGCCCGGATTCGAGGCCCTTTTAGGACTGAGGGGCGGCTCGTGTCCCGTCCACAGGTGCACAAAAACCTCTGGAACAAAAAGACATGTCCTTGAAGGGGGGAGGGGGCGCCGCTAGCCTCTTCCCATCGAGCGCATGCGTATCCGCGCCCTCCCGTGTTCCCAGTGACATTCCCAAAGAGGTAAGGCGATGACCACGCTCCAGGCCGCCGCGCAAAATCAGCTGCGCCAGCTCGTCGAACAGATCGAGCGGTTGGAAGAAGAGAAGAAGGCGCTCGCGTCCGATATCCGCGACAAGTACCTGGAAGCCAAAGGCGTCGGCTTCGACGTGAAGGCGCTGCGCAAGATCGTGAGCATGCGCAAGAAGAGCCAGCAGGAACGCCAGGAAGAAGAAAGCATCCTGGAAGTCTACCTGCACGCGCTCGGTATGCTCGACGACACCTCCCCCACCGGCGGGCTCCGGATGGAAGCGGCGGAGTAAAGTCTGGGCGAGGGCACCTCACCCCGGAAAAAACTCGACATGCGTCTCGGCCGTCCGGCCGAAGTAGAGGGCGCGCCGGCCGGAGAATGAGACGATGTAGCCGGCGCAGCCTGCGGCTTTCACTTTTTTGCAGAAGCCTTCGTAGGTGTAGCCGGCGCCGCCTGCTTGAGCCTCGCGAATGGCAGCTTGGATGTCCTCGTCCGCGAAGCGCAAACGCCCCGACCGGTTCGGCGGCCGGCCGGGGCGTCTTCTCGGAAGCGGCGGCTTGCGCCTCCGCTCCCGAAATCATCCGTCAGCCAGCCATCAAGGCCGCTGATCACGCATTCGAGAATAGACGCGCTCACGGATCAGAACTAATCGTTATTTATTGTCGCTCGAATAAGAGAAGCTGATCCTTGTCCGTCACACTGAAACAGCTCAGATACTTCGACGCGCTCTCGCGCGAACTCCACTTCGGCCGCGCGGCCGAGGCCTGCGCCGTCACGCAGCCGGCGCTTTCGATGCAGATCAACGAGTTGGAGCAGACGCTCGGTCTGACGCTCGTTGAGCGGACACGCAACGGCGTTCGCCTGACGCCGAAAGGCGAGGAAATCGCGCTGCGCGTCTCCCGCATTCTGGGCGATGTGCGCGAGCTGGTCTCGTTCGCGCACCATTCCAACCGTGTGCTGACGGGATCGCTGCGCTTCGGCGTCATCCCGTCGATCGCGCCCTATCTGCTGCCGCCGCTATTGCCGCTCCTGCGCGACGCTTACCCCGACCTCGAACTGCACGTCCGCGAAACCCAGACCTCGCACCTCGTCGAGGAACTGCTCGAAGGCAAACTCGACGTCCTTCTCCTGGCGCTGCCGATCAAGCACCCCGATCTCGAAGAGCATAAGCTGTTCCAGGATCCGTTCCTGCTCGCGCTCCCCAAGCAGCGCAAGATGGCGGGACGCCTGCGCGCAACCAAGGAAATGATCGAGGGTGAAAAGCTGCTGCTGCTGGAAGAAGGCCATTGCCTGCGCGATCAGGCGCTGACCTATTGCAGCCTCAAGCAGGTCGACACGGTGAACACCTTCGGCGCGTCCAGCCTCGGCACGATCGTCGAAATGGTCTCCGCCGGCTTCGGCATCACGCTGCTGCCCGAGCTGAGCCTGGGAACCGAAGAACGCGGCCGCGAATTGACCGTCATCCGCTTTGCCGATCCGGAACCCGCGCGCACCGTGGGTCTGGTCTGGCGCAACACATCGCCGCGCAAGGACGACTTCCGCGAACTGGGCCGCCTCGCCGTCGAAGCCTGGCAGAAGGGGCCGCTCGCCCAGGCGCGCCACATGCACGACGGTAACAAGAAGCCGGCCGGCCGCGACGTCAGCGCGGAGACGTCTTGACCTTGCGCTCGGCGAGACCTTGCGGGGTCGATTGCGCTTTGGCGGCCTGAGCCTGGGCATAGGCTGCGTCGATGGCGGAAAGGTCGACGGCCTGCCCGCGAAATTCCTTCGCAAACAGCAACTGCGCCGTCTGCTCGCCCGGCCGGAGTTTCATCGGCAGAATGCGGCCCTCATCGTCGATCATGTCGAACGTGCGCGCGACGTTCGGGTGCACCATGCGCGCCAGCGCCGGATCGTCGGCCGAGGCCGTCTCGGTCAGCAGAGGCAGGATCGGGAACGGTGCGTAGGCGAGTTCTTCCGGGTGATCGTCGTCGAACGCCGGCGCGGCCACGAACGACGCCGGCTGGGCTCCGAGTTTGTCGGCGATATCCGCCACCGCGGGCGCGGGCAGCCGGGCCGCCTCTTCGCCGGTGGCGGGAAGGGGCGGCCGCGCGGCGGGTGCGGGTCCGGTTTCTGGTGGGGGCTGCGGCGCGGCTTGCGGCTCGAGGGCCGCCAGTTTGATGAGTTCGTTGAGCTTGGCCCGCTCCTGCGCCGTCGGCCCCGGCGTAAAGATCGACGACCGCTCGACCGGCCTCGGCTCCCGCACCAGACGCGGCGCAGCCTCCGCAACCTTAGGCTCCGGTCGTGATGCCGGACGCGGCATGGGCGGCGGTGCGAGAGCGGCCACGACCGTCGATGGCGGTGGCTTTTTCTCCGGCCGCACGGCAGGCTTCGGCAGTGGCGGCACAGGCAGCGCCGGATTGCCGGCAGCCGCGACCAGCACACCCTTGCGCGGGTTGGAGCGGATATCGAAGAACTGCGCCATCTGTTGGGCGAGTTGCGGCTGCCGACGCCTTGCCACCGCGGCATCGCCCGGTTCGAGCGACTTTCCCTCAGCGGAAAGATATTTCGACTGCCCCCGCGGGAAGAGGAGCGCGAGTTCGTCATGCGTCATGCGCGGCCACGAGCGCACACGCGCTGTATCGACGTGCACGAAGGGAAGGGCCGACGTGGGATAATAGCCCACGCCACCGCGCTCGCGGATCATCGCCGAATAGCGCAGTTGCCGGATCGGAATATCGGGAAAGTGAATGTCGATCGCCTTGCCGGTGATGTGCTGGCTTTGGCTCGCCTGACCGCCGACCGTCTTGCGCAGCATCTCGTTCGTGCCGCGCGAACGATAGCCCGAGATGATGTGAACCGGCTGCTGCGAGCCGAGCTCGTTGTGCATCTCCCAGACGATGTCGATCGTCCTGGGATCCATCTCGGTGGCGTCGTTCTTGCGCCAGTCGCGCAGGAACCAATTGAGCTTTTTGAGCGCCTCGGGGACGTACGTCCCATCCTTCTTGTACAGGATGGAAATCGTTTCCTTGGTGTGGATGTGATACATCCAGATCGTGCGCGTATCGCCGGATGCATCGACGGTGGCACCCGTCATCGCCGTCACAGCAAGGACTGCTGCGACCGCAAGTGCTTTCCCCCAACTGGCCGGCTGTGCGCCCAAGCGGCTCAACCCCCAAACTTCAGGCGTCTCAGAGACCACCAGGTGAAGCAAAGCAGCCGCCGACCGTTCGTCCGCCGCTGCGCGAAAGTCTTTGCAGAAGGGTTAACGCGAAACCCTTAAGGCTTGGTAACGTCTCAATAAGGGCATTCCTGGGCACGGACGCGGCCAAAGGGGGGCGCCGGCTGCAGCCGCGACTTCAGCGGCGCATTCTCAACGCTTCGAGCATGCCTCATCCAGAAGGCCCACGGCCCGTCAAATTCTCTGAAGTGCTCGCCGTGGACAGCCACCACGAGTTCGACGCAAAGCTGGTCGAATCCCGCAATACTTGCTCAATGCGGCCGCTCGACACCGTTTTCCAGGCACTCTCATCCTCCACCTTCCGGCAGCGTTTTCGTCTGGGTCCGAAGGAGCGGGCCTATCTTAGCGCGCATTCTCCCGACGAGATCGCGCTGCATGCGCGCCGGATCATTGACGAGAGGCTCGCGCCAGCGCAGCCGAAGAACGACGGCAAGCAGACACCCATGCGCGGCCATCCGGTCTTCATCGCCCAGCACGCCACCGCCACATGTTGCCGGGGCTGCCTCGCGAAGTGGCACGGCATCCCCTGCGGTTCGCCCTTGACGAGCGACGAGCAAGACCATGCCGTCGCCGCGATCATGCGCTGGCTCGTCGCTCAACCGGAAACGGCAACCGCTTTCAGCGACAAACAGCTGAAGCTGGCGCTTTAGCTCGTCAGATGATGCTCTTTGCGTAGAGATCCGTGCGCCGGTCCCGGAAGAAACCCCAATCGGCCCGGTAGCTGTCGATCATATCGAGATCGAACGTGTGCACGAGCACGCCTTCATCCTTGAAATCTAAACTCTCGACGAGTTCACCGCGATGGTCGGTGATGAACGAGTGGCCGTAAAACTTTTGCTGGACCCCCTCGTTGTCTTCGAGACCTATGCGGTTGGCTGCAACGATCGGCACCGCGTTCGACACCGCATGTCCCTGCATGGCGCGCTGCCACTGCAGATGCGTGTCGAGCGCGCTATCATAAGGTTCCGATCCGATCGCCGTCGGATAGAACAAAATCTCGGCACCCTGCAGCACCATGGCCCGCGCGCACTCCGGGTACCACTGATCCCAGCATATGCCGACACCGATGGTGCCGGCTTTTGTTTTCCAGACCTTGAATCCAGTATCACCCGGCCGGAAGTAATACTTTTCCTGATAGCCCGGCCCGTCCGGAATATGGCTCTTGCGGTAGGTGCCGAGTGCTGCGCCGTCCGCGTCGACGATGACGATGCTGTTGTAATACCGCGGACCGTCCTTCTCGAAGATCGACACCGGGATGACGACGCCGAGTTCCTTCGCCAGCTTTTTCATGGCCACGACACACGGATGCGTGTCGGCAGGAAACGCCGTCAGAAACCACTTCGGGTCTTGCTTCGTGCAAAAGTAGATGCCCTGAAACAATTCCGACGGCAGGATCACCTGCGCGCCTCGCCGCGCCGCCTCACGCACGAAGGCTTCGGTGCGCGCAATGTTGCCGGCCATGTCATGACCATAGTGCGTCTGGATACCCGCGACGGTGATCGAGCGGTTCTTCGCCATGAGAGGCGCTCCTTACAGAGGCTGCTGCTGCGTGATGCAGTGAAACGATCCGCCACCGGCCATGCCGCAGCCGAGCAGCCCTTTCGACGGCACTCCGATGACGGCCCGGCCCGGAAACACTGCACGCAGCGCGTCCAGCGCCGCCGCTTCGCTCGCCGAACCATAGACCGGAACCACGACCACACCGTTGGCGACAATGAAGTTCATGTGTGACGCGGGCGAAACCTCACCGGCCGCGTTGCGATAAAGCCCAACGCCGGGAATGCGCACGACCTCGAGCCTGCGGCCCGCCGCGTCCGTCGCGCTCGCGAGCGTTGCGGCGATGGCGTCCAGCGTGTCGGCGTTGGGATCGTCTGCGCCGCTCGCCGCCTGACAGACCACCCGGCCGGGAGAGACGAAGCGGGCGATGTTGTCGATATGCCCATCCGTGTGATCGTTCTTCAATCCTTCATCGATCCAGATGATGGCCTTGGCACCGAAAGCCTGCCGCAGCGCTGCTTCAGCCTGTTGCTTGCTCCAGCCATTCCGGTTCGGATTGAGAAGCGTCTGCCGTGTCGTCAGGATCGTGCCTTCGCCGTCCTGATCCACCGCGCCGCCTTCGAGCACAAAATCGAACCGCGCCACCTTTGCACCCGCCAGTCGGGCCACGTCATCGCCCACGGTTATGTCGTCGGGAAGCTTGTATTTCCCGCCCCAGCTGTTGGTCTTGAACCTCAGCGCAATCAGATCCTTGCCCGTATGTGCAAAGATCGGCCCGGTGTCGCGCAGCCAGATATCGCCGTAACGCGCCGGAATGATTTCCGCGAGGGCGCCGACCGCGGCCGTCGCTGTCTCCTCCGCCTCCTTGCCGTTGGCGAGCAAACGCACGCGATTGCCATGCTCGGCCAGCACGCGAATGAGCCCGGTGATATCGCGGCGGGGTGCCTCCAGATCACCGTTCCATTCGTCTGGATCGGCCGGCCACGCCGTCCAGACGGCTTCCTGTGGCGCCCATTCGGCTGGGACAGTAACCGGAGGGGCGGGAGAGAGCGTGGGCATCATGCTTTTCCAACTGAAAATCGGCGGTCAATCGCGGTTTGCGACCCCCCGATCACGAAGTCAAGAAACGGCTAAATCGGCCGGCCGATGGCGGGGTTCGCTCCACGCCTCGGCGAGCAGAGATGCCGGGACTATTTCCCGCATACGCATAATTACATATGTTATTGAACTGTAATGGGAATTTGTCCCGTAGCGCGGCCGCAACAGGCCCGCTCGATTGCGTGAAAACACAAGCAAATCGGGAACTTCCGACCATTGTCCCTTCCGATTCGAGGACGTAGGCCAAGGTACGGCCGCTGTGCGGCAAATTTAGCAAGGCATGGGACGTGTCGGGGGGAAGACGATGAAGAAGGTTTTGGGTGCCGTTCTCATTGGAGGGCTCAGTGTGGCCGGCACCGCGCCGGGCATGGCACAAGACGCTCCACCGGCAGCCGGAACGCCGGCTCCGCCCGCTCAGACGCCACCGGCAGCAAGCGGCTCGTCTGTCCCCGAAGTCGAAGTCCAGCAGCAACAGCAGCCCGCGGCCGCCCAGCCCAAGCCCGCTGCCGCAAAGCCGAAGCCTAAGCCGAAGCCTAAGCCGAAGCCTCAGCAGCAAGCGGCGCCAGCCTCGGAGCCAGCCCCACTGCCGCCGCCGGTCGCCGTAGCACCGCCGCCGGCCGATCCCACGACCATTTTGCCGAACTCTCCGTATGGTTCTCCCGCCGCGACCGGTGCCGCCTCGCGCGCGGCGCAGTCCGCCACGACGCCGGTGAACCCGACACAGCTCATTCCGTCCAACCTCGAAGGCTTCGCGGGCGCCGCAACCAACATCACGCCGCAAGACCTAGCCGAGCAGCAGCCGCGCAACATCAATGAAGCGCTGATCCGCGTGCCCGGCGTCACGATCATCAACGACGACGCCAATGCCCAGCACGGCGGCGTGTCGGTGCGCGGTTCGCCCGCCCGTCGCTCGCGCAAAGTCCTCGTGATGGAAGACGGCCACGCCAACAACCTCGCGCTCTGGCTCGACCCGTCCGTCCACTACTGGGGCCCGATCGAACGCTTCGAAAGCGTCGAGGTCCTGCGCGGCACTGTCATCACACACGGCCCCAACAACAACTTCGGCGTCGTCAACGCCCGCAACCTCTCGCCGTTCGGACCGAATGAGAACGTGATCAGCGGCGCCATCGGCTTCACCGAGACGGACCGCGGCTTCTTCATCAACGAAGACGGCGACGTCATCGATGGCGGCGATCAGGTCGATCTGTCCTACCGCTGGCACGTCCATACGCGCCAGATGGTCGATAACGTCGGCCTCGTACTCTCCTACACCGGCGCCAATGTGCAAGGCGCATGGGATACCGAAACGCTCCGTTTCAATGACTTCTACGGTTCGCTCGGCTTCAAGGGCTCCGACTCCGACCTCGTCGTGACGGCCTCCTACGCTCGCCAGCGCGACAACTATGACGAGCAGAATTTTCTGGGAGAGCGTGATTTGGGGGTGCTTCCGGGAGTGGATCCAGCAATAACCGACGAAGACGAGGCAGCAGACATTGCCGAAGGATTGTTCGCAGCCGCTAACGCCGGTTTTGCCGAACAGCAATTCGCGAACTTGAAACACTGTAAAACCTGCTACGCCGGCGCTGCCGGCCTCAACAACTACAATGGCGACATCTGGCGCGGACAGATCGTGCACAATGCCTACATCGATGACGACACGACGCTCACCACGCGCGTCTATGCTGGGTACCACCAGCGTGATCGTTATCAGCTGAACACCTTTGAAGCTCGGCCCCCGATGGTTCGCCCGGCGGTCTTGAACCTGTTTTTGAAGAGATCTCCCGACTGAACCGGGGGAAAGCGAAATTTTCTTTGGTGAGAATTCGATGTTCGGCCGCCTGCGCACCTTCCGCCACGTCGGCGGCGAAGTGCGCGCCGAATGGGCCAACCGCAACATCCTGGGCTTCAACCAGGATATCCAGGCCGGCGTGCGCTACGAATATCAGGACATGACGAATCGCAACTTCATTGGCCGCGACGATGAGATCCTGAAGGCCGGCGACGAAGCGGGCGCGACCATCTTTGATCGTGAACTGGACGCGAATGCCGTTTCGGCCTTCCTGCAAACCAATGTCAAGGTCGCAACCGATTTCAACGTCGTTCCCGGCATTCGTTTCGAATGGTATCAGGTTGGCCGCACCAACCGCGTCGTCGCGCGCGAAGAAAGCGAAGCTGGCGGATCAGATAATTGTCCTGTCCCGCCCTTCGGCGGCACCGACGAGTGCCTCTCAGTTGACGGCATTGTCTTGAAACCCGATCCCGCCTCCGAGAGCTTCTCGAATTTCAAGCTCTCCCTGGCGTCTCCTTCGCGTACACTGGCCTGAACCTCACCACGGTGTTCGGCGGCTACCACCGGGGCATGTCCACGGGCGTTCTGCGCAATGAAGACTTCCCCGTTGAAGACGAGATCGGCGACAACTTCAATCTCGGCTTCCGCTCCACCGCCATCAAGGGACTGGACTTCGAGGCCGTCGGCTTTTACCAGATGCTAGAGAATTATCAGTTCGGCGCCTCGTTCTCCGACACCTCGGACCGTTCGTTCGGCCGTGCTGACGAGGTTTCAATTTAGCGGCGTGGAACTTCTTGGCCGCTTGAACTCGCAGCCCTACACCGGTGGCTCGCTCAACTTCTTTGGCGAGGCCAACTATCTCTATACCCGCGGCGAGTTCGAGGACCTGACCACGCCGGATGGCGGGAACCTGAGTGGCAACCGCATTCCCGAGGTTCCGCTCCATGTCGCGGCTCTCACGCTCGGCGTGCAGCAGACCACGGGCTGGCGCTGGGATGCGAGCGTCACCTGGACGTACCGCGGCTCGTTCTTCACCGATGAAGGCAACACGCCGTTCGGCGCCGGCGGCGAGGTGGAGTGCGAGGATGCCGGTGGCGGCAACTACGACTGCGAAATTGAAGAGGCCGGTGAAGACGGCGAAGTGCCGTCCGTCTGGCTGCTCTCGGCCCGCGCCAATCTGGCCCTCGGCGACACCGGCGCAAGCCTCTGGGTCTCGGGCGACAACCTCACCAACGAGTTCTTCATCTCCGACCGCGAAGACGGGATGAAACCCGGCCTCGGCCGTACCTTCTGGACCGGCTTCCGCTACAAGTTCTGACGAACAGACCCTCCCGTCTGTTGGCACGGAAAAGGGCGCCTTTCGCGAGGCGCCCTTTTCTGTTTCCGTTAGTCTGCGGTTACGATCAGAACCCGCTGCCCAAAACCGAATTGATGAGGCCGGCGACGCTGTCGTCGCCTTTTTGCCTCGGTGCCTTACGCTGCGCCACGGCCGGCGGCCTCGTCTCGTCCACGGGCGCCAGATGGTCGTGAGGGACCTTGATCTTGTTCCACTGGCCCTTGAGGGCCAGCGCGAAGCGCTTCTCGTGGCCGTAAATGTCGCCGAACGTCGTGATCTTGCCGCCCTCTTCGACGCGCGCGGTGAAGTACAAGATGTGCACGGGGATCTTCGTGTCGAGGGGCACCAGATTATGGTCCGGTCCGTTTTTCACCAGTTCGTCGATCTTCGCCCGGTCCCAGCCCTTATCGGCGGCAAGGATCACCTCGGCCATCTTCAGCGGATTGCGGATGCGCATGCAGCCGTGGCTGTTCGCACGCCGCGTCCACGCGAACATGTGCTTGTCCGGCGTGTCGTGCATGAATACGTAGTGCTTGTTAGGAAATGAGAACTTCACGATGCCGAGCTGGTTGATCTTGCCCGGCGGCTGCCACACGACGTAGTCCGTCATGTCGGCCTTCGACCAGTCGATTTTGCGCCAATCGACGAGTTCATCCGTGCTCTCGCGTCGCATTTCGAGCCCGTGCTGGCGCATCATGCCGCCACCCGAAAGCAGGCTCGGCCAGATCTCGCGCACCTTGATCGAGTCTGGCACGCGCCAGCGCGACTTGAACGTCACGAGCTCAATCTGGTCGGAAAAGATCGGCGTCTGCTTGTTGACGAGGCCGACGGTGACCCGTTCGTGAAAGACCTCTTCGCCCGACTTGAGAATGCGAATTTCGTACTCCGGCACGTTGAGCATCACGTGCATGTCGCCGAGTTCGGCCGGCATATAGCGCCACATCTGCATGTTGGCGGCGAGCTGATCGGTGTTGCCCTTGATCGGCTGATTGAGCTTCGCCCGCGTCTCGGCCGTGAGGACTCCATCCGGGCTGAGGCCTTTCAACGTCTGAAATCCGCGCACAGCCTCGGCCAGACGCTCGTCGTAAAGTTGGGCCGACGAACCGTCGGCGGGCACGTCGAGCCGTTTACGCAGAACCTCGACATCGGTGTGGCGATCGCCGGGCTTCAGATCACTGCCGGCCGGCAGCTTCGCGCCACGCGCCGCCTTGGCTCGCAGCGTCTCGAGCCACGCCTGCCGCAACAACGTGAACTGGGGGTGTTTGGGATGCAGGTCCACGAGCACCTTGCCAGGGTCGTCCGCCTTGGCGAGTTCGGACAGCAGCTCGGTGCGATCTTTCCACTGCGGACGCCGATCGAAGTAGGATGACAGCTGTTCGGCGGGTTTTGCGATCTTTCCGCCCCGCGCATGACGCGCGTAAGCCATGACGGCAAGTGACAATCCGCTTTCGGCTTGGGCGAGTGCCTCGGGCGTTGGAGCGCCGGTCAGATCGTCAACTTTGAAATCAACGGGGTCCAGTCCCCAAGTGGCCGCGCGCTTCAGCTCCGCAAATGCGAGTCGAGCCTTCGCCGTAAAGCCGTCCGCCGTCACCCAAAGTGGTTCATCGCCGCGCCCCTTGTAAAAGGTCGAAAGCGCAGTGCGATCCAGGTCCTCTGGCGATGGCTTGGGTGGCGTGGCAGCGGGTTGCGCGTCAGCGCCTGCCGGGACCGTCTCCGCCGGCAAGAGATGCCGACCAGCCTCGATAGCGGCAGGCTCGATCAATTTGCGTGCTGCAGCTCCGATGGACGCATCTTTCCCGCCCAGGCTTCCAGTCTGGATCGCGGCGTCGGACGCCGAAGGCTCGGCAGCAAACGCCGCAGGGCAGGTGACCGCGAGTGCGATCGCGCTTAGCGCGGCGAAGCGAAGTCGGCCCATGTTGGTCTCTCCCGCGAAGTCCGGATTTGAACGCAGCGGCCGCCCAGCTTATTCCGCCCAGAAATGATGCGTGCACACGCACATCGGCTGCCCGCTTCTGGTTAGCCGATTCGCTTGGGCCCGGCCCATTTGCAGGATGTCTGTCCCGCCAAAAAGCTGTGCCAAAACAAAAGGAGGGCCCGGTGTGAAGCCACCGGGCCCTCCGCGATCTGCAGGGCGTACAAGGGGCTGGCCCGAAGGCCTAGTTGACGCGTTGCTCCAGACCGTATTCCTGCATTTTGCGATAGAGCGTCGAGCGGCCGATGTTCAGCCGTTTGGCGACCTCCGTCATGTGCCCGCGATAGCGGCCGAGCGCGAGGCGGATCATGTCCGCTTCGATGGCCTCCAGCGGGCGAATGTCGCCGGATGCGTCCACCGCCGGAATGCCCAGCGAACTGGCGCCGACATCACCACGTATTTCCATCGTCTGTGGGATGCGATCTTCCGCTCCGAGCAACGCCGGCCCCGTGAAGGCGGGCTTACGGAACGGTTCGGCAGGTGCATCGGGAATCTCGGCCTGGAATCCTTCCACGTGGGCCGCGATCTGCGGAAACTCGTTGACGGTCAGCTCCGTGCGGTCGGCAAGAACGATAGCGCGGAAAACGGCGTTTTCGAGCTGGCGCACGTTTCCGGGCCAAGTGTAGGCCTTGATGAGGCTCAGTGCATCCGGCGAGAGGCCTGAAACGCGCTTGCCTTCTTCCGCCGCAAAGCGGGCCACGAAATGCTGAGCGAGTTCCGGAACATCTTCGACCCGCTCGCGCAGCGGCGGCACCCAGATCGGGAACACGTTGAGGCGGTAGTAGAGGTCCTCGCGGAATTTGCCGTCTTTAACCTGCTGGATCATGTCGCGGTTGGTCGCCGAGATGAGGCGGAAGTTGACCTTCACCGGCTTCTTCGAACCGACCGGATCGATCTCGCCTTCCTGCAGCGCGCGCAGCAGCTTCACCTGAGCCTCCAGCGGCAGTTCGCCGACTTCGTCGAGGAACAGCGTGCCGCCGTCGGCTTCCTGGAATTTGCCGATGCGCTTTTCAGAAGCGCCCGTGAACGACCCCTTCTCGTGGCCGAACAGGATGCTTTCGACGAGGTTTTCCGGGATCGCGCCGCAGTTGACGGTGACGAACGGCTTGCCGGCCCGCTCGCTTTCGCCCTGGATGGCGCGCGCGATGAGTTCCTTGCCGACGCCCGACTCACCCTCGATCAGGACAGGGATGTTGGAGGCCGCCGCGCGCTTGCCGAGCGAGATGACCCGCTGCATGGCTTCGCCGCGAATGATGAGATCGCTGAAGGTGAGAGTGCCCTCGGCCTTCTTCTTGATGCGGCTGATTTCGCCCGACAGCGCTTCGATCTTGAGCGCGGTCTTGATGGACACTTCAAGTCGCTCCGGCGAAGCCGGCTTGATCACGAAGTCAGCGGCACCAGCGCGCATGGCGTTGATGGCGGCGTCGATGGAGCCGTGCGCGGTCTGCACGATAATCGGCGGGATGCCGGGCTTCTGCGAGAGGCGGTCGAGAACGGCCATGCCGTCGACGCCGGGCATGACGAGATCCAGGAGAACGAGCGAGATGGAGCCATGATCCGGACCCTCGAGGATCTGAATGGCCTGTTCGCCAGAATTGGTGGTTTTGGTTTCAAAGCCCTGCCGCTTGATCATCTCTTCCAAGATGCGGCGCTGGGCAGGATCGTCATCGACGATAAGGACACGCTTGGCCATGGGGCACTCGTACTCGACACAACTGAACTGATGCCCGTAGCTTCACTTTAGACCCGTCCCAGAGGGGGACGAAAAACCACCGGCAACTCGACGCTACGAGGGTGAGAGTGCCCGACAACGGTAAACAGGAGGTTTCGCGAACCGCAAGCTTGTAGCTTTTTTGATCAAAGTTGCCGGGATTCGGGTTTTCCCGATGGCAAAGTCGTTAATCGCCGCCGCATCCGCCGCCGCCGTCGCCGTCTCCACCGCCGCCATCGCCATCACCCAATCCATCTGTGCCACCGTCGAAGGATGTCGACGAGAAATTGCCGCCGCACTGCGTCCGGCTGATCTCGATCGAAACGGTGCGGACGCTGCCGCAGTCAGGCACGTAGCGATACCCGTCGGGAACCTTGAGATCAGTGTCGATGGCGAAGAGCAGCGGCAGTGCGGCTGGCGCCTTCGGATCGATCCGCTCTTCCTTGCAGGCCTGCCACCAAACGCGTCTGAGCCCCTCGTTGGTCTTGTTCTGGCCAGGCTTCAAAACGGCCGCCGGCGTGTGATGCAGGAAGCGCCCGAAGGCCTTGCGGCAGAAATCCTCGTAGGCCTTCGTGTACAGAATGAACTCGTGCCAGAGTTCGTCGACCGCCTGCGACGGCATCGCAACGTGCCGGTAACCGCCACGGTGATAGGCGCAAAAGAATTGCTTGAGCCCGAGGCCGATGCGATCGATCTGTGCGGGAGAGAGGTCAGGATAGTGCCGCCTGAGCTTGGCGACAAGACCGGGCGGCCAGGAGTAAGCGTCGATATACCTAAGCCGACGGCGGTAGGTGTAGATCAGCGATCCGGCGATCGCGATGAAAAAGGCAAGAACGACGGAAAAGAAATAGGAAGCGGTAAAAGGCAATCAATCCTCATAGGTCTGTTTCAACTGCCCGGATTATCTCTCGTTCTTGTTCGCGCCTCAAGAGCCTCCCGCCTTCTCGGGCCACCTTTTCGCCGGTCGTGGTTGAAGTTTTGCCAAGATTGTCCCGTGAAACCAAGGCGTAGCGTTTCACGACCGTTGGCCGCCCCATTGCGACGCCTTGCTACCGCCGCCCAACACCACTAACTCAAGGCATGATTTGGCCGGTTCGTCCCGGCACTACCCGCATGTTCTAAACTCAGAGGACTTCATGACGACTGCCACCTCGGCTTCCAAGACGCCCGACCTTGGGCCCATGCCGGTCTGGGATCTATCCGATCTCTATTCCGCACCGAACGCACCGGAACTGGCTCGCGACCTTGCCCGTGCCGAACGGGCCGCCCAGGCTCTCAAAGAGCAATGCCAGGGCAAGCTTGCAGAGATTGCCCAGGACGGCGACAAGCTCGGTACCGTCATCAAGTCTTATGAAGATCTCTCCGACCTGATGGGTAAGCTCGCCTCGTACGCGGGCCTCTACTACTACGCCAACCAGGCCGACCCTGACCGCGCGAAGTTCTACGGCGACACCAACGAAGCCCTCACCCGCATCGGGACCGATCTCATCTTCTTCGAACTGGAATTGAACCAGATCGACGAAGCGGTTCTCGCCGCCGCCGTGAAAGCGCCGAAGCTCGCAAAGTATGCGCCTTGGCTCGAAGACCTGCGCCGCGAAAAGCCCTACCAGCTGGAAGAGCGCCTTGAACGGCTCTTCACGGAAAAGGGTCAGACCTCGCGCGGCGCCTTCTCGCGCCTTTTCAACGAGACGATGACCACGCTGCGCTTCCCCATCGCGGGTGAAGCCGAGCCGCTCACCCTCGAGCCGACGCTCAACCTGCTCTCGCATCCCGACGGCGCGCGCCGCAAGGCCGGTGCCGAAGCGCTCGCCAAGGTCTTCGGCGAAAATGTGCGCTTGTTTACGCTCATCACCAACACGCTCGCCAAGGACAAGGAAATCTCTGACCGCTGGCGCGGCTTCAAGGATGTCGCCGACAGCCGTCACTTGGCCAACCGCGTCGAAGCCCCCGTTGTCGATGCGCTTGTCGCATCGGTGCGCGCGGCGTATCCGCGTCTCTCACATCGTTACTATGCGATGAAGGCGCGCTGGCTCGGCATGGAGAGGCTGAACCACTGGGACCGCAACGCGCCGTTGCCTGACAAACCTGAGCGCATCTTCACCTGGCAAGAGGCCGAGCACACCGTGCTGTCGGCCTATGGCCAGTTTGCACCCGAAATGGCGGCAACTGCGAAGCAATTCTTCGACAAGGGTTGGATCGACGCTCCCGTGCGCGCAGGCAAAGCGCAAGGTGCGTTCTCGGCTTCCACAGTTCCGAGCGTGCACCCCTACGTGCTCATGAACTACCAGGGCAAGCCGCGCGATGTGATGACGCTCGCCCATGAGTTGGGTCACGGCGTGCATCAAATGCTTGCCCGCGAGCAGGGCGCGCTGCTCGCCCCGACGCCGCTGACGCTCGCTGAGACCGCATCCGTCTTCGGCGAGATGCTGACCTTCCGTGCGCTCCTCGCCGATACGAAGGACGTGCGCGAGAAGAAAGCGATGATTGCCGGCAAGGTGGAGGACATGTTGAACACGGTCGTCCGCCAGATCGCTTTTTATTCCTTCGAACGCAAGGTGCATGAAGCCCGGCGCAAGGGCGAATTGACGTCAGAACAGCTGAACCAGTTTTGGCTCGACGTTCAGACGGAAAGCCTCGGCCCCGCAATCGACTTCAAGCCGGGCTACGAAGTGTTCTGGACGTACATCCCGCACTTCATCAATTCGCCGTTCTACGTTTACGCCTACGCCTTCGGCGACTGCCTCGTGAACTCGCTCTATGGCCTCTACCAGGAAGCCCACCCCGGCTTCGTCCAGAAGTACTTCGATCTTCTGAAGGCCGGCGGCTCCAAGCACCACTCGGAGCTGCTCGCCCCCTTCGGCCTCGACGCCCGCGATCCCGAATTCTGGAACAAGGGTCTCCGGGTCATCGAAGGCATGATTGACGAACTCGAAGCCATGGAAAAAGCCGCCTGACGGTCATTGCTTTCGGATGAGCGTCGAAGGACGGCTTAGTACTTGAGCCGTCCTTCGTACTTCACCGCCCAGGCTTCGCCTTTGCCCTTGGCATCGGACTTCTCACCCGTGGGTTCTATGATGGCGCCAAGAAGGACCGGTGCTTCGCCCGCATCCGTCAGCGCTTGCACAACATCGCCCGCGCGCCCGCGCTCAGCGATGACGATCATGCCGATCCCGCAGTTGAACGTGCGCAGCATTTCCGCATCGTCAAGACGCCCGGCCTTCGCGAGCCAACCAAACACCGGCGGCACTGCAATCGCGGAAAGATCGACCGCCGCCGCCACCGTATCCGGCAGCACCCGCGGCAAGTTCTCCGACAAACCGCCGCCCGTGATGTGCGACAGCCCCTTCACCGCGCCGTCCGACGCGCCGCCGGTGGCCTCGATCGCGGCCAGCACCGACTTCACGTAGATCCGCGTCGGCGTCAGCAGCGCTTCCCCGAATGTGGTGTCCGGCGCCCACGGCGCTGCATCGCCCCAGGCGATCTTCTCGCTCTCGGCCAACCGCCGCACGAGGCTGTAGCCATTCGAATGCACGCCCGCCGACGGCAGCCCGATCAAGACGTCGCCAATCGCGATATCCGCACGCGGCAGGATTTCTCCGCGCTCCACCGCGCCCACGGCAAAGCCCGCGAGGTCGTAATCCCCTTTGTGGTACATGCCGGGCATCTCGGCGGTTTCGCCACCGATCAGCGCGCAACCGGCCAGCCGGCAGCCTTCGGCAATGCCTGCAACGACGTCCTTCGCCACGGCCACATCAAGGTGTCCGGTCGCGTAGTAGTCGAGAAAAAACAGCGGCTCGGCGCCCTGGACCACGAGGTCGTTGACGCACATGGCGACGAGATCGATACCGATGGTCGTGTGTCGCCCGCTGTCGATGGCGATCTTGAGCTTGGTGCCGACGCCATCATTCGCGGCGACGAGAATGGGATCGCGAAACCCGGCCGCCTTCAGATCGAACAGTCCGCCGAACCCGCCCAGGTCCGCATCTGCGCCGGACCGTCGCGTAGCTTTCACCAGAGGCTTGATGGCATGCACGAGCGCATTGCCGGCATCGATATCGACGCCTGAATCACGATAAGTGATGGGTGCGGACGTCTCGTCTTTCGTGCTACCCATGCAACCCCGGCCATTTGTTGCGGTCCCGGCACAAGCCGGAAACAGTCATTCATCGCGCCGGGACAAGTGGCAAGTCGCCGACAAGGCAGCCGCGACCCGATTTTCGCCCGATTGCTCGCGAGAACATGGGGCGCTCTATCAGCTTGGACGCCTCGGGGCAACGTCCCGGCGCTCTCGCGACCCGTTCAGCCCATGCAAGGTCTTTAAAGGCAAGGTTTTCTCAGATGCGCTCGACGGTGGATGCGGCCCGGATCGCCGTTCTGACGGCACTCGCTGCCGTGTCGGCGGCCGCCGTAACATCCGCCTGGGCCAAGCCCGGAGTAGATCGCGCCTACACGATCGCCAATTATCCGGTGGAAGCCCGCGCTGCCAACGCGGTGGCCGCCAAGGACACAGCCATCGCCGATGGCCAGAAGGCCGCCTTCCGCTCGCTGCTGAAGCGCATCGTGCCCGTCACCGCCTACCGTGACATGGAGCGCTTAGCCTCCGTCGACCCGTCGACCCTGATCGACGGCGTTGCTGTCCGCTCCGAACGCAATTCCGCCACAGAGTACATCGCCAACCTCGACTTTTCCTTCCAGGCGAACGAAGTTCGCGATCTGCTCACCCGTCAGGGTGTCCCCTTTGTCGATACACAGGCTCCTGCGACCATCATCATCCCCTTGACCCGCGATGCGAAAGCCGCCGCCGGGCCAGCCGGCGAGTTTCGCGCCGCCAGCGGAACCTGGGGCACGGTATGGCCGACGCTCGATCTGCAGAATTCGGTCGCGCCTTTGAAAGCTGAAGCCCTGAAGCCAGAGATCGGACCGGATACGCTGCGGGGGCTCTACGACGAAGCGTCACTCTCAGCCTCTGTGATGACGCTGGCAGCGGCCTATGGGACCGACCAGATCATCGTCGCGGTGGCCGAAGTCGACACCGAAGGCGGCAGGGTGAACGTGCTTCTGGCGGGCCAGGATTCCGCCGGTCCCTTCGCTTTGAAGCGCGCTTATCGATTGAGCGACGGCGACCTCGCCTACACCCTGGAACTGGCCGCTGTCGTCTCCCAGGGCATCGTGGAGGGCCGCTGGAAAGCGATCAGCAGCGGCGGTGCGTTCGCCGCAGCTGCGCCTCCTTACGCGGCCACCCCTTACGGAGCTCCGGCCACCGGCGGATCGGGCGACGACATTGCCTTCGACGCCCAGTTCAGCGGTACGGGCGAATGGAACGCGATGCGCCGCGTCCTGCTGGAGGCGCCCGGCATCGATGACATTCGAATCGGGTCGATCTCGTCCGACCGGGCCTCCGTGAGCGTCAAATATCCGGGCGGTGGTCCGGCCCTCGCCCAGGCGCTGGCCGGATACGGCATTTCCCTCACCGATACCGGCGGTTTGTGGGTGATGCGCCAATCCCGATGAAAGGTCGGGCCAGCCCGACGTCCGTGCGGCAGTGGAAAGGTTTTTCCTGCCGAAGGCTTGCCCGATTTGCTCAAGCATGGCAGCTGTGACGCACCCGCCGGTTCAAGGCCTGGCACCATGGCCCGATGGGCCCAACAAAGATCATCCAAAGACCTGACCGTGAGTTTGCCCAACATCATCACGACCGGCCGCGTTATTCTTGTCCCGGTCATATTCTGGCTTCTGGTGACGGGGCAGTCGCAGCTGGCGTTCTTCGCCTTTCTTGTCGCGGGGCTGTCGGATGCCGTGGACGGCTATCTCGCGAACCGCTTCGACTGGAAAACCGAACTCGGCTCCTACCTTGATCCCATTGCCGACAAGCTGCTGTTCGTCAGCATGTTTGTCGCTTTCGGCGTATCCGGAGCACTGCCGGCCTGGCTGGTCATCGCTGTCGTCTCGCGCGACATTCTGATTGTGGCGGGCGTGGTGCTCGCGTGGCTCATGCACCGCCCGTTCCAGATGAAGCCGCTCGGCGTCAGTAAGGCCAATACGGCAGCCCTCGTGGTACTCGTCGCTGTCGTCCTGGCCGATCAGGCCTTTTCTCTCGGGCTCGATACGCTCAAGATCCTGCTGATTGGATTGACGGGCGCGTTGACGTTCGCATCGCTGGCGGCCTATCTCGACTTGTGGCTTCGGCATATGTCGGCCGCGGACGTCCCCGGCTCACGGACCTGACCGGACGTTGCCCGATAGCCGCCGCCTGCAAATATGGAAAAGGTGGCAATGACCGCGCCCGAGCCCAAAGCCGTTCCCGAGCAGCTCGTCCTCAACCTGCCCCACCGGCCGGCACTCGCGTTGGAGGATTTTCTCGTCGGCGCGAGCAACGAGGCGGCCGTGGCGCTTGTCGACGGCTGGCCGAATTGGACGGCAAGGGCTGCAATCGTCGTCGGGCCCACGGGATCCGGCAAAAGCCACCTCACGAACGTCTGGCGGCTGAAATCCGGCGCCGGCAGTCTCGCGGCCTCCGCCCTGACGGAGGAGGCGGTGGCTGAAATTGAACGGACCGGTGCCATCGCCATCGAAGATCTCGAGCGCGGCATCTCTGACGAGCGTGTGTTCTTCCATCTCCTCAATCTGACGAAGGAGAAGGGCTACGCACTGCTCGCGACATCGCGCACGGCGCCCGGCGATCTGTCCGTTAGCCTCCCCGATCTGCGCTCGCGCTTGCGTGCCTTGCCGATGGTGCGGATCGACCCGCCGGGTGACGACGTTCTAAAGGCGGTGCTTGTAAAACTCTTCACGGACCGCCAACTGACGCCGGAGCCGCATGTCATCAACCATCTGGCGCTTTATATGGAGCGCTCGTTCGAGGCGGCCCTGCAGCTCGTGGAGTCCTGCGATCAACTGGCCCTCTCGCGCCAGCGCAGCGTGACCCGCGCCATTGCAACGGAAGCCCTGGATCTCCTCCGCTCTCCGGCGGCCGGCGTTGGCAAGGACTGACTGTCATGCAAGTGTCGCACACCGCGGGCCTAAGTCGACCCCGCCACAGCAGGAAAGGTGTCCGGGCATGTCGACAGTAAAAGGGAAATCGAAAACCGCATCCGCCGGTGAAACGGCTCTTGCCGAGACAACTCCCCCGACGGGACCAGCGCGCTTCTACAACCGCGAACTCTCCTGGCTGCAATTCAATCGCCGCGTTCTGGAAGAGGCCAAGAACGAGCATCACCCGATCCTCGAGCGGCTGCGCTTCCTGTCGATTTCGGCCTCGAACCTCGACGAATTTTACATGGTCCGCGCGGCCGGCATTTACGGGCAGATCGCCGCCGGCGTGACGACGACGACTCAGGACGGCCTGACGCCGGCCGAACAGATGTCGGCGATCAATTCGTTTGCAGCGGATCTCGTCGCCGATAAGCAGGCGACCTGGCGCACGATCCGCACCGAGCTCGAGGCCAGCGGCGTCAAGCTCGTCGAGCCGGACGACTTGACCGAACGCGAGTGGGTTTGGCTCGAAAATCTCTTTCTCACCCACATTTTCCCGATCCTGACGCCCATCGCCGTGGATCCCGCGCACCCGTTCCCGTTCATTCTCAACAAGGGCCTGACCATCGCCGTCCAGCTGCAACGCCGGACGGACGGCATGGTGATGAGCGGCCTCATTCCCATTCCCGGACAGCTCGAACGCTTCATCCGCATGCGCGCTGAATCAGCATCCGACAAGCAGATCCGGTTCATTCAGATGGAACAGCTGATCGGCATGTTCCTCGAAAAGCTTTTCATGGGTTTCGAAGTCAAGTCGAAGGGTGCCTTCCGGCTGCTGCGCGACAGCGATATCGAATTGCAGGAAGAAGCCGAAGATCTGGTGCGCTCGTACGAGACGCTGCTGAAACGCCGCCGCCGCGGTATGGTTATCCGTCTTGAACTCGAAAGCCGGATGCCGGAACAGCTCCGCCAACTTGTCGCCGACGAACTGGAAGTCGGACCGGAAGCCGTGTTCGTGAAGGACGGCGTGCTCGGCCTCTCCGATACCAGTCAGCTGATCGTGGCCGACCGTCCTGACCTGCTCTTCAAGCCATTCAACATCCGTTTTCCCGAGCGCATCCGCGAATACAACGGCGATTGCTTCGCCGCGATCAGCAAGAAGGACATCGTCGTCCACCACCCCTACGAGAGCTTCGACGTGGTGGTGCAGTTCCTCCGCCAGGCCGTCAACGATCCCAACGTCATGGCGATCAAGTGGACGCTCTACCGAACCTCGCGCGACAGCCCCATCGTGCAGGCGCTGAAGGAGGCGGTCGAAGCCGGCAAATCCGTCACCGCCGTGGTCGAGCTGAAGGCGCGCTTCGACGAAGCCGCCAACATCCGCTGGGCGCGCGATCTCGAAAACGCCGGCGTGCACGTCGTCTACGGCTTCATCGAGCTGAAGACACACGCCAAACTGGGCGTAGTCGTGCGGCGTGAAGGCTCCGAACTCGCCACCTACTGCCACATCGGCACCGGCAACTACCATCCGCAGACGGCGCGGATTTACACCGACCTCTCGCTCTTCACCCGCGATCCCGCGATCGCCCGCGACGTGACCCGCATTTTGAATTTCGTCACCGGCTACGGCAGCCCGGGCGAACTCGAAGTCATGTCGGCAAGTCCGAACGGCATCCGCCAGAAAATACTGGCGCACATCCGCGAGGAGATCGAACATGCCAAGGCGCGCCGGCCTGCCGCCATCTGGATGAAAATGAACTCACTCGTCGATGCACAGATCATCGACGCGCTCTACGAGGCCAGCGAAGCCGGCGTCTCGATCGACATCATCTGCCGCGGCGTTTGCTGCCTGAGACCGGGAATCAAGGGATTATCGGAGAACATTCGCGTCAAGAGCATTATCGGGCGGTTCCTCGAGCATGCCCGCATCTACTGCTTTGGCCGTGGTGAACCGTTGCCTTCACCCAAGGCTGCGGTCTACATCTCTTCTGCCGATATGATGCCGCGCAACCTCGACCGCCGGGTCGAGGCCATGCTGCCGATTCTGAACCCGACGGTGCACGAACAGGTGCTCAATCAGATCATGGTCGCGAACCTGATGGACAACCAGCAGAGTTGGCGCATTCTATCCGACGGATCATCTGAGCGACTCCATCCCGGTCCCAAGGAGGCGCTGTTCAACGCCCACAAGTATTTCATGACCAACCCGAGCCTGTCCGGTCGAGGTCAGGCCTTGAAAACAAGTTCGCCGCCGAAGTTCCGCGTTCGAGGTTTGGATTGAAGCAGGAAACCGACGTGACGAGCCTGATGCAGATGCTGGGCGGCGCCAGCCGCCCGCGTGACCTCGAACCGATCGGTGTCATCGACATCGGCTCGAACTCCGTGCGCCTCGTCGTCTACGAAGGCGCCGTGCGCTCGCCGACGCCGTTGTTCAACGAAAAGGTGCTCTGCGGTCTCGGCCGCACGGTGGCCACCACGGGCCACCTCGGCGCGGATGCCGTCGAGCGGACCCTTGTGGCGCTGACGCGTTTCAAGGCCGTCGCCCGCGTGCTCAAGGTCAAGACGCTCAAAGCCTTCGCTACGGCAGCCGTGCGCGACGCGGGCGACGGGCCTGACTTCATCACGCGCGCTGAGAAGGCGTGTGGCACGAAGATCGAGATCCTCTCCGGCCAGCGTGAGGCGGAACTGGCCGCGCAAGGTATTCGCATGGGCTTCCAGGAACCGGATGGCTTCGCCGGAGACCTCGGCGGCGGCAGCCTGGAACTGATCGATATGGGCACCGAGACGCTCAACGAGGCCGTCACGCTGCCTCTGGGCGGCCTGCGGCTCATCGATCAGACCGGCGGCAAGATCGATGACGCGCTGAAGATCGCCGACGCACACCTCCAGACCATTCCGTGGCTGAGCAAGGGTCGCGGCCGGCCGTTCTATGCCGTGGGTGGAACGTGGCGCGCGCTCGCCAAGCTGCACATGGAGCAGACGCAGTATCCACTGCGCATCATGCAGGGCTACACGATCCCCACGCGCGATGCGATCCAGTTCTGCGAAACCATCCGACGTACCAAAAAGATCGCGGCCCTGCCCGGCATCGAGGAAGTCGCTCGCGCGCGCCGTGAAGCGCTGCCCTACGGAGCCTTGGTGCTCGAGCGCCTGCTCCTCCAGCTTCAGCCCTCCGCCGTGGTGCTCTCCGTCCACGGCGTCCGCGAAGGTCTTCTCTACGGTCTATTATCGCCGCCCGAACGGTCTAAGGATCCACTGCTGAGCTTCTGCGAGGAATTCGCGCTTCAGCGCTCACGCTCGCTCGCGCACGCGTTGGAACTGTGCGACTGGACCGACCAGCTCTTCGATAAAGACGGCCCCGACGAAACGCTGGAAGAACGCCGTCTCCGCCACGCTGCCTGCCTGCTGTCCGATGTGGGCTGGCGCGTTCATCCCGACTACCGCGGAGAGCAGAGCCTGGACAAGATCGCCCACGCTGGAATGTCCGGCATCAGTCACCCGGGCCGCATCTTTCTCGGACTCACCGTGTACTTCCGTCATGCAGGGGCCCAGACGGGCGATACCGACGGCCTGCCGCAGCAATTGCTGGCCCGGGTCGATCGACGCGCCTTGAAGCGCGCTCGCATCATTGGAGGCGCGCTGCGCGCTGCCCACATGATTTCGATCGGTATGCCGGGCATCATCGATGAGACCCAGCTCGCATATCGCGGTGACAAGCTGATCCTGACGCTGCCTCCGCAGCACGCCGACCTCGATGGCGAGCGCCTGCGCCGCCGCTTCGAAAGCCTCGCCACGGTGCTCGGCCGCACCGGCGAAATCCGCATCGCGCGCTGAAGGGGAGGGGAGCGTGGCCGACGATCCCTATCTCGTCCTGGGCGTGCCGCGCACCGCGAGCGACGATGAAATTCGCCGCCGCTATCGTCAACTCGTCAAGGAACTGCACCCCGACGTCAATCCCGATAAAGCCGCCGAAGAGCGCTTCAAAAAGGTCACCGTAGCCTTCGACATCATCGGTGATCCGGTCAAACGCAAAGCGTACGACCGTGGCGAGATCGACGCGGCCGGAGACCAGCGTCGCCCCACGGGCCCACGTCCAGGCGCAGGGCCGGGAGCCGGTGGCGGCGCGCGTTGGAGCGCCGGCATGGGCGGGTTTGATTCGGAAGATCCCTTTGGAGATATCTTCGCCGGATTTCGCGGCGCAGGCGCCCAGACCCGCGCGCGTCGCGGCCAAGACGCACGCTACACCATCGACCTCGATTTCGATGAAGCGGCGATTGGCGTGCGCAAGCGCGTGACGATGCCCGGCGGTGAAGCCCTCGATCTCAACGTGCCCTCCGGCGTAGTCGAAGGCCAGGTGCTGCGTTTGAAAGGCAAGGGCCATCCCGGCTTCAATGGCGGCCCCGCAGGCGATGCCCTCGTCGAAGTCCGCGTGCGCACCCACCCGGTTTTCAAGCGCTCGGGCGACGACATCACGATCGATGTTCCGCTGACGATCGACGAAGCAGCGCTCGGCGCGAAGATCGAAATTCCGACGCTCACGGGTCGCGTCCACTTGACGATCCCGCCCGGCACCAGTTCGGGCAAAGTCTTCCGGCTGAAAGGCAAGGGAATTGCGAACGCCACCGCAAACATGACGGGCGACCAGATGGTGACCGTGAGAATTGTGCTGCCTGACACGATTGATCCCGAACTGGCGGACTTTTTGCGCGGCTGGCGCGAACGCCATTCCTACGACCCGGGCCGCAAGTAGAACTCAGCCGCCGCCGGTCCCCGGCAGCACTTTGACTTCGCCGCCGGCAAGGGTCAGTGCCAGTTCGCCGCGCTTCAGCCGCACCGCGTCCTCACCGAACAGCTGACGCCGCCAGCCCTTGAGCGCCAGCACGTCGGGCTCATCTTCCGCTGCGATCCGCTCGAGCTCTTCCGCATCTGCGAGAAGCCGCGGTGCCACGCCATGCCTGGCTGCAGCCGCCTTGAGCAGCACCTTGAGAAGTTCGATCGTCGCTCCTGCTTCCGCAGAAACAGTACGCGAATGGTTCATCTGCGGCAGCGTTTTAGGATCGCGCGCGATCCCCGCATTCACCGCCTCGATGATTTCCCTCGCCCGCTGCGAACGGGAAAAACCATCGCTAAGTGTCCGCAATCCACCTAGCTGTTCCGGCGTTGTCGGCATCTGGTTGGCGATATCGTAAAGGGCCTCGTCGCGCAGGACACGGCTGCGCGGAACGTTCTGTGCCTGCGCCGCCTTCTCGCGCCACGCCGCCAGCTCGATCAGAACGCCGAACGACTTGCGGTTCTTCGTTCGCATCTTGAGCCGCTTCCAGGCATCTTCCGGCCGTGTCTCGTAGGTTTCAGGATGCGTGAGATCGGCCATCTCTTCGCTGAGCCACGATGTCCGTCCTGTGGAATCCAGCTTGGAGCGCAAGTGACGGTAGACATCGCGCAAGTGCGTCACGTCGCCGAGGGCATAGACGAGCTGCTTGTCGGTGAGCGGCCGCCGGCTCCAGTCCGTGAAGCGTGAAGATTTGTCGATGTCGTGTCCCGTGATGTCCTTGACGAGGTTCACGTAGCTGACGCTGTCGCCATATCCGCAGACGGATGCGGCGACCTGGGTATCGAAGATCGGCGCGGGAATGAGTTCGGCCTCCGAGTACATGATCTCGATGTCCTGACGCGCGGCGTGGAACACCTTGGTCACGCTGGTGTGCGCCATCAATTCGTAGAAGGGCTTGAGATCGATACCAGTGGCCAGCGGATCAATGATGGCTTCGACAGAATCCGACGCGATCTGGACGAGGCACAGCTCGGGCCAGAAGGTCTGCTCGCGCATGAACTCCGTGTCGACCGTGATGAACTCGGCTGAGACGAGGCTTTCGCAAACTTTGGCGAGATCGGATGTGGATGTAACGAGATGCATTTCCGGCCTGTATACAACAGAATGGTGCCGGGGGAAGCCTTGCGTGCTGCGGCGTGCCGTCTGGCGTTAGCGGGTGCCTGCCTGCTCATGCAGGTTGACGCAACTCAGTCGAGCGCATCGAGGTCAGAGCCGTTGCCCGCTTTGAACATGGTCATTTCGCGCAAGATGTGGTCCACGACACGCGCGAGGTCCCCGATGCGATGCGCCTCTGGGTTCGCCAGAACCGAGCGCAGTTCGCGCGCGAGCGGGTGCTCGGCCGGGACATCTGCCGGGTCACCCTCTCCGGACTGCGCCGGCTGACGGGCCAGCAGGGCTTCCAGGGCAACGAAATCGATGACGGATGTCGACATGGCTGAAATCTCTGAACTCGAGAAGAGGTGGGCTGCCGCACTGAGCCGGGCGCCCGGTTTCTTAACTGGAAGTTGCGCCATCTTGCTTAACGATCCGTTACTGGACCGTATTAACGCCGCGTGTTGGAACATTTCAGCTTGCCAAGCCCGGGGGCTGCTCCGCTGGCCGCCTCCGGCTTGACATTCACCATACCCCGTGCGCTTCTCCGGCCCGATTTTCCCCCCAACTCGACAAGGGACTTTGGGCCATGACCGCGGCCAGCCTGCACCGTTATCGCTCCACCACCTGCGGCGGCCTGCGCAGCTCCGATATCGGCAGCATTGCGCGCCTTTCGGGCTGGGTGCACCGCGTCCGCGACCATGGCGGCGTGCTGTTCATCGACCTGCGCGACCACTACGGCCTGACCCAGGTCGTCGCCGACCCCGACAGCCCCGCCTTCAAGATCGGCCGAGAAGCTGCGCTCCGAATGGGTGGTCCGCATCGACGGCAAGGTCCGCAAGCGCCCCGACGGCACCGACAACCCGGATCTGCCGACCGGCGAGATCGAGGTCTATCGCGACCGAGATCGAGGTGCTGTCGGAAGCCAAGGAGCTGCCGGTTCCGGTGTTCGGCGAGCCGGATTATCCGGAAGACCTGCGCCTGCAGTACCGCTTCCTCGATCTGCGCCGCGAGACGCTGCACGGCATCATCATGAAGCGCCTCGAGATCACGAAATCGATCCGCCGCCGCATGCACGACGCGGGCTTCAACGAGTTCCCGACGCCGATCCTGACCGCGTCCTCGCCCGAAGGCGCGCGCGACTTCCTCGTGCCCTCGCGCATCCATCCCGGCAAGTTCTACGCGCTGCCGCAGGCGCCGCAGCAGTACAAGCAGCTCTGATGGTGTCCGGCTTCGACCGCTATTTCCAGATCGCGCCCTGCTTCCGCGACGAGGACCCGCGCGCCGACCGCCTGCCCGGCGAATTCTACCAGCTCGACGTGGAGATGAGCTTCGTCGAGCAGGAGGATATCTTCCCGACCATGGAGCCGATCCTCACCCGCATCGTTCGAGGAGTTCGCCGAAGGCAAGCCGGTCACCAACGGCTGGCCGCGCATTCCCTACGATGAGGCGATCGCCAAGTACGGCTCCGACAAGCCCGACCTGCGCAACCCGATCGAAATGCAGGACGTGACCGAGCACTTCCGCGGCTCGGGCTTCAAGGTCTTCGCCGGCATGATCGAGAAGGACCCGAAGGTCCGCGTGTGGGCGATCCCCGCGCCGACCGGCGGCAGCCGCGCATTCTGCGACCGCATGAACGCCTGGGCGCAGGGCGAAGGCCAGCCCGGCCTCGGCTACATCTTCTGGCGCGAGGAGGAAGGTGCCGCCGGCGCCGGCCCCGTCGCCAAGAACATCGGCGCGGAGCGCGCTGCCGCCATCCAGGCGCAGCTTGGCCTCAAGACGGGAGACGCGTGCTTCTTCACCGCCGGCAACCCGGCCAACTTCTACAAGTTCGCAGGCGCTCGCGCGTGACGAGTCGGCCATGAGCTGAAGCTCGTCGACGAGAACCGCTTCGCGCTCGCCTGGATCGTCGACTTCCCGTTCTACGAGTGGAACGAGGAAGAAAAGAAGATCGACTTCTCGCACAACCCGTTCTCGATGCCGAAGGGCGGCCAGCGCGGCGCTCGAAGCCGCCGAGAAGGAAGGCACGGACGCGCTTCTGGCGCTCAAGGCCAACCAGTACGACATCGTCTGCAACGGCTACGAGATCGCGTCGGGCTCGGTGCGTAACCACCTGCCCGAGACGATGGTCAAGGCGTTCGAGATCACCGGCCTGACGCGCGCGGACGTGGAAGCCCGCTTCGGCGGCCTCTACCGCGCCTTCCAGTACGGCGCGCCGCCCCACGGCGGCATGGCGGCCGGCATCGAGCGCATGGTCATGCTGCTGACCGGCTGCAAGACCGTGCGCGAGGTCGCGCTGTTCCCGATGAACCAGCAGGCGGCCGATCTGCTGATGAACGCGCCGTCCGAAGCGAGCCCCAAGCAGCTGCGCGAACTGTCGATCCGCGTCGTCACCCCCGACAAGAAATAAAGACGGTGCGAAAACGATTGCGCCCGCCAGTTTGCACTGGCGGGCGCAGCCGTTCTAAGTGTCGTGCGACTTAGTTCGTGGCGGTTGCCGGCTTCGGCGGCAGTTCCACGCCAACCATGACGACCTTGCCGTCCTTCATCGCCGTGCCCGTCCAGCGGCCATCTTCGCCGCGCGTCAGATCGGAAACCTGCGTGTAGCCGCGGCCGATCAGGATCTTGCGCGCCGTATTGGCGTTCGCGGCGTAGTTGAGGCCGGACGTGAACTGCGCCGGGTCGGCGTCAGCAGACGTGGCCGGCGCGTCGCCGGCTACAGCAGCCATCGTGAGGCCCGAGCAAAGGGCGGCAGCAAGTGCAAAAGTACGGATCATGGCAGTCTCCTCGTTGATGCGTTCCTCGGTGCGGGGCTCGTTTCTGTCCCCGCGGTGGTGAAGCCTGCGTCGGCTCTAACCATGAGTGGCATCTAGGGAACGATCGACGGACACTGCCACTCACGTTGGCGTTGGCGGATCACGGCCGATCGTGAGCCTGCGTGACCGGAGCCGCAGGGGCTCTGCAACATGAAGGAACGGAAAGGTCAAACGTGCGCAAATGCGCATAAATCTGCGGTAAATCCGCTGTTGGATCGCTCACGCAACAGTGAGTGATCCGGCGCCTGCCGCTGCGCTCTGGAACATGACGATTTCGTAAGCCGTCAGTTGAGGCGGAAGTTGATGGCGAAGCGGAACGTATCGCCCGTGTTCTCGAATGTTGATGACGTGACGGAGTTGCCGTCCAATCCGTTGGTGACCGTCTCGTCGCCGAGATCAAAATGCAGGAACTCCCCACGGAACGAGATCACGCCGAGGCCGATCTCGAAGCCGCCGCCCCCGGTCCAGCCGACCTGCGTTCCCGACTGCTGAGCCTCGCCGTAGCCCGCAACACCAACCCCATTTTCCACGTCGGCCACTGCAACGCCGCCGGTCACGAACACGAGCACGTTGCCGAATGCGATGCCCGCGGTCGCGCGCGTGGTCCCGAACCACCGGATGGATTGGCTCACCGTTACCGTGTTGCTGAATTCAGCGTTTGACGAGTTGAAGGTCTCAGAATCTGTGCCCGACATGCGCGTCAAGTCGAGATCGATACCGATAACGAGAATGCCGAACTGAACCGTGCCGCCGGCCTGGACGCCTCCACCGGCGTTCACACCGGAGAAGTCGAGGCTGCCCTCGTAGGCTGAGACGTTTGACGGATAGCCGTTGCACGCCCCCGAAAGATAATAGCCGGTGTTCTCGCAAACAGCATCGTTCGTGCTCGTGTTACGGGTGCCGCCGCCATGCACACCGATGTAAATCCCCGTCCACGAGAACGGCGGCGGGGTCGGCGGAACCGGCGGCGGCGCGTCATCGGGAAGATCGGGCAACTGCGTCGGCGGCGGCGTGTAGTCCGCGCGCTGCACGGGGCTGCGCGGCTGGTTGCACGTATTCGCCTCGACATTGGCCGCCGTGTTGTAAACGACGGGGTCAATGGTGGGCGGATTGATCACGAAAGGAAACGCAATCGCAAACGTGATCTGCTGTTCGGTCCGGTCGCCCCAGCCTTGAGGTCGCCCCACGCCACCTTGAGGCGAGACGCGAATGACGTTGCAGACGTTCTGCAGCACCTGGCAGGTCGAGCGGTCGCTGCCGTCCCCCTGGCAGACTTCGATCGAGCCCTGATGCAGCAGCAGATATTCCACGCCGGTACCGTCGATAAAAACATCGAAGACCGTGCCGCGCACGGAAATCGCCGCGTTCGGCGTCCGAATTTTGTAATCCTTCTTCGGTGCGTTGCCGGTCACGAAGCGGAAAGCGCCCTTCACCAGTGAGACGGCGACGTCCCCTTGCGATTTGGCCGGATCGTAGACGAAGCGGTCCAGCCTCAGCCGCGCGCCGGGACCGAGGGCCAGCTTCGTGTTGTCGTCGAGCTTCAATTCCCCGAGAGAGTCCGCGCGCACTTCGACGGTTTCGTTTTGATTGACGCCGTCACCGGTAACGAGCGCGCGCGCATCCGCCGTGACGTCCTTGACGATGCGGACAGCGGTCCCGATGCGTGGTTCTGCGGTCGCAGTTGCTTGGGTGGCAAAGAGGCCGGTGAGCGCCGCGATGGTGAGCCAGAGAACTTTTGCCATCCGCGTGTCACCATTCACAAGGTGCTGAGGGCGCCTGAACCCGACTAACAGTCGATTATCAAGAATTCGTATCGAGTGATTCCCGTTCAGTGCAATGCCCAGGCGCCTCCCGCTGCTGACTATCTTGCCCGATGTGACTGAGAGTCCTCACAGATGTAGGCTGCTCAAGGTCCGTTTGACGGAACCCCCGGAGCAACATAAACCGGCCTCGCCGGAGCGGTCTTGCCTGCGTGGCTCCACAACGAATGATGCCGAAGCAAAGGCTTGCGATGCAGCTCTTTGATCTCGCTGCCGATCTCCTTCCTGTCCCTGCGCAAGCTGCTGCCCTGTCCGTGACGGGCGTCACCGCAGACAGTCGCACCGCTGGACCGGGTGACGTGTTCGTCGCAATCCCCGGGACGAAGGCCGATGGCGGCCGCTTCATTGCCGATGCTGAGGGCAGGGGAGCGGTGGCAGTTGTCGTGGCGCAGGCCGCAGGCGTGCCCCGAGGGATATCCATCCCCGTTCTGCGTGTCGCCGATCCGCGTCTTGCGCTCGCCGTGCTCGCCTCACGCGTCTATGTGGGTCAGCCGGCGACGGTCGTAGCCGTCACTGGCACGAGCGGCAAAACTTCGGTCGCTGAGTTCACGCGCCAGATCTTCGCCGCGTGCGGCCACCAAGCCGCCTCGCTCGGCACGATCGGCGTCGTCTCTCCCAAGGCGACCGTGTACGGGTCGCTGACGACACCCGATCCCGTCACGCTGCACAAGACGCTGGCCGCACTCGCAACCGAAGGCACCACGCATCTTGCGATGGAAGCGTCATCGCATGGCCTCGATCAGCATCGCCTCGACGGAGTCCGGATTGAGGCCGCTGCCTTCACAAATCTCGGTCGCGACCATATGGACTACCATCCGACCGTCGACGATTATTTCGCCGCCAAGATGCGGCTGTTCGAAAACCTTTTGCCGCCCGACAAACCCGCCGTTGTCAATCGCGACGGCGCATATGCGGCCGAGGCCGAAGCGATCGCGCGCCGAACAGGCCGTCCCGTTCTGACCGTCGGCCGCACCGGCGAAACGATCAAACTCATCTCGGCCGACGCAACTGGCTTTGCCCAACGTCTTACTCTCGAAGCGGGCGGCAGGACGGCCACCGTCGATCTCCCGCTCGTGGGAGCCTATCAGGTGGAGAATGCCCTCGTCGCCGCCGGCCTTGCTGTGGCAACGGGTGAAGATGAGCAGCGTGTTCTCGCGGCACTGTCCGGATTGAAAGGCGTCAAAGGCCGCCTGGAAATCGTCGGTCGCAGAAATGGCGGCCTCGGCATCGTCGACTATGCCCACAAACCGGAAGCCCTGGCCGCTGCCCTCGACGCCTGTCGGCCCTTCGCCACCGGCCGCCTCATCTGTATTTTTGGTTGTGGCGGTGACCGCGACCGTGGCAAGCGCCCGATCATGGGCCGCATCGCGGTCGAGAGATCCGACGTCGTGATCGTGACGGACGACAATCCGCGAACTGAGGCGGCGGCAGCGATCCGCGCCGAAGTGTTGGTCGGTGCAAAAGGCGCCAAAGAGATCGGCGACCGAGCGGAAGCGATCCGCACGGCTGTCGCGTTGATGCAGCCGGGCGACGTTGTGCTCGTCGCGGGCAAAGGCCATGAAACCGGCCAGATCGTTGGAGACACGGTACTGCCGTTCTCCGACCACGACGTGCTGGCGGAGGCGCTGGGAGCCCCATGACGACGCAGCCTCTCTGGTCCTTCGACGAACTCGTCAAAGCCGCAGGCGCAACCGCCGACGGACATCCGAATGCCGCCATCACCGGCTTCTCAATCGATACCCGCACACTGGAGCCCGGCGATGTCTTCGTGGCGCTGAAAGACCAGCGCGACGGCCACGACTTCGTCACCGCAGCATTTGCCAAGGGCGCAGTCGCCGCAATTGCCTCGGTGGACTATGTGCGAAAAGACGGCGACGGCGCGCTGATCCACACGAGCGATCCGCTGCGTGCGCTGGAAAACGTCGGCCGCGCCGCCCGCGCCCGCCTCGCTCCCGATGCCCGTGTCATCGCCGTGACCGGCAGCGTCGGCAAAACGACGACCAAGGAGATGCTCCGGCTGGCCTTCTCCGCCCTCGGGCGAACGCACGCTTCAGAAAAATCCTACAACAACCATTGGGGCGTGCCGCTGACGCTCGCACGCATGCCGGCGGATACGTGCTACGCCGTCTTTGAAATCGGCATGAACCACGCGGGCGAGATCACGCCGCTGACGGCAATGGTCCGTCCGCACATCGCAATCGTCACCACCGTCGAAAACGCGCACATTGAAAACTTCGCCAACGAGGAAGGGATCGCCGATGCGAAGGCCGAGATCTTCCTCGGTCTCGAACCCTCGGGCGCCGCGCTCATCAATCTCGACAACCGCCACGCTCCCCGTTTGCTTGCAGCCGCGCGGGCGCGCAAAGTTCACGTCACAGGCATCACAAAAGACCTCAGCGCAGCCGACGCGATGGCAACGTTCGGCGCCGATGACGTGGTGGCCCTCTCCGGCTGCCGCATGAGCGCGACGACGAGCGAGGGAGACGTCGTTCGTGCAGATGGCCGCGGCAAGCTACCTTTCCTGATAGGCACCGTCGGGATGCACATGGTCATGAATGCGCTGTTCGTGACGGCTGCCCTCGATGCCGCAGGCGCCGAACCGGCAACGGGCTTGGCTGCCCTCGCAGCATTCGCGCCGCCACCCGGCCGTGGCTCGCGCACCCGCTTGACCATTGGCTCGGGCGAACTGCTCTTGATCGACGAGAGCTACAACGCCAACCCCGCGTCGATGCGCGCAGCCTTGGCTGTGCTGCCCGCTTTGCCGCGCACAGACTATCCGCGCCGTATTGCCGTGCTGGGCGACATGCTTGAATTGGGGCCCGATGCACCGGCGTTGCACGCCGGCCTCTGGGATGCCATCGACGCAGCCGGGGTCGATCTCGTGTTCGCCGCGGGTCCCCATATGGCGCGCCTCTACGAACGGGTTCCGGGAGCCCGTCGCGGGGGGTGGGCTCAAGCCTCGAGGGAACTCGAGCCTGTGTTCATGGCCGCGCTCAAGCCGGGCGACGCGATAATGGTCAAAGGCTCGAACGGATCAAAAATGGGATTGCTCGTGGCAGCCATGCTGTCCAAGTTCAACCGGACAGGTCCCGGGGAGTAGGGTAAGGATTCCGCCGCCGCCGCGATCGGCGGCGTGGGGCGCAGGGGGAGACACGAAGCATGCTCTATGAGCTGGGGCAATTCAGCGACCAGATCGGTCTGCTCAACGTGTTCCGCTACATCACGTTCCGCACCGGCGGCGCGATCTTCACCGCGCTCCTGTTCGTGATGTTGTTCGGCCCCGCCATCATCGATTTGCTCCGCCTGAAGCAGGGCAAGGGCCAGCCGATCCGCGATGACGGCCCGCAAGACGCATCTGGCCAAGCGCGGCACGCCGACGATGGGCGGCCTGATGATCCTGGCCGGCGTCACGTTCTCGACGCTGCATGTGGGCCGACTGGTCGAACCTCTATGTCTGGATCGTGCTCGGCGTCACGCTCGCCTACGGCGCCATCGGCTTCTACGACGACTATCTCAAGGTGACGAAGCAGCATGCCAGCGGCTTCGGCGGCAAGGCGCGACTTGGCCTCGAATTGATCGTCGCCGCCGCGGCAGCCTGGGGCATCATGCAGTTGTCGGCCCCCGCCCTCGCCGGACAGCTGGCCGTGCCGTTCTTCAAGGACATGCTGATCGATCTCGGCCCCTTGTTTCTTCTCGCCGGAATGCTCGTCATCGCCGGTGCCGGCAATGCGGTCAACCTCACCGACGGCCTGGATGGCCTCGCGATCGTCCCGGTCATGATCGCGGCGGCCACCTTCGGCCTCATCGCCTATCTCGTCGGCTCGGAAAAGTTCGCAACCTACCTCCAGATCCACTACGTCGCCGGCACCGGCGAACTCGCCGTCATTTGCGGCGCGCTCATCGGCGCCGGCCTCGGCTTCCTCTGGTTCAACGCGCCGCCGGCCATGATATTCATGGGCGACACCGGTTCGCTGGCGCTCGGCGGGGCGCTGGGGGCCATCGCGGTCGCGACCAAGCACGAGATCGTGCTGGCCATCGTCGGCGGCCTGTTCGTGCTCGAAACGCTGTCGGTCGATCATCCAGGTCGCGTCATTCAAGATGACCGGCAAGCGCGTGTTCCGCATGGCGCCGCTCCACCATCACTTCGAGCAGAAGGGCTGGCAGGAGAGCACCGTGGTCGTGCGCTTCTGGATCATTTCCGTCATCCTGGCGCTCGTCGGTCTGGCAACGCTGAAGCTGCGGTGCGGCCGCCGACGGTAGACGCTCGTCCCGATGATCCCGATCACCATTTTGCCGGTCTCGACGTGGCCGTGTTCGGTCTCGGTGCTCGGGTAATGCCACCGCGCTCGCGCTGTCGCGGGCGGCGCGCGCGTTGCCGCCTGGGACGACAGCGAGGCGGGGCGCGCAGGCGCGGCCAACGGCCGGCATTCCGCTCGTCGATCTCTTCCGCGGCGGACTGGGCGCGGTTCGCCGCCCTCGTGCTGGCGCCCGGCGTGCCCCTGACGCATCCCGAGCCGCACTGGACGGTGAAGAAGGCAGAAGCCGCGGGCGTCGACGATCATCGGCGACATCGAATTGTTCTGCCGCGAACGCGCGAGCATTGCCCACACGCGCCGTTCATCGCCATCACCGGCACCAACGGCAAATCGACCACCACGGCGCTGATCGCCCACATCCTCAGCGCAAGCCGGCCGCGACGTGCAATGGGCGGCAACATCGGCCGCGCCATCCTGACGCTCGACCCGCCGACGATCGGACGCGTTTACGTGGTCGAATGCTCATCCTTCCAGATCGATCTTGCGCCCACCATTAGGCCGAGCGTCGGCGTGCTGCTTCAACGTCACGCCGGATCACCTCGACCGCCACGGCACGATTGCAGAACTACGCCGGTGTCAAGGAGCGCCTGATTGCCGGCGCCGACAAAGCCACCGTCGTCATAGACGACGACTGGACTCGGGCCATCGCGCAGAAGTACCGCTCGGCCGGCAAGGACATCCTTACCGCCTCGACACGCGACACGGCCGATATCGTCTTCTCTGGTTCGACCGTCTTTTTCCATAACGAGCCGGTTGCGGATCTGGCCGGTGTCGCAGCACTGCGTGGCCGTCACAACGGCGAGAATGCCAGCGCGGCTTACGGGGCCCTCCGTCTTGCCGGTCTGCGGGATGACGAGATCGTGCCGCACATGCTGACCTATCCGGGACTTGCGCACCGCATGGAGCAGATCGGTCGTCTGGGTTCCACGATGTTCATCAACGACAGCAAGGCGACGAACGCCGAGAGCACCGAGAAGGCACTCGCCACCTGGCCGCACGGCATCCACATCATTCTGGGTGGCAAGGCCAAGGATGGCGGCATCGAGACCCTGCGTCCCTACTTCTCGCGCATCGCCAAAGCCTATCTCATCGGTGCAGCGACAGACAGCATTCGCAGCCACCCTAGGCGGCGAAGTCCCTACGAGCGCTGCGGTACGATGGACGTGGCGGTCGCCAAGGCCACGCACGACGCCGTTGCCTCCGGCGCGGAAGACAGCGTCGTGCTGCTGTCTCCTGCCTGCGCATCCTACGACCAGTACAAGAATTTCGAGGAGCGCGGCGACCATTTCCGGCGGCTCGTGCGCCGAGGTAATCGCGCGCCGCACCGGGCCATGAGTTTTTCCCGCGCAAGACCGCAGCCGATTGGCAGGCTGGTGGTTCACCGTCGATCATGTGCTGCTGATCGCAATCTTCATCCTGATCGGCGCCGGCCTTGTTTTTCGCTGGCGGCCAGTCCGTCCGTGGCCCTCAAAAAGGGCCTGCCGGCATATTATTTCGTTGAGCGCCACGTCTTCTTCTCTGCGCTGGGCGCGGTGATCCTCGTCGTGCTCTCGTTCCTGACCACACGTGAGACGCGCCGTGTCGCGCTTGTTCTGCTGTTCGTCGCGACTCGCGGGGCTTCTCGTCGTCCATTTGACCGGCCGCGAGATCAATGGCGCCCGTCGCTGGCTCTCGATCGGCGGTCATTCAGTGCAGCCCTCCGAATTCCTGAAGCCCGCGTTCGTCGTCATCTCGGCGTGGCTTCTCGCGGAAGCTCGAAAGCGGCCGGAGATGCCGGGCCTCTGGTTGGCCATCGGTCTTTACGCGCTCGTCGCCTGCGTTTCTGGTACGCAACCCGATGTCGGCCAGACGTTGCTCTTGAGCCTCGTTTGGGGCGCGCTGTTTTTCGTCTCCGGCCAGCCACTGATCTATGCCGCCGCCATTGTTGTGCTCGGCCTCGCAGCCATCATCGGCGCATATTTCACCTTCCCCCACGTCGCAAGCCCGCATCGACCGCTTTCTCGACCCCGCACTCGGCGACAACAGTCAGGTGGACCGCGCCATTGCAGTCCTTCGCGCAAGGTGGATTTTTCGGCCGCGGTCCGGGCGAAGGCACGATCAAGACCTCATTGCCCGACGCCCATACGGACTTCATCTTCGCGGTCATCGCAGAGGAGTACGGCGCCATCGCTTGCCTCGCCATCGTAATGCTGTTCGCCTTTATCGTGCTCCGCGCCCTCTACCGCGCCGGCCAGGAACCCGACCTGTCGTTGAAATTGCGGCATCATCGGCCTCGCCCTTGTGTTCGGCCTGCAAGCCCTCATCAACATGGGCGTCAACGTCGGCCTGCTGCCCGCAAAGGGCATGACGCTGCCCTATCTGTCTGCCGGCGGCTCCTCCACGCTCGCCATTTCGATGACGCTCGGCATGCTGCTGGCGCTCACGCGTCGCCGCGTCTCTTGATAGAACGCCGTAACCGGACGACAACCGGACCAGAAATGGCCGCGTTTGGCTGACAAAAGCAGCCGGGTGGGGCAGAGAAGCCAAATCATGGACCGGAACCGAACCGTCATGCTGGCCGCCGGGGGCACCGGCGGACATCTGTTTCCGGCGTTCGCGCTGGCCGAGGAGCTGGGTCGCCGCGGCTACACGGTCGATCTGGTGACGGACATGCGCGGCGACCGCTACGGCACCGGCTTTCCCGCCCGCGCCGTGCATCAGGTCCATCGGCGACGCTGGCCGCCAAATCGCCCGTCGCCATAGCCAAGACCGGCCTGACGCTGGCGCGCGGCATTGTGGCCGCCCGCAAGCTGATGAAGGCCGTGCGCCCCGCCGTGGTGGTGGGCTTCGGCGGCTATCCGACGTTCCCGCCGCTGCTCGCCGCCCGCCAGCTCGGCATTCCGACCATGCTGCACGAACAGAACGCCGTGCTCGGCCGCGCCAACCGGATGCTGGCCCGCCGCGTCGATGCCATCGCCACCTCGTTCGAGACGACGAAGTTCTTGGAGGGGACGCTGCTCGCCAAAGCCCGCTTCACCGGCAATCCGGTCCGCGGCAGTGGTCATCGAAGCCGCTGCGATTGCGCTATCCGCCGCCGGAGCCGAATGGCGCCTTCAATCTGCTCGTGTTCGGCGGCAGCCAGGGCGCCCGCTATTTCTCCGACGCCGTGCCGCCGGCACTGGCACGCTGCCTCCCGCCTTGAAATCGCGATTAAACGTCGTGCAACAAGCCCGCGAGGAAGACGTCGTGCGGGTGCAAACCGCCTATGCCGAGGCTGGCATTGCCGCCGAAATAGCGCCCTTCTTCAAGGACCTGCCGGCCCGCATGGCGGCAGCCCATCTCGTCATCGGGCGGGCCGGAGCCTCGTCGGTCGCCGAGTTGACGGTGATCGGCCGGCCGTCGATTCTGGTGCCGTTGCCCCATGCCCTCGACAACGATCAGTTGCAAAATGCAACGCGGCTTGCCGAATCGGGCGGTGCTTGGTGTATCGAACAGAAGACACTGAGCCCGGAAAGGCTAGCCGACGAGATCGCGCGGCTCATGGAGAGTGGCGCCGCGCTCCGCGAAGCAGCAGAGTGTGCCAGGAAGCAGGGACGGCCCGACGCCGTGGTCCGGCTCGCCTCACTGGTGGAGGAGCTTGCGGGGTCCGCCACGGCCACTGCGCCCACATCCGCCCGGGCGTCGTGACGCCCTGGTCCAGGCCATGCAACGTATGACGGGACGATAGACAACACGATGCAGATACCCCGCGACGCAGGCACGTTCCACATCATCGGCATCGGCGGCATCGGCATGAGCGCCATCGCCGAGATTCTGCTCGCCAAGGGCTACGCCGTCCAGGGCAGCGACCAGAAGGAAAGCGCCAACGTCCGCCGCCTCCGCGCCAAGGGCGTGCGCGTCTTCATCGGTCATGACGCCGTCAACCTGATCGGCGCCAAGCAACATCGTCATCTCGACCGCCGTGAAGTCCGGCAACCCCGAGCTGGAAGCGGCCCGCGCGAAGGGCCTGCCCATCATCCGCCGCGCCGAAATGCTGGCCGAGCTGATGCGCCTCTATTCCACGATCTCCGTCACAGGCACCCACGGCAAGACGACCACGACATCGCTCATCTCCACCATTTTCGAGAAGGCCGGCACTCGATCCCGACGGTCATCACCGGTGGCATCATCAACGCTTGGGGCTCGAACGCGCGCCTCGGCAAGGGCCAGTGGATGATCGTCGAGGCCGACGAGAGCGACGGCACCTTCGTCCGCCTGCCGACCGAGATCGGCATCGTCACCAATATCGATCCAGAGCATCTGGACTACTTCAAGACCGTCGAGAACATGCACGCGGAGTACGAGGCGTTCTATCGCAACATCCCGTTCTACGGCCTCGCCGTCACCTGCATCGATCATCCGGTCGTCGCGGCAGATGGTCGAGCGCCTCGATCTGCGCCGCGATGGCCGCCGGCTGCTGACGTACGGCGTCGCGGAGGGCGCGGACCTTCGCCTCATCGGATCGCGCCAGGAGGGCTTCACCACGATCTTCGACGCGGAATTGTCGCCGCGCGTAACGGGCGGTGCCCGCATCATATCCGGCTGGCAGGTGCCCGTGCCAGGCCACCACAACGCGCTGAACGCGCTTGCCGCGATCGCCGTTGCCGCAGAAGCCGGCATCGCGGACGATGTCATCCGCGCGGGTCTCGCCGAATTCTCCGGCGTCAAGCGCCGCTTCCAGCCGACAGGCCAGTGGAACGGCATTCAGATCTACGACGACTATGGTCACCATCCGATCGAAATCGCCGCCGTGCTCCAGGCTGCCCGCGCCGGGGCAAAGGGCCGCGTGATCGCCGTCTGCGAGCCCCACCGCTACACGCGCGTGCGCGATCTTTTCGGCGAGTTCTCTTCGTGCTTCAGCGAGGCCGACAGCGTCATCGTCGCGCCGCTCTACTCCGCCGGCGAAACGCCCATCGACGGCATCGACCAGCACACGCTCGCCGAAGGCATCCGCGCCACCGGCCACCGCGCCGTCACGTCTGTCGATCACCCCGCCGACATCGTCCCGCTGCTGCGCCGCTATGGCCGGCCCGGCGACATGGTCGTCTGTCTCGGTGCCGGCAACTCCACTGAATGGGCGGCCAGCCTTCCGCAGTGGCTCTCCGCCCAGGCCGCCGAATAAGCGCGCTGCGCAAGGCTAACACCCAATGAGCTTTCCCGACATCACCGGTGACCTGAAAGCCCGCATGCCGGACCTGCGCGGCCGCCTCACCGCCAACGCACCGCTCTCGGATATCACCTGGTTCCGCGTCGGCGGCCCCGCCCAAGTGCTCTTCGCGCCCGCCGATGAGGCCGATCTGGCCTACTTCCTGAAAAACATTGGCCCCGGCCTCTCCGTTTTCGTCATCGGCCTCGGCTCCAATCTGCTCGTCCGCGACGGCGGCGTGCCTGGCGTTGTCATTCGGCTCGGCCGCGGCTTCAACGAGATCACGACGGAGGGCACGCGCCTCACCGCCGGCACTGCAGTGCCGGACGTGAAGGTTGCCCGCGCCGCCGCCGAAGCCGGCATCGCCGGGCTGTCGTTCTACCGCGGGATACCGGGTTCCATCGGCGGTGCCCTGCGCATGAACGCCGGCGCGCATGGCGCCGAAACCAAGGACGTGCTCGTCTCCGCCCGCGCCGTCGATCGCCAGGGTAGCATCCACGTCCTCTCGCTCGCCGATATGGAGTTCACGTATCGCCATTGCGGCATCCCCGACGACTGGATCTTCACCCAAGCAACCTACGAAGGAAAACCCGGCGACCCCGACGAGATCCAAAAAGAGATGGATGAGGTCGCCGACTATCGCGAGAAGAACCAGCCCGTCCGCGAACGCACCGGCGGCTCCACCTTCAAGAACCCGCCGGGCAACAGCGCCTGGAAACTCGTCGATGCTGCCGGCTGCCGCGGCTTCCGTGTCGGCGGCGCCAAGGTCTCCGAGATGCACTGCAACTTCCTTATCAACGACCAGAAGGCGTCAGGCGAAGATGTCGAGACGCTGGGCGAAACCGTCCGCGCGCGCGTGAAGGCCACCTCCGGCGTCACGCTCGAATGGGAAATCATCCGCCTGGGTGAACCCAACGACGGCCGCCCCACGGGTGAAGCCCTGGCCCTGCGAGAGAACGCATCATGACACTGGGCACCGCGCCCCCGCGCACGCGCGAACACGTCGCCGTTCTCATGGGCGGCTGGTCTGCTGAACGCCCCGTGAGCCTGAGATCGGGCGCCGCCGTCGCCGATGCGCTCGAAGGCGAGGGCTATCGCGTCACGCGCGTCGATGTGGACCGCAACATCTCAGCAGCGCTGTCCGCCTTGAAGCCCGACGTCGCCTTCAATGCGCTGCACGGCCGCTTTGGCGAAGACGGCTGCATCCAGGGCATCCTCGAATGTCTCGAGATCCCCTACACACACTCCGGCGTGCTCGCATCCGCCCTCGCCATGCACAAGGAGCGCGCCAAGGCGGTCATGAAGCCCGCCGGTGTGCCCGTCGCCGAGGCCCGCGTGTTCACCCGCGCTGAAGCCGCGGGCGCCCATGCGCTGCCGCCGCCCTATGTCGTCAAACCTGTCGATGAAGGCTCGAGCGTCGGCGTGTTGATCATCCGCCCCGGCAACAACGAATGGGCGGCTGCAATCCTCGCCGGCGGCAAGCCGGACGACATCGTGATGATCGAGCGCTACGTCGCTGGACGCGAACTCACCTGCGCCGTCATCGGCGGCTTCATCTCCGACGTCATCGAGATCAAACCGAAGGACGGTCTCGTCTTCTACGATTTCGAGGCGAAATACGCCCCCGGCGGCTCCATCCACGAGCTTCCGGCCAAAGTTTTACCGGATGTTTACCAGTTGGTCCGGAAATACACGGGACTGGCGCATCAGGCCCTCGGTTGCCGGGGCGTCTCGCGCGCCGACTTCCGCTACGACGATACGCCGGGTGGTTCGGGCGAACTCATTTGCCTCGAAGTCAACACCCAGCCGGGCATGACGGGCACGTCGCTGGTTCCGGAACTGGCTGGCCATGCCGGTTGGAGCTTCGGCGAACTCGTCAGATGGATCACCGAGGACGCGAGTTGCCAGAGGTAGGGGCAGAGCAGAACCGGACTTGGCTGGCGCAGAACGCGCAGAGCCCTCAAACCTCCACGTCCTATCACCCCGCATCGACCTTCGATTTTGGCCACGCCTTCGATCCAAACCGTCTGCAACCTGCAGCCAGATCCACTCCGCGCAAAAAGCGCCGCGCGCCTATCCAACTCATGGCCGGCCTCGCATGCGTCGCTTTTTCGGCCGCGGTAACGGTTGCCGCCCATCGCGCGGGCACCCTCGATCGTGACCGGCTGGCGACTTGGCTCGGCTTCGGTATCGAGCAGGTTTCACTGACCGGTCACCGCTTCACGCCAGACGCCGATCTGTTCGACGCGCTCGATCTGAAATCGGCCCGTTCACTGTTGAGCTTCGATGCACCGGTCATTCGCAAGCGCTTCGAACGGCTGCCGTGGGTGCAATCGGTAGAAATATCGCGCGTCTGGCCAGGACAACTCGCCATCCAGGTGACGGAGCGCAAGCCGTTCGCCATCTGGGAACGCGGTGAGCGCGCAGAACTCATCGACGTGACGGGCCGCCAGCTCAGCCCCGTAAAGGCCGACGCCGTCCTCGACCTGCCGCGCATTGCAGGCGACGGCGCCAACGAGACAGCCGCGCAACTCATGACCGCGCTCGGCCGTTATCCTGCGCTGAAGTCGAAGGTGATCCGCGCACGGCGGTTAGGTGATCGCCGCTGGACCCTCGACCTTGCAAGCGGCAGCCAGATCCATCTGCCGTCCGATGGCGAAGTCTCCGCGCTCGCCCGTTTGGCGAGCGAACCTCAACTCGCAGCACAACTCGACAACGGCGCGCAAATCATCGACTTGCGCTCGCAGTCGAAGATTGCCATTCGCACGCCGGCTCCCGCTCCAGGTAAGGGAGGATGAGCCGAACATGAGCGCGCCGTCACGTCGCCCCGCAGCAAATGGCCGGTTCGCAGCCGTTCTCGATGCCGGCAGCTTCAAGACCGTCTGCCTGATCGCCACCCTCGACGCCGAGGGCTGCCCGGCGCGAATCGCAGGTGTCGGGCTTGCCCCTTCGCTAGGGATCAAGTCGGGAGCCATCGTCGATCTCGCCGTCGCCGAAGGCGCCATTCGCTCTGCGATCGCGCAAGCCGAGACCATGGCGGGCATTCGGCTCGACCAGATCGATCTGGTGTTCAACGGCGGCGCGCTGCACTCGCACACGTTCGCCGCGGCACTTCCGATCGCGGATGGCATCGTTTCGCCGCAAGCGGTCGCGCGCGTCAATGCGGCGGGACACGCCCACGCCACCAAAGATGGCCGGCAGCTCCTGCAACTCGAAACGCGCGGGTATCGCCTCGATGATGGTCCGCTGGTGGCAGCCCCCACCGGCCACTCGGCGACACGCATCGCCGCCCATATCTTCGCAATATCGACTGAGCGCGCCCCGCTCGTTAATCTGACCCGAACCGTCGAGCGCTGCTTTCTGGCCCCGAGGCGCCTCGTGCCGGGGCCCATCGCGAGCGCATTCGCCGTAACGAGCGAGGACGAGCGCCGCCACGGTGTCATCGTCGTTGATATCGGCGCCGCTGTGACCGGCATTGCCGTGTTCCAGGACAGTCGTGCAATCTTCACCGGCACCACGCTGCTGGGCGGCGGACATGTCACACTGGATATTGTGCATGCGTTGCGCACGCCACTTGAAGAAGCCGAGCAAATCAAAACGCTTTATGGCACAGTGCTGAATGCGCAGTCGGATCAGCACGATGTCTTCACCTACGCCATAACCGGCGACGGCGAAGGTCTCGAGCAGAGATCGACCAAGGCTGATCTGGCCCGGATCATCCAGTCGCGCATGGCCCAACTGCTCCACCTCGTTCGCGATCAATTGGCGAGCGCCGGGCTTCTCGATGGAACGACCGCGCGGATTGTTCTCTGCGGTGGCGGCAGCGAGATTTCCGGTCTGCAATCCTTCGCAGAAGGCGTGTTCAGGCGGCCCGTGCGCGAGGGTAGGCCCCAGACCATTTCGGGCCTGCCTCCCGTTTATGCATCGGCGTCGTTCGCTGGTGCCGTTGGTGTGTTGCGTGCCGTCGCTGATAGCACGGCCGTCGATCTACCGGGAGCCCAGGGCACAGATGCGCCCCGCGGCTACATGGGCCGGATCGGGCAGTGGCTGAAGGACGGGTTCTAGAGAAGGCGCGCGGTTCGTCGGGAAGAGAACCCGCCCCCGCACGTTTCTTCTGTCAGTCCGAGGGCCAAATGAGCGCAAACTTGCCGCCGAACATCATGGACCTGAAGCCCCGCATCACTGTCATCGGTGTCGGCGGTGCAGGCTGCAACGCGATCAACAACATGATCGATGCCAACCTGGAGGGCGTCGACTTCGTTGTGGCCAATACGGACGCCCAGTCTCTGGTGGCCTCCCATGCGCCGCACAAGATTCAACTGGGAGCCAAGCTCACGGAAGGCCTGGGTGCCGGGTCGCGTCCCGACATTGGCGAGGCCGCCGCCATTGAAACACTCGATGAAATCCGCGACCTCGTTGCCGGATCGCACATGGTCTTTGTTGCAGCCGGCATGGGCGGCGGTACGGGAACCGGTGCGGCCGGCGTCATCGCGCGTGCCGCCAAGGAACAGAATATTCTCACGGTCGCCGTCGTCACGAAGCCCTTCCAGTTCGAGGGCTCGCGCCGCATGCGCATCGCGGAAGCCGGCATCGCCGAACTGAAAAAGCACGTCGATACGCTGATCGTCATTCCGAACCAGAACCTGTTCAGGATAGCAAGCGAGCGCACGACCTTCGCCGAAGCCTTCGTCCTAGCCGACCAGGTGCTCTATTCCGGCGTCGCCTGCGTCGTCGACCTCATCGTCAAGGAAGGCCTGATCAACCTCGACTTCGCCGATGTGCGCACCGTGATGAGCGGCATGGGCAGCGCCATGATGGGGACGGGCGAAGCGTCCGGCGATGGCCGCGCCGTCCGCGCCGCCGAAGAGGCGATCACCAACCCGCTGCTCGACGATGTGTCACTGGCCGGTGCCAAGGGCCTGCTGCTCTCGATCACGGGCGGCGCCGATCTCACGCTGTATGAAGTCGACGAAGCAGCCACCCGCGTGCGTCAGGAAGTTGACCCTGAAGCCAACATCATCGTCGGCGCCACTTTCGATCCGACACTCGGCGACCGGGTTCGCGTTTCGATCGTTGCATCGGGTATGGATCGCGCCGCCGTGCCCACGCAAATGGCGCCACGGCCGGCAATGGCGACCCCGATCGCACCGCCCATTCCGCAAGCTGCACCGTCAGCACAGGCTGCAGCAGCAAGTATCGCCGAAGCCCTCTACAAATCGAGCGCATTTGAGGAACTGGCCCGCCCGCCGGCGGCACAGCCCCATCCCTCCCCGGCGATGCCGCAGCCGGCATCGGGGCCGAGCTGGCACAACTCCGACGACGTCGAGATCACCGATCTGCCTCCGACATCAGTCGCCGGGGGCTACGCGCCACCCGTGGATTACACCCAAGATCCCCACCCGGCTGCCGCGCAGGATGACTTTGCGCCAGCTCCCCCCGCGCCGATCCGGCGCTCGCCCCGTCGCATGCCCGACCTGGATGAATTCCCTGCCGTCGGCCAGCGCGAATATCACGCCAAGATGCAGCGCGCCCCGGCGCGGCCGCAGAGCTATGGCTCTCCATCCACGCGAGCGGAGCCTGAACCGAGAAAACGCGGCTTCTTCGAGCAACTCACCGGGCGCGGAAAGCGCGAGGGTGATTCGCACCCATCGCACGGGGACCAATCAGCAATCGCGCAGCAAAAAGTGCCGGCCGTCGATCGTTCCTACGCTGTAGGAGTTGACTCGCAGAGCCGCCGCGGTGGCTGGTCCGACGATGACCAGCATAGGCAAGAAAAGCCTGAATTACCGGTGTTTTTTAACAAGTCCCGGCGCTGAGCGCGGGCCAAGAAATCGTCTGCAAAATTACTGCGAACGTAAGTATTTCCAATTGGTAACAGAACGTAAGAAAGCGTGATTTGTGACACCAGGATGCGACAGTTATCGTCACTGAGGATGTGATCTTGATCCGACCCACCTCAGGGGTCTCGACAAGCGCCAATTAGAAGCGCAGCCGAGACAGGGAGTAGGTGAGACGAGGATAGGTCCGGGGGGGCAGACACCAGCTTTAGCAAGCGGGTTGGCTGCCTGGGATATGCGAGGGACGGCGCAGCATGTCGAATTGATTTATCGGCGCTCGACAAACCACGATCGCCCGCGAGATCGAACTCAAGGGGACAGGAGTTCACAGCGGTGCTCCTGTATCTGTCACGCTCCATCCGGCTGAAGTCGATACGGGACTACTCTTCGTCGTTACGAAACGTGGACGCACCATCGCCGAAATACCGGCAAACGTTTCTAACGTAAAAAACCTGACCCTCTGCACCGTCATCGGTGACGAAGCGGGTGTCACGGTTTCGACAGTCGAACACCTTTTGGCAGCGTTGCGCGGCCTTTCTGTCGATAATTGCATCATCGAAATCGACAGCAAAGAAGTTCCGATCATGGACGGCAGTTCGCTGCCGTTCGTCGAAGCCATCGACGAAGCTGGCCTGCGCGAACTCAACGCCCCCCGCCGCTTCATCAAAGTTCTCAAGCCAATTCGGGTCGAAGAAGGTGGTTGCTGGGGTGAGATTGCCCCGCATTCCGGGTTCCACCTCGACGTCGAAATCGACTTCGACACCCCGCTCATCGGCCGCCAGCGTCTGGCCTTCGAGATGAGCCCAGGCATCTTTCGCGATGAATTGGCCCGCGCCCGCACATTCGGCTTCATGTCCGATGTCGAGCGCCTCTGGAAGGCCGGGCTGGCACTCGGCGCCAATCTCACCAACACCGTCGCCATCGGCGATGATCGCATCATGAACCGCGAAGGCCTCCGCGATCCGCTGGAGTTCGTTCGGCACAAGATGCTGGACGCGGTTGGCGACCTCACCCTTTCGGGACTTCCGTTGCTCGGGGCTTACCGGTCGGTCCGCGGTGGCCACCGTCTGAACTCACTTGTCCTCAAGGCCTTGCTTGAGGACAAGTCGGCTTGGACCATCGTGCAGGCGCCCCGCGTCCGCGAACTCACGCCGCGCATATTCGACCTCCCGCAGGCGTTCGCCGTCGGCGAGTAAGCATCGCAGAATATACATAACTTTGAGGGGCTTGCGGCGTCGGCTGGCAGGCCCCTCTGCTTTTCTGGCCCCACAAGAAACATAATCTGTGGCCACGATGTCGTGTGGGTTGGATGCGTTCAGCGGTTCTGCCGCCGGACCTCGTGTGCTATCTGGAACAGCAACGCAGCCACGGATTCGGGTGCGCAGCGCCCCGCTTGCAGGGCGCTGACCGGGGCGAAGCGAGAGCACGGATAAAGAATGCAGAAGAGCACACGGTTCCGATTGCTGACTGGTCTATTCGTAGCGGTTGCTGCCGCGCTCCTCGCCGGCTGCGCATCGTCGATCGACGCAACAAGTGCCATCAACTCCGATCCGCCCGAAAAGATGTATGCTGAAGCCGATGCCATGATGACGGCTGGCAAGTTCGACGCAGCCGCCTCGAAATTTGAGGAACTCGATCGCTCACATCCCTATTCCCCGGAAGCGCGGCGCTCGATGGTCCTGGCCGCGTATGCCTACTACAAGGCCGGCAAATACCCTGAAGCCATAGCATCCGCCGAACGCTACACGGTCATGCACCCGGGTACAAAGGATGCACCTTTCGCACATCACATCATCGGCTCAGCCTATTTCGATGACATGAAAGGCGCCAACCGCGATCAAGGTGCGACGCGCAAGGCGCTAGAACAGTTCAAGATACTGAAGACGCGGTATCCCGATAGCAGCTACGCCGAAATGGCGGACAACCGAATTCGTATTTGCGAGGACACGCTTGCCGCCCAGGAGATGGAGGTCGGCCGCTACTATCTGAAGCGGAAGAACTACATCGGCGCCATCAACCGCTTCAAAACAGTCGTCTCCGATTATCAGACCACCAACCACGTGGAAGAAGCCCTCGCCCGGCTCACCGAGTCGTACATGGCGCTCGGCGTTAAGGAAGAAGCCCAGACAGCCGCCGCGGTGCTTGGTTACAATTTCCCGCAATCGAAGTGGTACAAGGACAGCTACGCGCTGTTGCAGTCCGATGGTCTCGCCCCGCGCGAAGATTCAGGCTCCTGGATCTCGAAGGCGTGGAAGAGCGTCTCGCTCACCGGCAACTCCGGCTGATATGCTTCCTGACGCGCAGTGGGCGGTGTCCCGGCGCCGGGACCAAGCACCGTCATGACCAGCAGAAAGATTTCCCCAAAGGCCGTCGAAGACCTGACGCTTGAAGAAGCAGCGGCCGAACTCGAACGGCTGGCCACCGAAATCGCCCAGCATGATCGTCTATATTATCAATCCGACGCGCCGGAAATTTCCGATGCCGAGTATGACGATCTGCGCCGCCGCAATGACGCGATTGAAGCGCGGTTCCCCGAACTGATCCGCGACGACAGCCCATCGCGGCGCATCGGCTCTGCCGCCGTCGAAACCTTCGGCAAAGTCCGCCACCGCGTTCCGATGCTTTCCCTAGGCAACGCCTTCGCCGACGAAGACGTCATTGATTTCGCGGCCCGGGTGCACCGGTTCTTGGGGCGGAGTGAAAGCGATCCTGTCGCCTTCACGGCCGAACCCAAAATTGATGGCCTGTCGATTTCTATCCGCTACGAGAAAGGCAAGCTGGTCGAGGCAGCAACACGCGGCGACGGCGCCGAAGGCGAGCGCGTCACGGACAACGTTCGCACGATCAAGGAAATCCCGCACACGCTTCACGGCAAGGACGTTCCCGACGTCGCCGAGATCCGTGGCGAGATCTACATGAGCCACGCCGACTTCAAAACGCTGAATGAGACGCAAGCGGCAGCCGGCGGGAAAATATTCGCCAACCCGCGCAACGCAGCCGCCGGTTCTTTGCGCCAACTCGATCCGGCCATCACCGCTGCCCGTCCGCTGCGCTTTTTCGCCTACGCCTGGGGTGAGATGTCGGAATTCACAGCCGACACGCAGCACGGCATGATCGCCGCCATGCATCGCTGGGGCCTGCCGGTCAATCCGTTGACGCGCCGCTGTGTGACGACGGACGACCTCCTCGCGTTCTATGGCGACATGGGCGACAAGCGCGCCGCCCTCGGCTACGACATCGACGGCGTTGTCTATAAGGTCGATCGCCTCGATCTTCGCGAACGTCTCGGATTTGTATCCCGTTCGCCGCGCTGGGCCATCGCGCATAAGTTCCCGGCCGAACAAGCAATCACGATCCTCCGCGCCATCGAAATTCAGGTCGGCCGCACGGGCTCGCTGACCCCCGTCGCCAAGCTGGAACCGGTCACCGTCGGCGGCGTCGTGGTCTCCAACGCCACGCTGCACAACGAAGACGAGATCGCGCGGAAGGATATCCGCGTCGGCGATACGGTTGTGGTTCAGCGCGCGGGAGATGTCATTCCCCAGGTCGTGTCGGTCGTCATCGATAAGCGGCTCGTTGACGCTAAGCCGTTCCACATGCCGCATGCCTGTCCCGTTTGCGGCAGCCATGCTGTACGCGAGGCGGACGACGCGGAAGGAGCGCGCGGGGTCGTTCGCCGTTGCACCGGTGGCCTCATCTGCCCGGCACAGGCGAAGGAGCGTTTGAAACACTTCGTCTCACGCCTGGCATTCGACATCGAAGGTCTGGGCGAAGAAAAAATCGAAATGTTCTTTGACGAAGGCCTCTTACGCACGCCCGCCGACATCTTTACGCTGCAATCGCGCGACGCCACGAGTAACGCGCCCCTTAAAGCGCGCAAGGGCTTCGGCGCTAAGTCTGTCGATAAGCTTTATGCGGCGATCGACGCCCAATCCATCTTTATTTTGATCCTGTTTCTCGGTTCCTGGGGAGTGTTAGGCGATCCCGTGAACGCACAGACGGCAAAGGCAGCGTCAGGTTGGCTTAAGGAGACCGATCCCCTCTCCAGACATGGGACAACCGATAAAAGGGATCGAGATTTTTCAATGCCCACGGGGAGCCCTACTACGACGTGATCTATCTGGAACCTAAGGTTTGCCTCGTGGCGGCGAACAACTACATCAAACCGATCATCGGCTTTGCACCCCACAGGTCAATTCGATCCCCCACCAACAATCCTTTGGGCGCGTTGGTCCTAGCGACCTCCCCGCCCGAATCGCAAGCGTAAAGGGGATGAAGGCCGCCAAACGCAAGGTTCGACGCTGGCCGCCAGAAAAAGTGGGCCAGCTCAATACCATCGAACGGATGGCCGCCGGGGCTAACCTGGCATCGCGTGCGTTTCGGACGTCCGGGTCTTGCCTCTGACCCCGGCCCTGTGGAACCAAGCGACAGCCCGGAAACGCTTGCTACAATTACACACGCCGCCCCATGCGGCAGGGACCACCACCAACTATTGTTGCGGATGCGTCGCAACCGCCATGGCGCAGATCATGAGATTCTGGCAGTATCCCTTCCAGAATATCGGCACCGCTTCCTTCCCAATCCGCGTAAACGGCGTCGCGCAAAGTCGATCCTTGCGCGGAGGAAACGGAGCCGGATGGCGACGCCTGGAGCAAGATGGTCTTGGCTCCGAACAGTTCCGCACGCTCGAACAAAGGGAGGCCATAGGAAGTCTTGTCAGATGCCGGCGTTTCCGTCAACATGAACTACACGGCCAACGGCTCCAGCGCGGAAACGTTCAATGCGAAAGACGCGTTCGTCAGCGTCTTTGGATACGCCAATGCTGTCAAGGGAACAATTGCGGCGCCACGATCGGTTCCGCCTGAACGGCATGGTACAATCCCAACCTGGATTCCCGCTGCCCTGTTCTGCTGGGTATCACCGGCCCGTCGGGCGGCCACGCCGTCGTATGCGATGGCTATGGATACAATCTGTCCACTTGTACCACCACTTGAACCTCGGCTGGTCTGGCCGGACACGGCTTGGTACAATCTGCCGACCGTTGAAACAGGGTGCTACACATTCAAGTCAGTATACAAGTGCGTTTATAATATTTGGACAAACGGCACGGGGGAGATTGTCAGCGGGCGTGTCACGGATCCCAGAGGGATCTCCATCGCGGGAGCGGTCGTCACGGCTATTCGTGAGGCCGGAGCGATGTATACAGCAACAAGCGACGTTCGCGGCGTCTACGCCTTGGCCAACATCCTTCTTCAGCCCAATATACTCTGAGCGTGAACAAAGCGGGCTACCGGTTTACAAACCAGATCGTTACGACCGGACAGTCCCAGGATTACTCCTCGAGTTCTGGAAATCGGGGGATGTCAATTTCATGTCGTCCGACCCGTTGCCCACGGTGACGTTGGGGCTGTCGGGCGATCCCTTGTCGGAGACAGGGAGCGTGGCAACCGTGACAGCACGCTGTCGGCGACCTCCTCGCTACCGGTGAACATGAACATTGTATTTTCGGGGACTGCGACGTTTTCGAACGATTATATCCCCTCGGGAACCAATATCTCGATTGGCGGGTAGCCTGAACGGCTCGCTTACACTGACCGCCTTACAGGATACGCTCCGCGAAGAAAGCGAGACGATTCAGTGGGCATCGATACAGTGCTCAACGGAACAGTAGATGGCTCGCAACGGGTCGTGGCCACCATACTCGACCACGATTGCGACTTGACCCTCATCTCCAAGCGGGGCGTGCCCTCGCTGGGAGCGGGTATCTCGACTTACGCGTACGGCGCAGAGATCACCAACGCCATAATCAGCCCCCACACTTGCGGCGCCACCCGGTATGTGTGCAGAGGGCTGGCCCTGGCCGGAAACGAACCGGCCGGCGGCTTCACCACAAGCTTCACGATGCTCCTCACCAACAACGCGACGTTAACGGGCTCTGGCAAACGCAGCACTTGCTCAGTGTCTCCGCCTCCCATGGCACGCTGAACGTGACAAATGAGTGGGTCGAAATGGGCTCGAATGTGCCGATTATAGTAACACCAAACTCATTTTATCATTTCGATTCGTGGAGCGGTGAGACCAATGGGTGTTTCATCGACGGCAACACCATGGATGCTGTCCTGTCCATGCCTCTGACCCTCAAGGCAAACTGCTCCGCGGACCTTGCCGTCGATGAAACGCCGATATGGTAGTTGAATGCCCACAGTTTAACAGGCCGCGATTGGAATGTAGAGGCGCTAGACGACCAAGACGGAGATGGTTTTGCCACTGGAAGGAATGGGCCAGCCATACGAGCTCACCAATGCGCAATCCTTTTTACAAATTACCGATATTCAATCGGACGGCGAAGGGATCCGCGTTGACTGGCGGGGCGGGCGGTTGGCATGGCAGAAACTGCAATATCATCCAAACTTCACGGACACAGAAACAATGTGGACGGTTATCTACACCAACATGCCGCCACGGAGATCACCAATTCCATATGGTTTCCTTTGGTTACAACCCAGGGGTTTTTCCGGCCAAAGTGGAACGGTAAGTCTTTTGGGAACGTAAAGTCGGCTCTATTTCCGCACCTGGATTCGATAGTAGATCACTGTTTCCGCGCATGTGTCGTGTCCGTGTAGCTGTTTTCCGGCGGCGTGCCGTCCAGGTTGGTCGCCAGCGGCGTGAGGCTGTTATCCGGTTGGTGCCCCAATAGACGGAGTAGTATCGGTCCGTCGCCACGCTCTGCCAGGCGATCAGATAGTTCGTGCCTCCCATGGATTGCGCGCGCGTAATCGCCAGCTTTGAACTCGCGTTCGTGGGCTGGGTATTCGCGACGTATTCCTGCCATGCCGACATGCCGTCCCCATCCGTGTCCGACAACTCGGCGTTATTGAAGTCGTTCGTCCCGGGATAGTTCTGCGCCAGCCACCATTCCGGCGTCCCATGCGCCGCGAGATTTTCGTCGAATACGGCGGTCACGATTTCGGCCTATCCATCAGCAGGTTCAACGGATTGGTATAGAGGTTTTCGCCGGAGACATCGCCGGTCCAATTGGTGAAGTGGTAGTACGGATCGGCTGTCGCGGTGATGGACACATTGGATCCGAACGACTGCCAACTGTTCGTCGGAATCACGGAACCATGCGCGCCCGCCGCCGTGGTCAACCAGTAATTGGTCGTCCACAGCCATGTCAGCGTCGCGTCGTTGGTCACGGTCATGATCAATTGCGTGGATACACCGCTCGCCGGCTCGTTCCCGACCATCGTCCAGCCCGCGCAGACATACTGTGTCGCGCCTTGCGTGACCGGACTGCTCATGGTGTTGGTAAGGATCGCGCCGATCAGGTTGGTATAGACCCCCGCCGGCGGCGCGCCGACGCCGTAGGGCGACTGAATCGTCAGCAAGGCATTGTCCTTCAAGTAGACCAGCCTGACCGACTCGATGACCGACTCGCTCCCGTTTAAATGCTCCCCCCGCGCGAAACCTCGGGCGCGCACATAGAAGTTCGTGCCGGTGGGCAGGGCGAGATTCGTGACCTGCCACCCTCCCGTCATCCGCGCGCCGGCGCCCAGGCTCGATCCAGTCGACTCCGTTGCTCGACTGCTCGAATGTCGTTCGCCACACCTCCGGCCCCGCGCCGCTGCGTTCCCACGTGACCGAGTTCGTTGTCGCGCGCAAGTTTTGTATCGCCGCATTGTCCGTTGACAGGCGACCCAGATAATTCCGCGCCTGGCCGGCCAGATTCGTGAAGCAGCCCCCGACCAGAATCTTGCCGTCCGCCTGCACCGCCAGAGAGTACACATACGTTATTGGCCCCGTTGGTGAAGGTCGTATCCAGCGAGCCATCCGCGTTCAGCCGGCCCAGATAATTGCGCGTCTGGTCCGGCCAGCGTTCGTGAAACATGCCCCCGACCAGAATTTTGCCGTCCGCCTGCACCGCCAGAGAATATACAGTGTCATTGGCCCCGTTGGTGAAGGTCGTATCCAGCGAGCCGTCCGCGTTCAGGCGGCCCAGATAATTCCGCGTCTGGCCGGCCAGATTCGTGAACAGCCCCCGACCAGAATCTTGCCGTCCGCCTGCACCGCCAGAGAATACACATGTGTTGGCCCCGTTGGTGAAGGTCGTATCCAGCGAGCCGTCCGCGTTCAAGCCGGCCCAGATAATTCCGCGCCTGGCCGGCCAACGTTCGTGAAGAGACCCCCGACCAGAATCTTGCCGTCCGCCTGCACCGCCAGAGAATACACATAGTTGTTGGCTCCGTTGGTGAAGCTCGTATCCAGCGAGCCGTCCGCGTTCAGCCGGCCCAGATAATTCCGCGTCTGTCCGGCCAGCGTCGTGAAAGCATCCCCCGACCAGAATCTTGCCGTCCGCCTGCACCGCCAGAGCATACACATCATAGTTAGCCCCATTGGTGAAGGTCGTATCCAGCGAACCGTCCGCGTTCAGGCGGCCCAGATGATTCCGCGCCTGTCCGGCCAGATTCGTGAAAGCCTCCCCCGACCAGAATCTTGCCGTCCGCCTGCACCGCCAGAGCAATACACAGAGTTATTGGCTCCGTTGGTGAAGGTCATGTCCAGCGAGCCGTCCACGTTCAGCCGGCCCAGAAATCGCGCGCCTGTTCGGCCAGATTCGTAGAACTCTCCCCCGACCAGAATCTTGCCGTCCGCCTGCACCGCCAAAGAAAGCACAAGTATTGGCCCCGTTGGTGAAGGCTCGTATCCAGCGAGCCGTCCGCGTTCAGCCGGCCCAGATTTCCCGCGCCTGTCCGGCCAGATTCGTGAACTCTCCCCCGACCAGAATCTTGCCGTCCGCCTGCTCCGCCAAAGAATTCACAGCGCCATCGGCCCCATTGGTGAAGGTCGTATCCAGCGAGCCGTCCGCGTTCAGCCGGCCCAGTCCCCCGCGCGCCTCGCCAATGTCAGAAGTTGCCCCCGGCCAGAAT
>CAVQMH010000025.1:0-30822 GCA_963713575.1 uncultured Alphaproteobacteria bacterium
AGGCGGCCGGGGCTAGGCATCGGCCGCCGCCATCTCATCCAGAACAAGCGCGCCGCCGGTCGCCCCCAGGACCTGCTGGACCTCGCGGTTCTCGAGTCCGCCTGAGAACGCGACGTCAGGCCATCCCGTCATCCCGAGGAAGGCTGAATCGACCAGTCGATGTCCTCGCCCAGACTGGCGAGCGCCGCGAGCCAGAACGCGGGATAGGGCAGCGGCACCCGCTGGACGACACCGAGGATCCGACGGCAAAGGGCCGATTCGGTCGAGGCGAGCCGATAGAGCTCGCGCCAAGCCCCGATGTCACCTCGATCGAGGATCTGGGCCAGCACTTCGTCGCTGGCGAGGTCGAGACGGCTGCGATTCCAGCCGATCACGGCCCGCTCAAGGGCACGCGTGCTCATGGCGGCCCGCCGCCCAGCAGGCCCGCGGCGAGCACGCTGGCCCAGTGCCGCCCCCGCGCCGCGAGGTGTCCCCAGTCGTTCCATGGTGCAACGAGGCCCTTGTAGCTGCGAAGATCGATCTCCGGGGCATCGGACGGAGCCGCCGCCGCGAGGCGCTCGACAACCTCGACGAGAGGCGATGCCCCCGTCTCCTGCCGATAGATCTCATCGAGTGGAGTCAGGGCGTCCCGCGCCTCCGCCTCGCCCAGGCGCTCGAGGAGGACCACCGTGTCGAGATAGTCACGGACGGTGTGCCGGGTCGCCAGGAGCCACGCCTTGACTCCGGGCCATCTCGGCGAGTGTCGGCACGCGCAAGCCGGAGACGACCTCGGTCTCGAGGGGTCGCGTCCGCCGCAGCTGCCGGATTCCCGTCATCACTCCGTCGAGCCGCCCAAGGATTGCGACGGGCCTCTGGACACGGCCTGTTTGCCCCCGGCGGCGGCCTCCAGCGTGGCCAGCACTTCCTCGAAGCGGGGCCGCAGGTCGTCGAGCACGTGGTCGCCGTCAAGGCTTCGGCGGTGGCCAGCGTGCAGCGCGGCGGCAGTGCCACCCACGAACACCGCACCCCGCACGAGGGCCTGCAGGTGGCGCTGGCCGCCAGTAACCGCTCCCACTCGGGCAGGTCCGCAGGTCCCACACCTCACATTGTACCGGTGGGCCGACTCTGTGCCGCCTACCGCAGCCCCTCGGCGACGAGAAGGGAAGCGAGCGAGCGGTTGACGGTGTAGGCGCAGCTCTGGCCGTCGGCGGACGGAACGATATGATCGCAATAGATGACACCGGTGGAGTCAGGTGGCGCCACGCGCTTCGAGAGCTCGATCCTCTCCGTGGCGAGGTCGAGACGATGGATCTCGCACGGCCAGCGGCGAGCGAGCTCGAGGAAGAGGGACCGGCCGTCCGCGCTCCAGCGGCTCACGCTGAGACGGCGTCCGTCACGACGAGCGCGGAGCGCCCATCGGCGCGCCCCTCGTGCGTGCCCACGTCGAAGACGGAGAGGATGTGCGGGTGCTGCAAGGGCGGCCACGGCCCGGGCCTCCTGCTCGAACCGCTGGAGCCGCTCCGGAGCTCGGCGGACCGTCGCCGGAGATGATCTTGACGGCGACGTCCCGCCCGAGGCGTGGGTCCCGGGCGCGGTAGACCTCACCCATCCCTCCGGCTCCGAGGGACGAAACGATCTCGTACGGGGCCTCGAGACGGGGAGTCCCGGGAGTCCGGCCTTTTCGGGGGGGCTTCTCGTGGGCCCTAATTCGAGGTTGGCTTCTCATTCCAGATCTGGGGGGGGGCATCCCGCCCCCCCAGAACCCCCCGCGCCTACTTCCCCATCTTCCGCAGGTTCGCGAGGCAGCGGCCGATCGAGGGGATCGCCGGCTGGCCCTCCTGCTCGTACTCCACGATGTACCATTCGGTCCCGCCGAGACTCGCAAGCCCGAAGACGCCTTCCAGTCCAGTCGCCCTCGCCGATGAGGGCGTCCGGCTTCGTCTTCGAGAACTCCTTCAGGTGGATCGTGGTCGTGCGGCCGGGGTAGGCCTTGATGAGGGCGAGCGGGTCGCCGCCGCCGTCCATGGCGTTGCCGGTGTCGAACTGCGGATGACCGCCTGTGTTCGTCCGCCGAAAAAGAGGTCCCAGGGCGTCGTGCCCGCGATCGGCGTGAACTCGACGTTGTGGTTGTGGTAGCCCACGCGCATTCCCGCGGGAGCGACCTTGTCCGCGAGCGCGTCGAACTTCGCGGCGAGCTTCTTCCAGTCCTCGGCCGGCTGGCGGTGCTTCTCGTCGATCCACGGCACGATGAGGAACTTGTTGCCGATCGTCTTGTTGTACTCGATCGTCTTCGCGAGGGCGTCGCCCTGGAGGGTGTCGAGTCCGGTGTGGGTGCCGCAGCACCTGAGGCCGTTGTCGCCGAGGAGCTTCCGCATTTCGGCGGCGCTCCGGCCATAGTAGCCGGCGAACTCCACCGCCTCGTAGCCGAACCCCTTGATGGCCTTGAGGGTGCCCGGCAGATCCTTCTCGCAGTCCTTGCGGACCGAGTAGAGTTGCACGCCGATCGGCACCTTGCCGGCGGCGAGGCCCAGCTTCGCCCGCGTGGCCGCCCAGGCCGCCGCCGCACCGGCTGCGCCCATCCGCAGCACGTCGCGCCGCGGCATCGCCTTCTTCATGGTCATGAAAGCCTCCTCGTCGAATGACGTCCGAATTCTACGCCCGTGCGGGTCAGGCAAAGAGGGCGGGCAGGCCGCCCGTGTGGAGGAAGACGACCGGTTCGCCCGGCGCGAAGCGCGCAGTCTCGCCCAGCAGTCCGGCGAACGCCTTGGCGGTGTAGACGGGGTCGAGAAGGATCCCCTCTGCCCGCGCGAGGCGCTCGAGCGCGCTATTCCCGGGGTCCGAGCACTGGCCGTAGGCCTCGCCCACGTAGGTTCCCTCGACGAGCGGCACGTCACCCGGAGCGAAGGCATGCGGCTCGCCGAGATGCGCGCACACCTCGGTCGCCAGGTGCGCGACGGCGGCGGGGAAGGCCTTCCAGAGTCTCCCCACGTCGATCCCGAGGGGGCGAAGGCGGGAGCTGACGAGGTGAAGGCCGGCGAGAAGACCGGCAAGCGTCCCGCCCGAGCCGGCCGCCACGACCAGCCACGCGTCGCCGAGGCCGAGGCCCCGCGCCTGCTCGTCGAGCTCGACGGCAGCCCGCACGTAGCCGAGGGCGCCCGTCCAGGTGTGCCCGCCCACGGGGATGAAGTAGTGGGGCCCGACGCGCAGTCGGGCGAGGAGCCGCGCGAGGCGGATCGTCGTCTCGAGCGAGCGCGGGCGCTCTCGCTTCGACGCGAGCGGGAGGAAGAGCATCCGCGCGCCGAGGAGCTCGTTGATGAGGAGGTTGCCCGTCAGGATCTCGGGCCGCGGCTCGAAGAAGAGCAGGTGGGCCTCCATCCCCAGGAGGCTCGCGGCCGCGGCGGTGAGCCGGGCGTGGTTCGACTGCAGGCCGCCGAAGGTCGCGACCCTCTTCGCTCCCTGCCGCTGCGCGTCCGCCATCAGGTACTCGAGCTTGCGCGTCTTGTTCCCGCCGAGTGCGGGGCCGAGGAGGTCGTCGCGCTTGACAGAACCGGCCGGCCCAGCTCGGCCGAGAGGCGCGGCAGCCGTTGGAGAAGCGTCGGCGTCTCGCCGAGGACGACGCGCGGGTGGGCGTCGAGGCGGGCGACGAGCTCGCGGAGGTCAGACGGCGGATCCCTCGGGACCCGGGTGTCCGGGGCGAGGTGCCTGGCGAGGCGTTTCCCGAGGCCGACGATGGTCAGGACGGTGGGGCGGTCCAGGGCCTCCGGGAAGACGCTGGCGTCGCAGACGTAGAGATTCTTCACCTGGTCGCAGGTCGGGGTCCACATTTGACCGATGCGGACCGTGCCGTCGGGTGCGTGCCACGCAGGGGCGTCGAGAAGATCGAGGCGGGCTCCGCCCCGGCCCGGACGAGAATCCGGCGGCAGACCTCTTCGGCCTGCGCCAGGCGCTCGCGGTCCCGGCGTAGGCTTGCGGATCCGGCCCTCCGGGAAGACCCCGCCCGAGATCTCGTCCTTGATCTTGATCATCACACCCAGGACGTTCCCCCAGCGCTACCAGGTGAGCGGGTAGCCGCGGGCTCTTGAGGCCGGCCATGATCGGGTAGAGGAGCCAGGGGTCGATGAGGGTGCTCAGCATGAGCCGGCCTCCTGGTCATCGAGGACCAGGTCATGGGCGGCTCGCGAGAGTCCCTCCTCCCGCACGAAGCCGTAGGCCATGAGCGTGGAACGTCCATGGTCATGCCGTCGCCCGCCTCGGCGAAGCCCGCGAGGCCTGCAGGACTCGCGGCGTGCCGATGCCGCCCGCCGCCACGACGACGGCTTCGCGCCCACCTGGGAAAGGCTGTCCCGCCGACCCGCCCCGCTATGCCCCCGGCCTCACCTTTCTCGATCAGCGACGGTCGACCCGCGCCCGGGTCCTCACCTCGCCCCGCCGCCGACGGCCTCGTCCACCCACTCGGCGGCGTTCCACTTGGCCCCGGAACGACAGCCGAGCATGCAGCGCGCCCCGCAGGCCGCCGGGAAGCGCGGGGCCCGCGCCGGGCTCATGAACTTCGGCTGCGGGAAGAACGGGAAGCCTGGGCCTCGCCCGCCGCCTGGGCCAGGGCGCGTGGGCGGCCTTGCCGCGCATCTCGGGCGGCAGCGGGGCGAGTACGCAGCTCCTGTTCGGCCTCGGCCGTCTCGACGTCCAGGTCGACGCCGTAGCGCGCCTTGATCCACGTCGGGAGGTGGCGCGGCGCAGCCGCAGTACATGCTCGTGGCGCCGCCGAGCATCAGCGGGCGCACGACGTTGAGGCCCTCCTCGGTGAAGAGCAGGCTGGCGCGGTCGGTGTAGAGGAGCGCCCCGAGGTAGGTCCCGTAGTAGAACCGCCGCCGCTCGTCGACCCCCCGCTCGAGGAGGAGGACCCGGCGGCCCCGGCGGACGAGCTGGCGGGCGACGGGTCGCCCCCCCCGGGCCCGGAGCCCACCACCACGACGTCGGAGTCGAGGAGCATCGCCATGGCTGCAACGGGAAGCATAGCCCCGCGCGCCCCCGTGACAGAATCCCCGCATGTCACGCCTTGCCCCTTCCCCTCGAGCCCGCCCCGGAGGAGCTCGAGGCGCAGACCCGCGCCGTCGCCGACTTCGTCCTCGCGCACGTGCGCTCTCTCGCCGAGCAGCCGTCCTTCGACCTCGACGGCGTCGAGACTCTGCGGGCCTCCTTTCGAGAGGCCCTCCCGGAGAGGGCCGACCCCTCGCGGGCCTGCTCGGCGCCTCGAGCCCGCGATCGCGAAGAGCTACAACACCGCGGGACCCGGCTACCTCGCCTACATCCCCGGCGGTGGCGTCTACGCCTCGGCCCTCGCCGATTTCATCGCCTCCGCCATCAACCGGTACGTCGGGGTGACGGGGCGGCGCCCGCCCTCGCGCAGATCGAGGAGACGCGGTCGGCTGGCTCTGCACGCTCATGGGCCTGCCGCCGGGGCGCGCGGCATCCTCACCTCGGGCGGCTCGCTCTCGAACTTCAGCGCGATCGTGACCGCGCGCCACGAGCGGCTCGGCGAGGCGTTCCAGGACGGGTCATCTACTTCTCCGGGAGACGCACCACTGCGTGACCAAGGCCGCGCGCCTCGCGGCTTCCCGGGCGCGAGCCTGCGCGAGCTCCCGACGGACGCCCGCTGAGGCTCGTCCCGGCGGCCCTGGAGGAGGCCATCCGCGCGGACCGCGCGCGGGGCCGGCGGCCGTTCCTCGTCGTCGCCAACGTCGGCACCACCAACACGGGGGCCATCGACCCGCTGCCGGAGATCCTCGAGATCGCGCGCGAGCACGGCCTCTGGGTCCACGCCGACGCGGCCTACGGCGGCTTCTTCCGGCTCGCCCCGGGCGGCCCGGCGCTCCTGCGGGGGATCGAGGAGTGCGACTCCATCACCCTCGACCCACACAAGGGCCTCTTCCTGCCGTACGGCCTCGGGGCGCTCCTCGTGCGCGACGGCGGCGGCGCTCGCCCGCGCCCACCGCGGCACCGCGAGCTACGTGCAGGACGTCGCTGACGAGGGGTCGCTCGGCTTCGCCGACCTGTCCCCCGAGCTGTCCCGCGACTTCCGCGGCCTGCGGGTCTGGCTGCCGCTGATGCTCCACGGGGTCGCCGCCTTCCGCGAGCAGCTCGCCGAGAAGCTCGCCCTCGCGCGCTGGGCCTACGACATGCTGCGGGCGACCCGCGCTTCGTGGTGCTCGACGAGCCCCAGCTCTCGGTCGTGGCCTTCCGCCTCCGGCGCCGGGGAGGACGCCGCCGACCGCCTCGGGCCCGAGCTGCTGCGCCGCGTGAACGCGCGCCGGCGCGTCTTCCTGTCGAGCACGCGGATGGACGGCCGCTACGTCCTCCGCCTCTGCGTCCTGAGCTTCCGGACCCACGAGGATCGCGTACGCGACGCCGTCCTCTCCCTCGGGAAGAGGCGGCTGCCCTCCTTGGCTGAGCGGAGCTTCAGGCGCCCTCGAGCGCCCGCATCGCCCGCAGCCGCTCGAGCAGCGGCGGGTGCGAGTGGTAGACCCGCGAGTAGAGCGGGTGGGTGACGGGCAGGTGACGGCTCTTCTCGCTGAGCTTGCGGAGTGCCGTCCCGAGCTCGGCCGCGGCGGCGCCCGAATGCAGCGCGAAGGCGTCGGCCGCGAACTCGTGGCGTCGCGAGAGGGCGTTCTCCAGGGGCTGCAGCAGGAAGCTCACCAGGCCGAGCCAGAGGCCGAAGACCGCGAGCGCCCCGTAGGCGGTCCGCTCGACGGAGAAGGCCGCGTAGAGGGCCTGGAGCGGGAGGCAGAGGCTCAGCGCGTAGAAGACGAGGCCGCTCGTCGCGATGCCGCGGAGGATTCCCCAGCGCACGTGGTGCAGCTTGAAGTGGCCGAGCTCGTGGGCGAGCACCGCCACGACCTCGCGGGGGGCCATGGCCTCGAGGAGGGTGTCGAAGAGGACGATGCGCTTCTGGCCGAAGACGCCGGTGAAGTAGGCGTTGCCGTGGGCGGTGCGCCGTGAGGCGTCCATGACCGAGATGCCGCCCGCCCGGAAGCCAGTGCGACGAGCGAGGTCGAGGATCGCGTCCCTGAGCTCGCCGTCCGGCAGCGGGGTGAACGTGTTGAAGAGGGGCGCGAGGACGGTCGGGTAGATCCAGGCGGCGAACAGGCTGAAAGCGGTGGTGACGCCCCAGGCCCAGAGCCACCACGACGGCCCCATCCAGTTCATCAGCCAGAGGATCGCGGCGAGCACCGGCCCGCCGAGCGCGATCGCGATCGTGGTCCCCTTGAGGCGGTCGAGGAGGAAGCCACGGAGGGTCTGGCGGTTGAAGCCGTGCTTCTCCTCGATGCGGAACGTGGCGTACAGGTCGAAGGGCAGCTCGAGGAGGGCGCCGAGGGCGGCGAGGATCCCGAAGAAGGCGAGGCCCGCGGCGATCGTCCCCAGGCCGAGGGCCGCCGCCACACGGCTCGCCGCGGCCTCGACCCACCAGAGGCCGCCCGCCGCCAGGAACGCGAGAGCGACCGCCACCTCGACCCAGCCGTAGACCAGGCCGAAGCGGTGGCGGTCGCCAGAATAGGCGACGGCCTTCGTCATCTCCTCTTCGCCGATGCCGAGAGAGCGGCCGGCCTCCGCGAGACGTTCCGGCTCGAGCGCGTGGCGGCGGTTCAGGCGCGCGAGCGCCGCTCTCGACGACCTGCTGGGCCAGGCGGAGGAGAAGAAGAGGACCAGGAGGGCGGACATGAGAGGGCATTATCCGACGGCGGCTCCCTCGTCGCCCGACACGGCCGAAGCTCCTCGGATGACAGGGTCAGACGCGGGGGCTGAGGTGCTGGGACATCGGCGCGGCCGAGGGCCGGACCCCCTGGGCCACCATCAGCATCTCAACCCGGCCGGCGCGGCAGAGCCCGCGCCGATGGCACCGTGCAACATCACGTAGAAGGTGTACTCGCGCCCGGGCACGGTCTCGCCGAGGCGGGCCTCCGGGAAGGAGGCCACGGCCTGCCGCAGGGCCCGCCGCGCCTCGCCGAAGTCGAGCTTGGCCTGGAGCCACGCCGCGGCCGACGTGTCCGTGGGCTTGGGCCAGGCCGCCTCGTCGGGGAGCGTCTCGATGTGCTCGCCCACCAATCGGCGCCGCACCACGTTCTCGTAGACCGTCGTGTGCAGCAGCAGCTCCCAGATGGTCGGAGCGCCGGCAATCCCGCGCGCCGCGGCCTGCGGCGCGCTCACCGCCGCCAGGAGATCGCGGAGCGAGGGGCACCGCCACGCGTCGCCGCCCTCGAACGTCCGCTGCAGCTGGTCCCAGATCCGGTCCGTCTCGCTCATGGTGCCCTCCGCCCCGCGCACCCAGCTTGGCCCGCCCGGGCTCCCCGCTCCATAGATCAGGCGTACCCCCCCCTTTGGCCCACGCCGGGGCGGCGAGGCGACGGAACGGGTAACATCTCGGGCGCATGGCCGACACACCACTGACGATCGTCGGCGCGGGCGTCGTGGGCCTCGCCGTGGCCGCGCGGCTCGCACCGCGCTTTCCCGGAGCTCGTCGTGCTCGAGCGGCGCGAGCGCCACGGGACCGAGACCTCGAGCCGCAACAGCGAGGTCATCCACGCCGGATGTACTACCCCGCCGGCACGCTGAAGGCCCGGCTGTGCGTCCGGGGCAACCGCCTCCTGTACGAGCTGTGTGAGCGGCTCGACGTTCCCCACTGCCGCACGACGAAGCTCATCGTGGCCACGGCCCCCGGCGAGACCGCCGACCTCGAGCGGCTCCTCGCCCTGGGGCACGCGAACGGGGCCGGCCTCTCGATGCTGACCGGCGAGGAGTGCCGCCGCCTGGAGCCGGCGGTCCCGGCGGTGGCCGGCCTTCTCTCGCCGACGACCGGGATCGTGAGCGCGCCGTTCTTCGAGATCGGCGCAGCAGTTCCCCCCCAGATCCGCTGCCTGGCCAGCGCCACTCCAGCCGCGAGCCCCGCAAGCAGCGAAATCGCTGCTGCCGTTAGCCTTGTTGTCCGTCCCCCGTGCATGTCATCCGCCTCCGTCATTGTGGAGCTAATCTGCTGTAACAGATTGAACTCTATGATGAAACAATGCTGTCGCAATTCGTTCTCAATCATCAATTGCGACAATGCTTTGCCGTCGCGTGATTGCAGTGGAGGGTTGTCCAATTGCATCACCGACTGCTCGCGGCTAACCCACCCCCAATCTGGAAGCCGCCAGCGACGACGAGCGCCGACGGTCGACCGTCCTGCGCGCCCGTGGATTTCCAGTGCGTCGAGTTTCCAAGCGCCGGACGCGATCCAAACTGATCTGAACTGGGCCGCAGTCCCGTCGGACTTGCTCTGCGCGTTTGCGGCGAAGCGCTATCCAGCAGCGCCAAGGCCTTCGGGCCACGGCGCCGAAGCCGGAGTCGGCGTTGATGTGGCCGGCTTCTCCAAGATTGACGAAGTCGGCGCCCCAGCGATCGGCGAGCTCGCCGCGGACCAGAGGTCCATCCAAGGATCGTTGGAACTGGCAACGACGACAGCCGGAAACGGCAGTGGATCGTGTGGACGAGGCCGTCACGTTAAATTTATCTGGATCCGCCGGGGCAACGAGAAGCGCGCGTCGATCCGGTCGCCGTGTTCCGACGGCAGCATGAACGGCTGCTAGGACACCAAAGCTATGCGCCGACGAGGATGTGACGACCCGGATTTTTCGAGAGGTCGCGGCGGACGCGGCGGGACCATTCGGGCAGGTCGGCTTTGTCCAGTCGCTCTGGATCACTCGAACGGTTCCTGGAAGCTGTTCTTCGAACCAGGTTTGCCAATGGTCGGGGCCACTCGAATAGAGGCCCGGAATAATGAGGGTGGTTGTCATGGTCGTCTCCGATTGAATCGTTGATCGCTGACTGGCGCTGCATCAGTGCGGCGCGCTTGAGAGCGACGACCGCCGGCAGCAGGTTGGGGAGCGGCGACAACACACAGATCGAAGAGCGTTGCGACAGATACTGCGATTGTTTCAGGACGTGATTGCGGCAACATGCGAAGGGGGACAGGCGTGTGGGTCATGGCGCGCATGGCGCATCGTTCCGCCGACTGAAATCACGAAAGGGGACGGAGAGAGCCGCCCCGCACGATATTGCGGGGCGCATACGGGGCGGCTTCTTCAGGAGCGAGCGATCAGCTCTTCTTGCCGTAGATCTGATCGAAGATGCCGCCGTCCTTGAAGTGGACCTCCGTGGCCGCCGTCCAGCCTCCGAACACTTCATCGATGGTGAAGAGCTTCACCGGAGAGAACTGCGCTTTGTACTTCTCCTGCGCCTTCGCATCCTGCGGGCGATAGAAGTGCTTGCCGGCAATATCCTGACCTTCCGGCGAGTAGAGATAAGTCAGATAGTCTTCAGCAACTTTGCGCGTGCCCTTCTTGTCGACGTTCTTGTCGACGACGGTGACGGGCGGTTCGGCGAGGATCGAAATCGTCGGCGTCACGATTTCGAATTTATCGGGGCCAAGTTCCTTCGTGGCGAGATAGGCTTCGTTTTCCCAGGAGATCAGCACGTCGCCGATGCCGCGCTCGGTGAAGGTCGTCAACGAGCCACGAGCGCCCGAGTCGAGCACCTTGGTATTCTTGTAGAGGCGGGTGACGAGATCCTTGGCCTTTTCCTCGTTGCCGCCGTCCTGCTTGAGCGCCCAGCCCCAAGCTGCCAGATAATTCCAGCGGGCGCCGCCCGAGGTCTTGGGGTTCGGCGTTACGACTTCCACGCCGTCCTTGCCGAGATCACCCCAGTCCTTGATGCCTTTCGGATTGCCCTTGCGAACAAGGAGAACGATCGTCGAGGTGTAGGGCGAAGAGTTGTTCGGCAGACGCTTCTGCCAATCGGCGGGGATCAGGCCACCATTCTTGTAGATCTGGTCGACGTCGCCGGCGAGCGCCAGCGTCACGACATCGGCTTCGAGGCCGTCGATGACCGCACGGGCCTGCTTGCCCGAGCCGCCGTGCGACTGCTTGATGGTGACGTCTTCACCGGACTTTTCCTTCCAGTGCTTGGCGAAGGCGACATTGTAATCGGCATAGAGTTCGCGCGTCGGGATCGTAGGAGACATTGAGCAATTCCGCGGCGGTAGGCGGCGCCGGCAAGTACCGGCGAACCGATCGATGCGCCGAGCGCCAGGGCGGTGCGGCGGGTGAATTTTGATAAGTGACATGTGCGTCCTCTGTGGCAGGTGTTGAACCTGTGGAGGACGCTATTGGGAGATCGCTATGTGCCGAACCAAGAAGAAATGCTGAGCTTATGACGAAGGGCTGGCCGGGCTAGAGAGCGACCGCAATTTAGATCGCAATGGATCACCAGCGGGTATAACAGCGGGTCGGCTGCTTCGTCGATATGCGACCCTCTAAGGCGCGGCCCGCCGCTGCGCATGTGGTCCTTATTTAATCATCCGCAGATCAGTTTTCGACATCGCCGTCGGCGGTGCGGACGTGGGCTTCGGTAATCTCCGGCGCACACATTTCGATAAAGCGGTAGACGTAGCCGCGCAGGAAGCGGCCCCGCCGCACCGCGATGCTCGATGTGTTCGTTTCGAAGAGACCAGGCGTCGAAAGTAGCCGCAGGCCCGTGTCGCGCGCGGCGTCGAACGCCATCGCTGCGATAATCCCGACACCCATGCCGAGTTCCACGTAAGCCTTGATCACGTCGGCATCGAGGGCGGACATAGCGACATCGGGAACAAGTCCGGCCTGTTGGAAGGCGAGGTCGATGCGTGCGCGACCCGTGAGGCCCTCATCATAGGTGATGATCGGATATGCCGCGACCGCCTCCAGCGTCACTATTTCCTGGTGCACGAGGGGATGGTCGTTCGGCACCACGACCGCATGCTCCCATGATAAGAAGGGAAACGTCAGAACCTGAGGATTGTGCTCCAGGGTATCGGTGGCAATGCCAACATCGGCCTTCCCTTCGAGAAGAAGACTAGCAATGTCTTTTGGGCTCAATTGCTTGAGTGTCAGGCGCACGTCGGGAAATGCCTTCTTAAAGTCCGCGATGACGCCGGGGAGCGTGTAGCGCGCCTGCGTATGCGTCGTGGCCACGATGAGAGAACCGTAGTCGCGCTTGGCAATGCTGGCAGAGAGCTCTTCAAGGTTCTGCGTTTCGAGTAGGATGCGTTCGACGACCGCGACAACATCGCGACCTGGTTCGGTGAGGCCGAGTAAACGTTTTCCTCGGCGGATGAAAATCTCGAAACCGAGTTCGTCTTCTAGATCGCGGATATGTTTACTGACGCCCGACTGCGACGTGAGCAGTTCGTTCGCTGCATCCGTCAAATTAAAATTCTGGCGCACCGTTTCCCGAATAATGCGCAACTGCTGGAAGTTCATGTGTAAGCGATCCCGGCGCGAGATTCAGGGCTCCGCGCATCCACCTCAAGAAAGGCCTCAAAATTGTGCAGAGCCTAGCGGTAAGTATTCGCGCGGGAAAAGATCATTTCCTTCTAAGCTTATGCAATTTCGTCATGTGACCCGACGGACGCCCTTTGCAGCGTTTTCACTCCGGTGACTAAGCTGCGCACTTCTTGTTGGTTGGTGAAATGCGCGGATCAGCTATTGATGTTGTCGTTGGCGGTTCACCTGCCAGCCGCGGTGATTTCGAGGTGACTTGCGCCGCGTCATCAAACGCTAAGGTATCCTGGCGTCTGCCGGGATCTCCAAACATCAAGGAGTCCGCCATGAAGATCAATCGTCTGATCCTCCCCATCAGCTTCGCACGCAGCTGTTGTTGTTGCTGACCGTTCAATTCAACTCATTCAGCCCATCAACTGCAGTTCAGCGAACCGGCCACCGTGCCGGTGGAGGAAGTTCCAATGTCCTATTCCTATGTCATAGAAGTGGGCGACGATCAGGTCGGCCTGGTGCTGCGCGATGCCGGCGAGAGCGACTATCGCTTTCACGCCGCACATTCCGCCTATCAGCCGCTCGAAGGGCGCCGCTTTGCAAATGCGGCTCTTGCTGAAAAGGCCGCCCGCGCCCACCGCGCTCAAATGCTGGCCCGCCAACAATCTGGCCGGTCGCTGTGGCATCTCGAACTCTAGTCGGAGCCCAGACCTTCGCGACCTTTCCTCCCCAGACCCAACCTTCTCTTGGATGGTGTCTGATCCCTGGCCGGTGCACTTCGATGCACCGGCCATTTTTTGTAGCGATCGTTTGCTTCCATAAGCTCAGCAGTTTTTCTTCGTTCACACGACAGACCTGATTGGGAAAATGGCGCCCGTGAACACTCGGTATAAGGTCTATAGAAATGACGATCTCCCGCTCGCTGTCCTGGATCGGCACACTTGCCGCATTCGCGATTATCGCCTCGATCACCGTGTTTGCTCAGGGCGCGCCCTCGAGCATCCTCAACGCTTCCTATGATGTGTCGCGCGAACTCTACAAGGACATCAATCCGGCCTTCGTGGCGCACTGGAAGAAAGCCAGTGGCGCCGACATCGAAGTCAAACAGGCGCATGGCGGATCGACGAAGCAGGCCCAGGCCGTCGCCGAAGGCCTCGAAGCTGATGTCGTGACGCTGAATCAGCCAACGGATCTCGACTTCCTCGTCGGCAAGGGTGTCGTCAACACCGATTGGCGCAAGGCATTCCCAAACGGGGCCTCGCCCTACACGACCACGAGTGTCTTCCTCGTCCGCAAAGGGAATCCGAAGGGCATCAAGGACTGGGACGATCTCGCGAAGTCCGGAATTTCTGTTGTGATCCCGAATCCAAAGACCTCGGGAAATGGCCGCTACACGTATCTCGCGGCCTGGGGCTATGCGCTGGACAAGCTCGGCAGCGCGGAGAAAGCGCGTGAGTTTGTTGCTTCGCTGTTCGCCAACGTGCCGGTATTCGACGGGGGTGGGCGTGGTGCAACAACCACATTCACGCAGCGAGCCATCGGCGACGTGCTCGTAACCTTCGAAAATGAAGCAGCGCTCATCAAGAACGAAATCGATGGCCAGAACTTCGACGTCGTCTATCCCTCCCTCAGCGTCGAGGCGGCGCCGCCCGTCGCGCTCGTCTCGACGGTGACAACCAAGCGTGGCTCGGAGGCCGCCGCGAAAGCCTACCTCGACTTCCTATTCACGGACGAGGCCCAGGGTATCATCGCCAAGCATAACTTCCGCCCCCGCAACGAGGCCGTACTGAAGGCGAACGCCAGCCGCTTCCCGGAAATCAAGACCTTCCGCGTCGAAGACAAGCTTGGCCAGTGGGCTGAGTTGCAGAAGACTCATTTCACCGAGGGCGGCATCTACGACCAGATTACTTCCAAGCAAAACTGACGGGGGGACGGCGGTCGCTCGGCCGGAGCGCTGAAAGTTGATGAGCTTAGCAATTCTTCTTCTTTCCCGTGCGCCGGCCCTGTCGCCTACAACGTAGGCCCGTATTTTCCCTGAACTAGGCAGTCGCATGACGATCCATGAAAACCCGCCCGCAATTCCCGCGCCGGCGAGTCTTGCCATTCCTATCGAGAATATCGTTGCCCAGTTGAAAGCCTCGCGCGCCCGGGCGCGCACGGCGACTGCAAAGAGCGCCTACGCACGAGATCTGCCAAACCCCGACGTCGCCGGCCGAGTTCTCAAGGACCTGTTCGCAGCGCTCTTCCCGCGTCACGGCGGCGGCCAAGATGGCACCGACGACGGAATCGACTTCTTTGTCGGCCATACGTTGAACAGCGCACTACGCCATCTGCGCAGTCTTCTGCACCAGGAACTGCGCTTTACCTTTGCGCTGGAACAGCGCGACGACTCGGCCATCGACGGCGCCGTTGCTTCGATCCTACGTGATTTGTCCGAACGGCTCCCCGACGTTCGCGAACGCGTTCTGCTTGATGCGCGCGCAGCCTTCGATGGTGACCCATCCGCGCAGAGCATCGAAGAGATCCTTCTCAGTTATCCTGGGATTAAGGCGATCTATCATCACCGGATCGCGCACCAACTCTTCCGGCTCGGCGCACCGATCCTCGCCCGCATCATCAGCGAGATCTCGCATTCGAGCACCGGCATCGACATTCATCCCGGAGCGCAGATCGGATCCAGCTTCTTCATCGATCACGGCACGGGCGTCGTGATCGGCGAAACGGCAGTGATCGGCGAACGCGTGCGGCTGTATCAAGCCGTAACACTCGGCGCCAAGCGCTTTTCCATCGATGACAGCGGTGCGCTCGTCAAAGGCGCGCCGCGTCACCCCATCGTCGAAGACGACGTCGTGATCTATGCCGGCGCCACAATTCTAGGCCGCATCACAATTGGGCGCGGCTCGGTTATTGGCGGCAACGTCTGGCTGACGCGCAGCGTGCCGGCCGGCAGCCACGTTCTCCAGGCGCAGGCCACGGCCGATACCTTCGAGTCGGGCTCTGGAATCTGAATCTAATATAACAGCGTTGACCGCTAATCCGTCTTCTGTGAATACGCTATATTCGCAGCGATGATATTGCGACCATTATAAGCGGAAGCAAGGAACCAATATGGCAGACGAAACACAAACGGCCTTGGGCGATATTGCCGCCAGGCAACTTGCCAATGCGACCAAGACCGTCCCGCAGATGTCGAGCATCACGCCGCGCTGGCTGGTGCACTTCCTCAATTGGGTTCCGGTCGAGGCCGGTATCTATCGCGTCAACAAGGTTCGCGACGAGGGCGAAGATATCGAAGTGGGCTGCTCCTTGCGTGATGAGCGCGTTCTGCCCCAGACCTACGTCGATTACATCGACAATCCGCGCGAGTACCTCTTGAGCGCCGTGCAAACGGTCCTCGACGTCCACACGCGCGTCTCGGATCTCTACAGCGTCCCGCACAACCAGATCAAAGAGCAGCTTCGCCTCACCATCGAAACGGTCAAGGAACGCCAGGAAAACGAACTCATCAACAACAAGGAGTACGGCCTCCTGCCGAACGCGGCCGCCTCCCAAAAAATCAAGACTCGCACCGGTGCGCCGACGCCCGACGATCTCGACGAACTCATCACGAAGGTCTGGAAAGAGCCCGCCTTCTTCCTCGCTCATCCAGCGGCCATCGCCGCCTTCGGCCGCGAATGCACGCGGCGCGGCGTGCCTCCGCCGACCGTCACGCTCTTTGGTTCGCCCTTCCTCACCTGGCGCGGCATTCCCTTGATCCCCTCCGACAAGCTGGAGGTCAAGGCCGGCAAGACGAACATCCTGCTCATCCGTACCGGCGAAGCGAAGCAGGGCGTCGTCGGGCTCTATCAGCCGGGTCTGCCAGGTGAGTTGTCAAGGGCCTATCTGTCCGCTTCATGGGCATCAACGACCAGGCGATCGCCTCCTACCTCGTCTCGCTCTACTGCTCGCTCGCCGTCCTGACGGACAACTCCTTGGGCGTGCTGGAGCATGTCGATGTGAGCAAGTACCATGTCTATAGCTAACCTCGGACTGCCGCGCGGTCCGGCGGATCTTGATGCGCTGGCCGCGGCGGCCGGCAGCCAGGGAGGCGGCGGCTTGCCGCCTCCGGGCCTGCCCGATCCCGCTTTGCTGACACGGCTCGCGAACGCTTTTTTTACCGCTCTTCCGGGGGAACCCGTGCCGTCTTTGCCGTCGCTCGAAGCCCCATCCTTCGCCGGCACATCGCTGCCGGGCCTCGGTGCCTCACCGACGGGCGTGGCCGGCGCGGTTCCCAATCCTGTTGCGATCCCGTCGTCAGCACCGTCGATCCCGGCCGCGAACTCCGGTTGCGCCGGCCGCGTTCTCGGTGTTCGATCTTTCGGGAACACAGGCGCACGCCAATCCGTCGTTTCCGTCGGTCCCGTCGAACGCGGGCACGTCGCCGGCGGTTGGTGGCTTCGGCGTTTCGCCGTCCATCGTGACTTCGGCAACGCCCGATCTCGTTCCTGGGGTCTGCCGGGTCGCCACGCCGGATGCGGCGACGCTGACGTCCGCTTCCGTTCCGCAGAACGGCGACGCCCTCGATGCCCTTGCAATGCAGGCGCTGATGAGCGGCGCGCATCCGTCTCTCCCCAGACAATCGATACCGGGGCTATCGCGGGTCATGCCGGAACGATCAACACGCCGCCGTCGCACGCTGGCGGCGCGCCCGTTGCCGGTGTGCAAAACGGCGCCAATCATTCGTCGATCCCGCAGCCGCCGCCAGCCAATCCGCCCGACCAAGTGCTCGTCGACAATTCCGGCATCACAACGCCACCGTCCGGTGGCTCCGCAAACCTCGGTAGCCCCATCGCGCTTCCATTCGAGAAAGAGTTGCGGCTCTTCTGGCGCCGCTTTCGGTCTCAGCCTTGCCGGCCGTGCCTGGGACGCCCGCTGCACCGTCCGATACGGGGTTCTATTTCCTCGACGGGTTGTCGATTCCGGGACATTCGCATGTCTCCGGCGCGGGTGCAGCCCCGTTCCATACAGCGGAACTCGCAGTCCGCGCATCCGGCCTTCGATATCCACTCGATCCGTCGCGATTTCCCGATCCTTCGGAAACCGTGAACGGCCGACCCTTGATCTGGTTCGACAACGCGGCGACGACCCAGAAGCCGAAGTCTGTCATCGACCGACTGACCTATTTCTACGAGCACGAGAACTCCAACATCCACCGCGCGGCGCACAAACTTGCGGCGCGCTCGACGGATGCCTACGAGGGCGCCCGGCAGAAAGTGGCCCGCTTCCTCGGAGCGAGTGGTCCCGATGAGATCATCTTCACCCGCGGGGCCACAGAGGCCATCAACCTCGTGGCGGCGACGTACGGCCATCAGCACGTCGGACCCGGAGACAAGATCGTCATCACGAACCTCGAGCACCACGCCAACATCGTTCCCTGGCAGATGCTCTGCGCCGAAAGGGCGCAGATCGCGCGTTGCTCCCGTCGACGATCACGGCGCACTTGTTGCTCGACGAGTTCAACAAGCTTCTGACCAACCGCACGAAGATCGTCGCCTTTACTCATGTCTCGAATGCACTGGGCACCATCACGCCGGCAAAGACCATTGTCGAGATGGCGCACCGCGTCGGTGCGAAGGTTCTCGTCGATGGTGCCCAGTCGGTGTCGCACATGAAGGTCAACGTCCAGGATCTGGATGCGGACTTCTTCGTCTTTTCCGGCCACAAGCTGTTTGGACCGACCGGCATCGGCGTGCTCTACGGCAAGAAGCCGCTGATGGACAGCCTGCCGCCGTATCAAACCGGCGGCAACATGATCCGCGACGTGCGTTTCGAGCGCACGGAGATCACGACTCTCCATGCGGTTCGAAGCGGGAACCGGCAACATCGCGGATGCGGTCGGGCTTGGCGCCGCCATCGACTACGTCGAGCGCATCGGCATGGAAAACATCGCGCGCTACGAGCACTCCTTGCTGGTGTACGCGACCGAGCGCCTGAAACAGATCCCGCACCTCACCATCATCGGGAACGCGCCCGAGAAGGCGAGCGTGATCTCGCTCGTCATCAAGGGCGTCCCCAGCGAAGAGGTCGGGGCGCGGCTCAACACGTACGGCATCGCCGTGCGCTCCGGCCATCACTGCGCCCAGCCGATCCTACGCCGGTTCGGGCAGGAGATGACGGTGCGTCCCTCCTTCGCGTTCTACAACACCTGCGGTGAGATCGATGTGCTCGTCGCGGCGCTGAAAGACATCCAGTCGCAGACGGGTCTGCGCTGAGAGTCCTCACGACCAGCATATTGGGCGATCCACCTGATGGTGGATCGCCTTTTGTTTAGGAATCAGCCGTCTTCGCGCCGGTTAAGGCGGCCGACGACAAGGCTTCCTGCAAGGATGCCGACCACCAAGCCCGGGACAAACGCGAGCGTGCCGGGGGCCGCGAGCGGGAGTGCGGTCAATGCGGGACCCGGGCAGAAACCGGACAGGCCCCAGCCGAGGCCGAAGATGGCCGCGCCAAAGACGAGGCGAGCATCGACGGGCGAGTGTGGCGGATCTTCGAAGGCGGGCTCCAGCAGGGGCGCGCCGCGGCGGCGCACCACCGCGTAGCCGATTGCGGTGACCACGATTGCGCCGCCCATGACAAACGCCAGGCTTGGATCCCACACGCCGGTGAGATCGAGGAAGTTCAGAACTTTTTCAGGGTTGGCCATGCCGGACAGGATGAGGCCGACGCCGAAGAGGAGGCCGAGCAGCAGATTGACGGCGATGCGCATGTCAGGCCCCGAGTACGTGGCGCGTGACGTAGACGGTCGCTATCGCTACGGCCATGAAGGTCAACGTCGCAACGAGTGAGCGGATAGAAAATCGCGACAGGCCGCAGACGCCGTGGCCGCTGGTGCACCCATTACCGATGGATGAGCCGAAGCCGACGAGAAGGCCGGCTGAGGCCAGCAGCGGCAGGTTTCTCGACACCGTCTGCGTGACGGTGCTACCCGTTGCCGCTTGCCAAACGAGGGGAGCGGCAATGAGACCAACAATGAAGGCGATCGCCTGCAGAGGGCGCGATGTGCTGTTTGGCAGCAGAACCCGCCTCGACGATGCCCGTGATTCCAGCGATACGGCCAGAGATCAGATAGAGCCCCACGGCCGAGACCCCGATGAGGGCGCCGCCCGCAAAGGAGGCGAGAGGTGTGAATTCTGTAGCCATGTTGGATTATTCTCCGAAACGGGCTGAGACGAAAAAGCCGCGGCGTGTGACCGCCGCGGTTTGAAATGGAGCGGACGTGGTTACTTCAGCGGCGCTTCGGCTTCACCGAACCGGTATTTCAGACCGGCGGTGACTTCCCACTGCTCCATGGACAGTTCATACGTTGCGCCAGGGGCCGCGAAAGCGGCGGGCCCCGTGATCGATTCTTCAGGTACGTAGGCGCCGGCGAACTCCAATGAAACCGCATCGTTCCAACGATACTCGAAGCCACCAGTGAAGTGGTGCTGCACCGTCGCAGGTGCGATGATGTTCAGACTTACATCGCGGGGGTCGAGCGCGCCCGTATTGTAGGAGTAGCCAACGCGAAGGGTGAGCTCGGGCGACGACCGCCATTCGGCGCCTAGCTTGATGACATCGATGTCACTCCAGCCGAAGCCTGGACCATCGTTTGCCCCGAAGGGGGCGGGTTCGTCGACGGATTGTTGATGGAGGCGATCTGGCTGTACCAGATGTGCTTGTAGTCGGCGAGCAGCGTCAGGTCCTTCGTGATATCGACAGCCACACCGGCTTGCAGGCTGGCAGGAATGTCGAAATCGCCCTGCTCGTCAAAGAGACCGCGGTACTTGTTGAACTCCTGCTGGTAGCTGCGGGTCGCGCCCGCGACGCCAGACGTACGCCCGGAACAATCGACCATTCAAGGCCTCCGCGAAGGCTGGCGCCCCACGACACGTCGACGTCTTGGTTGGAAAAGTTGTCCGGGTCGATACTGAATGGGGAGAAGGCACCGAGGCCGTAAATCTTAATCTGCTGTCGCGCGATCGTCGGCGCGATACCGATCGAAAGACCGGGTGCAAGCTGCTTGGCAAACGCGATCGACAGGAGCGCCTGCTGGAAGTCGACACCGACTTTGCCTGAGCTCCCGAGCAGCACGGTACCCGCCGAGGGATGATAGTTCGTATTCATGCCGCCGTTGCCATAGAGACTGATGCCAACGACGTCGGCAAATGGCAAACCGATATTCCGGTAGGTGACGGCAAGATTCGGGAATCGCAAAGTAGTCGCTGTTGCTTTCGATCGTACCCGGCGTGGTGAACGGCGGCGTACCCGTCGCGGTGACCTCGCGAGGCGGGCTGAAGAGCGTTGCAGCGATACTGGCTTCCTGCGGAGAATTGATGATTCCCGCAGGGTTTAAGGATGTGGATGTGGCGTCACGTCCATCAGCGACACCGGCACCGCCGAGAGCCTTCTGGCGGGCGCCGAAGCCGTAAGCGAAATAGCCGTCTGTCGCCCAGGCGCTGGTGCTGACAGTGGTGAGCGCCGCGACGGAGATCGCGGCGGCGCGAGCGATGGTCTTCATGGTGGGACCCCCCGATCCGAGTAATACGGAGGTGACCGTAGACCGTGTCGCGCGCGAGCTGAACGAAGAAGAAATTCCATAATTATCTCGCATTCTTCTTTCGTGATAACGGCGATCCTGAAAAGAAAACGGCGGAAGCTGGGGCCTCCGCCGTGTGCAGTTCGGGAGACGTGAAGGATCAGACGAACAAATCGCTTGAGAAGTATCGCTCGGCCGATGAGGGCGCGAAGGTGACGATCGTCTTGCCGGCAAAGGCTTCGCGTGCCGCGACGATGAGCGCCGCGTAGACGTTGGCGCCCGATGAAATGCCGCCAGGAATGCCTTCCACGTTGGCGAGGTGACGCGCGTACTCGAAGGCCTTGTCATTCGGAACGGTAATGACTTCGTCGATGAGATTACGATCGAGGACCGCGGGAATAAACCCGGCGCCTATGCCCTGAATCTTGTGCGGGCCTTTCTGACCGCCTGACAGCACCGGGCTATCCTCTGGCTCCACGGCGATCACCAGCACACCGGGCTTGCGCGCCTTCAAGATTCGTCCAACGCCTGTCAGCGTGCCGCCGGTGCCAACGCCGACAACGATGGCATCGACGTTGCCGCCCGTGTCGCGCCAGATCTCCTCCGCCGTGGTCCGCTCGTGCACGAGCGGGTTGGCGGGGTTTTCGAACTGGCTGGGGCTGACCGACCCAGGGATCGACTTCAAGAGTTCAGCGGCCTTCGCGAGCGCGCCCCCCATGCCTCCCGCAGCAGGTGTTAATTCAAGTTCCGCACCCAAATGCTTCAGGATCTTGCGCCGTTCGAGCGACATCGATTCCGGCATGACAAGAATGAGGCGATAGCCACGCGCGGCAGCGACGAATGCGAGTCCAATGCCGGTGTTGCCCGATGTCGGCTCAATTAGAACCGTATCGGACGGGTGGATCTTGCCGCTTGTCTCGAGCGCATCGATCATCGCAACACCGATGCGGTCCTTCACGGACGACAGCGGGTTGAAGAACTCAAGTTTCAAGAGCACGTTCGCCAAGGTATCCGCCCGCTTCTGCATGCGATTGAGGCGCACGAGCGGCGTGTGTCCGATCGTTTCCGCGATGCTGTCGTAGACGCGTCCGCGGCCCCAGCTGGTGGTGGCTGCGAGGGTTTTGAGGTCGATAATTTCGTTCATAAAGCGCCTCGATCAGGTTCTCGCAATTTTTCGCTGTGCGAGTGCTAGGCAAGCGCATCGGTGGTTCAGTGTTATTCCCAAGAGAGAGCAACGCGAACGAAGGAGTTTCGATAAGCTTATTCCAGTGTCGGTCTTTGTCGGTGGGCCCGCCGACGTAATTGCTCGACGGCCCGCAAGATAGCCGGACGATCGTGGTGCAGCCCCTCTTTCCGAGACGAGGCAGGAGCCGTAGGTGCGATCGACGCTGCCCAGCAGGGATCTTTTCATTAGTTTGCCTTGCAGCAAGGAACCGAACTGCTGACCTCACAGCTTGGCTGGGGCGGATAAAGCCGCCGATAACCAACAGATCTCAACTGCTCTATTCGCCGGAAGACTTGCCCGATTCCGAGACCTTCGGACTGGACTTGGCGGCCGACCGGAGCGGTACTGTCGACAGACGCGGCGATGCCCGCGTGGTCCGCCCCGGGTGAAGAACTCCGGGGCTTCGGGTGGTGCAAGGCGTCGCATCCCGCGTGGCGCGACACCGGAGAACCACCCGATGAAAACGACGAACTCCCGCCGGACCCCGACGGCAAAGCAGCACCCTAACCCCTCCAAAGCCAGCCCGGCTGCGCTACCGGCCGCCATGCCGCGTCCAAGTGGAAAGCTGGGGGACATCCTCGGCCGCGTCGCCTCGAAGAACGGCGCCACCGCCGACGAGCTTGTGGCCGCGACGGGGTGGCAGAGACATTCCGTTCTCGGCGCCCTAAGCCGACTCAAGGCACGCGGCTTCGCGATCCGGCTCGACGCGGAAGCCGACCGCAAGGCCTACCGGCTTCGAACGACGGGTTGAGCCATGCCAGCAAGGAATTTCAGTGGGACAAAGTTATCGGTCGGCGCGCTCGTGCGCGCCGACACCAGCCTGTCGAGACGGCCTTGGTTGCCTCGGGGACATGAATGCGCCGGACCTCCGAAAAGAATGGGCCCGGTATTATCGTTCTCATCCGCCGAAAAAGCTCAGCCGCGACATGCTCCACCTCGGCGTCGCCTGGAAGCTGCAAGAGCGGGCGTTCGGCGGCCTCTCCGCAGTGACCAAGCGCCAGATCTCCGAGCTGGCGCAAGCGATGGAGGCGAAGGCGGACTTGACCAAGGCCCGTACCGTTCGTCTCAGGCCCGGAGCGCGCCTCATCCGCGAGTGGAACGGCGAGACACACGAGATCCTGGTCGTCGAGGATGGGTTCCAATGGCGCGGCAAGACGTGGCGGTCCCTGTCAATGATAGCGCGTGAGATGACCGGCACGCATTGGTCGGGACCGCGATTCTTGGGATCGGCAAGGCGAAGGCCGTGGGCTCAATGAGGGACGGAGAAGAGTGAGCGCCGATGACCCGGAAGTCCTCATCCTTCAGCGGGCCGGACGGCGCAGTCATTCGCTGCGCCATCTACACGCGCAAGTCCTCGGAGGAAGGGTTGGAACAGGAGTTCAACTCACTCGACGCCCAGCGCGAGGCCTGCGAGGCCTACATCTGCAGCCAGAAGAGCGCCGGCTGGGTCCCTCTGCCAGAGATGTACGATGACGGTGGCATCTCGGGTGGCACCATGGATCGGCCAGCGCTGCAGCGGCTATTGGCCGACATCGCCGCTGGCCGGATCGACACGGTCGTCGTCTACAAGGTCGACCGGCTAACGCGCTCACTCCACGACTTTGCCAAGATCGTTGATGCCTTCGACGCCAAGCCGTGCTGTCGTTCGTGGTCGTCGGAATTGCGCTCCTGTCCGCCTTGGCGCTTACAGATCGCCCTAGACCAACCCTTGAAGACGCATTGAGTATCCGGCCCGACCGAACACCGACAGACCATCAGCCAGCAATCAACGGCCCTCCCCGCCTGCTATGTAGCGAGCGAGAGCGATGCTGATCCTGATGCCGAGATGCAGTTGATGTGATCGATGATCGAAAGTGATCAACGCGAAGTCGAATAGAAGTCGAGGCTTTTTCTAGATCGATTTCGAGGGGGAGCCGGGGGATTATCGCGGTCGCTCGTCTCGATCCAGCCCAACAGATTTTTTTGGTAAAATGAACTGGGGGCTAGACGAGTTGGAACTGACCGGCAGTCGTCATCTTTCGGATGCGGGCCAACACACGGGCCGCATGGTCCTCAGCAACCTGCCAGTGTGCAGCGAATTGCAACGCCTGCTTCCGCGTCTTGAACTCTCGGCTGATTTCTCGAGTACGCCCATTGCGAGCGTACCAAGGCAGCGACCGGCCAAAGTTGATGAGGGTCCAGTTAGTCCTTGTCTTAGCGTTGCTGTCGCGGCAGCGTTCCGAGACGGTCTTGCGACCCTTGCCGGTGAGGGAAAAGAACCTCACGCTATCTTGTGAGAACACAGTCACGGTGTTCGAGGTGATCCGATCTGTCATTTTCGCCACCATCACTTCACGGCAGCGATGGACAGGGCATCGGTCGGGTCATCCCAGTAGAGCGGGACGTCTTTGGTACCCTGGTCTACCTCTTGGGCGCAGGGAATGACGATCTGACATTGGCCCCATCCGCTGACACCTTCGACTAGCGTGGAGAGCACCGTGGGTTTGGCGTGGGAGTACTCAGACTGCCCAGCTTGATCGGAGGTAACCCCCAGTTCCTCAGCCCTTGAAGCGGCGCTGTCCATCCAGACGATGCCCATCATCATGGCAAACGTGGCGAGGGCTACCGCTCCAGTCTCTGGGGCGAACTTGAGGTCACGCAGCCGCACCCATCCGCGCTTCGTGGGACGGACGGCAGGTGTGAACTCACATGAATGCTCGGGTGCCATGCAAAGGAACACCGGAAGTCGTTCAAAGTTGCGTTCGGCAACTCCCAGCTCGAAAGAGTGATGCAGGAGCGGGCTGGCAGTCTCGGAGAAGGGATGCGCCGGAGAAGGCAGCCAATCCCTACACAGTCCGCTCGGAACTGGCGTCGATGTAAAAAACTGATGACGGGCTGCTCATCGCGCTAACCTACACGGGTCTTTGGATACGAGGCGAAGGACATGGGTAAGCACACCCCGGAAGAAGCGGCAGAGGCTATCCTCAATATTCTGAAAGAGGCTGGGACTGCCATCAACGAAATCAGGATGCTCGGCGATGTCTCCTATAAGTTTGACCTGAAGTTCTACGGAACGGAAGGATTTGCAGAAGGGCTTCAGTTTGGGGAGGGCAAGGGCTGGTTCGAAGTCCAGGATACAAAAATTAGGCGTCTGATCTGACCTCGAAGCGTGGTTCAATAGCTAGTTTGCGCCAGTCAAGGTGATGCAAACTGCAAAATGGCGCTCCGAATAGCCCTCAGCGTCCCACGAGATGCGAGATTTCCAATCCTGGATACGCCAGCTTTTCCATTGCCTCGGCAAGGCCAAGGCGCTTGTTCTTCAGAGCATCGCGAGCGCGGCATCATAATCTGACGACTGAATGAGGCATGCCATATGACGGGCGTGAGCATGGGCTCAGGCGTCGCCGGACAAACCGCCCAGCGCTCGAATATTCAGAGCCCGATGCGAGCCCGGTCGGTGTCATGTTTGCATCAAAAGACTAGAGAGACTCAGACGTCGGAGCTAAAGGCCGACTGGGAGCTTCTGTCCAACAAAGTCCGGGACAAGCCAAAACCTTTTGTGGGATGTTTTGTGGGGTGACCTTCGCAGGAAAGGCCAAATTTACAATAAAATCAAGATGTTATCTATAAGTGATGGCGGTGGAGGCAGTCACGAGCGAGGCAGTCTCTCGCCCCAAGATGCGCCCAATACCCGGATAACAGGGAATATTCGCAATTTGAGAGGCTTTTTCGGGGCCAGAAGCGGGATAATTGCGCGACATTTCAGCAACTTAGATCGAAAATTCCCGCAGAAAATAACAGGGAATTTTGCGGAGCAAACAGGGAAAATTCGTAAGCGATCAGGGAAGGCACACTTGAGGAACAGGGAACGGCCCCGACCTTCATTTGCACGGTGAGGTCTGCAAAGGAGGTGGGAGATGCCCCGATTGAAAACGGCGAGGCGCATTGAATTTGAAGCATTTTGGCGGTCGCACCTGAAGGGGTGGCGCGACGATGCAGGAATTTCTGCTCTACGGCCGATAGCCGACTGGGCACCTGACGATCGCCGCTTCGGCTCAGGGCCCAGGCTGTGTGCAAATGGTTCTGGGTCGTGCTGCTCTGCTTCCGACCGAGGTATTTCGGGCGTTGTGAGCGCCAAAATTGATGGAATTGGATCTTTGATCGTCTCTGGTGCGCACCGTTGAGGCTAAAGCGGGTGCAGCGTGACACAAATCGCCTTCATGCCCCGATCGCTTCCATCAATGCACGGACTCCGAGAATCGCGATTACGCGCTTCATATTGTAGGCAAGCACGTTGAGCGCCATCTCGGTCGCCACCTTTGGTAACGTCATCGTCAGAAAGTGCGTCGCGCCCATCCAGCACTTGATCGTGCCGAAAGGATGCTCCGCCGTTGAGCGGCGGACGCGCATCGCATCAGGATTATTGTCCAAGCGAGCCTGAACAATCTCCAACACGGCCTCGTGCTCCCATCGTGAGATGCGCCGCTCGGGACCAGTCGTGCACAGCGATTTCATCGCGCAGGATTTGCACGCGTTCGTCCAGTAGCGGCGGAGCACCTTGCCCCGTTCCTCGCAGGTGAAGCGGTACGGCAGCTGTTCACCGGCTGGGCAGCGATAAACGTCGGCAGCGGCATCGTAGACGAAGTCCTGTTTGCCGAAGCGGCCTTCCGCTTTCGATCCTGAAGTCTGCGGTTTCGGCAGCGTCACGGTGATGCCGGATTCTTCGCAGGCCTTGATCTGGTATCCCTCATGGTAGCCGCGATCGGCGACGACTTCGAGTTTTTCGGCGCCCATTTCTGTGCGCGCCTTCTCGGCCATGCCGGAGAGCTGATTGCGGTCGGTGCCGATGTTGGTGACCTCGTGCGCAACGATCAGGTGGTTCTGCGTGTCGACGGCAGCCTGCACGTTATAACCCACGATGCCGGTATCCTTGCCGCTCGTCGCCATTGAGCGCGCATCGGGATCAGTGAGCGAGATCTGCTTGTCCTCGCTCTGCTCCATCTGCGTGTTGATCGCATTAAGACGAGCGATCTCTTCCTTCAGTTTCGTAATCTTGTCCTTCAGTCGCGTGATCTTCACCGCCGGCACAGCATCGCCATGGCGATCAGCAGTTTCGAGCTGCGCCAAGTAACGGGCAATGCTCTCGTCGATGCGTTCGAGACGGCGCGCCATCTTGCTTTCGGTGAAGTTCTTGTCGCGCGCGTTAACGGCTTTGAACTTCGAGCCATCGATGGCGACACTCGCTTCGCTGAGCAGATTGAGCTTGCGGCACAAGACAACGAACGCGCGGCAGAGCTCGCCGATGGCCCTGCCGTTGTCCTTGCGGAAATCGGCGATCGTCTTGAAGTCCGGTGCGAGGCGGCCGGTCAGCCAGATCAGCTCGATGTTGCGCTGACACTCGCGTTCGAGGCGGCGGCTCGACGGAATGCGGTTGAGATAGCCATAGATGTATATCTTGAGCATGGTTGAGGGATGATAGCCGGGCCGCCCTATATCCAGCGCCTGCACACTGGCGAAGCCAAGCTTGACGAGATCAAGCCCATCCACAAAAGCATCAACGGCGCGTACCGGATTGTCGTCGTCGATATAATCATCGAGCAGCGCTGGAAACAGAGTGCTCTGCTCACGATCGACACCTTCAACGAACCCGGCCATCATGCCCCCGCCGATTTATTCGGAAAAGGTACCACGATCCGTCAGCATTTTCACACAGGCTGGGCCAAAAGCTGCCCTTGTCACCCATCTGACAATTGGGCAGCCTCCACCGGCAGCGGGCAATGCTGCTCTGGCTTTCTGATGGATTGCTCGACAATCGTTCCCTGTGGCGGGCACTACTATCCATGCTGGATCCAGAACAAGGTCCATTCAGTGAAGAGTGCGTAGCCGTAGATATTGAGGAGTGGTATTGCCAATTTGCCCAGAGAACACCGTCGTTAAATGTCGAGGACGGGTTCCTCACCGATGTTGGTCAGCAAGAAGGAGACAACAATGAGTGCTACCTGCACGCGAATTTTCATGGCGACCGGGCTCAGCCTCGTGCTGACTACAGCATTCGCGGCAACCGCGGCAGCGCAGGAAGTTTTGCCCAAACCTGAAGTGCCCTTCAAGGGTACTATCGGCAATACTTACAAGGAACTCGAAGCCCGATTTCCCGATGTCGCTCCAGGCACCGGAAGGCGCGCCGAACGTGCTGATCGTCATTCTGGATGACGTAGGCTTCGGACACGCTGGGACATTCGGCGGCGCGGTGGCCACTCCCACGCTCGACCGGCTTGCAAAGGGCGGGCTGCGCTACAATCAATTCCACACCACCGCCCTCTGCTCGCCCACACGCGGTGCGTTGCTCACCGGGCGCAATCACCACAGCGTGGCCACAGGCGTGATCATCGAGATGGGCACGGGCTACCCTGGCTATACCGGTGTCGTGCCCAACACCACCGCCGGGCTGCCAGAGGTTCTCCGACAAAACGGCTACGCGACGTCCGCATTCGGGAAATGGCACAATACACCGGACAATGAAATCTCGCCGTCTGGCCCCTTCGACCGCTGGCCTACCGGCAAGACTTGGGGCTTCGAATACTTCTACGGCTTCATGAACGGTGAGACCCACCAGTATTATCCGGTGCTATATCGCAACACCACACCGGTTGCGCAACCCAAGACACCGGAAGAGGGCTACCACCTCACCGAAGACTTGGTGGACGACGCCATCGGGTGGATGAACCAAGTAAACGGCACGAATCCGAAGAAGCCATGGTTTATGTATTTCTCCACCGGCGCCATCCATGGCCCGCATCACACCCTGAGGCATATCGCGAGAAATACAAGGGTAAGTTTGACGCCGGCTGGGACAAGTATCGCGAGGAGACTTTCGCCCGCCAGAAGCAGCTAGGCGTCATTCCGGCCAATGCCAAGCTGACGCCGCGGCCCAAGCGAACTCCCGGCTTGGGATGATCAGCCCGAGAATGCCAAGCGGGTCTATCGCCGACTAATGGAGAACTACTCCGGCTTCCTGGAACATACCGACGTATACATTGGCCGCCTTGTCGACTCCATCGAGAAGGCCGGTGAGATGGATGACACTCTCATCTTATACATCGTCGGTGACAACGGCGCGTCCGGCGAGGGCGGACTTGAAGGTACGGTCAACGAGATCGCCAGCCTCAACGGCATCCAGCTGGGTCTTGCAGGTCTGGAGGCGAAGTTCGCCGAGATTGGCGGGCCAGCGACCGAACCGCATGTCCCGGCAGCCTGGGCGTGGGCAGTGAATACGCCGTTCCAATGGACCAAACAGGTCGCCTCGCACTTCGGCGGCACTCGCAATGGCTTGGTCGTTCACTGGCCGAAGGGCATTGCCGCCAAAGGCGAACTGCGCTCGCAGTTCCATCATGTCATCGACGTGGCTCCGACCGTGCTCACGGCCGCGCACGTTACGGAACCTGAGGTGGTCAACGGCGTGAAGCAGAAGCCGATGGAAGGTGTAAGCATGTCTACTCTTTCGACAATGGCAGCGCCCAGTCTCGCCGAACGACGCAGTACTTCGAGATGCTCGGCAATCGCGGCATCTACAAGGACGGCTGGATGGCCACGGCGCAGCATGGTCGCCTACCGTGGCAGACTTCGGGCGGAGGCACCGGCGCCTTCGACAGCGACCCGTGGGAGCTATAACGTTAATGAAGATTTTTCACAGGTGGAGAATCTCGCAGCACAGTATCCAGACAAAGTGAAGGCTTTGCAGGCCGCGTTTATCGTTGAGGCAAAGAAATACAACGTTCTTCCTCTCGATGACCGCATGTCCGAACGCTTTAACGCAACGCTGAGGCCCAATCCGTTGGCGGGTCTCAAAAAGTTTAGTTATGGGCCCGGAGTGACGGGAATCAGCGAATCCGCTGTGCTCAACACCCACAACGTTCCCTTCACCGTCACCGCTGATGTGGAAGTTGGCGACAGCGGGAGCGATGGCGTCTTCTCCGCCATTGGCGGCATAAGTTCGGGTTGGTCCTTCTATGTGAAGGAGGGCAAGCCAACCTTCTACTACAACTACTTCGAGGTGGAACACGCACGGATCCAATCGTCCGGCCGCTGCCGAAGGGTAGGTCGAGCGTCCGTCTGGATTTCACACCGGTGGAGTCTGGCCCTGGCAAGCCGGCGGACGTGAAAGTGTTTGTCAACGGCAAGGAAACCGGCAGTGGCCGCGTCGAGAAGACGGTGCCCTTCCGCTATAGTGTGGAACCCTTCGACATCGGACGCGATACCGTATCCCCTGTGTCGCCGGACTACAAAGTGCCGTTCGCGTTCCAAGGCCGCATCGAACAGGTGACGGTTGAAGTGAAGTAAGGTGTCGGGAGGACTATGCCCGCCGTCGCAAGGCGGTGGGCATAGCGACCAATGAAAAAAGCAGGATGCACATGTGTAGGAACGCACCCACGCAAAAAAGTTCATCGGTGCGGCGCTCGCAACCAACGTTGCAAGCCAGCGGAGCCCCTGAATTCCGGTTTCGGGTAGCAAAGCGGATGCCGGCATCCCGCGAGTAAAGATCGGTGTGGGTCAACCTCTCCCGGTGTGATGACCAACAAACCTGGCCCGCTTCACCTCAGTTAGCGGAAAGTCCTGGCGCATTTTCGCTGTTAGGCGGCTTGTCCTTCAGCACCGGACTTTAAAAAGCGAACGCCGATCGGCAGAGTCGGGCCAATTGCTACTGCAAAAGTAGCGCAACGACGTCGCGCTCTTACTGGGCAACGGAAATCGCG
>CAVQMH010000026.1:0-81439 GCA_963713575.1 uncultured Alphaproteobacteria bacterium
GCGCCTGAACGACCGCTCGTGCAAAGCACGAGGCTTCGGAAAGATCACGGCATGTGCGCAGATTTCGGCCCTAGCTCTACTTACACTGTCGAGCTAGTCACCTTTGTTGTTTTGTTTGGATCGCTCGCTGAAGCACAGCGCTATCCGTGAGCGCTTTGGGGAAATTGTGCTTGTCCGCTCGACAAATGGCAGATTTGGGTCAACTTCTACCGTTGTGACTTCCCGCCAGTCACGTCGGGTTCACCTAAGTTAGCGAAAAGTCCTTGCGCATTTTCGCTGTTCAGCTGCTTGTCCTATAGCATCGGACTTAGAAAAGCGACCGCCGCTTGTCAGAGTCGGGCCCAGCCTGTGTGAAAATGCTGACGGATCGTGGTACCTTTTCCGAATGAAATTGGCGGGGGCATGATGGCCGGGTTCGTTGAAGGTGTCGATCGTGAGCAGAGCACTCTGTTTCCAGCGCTGCTCGATGATTATATCGACGACGACAATCCGGTACGCGCCGTTGATGCTTTTGTGGATGGGCTTGATCTCGTCAAGCTTGGCTTCGCCAGTGTGCAGGCGCTGGATATAGGGCGGCCCGGCTATCATCCCTCAACCATGCTCAAGATATACATCTATGGCTATCTCAACCGCATTCCGTCGAGCCGCCGCCTCGAACGCGAGTGTCAGCGCAACATCGAGCTGATCTGGCTGACCGGCCGCCTCGCACCGGACTTCAAGACGATCGCCGATTTCCGCAAGGACAACGGCAGGGCCATCGGCGAGCTCTGCCGCGCGTTCGTTGTCTTGTGCCGCAAGCTCAATCTGCTCAGCGAAGCGAGTGTCGCCATCGATGGCTCGAAGTTCAAAGCCGTTAACGCGCGCGACAAGAACTTCACCGAAAGCAAGATGGCGCGCCGTCTCGAACGCATCGACGAGAGCATTGCCCGTTACTTGGCGCAGCTCGAAACTGCTGATCGCCATGGCGATGCTGTGCCGGCGGTGAAGATCACGCGACTGAAGGACAAGATTACGAAACTGAAGGAAGAGATCGCTCGTCTTAATGCGATCAACACGCAGATGGAGCAGAGCGAGGACAAGCAGATCTCGCTCACTGATCCCGATGCGCGCTCAATGGCGACGAGCGGCAAGGATACCGGCATCGTGGGTTATAACGTGCAGGCTGCCGTCGACACGCAGAACCACCTGATCGTTGCGCACGAGGTCACCAACATCGGCACCGACCGCAATCAGCTCTCCGGCATGGCCGAGAAGGCGCGCACAGAAATGGGCGCCGAAAAACTCGAAGTCGTCGCCGATCGCGGCTACCATGAGGGATACCAGATCAAGGCCTGCGAAGAATCCGGCATCACCGTGACGCTGCCGAAACCGCAGACTTCAGGATCGAAAGCGGAAGGCCGCTTCGGCAAACAGGACTTCGTCTACGATGCCGCTGCCGACGTTTATCGCTGCCCAGCCGGTGAACAGCTGCCGTACCGCTTCACCTGCGAGGAACGGGGCAAGGTGCTCCGCCGCTACTGGACGAACGCGTGCAAATCCTGCGCGATGAAATCGCTGTGCACGACTGGTCCCGAGCGGCGCATCTCACGATGGGAGCACGAGGCCGTGTTGGAGATTGTTCAGGCTCGCTTGGACAATAATCCTGATGCGATGCGCGTCCGCCGCTCAACGGCGGAGCATCCTTTCGGCACGATCAAGTGCTGGATGGGCGCGACGCACTTTCTGACGATGACGTTACCAAAGGTGGCGACCGAGATGGCGCTCAACGTGCTTGCCTACAATATGAAGCGCGTAATCGCGATTCTCGGAGTCCGTGCATTGATGGAAGCGATCGGGGCATGAAGGCGATTTGTGTCACGCTGCACCCGCTTTAGCCTCAACGGTGCGCACCAGAGACGATCAAAGATCCAATTCCATCAATTTTGGCGCTCACAACGCCCGAAATACCTCGGTCGGAAGCAGAGCAGCACGACCCAGAACCATTTGCACACAGCCTGGGCCACAACCAGCCGTCCAAACGTCCAACTTCTCAGCTGGCCGCATAATCAGTCATGGTGAACAAGCGTTGCTCCAAAGGCAAAAATGCCAATAGGGACGGACCGCAATTCGCTGACTCGCAACGGCGTTGCCGGCGGCGGAAGTGTTAAAAGGCCGAAGGGGCAATTCTGAATTTCAGATCGGATGCGTCGTTCCGGGTTCCGGCCGCCGACCTTGAGAGCGTCGTTGAGGAACAGGTCTGCCACCTACTGCGGGACGAGGCAGCGGTCTTCGATGCTGCCGGACCTGCGACGATCGCATCAAGCAAATCCCTGATCGTGAATGCCGCCAGCCTCGCGCGACGATGGTCTCGCCTACCGGCCTCTGACAAGCGCGCCATCCTGCATTGCTCGTCGCCCGGATCAACGTTCGCGCCGAGACGGTGGACATCACGTTCAGCCCTTCCTGCTGCCCGACCTCGTGAAGCCGGACCTCGACATCCGGCACCTGCCTGCAAAATCGGAAGGGCCGACGCGGATCCTGTCGGTACCGGCACGGCTCAAGCGGACCGGCGGGGAAACAAAACTGCTCATCCAGGGCACGCTCGGCGCTAAGGCTCCTCGACGGTCGGACCGCAGCCTGCAGCGGCTCATCGCTCAGGCGCGACGCCTGAGCGATCTGGTCATGACCGGGAACGGGAAGACAATCTATCAACTCGCCGACGAGGCCGGCATCAGCCCGTCCTACTTCACGCGCGTTTTCCGATTGAGCTTCCTCGCACCAGAGATCACGCGGGCCATCGTCCAAGGACAGCAGCCCGCCGAGTTCAACGCGATCACACTCATGCGCGTCGCCCGTTCGCACTGCGCTGGTCCGACCAGCGCCAGCAGCTGGGTTTCGACTGAGCGGTCGGTGCAATCGATCTGCTGTCATCCGCCGTTGATCCGCGACGGCGGATGCCTTTCCAGCTCTGTGGTCGGCGTCTGTCGGCGTTCTCCTGCAGGCAACGGTACCACTCAAAACCCAATAGGAGACTCTGCCGGTGCGGCGTCACAGAACCGGCACCAAAGCGGTCTCTAAGTCCGTGATGGAATGGTGACCCCGCGCTAACTCCCGGACACTGCGGACGAAGTTCAAATCCGAACTCAAGGCGCATTTTTCACAGTGATATCAGGTGGTTATGTGGCGGAGGGAGTGGGATTCGAACCCACGGTGGGCTTGCACCCACGCCGGTTTTCAAGACCGGTGCCTTAAACCACTCGGCCATCCCTCCGAAGCGCCCCCTATACGCGGCACGGCCCAGCGCCTCAAGCGCCCCATATCGCCTGACACTCAAAAAAACATGCCGAAAGCGTCGGGGAGCAAGGCGACCCGGCGCTGTGCGCCGCCCCCGCGGCGTGTGAGCGACACCACGGCCGCAGGCCCGGGAGCAAGGCGACCCGGCGCTGTGCGCCGCCCCCGCGGAGCGCCCGCGGCGCGTGAGCGGAAACAGCCCTTAGCGAAACAAAACTCCAATTTACCCGATGCTAAGCACAATTCGCCACGATGCAGCCTAGCCCAAGCCGCGCTCCTCCCGGAGGATCCGGCTGCCTAGCTATGCGCCGGCCCCACCGGCCTCGGGATCAATGTCGTGCGTACCCTCCCATCCACCCCGGCAACTCTGGCCGCCCTCGCCGTACTTCTGGCAACGGCTAACCTCGGCGCGTGCTCGTCTGGCGGACCGGACCCGAAGTGGGGCGTGAGTTCGAGCCCGCGCGTCTATGGCCCCAACGATCCAATTCCTAAGGGCGGTGGTCACTACAAGCTGGGCAAGCCTTATCTTGTCGGCGGACGCTGGTACACCCCGCGCGAACAACCGGGCCTCGACGAGGTCGGCATCGCATCCTGGTACGGCGACGACTTCCACGGCCGCAAAACCGCGAACGGCGAAATCTATGACATGAACCGCTTCACGGCCGCCCATCCGACGCTGCCGCTGCCGACCTACGTTTACGTCACCAGTCTCGAAAGCGGCCGCACCGTTCTGCTCCGTGTCAACGATCGCGGACCCTACGTCGGCAACCGGGTCATCGACGTGTCGCGCGCAGCCGCCGACGCGCTCGGAATAAAGGGCAGGGGGCTCGGCCGGGTCCGCGTCCGCTACGCCGGCCACGCGCCCATGCACGGCGACGACCGTCGCGAGCGCCAGTTCCTCGCCAATCAGCCTTGGTACGGCAGCCGTCGCATGGCCGGTAACGAGCAACCCTATTCCCCTCCGTCCGCGCCGGCCCCGCCCCGCGTCGCCAGCCCTTCGTGGTCCTTCATGGACCACCGCCGCTCCGGTCTCGGCAACGCCCCGTGATTTCGAATAGCGCTTTCGACATCGGGCAACCACGAGGGTTGACCCCCGCCCCGGCCGCTCTCATAAAGCTTGGCACAGCAGTTTCGCGTGATCGGCACAAAGATAACGCTGAGGAGCGAGCGCGTGGGTTCAAGCCAAGCACCATCGATCGTCCGCCGTGTGAAAATTGTTTGCAGTGCGTTGCTGCTCGCGTGCGTCCTCGCTCTTAGCCTTGCACAAGCGCCGCCTGTGCTGGCGCAGGCCTCCGGCGAATTCACCACCCGCGCCAAGCGCGCCATTCTCATGGATGCGGAAAGCGGCGCCGTTCTCTTTCAGTTCAACGCCGACGAACTGGCCCCGCCCGCGAGCATGAGCAAACTCATGACGCTCGAAGTTCTGTTTCAGGCGATGAAGCAGGGCAAGGTGAAGCCCGAAGAAGAATTCATGATGAGCGAATACGCTTGGCGCACGGGCGGCGCGCCATCCGGCACCTCGGCGATGTTCGTGCCCATCAACACGCGCGCCCGTGTCGATGAACTGATCCAGGGCATCATCGTCCAGTCCGGCAACGATGCGTCCATATCGGTCGCTGAAGCGCTCGGCGGCACGGAGCAGGGCTTTGCGAAAATGATGGAGGAGGAAGCCCGGCGCATCGGTCTCACCAAATCGACGTTCCGCAATTCGACCGGCCTGCACGATCCCGAGCATATGATGACAGCGCGCGAACTGGCTGTGCTCGCCCGCCACATCATCCGCGAGCATCCCGAGCAGTACAAAGTGTTCGCCCAGCGCGAGTTCGCCTATCGCAAGCACAAGTTCTACAATCGCAACCCGCTGCTTGGCGACGAAGCCCTCGGCGTTGATGGCCTCAAGACCGGCCACACCAAAGAAGCCGGTTACGGCATCGTCTTTTCGTCTGTCAGCGAGGGGCGCCGCCTCATCGGCGTCGTCATGGGGCTGGCCGACGAGAAAGAGCGCCGCGAGGAAGCCCGCCGGCTGCTCGAATGGGGCCAGCGCAGCTTCGCAAAATTCACATTGTTCGATGCGGATGAGGAGGTCGGCCACGCCCGCGTCTGGGGCGGCACCCAACTTTACGTTCCGCTGACGGCCAAGGGCGGTGGCCCGCTGAACGTTGTCCTGCCGCGCTTTCCCGCCAACCAGAGGCTGCGCGCCGAAATCGTCTACAACGGTCCTCTGAAGCCGCCGGTGAAAAAGGGCGACGAAATCGCCCGTCTGCGCGTGACAAGTACCTCCAATGCCACGACCGAAGTGCCCCTCGTCGCCATGGAAGACGTGGAGCCCGCCACGGTCTGGCGCCGTGGCATGGACAGTCTGGTTTTTCTGGCGCTGCGCTGGGCCAACCTCTAAAACGCCCTAGGGCCTTGATCGAAACGGCCCCGAGCCCATGCCGGCTCGCAGCGAGGGCGCATGACGGCCGGTTGGTTCATCACATTCGAGGGCGGCGAAGGGTCGGGCAAGTCGACCCAAGCCAAGCGTCTGGCCGAACGCCTGACCGCTGCCGGCCACGCCGTGACGGTCACTCGTGAACCCGGCGGCTCGCCGTTCGCAGAGCGCCTGCGCACGCTGGTCCTTGATCCAAACCTTGAAAAGCATTCGCCTTTGGCCGAGGCCCTCCTGTTTGCCTCCGCCCGCGCCGACCACCTCGAACAGGTCATCCGCCCCGCGCTCGGCTCCGGCCGCTTCGTCGTCTGCGACCGCTTCTCCAATTCCACCCGTGTCTATCAGGGCTACGCCGGCCGCGTCGAACCGCGTCTGCTCGAGGCGTTGGAACTCATCGTCGTCCAGAACACGAGGCCCGACCTGACGATCGTGGTCGATATCCCCGCCGAGATCGGATTGGCGCGTGCCGCCTTGCGCCTGAACGCTCCCCCGCCATCCGCTCCAAGCGAGAAAATTCCAAAGCATCCGCGCAGCCTCTTAGCCGATCGTTTCGAAGCGCGAGACCTAGGCTTCCACAAACGTCTGCGCGAAGGCTTTCTCGAGATTGCTCGCCTTGAGCCACAGCGGTGCGTCGTGGTCGATGGCCAGAAGTCGGCTGACGACGTGGCGTGCGCAGTGTGGGCCGCCGTCGAAACGCGCCTTCTCACCGAGGCCACTTGAAATGGCTCGCGCGCCCGTCCTGTCCGGAGAAATCGAACTCCTTCCCGAGCCCGACAGACTTGATGGCTATCCGTCGCCCCGCCTGACCGAACGTCTCTACGGACAAGCGGCGGCCGAACAGGGTTTCCTTGACGCCTTTCATTCTGGCCGCCTGCACCACGGCTGGATCATCACCGGTCCGTCCGGCATCGGCAAAGCGACTCTGAGCTACCGAATTGCGCGCTTTCTCCTCGCCTGCGAAAGCGAACGCGACATGTTCGGCGGCTCGCTCGATGTGGATCGGGCAACGAGCGCGGCCCGCCTCGTCGCCAACCTCGCGCACCCCGAACTCCTCGTTCTGCGCCGCCCCTACGACTTCAAGTCGAAGAAGCTCAAATCGGAGATCACGGTCGACGAAGTCCGCCGCCTCAAGGGGTTCCTCAGCATGGGCGCGGGCGAGGGCTGGCGTGTCGTCATCGTCGATCCCGTCGATGATTTGAACGCCAACGCCGCGAACGCACTTTTGAAGTCGCTGGAGGAGCCGCCCAAGCGCACGGTGTTTGCGCTCATCTCCTCCGCTCCGGACCGCCTGCTGCCCACCATCCGCTCCCGTTGCCGCACGCTGGCCTGCGCACCCCTCGGCGATGAGGACCTGCGCAAAGCCGTCGCCCAAGCACTCAATGCCGCCGAAGAATCCGGCGCGACTGCGGCGCTTCCAGCGGGCGAGGAATGGCAGACGCTCTCACGTTTAGCGGAAGGCAGCGTCCGCCGTTTCCTGATGCTGCAGACCGCCAAGGGCCTCGACCTCCATCGCAAGATCGAGGGCCTCATCGCGAGCCTGCCCCGTATCGATTGGCTGGCCGTTCACGCCATCGGCGACGAACTGGGCTCGGCCGCAGCAGAGGCAAAATATGAACTTTTTTTCGATCTTCTGCTCGGCCGCCTGACGCGCCTCGTCCGCGCCGCCGCAACCGGGGAGGGCGATCCCGTCGACGTCCAACTGGCCCGCCGGATCATCTCCGAGGACCAGCTTGCGGCATGGGCGCAACTGTGGGAAACCACGGTCGCCGAGAAGGCCAGCACTGAGATCTACAACCTGGATCGCAAATCCCTGATCCTGTTGACGTTCCAGCGGATTGTGCAGACCTCACGCGGCGCGGGCCCGGCCTGACCTTTCCACTCCGGGCACCTTCGACGTAATCCGCAGCTGAACCCCTTCCGGCGCGCGAGGCCATGAGCAAACGCTTCTACATTACGACGGCCATTTCTTATCCCAACGGCGTGCCCCACATCGGGCATGCCTATGAAGCGATTGCCACCGACGCGATCGCGCGCTTCGAGCGGCTCGACGGCAAGGACGTATTCTTTCTGACCGGCACCGACGAGCACGGTCTGAAGATGAAGCAGACCGCGATCAAGGAGGGCGTGACCCCGCGCGAACTGGCAGATCGCAACTCCGCCCGCTTCCGCGAGATGGCCGGCGTTCTCGGTCTGTCGAACGACGATTTCATCCGCACGACCGAGCAGCGCCATTACGAAGTCGTGCCAGGAACTGTGGCGGCGCATGGAAGCCGCCGGCGACATCTACCTCAAGAAGTACGGCGGCTGGTATTCGGTCCGCGACGAGACCTACTACAAGGAAAACGAGACCGAAGTTCGCGACGACGGCCAGCGCTACGCCACGCCGACCGGCACCGAGGTTAGTGGACAGGAGGAAGAGACGTTCTTCTTTCGCCTGTCGAAGTATCAGGAGCCGCTACTGGCCCATATCGAGGCGCAATCCCGATTTCATTCTGCCCGCCGAGCGCCGCAACGAGGTCGTGAGCTTCGTTAGCTCGGGCCTCGAAGATCTCTCCATCTCGCGCACCACCCTCGATTGGGGCATTCCCGTCCCCGGCCACCCCGGCCATGTCATGTACGTCTGGGTCGACGCGCTCAACAATTACGTGCACGGCGACCGGCATCTTCGGCGGCGGCGAACAGCGCCAGCAGTTCTGGCCCTGCGACGTCCACGTCATCGGCAAGGACATCGTGCGCTTCCACGCCATCTACTGGCCGGCCTTCCTGATGAGCGCCGGCGTCGCGCTGCCCAAGCGCGTGTTCGGCCACGGCTTCCTGTTCAACAAGGGCGAGAAGATGTCGAAGTCGGTCGGCAACGTCGTCGATCCGTTCGCGCTCGCCGAGCACTACGGCGTCGATCAAGTTCGCTACTACTTTTTGCGCGAAGTCGTTTTCGGTCAGGATGGCAGCTATTCGCCCGAAACCATCGCAGCCCGCATCAATGCCGATCTCGCCAACGGCCTCGGCAACCTCGCCCAACGCTGCGCTGTCGATGATCTGGAAGGGGTTTGCCGGCGTCGTACCCGCACCCGTCGAACTTACCGAGGCCGATCATGCGCTGCTCGCCAAGGCCGACGCGCTTTATGCGACGGCCCGCGCCGCCATGGACAGGCAGGCGATCAAATCCTGGCTCGATGCGGTGTGGGATGTGGTCGGCGAGGGCGATCGCTATTTCGCCAGCGAAAGGCCGTTCGACAAGTCACTCACAACTGAGCGCAAAGGCACGATCCTCTACGTGACGGCGGAAGTCGTGCGCCAGCTCGCGATCCTCGTCCAGCCGGTGATGCCGGCATCGTCGGACAAGCTTTTGCACCTCCTGGCGTTGCCCGACCCCGCCTCACGCGCGTTCGCAGCCTTGGGACCGTCCGGCCGCCTGAAGCCCGGCACGCAGCTTCCCGAACCGCAAGGCGTGTTCCCGCGTTACGTCGATCCTGACGCTGAGGCCAAGAAGAGCGGTTCCATGTCGGCCGAGGACCAAGAGGCCGCCAAGCTCGCGAAGAAAGCCAAGAAGGAAGCCAACCGGCAGAAGTCCAAGGCCGAGGACGGCGCGTGAGATGATGCTCGTCGATCATCACTGCCACATCGACCGGCCCGAGTTCGCAAACGATCTCGACGGCGTCGTCGCGCGCGCACATGAAGCGGGCGTCGGTGTGATGGTGAATATCTCAACGCGCGTGCGGAAGTTTGATCACCTCATCGCGGTCGTCGAACGCTTCGACACGGTTTACGGCACCGTCGGCACGCACCCTCACTACGCCCACGAAGAGCTGGACGTTACCGCCGTCGATCTCGCCCACTACGCCGAACACCCCAAGATCGTCGGCATCGGCGAAGCTGGGCTCGACTATTTCTACAAACACTCGACGCCCGAAGCTCAGGCGCAAGGCTTCCGCACCCACATCGCCGCCGCACGCATGACCGGTCTGCCGCTCGAGATCCACACCCGCGATGCCGATGCCGATACCATCGCCATCCTAGAAGAGGAGCACGCCAAGGGGCCGTTCCCCGCCGTGCTGCATTGCTTCACGGGCGGACGTGAACTGGCCATGCGCGCGGTGGAACTTGGCCTTTACGTGTCGTTCTCCGGCGTGGTGAGCTTCAAGAAAAGCGATGCGCTGCGCGCGATTGCGAATGCGGTCCCGCTCGACCGTGTGCTCGTCGAGACCGACGCGCCGTATCTTGCCCCCGAGCCCTATCGCGGCAAGCAGAACGAGCCGGCCTACGTCGTCAACACCGCCCGTGCCCTCGCCGAAGCGCGCGGCCTGACGCTCGACGAATTCGCCCGCGCTACGACGGAGAATTTTTTCCGGCTCTACACGAAGGTGCCGCGCCCCGGAGCTTGCCGATGACGATCCGCCTCACGGTCTTGGGCTGCGGTTCGTCCGGCGGCGTGCCAAGGCTCGGCCCCATCTGGGGCGCGTGCAATTCAAAAAATCCCAAGAATCGCCGGCGCCGCTGTTCAGTTCTGGCCGAGAAAATCGTCCCCGGCGGCTTTGCGAACGTCCTCGTCGATACGCCGCCCGACATGCGCGAACAGCTCATCGACGCCCGCTGCACGCACTTGGATGGGGTGCTCTACACCCACGACCACGCCGATCATACCCACGGTATCGACGACCTGCGCATGGTCGCCTACGCGATGAAATCCAAAGTGACGTGCCACTTCGATGCGCCGACACGAGACAGCCTCGTCTCGCGCTTCAACTATTGCTTCGAGTATCAGCCTGGTTCGGGCTATCACCCGATCTTGAAAGCCGCCGACATTCCCGCCGACGGCCGTATCCGCATCGATGGCGTCAACTGTGCCTTCGACATCCAGGCGATCCCGCAAATGCACGGCGACATCCCCTCGCTTGGCTTTCGCTTCGGCAACATCGCCTACTCACCCGACATTTCAGGTGTGCCCGAGTCGTCTATTCCCCTGCTCGAAGGGCTCGACGTCTGGATCGTCGACGCGCTGCGCTACACAAATCATCCGAGCCACTTCAGCGTCTCCCAGGCGCTGGATTGGATCGCACGGTTGAAACCGAAGCGCGCCATCCTCACTCACATGACGAGCGATCTCGACTACGCGAAGCTCTCAGCTGAACTGCCGCCCGGCGTCGAACCGGCCTTCGACGGCATGGTCATCGAGGTGAACGGTTGATCGTCCCGCGTCAGGGGGCAGCCGCGACCGAGCGCGCCTCGCGCCAGTCGCGATAGCGCACGACTTCGCCATGCAGCGTGCTCTGCGGCTGCGCGAGTTCCAGGAACAGCGGCGCCACATCTTCCGGCGCCGGAATTGTCATCGGATCTTCCCCCGGGAAGGCTTTAGCCCGCATCGCTGTTCGCGTTGCGCCGGGGTTCACGATCGAGACGCGGATCGGTGTGGTCTCGCACTCGGCTGCGTACATTTTCCCCATGCACTCGACGCCGGCTTTCGAAATGGCATAAGGGCCCCAGTACGCATAGTGGCCGTCGGCTGCCCCCGATGACACGAGGATTACGCGGCCGGCATCGGACCGTTTGAGCACCGGATCGAGTGTACGGATCAGCCGCCAGTTGGCCGTCAGATTGACATCGATGACGTGTTGCCACGCGTCGGCTGTGACATGCGGCAGCGGCGACAGCGGCCCGAGCATGGCGGCATTGCCGACAAAGACATCGAGCTTGCCCCAGCGCTCGAAGATCGTCGGCCCGAGCCCATCGATTTTTTCGCCCTTGCGCAGATCCAGCGTCAGCAGGGTCGCCGGCTCGCCGACCTTCTGGATCTCGTCGTCCAATTCTTCGAGAGCGCCCTGCGTTCGGCCGACGGCGATCACATGCGCCCCGGCTTTGGCGAAAGATAGTGCGATCGCGCGCCCAATGCCGCGCGTCGCGCCAGTCACGAGGGCAAGGCGCCCCTTGAGAGAAGAAGCTTCGGCAGTCACGGTACGGGGTGCCTTCGATTGAGCCGCGGCAACCCCGCGGGCGGCGAGAATGAGTTAGACGACCTCGGCGAGCAGCGAGAGCTGCCGGAAGCCGGTGCCGTTCTGGTCGACGAGTTCGGTCGGGTATTCACCGGTGAAGCAATGGTCGGTGAACTGCGGCGCGCGCGGATCGCGCGCATCGATGCCGACGGAGCGGTAGATGCCATCGACTGACAGGAAGGCGAGACTGTCCGCGCCCATGAACTGGCGCATGGCGTCCACATCCATATTGGCAGCGAGCAGGTCCTTCTTCCGCGGCGTGTCGATGCCGTAGTAGTCGGGATGTGTGATCGGCGGCGAGGAAATGCGCATGTGCACTTCCTTTGCACCGGCCTCGTACATCAGCTGAACGATCTTCTTGGAGGTCGTCCCGCGCACCACACTGTCGTCGATCAGCACGATTCGTTTGCCTCGAATGACGCCGGCGTTGGCAGAGTGTTTGAGTTTGACGCCCAGCGCGCGAATGCGCTGCTCGGGCTCGATGAAGGTGCGGCCGACGTAATGGTTACGGATGATGCCGAGCTCGAAGGGAATGCCGGACTGCTGCGAGAAGCCGATGGCTGCCGGTACGCCCAAATCCGGGATCGGCACGATCACATCGGCCTCAGGCGTAGACTCGATGGCGAGCTGCACGCCCATCTGCTTGCGGATATCATAAACCGAGCGCCCGCCGATGACGCTGTCGGGCCGCGAGAAGTAGATGTACTCGAAGATGCAGGGGCGCGCCGGACGGCGCGGGAAGGGGCGATGAGTTCTCGATGCCATCCTTCGTGACGACGACAACCTCGCCGTTCTCCACTTCGCGTACGAACTCCGCACCCACCATATCGAGGGCACAGGTCTCGGAGGCGAAGATCGTCGCGCCGTCGAGACGGCCGAGCACCAGCGGGCGGATGCCGATCGGATCGCGCGCCGCGATCATCATGTCGTTGGTCAAGGCCACAAGCGCGTAGGCCCCCTCGATCTGCCGGATCGCCTCGATGAAGCGGTCCACCATGCGCCGCTTTTTGGAGCGCGACAGCAGATGCAGAATGACTTCCGTATCGGAGGTGGACGGGAAGATGGCACCGGACGAGATGAGTTCGCGGCGAAGGGTGAGCGCATTGGTCAGATTGCCGTTGTGACCAACCGCGAACCCGCCCGTGTCGATATCGGCATAAAGCGGCTGCACATTCTTCAGTGCCGGTTCGCCGGTCGTCGAATAGCGGTTGTGCCCGACCGCGATATGACCCTTCAGCCGCCCAATGACGCCTGCGTCATTGAAGTTGTCGCCGACAAGCCCGAGACGCCGCTCGGAATGAAACTGCTGCCCGTCGTAAGTGACGATACCCGCCGCTTCCTGTCCGCGATGCTGAAGAGCGTGCAGGCCGAGGGCCGTCAGCGCCGCCGCATCCGGATGTCCAAAGACTCCGAAAACGCCGCACTCCTCGCGCAAGCGGTCGTCACCAAACTTGGAATAACCAAAATCGCCAGCCGTCATTTCGGCGTCGTCGTGAAGCGCCATGGTTGCCTCCCGCTCAAGCATCCGTTGCGCGCGACCGGCGAATGAGAAGCGCCGCCGGTCCGGTTCGCCCCGTCTTTAGCACCACTTTGCACCCCAGCGCCATGGCTGGTCGCCGCACTGTCACAATTGCGGCGCCGCACAACAGGTGTGCGGCCATTAACCCGTCCCGCCGGCCATTAGCCGGGCGGCGGTTCGGCAGGCGCCGGCTGAGGGTTGGTGAGGCTAGACGGCATGTGGGTCTCAAGGATGGACCGGATCGAGTTGCCCGTGGACTTGATATAGGGCAGCGACGCCAAATCCCGAACCCAGGGTTGCTGATTGGCAGGGTCCGGAATGAAGCTTTCGTAGAACATGTAGGGAATCACCACCAGGATGAACCCGCGCACCACCCCGAACAGAAATCCGAGGATTCGATCGATCATGCCGACCGAACTGTCGAGGATTACGTCTGAGATTCGCGATGTGATAAGATGCACGATGATCAGCACGATCAGGAAGATGACCGCACCGATCGCGATTTGAGCGATCGCCACCTGCGTGCCCATCTGCGCGGCCAGATCTTCGGCGAACTTCTTATAGTTCTTCACGAAATACAGGACAGCGAGTGCCGCAATGGCCCATGACACGATAGAGAGGATCTCTCGCGTCAGACCCCGATACATAGCCAGCAGACCGGATATGAGGGCCACAGCGATCAACGCGGCGTCGAGGTATGTCAGCGGACCGATCATTCGAGGCACTCTCTGTAGCGAGGCTGAGCGGCGAACCCTGCCGCTGAACGGTTCAATTTCAAGGCTCAGTCGCATGTGCGCAATGGGTCCGCAAGGTCTTTGAGATGACTGAGGCGTGTGAGTGACAGTTGGTTCGCGTCCCCCCCGGTCTCGCCAGCAGCCGGGATCACGGCTTCGGTGAAGCCCAGTTTCTTGGCCTCTTTCAGGCGCAACGCCATGTGCGCACTCGTCCGGACCGCGCCCGACAGCGAGATTTCCCCGAAGGACACGCGCTGCGGTGGCAAAGCTATGCCCGAAAATGAGGACAACAGGGCCGAAGCCACGGCCAGATCCGCCGCCGGCTCGGTGATTTTGAGCCCGCCGGCCACGTTCAGGTACACGTCGTGCTGGGCAAGCGACACGCCGCAACGGGCTTCCAGCACGGCAAGGATCATGGACAACCGGTTGCTATCCCAACCGACGACCGCCCGTCGCGGGGTCCCGAGCTGCGACGGTGCCACTAAGGCCTGGATCTCCACCAGGATCGGGCGCGTGCCTTCCATCCCAGCGAACACCGCCGCACCCGGAACCGAGGCCTCGCGATCCCCGAGGAACAGCTCGGAAGGGTTCGCAACCTCGCGCAGCCCCTGCTGCACCATCTCGAAAACACCGATTTCGTCGGTCGCCCCAAACCGGTTCTTTGTCGCTCGCAGGATGCGGAACGGGTGCCCCCGGTCGCCTTCGAATGACAGCACGCAATCGACCATGTGCTCCACGACCTTCGGGCCCGCGATCTGGCCGTCTTTCGTGACATGCCCGACGAGCAGCAGGGCGGAACCGTTGAGCTTGGCGTAGCGGATCAGCGACTGCGTGGCCGCCCGCACTTGACTGACGGTGCCGGGTGCCGCGTCGAGTTCATCGGACCAGAGTGTCTGAATGGAATCGACGACGACGAGATCGGGTTTCGCTCCCGCATCGAGCGTCGCCAGGATGTTCGCAAGGTTGGTCTCCGCCGCGAGTGCGACCGGCGCCGACGCGAGCCCCAGACGATCGGCCCTCAGCCGCACCTGCGCCGCAGCTTCCTCACCCGAAAAATAGACGGCCCTCAGTCCAGCCCGCGCAATCGATGCCGAGAGCTGCAACAGCAGTGTCGACTTCCCAATTCCCGGTTCGCCGCCGATGAGCAGCGCGGACCCCGGCACAATGCCGCCGCCGGTGACCCGGTCGAGTTCCGCCATCCCGGTTGTGAACCGCGGCGCCTCATCCGCGCCTCCGGCGAGCGACCCAAGTTTGATTGCCTTGCCTTTTGACGAGCGGGTGATCCCCGACCCCGGCGGCGGTCCCGCATCCGTCTCCTCGGCAAGCGTGTTCCACTCGCTGCAGGAGGGGCATTTCCCCGCCCAGCGCGGCGAGCTTGCGCCACAGGCCTGGCAGACGTAAAGCGACTTTGCGGCCTTGGCCATCTACGCGCCGCCTCCGACATAAACACGGCTGTAGCGCCGGCCGAGCCGCGTCAAAACCTCGTAACCGATGGTCCGCGCTTCGGCGCCCACCGTCTCGAGCGGCAGCGTGGCCCCGAGCACTTCGGCGATGTCCCCGCGCGCAACCGCCACCGGGCAATCGGTGACATCGACCGTGATCAGATCCATCGACACCCGCCCGACCACGGGCAACCGCGCACCGTGGATGACAACCGACCCGCCGGGCGTTGCATTGCCGGCACTCGCCGAGCGCGCGTATCCATCCGCATACCCGGCCGCGAGCGTGGCGATGCGGCTCGGCCGCAGTGCGCTCCAGGCTCCGGAATAGCCAACGGCCCCGCCCGGCGCCACATCTCGGACCTGCAGCACGCGCGTGAACAGTGAAACGACCGGCGCAACGGGCGCCCGCGCCCCGCGAAAGGCCTGTCCGCCGTACAGCGCATAGCCCGGCCGCACGAGATCGAAATGAAAGGCACCGCCGAGCATCAACCCATCGGAAGCGGCCAGCGATGCCCGCGCCCGGGGCAGCATCGCCCGCAGCCGTTCGAATGCGTGATGCTGGGCCGCATTCATAGGGTCAGCCGGATCATCGGCCGACGCGAGGTGGCTCATGACCAGCACGACATCGAGCGGCGCCAGCAGTTCAGGAAGATCGACGAGCTTGGCAACTTCGGCCACGGAAAGGCCAAGCCTGTTGAGGCCACTGTCGACGTGCAGCGCGGTTGCAAGCCGCGCACCGATCCGTCGCGCATGACCCGACCACTCCTCGACTTCTGCCAGGCTTGCCAGACACGGAATGGCCCCCGCAGAAAGCAAGGCATCTGCCGCGCCTGGAAAAAGTCCATCGAGCACGAAGATCCTTGCTGCGCCATCGAGAGTCCGCGCCTCTGCTGCCTCGCCCGGCGTGGCGACAAAAAACGATCTGCAGCCGGCATCGACGAGCGCCGGCAAAACGTGGCGGACACCGAGCCCGTAGGCGTCAGCCTTGACGACGGCGCCGCATTCGGCCGGGCGAACATGATCGGCGAGCGATCGCCAATTGCCGGCAATCGCATCGAGGTCGATCTTGAGCACGCCGGTTTCAGACGCGGGAAGCGTCACCGGCTCTGGCACCACGCGGGCCATCTTGGGTTCGGGCAGCGTCATCCAAAAGTCTTTGGCACACCCTTGCGGCCGTTGCGAGGTCGCGCCTGCCACAGGCCGGGGCATGCGTGCCGTTATTCCATGCGCTCAGGCATCCAGGCATCGCGGGCGAGGTTCCCGAACCGCGTAAACTGGCTTTCGAACGACAACGGCACCGTGCCGACGGGACCATGGCGCTGCTTGCCGATGATGACCTCGGCCTTACCCGAAACCTGCATCATCTTCTGCTGCCATTCCTGGAATTTCGGATCGCTCTCGTTCGGCTTCAGGCGCTCGACATAGTATTCCTCACGGAAGACGAACATGACCACGTCCGCGTCCTGTTCGATCGATCCCGATTCACGCAGATCCGAGAGCTGCGGACGCTTGTCCTCGCGTTGTTCGACCGCGCGCGACAGCTGCGACAGTGCAATGATCGGAAGCTGCAATTCCTTCGCCAGCGCCTTCAGACCGGTGGTGATCTCGGTGATTTCCTGAACGCGCCCCGCATTCGCCGACTTGGATGAGCCTGCCAGCAACTGCAAGTAGTCGATAATCAGCAGGCCCAGTCCATGCTGCCGTTTCAGCTTGCGCGCTCGTGCCGCCAGCTGGGCGACCGTGATGCCGCCGGTCTGGTCGATGAACAGCGGCGCCCGGCTCATTTCCTGCGAGACGACGACAAGCTTGTTGAATTCCTCCTGCGTGATCATTCCGCGCCGGATCTTCTCCGATGCGATTTCCGCCTGTTCCGACAAAATTCGCGTGGCGAGCTGTTCCGCCGACATTTCCAGCGAGAAAAAGCCGACCTTCGCCCCGTCGATGACCTTCTCTTCGCCATTGGGCTGAATTTCGGCGCGATATGCCCTGGCCACGTTGTAGGCGATGTTGGTGACGAGGGCCGTCTTCCCCATCGACGGACGGCCCGCGAGAATGATGAGGTCTGAAGACTGCAGACCCCCGAGTTTGGAATCGAGGTCCGTTAGCCCTGTCGAAATACCGGAGAGGTGCCCATCGCGCTCGTAGGCGCTATTCGCCATCTCGATGGCATGCGTCAGCGCCGTGCCGAAGGACAGGAACCCCTGGCCGTATTTGCCCTTTTCGGCGAGTGCGTAAAGCTTGCCTTCAACCTCTGCGATCTGCTCGTCGGGCGAGTGATCGACGGGGCTGTCGAAGGCGACGTTGACGAGATCTTCCCCGATGACGATCAGGTTGCGGCGGATAGCGAGGTCGTAAATCGTCTGGCCGTAATCGTGCGCATTGATGATCGTTGTGGCGCTCGCCGCCAGCCGCCCTAAATACTGCGGCACGGTCATGTTCGGACCGATTGGCTCCGCGTTCTCAAAGAACGTCTTGAGCGTCACAGGCGTCGCCTGCTTGCCGGCTTGAATGAGCTTGGTCGCCGTCTCGTAGATTTCCGCATGGAGCGGATCGTAGAAATGGACCGGCTCGAGGAAGTCGGTCACACGGTCGAGCGCCTCGTTGTTGACGAGGATGGCACCGAGCAAAGCCTGCTCGGCTTCGATGTTGTGCGGCACCTGACGGAAATTGAGCGGCTCAGAGGCATTCGCCACTGCGCGCAATTTCTCGGTGGGGAGGAATACGGGTTCTGCCATACCTGTAGTGCTAGCCTGAGTCCCCGACGCCCGGGCAGGCCCGAATCGCACCGTTCGGCCCCGTCAAGCGAGAGCTATCCCAGGTATCCACAGAGAGGGCGCAGCAACTCGGAAGGGCGTTTCGATGACAGGCCACGCACGGCGGCGAGCCGCCCGGCTTTCCGTTGTGTTGTCCCCGGTGGGCCGTAGCCCTGGCTCAACCCGAAACCGGGCGCCCCCCACGAAAACGCCATCGCGCGCTCCAAATCCGCTACCTTGAGATGAACGTGGCCAATCGGCGATCCTGATGCGTTGGGATTGTCTCAACCAACAGACGTCCTCAAGCCGCGTCCGCGGCGAGGCTGATCACGGCGCTCTCGAAGATGCGCCGACCGTCGGTGCCGCCCAGCGCGGCCTCGTACAACCTCTCCGGATGCGGCATCATCCCGAGAATGCGCCCAGTCGGGTCCGTGATCCCAGCGATGTTGCGCTGGGCACCGTTGGGCGACGTCGCATCGCTCACCGTGCCCGCCTCGTCGCAATAGCGGAATGCCACGCGGCCTTCGCCTTCGAGGCGGTCCAGTGTTTCGCTATCGGCGAAGTAGTTGCCTTCCGCATGCGCGATTGGAACCGTGATGACTTCGCCCTTGCGGTAGCAGCGTGAGAAGAAGGTGTCGTCGCGCTCCGCCCGCAAATGCACGTCCCTGCAAATGAACTTGAGCGAGCGGTTACGCATGAGAACACCCGGCAGGAGCCCGGACTTGCAGAGCACTTGGAAGCCATTGCAGATCCCGAGCACCGGCGTACCGGCTTTCGCTTTTGCAATCACATCCTTCATGATGGGGGAATGAGCGGCCATGGCCCCGCAGCGCAAGTAATCGCCGTAGGAAAACCCGCCGGGCAGCACGATGAGATCGGACGAAGGGACGCTGGCGTCCCCATGCCAGACCATGGTCGGCGCAAAACCCGTGATGCGCTCGATCGCGACCTTCACGTCACGGTCGCAATTCGATCCGGGAAAAACGATGACGGAGGCTTTCATCACGATCCGATCCTGCAGGTGCCTTCTTCAAGGCTTTCGATCTCTTTGCCGCTGAATGTCGTGGCGCGCAAGGCAAGCGTATCGGCTTTGACGACCGCCAGAAGCAGCATCTCGCCGGCCGCGAGCTGGTCAACGCCCTTGGGAGCTGGAGACCAGAGCTCGATGTTACCATCCACCGCAATACGCAGAGGAGAGGATTCGGCACACGTTTTGGCTTCGCGCACACCCAACGAACCGGTATGCGCGGGTCCTACCGCCGCAATGCGCCATGAACCCGTCGCAGGCTGAGCGGTATCGTCCTTGAGCAGCAGCGTCAGCTTCAACTCACCATTGGTCGCATTGGCCGCATTTTCGGCAACCACCACGGACTTGGTTTGGCAATCCAACGCGACCGGCTTCGATACGACGAGCTTCAGTGTGGCCGGTGGCGGATCGGATTTGCCGGGCTCGGTTGCGACGGCCGCAGCCGGAGCCAGGACCATCAGGATCGGGAATATTGCCGCCAGCTTCGTCATGTCACCGGGGAAGCGTCAGGTAGACAATGGCCGCCGCGGCCAACAGCGGAAGGATCGCGAACACCACGATTTTCACGGCCATGAACCTCAGGGCGCGACGCACATCCTCGTCGGCACCCGGACCGGTCATGGCACGAGATCGAAGGCGTAATTTTCGATGACAGTGTTCGCGAGAAGGTCCTTGCACATCTGCTCCACGATGGCCCCGGCCTTGGCCTGGTCCGTCTCGTTGAGCTGGACCTCGATGTACTTGCCCTGCCGCACGTCGCCGACGCCGGAAATGCCAAGCCCGCGCACGGCGCCTTCGATGGCTTTGCCCTGCGGATCGAGCACGCCGTTCTTCAGGGTGATGCGGATGCGGGCTTTCATGTCGGTCTCCGGCAGCAGGCAGTCGGGCAACAGGGCGTCGGACCGAACTCAATCGGTCTGCCGCACTGCCCGTTGCCCGCTGCCGCACATCAGTTCGGTTTACCTGTCGGATTGGACGCAACGAGCACCGGGCCGGAGCCCTTCGGGCGCGGGTTCTCGGTCAGCACGCCGAGGCGGCGGGCGACTTCCTGATAGGCCTCGAGCACGCCGCCGAGGTCGCGGCGGAAGCGGTCCTTGTCGAGCTTGTCGCCCGACGTGATGTCCCACAGGCGGCAGCAATCGGGGCTGATCTCGTCGGCGAGGACGATGCGCATCTGCTCGTTTTCCCACAGCCGGCCGAACTCGACCTTGAAGTCGACGAGGCGGATGCCGATGCCGAGGAACAGGCCGACGAGGAAGTCGTTGATGCGCAGCGCGAGCTGCATGATGTCGTCGATCTCCTGCGGCGTCGCCCAGCCGAACGCCGTGATGTGCTCTTCCGACACCATCGGATCGTTGAGCTCGTCGTTCTTGTAGTAGAACTCGATGATCGAGCGCGGCAGCTGCGTGCCTTCCTCGATGCCGAGGCGCGTCGACAGCGAGCCCGCCGCGACGTTGCGCACCACGACCTCGAGCGGGATGATCTCGACCTCGCGGATCAACTGCTCGCGCATGTTGAGGCGCTTGATGAAGTGCGTCGGCACGCCGATCTCGCCGAGGCGCTGAGAAGATGTACTCGGAGATGCGGTTGTTGAGCACGCCCTTGCCTTCGATCAGCGCATGCTTCTTCGCGTTGAAGGCGGTCGCGTCGTCCTTGAAGTGCTGGATCAGGGTGCCGGGCTCGGGACCCTCGTAGAGGACCTTGGCCTTGCCTTCGTAGATCCGACGCCGCCTGTTCATCGATCCTGGTCCTTTGACGATCACGCTCATGCTCACTCAACACGCCGGCAACACGCACTACGAGGCCACTGCCCTTTGATGTTGCAGGTTTATTCTGCGTCTGGTTGGGTAGGGGTCGGGCCGCGCTGATATTCGAAAGCGACTGCTCGAACCCTAGCCGAACCGGGGGGGAGAAACAATCTTAACGACGCCGCACCGCCGCTTGATAAGGGGCCATGGTTCATGTCGGCCACAAGCCGTTGATTTGTCATGTGGGACCGGTTAGGCACGCATGCAGATGGGGCCGCGGGAGATGACGACCTGCAACTCGAAGTGCACCAGGAACAATCAAAGAACACGCCCAGTGGAGAGCCGGAATGACGACCTTCGATAAGCGCGAAAAGGCCTATGAAGATATGTTCGCCCGCGACAGCGAACTGAAATTCAAAGCGGAATCGCGGCGCAACAAGGCTCTCGCGGAATGGGCGGGCGGACTGCTGGGACTGACCGGCGCCGCTCTCGATGATTACATCAAGGACGTGCGCAAAGCCGACCTGGTGGAAAAAGGCGACGACGACGTCTTTCGCAAGGTGAAGTCGGACCTCGCCGCCAAGGGCGTTTCGGTTTCGGATGAAGAAATTCGCAACGTGATGCACACCGCGCTGGCAAAGGCCGTCAACGATCTGGAAAAACCGGCATAGGAACGGTGGCGTCGTAAGTGGTGACCTGGCACAGCTGAGTAGCTTACGCGTCCGGTGTGCGCTTCAGCGCCACCGGCGCCGCCGATAGCCGCTGCATGAAAATTCCGAACGCGAGAAGGCCGTCGGGCCAAGGCCCGTGGCCACTTGCGACGTTGATGTGTCCAACTTCGCCGCTCTCGATGACAGTCGAACCCCACGTGGTGGCCAGCGCCCGAGCGCGCTCCAGCGAGCAGTAAGGGTCGTTCGACGAGGCAACAAGCACCGATGGAAAGGGCAGGATGAGCTCGGCATTGGAGCGAAGCCGGTCTCCTGCGAGGCACCAAATGTCTCGCCCGCCGTCATGGGCCAACCATCGGCATTGTCCACATCCGCCGGTGCCACCAGAAATGCGCCCACTGGCGGTGCGGGCAAGCGGGCGAGCTTCGCACCCGCATGCGCCACGGCAATCGTCCCCAGGCTGTGCGCGACAATCACCACCGGACGCACCGACTGCGCCGCTGCTTCAACGATCCGCGCGACCCACGCGTCTTTGTCCGGACGGATCCAATCCTGCTGCTCCACACGGCGCGCGGTTTTGAGATTTTTCTCCCAGCGCGTCTGCCAGTGGTCCGGCCCCGAACTCGACCAGCCTGGAATAATGAGAATGTCGGCTTCGGATGTTTTCATATGCTCTGTGATTGCGGACCGCCCGCAGTGGCCCTCGCTGATGTGGGTGGCCCTGCTGTCTGCCACAACCGGCCAAATGTGAACAGTACTGGGATAGCAGCCGCGATCGAGTGCTGAGACAAGCCCGGATCGTTAAGCCGCGCTGCGCAACGCAAGCGTCTTCAGAAAAGCGGGGCGATTGCGAATACGTTCGAAGTAGCTGCTGACGCTACCCTCCGGGAGGCGCCACTTGATGCTGATCGCCCAGCCCAGGCAGTTTCCGAGGATGAGATCTGGTACGGTAAAGGTCTCGCCCATGACATATGGCTTGTTTGCGAGCCGCATCCCGAGCACCGCCATAGCACGATCGAAGTCGAACTGGCACGCGCGCTTGACGTCAGCCACCCGGTACTCTTCCGGCAGCACAAACGTGTGCTTGGCCACCGTCCAGAGCGGACCCTCGACGTCATCGACGGCGAACTGAGTGAAACTGTCCTGATGCGCGCGATCGATCGTTCCGGCTGAAAAAGTGAACTGGCCGTGTTTGTCGGCGAGATACTGGCAGATGGCGACGCTGTCGAAAATCGGCGTGCCGTCATCGACCAGCACTGGCACCTTACCCGATGGATTGAGCGCCAAGACGGCAGGATCACGGGGGCGCTTTGGGTCGAGCGCATAGGGCTGACCTAACTCCTCCAGCATCCAGACGACACGCATCGCCCGCGTCTGCAGCGATCCGATGACGGTGTACATGGCGCCCCCCCTATCAACCCTCAGGTCTTGCCGAACACCCGGTCGAAAATCGTATCGACGTGCTTGAAGTGGTAGCCGAGGTCGAACATCGCTTCGAGTCGGCTTCGCCGCAACCTTCGCCGTCACGTCCTTGTCGGCCTTCAGTTCGGTCAGGAAGTCCTTGCCCTCTTCCCACACCTTCATCGCGTTGCGCTGGACCAGCGGATAGGCGTCCTCGCGCGACACGCCGGCCTGCGTCAGCGCCAGCAGCACGCGCTGGGAATTATGCAGCCCGCCGAGCCGGTCGAGGTTCTTCTTCATGTTCTCGGGATAGACGACGAGCTTCTCGATCACGCCGGCCAGACGGTTGAGCGCGAAATCGAGCGTGACCGTCGCATCCGGCCCGATCATGCGCTCGACCGACGAATGCGAGATGTCGCGCTCGTGCCACAGCGCCACGTTCTCCATCGCCGGCACGCGCATAGCCGCGCACCATGCGGGCGAGGCCCGTCAGGTTCTCGGTCAGCACCGGATTGCGCTTGTGCGGCATCGCCGACGAGCCCTTCTGCCCGGGCGAGAAGTACTCCTCCGCCTCCAGCACTTCGGTGCGCTGCAGGTGGCGGATCTCGATCGCGAGCCGCTCGATCGACGAGGCGACGACGCCGAGCGTGGCGAAGTACATCGCATGCCGGTCGCGCGGGATCGACCTGCGTCGAGACCGGCTCCGGCATCAGGCCCAGCGTCTCGGCGACATACTCTTCCACGCGCGGGTCGATATTGGCGAAGGTGCCGACCGCGCCCGAGATCGCGCAGGTCGCGCACATCCTCGCGCGCCGCCACCAGCCGCTCCCGCGCCCGCTCGAACTCCGCATAGGCGCAGGCGAGCTTGAGGCCGAAGGTCGTCGGCTCGGCGTGGATGCCGTGGCTGCGGCCGATGGTGCGGCGTCAGCTTGTGCTCGAAGGCGCGCGTCTTCAAGCGCCGCCAGCAGCCGGTCGATATCGGCGATGCAGCAGGTCGGCGGCGCGCACCAGCTGCACATTGAGGCAGGTGTCGAGCACGTCGGACGAGGTCATGCCCTGGTGCACGAAGCGCGCCTCGGGCCCGACGATCTCGGCCAGATGCGTCAGGAAGGCGATGACGTCGTGCTTCGTCACCCGCTCGATGTCGTCGATGCGGGCGACGTCGAACTCGCGCCTGCGACCCCTTCTCCCAGATACCTCGGCGGCCTCCTTCGGGATGATGCCGAGCTCGGCCATCGCGTCGGCGGCATGGCCTCGATCTCGAACCAGATCCGGAAGCGCGTCTCGGGCTCCCAGATCGCGACCATCTCGGGGCGGGAATAGCGGGGGATCATGAGCGTCCTCGTTGGGGCTGTGGAGGGACACCCGGCGGCCGGTCCGGATGCGGGATGTCGGAAGAGGGCGTAACACCCCTGCTGCCCGCCAGCAACGTGGCCACTCTAAATACCGCCGGCTGCGCCTCGACATTTCAGCCGAATCGCCAATCAGGCGCGCTCGTCGGGCAGGCCAAAAAGCCCTCCCGATACTCAGAATGCCACCAAAGCGGCCCCCTGCGTCAATTCTCACCAACAAAAAACACTGGCTCACCATCTGAATGGACATTCATCTCGCATCTGCGAAAGCTGCGCTCGCTCAGATGCCGCAAAGCCCCGCATGCTGCTCTGCAAAATACGTGTCGCAGGGCAGCGTTGCCACCGAACGGGGGCAATCTCCCAAAATTCACTGAAAAATCGTCGCTTATGTTTCCTCCCGGCAACGGTTCGCTGCATGCGCGAAAAGCCGCCGCCGTTCGAGCCATATTTGACTGGTGGATCGACCCCGGATCGCGGCGCCGTCCATTCAGGAACGCTTCAGATCCGATGTTGAAAATGAGACACGGCACTTAACGCAGCGCCCATGAGGCACTTGTAACCGTGAGGGCGGCAACGCAACTCTACGTAACGTCACCAGCGGTTACAGTATCTGGAATGGTGGCACGTTAGGGAAAGAGGCAGCGGGCCCGGCATTGAAAATACCGGACCTGTCCTGAAAAACAGACGAGTAGAAACACATGTCTGAGCAGATGCAGAGCGAGATTGCCGAACTCAACTCCCGTTTTGATGAGTTGGACGATCCTCGCGCCCAGTACGCGATCCTCAAAGATCGCATCAACACGTATCGCACCCGCGGCGCCGCCATTCCGGAAGCGCTTCAGCGCATGGAGCGGCGGCTACTGCAGGACTGCCTGCAGGAATCGCAGGGCCGTTGATCAGCCAATAGCGAACAGTCGTGACGGCGCCGGTTCCTCGGGACCGGCGTCCGCACTTCTAGGCCATCTTCCCGCGAAAGGCGGTACGGCCGTGAACGAGGGAATGCGCGCGTCGCCCCCGGCATCAAACTGCATGCGAGCTTCGTCCCCGCCATCCGATGAGGCGGCAAGCCGCCGGGCAATCTCGCTCGGCGCGTTCGTCTCGTTGAAAGAAAGCCATGTCGTGACGGCCCGCGCAGCAGCCCACTCCAGATCGGCAGGAATATCCCGCCCGATTGAGGCGCGCGCATCATCACTTTCACGGACGGCGTTGAGGGATCGACAGACGCGGCCGCCGTGCCGAATTCGTCCGTCGCATTGGCATCCGAAGCAATCAGCGTTGCTGTAATCCCTGCCTTGCGCAAGCTGCGCAGCACGACCGATGCCTCGGACGGATAGCCGGCGAAGAAGATGGCCTCAGGACGCGCACCTTTGAGCTTTTGCAGTTCCGCGTCGTAGTCCCGCCGCCCTGCCACGATCGGGATAACCGCGGGCGGCGGCGATTTGCGCAGTGCTAGCTCACCTGTCACCGCCGCCGTCAGGCTGCGCGCGTAAGCGGTGCGATCCTGCACGATTGCAATCTTGCCTTGAGGGGCAAGACTGAGAAGTTCCGCCGCCGCTGCCTGACCTTGCCGGTCGTCACGACCCGCAAGGCGGAAGATGGTCGGGCCGGCCCTTTTGTCCGTGAGATCGGGATGCCGGACGCCCAGCGCAATGAAGAGAACGCCGGCTGCCGCATAAACTTTCGCGGCCGCGACGGCCGCCGCCGGGCAGGGATGTCCAATCACCAGATCCGGCTTGTCGGCGACGATCACACGCGCCGCGCCCTCGGCCCGTCCGGCCTCGCAGCCGTCGTCCACCTCGGTCATGCGGATTGCGCGTCCTGCGATGGCACGTCGAGCCCCGGCCGCCATGGCGACGAGGGTCCCGGCATGCCGCCCGGTCGCAGGCCCGGCGACGACGATAGCGGAATCGGCCAGCCCGGGCGCAGCCTGCACGACGAACGCGGCCACCACAGCCGCTACATACCCTTGAAGTCCATGCACCTTCAAAATCACGACCACCCGCGACGCAGACGTTGCCCGGTCTTTGGACTGGCATACCTGTCTCCAAGCGCCTAGCCCTAACCGCAACCTTCGTAAGCAAGCCGTCAGACCGAAGCGTGGCCGCTCGCGACGACGGCAAAACTCGGCAGCGAAGGCCCTGTTGCTTGCTTGCCCGCGCCGCATGGTTCTAAGGTGGCGATCTTGGCGTGTCTTTTGCTTGCCGTGGCAAGCCGATGGATGCCTCGGGCCGCGCGGGATCAGGGGCGGCGACAAGGGGGAAGCGATGCTGTTTGACCGGGTAAAACCGCTGAGCGCGATTTTGCGCACGGCCGAGAAGAAATCACTCCACCGTTCGCTGGGGGCTTTCCAATTGGTCATGCTCGGTATCGGCGCCATCATCGGCACGGGAATTTTCGTTCTCACCGCCGAAGCCGCCCAGAAGGCGGGCCCCGGCATGCTGCTGAGCTTCGTCATTGCCGGCACGGTTTGCGCCGTAGCGGCACTCTGCTACTCCGAACTTGCCTCCATGTGTCCGGTCTCAGGCTCGGCCTACACCTACACATACGCCGTGATGGGCGAACTCCTCGCCTGGGTGGTCGGTTGGGCCCTCGTGCTGGAATATGCTGTCGCTGCAGGTGCTGTGGCCGTCGGCTGGTCCGGCTACTTCGTAGGGCTATTGAAAAATCTGCTCGGCATCGAGATCCCGCTTGCAATTTCGGCAGGCCCCAGCCAAGGCGGCATCATCAATCTCCCCGCATTCCTCGTCACTCTCGCCGTTACGGGCCTGCTGGTCATTGGCACGAAAGAAAGCGCTTACTTCAATTCCATCCTCGTGGCCGTGAAAGTCGCGGCGCTGACGCTCTTCATCGTGCTTGCAGTTCCGGCCATGAACATGCAGCAATTCCAGCCCTTCGCGCCCCTTGGCTTCACCGGTATATCCGCCGCTGCTGCGTCCATCTTTTTCGCTTACGTCGGCTTCGATGCGGTTTCAACCGCCGCCGAGGAAACCAAGGATCCACAACGCAACATGCCGATCGGCCTGATCGGGTCTCTCGCTATTTGCACGGTCTTCTATCTGATCGTCGCCAGCGGAGTGATCGGTACGGTCGGAGCCCAGCCGCTGCTGCGCGCAGACGGCACCGGCATCCCGCCCGGCAGTTCGGAAATGGCCGACGCCTGCAAAGCGGCCGCAGAGACCGTCGTCTGTTCCAAGGAGGCACTCGCTTGGACCCTGCGCGAAATTGGCTGGCCCCAGATCGGCAATCTCGTCGGCCTGGCCGCCGGCTTGGCACTCCCGTCAGTCGTCCTGATGATGATGTATGGTCAGACACGCATCTTCTTCGTCATGAGCCGCGACGGCCTGCTGCCCGAGCGCCTGTCGGAGGTCCATCCCCGCTTCCACACACCGCACATCATCACCGTCATGACCGGCATCTTCGTGGCATTGTTCGCCGCTTTCTTCCCCGTGGGGGCGCTGGCCGACATATCCAATTCGGGAACACTCTTCGCCTTCGCCATGGTGGCTCTCGCGGTCATGATCCTGCGCCGCACCGACCCCCATCGCCGCCGCCCCTTCCGCACCCCGGCCGTAAACTTTGTCGCGCCACTTGCGATCGCAGGATGTCTCTATCTGTTTTTCAGCCTCTCGGCCTATACGCTGGCGCTGTTTGCGGGCTGGGCCGCCGTTGGACTGGTCATCTACTTCTCATACAGCCGTCATGCGAGCCATCTGGGCCGCGGGCTGATCGAGGTGCATGAGACCGATCCCGACGTGCCGCCTTCTCCGGTGCCGCCGATCTGACGGCTGCAAGGGAGCGTCAAGCCGCCTTTGCGTCCGCGAGAGAGAGGGTCGCGATCCGGATGCCGAGATCTTCCGGGTCCTCGACGATCGTGAAGCCGAGCCGCGCGCAGAAATCGAGCATGGTCTGATTTTCGGCCAGGACCGTGCCAACAAGTTCGCTCACGCCCTCCGCCCGGGCATAGGCGATGAGATGCTGCATCAGCCGCTTGCCCAACCCCATGCCCTTGAGGTTCGACGCCACCAGCACCGCGAACTCCGCTTTGCGGTAATCTGATCCCGCCATCATCCGCGCAACTCCCAGCAAAGAGCCTGTTGCCTTCTCGATAGCGACGAAGGCCATCTCGCGCCCGTAATCGATCTGCGTCAGCCGCGCGATCGTGGCATGGTTCAACGTCTTCGCCGCCATGAAGAAGCGCATGCGCATGTCATGCGGCGTCACCTGATGGAAGAAGGCTTCGTAACGCAATTCGTCATCGGGACGAATTGGCCGGATCAGCAACTCCTGACCGGTCGACATCACGAAGTCAGCTTCCCAGCGCGTGGGGTAGGCGCGAATGCTCATCGGGACCCTCGGGTTTGTGACAGGATCGGCGATCACAATCCTCGCGTCGAGCGCCACCACGTCGCGGTCGTCCGCGAGCAGCGGATTGATGTCGATCTCCCGGATCTCCGGATGCTCGGCAACGAGATAGCTGAGCCGCACCAGCACCATGGCAATCCGGTCGAGATCGGCTGCCGGCCGATCTCGATAACCCGCAAGCAGGCGCGACACCCGCGTCTGCGACATCAGGTCATGCGCCAGTCCCAGATCGAGCGGCGGGAGCGCCTCCGCCGTATCCCGCATGACCTCCACACCCGTCCCGCCGGCTCCAAACACGATGAGCGGCCCGAATGTCTGATCAGTACTGACGCCGGCGAAGAGTTCGTGCGCATCCTTCTTGCGGATCATCGGCTGCACGGTAAAGCCCTCGATCCGCGCATTCGGCTTCACGCGCTTGATCCGGCTGAGCATTGCTTCTGCCGCATCCGCGCAGTCCTCCGGCGTCGTCAGATCGAGCCGCACCCCGCCCACGTCGGATTTATGCGTGATGTCGGGCGAACGGATCTTGAGCGCCACCGCCTTGGTCGACGCCAATAACTCCACCGCCACGGCACGCGCCTCTTCCGGCGTTGCCGCCGTGCGAGTCGGAACGGTCTGGATCCCGTAAGCAGCAAGAATGTCCTTAGACGGTGCCTCTCCCAGAACCGTCTCGCCCCGTTTCAGCGCCTCCTTGAGGGCAAGGCTCACGGCGACAGGATCAAGACCCATATCGTCTGGCAGCGACGGCGGCGTGCGCATCAGCTGATCCTGCGCCCGCCGATGCCGCACGAGCTGCATGAATCCATTGATCGCATCGTCGGGACTTTCGAACGATGGATGACCTGCGGCACGGAAAGCGACCCGCCCGGGCTCCGCCGCGCCATTGCCAAGCCAGACGCTGAGAATGGGCCGCTTGCGGCCGTCGGACGTGTGCGCCTTGACGGTCTCGATGACGGTCTCGGCAGCTTGCGTGCTGTCAGCCAGGGCGGTTGGGCAGTTCATGACCAGGATGGCATCTGTCCCTTTGTCGGAGAGAACGGCTTCGACAGCCATTTGATACCGTTCCGGCTTCGCATCCCCGATGATGTCGACAGGATTGGCATGCGACCATGTGGGCGGCAGCGCCGCATCCAGTTTTACGATCGTCGCGGGATCGAGCGTCGCGAGCGTGCCGCCCCAATCGGTGAGACGATCCACGGCAAGTACGCCGGCTCCGCCGCCGTTCGTGATGATGGCGAGACGTTCCCCGCTGAGACGCCCGACCCGTGACAGCGTTTCGGCCGCATCGAAAAGCTGTTCGATTTCGCGCACACGCAGCACGCCCGCGCGGCGAAAGGCGGCTTCATAAGCTTTGTCGGATCCGGCCAGCGCGCCCGTGTGGGACAGCGCCGCTTTCGCCCCGGCGGCGTGGCGGCCGGACTTGATGACGATGACCGGCTTCGCCCGCGCCGCGCGCCGCGCCGCCGACAGAAACTTCGGCGCATTGGTGATGCTCTCGATGTAGAGCAGGATCGCCCGGCTGGTGATGTCGCCCGCGAGATAGTCGAGCAGGTCCCCGAAATCGACATCGAGCATCTCGCCGAGAGACACGACATGGCTGAAACCGATCCCGCGCGAGGCGGCCCAGTCGATGATGCTCGTGACCAGCGCGCCGGATTGCGAGAGAAAAGCGAGGTCGCCGCTTAGAGGCGCGCGATGCGAAAAGCTGGCATCGAGCCCGATTTGCGGCAGCATAATTCCCAGACAATTGGGACCCTGCACGCGAAGGCAATTCGGGCCTGCGGCGTTCAAAACCGAGACCTTCTGTCCCGCCGTTAAGCCTGCCGTGATGACAACGGCGGCGCGCACTCCTTTGCCCGCCAGTTCCGCGATGATGCTCGGAACCGTGTCGGGAGGCGTTGCCACGATGGCAAGGTCGGGCACACCGTCGATCTCCCGGACCGACGTCGCGCAGACCCGGTCTTCCACGCGAGGATGCTTCGGATTGACGAAATGGATCGGGCCCGCAAATCCGGCTCGCAGCAAATTGCGCGCCACGATATTGCCGACCGAACCCGCCGTCGGACTGGCACCGATCAGCGCCACCGACCGTGGCGTGAGGAGAGCTTCGAGATTTCGCGTCGTCATTGTGTGCTTACGCTCGCATGCAAATGTGACATTGCCGTGCGAAGCGTTTCCTCAAGCGGCCCGCTGGCGTCGAGTCGCGTCCATTCGAGCTGGCCCAGATCGTAGGACATTTGCCGCTCGACGACCTGCGGCGTCGCGTCCGACGCGTCGTTTTTGCGGTTGGCGACGCGTTCGAAGAGAACCTTGGCAGGAGCGTCTAGCCAGAACGTATGGAGACGGGCGCCCGTTCGTTCAGCGAGTGCCGCCATCGCGGCGCGTTCTGACGAATGCGCATGCACAGCATCGGCGATGACGGAGTGCCCGGTGCCGAGGGCGGATTGAGCCTTGTGCAGCATTAGTTCGTAAACGGCAGCCGTTGCCTGTTCGCTGTAGGCCGCGTCAGGCAATGTGTCGAACTCCTGAGCTTTAAAAAGCGCTTTGCGTTCAAGATCGCTGCGCAAATGCAGCGCGCCCGGTGCCCGCCCGAGGCAAGGAGCAAGCGCGGCCGCGAGCGTGGACTTGCCCGACCCGGACAGGCCACCGACAAGAACGAGCGCCGGTACGCTGTCGCGCAGGTACGACGCGGCCCGATTGAGATAACTGCGCGCTACCGTGAGGTCATCGCCTGCGAGTGCCGCCTTCTGCGCCCCGACCATGGCGCGAATGGCAGCCCGCAGTGCAAGGAACACCGGCAACGCTGCAAGGCCATCGATGTCGCTCATATTTTGCGTGCGCCAGATATAGCGATTGAGCACCATGTTTGCCGTGGCACGCTGGCCGCGTTTATCGAGATCCATCAGCAGAAAGGCGAGATCGTAGAGCGTGTCGGTCGTGGCCAACGTCTCGTCGAACTCGATGGCGTCGAACAATGTCGGCGTGCCGTCGAGCAGCACGATATTGGCAAGATGGAGATCGCCGTGGCAGCGCCTCACATGACCCTCCGCCGCGCGGCGCCCGAGCAGCGGCTGCGCGTCGTCAACAAGGGCGGTCAACCTCGTCGTGAGCCCGTGGATCGCAGGTTGATCCGCCGGAGCGAAGAGTGACGGCAGCGCGGCGAGGACGTCGGCGGCAATTTTCTCAATCGACGCCTCGCGGGGCGGCTGCTTGTTCACTGCGGCGCGAAGATGCGAATCATGAACGGCATCCGCAAGGGCTTTTGCTTCATCCGTCGTAAGCGGGGCGCACGCGATCCGGTTGGCGAGCACATCCTCTTCCCGGAAACGCGCCATCTGCACGGCCCATTCCACGATATCGCCCCGTCCATCGAACCTCAGCCGTCCATCCGCTTCGCGCGTGATGGCGGCGAGCCGCTTGTAGATGGCGGGCGCGTTCGCCGAATTGATCTGGAGTTCCCGCGCGCACGCGGTGTGCCGCTTCTCCAGCGTCGAAAAATCCATATACGGATACCGCACCGCCCGCTTGATCTTGAACACGCCGCCAGCAGTCAGAAACACATGCGCCCCGTGCGTTTCGACCCGCTGCACGCTCGCGGGGGATGGATCGTACGACGCGGGGTCGCTCAGAAACGCAATCACGTCTCGCTGGTCGTCGATCATAGCTGCTGATGCTGGCACGGGGGATCATCCTGCAAGCTTTTTCAAAGCCAGCGTGCGCTCCAGCCCTGCGGATGGTCAACGGGGGAAAAATGGACCCATCAGGCCAGCAGATGAGCATGGCCCTGTGCGCGTGCCGCAAGGCTTGCCAGATCGCACACCCTCATGCCCCGGCGCCGCCCGGTGGCAATGACGCCCTCCGCCTTCAAGGCGGCAAATTGGCGGCTGACCGTTTCAAGCCGCAAACCAAGGCATTCGGCGATTTCTGTCCGCGAGAGGGGCAGAGCAAATTCCAGATCCGAAACCGGCGCGGCGGCATCTACCGCCTCGCCTTTGAGCTTGCGGGCAATCAGGACGAGCAGGCTCGCGACGCGCTCCTCCGCCGTTTTGCGCGCGATCATGAACATCCATTGCCGTGCCGCGTCGAGATCATCGAGTGTGCGCTTGAAAATACTCCGCTCGAGATCCGGGTGCGCCTGCATCAGGTTCTCGAACGCGCTACCGGAGAACGCGCACACGTCAAGATCGGTCGCTGCTTCCGCAACCAGCCCAGCATCGTCAGCGAACGGCCGGCCCACGAAATCAGACGGGAACTGCAATCCGACGATCTGGTTGCCGCCGTCCGGCTGCATGTTGACGAGCTTGACCACACCTTCGACGACGATAGAAAATGTCTTCTGCCGGTTTGTGCCGCCATACAGGACCTGGCCCGCGGGAATCCGGCGCCGGTGCACGATCCGCGACAGCTCATTGGCCGTCGCCGTCGTCAGAGAACTGCACGGCGCAGTACGCCGAACGGCACATTGCAGACACTTGATGCGGGTCGACACGGCAGACCTCGGCGGACGGTTCTGAATTTAACCAGCATACGACCCCGCCAAACGCCGCGAATTGATAGAAATCAACCGCTTCTGTCACCGTCGTGTCGAAGTCTGGCCCATGAAAACCGTACCGCAAGGCAGGCGCCGACCGAGTTCGGCGCGCCGTGCCACCTTGCCCGGGGTGCCAACGACCGCTACCAAGCGCCATGACCGCCGCCCCGCATACCTTCTGCGTTGCCCCCATGATGGATTGGACAGACCGGCATTGCCGGCACTTCCATCGCGGACTGACGCGGCATGGCCTGCTCTATACGGAGATGGTGACGGCGGATGCGATCCTGCATGGCGACCGCGCCCGGCTTTTGGGGTTTGAGTCCGCAGAACAGCCCGTGGCTCTGCAACTTGGTGGCTCCGATCCGGCCAAACTCGCGCAAGCCGCGAGCATCGGCGCCGAGTTCGGCTACCGCGAGATCAACCTCAACGTGGGCTGCCCATCCGATCGCGTGCAGGAGGGCCGCTTCGGCGCTTGCCTGATGGCGGAACCCGATCTCGTCGCTAGCTGCGTGACCGCGATGGCAAGCGGCGTTTCGGTCCCAGTCACCGTGAAATGCCGCATCGGCATCGACGACCAGGACGCGGAGGTTGATTTCCAGCGCTTCGTCGATCGTGTGGCGGACGCCGGCTGCCGCACGTTCATCGTCCACGCGCGCAAAGCCTGGCTGAAAGGCCTTTCGCCGAAAGAGAACCGCGAGATCCCCCCGCTGGACTACACCCGCGTCTATCGCTTGAAAGCCGCCCGCCCTGATCTCACCATCGTCATCAACGGCGGCATCGACGGCCTCGACGCCTGCGAGGAGCACCTGCGCCACGTCGATGGCGTAATGCTCGGCCGCGCGGCGTATCACGACCCCTCCATTCTGGCCGATGTGGACCGCCGCTTCTTTGGCGCCACCGAGCCCGCCGTCACCCGCCGCGCCGCGCTCGAACGCCTGATCCCCGTCATTCGACACCATATTGAACGAGGCGGACGCTTGAACAACATCACGCGCCATGTCCTCGGCCTCTACCATGGCCGACCCCGTGGCCGTCTTTTCAGACGTATCCTCAGTGAAGACGGGCAGCGTCCGGGCGCAGGCGCCGACGTGCTGCTAAAAGCCATCGCCGCGGCTGAAGGTGATAGCGCCATCGCGCTTTCCTTCGCTGCCGAGTAACGTGCAGGCTGCATGCCGGACATTCTCGCCTCCCTCGTTGACCAGGCTCCCATGATCGCCGCCCTCGCAGCAGCGGGGATAGCGGCTGGATTTCTATCGGGCCTGTTCGGCATCGGCGGTGGATCGGTGCTGGTCCCCGTGCTTTACACGGCGATGGGCGCGGCCGGCGTACCCGACGACATCCGCATGCAGCTGACGCTCGGCACATCGTTCGGTGTCATTGGCCCGACAGGCTACCGCTCCTTCCGTGCCCAGCGCGCCCGTAACGCGGTCGACATGGTGGCGCTGAAGCGATTGGGCCCCGCCGTCTTTCTCGGTGTCGTCATCGGCGTGGCCATCGCGAGCGTGATGTCGAGCGAAGGCCTTCGCTGGGTGTGGGTGATCGCGGCCATCGTAATGAGCTTCAAGCTGGCCCTGGGCCGCGATGACTGGCGGCTCGGAGACGAACTCCCCTCGACATGGGCTCTCGAGGCGGCAGCGTTCGCCATCGGGGTTCTCTCGGCTCTTATGAGCATCGGCGGCGGGCTGTTCATGGTGTCGCTGCTCATGCTGTTCGGATTCCCCGTGCTGGCCGCGGTGGCAACGTCCTCCGGCTTCGGCCCCATCATCGCAGCGACGGGGATGGCCGGGTATATCTGGGCGGGCTGGGGAGCTGAGGGACTGCCGCCCGGCTCCCTCGGCTACGTCAATATTCCGGCCGCCCTTGTGATGCTGCCGACCAGCATCGCGTTTGCTCCTGTCGGCGTACGGCTTGCACACGGCCTGCCCAAGCGCGCGCTGGAACTTGCCTTTGCAGCCTTCCTCGCCCTCGTCGCGGCGAAGTTTCTCTGGAGCCTCTACGGCTGAGGATCGGGCCCTTTGAGGATCGCGCGCGAGTGCGAGAAGAAATCACGCCGCGCCAGGATCAGAACGACCCATGACGCCGCAACGATGAAGGCCACCGGATGGAAAAACCACATCAGGCCGGCAATCGTGTAGTAGAACGATCTGAGACCCAGGTTCGCATGCCATCCGACGAGGCCCAGCAATTCCGCCGTCCGGTTCGCATGATCGAGGCGCGCAGCGACATGGGATGAATCGTGCGCCGGCGTGGCCCCCATCATCATCACCGTGTAGTGCGACAGCCGGAATGCCCATGCGAATTTGAAGAACGCATAGATCATGATCATCATGAGAAAGATCACCTTGATCTCCCAGAGCGCCGCCGTCGAGTTGGCGGCGTAAGGCAGAGCTTCGACGATCTCGCGCGCTTTTTCCCCATAGGACAACAGCGCCGCCAGACCGCCGATCACGATCACCGAGGTCGAGGCGAAGAATGCATTGGCATTGACCAGCCAGCCCAGCAGCTGTCCATCGACGATACGGTTTTCGCGCTGGCTCATTTCGATCATCCAGTCGCGGCGGTGGTTCTGGACGTAGCAGGCGATGGATCGCCGATAGATGCTAGGCCGTGTGGAAATGAACTCGTACATCGCGATGATGGCGACGAACCAGCCGAGCGCGGCGAGATCGAGGAGGGGGAGCAGGTCGAGCATCAAGGCGGTTGTCTCGCAGGTGGGTTATGGGCCGGCGCAGCGAATCTGAGACGGGTCTGACGGGTGGCTGAAACCGTACCGTAACGATCGCAACCGGGCATGCGGCGAACAGGCCCGCTTGCTTCTCCCGTTTTCTGACCCAGATCAAGGCCGGCACCGGTGAAACAGCGGACGCTTGCGACATGAACGACATCCTAACCTTCACGCTGGGTGCGATCGCGCTCCTGGCGACGCCGGGACCGACCAACACCCTGCTTGCGACGTCCGGCGCGACGCGGGGCGTCAAAGGTTCCTTGCCACTGCTGCTCGGCGAGGCGGCAGGATATGTCCTCGCTATCATAATTTTGCGTGCTGCCGTCGGTCCGCTCGTTGCGGCCGAACCGGTGTTCGGACAGATCTTGACGGGGCTTGTCTGTGGCTATCTCGTCTATTTGTCGCTGAGCTTGTGGCGCAAAAGCGCGCTGCCGCTGGATACTGCGGCGCCTGTTACGCTGGCGAATGTGTTCGTCACGACGCTGCTCAATCCAAAGGCCATCGTCTTCGCCTTCACGGTGTTGCCCCACACCGGCAGCATCGACCCGGTCACACTCGCCCCATGGGTGGCGGCCCTCGTCGCCCTCATCGCGCTCGCAGGCGGCAGCTGGATCATACTCGGTGCGGCGGTGTTCAACGGCTCGGGGCACAGTCCGCGTCTCGGGTATCAGGCGGGAGCGGTGGCGCTGCTCGTGCTCGCGATGTTGCTCGGCACGCGCGCCGCTGGAATCGCTTGACTTATGGCCTATTCGCATTGCGGCCAACCGTAGCCCCAACGCCAGGATAGCCCGGTGCACGGCGCGCCGCCGAGGCGCACCGCGCCATACATGCCCTCGGCCAGCCCGTCATAGAGCAAGCGCACGTCATCCTCACTGACGCCGTACTCCGCCGAAAGCGCGGTCACACGCTCGGCCCCGGTCTGACGCACGCACTGGCCTAAGGCCTCATCTGCTTTCAACCGCGCATCGAAGCTCGCGGCCGCATCGGCACCGGCCGGAGCTCCCGCATGGTAGAGCCGGTCGTGAGCCACGCAGCAGGCCTCCCACGGCGGCTCCGCACCGTGCCGCTTCGACATTTTGGCGACGATCCCGGCCGCCATGGTCCAGGTGGCCGACATGCCGCCGCTGCATCCGTCCGTCGTGAAAGGAGCAAGAACCGCCCCTGGCGCCGCTTGCATTTTTAAGAGCTTATCATGCTGGGCGAGTTCGAGATCGCGCACCGCGCCATCGATGAAGCCCTCGGACTTCGCGGTGTCCTCGGCGATCGAAATCTGTGCGCCGGCGAGGACCGCCACCACAACGCTTGCCGCCTGTCGCCGATACTGCATCGTCCATCTCGCGAATTGCTTTCCAGCCCAGGATATACAAGACGAGCCACCCTGGATCATGTGGGCTCGACGGCTATTTCAAAACCCGGGCAATCCGGGGGCGGGGCGGCGCGAGAGCCGCTGTGATTTGTAAGTGGTGCGGCTCTGAAGCCGCCCCGCGCAGGATTTGTGGCATACGATCGGCGTTTCAGCGCGTTCTTCGCGTCCTGCATTCCAGCAGGCGGCCGATCCGAGCCTCACCGAGAGCAGGTGCGTGCCCCACCGTCGGCGACTTCTGCACCCCGCCCCTCATCACCAAGACGCCTCTTAAGCGACGCCCCCTTCTCCAGGACGGAGTAGGGCCAGTGTAGGCGACCATGCGGATGCGGGGATAAGTGCTGCAATTTTTTTAGCGGCCGTAACGATCCCGATAGCTGGGAAGGGCCTGCCCGTGGGGCAGGGCGGTCGCTTCGAACACCGCGCGGGCGATGGCACGCGAGAGGCAGTGCGTCGCGACATGACCGATATCGGCGCGCTGGCGGAGATCGGGTGTGCGTCCGCTCGAACCCGTGGCGGCAGCGAACACGAGATCGCCATCGAGCGGGGCGTGCGATGGGCGGATCGCGCGCGCCATGCCGTCGTGCGCCATGATGGCCATGTGTTTCAACTCAGCCTTCGGCATCGCCGCGTCGGTGGCGACGACAGCAATGGTTGTGTTGGCGCGCGGGTTCGCATCGCCCTTGATCGCCGGCGAGCCAGCCAATTCCGGGACGTGCACCATCGCGCCGCGCCCGCCGAACTCCGCGCCCACTTCATCGGCAGCCGCCCAGAAGTGTCCCGTGTCGCCGATGGTGACTGTGCCCATGGCATTGACGACGACGATGGCGCCGACCGTGAAGCCGGCAGCCGTAACGGCGCTTGCCGATCCAAGGCCGCCTTTCAGGTTTGCGATCGTGGCGCCGTAGCCGCCACCCACGGTTCCCAGCGCAAAGGTGCGAGCCGCGTTGGCCGCTGCCTGGAAACCCAACTCCCACCACGGCGGCGAGGGGCCCCACGCACCACCGCCGACGGCGAGATCAAATACGCTGGCACCCGGAACGATCGGCACGCGCACATCGCCCACCTGAAAGCCACGCCCGATGCCGGCCAAGTGCGCCATCACCCCGCCGGCCGCATCAAGCCCGAACGCCGAGCCGCCCGAGAGCACGATGGCATCGACCGTCTCGACGCTGGCATGCGGCTCGAGGAGCGCCGTGTCGCGCACCGCCGGTCCGCCGCCGTGAATGGCGACGGAGGCCGCAGTTGGCGTGTCGAAAACAATGACGGTGACGCCGGAGGCGACGGCGGGGTCGTGCGCGTGGCCGACGGAAAGTCCAGGTACATCGGTGATGAGGTTCTGCATGCCCGCACGTTAGCAACAGCCGTGCGGGTTGGCGAGATCAACGCGGGCGCTAACGCTGCAACGAAATCTGAGTGCCGCCCGCGCGGGATTGGCGTTAGGCTGGCCGCTCCAACTCCCGGAGACGTGCCGATGACGCGCAGACGTTCGACTTGGATAACCCCGGTGTTCGCAATAAGCGTCGCCGCCTTGACGGGGATAAATGCCGCCCGCGCCGACGACCTTAAAGCGGATATGGAAACCGTTCGCGCCCAATACGAGCTGCCGGCGATTGCTGCTGCTGTCGTTAAGGACGGCAAGCCGCTCGCCATTGGCGCCACGGGCGTGCGCGCGCTGGGTACGGACGTGAAGGTCACCATCGAAGATCGCTTTCACCTCGGCTCCGACACCAAGGCCATGACGGCGACGCTGGCCGGTATGCTGGTCGATGAAGGCAAGCTCTCCTGGACGACGACCGTCGGTGAGGTTCTGGGACCGGCGCTCAAGGCAGCGGGGCTGGCAACCCTCAAACCGGAATTCGCCGCCATTACTCTCGAACAGCTTTTGAGCCACACGAGCGGCATCCCGTCCGATACCGAGGAGATCTACAATCTCTACGTCGGCACCTCCGAATACGACATGTCGATGGCGGCGCGGCGGCTGGCGATCATTGCCGACTGGGGGTCAAAGCACACGCCGAAGGTGCCCGACGCAAATCCGTTCCAGTACGCCAACCTCGGCTACATGACGGTTGGCGCGATGGTCGAGACGGCGGCCGGCGAACCCTGGGAAAGCCTCATCACACGGCGCATTTTCGACGCGCTCGAACTCAAGACGGCAGGTCTCGGGCCCCAGGTGACACCCGGTCGCCTCGATGCGGCGTCAGGCCATCTCGTGGACGACGCTGGCAAGGTGACGCCGATGCCGTGGGGACCGGCGGCCGACGTGCCGGAAGCGCTGGGTCCCGCGGGCACGGCCCATATGTCGATCGGCGATTTCGCCACCTGGGCCGCGTGGAACGCAGATGGCGGCAAGCGCGGCCCCGCGCTTGTCAAACCCGACACCCTGGCAACGCTGCATAAGCCGAGGGTAGCGATGGAGATCTCCAATCCAAAACCGGGAACCCCGAAGTCAGGCCAATACGCCTCCGGCTGGGGCATCATGAAGATGAACTGGACCCCGCGGTCGATCCTCACCCACAACGGATCGAACTCGAAAAATCTCGCCACCATCTTCATCGATCCCGAAATCGATCTCGCCATTGTCGTGGCGACGAACATCCCCGGCGAAAAGGCGGATCAGGCGCTGCTCGCCGTCTGCAAGCTCCTCTATGAGCGCTACGCCGGCGCAACGGTCTCGAGCACGCCGCGATGATCGCCTCGTACCGCAGTATCCTGACACTGACGATCGCAGCGCTCGTCGTCTGGGCCGCCGTCGCCTATCTTCTGATGCCGGCGTGGTGGGAGCGATACGCGCGCAGGCACCCCGCGCTCGATGATGTGCCGGGAATGACACAAACAGGAAGCGGCATTCCCGGCGATCCGGTCAACGTTGCCCTCGCGGGAAGCGAACAGCAGATCCGCGCGATCTTCGCCGCCGCCAAGTGGAACCCGGCCGATCCGCTGTCTTTGAAAAGCGATGTCGAGATCGCAGCCGGCGCGGTCCTGGACCGGCCGTATGCGGATGCGCCCGTCAGCAATCTCTATCTCTTCGGCCGCAAGGAAGACCTCGCCTTCGAACAGGCCGTCGGATCATCCCCGCGCGAGCGGCATCACGTTCGTTTCTGGAAAGCGCCCAAAGCGCATGCGTCCGGTGCGGCGCTCTGGATCGGCTCGGCCTCCTTCGACGTCAGCGTCGGCCTCAGCCACACGACGGGCCAGATCACCCATCACATCGCGCCCGACATCGACACGGAACGCAATCATGTCATCACCAGCCTCAATGCGACGGGCAAACTTGCCGACATCGTGCCCGTCGAAGGCTTCCACACCGTGCACGAAGGTCGCAACGGCGGTGGCGATCCGTGGCGCACGGACGGAACTCTCATTCTCGGTGTGATCTTAGATTGATTTCCGCGACGTAGAAGAACCGTTAATATCGTCCTCTGCTTGGAGCTTGAGCCCAGAGCCGGTGACTGCTCATATGTGTCGGCACATCTGCCGGTAGATCAAGCAAAGCCGTGGATCAGGTGCTCGGAGTCATTTTCACATGCGGCTGTTGCCACTTCTCACGTTCATTCTTGCCTGCAGCGTCGCGCATCCGTCTCGCGCGGATCGCGCAGCAGGCGACGCGTGTGCTGCTGGATTGCCACCCCACTCCCAGCAGATTTATTCAGCGACCGTTGCCGTGAAACCCTCACCAGAAGCGGCGCGCAGCGTCGTGGTTGCCGAAACGAAAAAGATGATACGCGCCGGCGCGCTGAGCCCGCTGAAGGCACGGTCGGCCGCAGAAGCCGCCGGCCGCTGCCTGGCGATGATCACAAAATAGCGGCCCGTCAGTTGACGGTGAACACCGGCCCGCGATCGAGCAGATTTTACGGCAGCTGAAAGAGAACTGGCAGATGACCCGTCGCGTGCAGCGTGTCGATACCTTCCGCGATGGGGATTGCGAGGAGTAGGAGGCAAGTATCTGCGAACGTCCGCACGACGGGCTTGGGTGAGACTACGATCAGATCGGTATCCGTCCACAACGACAGATTGGGCCAGAGCCTCGGAACCCGCGCTGCGTACTCCGCAAACGCGAGAGGAAACGCGGTACGCAGAAAGGCTTCTTCGCGTTCGATGACGACGTTGAAGATGACATACGTGGCGAGCGCGCAGATAGCGCCCATCACCAAACTGCCCATTTGCCAGCCCACGCCGACTGCGCCGATCAGCGTGAACACGTAGAGTGGGTTTCGGACGACGGAGTATGGACCGCTGACGACGAGCTCCTCTTTTTTCCGGCCACCGATGTAGAGGCTGCACCATGTGCGGCCGGCGACGCAGACGAGGATCATGACCATCCCCGTCCATTCGATGGCTTCATAGAAATTTGGCGCCGACTGTCGCCAGCGCGAGGCTCCAAACAAAAAAAGCAGCAGCCCGCTGACCAACGCTAAGAGCAGCGCCAATTTGCGACGACGCTGAACCTCGCTCAATTCACTGGTCGAAGGCCCGTCAGAAACCGTCGTACGCATCATATTCCTCATGCGACTCTGCGACGGCAACTTGTGTCGCCTCGGCGTCGTTGTACAGGGCAAATGCGAGCTTTTCAGCGGAATGGGTCAGTGCGCCTCAGATCTTCTGATTGTACGCGCCAACTTCCGGGTGCTTGGCAAGCCGCGCCTCGATGTCGCGGAACATCGCGCATCTTGTTCGCCTCCGACACCGGGCTCTCGACCACGACCACCAGTTCCGGCTTGTTGGACGAGGCGCGCACGAGGCCCCAGGTGCCGTCCTCGAGGGTCACGCGCACGCCGTTGACGGTGACGAGATCGCGGACGCTTCTGGCCTGCGATCGTGCCGCCCGCTTTGCGCAATACCTTCGTATTCGGCGACGATTTGATCGACGATGCCGTACTTCGTCTCGTCGTCGCAATGCGGCGACATGGTCGGCGAGACTGCAGGTCTTCGGCAGCGCGCGCTGCAGATCCGCCATCGACTTGCCGGGCTTGCGGTCGAGCATGTCGCAGACGGCGAGCGCGGAGACGAGGCCGTCGTCATAGCCGCGGCCGAGCGGCGGGTTGAAGAAGAAGTGGCCGGACTTCTCGAACCCGACGAGCGCCTTCTGCTCGAAGGTGTAGCGCTTCATGTAGGAATGGCCGGTCTTCCAGTAGAGCGCTTTAGCGCCGTTCGCCTGCAGCACCGGATCGGTCATGAACAGGCCGGTCGATTTCACGTCGGCGACGAACGTCGCGTTCTGGATACAGCGCCGAGATATCGCGCGCCAGCATGACGCCGACCTTGTCGGCGAAGATCTCGTGGCCCTCGTTGTCGACCACGCCGCAGCGGTCGCCGTCGCCGTCGAAGCCGAGGCCGACGTCGGCCTTGTGCTGCGAGCACCGCCTCCGCGATGGCGTGCAGCATCTTCATGTCTTCGGGATTGGGATTGTAGCGCGGGAAGGAGTGGTCGAGGTCGCAGTCGAGCGGCACCACCTCGCAGCCGATCGCTTCCAGCACCTGCGGCGCGAACGCGCCGGCCGTGCCGTTGCCGCAGGCGGCGACGACCTTCAGCTTGCGCTTGAGCTTCGGCCGCTTCGTCAGGTCGGCGATGTAGCGCTCGGCCATATCGGGCACGAAGATATAGCGGCCGCCCTCGGCCGTCTTGAAGGCGCCTGCAGCACGATCTCCTTCAAGCGGCTCATCTCGTCGGGCCCGAACGTCAGCGGCCGCGCGAGCCCCATCTTGATGCCGGTCCAGCCGTTGTCGTTGTGCGAGGCCGTGACCATCGCGACGCCTTCCACGTCGAGGTCGAACTGGGCGAAGTAGGCCATCGGCGACAGCGCGAGGCCGATGTCGTGCACCTCGCAGCCGCCGGCCAGCAGGCCGGTCATCAGCGCCTGCTTCACGCTGCCCGAATAGCAGCGGAAGTCATGGCCGACGACGATGCGCTTCGGCACGCCCCGTTCGGCAAACAGCGTCGCCAGGCCGAGCCCGACGGCGTTGAGCCCCATCAGGTTGATCTCTTGCGGGAACAGCCAGCGCGCGTCGTATTCGCGAAAGCCGGTCGGCTTCACGAGCGGGAAGCGCTCGAAGTCAGCCGTGTTGGGCTTCAAGTCGGCGCGAGGACGGGGGAGCATGAGCAACCTATGAAATGGGCGTGGGAAGCGAACGCAGATGAAAACCCGCGGGGCCGCGCTTTGCCCGCACATTATGGCGGCGCGCGGGCCGGGACACGGATCGAACGTCAATCCTGGAGAATAAGTTTCCCAGACCGCATATCAATCCGGTCCAGTTGGTTCAGAAAGGTCATGCCGAGCAGCGAAACCGCCATCGCGCCTGCCTCGGAAACGACGCCCCGCACATCGCGAACCGTGATGTCGCCGATGGTGACGCGGTCGAGAGTGACGGGTGCAACGCGGGCGGTGCCGTTTGCCGTCTGGATGCGATGCGTGAAATCCTTGTCGGTTACAAAAATACCGGCGGCCTCTGCATCTTCGGCGGTCAGCGCCACCATGGACGCCCCGGTATCGACGAGCACCTGAATGGTGCGGCCGTTGATCTCGGTGTCGGCATGATAGTGACCGTCGGACCCGATTGGCAATTCGACCGTGTAGCCGCTCGCGACCGACGCCTGTTCTGCGGGCTCAGGTGTGGTGGGCGCGGCGGAAAGCTTTGCCATGTCGGTGCCCAAGAGATGATGCCCAATGGCCTTCAACTCCTCGAAGTGCGTGACGGCAACGACCGATACGCCCGCGAAAAAGACCCACGAGGCGACTTCACCGAAAAGCGTACGTTGACCAGAGGACATGGGAACCACTCGCGCGAACCAATCCCGCGGAAGTCCCCTGTGCGCGCCGCTTCAGCCGCGCAGCGTCAGGAAGTCTCCGCTGAACTCATAGGAGCGCAAACGCCTTAAGAAACTCATACCGAGCAAACTTTCGTTAAGATTTCCCGGTTTAGCGACAAGCGCCTCAACATCGTCGAGCACGATGCTGCCGATCCCGAGCGATCGCAGCCGCACGGGCGCGGCGAACGTCATCCCGTTCGCGGTGCTGACGGGAGTTGAATATGTGAGAGCCGACAAATCAATCCCTGCCCGTTCTGCATCGGCGGGCTTCAACACGACGGTGGACGCGCCCGTATCGACCAGCATGGAGACCGGTGCACCATTGATGGTGCCCCGCGCCAGGAAATGTCCGCTCTGATGCTTGCGCAGGCGCACGGCCCGATCACCGACCTCGCCGGCGACCTCTGGCAGGGGTGTCCCCGCCGGCAGCAACTCACCGCCCACGCGGCGGGCAACCTGGCTGAGATCGTCACGATAGGAGTAGGCGGCGATCAGGGCGAAGAACAGCCCGACCCAGATCCCTGCGTGGCGCACTGCATGCATCGCCCGGCCACGATAGTCGCCGGCGAGCGACACGATGTAGAGGAGGGCAAGTGCGCCGAACACGGCCAGCACCGCAAGTTCGCCGCCGTCGAGTGAGGCGAGGGGATTGTCGCGACCAGACAGCAGATAGAATAGCCCCACGAGAGCCGCCAGCATCACCATCAGCCAGACGAGCATGTGATCACGCCTTGTCTAGGCGCCCAAGCCGGTTCGGCAATTCGGCCATGATGCGGCGCCGGTCATCGTTGGTATAAGTCGCCCAGGCGGCGATTTCATCGAGCGTCCGCCCGCATCCCCCGCACAGCCGCGTCGTCTGGTCGATGACGCAGACCTTGATGCACGGGGTTTCAATGCGGGGCATTTCCATGCGATGGCGTCCTTAGCGGCGTACTGGTGGGTCGGCAACGCGCCAAGCCATCTCGAACCGTCCGGGATTAATTAAGGGCCGGGAGGGGGAGCCGCAAGGGTTCACGCGCCGCACTCCCGCCCCGCCTCCAGCCGCCGTTTCCGGCCGGCTGCCCGGCAGGCATTCGGAAGCGGCAGCCAAGCACTCGGAAGCGGCAATCAAGAGGCCAGCGCGCGAAGACGACCTTGGCGGCCTTGCCGCCCAGCCCTATTCGCGCCGCGATGGCGTTCCTGCCCGAGCGGCTGAAGTGGCGGAACCGCTGCGAGAATGCGCTGCTTCGGCAGGGTAATGATCGCTTCGGTGCCTTTTCGAAGCTCCGACAGAAGCTCGAACGCCCCGCCATGCAACTCGATGAGGTTCTGTACGATCGGCAGGCCAAGCCCCGTGCCGCCTTCTGCATTCTCGTGGGCCAGCGACCCTTGCCCGAACACCTGCAGCACTTTCGGAATCTCGTCGGCCGGAATGCCAGGACCCGTGTCGAGCACGGAGAGATATTGCCCGCCGTCCGTCGTCGCCCCGATGGTCAGTGTGATACGTCCGCCCTTCGGCGTGAACTTCAGCGCGTTCGAGAGAAGATTGAGCGTGATCTGCCGCATCGCACGCTGATCGGCCCAGACCTGTGACAACGACAGATCGTAATCTTCGATGAGTTCGACGTTCTTTGACTGCGCGCGAAGTTTCAAGAGCCGCACGCAGTCCTCGGCGATGTCGGCAATGCGCAACGGCTCCTCGTGCAGCTCATAGCGACCGGCTTCGATGCGCGAGAGATCGAGAATTTCATTGATGAGATTGAGAAGGTGTTGGCCGCTGTCGTGAATGTTGCCGCAGTATTCGCGATACTGCGGGTTTCCGATGGGGCCCATCACCTCGCCCTTCATCACTTCCGAAAAACCCATGATGGCATTGAGCGGCGTTCTGAGTTCGTGGCTCATCGTGGCCAGGAACCGCGACTTGGCTTTGTTGGCCGCTTCCGCGCGGCGGCGCGCTTCGTCCGACAAGAGCCGCGCCTCTTCCAACTCCGAAATCAGCGCATCTTTTTGTGCCCGAAATTCGAGCATGGCGAGTGCCGTCGAATGCAGCCCCTTGGCGAGGAAGATGAAATACACGTTCACACCCGCCGCCATCGATGCGAGCGCCAGATAGAACGGATCGCCGAGCATGAGCAGCCGCGCCACCACGACCACCGTCATGGGCAGCGTGCCGGCGTAGAGAATACCCATCACCGTCGATCCGAAGCTCATGCGGATCGCAAGGATGACGATCAGGGTCGCGAACAGGAAGACATGCGACGTGTACATCAATCCGGGGACCGCGGGGTCCGCATCGCCGAAGCCGACGAGCGCAAAGCCGGCCCATGTCGTCCCATTCAAGAGTTCTGAGAAAATGAGTCGCCGCCGCCACATCTCGACATTGACCTGATCCCGCGGCTGCGCCAGGAACCGGCGGCAAGTCTCGATCAGCACGACTTTCGCAGCGATAACGAGCCCGAGCCACGCCACGGCTTCGGCCATGGGCGCCCAGAACATGGCAGCGAGCGCGAAAATCACCGACAGTGCCGGCATCGTGACGGCCGCGCCGACTTCGTTGCGGGCGAACATCGCCAGAAGTTCGTATTCGAACTCGGGTTTGATCGGTGCGGTACCGCTCAGCCGCTCACGCGCGGCACGAATGTCGTCGGCGCTACGCTTGCGCGTCTCGCGACGTTGCCGCTGTTTCTCGAGCTGGTCGACCGTTGGGTTGTTTGTCATTCCCGCCGCCACCAGACACCTGACGCAAGCCGGTCCGGGTCCTTGCGGAGGCGCAAGACGAACCGGCGGCCACCGCCTTGGTGTCAAACCATCGTTAATTTCGCAGTCATTCGCTAATGTTGCGTTTATTGAACGGTGAATCGGGGAGATATCTCATGGGCTTCGGACCGCAGTGGCCGAAGGGAGGCGGGCGCAGTCAGGGCCGGCACCTGTCGCGGGCCTGGCTCCGACCCAATCGCAACGCGGTGCGAACGGTCGGACTGCTGGTGCTGGGCCTCATCGCGGCCCTCGCTGCACGCTGCGCACCCCAGATCGTCCAGGGCACCATCGAGGGCCGGCCCCGCCTCGTCGATGGGGATAGCTTTTTCGTCGGTCAGACGGAGGTGCGCATGCAAGGCATCGATGCGCCGGAGGGCCGCCAGACCTGCACCCGCGATGGCCGCGACTGGCGATGCGGAGACGAAGCGCGCCGCACCCTCGAGAGGCTGCTTGGCGGCCAGCCGATCCGCTGTGACATCCATTCGACGGATCAGCACGGGCGCGGACTTGCAACCTGCTTCAACGCATCAGGCGACAATCTCAACGCGCGCATGGTGGCCGAAGGCTTTGCGGTGGCGTTCGGCGCCTACAAGAGCGAGGAAGCGGAGGCCAGATCCGCCCGGCGCGGCCTGTGGGCCTCCGAATTCGAACGCCCCCAGGATTGGCGCCGCCGCAACAACGGCAGTTCCTGAGCCGTCCCTCCCGGTCCCCTCCGTACCCCGGGTCCGGCGCGGCAATCCGGCCGGGGCCGTTGCCCAGATCTAATCGCGCTGTTACGTCCGGAACAGAACCGCCCCCGGCCAGAAGGTAACTTGCCGGTTCGCAGTCAAAAAGGGCTGATATGCAACTCACCGTCATTGGCAGCAGCGACGCCTTTGGAAGCGGAGGGCGTCTGCAGACCTGCTACCACGTCGCCCATTCTGGTGGCTCGTTCCTGATCGATTGCGGCGCGACGACCCTGGTCGGCCTCGAGCGCGAGAAGATCGACCCCAGCAGCATCTCAACGATTTTCATCACCCACCTGCATGGCGATCACTTTTCCGGGCTCGTCTGGTGGCTGATCCACGCCATCCACGTCGCCAAACGCAAATCACCTCTCGTGGTAACCGGACCGGCCGGCATCGAGGAGCGGTTCACGGCGGCCGCCGAAGCCCTGTTTCCAGGGTCTTCCAAAACGCCGCGCGCGTTCGAACTCATCTTCCGCACGTACCAGGAGCGGGTATGGATGGTGGAGGGAGGCGTTGCGGTGAAACCCTTCGAAGTAAGCCATCCCTCCGGCGCACCACCGTATGCCTTGCGCCTCGAGGTCGAAGGCAAGGTGCTCGCCTTCTCCGGTGATACCGAATGGGTGGAAAGTCTTGCCGACGCCGCGCGCGACGCCGATCTCTTCATCACCGAATGCTTCACCTTCGAAAAGCCCTCGCGCTATCATCTCAACTGGCGCACGCTCGCCGCAGAACTTCCGCGCATCAATGCCCGCAGCGTGCTGCTGACGCACATGGGACCGGACATGCTGATCAACCAGCATCAGGTCTCCTATCCGGGCGTCAAATTCGCCGCTGACGCGATGAAGCTGTTGCTCTGAGCGGGCCGTAAACAAAGGCGAAAACGAGCCATGTCGCAGCCCCTCGACCGGCTGCTCGCCGAGATCCGCGCTTGCCGTGTCTGCCGCACGCAGCCTCGCGGCGCCCCGCTTGCCCATGACCCGCGTCCGGTCCTGCGCGCCTCTGCGACCGCTCGCATCCTGATCGTCGGCCAGGCGCCGGGAACGAAAGTGCATGCTTCGGGCAAACCCTTCGACGACCGCTCGGGCGACCGCCTGCGCGCATGGATGAATGTCCCGGCTGACGTCTTCTATGACGAGACGCGCATCGCCATCGCCCCCATGGGTTTCTGCTTCCCGGGGCAAGATGCGAAAGGCGGCGACCTGCCGCCGCGCAAAGAGTGCGCACCGCTCTGGCGCCCGCGCCTGATGCGGGAACTCGCCGCCATCGATCTTCTGCTCCTCGTGGGCACCTACGCCCAGCGCTGGTATCTGGGCGATGACGCGGTGACGTCACTGACCGAGACGGTCAGGGCAGGGCCCCGGCCGCTGAGAGACGTTGGCGGTGCGCTGGGAATTCCTCTGCCGCACCCATCATGGCGCAACACCGGCTGGCTGACGGCCAATCCCTGGTTCGAGTCCGAGGTACTGCCGATACTTCGCAGCAAGATTGCCGAACGCATCTGACGCCGCATTCTGTTTCCGCTTTGGGACATCAGGCGCGGAAATCTTTTCACAAGCCTCCGCTTCAGCCATACTATTGAGAATGGATTTGCCAGGATCGGAGGGCCAATGCTGGACGAGATGGACGTGAAGATCCTGTCGATCCTGCAGGAAGACTGCACCCGCCCCGTCGCCGACATCGGCAAGGAGGTCGGGCTGTCCACCACCCCCTGCTGGCGCCGCATCCAGAAGCTCGAAGAGACGGGTGTTATCCGCAAACGCGTGGCCGTGCTGGAGCCTGAAAAGGTCAACGCCGGCGTTACTGTGTTTGTGTCGATCAAGACCGACAAGCACTCCACCGCCTGGCTCGACAAATTCCACAAGGCCGTGGACGATTTTCCCGAGGTGATCGAGTTCTACCGCATGTCGGGCGAAGTCGATTATCTGCTCCGTGTCGTCGTCCCCGACATCCGCGCTTATGACGAGTTCTACAAGAAGATGATTTCACGGATCGAGATCGCAAAAGTCTCCTCGGCGTTCGCAATGGAGCAGATGAAGTATACGACCGCTCTCCCGCTGCAGTTCGCCCGCGCCACCCGCAACGGCGACCAGCCCTGACGCTCCAGGCACGTCGACCGCCGAAAGCAAAAAGGGCCCGCAGGATTTCACCGGCGCGCCCTCTGATTTTTGAGGCGAGAGATTTAAGCGACTGCGATCCAGCGTCCTGCCACATAGCCGTAGGCAACGGCGTCATTGTTGTCGTTCTTGACCGAGCATTCCAGCTGACGCTCGTCGAGAATGACGACGAAAGGCTTTTTGGGCGCTGTCTCAGATCTCACTGTCTTGAAACCACTGAGCAGGATGATTTCCCGATTGTCGATCGATACCGTCGGCAATGCCATGGTGCTCTCCTGTTTCGCTTCGCATGTCTCCCCAATGCAAAGCAGTCTCTGCTGACCTTCCCCGTATCCCTAGTAAGACCCTACTTTCGTCGGATGTCGAGAGTGTGACGTCAAAGTTTTATTGCTAAACATTGCATAAAACGCGTGCGCTGCATTTGGTGCGCTGCACCTACGTCTCCTGATCATCAAGCCGCAAAATCAGACTTGACGTGTCGTAACGGCCGCCCCCGCGGGACTGAATGTCGGCATAGTAGCCGTCGACGATTGCAGTAACCGGCAGTGTTGCACCGCAACGGTGTGCCTCACCAAGACAGATCGACAGATCCTTGCGCATCCAGTCGACTGCGAACCCAAATTCGAACTGACGCGCGTGCATCGTCTTCCAGCGGTTTTCCATCTGCCACGATTGCGCAGCGCCTTTTGAAATGATGCCGATGACGCTCTCCACGTCGAGCCCCGCGTGTTCCGCGAACGCTATCGCTTCAGAGAGACCTTGCACGAGCCCAGCGATCGCGATCTGGTTGACCATCTTCGTCAATTGGCCGGAACCGGCCGGCCCGATCAACGTGGCGAGTTTCGCGTAGGTCTCGATCAGCGGCAGCGCGCGCGCAAAAGGCTCGCCTTCGCCACCGCACATGACGGCGAGCTGCCCGTTCTGAGCCCCCGCCTGGCCACCCGACACCGGTGCATCGATGAAATGAAGGCCCCGATCCCGCGCCCCGGCATCGAGTTCGCGCGCCACTTCCGCCGAAGCTGTCGTATGGTCGATAAAGATCGCGCCGGGAGCCATCGCCTGGAAGGCGCCACTGGCCCCCATCGTCACAGCTCTGAGATCGTCGTCGTTGCCGACGCAGGCAAACACGAACTCGGCCCCTGCGGCGGCCTCGGCCGGGGTCCCCGCAGTCCGGCCGCCGGGGAACTTTTCCACCCACGCCGCCGCCTTGTCCGCCGTTCGGTTGTAAACCGTGACGTCGTGGCCCCCTCGGGTCTTCAAATGGCCGGCCATGGGAAACCCCATCACGCCCAGCCCGATAAAAGCGACCTTTGCCATGGTTGATCCCCGCCTGTGGCCCTGCTCTGCGCCTAGCCGCGATATAAAGGATGCCGGTCGTGGCGTCTCGCCTGGGAGCGCGGCGGCACCTTTCAGAATCAGCGCCTCGATCGCATGGTCGCGTGGCGGGCTGCTTCTGGCCATAGGGAGTGGGCAATGACGGCGAATAGGGATCAACTGGCCGCCGGGATCGACCTCGCGGCGATCGAGGCCGCCGCGCTCACACTGAAGGGATCGATCGTCGAGACACCGTTCGCCCACAGCCGAACGCTCTCCGCCATGCTCGGCTGCCAGATCTGGCTGAAGTTCGAGAACCTGCAATTCACCGGCGCCTACAAGGAACGCGGCGCTCTCAACAAACTGACGAGCCTCTCGGCAGCCGAACGCACCGCCGGTGTGATCGCCATGTCGGCCGGCAACCACGCGCAGGGCGTCGCCTATCACGCTTCAAGGCTCGGCATTCCGGCAACGATCGTGATGCCCGAGGGCACGCCGGCGGTGAAGGTCGAGAACACGCGCGCACTGGGCGCCCATGTCATTCTCGAAGGCGCGACGTTCGAAGACAGCGCCCGCATCACGCGCAATCTCGCCCGCGACAAGGGCTATACCTTCATCCATCCGTTTGATGATCCCAAGGTGATCGCAGGGCAGGGGACCATCGCGCTCGAAATGCTGGGCGCCGTGCCCGATCTCGACGATCTCGTCTTGCCGATCGGCGGGGGCGGCTTGATTTCAGGCATGGGAACGGCCGCGAAGACGCTCAATCCGAAAATCCGCATCATCGGCATCGAAGCAGGTCTCTACCCATCGATGTACAACCTGGTGAAGCACGCAAGCCTGCCCATCGGCGGCGACACGCTCGCCGAAGGCATCGCGGTGAAAGAGCCCGGTGCGCTCACCCGATCCATCATCGCCCGCGTCGTCGATGACATCATGCTGGTCAGCGAAGCGGAGATTGAACGCGCCGTTTCGCTGCTCATCGGCATCGAAAAGACGGTGGTCGAGGGAGCCGGCGCGGCCGGTCTCGCGGCGATCATCGCCGATCCGCATCGCTTCAGAGAGCGCAAGGTTGGCCTTGTGCTCTGTGGCGGCAACATCGACAGCCGCCTCCTGGCCAGCGTGCTGACCCGCGAATTGGCGCGTGACGGCCGTCTCGCGCGGCTCGCCATCGACATTCCCGATCGCCCTGGGCAGCTCGCCAGGGTGGCGGGGGTCATCGGCGGCGCGGGAGCCAACATCGTTGAAGTCTATCACCAGCGCGTCTTCACCGACCTGCCCGCCAAGGGTACCGAGTTAAACCTCGTCATCGAGACTCGCGACGCCGGCCATCTCATGGAGACGGTGACGGCGATGGAAAAGGCAGGCTATCGCGTGGTTTTGAAGCGTTCGGCCAACGACGGTTGACGGTCGGTCCGCAAGGAACGAACAAATCGCGGACCTGTGCCGCCGCCGACACGTCTCTGAGACCAACTCATCGCTAGTGTCCGAGGATCAGGCAAGCGCGGGGAACGCTCAGATGACCAATCGAGCCGGCGGACTGACGGCGGAACCCAAATCGGGTGGACTTCTGGTGCTGCTTGCGGGGGCCGCAGCACGTGGTGAAGATCTGCTCATCGCCTCGGCCCGCCGCCGCTACGCCGGTGACCCGCGTCTGGAGTTCCCCGCCCGTCTCCAGACAAGGACATGCGAACACGACAGCGAACACATCGGCATCCCACGGCGCGTCTTCCGCGACATCGAACAGAACCGCGGTTTCGCCGTCAGCTGGCAGACGGCCGATGCGCGGCACGGATTGACCGCAGGCGCGCTGGAATCACTACAAGCCGGACGGATCGTCGTCGTCGCGGTACCACCGGACGCGGTTACCCGATTTCGCGCGCTGTGGCCCAACGTCGAAGTCGTGCCGCTCGCCTCTGACGTGGACGCTGTTCGACCCGGCGCGCAGCGGACGTCGCACGCAACGTCTGTTCGCCACTCGGGCGATATTGCGGAGGCCGTGCGCCGCTTTCATCGCGTGCTCGATGACATCGCACTGCGTCAGTTCGGCCGCGCCCGTCCATAAACGCGACATTGAAATGCTGAAGCCTCCGTCCTTTCGGACGGAGGCTTCGCATGGGACCGAACTTCGTGGTGGGGGATCGGAAAACTCAAAAATCAAACCAGCGGATGGGAGATGACCGCAGCGGTGGGAGCGACCGCCGTACCGGCCTTATGTCCTTCGCTGAGTGAACCGATCAAAAAACCGCAGGCGACGGCGAAGCAGAAGAGCGCCAGCATTTTCGCCCAGCGCGAGGACGTGGAACCTATGAAGGTATGAGCCTGTAGATCCATGTGCGTGTGCTCTTCGAGGGGCGTACTCAGCGTCGATGTGCAAGATCGTGTTCGGCGGCGTTGAGAAAATGTTTAGGCCAAATTTGACTTACAGTCGAGCAACGGACGCGAGTATGCCTAACTCGCTCGCTGTGATTTTTACGTCTTGTTAAGTCCTGCCGGGACAGTGCGAAACAAAGGCGTAACCATCATGTTTCTCCAGCACTGACGGACCGGCGAAGCGCTTCGAGCGTTGTGCCCGGCGTGATCGCGTCCGGATCGAGTTTCAAGCTGATCACGGCCGGCCGCCCGCACGCCAAGGCATCGGCAAAAGCCGTTTCAAACTCAGCCGTTTCCGTGACCGTCACACCCCACGCCCCGAAGCTGCGCGCCATCTGCGCGAAATCTGGATTGACGAGGCTCGTACCGCTGACGCGTCCGGGATAGGTCTTCTCCTGGTGCATTCCAATGGTGCCGTACATGCCATTGTCGGCGACGATAATGACGATGGGCAGATCGTACTGCACGGCGGTAGCCAGTTCCTGTGCAGTCATCATGAAACAGCCGTCGCCGGCGAAAGCGATGACCGTGCGCTCCGGACGTTCGATTTTTGCTGCGATCGCGGCCGGCAGTCCGTAGCCCATCGATCCCGAGGCCGGAGCAAGGCTGGATGGATAGCTCCTGTAGGACGTGTAACGGTGCACGAATTGGCTGTAGTTGCCAGCCCCGCTCGCGATGATCGCCGTTTCCGGCACGTGTTGCGAGACCATGCGCACGACTTCGGCGAATTGCACCGCGCCCGGTGTCGGCAACGGACGCTGGGAGCGCTCGAACGCCGCTCTGAGATCGCGCCGGAACGTACGCCAGCGCTTGATGTCAGGCGGTTTGAGCGATGCGAGCGCGGTGGCGAAACCTTCAGCCGATGCCACGATTTGCTGGGCGACACGCACGCCGTCGCGCGGATCTGTACCGGCCGGATGCACGTGGATGATGCGCTGGGCCGGAACGGGCGACGCTATGACCGTCCAGCCCGCCGTTCCGATCTCGTCCAGAGGCGCGCCAATCACGAGGATGAGATCGGCCGCGCGGATGGCCTTAGCCAGCCGCTGGTCCATATTGATCCCAATGTGCCCGCAATAGGACGGATGTCGATTGTCGAGATAATCCTGCGCGCGAAACGCCGCTGCCACTGGCAGATCGAACGCCAGCGCGAACGCCTGCACCGCTTCCTGTGCGGCTGGCGACCAGCGCGGTCCGCCCACGATCACGACCGGCTGCTCCGCGGCTGCAAGTAGCACTGCAATTTCCGCCATCGCGGCCTGTGAAGGTTCCGAACGCGCCGCCTCGATGTACGGCGCATCAGGGACGTCAGCGGTCTCCGACAGCACGTCCTCGGGGAGACCGATGACCACCGGACCCGGCCGCCCATTGAGCGCGATGGCATAGGCCCGCGACACCGTTTCAGGCAGCCGCGCTGCTGCGGACGCGACCTCGACATGCTTCGCCATGCCGCCGTAGAGCCCAATGAGATCGAAATCCTGGAACGCGGTAAGATGGGCGCGTTCGCGCGGCGGCAATCCGACGAACAGGATCATCGGCGTCTGGCCTTGCGCGGCGACATAGACGCCTGAGGCCGCGTTCGTGGCGCCGGGCGCCCGCGTCACGAACGCGATACCGGGACGCGCGGTCAGGCGCCCCGCGGCTTGCGCCATCATCGCCGCGCCGCCCTCGTGCCGGCAGACGATCGTGCGCACGCTGTTGGTGTCGAACAGGGAATCGAGCACCGCAAGAAAGCTCTCGCCGGGCACGAGATAGACGGCACCCGCCCCCTGCAGGGCGAGTTGATCGACCAGTATCCGGCCACCTGTCCGCATTGCCAACTCATCGCCGCCGGGGCCGCAAATTACAGCCCGGACGTTTTTCTACGCGAGGCGGCAGCCGGCTTCGCCTAAAAATTGGCAACTCAGTTGACGGCGTCGATCCCAACTTCAGGCGAGGCCCAGCGCCAAGCCCATCCGCACGAGATCGGCCATCGATTTGGCCTGCATGCGGGTCATCACCCAGGTACGGTGAATTTCGACGGTTCGCGGACTGATGCCGAGCTCCAGTCCGATTTCTTTGTTCGAAAGGCCCCGGATCAGCAGGTGCATGGTATCCCGCTGCCGGTCGGACAGCGACGCGTACCTGGCTTTCAGTTCCTGTAGCTCCAGGGTCGTCTTGAGCGACGTGACCGACGTCTCCATGGCGGAGGCGACCGACGCGAGCAAGCGGTCGAGATCGAAGGGCTTTTCGATGAAGTCGAATGCGCCGAGCTTCAGCGCCTGAACCGCCATCTCGATGTCGCCGTGGCCGGTGAGCAGAATGATCGGGCGAGGATCCTCGCTGGCTTGCATGCGGCGCAGAAGATCGATCCCCGTCGCTTCCGGCATGCGGACATCACTCACCACGGCTCCGGGTGTGAACGGCGCACTGAGAAATTCTCCGACGCTGGCGTAGGACGCGACGGCATATCCGTTCGTCTCCAGCAGCATGGTGACGGCATCGCGCACCGACGCCTCGTCATCGATGATGGAAACGATCTCGCTCATGAAATTTCTCCAGTAATGGGCAGGCTGAGGCTGACGCTGGCACCGCGCGCCGAAGATTGAATGCTGAATCGGCCGCCGTGGGCTTCCGCGATGGAGCGCACGACAGTCAGTCCGATGCCGGACCCGTCGGACTTGGTCGACGTGAACGGTGGCGGATCGGTGATGTCGTAGGCGGGCGGGAAACCAGGCCCATCATCAGCAACGTCGATGCGGATATCCTGCTCACCGGAGCGAACCGCGCGGACCGTGACACGCCCCTGCCGGCCCACGCTTTCGATGGCCTCTGCGCCATTGACGACGAGATTGTGCAGCGCCTGCTGCAACTGAACCGGATCGGCGATGATATGTGGCACTCGGTCATCGATGGAAAAGGACAGCGCGACGCCTCGCTTGCCGAGATCGCTGCGAAGGAGTTCGGAAATCTGCGCGAACGCCGCGTCGATATCGACCTCCTTTTTGTTGATCGCGCCTTGGCGCAAGAGATCGCGAATGCCGGTGAGGACGGTGGCCGCGCGCTGGCTTTCGCTCTCGATTTTGCCAACGGCGCGGGTCGCAAGGCCCGTATCGCCGTCGCGCAAGGCTTTGGCGGCAATCCCGCCGTAAGTCGCAAGTGCCGTCAGCGGCTGCTTCATTTCATGTGCGATCGTTGCAGCTATTTCTCCTGCCGAGCGGATGCGCAGCGTCCGGTTCAGCGCCGCCTGCTGATCGCGCAGCCTGGCCGCCGCATCTTCACGCTCCGCGACGATGGCGCCGACGATAAGGCCGGTGATGACCAGCGCCGTCATCAGCACCTGCAGCGCACTGAACCCCGGGTCCGCACCGAACCGGATTTCCGCCCCGATCACAATCCCGATCTGGACCGCCGCCAGCGCGGTTACGGCGCCCGGCGGTCCGTGTGTCAGCGCCACCCAGAGCACCGGCAGGAAAAGTAGGTAGAACAATTGAAATGCGGTGGCGTCCTGATAGCCGAACACGATCACCAGCGCTGCCAGGATCGACAACAACTGCAGCGGCATCCACACATCGAGCGCCGGCCAGGGCTGATAGGTGCGCCAAAGCAGAACCAGCGGCACAACCGTGAGAATGCCGATCATGTCGCCAACGGTGGATTTCCACATGACGATCGGAGCCTCTTCCCCCATCAACAGACCCGTCGCCAAAAAGAGCGCGACAAGGATACCTGCGGCGAGAATGGCGGTGCTGGCCGCAACCGCGACGAGGGTGAGAACGTCGCGCACCTTGCGAAAGCGCGGATCGAAATGAGCCATGCGCTGCAGTGCCAGTCCTGCAGCGACGAACGTGCTGCCGACCAGCAACGATCCGAGCACATCGGCCGCCAGAGGCAGCGGTATCTGGCGCACGAGAGCGTCGGCGACCAATGGTGCGAACACCACGAATGGAACGATAGGCAGCCCCTCTAGAAACACGAGGGCGATGGCAAGGCCCGCCGGTGGATTCCACGGCGTGATGCCGATATCGCGATAGGGCTTCACGTAACTCACGTAGTCGAGCGCGACATACGCCATCAGGAAGCCAAGGCCGATCAGCCAATGCCGGGTTGTCTTCGTGGCGGACATCGTGCCGGTCTTGCTCCCTGAAGCGAACAGAAACGTGGACGCTTCGCCTGCGCTTGTGACACCGCACGGCGTGCGGCTCGATAAGTAACGCTACGTAGGCCGAGGGGCTACGCGCTCGTGCCCCCAAAACGAGAGACTCTGATCCGCGCCGACCACCATGGGCATCAAACCGAAGAGGCCGACGAGGCGGGACCCAGATGCCGGCCGTCCATATCCAGCCAGTCGCAAATGGGGAGAGATCGGACAAAGTGCAACCGAACCCCCCGACGCCCGCTTCAAAATGAGCCTGGCCGACCGATGCCCCGCCGCCTTGTCGGTGTCGATGGTCGAGCGCGGGCCCACGCGCGTCTCGCGATCGCCGGAGCTTTTTCCGGCCGGGTCGCCGGACGGATCATCAGTGCCACGGGCGTGCCGGTGACCGTCATCGCTCCAAAGTCCCCGCGCTGACATGGCCTTGAAGGCGAGCTCCGCCTCTGCGTGTGGCCAACCGGCCCTAGGCCCGCCGCATCGGCCCCGTTATGGTGCCGCCGGTCAGCGGGGCGGTGGGAGACGGACGCAGGGTGCTTCGAAACTCGAGCAGACACACGCATTGGCGGCGAGGGCAGCGCGCATCCGCGACCCTCTGCGCGCTCGTTGCCGTGCTCCTGCACGCGCCATCCGCTTGGGCTGAGCCAGACCCCGCCACAAAGGCAAGAGCGGTTCTCGACACCCACTGTGCCCGCTGCCACCAGACCGGCCGGCTGGAAAACCCGCCTGCGAAGGGGGGCCTCGGCAACCTTCTCGATCTCGAGAAACTGGTGGAGCGCGACGACCTGATTGTCCCGTCCGACCCGGACGCCTCGCGCCTTTATCAGATTATGCTCGCACGTCACCGGCCGCTGTCGGTGTTCTTTGGCCCCGTTCCCGGCCCAACACCCGCCGAAGTCGGCGCCGTCCGAGATTGGCTCGCAGGTCTGGCGCCGCGCGGATCGCAATGCCCAGGCAAGCCGGCCGTCTCGGTTGCCGACATGATGCGCGACATCGCAGCGTGGCGAAAAGCCTTCGAAAAGGATCCGTCGAAGCAGCTCCGCTTTGTCTCCCTCGCCAACCTGCACAATCTCTGCCGCAACGACGCCACGCTTGCAGCCTTTCGCGACGCCGTCACCGCTCTCGTGAACCGCCTGACCCTGCGCAAGGTGACCACGCTCGACACTGTCGGCGACGCAAGCGTCCTCCTGGCATTTCGACCCTCCGATTTTGGGTTGACGGCCGAGGCGTGGGATCTGCGCGCAGGCCCCGGCGATCACATCATGGGCGTGGTCGCAGCCGAAGAACTTGCCGCGCGTGCGCTGGCCGCAACGGCGGCGCCGACGGAAGTCGCAAGCGTCGGCCCCATCTCGCAAGCCATCGCCGCACCTTCGCTGCCACCACTTGTCGACGGGCTCGATCCCGTTGACGCGCTCGCCCGCGAATTCACCCGCATCGTCTCACAGCAGCGCGCAGCGGTCGAACTGAAGCTCGATGAAGTGACGCTGCGCGACAGCCTCGCCGACCTTGATGACAGTGAACAGGTGCTTGCGCTGCGGCTCGCCGGAACGGGTTTACCGCGCGCGGAATGGGAGTTGCTGAAGGCCAGCCTGACGGACCGATCGACCCGTCGCGCAGCGTCGCTCACAAAGGCAGCGCCGAGCTTCAGCCTTGCCATGTGGACCAACGCGTTCACATACAAGACGGGCGACCTGCTGACCGTTTACGCGCGCCCGAGCGGAGACTGCAATCTCACAGTCATCGCGGTCGAAGCCGACGGCCTCGCCACCGTACTCTTCCCCAATGACGCGATCGTCGATAATCGTGTCTCGGCAGGATCACTTGTGCAGATCCCGCCCGCGGGTGCGCCCTTCCAGTTGCGACTGGACAAGCCCGGCCGTCACGGGGTCGTGGCGATTTGCAACGCAACCGCCAGACGCCCGCAAGGCATAGGCCATGATTTTGAACGCCAGCGCTTCACAGTCCTCGGCGACTGGCGCACATTCCTGCTTCAGTCGACGGAGCGCGAAGCGGAGTACCAGAAGACGCAGGACGATCTGCGCAAGTTCCGCACCGGCGCCGGACCCGCCGAAATTCTGGACGAGCAACTTCCCCAGGGCACCGAGGATGAAGCCCGCGCCGGGCTCTCGCTCGAGGTCAAGTAACGGGCTCAGTTCTGGAGATTGCGCGCCGTATCGCGGCTGGCCAGCCGGTCGAGACCCTTGACGCCGGTAAGGATGGCGCCGTCGAAGTCCGCCTCCTTCACGTCGGCGCCGGTGAGATCGGCATCCGTCAAATCCGCCTTCGAGAAATCGGCGTTGTGCAGCTTCGCGCCCTTGAGGTTGGCACCCTTGAGGCTCGCAAACCGAAACGAGACGTAGGTCAGGTCACTGCCGCCGAAATTGGTGCCGTTGAGCTGCGCCCCCTCCAATTCGGTGCGGAAGAGATCTTCGATGAAACCGGTTTTGCCGAACGGGGCCAGCGTCGCGCCTTCCAGATTGGCGCGCGAAAGATCGACCCGGCTCAGCTGACCGAAGACCTTCGCACCCTTCATGTCCGCACCAATGAAGCTGGGGGGGGCTTCGCTGCCCGGCTCCCGGCCCATTGTCGTGGATGGTCGCAGCAGGCTCGCGCCCGAGAGGTTCGCTCCATCGAACTTTGCACCGATGATGTTGGCCCGGTCGAGATTGACCGAGGAAAGATCGGCGCCGGTGAGATTGGATCCCGTCAGATTGACGCCGAACATGTTGGCCTTGGCCAGCCGCGTCTTCTTGAAATCGATCAGCGACAGATCGAGCCCTTCGAGATCCCGTCCCGACAGATCCACCGGACCCGACGCGCGGAACAACAGCTCGGTCACCTCCCGCGCCGTCACGTCCGCCGCGCGCACCTGAGGCGCCGCCAGAACGGTGGCAAGAACGATTGCGAGAAGGTGGATCGGCGGCATGATCAACTCCGTTGCGCCGGAATGGCGCGCTCAAGTGAGCGCAGCCGCCAGCATCTCGAACGCCTTTCGGACAGCGGCTTCCCGCACTTGTCGGCGACCGGGATCGCCGAAGTGGCATACAACATCTACGGTCCCGCGGCCCGACCGGGCCACAGCGAGATGCACGAGCCCGACCGGTTTCGTCTCGGTTGCCCCGCCTGGACCCGCAATGCCCGTGATCGCCACCGCCACGTCCGCGCGCGAATGACGCAACGCCCCCTCTGCCATGGCGACGGCGACCCGGGCACTAACCGCCCCATGCGCTGTGAGCAATTCCAGGCTCACGCCCAGCGCCTCGGCCTTGGCTTCGTTCGAGTAGATGACGAAGCCGCGCTCGAGTACGGCCGAAGACCCAGGAACATCGGTAATCGCCGCGGCGACGAGACCACCCGTACAACTCTCAGCGGTGACCAGCTTCAATCCAGCGGCCGCATAAGACGCTACGAGGATCCGGGCAGTTTCCAGAATGTCTTCAGGCAGCATGAGGTGCAGTCCGGGATCAAACAAAAAGCCGGCGTCTCGAACGAGACGCCGGCTTGTGAACTTAGCGCCGATCCGGCGAGCGGGCAAAACTTCAGGGGGCGACGAGCTTTTCAGCCTGCTTGAGAAGTCCATCGAGGGTAGCGCGCGAGTCTGTGCCCATGACCGCCGTGGCGTGGCTCTGCGCATTCTGCCAGACCGGGAACGCGTCCCGCAGCACGCCCTGGCCCTTGGGCGTCAGGTGAAGGCCACGGCCGCGGCGCCCAGCAGGCGGATCCATGATGATCAGGCCGAGGGCAAGCAGACGCTTCAAGTTACGTGACAGCGTCGATTTCTCGATGTCGAGCTCGTGCCCGATCTCAACCGCCGTGATCCCGTCGCGTGCGGCGAGCTGCGCCAGCAGCGTGTACTGGCTGGCGGTGATGCCCAGCGGGCGCATCGCATCGTCGTAGACGCGCGTGATAATGCGCGAGAGCTGGCGCACTCGGGTAGCAAGGCAGGAAGACGCCGTGGTTTCGGCAATATCAGCCATGTTAGCGGGCTCTTTGGCCGCGCGTTCGACGGGTTGGGTCATAATGTTCATCGCATCGCCTCTGAGAGGGTCGGACTCATGATCTTGAGGTCTTTTTGACCATACAACTGCTATGCCGGGTGTGCCGCGATTTTGCCAGGGGGGTCAATGTCGCGGGGATCAGACGCAATCCGGGCCTACTGAGAACGGAAGAAGAACAAGAGCATTCGCCATGGCGACGATGCCCTCCCGCCGCCCGATCGAGCCCAGTTCTTCCATTGTGGTGGCCTTGATGCCGACCCGATCCGGCGTGATGCCGAGGATTTCCGCGACCCTGGCCTGCATCGCTGGACGGTGCGGCCCAATCTTTGGCGCTTCGGCCAGAAAGGTGACATCGACGTTCATGATACGGCCGCCCCGCTCGCGCACCCGGCGCGCGGCATCTGCGAGGAAAAGGTGCGAGGCAGCACCTTTCCAACGCGGATCCGACGGCGGAAAATGCTGGCCGATGTCACCGTCGCCAATGCTGCCGAGCAGCGCGTCCGTCAGCGCATGCAGACCGACATCGGCATCCGAATGACCCTCGAGTTGATGGGTGTGGGGGATTTCGACACCGCAGAGCCAAACGCTCGACCCTTCGGCGAAACGGTGTACGTCGAAGCCAGTGCCGATCCGCGGTTCCAGCGTCATATGTGCCTCGAGTTTCCGGCGCGCCTCTTCGACGTCGGCCGCCGTAGTGATTTTGACGTTGTCGGGCGCGCCTTCAACGAGGGCAACCTTCAGTCCCGCCCATTCGGCGATCGCCGCATCGTCCGTGAAGTCGTCCCGTCCGGCCGCCGCGGCCTTGTCGTGCGCGGCCGAAATTGAGGCATATCGGAAACCTTGCGGCGTCTGGGCACGCCAGAGCCCGACGCGCGCGATTGTCTCCGCGATGGTCCCGTCTGCATCGGCTCGCTTGAGCGTATCGGCCATTGCAAGTCCTGGGATAGCACCAGGAAATGCTCCGAGGGCGCCGATGACGCGATCGATCACGGCAGAGGTCACGAAAGGCCGCGCCGCGTCATGAATGAGAACGAGATCGGGAGCCCAGTCCGCGAGCGCGGCCAGCCCGGCCCGCACCGACGCCTGCCGCGATGCTCCGCCGGAAACCGGCGGCGCGAGCCCGCAAGTCTGGTGTGAAAGATTTGCGGTATAGATATCGAAGTCGTCCGGATGAATGACCGCTTGAATTCTGCCAATCCCGCCGTGGCCAGAGAAAGCATCAACAGAACGCGCCAACACGGATTGCCCACCGATGACCACGTACTGTTTGGGCACGTCTGTTCCCGCCCGGGTGCCGCGTCCGGCGGCGACGATGAGGGCGGCAATGCGCACGAAATAGGTCTCCAGAGGCCTAGCGAACGAAGCACTCACTACGTAGCGTCCCGGTCGTATGGCCGCAATTATACAACCGAGTTGACGCTTGCGGAAGCAATGGGCAGACCCTATGTTGCACAACTTGAGGGCAGTTTGACTTCCTGCCTAAAACATACTCATTTCGGCCACGCTCCAGGGGGGCCGTTCCGATGCCGGCACTCTCCATTGCGATTGTAACACCACGGAACAATGTGTTTCTGGCACCCATGACCGGTGTTTCAGACCTTCCGTTCCGCAGGCTGGCTGATGCGCTGGGCGCCGGCCTCGTCGTGTCGGAAATGGTGGCCAGCGCCGAACTGATCGCCAGCCGCCCCGATGTCCGGCGTCGCGCAGAAGGCGGAAACCTCTCACCGCATGTTATACAACTCGTCGGCTGCGAGCCACACCTGATGGCAGAAGGTGCCCGCATCGCCGAAGCCGAAGGCGCCGACATCATCGACATCAACATGGGCTGCCCCGCGCGCGAGGTGACCGGGAAGGCGTCGGGCAGCGCCCTGATGCGCGACCTCGACCACGCGCTTGCACTGATCGACGCGGTCGTGGGCGCCGTGCGGGTGCCGGTGACGCTCAAGATGCGTCTCGGTTGGGATGATGCCTCGCGCAATGCCCCCGAACTCGCCCGCCGCGCTGAAGACGCCGGCATCCGTCTCGTCACGGTACATGGCCGCACGCGCAATCAATTCTTCAAAGGCCGTGCCGACTGGCCATTCGTGCGCCTCGTCAAGCAGGCGGTTACCATTCCCGTGATCGTCAATGGCGACATCGTCTCGGTCGATGACGCGCGCAATGCGCTGCACCAGTCTGGTGCAGACGGCGTCATGATCGGCCGCGGAGCCTACGGCGCGCCCTGGCTGCCGGGCCGCATCGCCGCAGCGCTCGCGACCGGCATCGATCCCGGCCCGCCTTCAACAGAAACCCAATGCCGCATCGCCAAGGAACACGTCGCCGCGATGCTTGAGCACTACGGCGCATTTCTCGGTCTTAGAAATGCCCGCAAGCACATCGGCTGGTATCTCGAAACGAGCGGATTGCCTGAAGACGCGGTCAAACGCTGGCGCCGGCAATTGTGCACCGAAGAGAACGTCGCGCCCGTGTTTGCCGGCCTTGATGCAGCCTACACGGAAGCCGCCGATGCGCGGAGGCAGGCCGCATGACATCGCCCGACACGACATCGCGCCGCCGAAGCCCGCTCGCCGAAACCCGCCGAGAGGCCGATCGAACTCGATCTGCTGCTGTATGCGCTGCCATATCCCATCTTTGTGCTGGGAGAAAAAAACCGCATCGTTTTCGCCAATGCCGCCGCCGAAGGTTTTCTGTCCTCCAGCATTGCCGTTCTGAAGCGCCAGACGCTCGACGAATTGCTCGCCTTCGGCTGCCCGCTATTCCCGTTGCTCGATCAGGTTCGCCGCACCGGCGCGACCGTCAACGAGTACGGCCTTGAAATGCATTCGCCGAAATTCCTGATGCCCAAGCTCGTCGACGTGCACGCCGGGCCGTTCCCCGAGCGCGCTGGCCATATCCTGCTCATGCTCCAGCAGCGCAACATGGCGCAGATGATCGAGCGCCAGCTCACCCATCGCGCCGCCGCCCGCTCCGTCTCCGGCATGGCCGCGGTGCTGGCGCACGAAATCAAGAACCCGCTGTCGGGCATTCGCGGCGCGGCGCAGCTGCTCGAACCTGCTCTGTCCGACGAAGATCGCGCGCTGACGCAGCTGATCTGCGCCGAGACCGACCGCATCCGCAATCTCGTCGATCGCATGGAAGTGTTCGGCGACGAGCGGCCGCTGGCGAAGGAGCCGGTCAACATCCACGACGTGCTGGACCACGTGCGCCGGCTCGCCGAGTCCGGCTTTGCGCGCGGCATCCGCTTCGTCGAGGACTACGACCCTTCGCTGCCGCCCGTGCCGGGCAACCGCGACAAGCTGATCCAGGCGTTCCTCAATCTCGTGAAGAACGCCGCCGAAGCCGTCGGCGAAGGCGCCGATCACGGCCGCATCGTGCTCACGACGGCGTTCCGTCCCGGCGTGCGCCTCTCCGTGCCGGGCTCGAACTCGCGCGTCAGCCTGCCGCTGCTGATTCAGGTCGAGGACAACGGCCCCGGCGTGCCCGAACATCTGCGGCCGCACCTGTTCGATCCGTTCGTGACGACCAAGCGGAACGGCACCGGCCTGGGCCTCGCGCTCGTCGCCAAGATCATCGGCGACCATGGCGGCATCATCGAATGCGACAGCGAACCGCGCCGGACAGTATTCCGCGTGCTGCTGCCGCTGCAGGAACGAAAGCGTGGTGAAGACCAGAACCCAGGAGAATGAACCAGATGGCGCGTGGCACGATCCTCATTGCCGACGACGATACCGCGATCCGCACGGTTCTGAACCAGGCGCTCGCGCGCGCCGGGTATGCGCCGCGCGCCACCGGCAACGCCGCGACGCTGTGGCGCTGGGTGAGCCAGGGCGAAGGCGATGTCGTCATCACCGACGTCGTGATGCCGGACGAGAACGCCTTCGACCTGATCCCGCGCATCAAGAAACTGCGCCCCGATCTGCCGATCATCGTCATGAGCGCGCAGAACACGCTGATGACGGCGCTGACCGCCGCCGAGCACGGCGCCTACGAATATCTGCCCAAGCCGTTCGACCTCAACGAAGTCGTCTCCGTCGTCGGCCGCGCGCTGGCCGCCCCCGGCCGCAAACCGCAGCGCGGACCCGAGACCGCCGACGGCGAGGAACTGCCGCTGATCGGCCGCTCGCCGGCGATGCAGGAAATCTATCGCGCTGCTCGCGCGCCTGACGCAGACCGACCTCACGGTGATGATCACCGGCGAGAGCGGCACCGGCAAGGAACTGGTCGCCCGCGTGCTGCACGATTACGGCAAGCGCCGCACCGGCCCCTTCGTCGCCATCAACATGGCCGCGATCCCGCGCGAACTGATCGAAAGCGAACTGTTCGGCCACGAGAAGGGCGCGTTCACCGGCGCCCAGGCGCGTACGCAGGGCCGCTTCGAGCAGGCCGAGGGCGGCACGCTGTTCCTCGACGAGATCGGCGACATGCCGCTCGAGGCGCAGACGCGGCTTCTGCGCGTGCTGCAGCAGGGCGAATACACGACCGTCGGCGGCCGCACGCCGATCAAGACCAACGTCCGCATCATCGCCGCGACCCACCGCGACCTGCGCTCGCAGATCCAGCAGGGCCTGTTCCGCGAGGACCTGTTCTACCGCCTGAACGTCGTGCCGCTGCGCCTGCCGCCGCTGCGCGAGCGCATCGAGGACATCGGCGACCTGACGCGCCACTTCTTGCGCTTCGCCGCCCGTGAAGGCCTCGGCCAGAAATCGATCGAGCAGGCCGCCATCGACCGCCTGAAGCAGCATCCCTGGCCCGGCAACGTGCGCGAACTGGAAAACTTCGTCCGCCGTCTGGCCGCCCTCTATCCGCAAGACCTCATCACCGCGCCGATCATTGAACAGGAACTCGCCGAAGCCATCCCGGCGCGCATGCCTGCAGCCGTCGCAAATACGAAAGACCTTTCCGAACTCGTGGAACGCCATCTCGCAGGATATTTCGGCGAGTTCGGCAACGACCTGCCGCCCGCCGGCCTCTATGACCGCATCATTCGTCAGGTCGAATACCCGCTGCTGTCGGCGGCGTTGGCGGCAACGCGCGGCAATCAGATCCGCGCCGCTGAACTCTTAGGCCTCAACCGCAACACGCTGCGCAGCCGAATAAAAGAACTCAACATCAAGGTCTTTCGCACGCCGCTGTCGTGATGGTGCCAGCGACGGACGTAATCCTGGTTGACGTCCTTGTCGCGAAAATGTCACAGTTCGCTGTCTTTTGTGACTAGGGTGCTGCACCGCTCGTCCTGAGCGTTGCGCGAGCGCCTCTCCAGATCCTGTCTGCGTGCCGTCCAGCACACAGTCATGGGACGGCTGAACAACGTGTGGTGCCGCCGCATTATCGCCGGTCATCTCACAGCGGCAATGATCGACCGGCGCAATGGTGACAGCGAAGTTGAAAGCCCTGTTCCAAACCGCCGGCGGGCCGCCCCAGGCACCGTCGCTCGACGCCAGCGAGCGCGCCTTTTGGATCGGCCTCGTCACCGTGGTCCTCTCGCTTGTATCAGGCCTCGCGACGTATCTGATCCTGACAGGCCTCACGCCGATCACGCCTCGCGACGACGTTGTGCTGGGGGCGCTGCTGACCAACATCGCCCTGATCGTAGCGATGATCGCGATCCTCGTTTGGCAGGGCATCGGCTTGTGGCAGGCATGGCGAGCCGAAGTGCCAGGCGCCCGGCTGCACGTTCGCATCGTCGGCCTTTTCTCCATTATTGCCGCTTTGCCCGCGATCCTGCTCGCGGTAGCTGCGACCACCACCTTCTCCCGCGCGATCGATAGTTGGTTCACAGCGCGCGCCCGCTCGATCATCGACAACTCGATGGAAGTCGCGCAGTCCTATCTGCAGGAGCACGGCTCCGTCATTCGCACCGACGTCGCCAACATGGCCCGCGATATCGACGCCGCGGCCGACGACATTGTCGACAAGCCGGACGCGCTGAAGCAATTGCTGATTGCTCAGGCCGGTCTGCGTGATCTTGCAAGCGCCTATCTGGTTTCGCCGAACGGACAGATGCTGCTCTCCGCCTTCGACGACGCCAAGGAAACCTTCGTCGGCCCGCCTCTTGCTGCGATTGCCGAAGCAGAGAAAGGCCAGATCGCGATCATCAAGTCGTTGGAGCGCGCACGTGTAGCCGCTCTGGCCCGCTTACAGCGTTTCCCCGGCCAATACCTTCTCGTCACGCGCGCCGTCAGTCCGAAGGTGATGGCATACCTGCAGCGCACCGAGCAGAGCGTCGACGAATACAACCGTCTGCGCCGCGCGCGCGGCGGCCTGAAGCTCGCCCACGGACTGATGTACACGATGATCTCGATGACGGCGTTGCTCGCCGCCATCTGGGCCGGCCTCTGGTTCGCCGGGCGTTTCGTGGCGCCCATCCGCCGCCTCATCGCCGGCGCCCGCGAAGTCTCGACCGGCAATCTCGATGTCGAACTGCCCGAACGCCGCGGCGAGGGCGACTTGCGCCGCCTGTCGAGCACGTTCAACACCATGACGCGCGAACTGAAGCACCAGCGCGACGCCCTCGTCACGGCCAACTCGGAACTATCCGACCGCACGAGCTTTATCGAAGCGGTGCTCGCCGGGGTGTCATCCGGCATCATCGGCGTCGATGCCGAGCGACGCATCACACTGATCTCGCCGTCGGCGCAGAAGCTGCTCGACATCCGGGAGGCTGAGTTCCTCGGCAAACCGATCGCAGATGCATTGCCCGAATTCACGCCCGTATTCGAACGCGCTGTGGAGCCTGCAATACGGGCAAGAGGCGCCGTCGAAATCCGGCGCGTCGTCGGCAGCGACGAACGCACGTTCTCCGCCCGTGTCACGGATGAGCAGGCGAAAGGTGACACTGTCGGCTCCGTCGTCACGTTCGATGACATTTCCGAACTCGTCGCCGCCCAGCGCACCTCGGCCTGGGGCGACGTTGCACGGCGCATTGCTCACGAGATCAAAAATCCGCTGACACCGATCATCCTCTCGGCCGAGCGCATCCGCCGCAAGTACGGCAAGCTCATCACCGAGGACCGCGAGACTTTCGAAAAGCTGACGGCCACGATCGAGCGGCAGGCCGGTGACATCAAAACCATGGTCGACGAATTCGCGGCCTTCGCGCGCGTGCCCAAGCCGGTGATGGAGGAGGGCGATCTGCGCGACGCGGTGCAGGAATCGGTCATCCTCTTCCGCGAGGGGCATCCCAGCCTGACCTACGACCTCGTCATGCCCGACGAGCGTGTGATGACCAACTTCGACCGCCGCCTCATCACCCAGGCGGTGACAAACCTCGTCAAGAACGCAACGGAAGCGGTGGAAAGTGCCGTGCAGGGTGGCCAGACGGAAAAGGGCCGGGTCGAAACCATCCTCCGCGTTTCTCCAGAGCGCATCGACATCGAAGTCATCGACAATGGCATCGGCCTGCCGAAACAAAACCGCTCACGCCTGCTCGAACCCTACGTGACGACCAAGGGATCCAAAGGCACCGGCCTCGGCCTCGCCATCGTCCAGAAGATCACCGAACAGCACGGCGGCGCGTTGTCGCTCGACGATGCCCCGCAGGCACCTGACCGGACGAGCGGCGCCCTCGTGCGCATCACCATCCCACGCCACGGACGGCCCACCGTCCATCCCGACACCGATGACGACCGCAACACCGGTGCGCCGGAGGCCGCAGAGGCTGCCGCCGCGCGCGCTGCAATGAATTGACGACCCGAGAGGAGACGTTTCGATGGCTGCCGATATTCTGATTGTCGACGATGAAGCCGATATCCGCGAATTGATAGCCGGAATTCTGGAAGACGAAGGACACCGCACGCGCCTCGCACGCGACAGCGACGAGGCGCTGCGTGCCATCGAAGAACGGCGGCCGCATCTCGTCATTCTCGACATCTGGCTGCAGGGCAGCCGTCTCGATGGCCTGGAAGTGCTCTCGATCATCAAGCGGACGTATCCCGATCTCCCCGTCGTCATTATTTCCGGCCATGGCAACATCGAAACGGCCGTCACCGCGATCAAGCGCGGCGCCTACGACTACATCGAAAAGCCGTTCAAGTCCGATCGCCTGATCCTCGTCGCACTTCGCGCGCTGGAAGCCTCGCAACTGAAGCGTGAGGTGAAGGAACTGCGTGAACGATCGACCGTCTCGGCTGACATGGTCGGCAAATCGGCGGCGATCAATCAGCTAAAAGGCCAGATCGACCGTCTCGCGCCCACCAACAGCCGCATCTTGATCCGCGGCTCATCCGGCACAGGTAAGGAACTCTCCGCCCGCGTCATCCATGTGAAGTCGCGCCGCGCCGACGCACCGTTCGTCGTTCTCAATGCCGCCGCCATGGCACCCGACCGCGTCGAGGAGGAATTGTTCGGCACCGAAGACCGCACCGGCGGCCCGCGCAAGGTTGGCGCTCTCGAAGAAAGTCATGGCGGCACGCTCTATATCGACGAAGTCGCCGACATGCCGCTCGAGACCCAGGGCAAGGTCTTGCGCGTCCTGGTCGAGCAGAAATTCCAACGCATCGGCGGCACGCAGAAGGTCTCTGTGGACGCACGCATCATCTCGTCGACAAGCCGCGACCTGGAACGCGAGATGGCCGAAGGCCGCTTCCGCGAGGATCTCTATCACCGCCTGAATGTCGTACCGCTGCGCGTGCCGAGCCTCGCCGAGCGCCGTGAAGACATCCCGGACCTCATTCAGTTTTTCATCACGCAGCTGTCTCAAGCCTCGGGCCTTTCGCCGCGACGCATCGGCGAAGACGCCATCGCCGTGCTCCAGGCGCACGACTGGCCCGGCAACGTGCGCGAATTGAGAAACAACATCGAACGCCTCATGATCCTCGCTGGCGGCGATCCCAACACGGTCATCACCGCCGAAATGCTGCCCGAGGAGATCGGCTCCAATGTGCCGCTGCCCGTCAACGGCGGAGCCGAGCATCTGATGTCGCTCCCGCTGCGTGAGGCACGTGAGATCTTCGAGCGCGAATATCTGCTCGCCCAGATCAATCGCTTTGGCGGCAATATCTCGCGGACCGCCGAATTCGTCGGCATGGAGCGCTCGGCCCTGCACCGCAAGCTGCGTGCGCTGGGCGTCTCCTCCGATCAACGCGGAGAAGGCCGCCCGCTGTGAGAAGGCCGCCGATTAACCCGGCCCTGAGTGAGTTCGTTTAAAGTTCGTCCGGTCGCGCCGTCCGGTATGACGCCGCAGCTGCAACTCCTTATCGAGGCCCGCACCTGCGGGATCCGTCATGAAGGTCATCATCTGTGGCGCAGGTCAGGTCGGCACCGGCATCGCCGAGCGCCTCGCCGCGGAAGGCAATGACATTTCCATCGTCGATGCCAGCGCGGAACTGGTTCAGCGCGCCAACGACCTCCTCGACGTGCGTGCGATCCAGGGTAATGCCGCCCATCCCGACGTGCTCGAACGGGCCGGCGCCCGCGAAGCCGATATGATGATCGCCGTCACGCTGCACGACGAAGTCAACATGGTCGCCTGTCAGGTGGCGCACGCCCTGTTCGACATTCCGACGAAAATTGCCCGCGTCCGCGCGCAATCCTACTTCGACCCCTCCTGGCGCAAGCTCTTCGACCGTGAAAATATGGCCATCGATCAGGTGATCTCACCCGAAATCGAGGTCGGCCGTATGATCCTGCGCCGCCTGGAAACTCCAGGTGCATTCGAAACCGTCACGTTTGCCGACCGGCGCGCCGTTCTGCTTGGCATTGCAGCCGGCAGCGACTGCCCCGTTATCGATACGCCGCTCATGCAGTTGGGAGGCCTGTTTCCCGACCTCAACGCGGCCATTGTCGCGATCATTCGCAGCGGCAAGCTGATGGTGGCCCATGCCGCCGATCAGGTCCAGATCGGCGACGACGTTTACGTGATTGCCGACGTCGCTCAAATCGGCCGCGTGCTCCAGATCTTCGGCCACGAGGAAACGCAGGCCCGCCGTCTCATCATCGCCGGCGGCGGCAACATCGGTTACTTCATTGCCCGGGAACTCGAGGAGCGCGACGCCAACATGCGCGTCAAGGTGATCGAAATGTCGCGCAACCGCGCCGTCGAGATTGCCGAGAAGCTGAACCGCGCCGTTGTCCTCCACGGCTCCGCATTATCGGAAGAAGTACTGCGCGAAGCGGAAGCGCCCTCGGCCGACACGCTGATCGCCGTCACCAATGACGATCAGACAAACCTGCTCACCGCAGCGCTTGCCAAGCAGATCGGATGCAAATCGTCGCTCTGCCTTCTCAACTCATCGAACTACTCCGCGATGATCCGCTCGCTCGGCATCGACGCACAATTGAACCCCAAGACCGTGACGGTCTCACGCATCCTACAGCACGTGCGCCGCGGCCGCATACGCGGGGTCCATACCATTCACAATGGGGCAGGCGAGGTGCTCGAGGCAGAGGTCCTCGAAACGTCGGGCCTCGTTGGCAAGTCCATCCGCGAATTGGATCTTGCCGATGGCGTCCGCTTCGGCGCCATTCTCCGCCGCGGCAAGCTCATCAAGCCCACCGGCGACACCGAATTCGAAGTCAGCGATCGCGCCGTGCTCTTTGCCCGCGCCGATCACGTCCGCCAAGTCGAGCAACTCTTCCGCGTCAGCCCCGACTATTTCTAATTAGAAACACCGGACCTCCTGCCATGGCCCGCATCGTCTACGTCAACGGTCGTTACCTGCCCTACGCTGAAGCCGGCGTGCACGTGGAGGATCGCGGCTTTCAATTCGCCGACAGCGTGTATGAGGTCTGCGAGGTCAAGGCCGGCGCGCTGATCGATACAACCCGTCATCTGGCGCGCCTGTCCCGGTCGCTATCTGAATTGAATATCGCCTTCCCGATGGCACAACCTGCGTTACGCCACGTGTTGAGCGAAGTTGTCCGCCGCAACCGCGTCCGCGACGGTCTCGTCTATCTGCAGGTGACACGAGGTCAGGCGCGGCGCGATTTTCTCTTTCCCGGCCCCGATACCGAGCCGACGCTCGTCGCCGTCGCTCGCGCCATCGATCCTGCGAAGGTTGCCGCTAAAGCCGAGCAGGGCATCGCCGTCAAAAGCGTGCCCGACAATCGCTGGGGTCGCTGCGATCTCAAAACCGTGATGCTATTGCCCGCAGCGCTCGCCAAGGAGACCGCACGTACTGCCGGCGCCCAGGAAGCATGGTTCGTCGATGAAAGAGGGTTTGTCACGGAAGGCGCATCGAGCAACGCCTGGATCGTACGTCCCGATGGGTTCGTCTTGACACGCCCGCTCGACAATCGCCTCCTGGGTGGCGTCACACGCGCAACCGCACTCGATGTCTTGAAGGCTCGAGGTGTACCTGTCGAACAGCGCGCGTTCACCATCGCAGAGGCGCAGGCTGCCAAAGAAGCATTCGTCACATCCGCGTCGGCCACGGTCATGCCGGTGGTGACGATCGACGGCCGCAAGATTGCCGATGGAAAGCCGGGCCCGCTCACGCTTCGCCTTCGGGAAAAATTCCACGACGTGGCCGAAATAACGCCAGTTTGAATATCTTTTGATCGCCGACTGCGCCGACACTCGTCAGAATGCCCACTCATTTTTGCTGCAACTGCGAAACGAACCGGCTATTCATGCCATATCGGCAGCGTACAGCTTGATCGTGGCTGCCCGGTACCGTTCGAAGCCCGCATGGCTGTAATAGGCCCATGCCAACAACAAGAACCGACAGATCAATCGGAAAGAACAACAAAATGCCAGCCGAGCGCTCCCCAAGTCTTCAGGACACGTTTCTCAATCATGTCCGCAAGCAAAAAGTACCGCTGACTATTTTCCTCATCAACGGTGTGAAGCTCCAGGGCATCGTGACCTGGTTCGACAGCTTCTGCGTGCTGCTGCGCCGTGACGGGCACTCCCAGCTGGTCTATAAGCATGCTATCTCGACCATCATGCCCGGCGCCCCCGTGAACCTCATGGACGGTGAAGGCGGCGACGAAGCCTGAGGTCGATTTTCACGCGAGCACCGGCGGCACACGTCATCGATAAAACGACAGACGACGAGATCTTCGAAAAGCCCGGGCGCGAAAAGCCGGGACACGAACTGTTGCGCGTATCGACGGGTAGGGCGATCGTCACCGTGCCCGTTCTGCGTGGCCACGCGGAAGACGGCGCGCGCGACAGCCGCGGCGCTGCCGTCGTCACGCATTCTCCCGCGGACCGGTTGACGGAAGCCACGGGCCTCGCCGAGGCGATCGATCTTGAGATTGCCGATGCCCGCATCGTCGGCATCACCACACCGCGTCCCTCTACCCTGTTCGGCAAAGGCAAAGTCGAGGAGCTTCGCCTTCTCGTTGAGGAGACCGGCGCTGGCCTCGTGATTGTCGATCATGCCATCACGCCGGTGCAGCAGAGCAATCTGGAGAAAGCCTGGAACGCGAAAGTGCTGGACCGCACCGGCCTCATTCTCGAGATCTTCGGACGCCGTGCCCGCACCCGCGAAGGGCGGCTACAAGTCGAACTCGCGCATCTGACCTATCAGAAAGGCCGTCTCGTGCGTGCCTGGACCCACTTGGAGCGCCAGCGCGGCGGCGGCGGCTTCCTCGGCGGCCCGGGCGAAGCGCAACTCGAACTCGACCGCCGCATTCTTGAAACGCGCATCGAATCCATCAAACGCGAGTTGGCCCAAGTCGTGAAAACGCGCGAGCTGCATCGCGCCGGCCGCCGCAAGGTGCCGTATCCGATCGTCGCCATCGTCGGCTACACGAACGCCGGCAAATCTACACTCTTCAATCTCGTCACCGGTGCCGCCGTGCTGGCCAAGGATCAGGTTTTCGCCACGCTCGATCCGACGATGCGTGAAGTCAAGCTGAGGAGCGGCCGCCGCATCATCCTCTCCGACACGGTGGGCTTCATCTCATCGTTGCCGACCATGCTGGTCGCAGCTTTTCGCGCCACGCTCGAAGAAGTGATCGAGGCCGATCTCATCCTGCACGTGCGCGACATCTCGCATCCGGAGACCGACGCGCAGGCCACCGACGTCGAAGGCGTGCTCGGCGACCTGGGCATCGACACCGTGCCGGCTCACTGCCACATCCTCGAAGTCTGGAACAAGATCGATCTGCTCTCGCCCGTCACGCGCGAGGAAGCAATCAACATGTCCCGCTTCCAGGAACGCCAACCGGCTCTCGTCTCGGCTATCACCGGAGATGGCATCCCCGAACTCCTCGACGCCATCGACGCGCGCCTTGGCGCCAGCGATGCAATCCTCGACATCACGATCCCAGCGAACGACGGCCGCCTCATCGCCTGGGTCCACGAGAATACCGACGTTCTTACTCGTACCACCGACGAAGAGACCGGCGCCCTTCGGCTCACGCTGCGCACGACGCCGGAGAACAAAGCCCGATTAGAGTCCCAGCTAAGTAAAAGCCGGCCGACCGTGTAGGCGATCGCTATTGGGCCATTCGCGGGATGGCCACAAGCAGCGGCAAGCAATCACCAACCGCAATGACTGGGCATTCAACAATCAATTTCTGAAAGTGCGGGCCTTTGGCTAGGAGAGCGTCGCTTCCCCTGTCAACGCGAGTCCATCGTGAGGCCACACATGAACACCGCTTCGTCCACTCCTTCTCATATTTGCACCCGCAGCCACTGCGGCTGCTCGGCCCCTGACGCCTCCAGAAAAGCCGCTGTTATCAATCGCCGGACGTGGCTCGCCTGGGCCGGTGGCGCGGCGGCTGCTGGCGTCGTCGGTGTGAGTGCAAGCCCTGCGTTCGCCGGGCAGGCAGCGCCACAAACCCCCGAAGAAGCCCTCGCAAAACTGGAGGCCGGGAACGCGCGCTTCGTCGCCGGAAAAACGCTGGAGCCGAACCGCGACATCAACAGAGTGAAGGAAGTCGCACCGAAGCAGGCGCCGTTCGCGGCATTTCTCGGCTGCGCGGATTCCCGCGTGCCGATCGAGATCATCTTCGACCAGGGATTTGGTGATGTGTTCGTAACGCGCGTCGCCGGAAACGTCGCCGATCCGACGATTATAGGCAGCCTCGAGTTCGGCTGCCTCGTGCTCGGTGCAAAAATCTTGTACGTGCTCGGCCATTCCAGCTGCGGGGCCGTCGCCGCAACAATGAGCGGGACCGCCGTGCCTGGACAGATCAGCACGCTGTATCAGCATTTGCGACCGGCCACCAAGTTGGCCAAAGGCGACCTCGATGTAGCCATCCGCGAGAACGTTCGCATCCAGGCGGGCATTCTGGCGGAAGCTTGGCCGGTACTCGCAGAGCTGATCAAAGCCGGCAAGCTCAAGGTCGCGGGCGGCGTCTATGATCTCGGCACCGGTAAGGTGACGACATTGACCATGTGATCGACGCCGACCACATTGATGTTCTCGGGGCCGGTGCTTTTCGCCGTGCCGGCCCCATTAGCCCGCTCCAGATCCCCGACTGCGCCGTCAAGCTGAGCGACTATCGTCTGAGCTGTTTGTCCTGAGCGCGGATCTCATCCCACAAAGCGTCCATTTCCGCGAGCGAAGAGCCGTCCGGGGTTTTGCCCATCGCAGCGAGACGTTGCTCGATGTAGGCGAAGCGGCGCGAGAACTTGTCGTTGGCTTTACGCAGTGCCAATTCAGGATCGAGCTTGAGATGCCGCGCGATGTTCGCCATCACGAACAGTATGTCGCCCAGTTCCTCCTCGATGGCGGCCACCGACATGCCTTCGGCCCGCCGGCCTGACGCAGGAGAGTCGGACGCGGCAACGGCAAAGGTGACCTCCTCCAGCTCAGTGATCTCTTCTTTCATCTTGGCGAACACGGGTGCGAGATCCGGCCAGTCGAATCCAACCGTCGCAGCTTTGTCCTGCAACTTGATCGCCCGCGTGAGCGACGGCAACCCAACAGGAATATCCGACAACAGGTGCGAACCCTGCGCGCTGGGCGCCGTCGCGGAACTCGATGACAGCCGCGCCCGCTCTGCTGCCTTCGCCGCGCGCTCCTCCGCTTTGATACGCGCCCAGAAATCCGGCTGTGCGCCCGCCCCGCGCTCATCCTGCGAACCGAACACATGCGGGTGCCGCCGGATCATCTTCGCATTCACAGCCTCGGCAACGTCGGCGAACTGGAACGCGCCCGCCTCCTCTGCGATGCGCGCGTGATAAACCACTTGCAAGAGGAGATCGCCAAGCTCGTCCTTTAAATCGGCAAGGTCGCGCCGCGAAATGGCGTCCGCCACCTCATAGGCTTCCTCGATCGTGTAGGGGGCGATCGTCTCGAACGTCTGTTCGAGATCCCACGGGCAACCGGTGTCCGGCGTGCGTAGCGCAGCCATGATCGCAAGAAGCCGCTGCACCGCATCCGCAGCGGAGGACGTGTCATCATTTATCATGCGCGATGTTCTAGCCGATGGGCTGCGACGAGGCGAGGGGAGGCAGCCGGAAGGCCCATTCGTCGAGCCACTCGGCATGTCGCAAAACGAGCACCAGCGGCACCAGCCACGCGATCCACGCCGAGGCCGCATAGATCGGATCGAACGGCAGATCGAACAGGAGGGCCGACCCGGTCAGCACGCGGAACCAGACCGCGCCCGTCGTCACCGCGGCCATCGCCAGCATCAAATGAGCATGACGCCCACGGTCGCCGCGACGGATCGCCGTCACCGCGGCATAGAAAAGCCAGAGCCACACGACGCCCTGCACGAAGAAGCCGGCTCGCGCCGGCCACCACGAATAGCTGAATATGGCAACCGGCAGCGCCGTCAGCCCTCCCGCCACCACGAAAGCGCCCAACAGCCATCCGATCCTGCGATGAAGCCGCGGGCGGAAACGAAGGCTGAGCGCCACGGGCAGAAGTACGAGAACAATCGCCGACGCAAGCATGTGAATGCGAAAGACGACCGGCAGGCGCCGGTCCACGAGCGACATCTCGAAAGGAAGCGCGATGAGCCCCGACCCCGATCCGATCGCAACGACCGCCACGACGAACGACAGCACCAAAGCCGCAGCAATCACAACTCGCGAAGCGCGAGTCAGGCGAGGAGCGGCAAGGGAAGGGGCGGGCAGGGTCATTGGGCGCGCGGGGGTTGGCATAATAGGCGCCATCGTCGGCGCGCTCTGTGGCGTCACTGCGGCCATCGTCACCACAACGAACGTGATCGCCGGCGATGTGGCCCCGGCGAAGCCGGTCGCAGTTGCGGCCTTCGCCGGACCTTCGCTCGCCGGGCGCTGGAGCGGCGAGCCCTACGCAATCAAGAACGACGCCACGCGCTGTGGCACGGATGGCGAATGCAAACTCGTCCTCGACCTCGTGCCATGCGCAGACGGCTGGTGCGGCATCGAAGTCGACAAGGCGAACGCGTGCGCGGGCGAGGCGATGCAACTCAAAACCCACAGCGACAAGCAGCGCCAGAACGCCTTTGAAGGCAAGCTGTCGCTGGGAAAAGACACGCAGGGCTACGTCGTGGAAGCGCAGTTGGAATCGGCTGAAGACGGCCGCCCCGCGCGCCTTGAACTCGTCGGCGACACCGGCCCCGAATTTCGCATGTTCCGCCGCTCCTTCCCCTTCCACGCTGCCCTCACGCGCGTGAGCGACGCAATGTGCAAGGCAAACGAGAAGCCCGTGAGCTGAGGGATATCGCAGCTACCGCTTACGGGCGAGCCACAACGCGACCGCGACGCCAAGCGCTGCGCCGAGCGGACCCGTGGCGAAGGCGGCGGTCATGACGGCTTCGAGATCCTTATCGTAGATGTTGCCTGAAAAGGCATGCACCGCGCCGAAGCCGAGGGCCGCGCCCAGCGCGTAGCCTACGACAAGCCCGAGTGCCACGCGCGCAACAGTCGACATTGTGCAAACCTCACACCCAAACCGCGCGTCCAGTGAAGCGCCCAGACGGCAAAGCCGTCAATCGTGCCATCCGGCCGGGGCGCCAGAGGCATGTCGGATGGCGCAAACAAAGACCACGGCAAAGCCGTCAATCGTGCCATCCGGCCAGCGCGCCACAGGCATGTCGGATAGCACAAGCGATATTTATGCCGGTTGGCGCAAACAACGTACGTCCACTTTCCGCCGGACTGCCGGTTCTCTATGCTCATCTCGGGGGATTGGCGGAGCAGGGGCTTCGCAGCCGCCTGATCAAGGCTTCGACACCGCATGCGCGTGCTCCTGAACCTCAGTCTCATCTTGTTCGAGATCGCAGCGTGTGCCGGCATTGCCTGGCTCGGCCTCGCGCATCCGCTGCTCTTCGCTGCGGTGACGGGCGGGCTCGCTTTTGGTCTTGGACTGCGCCTCGAAATCCTGCGCCTCAGAAACGAGATGCCGTTCTACTTTGGCCCCGGCAATTCCTTGCGCGGCCTGTTCGTGCCGATCGTCGGGTTCGGCGAAGCGGTCTTCAAAGGCTTGCTGGCGGGGGTCGCGGCATTGTTCACCTTCTCCGGCACCGATCAGGACCGTCTGTTTTGGGTCGCCATCGCCTTCGGCCTGACGATTTACGCCGGAACGGCTCTCTTGCGGTATCTTGCCATCAAGCTCGATGCGCGGCCCGAACGCTGGGGAATTCTTTCGGCTCGGTCCGCCCCTCGGCCTCTTGTTTTCAAGTGCGATCGCGTTTCTTGCGCTCTATGGTCTCGTACCGTCGCCCACCGTCAGCGACATCGGCTGGACGATCGTTTGGGAAATGCCAAAGATCCCCACGGTTGAGCAAACGAGCGAACTTTTCTTCCGATTTAAGCAGGCCTTCGACGATTTCGTGGTCACACTGCTATCGGCCTACATTCCGCCGTCTTGGGCGCGCGTCATTGGTATCATTGTCAGCGTCAATGTCCTTGCGGGCTTCGTCGCATCCCTTTATTCGGCCATTGTCGCCGGCATCGTCCGCCGCCTCGAGCCGCGATGAACCGGCATCCTGATCCACGATCCAAGAGACATACATCCCGTTGCGACCTCGCTCCTCTATCGGTGACTTTTTCCTTGGCCTTGTTGGCCTGTCGGCTGGCTTCGTTCTGCTGATAGCGCTTTCATACGGACTGTCGGCGCTGCACTTACCCTTCGCATCACTGCTGGCAAATAGCCTCTGGTGCGCAGGGCTCATCGCCATGGCCATTGCAGGCGTCCTCTCGCAGCGCTTCGCCATCGCGCTTGCCCCGTTCGCCTTCCTGGCGCTATGGGCCGCAATCTCCCAGATCCACGCCGGTATACTGTCTGCCGACGCGGGCCTGAAGGATGGCCTGACCGACGTGCCCGACGTGCGTCCCGTCAAGACCCTGATTGTCAAAGCCTCGTACGGCCTGCCAATTGACCCGCAGCGCTCCGGCGGCGTGAGCCTTGCGCGATACGATGTCTGCGGCGCCTGGTGTCAGGATCTCATTCTCAACAAAGGCATCGGCGCAATCGTCCTCAGAACGCCGAAACCGGGAGCGCCCACGGCGCGGACGCTATTCTGCGAAGGGCAAGGGACAGCATGCACGGCCGGCGCCGACCGTTGCGTCATCGAACAACAGGTTGATGAACTGCCGGACGGCCTCATCATCGAAATTGGAGACGAGGTCGGGCCGCCCACCGGAAACACGCTGTGCTGCCCGGTGGCCGTGGTCTCACGTTTGGTGGACGGTACCAAGACCCCGATCAGGACCTATACGCAGGGCATCCGCAGTGCGCTGATGCCGATCCCGGTCATCAAGGCCGCCGGCCGGCCCTTCGAGAAGCCGCCCGTCCTCATGCGTGAGATCGTCGTGGGACCGACGCTGCGGTTCGACACGCTGATAGAAGCGTTGCTGAATACAGACGTTCGTTGGAAGTGACGGAGGCTCATCGGAAGTGACGGCCTTTCATCGTGCCGGGAGCCGGCCAAATTTCGCACCCCTCACTCAGACACCGCCATTCGCATAATATATATTATGGAAAACATACGTAAGAACACATTCACTCTTAGGTGGTTATGAAAATATCGATGCTGGCTGGCAACCCTGAGGCCGCCAGCCTGAAGAGCCTGCGCGGTCAGCTCTTTTCGTGATGGTCGGCGACAAATCGGTCGAGCAGGCGCACGCCCCAGCCCGAACCCCAGACTGGTGTTGATCTCCGTGCGCCCCGAGCCCATCGCCGGTGCCGGCGATGTCGAGATGCGCCCAGGGCGTATCCTTGACGAAGCGCTGCAGGAACGCCGCGGCCGTGAACGAGCCGGCCTAGCGCCCGCCGATGTTCTTCATGTCGGCGTTCTTGCTGTCGATCATCTTGTCGTAGGCCGTGTCCAGCGGCATGCGCCAGAGCCTTCTCGCCGGTCGACTTCGGCCGCCATCGAGGCTCGCCGCCAGCTCGTCGTCGTTGGAGAACAGGCCGGCATACTCCTTGCCGAGCGCCACCATGATCGCGCCCGTCAGCGTCGCGAGGTCGATCGATCGAATTCGGCTTGAAGCGCTCCTGGCGTACCAGAGCGCATCGGCCAGCACGAGACGGCCTTCGGCGTCCGTGTTGAGGATCTCGATGGTCTGGCCCGACATCGAGGTGACGATGTCGCCGGGCCGCTGGGCGTTGCCGTCGACGGCATGTTCTCGACGAGGCCGATGATGCCGACCGCGTTGACCTGGGCCTTGCGGGCGGCGAGCGCATGCATGAGGCCGGTGACGCAGGCCGCGCCGCCCATGTCGCCCTTCATGTCTTCCATGCCGGCGGCGGGCTTCATCGAGATGCCGCCGGTGTCGAAGACGACGCCCTTGCCGATGAAGGCGAGCGGCTTCTCGCTTCGACTTGGCGCCGTTCCACTGCATGACAACCACGCGCGCCGGCCGCGCTGCCCTGCGCCACCGCCAGCAGCGCGTCCATCTTGAGCGCCGTCAAGGCTTCACGTCGAGAACTTCGACCTCACGCCCGAGCACGTCGAGCTCCTTGACCGCCGCTCGGCGAATTCCACCGGGCCCAGCACATTGGCCGGCTCGTTGACGAGATCGCGCGCGAGCGATCCCGTTCGCGACCGCACGCTGGCCTGGAAGGCAACACGCGCCTTGTCGGG
>CAVQMH010000027.1:0-76196 GCA_963713575.1 uncultured Alphaproteobacteria bacterium
TCCCTCTCAAGTTTTGCTTTATAATCCAAAACCTTCTTTTGAATTGAGGCATTATCCACTCCTAAAATTTGAGTAGCTAGGATTCCGGCATTCTTTGCACCATTTATTGCAACTGTAGCAACGGGTACTCCTGAAGGCATTTGCACCATTGATAATAGTGAATCGAGTCCTTCAAGAGATTTAGATTTGATTGGTACTGCAATTATTGGAAGCGGCGAAAATGCAGCAATTACTCCTGCCAAATGAGCAGCTCCGCCTGCACCGGCAATGATAACTTTAATTCCTTTTGTATGGGCAGTCTCAGCGTACTCAGCAGCAAGTTTTGGTGTCCGGTGTGCTGAAAGGACTTTCATTTCATATTCGATCTCAAATTGTTTGAGAATTTCAGAAGCTTCTTTCATTATTTCAAGATCTGAATCGCTTCCCATCAATATTCCGACAAGAGGTTTATTTAACATATTCATTCCTTTATTTTTTAATTCAGAAATTATTTCCAAGCAGTTTTACTGATCTTAACTCCGTCAGACTGAAGAAGAATTGCTCCTTCTTCATCTGTCCTATAAACTTGAGAACCTGCTTTTTTCAATCGTTCCAAGATAAGTGGAGATGTACTGCCAAATTTATTCTGATTTGCAACACTAATCAAACTTATTTTGGGTTGAATTGTCTGTAAAAATTCCAATGACGAGCTTTTAATATTTCCATTATTTGATACCTTCAGAACATCCGACTTTAAAAAGTCTTTATATTTATCGCTATAAAAGTATTCGACTTCGTTCTCAATATTCCCGGGAAATAAAAAGCTTGTGTTGCCATAAACGAGTTTAATTACACCCGTTTTATCCCGGTTTGTTCGAAGGATGAAGTAGAATCATTACCATTCAAAAAATACATTTTTACCTCACCAATTTTTAAGACATCTTGTTTAAAATATTTGATAGGGATTTTTTGCGAATGTATTAACTTTTCAAACTCAACATCTACCATAGAACTTGAATCTAACACTGGCTTAAATATATTTTTGATAATCCCATTCTTGATCAAGGGAATAAAACCTCCGTAACTTTCTCGTGTTATGCTCGATACAAATGCATAATCGATTTTATCAATATCAAGATGATTTAGCAAAGGTCGGATTATTCTTTCACCATTGTCAAAATAAAATGAAGCATAACCGCCATCTATCAAAGCAGTTGTCCATTGGGAAATTTAATAAGAGTGGCATCGCCTTGACTCACATCAACCATCATCACGTTTAATTTGTTTTCTTGCAGCAGTTTCTTGTTATCAAATGAGCTGAACAAAATTGCATTTGCAATCATAAGAATCATAAATACAATTTTACCCATTCCGCTTTTTAATTTATTTAAACCTAAAATGATGAAAACAATTGACACATAAAATATTGCCGAATCATATATTGTAAAATTCTTAATTGGGATAAATGAATACTGATTGCTTCCGGCAAACGAGATGATTTTGTACAATGAGTAAACTATTAGTTCATTTGCTGAAGCGTATAGCACGGCAATTGATGAAATGAACAGACTTAATGTGAGAGTTAATATGGCAATGCCAACAATAACACCGGCAAGAGGTATCACAATCAAATTTGTAAGCAAAGATACTAATGAGAGCTTTCCGAAGTAAATCATTGTCAGCGGAAGCGTCCCGATTTGGGCGCTGAGTGAAACCCCCATGAAAAGCAAAAGAAAATTCAGAATCTTTGATTTGTGTGCGCGGGCTCGGAGCGATGTGTGCTGTCGAACTCGTCAAGGACCAGCAGACGCACGAGCCGGCGCCGGTGCTGACGCAGGCGTTGCTGAAGGCTGCCAATGCGCGCGGGCTTATCCTGCTATCATGCGGCACCTACGGTAATGTCATCCGCTTCCTGTCGCCGCTGACCGCGAGCGATGATCTCGTTCGCGAGGGCATGGACATTTTCGAAGCGGCCCTCACCGAGGCCGTGACGCATTCGGCGTAATTGCTAGACGATCAAGGGGAGGCGGCGCCTTCCGGGGACAGACACCATGAACGTGCAGCTCAAGACCAATGATCTCGAAGCCTTCTGGATGCCGTTCACAGCGAACCGGCAATTCAAGAGTGCTCCGCGTCTCTTCGCCAAGGCGGAAGGTTCCTACTACTTCACGCCAGACGGGCGACGCGTGATCGATGGTACGTCGGGACTATGGTGCGTGAATGCCGGACACTGCCGGCCGAAGATCGTTGCTGCCATCAAAGAGCAGGCCGAGACGCTCGACTTCGCGGGCACTTTCCAGATGGGGCATGTGAAGGCGTTCGAGGCCGCGTCCCGCCTCGTCAATGTGGCGCCGGAGGGGTTCAACCACGTCTTCTTCACGAATTCGGGGTCGGAATCGGTGGAAACGGCGCTGAAGATGGCGCTCGCCTACCATCGCGCCAAGGGCAACGCGACCAAGGTTCGTCTTATCGGGCGCGAGCGCGGTTATCACGGCGTCAATTTCGGCGGCATGTCGGTCGGTGGCATGGTCAATAACCGCAAGTGGTTTGGCGCGCTCGTGGCGGGCGTCGACCACCTGCGCCACACACACGATCTTGCCCGCAATGCCTTTTCGAAGGGCGAGCCGGAGCACGGAGCGGAACTGGCGGACGATCTGGAGCGGCTCGTCGCTTTGCATGATGCCTCGACGATCGCGGCTGTCATCGTGGAACCGGTGGCCTGCTCGACGGGCGTGCTGATACCGCCGAAAGGTTATCTGAAGCGGCTCGAAGCGATCTGCCGCAAGCACGACATCCTGCTCATCGCGGACGAGGTGATTACTGCGTTCGGGCGCATGGGCACGGCTTTCGGCTCCGACTACTTCGGCATCAAGCCGGACATCATCACGACGGCGAAAGGCGTGACCAACGGCACCATTCCGATGGGCGCCGTGTTCGTGAACGACAAGGTGCATGGCGCATTCCAGTCGGGTCCCGATTGGATGATCGACTTCTTCCACGGCTACACGTATTCCGGCCACCCCATCGCCTGCGCGGCGGCCCTCGGAACGCTCGACACCTATGCCGAAGAAGGCTTGCTGACGCGCGCGAACGAGCTTGCGCCCTATTGGGAAGAACGTATCCACGCGCTGCGCGAAATGCCCCACGTCATCGACATCCGCAACATCGGCCTCATCGGTGCCGTCGAATTCGCGCCGATCCCCGATGCGCCGACGAAGCGTGCCTATGACCGCTTTGTTGCAGCGTTCGAGAAGGGTGTTCTGGTGCGCACGACGGGCGACATCATGGCGCTCTCGCCACCGCTCATCATCACGAAGTCCGAGATCGACCATCTGTTCGACGTCCTGACAGACGTTCTATCCAACACGCCCTAACGAGGCTCTTCATCATGCTCACGATCCAAAATGCCATCGACGGCCGCAAGGTGACGTCGGTGTCGAGCCGCGTGTCGGCTGTTTACAATCCTGCGACCGGCGAGCAGATCGCCGGACTGCCGCTTTCGTCGAAGGTGGAGGTCGATGCGGCTGTTGCCGTTGCAAAGGCTTGCGCTCCGGCGTGGGCCGCGACGCCTCCGATGAAGCGGGCCAAGGTGCTGTTCAAGTACAAGGAGCTGCTGGAGAAGCGAGCCGACGATATCGCGCGCGCCATCTCGCGCGAGCACGGCAAGACACACCCCGATGCACTCGGGGAACTGCAGCGGGGGATCGACGTGGTCGATTTTGCCTGTGGGATACCGCATCTCCTGAAGGGCGAATTCAGCCGCAATGTCGGGCCTGAGATCGATAGCTGGTCGGACCGGCAGCCGCTCGGCGTGGTCGCCGGCATCACGCCATTCAACTTCCCCGTCATGGTGCCGATGTGGATGTTTCCCGTGGCGGTCGCCTGCGGAAATACGTTCATTCTAAAGCCGTCGGAGCGCGATCCGTCCGCGACGATGCTGATCTGGGAATTGCTGCAGGAGGCGGGTCTGCCGCCGGGCGTGTTCAATGTCGTGCACGGCGACAAGGAAGCGGTCGATGCGATCCTCGATCATCCCGACATCGCGGCCGTGAGCTTCGTCGGATCGACGCCGATTGCGGAATACATCTACGCGCGTGGCGCGGCCAAGGGGAAGCGCGTACAGGCGCTCGGCGGTGCCAAGAACCACATGATCGTCATGCCCGATGCGGACATCGATCAGGCCGTGGACGCGTTGATGGGTGCCGGGTACGGCTCGGCGGGTGAGCGCTGCATGGCGATTTCTGTGGCGGTGCCTGTCGGCGAGGCTACCGCGAACAAACTCGTCGAGGCGCTGGCGCCGAAGGTGCGCGCGTTGAAGGTGGGACCTGCGACGGATCCCGATGCCGAGATGGGGCCCGTCGTGACGGCGGAGGCGAAGCGCAAGATCACCGGTCTCATCGATCAGGGCGTGAAGGAAGGCGCGAATCTCGTTGTCGATGGACGTGGGCTTGTCCTGCAGGGGTACGAGAACGGCTTCTTTCTCGGCGGCTCGTTGTTCGATCGCGTGACGCCGGAGATGACGATCTACAAGCAGGAGATTTTCGGTCCCGTTCTGTCGGTGGTGCGCGCGGGGTCATTCGATGAAGCCGCCAAGCTGATCAACGACAACGAATACGGCAACGGCACCGCGATCTTTACCCGGGACGGCGATGCTGCGCACGCGTTCGCCGACAAGATCGAGGTGGGCATGGTGGGCATCAATGTGCCGATCCCGGTTCCCGTCGCTTATCATTCTTTCGGGGGGTGGAAGCGGTCGCTGTTCGGTGATCATTCCATCTACGGGCCGGAGGGCGTGCGCTTCTATACACGGTTGAAGACCGTAACGGCGCGCTGGCCGACGGGGATCCGCAAAGGTGCCGAGTTCAATTTTCCGAGCCTGAAGTAACCCTCTCTTACTCCGCCAGATAGCAGACCGCCGGGTTCGCGCCCGGCGTTTGCATTTTCGTGGCCTCATCTGAAACCCGCGCTGCGGAGCGCCGTATCTCCCTCCGACAGTTCGAACGGTCAACCTCACAAACCCGACCACATGTCCATTCCAGGAGAACGACCATGAAAGTTTTCACGCTCGCCGCCCTACTTTTCGCAACATCGACGACCCTCGCCTTCGCGGGTGGCGATTTGACCGAGAAGGCGATGCAGGACAGCCCCGGTGTCACGGGTGGTGGCAGCACTTCGAATCCGACTGCAAAACCCGAAACGGGTGGACTCGCCGAAAAAGCGATGAAGGATGCGCCGGGAGTTACTGGTGACGGAATGACGGCCAATCCGACATCGAAGCCGGACGACAAGAGCTTGACGGGCAAGGCGATGAAGGACCATCCGGGCGTTGCCAAATGACATAAACGGCTGTGGCTCGGAACTCAGGTTCCGGGCCGCTCCGTTGCTGGGGTGCAGCGCCGGGGCGCATACGGAAGAGAGACGAAACGCCGTTCTTGATGTAAACGTCGACGCAACTGGCCACCCGATGTGATTCTCGCCCGATGTCTCTCCGACTTAGACACGTCGCCGCTATTCTCGTCGCATTTGCCCCGGCGGCTCATGCGGACGATGAAGATTTCCAGACATGGCAGCAGATCGTCGCCAGTACTAAGCTCCGCGAAGGTGTCACCGGGGCTTTCGAGGTGCAAACGCGCTTCACGGACGACTCGTCCCGCCTTGGACAGTTTCTGATCCGGCCGTATATCGGACTGACGCTCTTTGACCAGACCGTGTTGTCGCTGGGCTATGCGTATGTGCGCACATCCCCGGAGAATGGCGCCAATACGTATGAGCATCGACCATGGCAGCAACTCGCGTTTCCGATCGCCGCGGTAAAGGATGCCTTCACGCTCTCCAACCGAACCCGGTTCGAACAGCGCTTTCGCGACGACGGCGATGATGTCGGATTGCGTCTCAGGCAGCAGATAAGGCTGATGGTTCCTCTCGGGTACGCGGGGTGGCAGGCGGTCGGCTGGAGCGAAGTTTTCTTCAATCTCAACACCACCGATTGGGGTGCGCAAGCCGGCCTCGACCGCTGGCGCAATTTCGTGGGCGTCAACATTCCGCTCCATCAAGGCGTGGTTATCGAGCCGGGATATCTGAACCAGTATGTGAACCAGACTGCCGGCGATCAGATCGACCATGTCTTCAGCGCGACGCTGAACGTCTCCTTCTAGAGACGGCCGTTATTTCTCGACGAACGCTTTTTCGATCACGAATTCGCCGGGTGCGCCGCTCGAGCCTTCGGTAAAGCCGCGGGCCTGGAGGAGCGCTTTCATATCGGCGAGCATGTGCGGATTGCCGCACATCATGACACGATCCTCGTCGCTTCCGAACGGGACGATCCCAAGATCGGCCGTGAGCTTGCCCGACGCGATGAGATCGGGAATGCGACCCTGGTGATGGAACGCTTCGCGGGTCACAGTCGCATAGTAGAGCAGTTTCTCGGCCGCGGCCTCGCCAAGGTATTCGTGCCGACGCAAATCGGTGACGACGTCGGTCGCGAACTGGAGTTCGTCGGCCTCACGGCAGCCTTCGACGGCGATGACCTGTTCAAAAGCGTCATAAGTTTCGGGATCGCGAAGGATGCTGGCGAAAGGGGCAAAGCCTGTCCCAGTTGCGAACAGCCAGAGGCGCTTGCCGGGACGCAAATTCGACAGCAGCAGTGTACCAGTGGGCTTACCGTTGACGATGATCGCGTCGCCCACCTTGATGTGCTGCAAGCGCGACGTCAGGGGGCCGTTGGGAACTTTGATGGAAAAGAATTCCAGGTGGTCGTCGTAGACGGCGCTCGTCATGGAATAGGCGCGCAGCAGCGGACGTGAACTCGGTTTCCAGGCCGATCATGGCGAACTGTCCGCTCTGGAAGCGGAAAGACGGAGACCGAGTTGTGCGGAACGAGAACAACTTGTCGGTGTAGTGGGATATCGACAAGACGGTCTCGCGGCGAAGACCTGGGCCCAGCGGCCTCCCGGCTGCGAGGGTTGTTGCGGGTTCGCGGATGGTAGCGTCGTCCAGCATCGTCCCCTGCTCCGGCTGTTACACCACGGGCGTCCGGCTTGCCTTCTGCAATCGCCCTGCTGACACTGTATGCTGTCAAGCACACTAGACATATTGCGCGCCGGAGAAAACCCCTTTTAGGCGGCTCAATTCGCCGCCCACGTCATTCGACGCTGATACGGCAGGATGGGCGCCCAAGTCATGACGAGGATCAAATGCTGCGCGGCGGCGGATCGCCGCGAGGTTGGCACGGTCGGATGAACTGCCCGCAGACCCCTAGCGAGCGCCATCTCGCCCAAAAGTTAACACATGATATCATAGCTCTCGAATCTCGGGGGGGGACCCAATGCGCTGGATTGCTCTTGCAGCACTGACGATGCTTGCCGCTACCGCTGCCTCAGCGGCTTCGAACGACGCCAAGAAGGCCCCTGCGGCCGCGCCACCGGCGGTGGCGGCGAAGCCCGTTTGTGCTAACCCCAACGGGCTAGGCGTTGCGCGTACGGTCGAGATCGACACATCAGGCGGGCCGGGCTTCGGCTTCGAGCAATACAAGGCCTATGACTTCCTCGAAGACAAAGAAGTGGTCCTGACCTTCGATGATGGACCGCAGGTGAACACGACCAAGGCGATCCTCGACGCGCTGCAGAACCACTGCACCAAGGCCACCTTCTTCTCGATCGGAAAGATGGCGCTCGGCATGCCCGAAATTCTGCGCGATGTGATCAAGCGCGGGCACACTGTGGGCTCGCATACGATGACGCATGCGAGCATCCGCAAGAAAAAAGAACCGAAGGAAGCGATCGACGAGATCGAGAAAGGCTTGAGCGCGGTGAAGCGAGCGGCGGGAGCGCCGATCGCGCCGTTCTTCCGCTTTCCATTTCTGCAGGACAGCCCGCAATCACTCACCTATCTCGGTTCCCGTAACATCGCTGTGTTTTCGATGGATGTGGACAGCTTCGACTTCAAGTTCCGGAATGCGGAACAGATGGTCAAGGACACCATGGCCAAGCTGGACAAGAAGGGGAAAGGCATCCTCCTGATGCACGACATCCAGCCCGTAACCGCTAAGGCCATGCCCGGTCTGCTCGATGCATTGAAGGCTGGCGGCTACAAGATCGTGCACGTCAAGGCCAAGGCGCCGGCGGCGTCGCTGGCCGACTATGACGCTCTGATCGAAAAGGACGTCAAAGGATTGCCGGGTGCGGCTGCAGATCGGCCGACGGGCAGCATCGTGAAGACTGTGCCGAACGATTGACGGTTTAGCCCGTCACTCCGCCACGCTAATGCCGTTTTGTCGCCGTCACCACAAACGGAGCAAAACCGTTCGAGGACGCGCATGACACGGATTTCGCGATTGGCGGCGGTCGCTTTCGCTTTGGCCACGGTTCAGCTTGCGGCCATGGCTAAGCCAGCTTGGGCGGAGTGTACGGAGGCGACCTTCGCGAAGGCCGTCGATAAATTCGGCGCGACCTTGCGCAATTACAATGCCGAGGCGCAACCGCGCATGCGGGCGCGTTTGACGTTGCTGGCGGAAAAGAAGGGCTGGACGGGAGAAGATCGCGAAGAACGCGCGATGCTCTATCTCGAAGACGGACGCCTCGGCGAACTCGACACCCGCGCCAACGAACTCTTGAGTAGGGTCGATCAACTCGGTCGGCCGAACAAGGACGGAACCTACGACTGTAGCAAGCTTGCGGAGATTGAAGCGGCGAGCCTTGAAATGCTTGCCGTGATGAAGACCAAGGCCGCCTATCTCGAAGACAAGGTGGCACGCGAAGTTGGACCAGCGAGTTCAGCCGCTGCCACTGCGCCCCCGGCGGCGACTGCCGCAAGCTCACCGCCGGCGGACGCCAAGGTCGAAGCTAACCCAGCCAAACCTGCGAGTCCGGCTCAAGCAAAGGCTCCCGAACCTGCGAAGGTCGCGACTGTTCCGCCGCCACAGTCCAAGCCAGTTGAGCCGAAAACCGCAACGTCGGCGCAGCCCGACGGCATTTGGGATACCAAGACGAAGTCCGTCGTTCCGCCGAAAGCGGCAGCGGGCGGAGCAGTTGTGGCGAAGGCGCCGGTTCCGCCATCGGGCGACACGAATATGCTACCGCCCGTGACCTTCGATGCGCCGGATCAGGGTTATACGATCGACGAGATCCGCGAAGCGTCGCGCGGTTTCTTCGGTACAATTTCGACCAATCTGGCCAGCGTGATCGAATACGCGTTTGCAAATTCAGGGCGGCCATCGGGGTACATTCTCGGCACGGAAGGCGGCGGTGCATTTCTCGCGGGTCTGCGCTACGGCAAGGGTACTTTGTATCTGCGCCAGGGCGGCACGCGACCGATCCACTGGCATGGGCCGTCGGTGGGATACGACATTGGGGCGGAGGGCGGCCGTACGCTCATTCTGGTCTATCGCATGAGTGATCCGGAACTGCTGTACCGCAGCTTCACGGGGATCGACGGTTCCGCTTACCTCGTCGGCGGTGTCGGCATGACTCTGTTGAAGGGCGGTGATGTCATCATGGCGCCGATCCGATCCGGCATCGGTCTCAGGCTCGGGGCCAATATCGGCTATTTGCGGTTCACGTCGCAGCCGACATGGAACCCGTTTTGAAACTGCGCCCGATGCGGGCGACGGAAAGAAGCGGACAGCGTTGTCAATTACTTCTTCATGTCCGGCGGTTTCAACCACATCAATAGGCCGAGTAGTATTGGCGTACCGCCGCTCGGCGTTTTTTCAACGCAACGGCGCGCTGTCTGTTCGATTGGATGTAATACCGGGGCGGCGCGTCGCCGGGATAGATGTATCGGGGTTGGGCGTAGCCGTAGCCGCCATAACTATACGGGCTATAGGCGTAGCGCATGCGTGGGGGGCTGGCCAGCCGGGCGCGGGCGATCTGCGGTGCGGAATACTTCGGACGGCCGTGCACTGAGATCTGCGTGCGATCTTTTCCGTGACGCGAGACCATGGCGTAAAGCTTGGCGGCGTTGGACGGGGACAGGCGCACGCAGCCGTGCGATGCCGGGGTACCGAGCAAGTGGATCGAACTCGTGGCGTGAATCGCGGCACCACCCTTGAAGAAAATCGAATTGGGCATGGGGGCGTTGTCGTACTGTTTCGAGTACCACATCTTCGACATCCACGACGGCTTGAACGTGCCGGTCGGTGTCGGATAGCCGTAGGCGCCGGATGAGACGGCCCAGGTGTATTTCTGCATGCCGCCTTCCGTCACAATCATGCGTTGCGTCGTCAGGTTGATATTGATCAGCAAGGTCGGTTCGGGCGGTGGCGCGGGCTCGGCAACGGCACTCTTTTCGGATTCGCTGGTCGCCTTGTCCGAGAACGGGGCATCGGCTTTCGTCGCTGCTCCGGTGGTCTCGACGATGCCTGCCGCAGCGGCGCCAGAAGCAGCCGAGGGTTCTGATGACGGTGCTTCGATAGTGGCAGGCGCGACCGCACTGTCCGGCGCGGGGTCGGCGGCCAGTGGCAGTGGGATCAAGGCGATCCAGCCAAGGAATGCAAGGCGCGAAAGGCGGCGCATGAGAATCGGCTCCAGCTACGCAAAACTTAAGGGACCGGTGTCGAATAGGATACCCCGCGCGACAACCGAGGCCGCGCGCGGGGTCCGTTTCAGTTGGTGATCGATATGCGCGTGTTTTTCATGCCGTACTGGCGGACAAGGGCGAACAACTCGCGGGCGTTGGCCGGGTGAAGGCGAATGCAGCCGCGCGACGCGGGCCGGCCCAACTGGCTCACGTGAACCGTGCCATGGATCGCATAGCCACCAGTGAAGAAGATGGAACTGGGCATGGGCGCATTGTCGTATTTGCGCGAGTACCAGTTTGGCTCGAGGCGGAAGGGCCGCCAGCTGCCGGTGGGTGTGTAGTAGCCGCGCTTGGCGGTCGATACCGGCCACTGATACTGGACCCAGCCATCGACCGCGACGGTCATCGTCTGAGAGCTTTTGTCGACCCGGACTCGAACGTCGGCCGACGCCGGCAGCGACGTCAACATGGCTAGTGCGGCGGCCATGGCCACCGTGAAAAACAGGCGATTGCGCACGCGGAACTCCTCCCCGGATATGCACGAACACATAGACCGCCCAGGGTGCGGCACGGATCGCCGACTATGGAGCGGACGTGGTTAGCATACCCTTACCCGCGGCAGCCGGTAGCGCCGGTTCCAGCACAAATCCGATACGGATTGTTACGAAGGGGGTCGCCATCGTGGGGTAATCACGCGCGCATTGCAGCATAGCCGTCGAGCGCGCGCTGGCGGGCCGCGGCGTGGTCGACGATCGGCAACGGATACGATTTGCCGAGGACAACGCCGGCTTTTGCCAGAACAGCGGCGGAGGCCGTCCATGGCGCGTGGATCACATCGTCAGGCAGCTTGGCGATTTCGGGGACCCAATGGCGGACGTAGGCCGCCTCGGCATCGAACTTTTCGCCCTGCGTAATGGGGTTGAAAATGCGGAAGTAGGGCGCTGCGTCGGCGCCAGAGCCCGCCACCCACTGCCAACTGGCAGCATTGGAGGCCAGATCGGCATCCACGAGCGTATCCCAGAACCAGGCTTCCCCGGCCTGCCAGGGGATGAGGAGATGCTTGATCAAGAAGGATGCCACGATCATGCGCACGCGATTGTGCATCCAGCCGGTGTGCCAGAGTTGGCGCATACCGGCGTCGACGATCGGATAGCCGGTCTGGCCGCGCTGCCAGGCTTTGAGTTTGGCTGCGTCTTCATCCCAAGGGAAACCTGCAAATTCCGCTTTAAAGGGTTGGACGGGCAAAGTCGGCCAATGGAAGAGCAGGTGATAGCAGAATTCGCGCCAGACAAGCTCCTTTAGGAACGTCTCCAGCGCCGTATCTCCGATCCTGGCTCGTTCCTTCGTAGCGTTCGCACGGTGCCAGCAGAGGTGCGGTGAAATTTCACCAAAGTGCAAGTGCGGTGAGAGACGAGACGTGCCTTCGACAGCTGGAAGATTGCGCCGGTCCGAATAACCTTCAAGAGAGATTTTCAGAAACGTCTCGAGGCGGGTCTGAGCCCCCTGCTCGCCCGGTTGCCAAGTCTCGCGCATTCCGCCAGCCCAATCCGGCTTCGTGGGAAGCAGCTTCCAGTCTGCGAGCCGGTCACTGGTGATTTTCTTGCCGAAGTTGGTGATCTTCTTCGGTACAGGAAGCGGCGTGGACGGAGGGCCAAGCGCAGTAAGGGCGCGCCAGAACGGCGTGTAGACCTTAAAGGGATCGCCGGTTTTGGTGCGCACCTCTTCTGGTTCGCGCAGCATGGCACTAGCAAAGCGTTTGACCTCGACACCGGTGCTGGCAAAGCGAGCCCTTACTCGCTCTTCCTGGGCACGGGCCCAAGGCTCGTAAGCACGCGAGAAATAGAGCGCAGCGGCGTCGGTTTCGCCGGCTATCGCTGCCAGCTCGAGTTCCGTGTCGCCGCTGCGCAGCAACAGGGGCGCGCCTATTTCCGCCAGCGACACCGCGAGTGCTGAGAGGGAGTGATGTAACCACCAGAGCGAGGCGCTGCCCGGCGCCCAATCGCCCGCTGCCTTCCGGTCGTGAACGTAGACTGGGAGAACCGGCGCACCGGTGGCGATGGCCGCTGACAAGGCTCGATGGTCGGCGAGACGCAAATCGTTGCGGAACCAGACGATGACGGGTTTGGCGGACATGCGAATTCCGGTGAAAATAGACAGGATGGCGACCACGCCAACAACGTATCAAGTCAACGTCTACCCGCGTCGCGCGGATCAGGCGGCCATCACAACCAAATGCTCTAGTTGAAGAGCAATTCGAAGATATTCTTCGGCTTCTTTCTCTTCTGCACTGTGCGGACCGGTTTGGCCGGCGAGGGGGCGTTCGCGGCGGGCAAGCCCATCGGATCATTCCATGGCGCCCATGCCGTTCCCGAGGGCGCGCCGGAGGAGATCCGACGCGTGCCTGCGGCACCCAGCGCGGCGCCGGCTGCCAGGGCACTCACATTTGCCGGTGTGTTGAGCGGGAACTCTTCCGTCAATCCATCGACCGAGGTTACCGTGATGCGGCTGTCTTCGAATGACCACGTGGTGGACTTGCTGCCATCCTTTTCAGAGTGCCTGTTCGGCACGATCGTTACAACACGCTGGCTGGGAATATCGATCAGCGCGGCCATTTCCACGTCATCAGCGCTGCGATCCGTCTGCAGCTGGCCTGCGGCAAACTTCAGGATACCGAAACTCTCGTGCGGCACTGGCTGGACATTCCAGCCGCTCAGCTTCGGGATGCCTTCGCTGAACATTTCGATCGGCACAGCCACACGCGGGAGTGCGTCGCTGATGGCTTCGAACTGCATACCATTGCGAATGACACGCCAGCCTTCGATTTCGCCAGCATTGGCGACATCGACGCGGTCACTTCCGGCCGCCGAGTCGATCCGCTGGAGAAGTTCGATCGCATCCTTCGAGCCAGGGCGCCACGCGCGGGCGAGTTTTGCATCAGCGATCGCCTGATCCAGCATGCCTTGCGCCTCTTCGATCTCGGCTTTCGCCCAGAGCACGTCGCCGCTCTTAGGATCGAGTTTGAGCGCGGTCTCGATGTCCTTCTGGCCGACGCCCACCTGTCCCGTCTGCTTGTAGACGAAGGCTCGATACGCAAACGCGCGCGCCGAGCGCGGATCGAGTTCGATAGCGCGATTGAGGTCCGCAAACGATTCGTCGAACGCATTGGCACGCGCCTGCGTCAGGCCGCGTCCGAGATACGCTCCGACGTTCTTGGGATCGAGCGCGATCGCCTGCGTGAAGTCTTTCAGTGCAGCTGGAAGATCACGCAAGGCCAGATAGGCTTCACCGCGCAGAACGTAGATTTCTGGGTTGTTGACGTCGAAGGCGGCGGCGCGTGAGACATCCTCGATCGCCTCCTGGTAGTTGGCAATCATAAGTTTCGCCGAGGCGCGATCGAGATAGCCCTGGACGAAGCGGCTGTCGGCCATGAGCGCACGGGTGAAGTCGCGCGCAGCTGCGTGCGGGCGCAGCATGGAGAGGTAAACTTGGCCGCGGCCGGCGAGCGGTGCCGGCATCTGCGGGCTCAACTGCACGGCGCGGGTATAATCGGCAATGGCATCGCCCTGCTGACCGAGGCGCACGTGAAGGCCGGCGCGATTGTTGAAGGCGGACGTGTACCCCGGCGCCAGCAGGATTGCGCGATCGAGATCTTTCAGGGCCTCCTTCAACAGGCCAAGGGAGACGAGCAGGTTGCCGCGATTGTTATAGATGGCTGCATATTCGGGGAAGAGGCCAGCGGCCGTATTGAAATCTTCGACGGCAAGTTTGACCTGACCGGCCCGCGCGTAGGCGACGCCGCGATCGTTGAGAAGGGTGGCGCGGCGATCGTTAGTCAGTGTGTTGTCGGCCAGTGCCGCCGAATAGGCGTTGATCGCCTCATTCGTCTGCCCGCGAGCGAGGTACCCGGCGGCCATGTCGGCCTGGCTCGACGCAGGACTTGCCGCTCCTTGAGCTAACGCCGCCGGGCAAAGGCCCAGCGCCGTGGCAATAAACGCACCACGGACCCAGGCACCCACCGTGTTCCAACCTTTGCCGAGGTCGTCCGACACGCCGGATCCTTTCAAGTTGCTGATCGTTCTCGGTACCGAACCAGACACAGGTTTGGTCGACTCCGCCGTCCCGGTCAATACTGCCAGCGAACCTACGACGCGAATATGGCTATGACGGGGGGACCGTGGGTCCTGACCCGCGCAAAACTTACGGAGACGTCTTTATTCATGAACCTTTGGCTGCGGTTGTTGCGGTGCCTCGTCGCTGCATTCTTAGGTCGCCCGCTTGATCCTGGCGAGGGTATCTCGCGGCTCACGTTCCGTGTGTGGCCGCACGATCTCGATCCGTCGCTGCACATGAACAACGGCCGCTACCTTACGTTGATGGATCTTGGCCGGCTCGATGTCATGGCTCGGAGCGGACTGTTGCGGGCGGCGTGGCACCATGGCTGGACGCCGATCGCGAGCGGCATCCAGATTCGATACCGGCGGGAATTGCGGCTGTGGCAGACCTTCCGCATCGAAACGCGGCTCGCGGCATGGCAGACGCATCTCGTCGTCATGGAGCAGCGGTTCGTGATCGAGACGGGCCCGTACGCCGGACAGACTGCGGCCATCGCTCTTTTCAAAGGCGGTCTCTATGACCGGGCCGAGCGCCGGTTCATCGACGTCGCCCGGTTGATGAGCGAAGTCGGCGTGAATGTGGAACGGCCCGCGGTAACGCCGGACGTGGCGGCGTTTCTTGCGTCGGACGATGCGATGCGGCAGGCACAGGGCCCGGGACCACTTGGAGGCGCTTCCGGTTAGGCGTGCGAATAAGAGCGGCAGGCGCTGAAAACCTGACGTGGCGACTGTTATGGTATCGCACAGGCCGCGGAGCCGGCTCGCGCCGCTTTCGATGCCGCGGGCTCGGTCTCATCACGTCAACTGGGCTAAGACCTGAGGCAGCACCTCGGAGAGATCCTCCGCAATCAATCCTGCGCCGAAGCGGCGCGCTGCGTCTCCGTGCAGCCAGACGGCGGCGCATGCGGCGTCGAAGGCCGGCATTCGTTGTGCAAGTAGGCCCGTTATGATGCCGGCAAGAACATCGCCCGATCCAGCTGTTGCGAGCCAGGCTGGTGCATTGGCATTGATCGCGGCGCGGCCATCGGGAGACGCGATGACCGTGTCGGCGCCTTTGAGGATGACGACGGCGCCCGATTGGCTGGCAGCTGCGCGGGTGCGGTCAAGCTTTGAGCCGGTGATGTCCGGGAAGATGCGAGCGAACTCGCCTTCGTGCGGCGTGAGCACGACGGGGCGATCGGGATTTTCACCGATGATGTCGAACAGGCAGGCAGGGCGCGCAGCGGCGGATGCGAGTGCGCTCGTGAAGCCGAAGCCGACGCTGTCTTCATCCGCGCGTTTGACCTGGGCGAAGGAGGTCAAGGCGTCGGCATCCAGGACGACGCTTGCAGCCGAGCGCAGGGCGACCGTGGTCCATTCGGCGGTTTCCGTTCCGATGCCAGCGCCGGGGCCGATCAGGATGGCGTTCTTGCGTTTGTCTTCCAGAAGACGAGAAAGTGCAGCTGCGCTTTCGCAAGGTTCGATCATGATGGCCGTCAGGTGGGCTGCGTTTTCCGGCAAAGCCGACGGCGGGCTCGCGACAGTGACGAGGCCAGCCCCAGCGCGCAACGCCGCACGGGCACCGAGACGCGCAGCGCCGGAGTGAAACGCCGGCCCCGAAACGACGAGGGCGTGGCCGCGCGCATATTTGTGGGCTTCCATGTGCGGACGGGGAAAGGTGGCCGTCCACAGCGCGGCGGCATTCTCGAATGTCGTGACCGTTAGATCCCCGGCCAGAACAGATGAGGGAATGCCGATATCGGCCAGGATGATCTCTCCGCACAGTGCGCGTCCCGGGAGCAGAAGGTGGGCGGGTTTCTTGCGAAAGAACGTGATCGTGCGGGTTGCTTGAACGACGGCGCCGGGAGCTTCGCCGGTGGTGCCATCAAGGCCGCTGGGCACATCGACGGACAGTATGGGAAGGCCACTCGTGTTGATCGCCTCGATCATCGCCGCAGCTATGCCGTCGGGCGGACGGCTGAGGCCGGCCCCGAATAGGGCATCGATGACGAGATGCATACTTTGGAGAGCAGCCGTGTCCATGGCACGGACGGGGCCGTCCCAGCGGCGGGCCGCGTCGGCGGCGTCGCCCTTCAGCGCCGATTTATCGCCGATGAGATGCAGCCGGACGTCATAGCTGGCGCGCTTCAAGAGACGCGCGGCCACCAACCCGTCGCCGCCGTTATTGCCGGGGCCACAGAGGACAGAGACGCGCGAACCGGGCTTGACCATGGCCATTGCCTGTTCGGCAACGGCGCGGCCGGCATTCTCCATAAGCGTCTGCGAGGCGATGCCCGCGGCGACGGCCGCGCGGTCGGCGCGAGACATCTGATCGTTGGTCAGCACATCCAGTTGCGGCATGCGAGTCCTTGTGCGTTGGGGCAAAAGCCGCCTACGGGTTGCGGTCAAGGTTTCCTACCCTAACCTCGCCGTGTCGAGCACGGGGAGTGGGAAAGGCCTGGCAAGGCAACACGTGCAGCGCAACGGCCGGCCCCGACTAGTGATCATTTGACTGGCGGATCGCCTGTTTTTTGGGCTATTGACCTGGGCGCTGGCAGCCAAAAAACAGGCGAATTTCGTCTAGTTTGTTGACATGCATTAATAAAATTAACGCCGCAGAAGTTGGCATGTGGCGTGCTAACCATCGCGCGTGTGGGATTGGGGCAGGCGCCATTTCCCCCGGGAGGCCGAGGAATTATGAAGAAAATCGAAGCGATCATCAAGCCGTTCAAGCTCGACGAAGTGAAAGAAGCGCTGCAGGAGATCGGCCTGCAGGGCATCACCGTGATCGAGGCCAAGGGGTTTGGCCGCCAGAAGGGGCACACCGAACTCTATCGCGGCGCCGAATACGTCGTCGATTTCCTGCCCAAGGTGAAAATCGAGGTGGTCTTGGCGGACGAGATGCTCGATAAGGCCGTCGAGGCGATCCAGAAGGCGGCCAAGACCGGCCGCATCGGCGACGGCAAGATCTTCATCTCGAACGTCGAGGAGGCGATCCGCATCCGCACCGGCGAACACGGCGCGGACGCGATCTGAAAGAATGCAGCGGGCCGCAAGAGCCTTGGCGCATAACAACCAATTGGGATCTCAAGGGGAGTTCTAATGAAGACGGCCAATGACGTCCTCAAGCTCATCAAGGACAAGGACGTGAAGTTCGTCGACCTCCGGTTCACGGACACCAAGGGCAAGATGCAGCACGTCACCGCCGACGTGTCTTGCGTCGACGAAGCCATGTTCAGCGACGGCTATGCCTTCGACGGCTCCTCGATCGCCGGCTGGAAAGGCATCGAAGCCTCCGACATGCTCTTGATGCCGGATGCCGCATCGGCACACATCGACCCCTTCTTCGCCCAGACGACGCTGGCCATCTTCTGCGACGTGCTCGAGCCTTCGACCGGCCAGCCCTACGAGCGCGATCCGCGCTCGATCGCCAAGAAGGCCGAGGCCTTCATGCTCTCGCAGGGCATCGGCGATACCGTCTACTTCGGCCCCGAAGCCGAATTCTTCATCTTCGACGACGTGAAGTTTTCGACCGACATGTACAAGGTCGGCTTCAAGCTCGACAGCTCGGAACTGCCGTCCAACTCCGACACCGCATATGAGATGGGCAACCTCGGCCATCGTCCGCGCATCAAGGGCGGCTACTTCCCCGTACCGCCGATCGACAGCTGCCAGGACATCCGCTCGGAGATGCTGTCGGTGCTCACCGAAATGGGCGTGGCCGTCGAAAAGCACCACCACGAAGTGGCATCCGCCCAGCACGAGCTTGGCGTGAAGTTCGGCCCGATGATCCAGATGGCCGACCACATGCAGATCTACAAGTACGTCGTGCACCAGGTTGCGCAGGCCTACGGCAAGACGGCGACGTTCATGCCGAAGCCGATCTTCGGCGACAACGGCTCGGGCATGCACGTCCACCAGTCGATCTGGAAGGGCGGCAAGCCGATGTTCGCCGGCAACAAGTACGCCGACCTTTCGGACACCTGCCTGTACTACATCGGCGGCATCCTGAAGCACGCCAAGGCGATCAACGCCTTCACCAACCCGTCGACGAACTCCTACAAGCGTCTCGTGCCGGGCTACGAAGCGCCCGTGCTGCTCGCCTACTCGGCGCGCAACCGCTCGGCCTCGTGCCGCATTCCGCACGTTGCCTCGCCGAAGGCCAAGCGCATCGAGATCCGCTTCCCGGATCCGGCCGCCAACCCCTACCTCGCCTTCGCCGCGATGTTGATGGCCGGCCTCGACGGCATCCTGAACAAGATCCATCCGGGCGATCCGATGGACAAGAACCTGTACGACCTGCCGCCGGCGGAGCTGGCCAAGATCCCGACGGTGTGCCGGATCGCTGCGCGAGGCACTCGACGCCTCGACAAGGACCGCGCGTTCCTCAAGAGCGGCGGCGTGATCAACGACGACATGATCGACGCCTACATCGAACTGCGCATGGCGGAAAACATGCGCTACGAGATGACGCCGCATCCGGTCGAGTACGACATGTACTACTCTGTTTAATCGCGCTTTGGATGCCCACTCGCATTCGTGCGGTGTAAACGAGCTTGAACTCCGGGGGGAGTGACGGGAGGGGCGGCTTTCGGGCCGCCCCTTTCTTTTGCTGCAATTTCATCGATTGGGAGCACTACCAGCGCCCGCGCACGGGTGGGCCGCAGAGGGTCCAGATCAGTAGAAGATCAGCACGCCCAACAGCACGAGGGCGAGCGCGGCGCGATAAAAGTTGCGCTCGTTGGCCCAGAGCCAGTTGAGGATTCGGCGCGGCATCTCGGCCCAGCTCAAGCGCGCGAGCCACGAAAGCAATAAGCCGACGACAAGACCAATCGAAAGGGATCGGTAGTCGAGCAGAGGTGCGCCTGCGCCTGCCGGAACGCGCATCAGACCCGCACCGATCATGGCGACTGCACTGGCTGCAATCAAACCGATCGCCATCAGCGAAACAAAACCGAGCACAGGCTTCATCGCGACGTTCCTTCTCCTCTAGGCCGCCGCAGCCTAGCTTTTTCGATTTAATAATCGGTCAACCATGCGTTGAACTGCAGTGCGAGATGAGTTCAAGGGCTAGAATGTTTCGTGGATTGACAGCTGTCAGAACGAGGCGCAGACTTTGAGCATTCTCGAAGGGAGGTCTAAGAAAATGTCTCCACCGGGTAGTCTCTCGCCGCTGTAGAAGCGGCCCTGACGCAGCACTTCCGACGCGACGCGCAGCGTGTCAGCACGCGGCGCAGCTCGTTGGGGATGTGCAAGAAAAGTGAGCACAGCGGCAGCGCTGATGCGCTTTGCGCAACTGGCTCACGGGTTACAAATACTGCGTCGGCCAAGCGCCGTCTCGAAGCGGCAGAACCAGAAAATTCGATCTGAAGTAACAGAGTGCCATCGTCGCTCGTGCTGGTTTCCGGTACGTGTGCCCGATGACGGAGATTTCGGTCGGGAGATGAGCGTGACCGCGGTACGCTCTCATAAGTCCGACTGGAACGTCAGCATGGCGGCGGGACGCAACTCTGATAATCTAAGGTGATTGGGTCGGGAGAACAGGCGGCACATCGAGGAACGGCACCACGGATCCGGGTCAGCGCCCAGCGCATCGGCCCACAATGGACCGGACAGCCGGCATCCCGAACCGCAAACATCCTCTCCGAACGAGCCCAGCGCTCTAAGCCCGGGAAAGGCAACCGCCTTTTCCGGGCTTTTGCTTTGTGTGACCGCGCAGAGCCGCCCGCAACAAAGCGCCATGATCCCGTGTCAGCTTCCTCCCGCCGATAACCACCCGTGGTGCCGCCTTCGTGCTGTCTCTCCGAGCCCTTCTTGTCGTCAATCTTCTCAGCATATTTTGCGTCGGTACGCCGGTTGCGGCCGCGTCTCGATATGCTTGGACGGCCGAATTGATCGGCGAAACGCTGGAACGGCGCTATCCGCCTCCGGCCGGATTTGCGCGTGTTCGGGTGGAGCCGCAATCGTTTGCGGAATGGCTACGTGGGCTGCCGATGAAATCGGCGGGCGCCGCCGTTCTCCTGCACACCGGGGCGCAGAAGTGGCGGCAGGATGTGCATGCGGGCGTGGTGGACATCGACGTAGGTCCACGCGATCTGCAGCAATGCGCCGACGCCGTCATGCGGCTGCGTGCGGAGTGGCTGTATTCACTGGGCCGCAAGTCGGACATCGCGTTCAACGACACGGAAGGCAAGCGACTGCGGTTCTCTGCGCGGTCGAAGCAGGACTATCCGGGCTTCCGGAAGTACATGGACTATGTTTTCGCCTTCGCAGGGACGTATTCGCTCGAGCGCGAGCTTTTGGCGGTGGATGTGGACGACATCCGCGCCGGCGATGTGTTCATCAATGGCGGGTTTCCGGGACATGCCGTCCTCGTCACCGACGTCGTGGTGAACCCGGTGACGGGCGAAAAGCGCTTTCTGCTGATGCAGAGCTATATGCCGGCGCAGGACGTGCACGTGCTGAAGAACCCGGCGTCAGCGGATGGCTCACCTTGGTATTCGACAACCTTCGGCGCGACGCTGGTCACGCCGGAGTGGCAATTTTCGCGAAACCAGCTCAAGCGCTGGAAGTCTTGAGACGTTTGACGGCCAACAGCGGCGTGCCGGACTTGGCGATACGGTCGGCGGCTTCCGGGAGGGTTTCAGCTACCGTCGCCATGTGATGCGCATTGGCGTGCAGGAGCATAATGCCGTCGGTCATGATACCGACGTGGCCCTTCCAAAACACGAGATCACCGCGTTCGAGACCTTCGTAATCGGCGGACACCTCGATTGCTTTGCCCACATCGGCAAACTGCATGTCGCTGTCGCGCGGGGCACCGATGCCGGCGGCTTGGAGCGACAGTTGCACCAAGCCGGAGCAGTCGATGCCGATGCGCGTCTTGCCGCCCCAAAGATAGGGCGTATCGATGAGCCGCTCGGCGACTTCGACATAGTCGCGCGCGGCTTTGTCGAACCCGGCGATGTGGCGGTTGAAGACCCAGGCTCCGATGTGCGTTTTGCTGAAGCGCTCGCCCTCCTCGACGACGTTGAGTTCAGAGTTGAGGCTGAGGTGCATGATCGGAGCGCACTTCATGTCCGGTTCGGGGTAGAGGAACGTCCCGATGGCCTTCACGCGGTGGGTTGGCACAACGATCACATCGGACAGCGCCGTGGCGGGGATGTAGCCGACGTAGCTGTCGCGTTCGAGCTGCACCCAGGCCCAGCCGTCCTGTTCGTCGAAGACGCTGACCCGTTCGCCGTAGAGGGCTTCCGTGTCGAGGCCATCGGACGGCACGGGGCGGCGGCGCAAGGGCACGGCGGGGCGGATGACTTGTGCCGGCTGGCCAGCGATGTAGCGCAACGCTTCGTAGCGCCCGATGAGGCGCTCGTCGGCAAGATCGGGGCGAATTGCGTTGCGGCGGGTATCGAGACGTTCGCCGTTCATGCGCCGGCCTCGCTTTCCCGGCGCAGCACTTCGAGTACGGTGCGCGCGGTCTGCACTTCGCCTCCGCGTGGGCCGAGCGGCCGACCGGCGGGTCGCCAGCCATAAAGATCGAAGTGGGCGAACCGCGGAGCGTTTCTAACGAAGCGCTTGAGAAACAATGCCGCCGTGATGGAACCGGCGAACGGGCTTTCCCAGACGTTGTTCATGTCGGCGACATCGCTGTCGAGATTGCGGTCGTAACCGGGCCAGAGCGGCAGACGCCAGACTGGGTCGCCGATGGCTTCGCCGGCTTCCTGAAGTCGTGCGGCGAGTGCGTTGTCATTGGTAAAAAGCGCCGGTAAATCGGGACCGAGCGCGGTGCGGGCGGCGCCCGTGAGCGTTGCGAAAGACAAAGATGCTATCGGGTGCGCCTTCGTCGGCGAGCGTCAGGGCGTCGGCCAGGACGAGGCGACCCTCCGCGTCGGTGTTGCCGATTTCGACGGTGACGCCGGCGCGGCTGTGCAGAACATCGCCGGGACGGAAGGCGTCGCCTGCGATGGCGTTTTCGGCCGAGGCGATCAGAAGCTTCAGGCGGACATCAATCCCCTGCCCCATGATCATATGGGCGATGGACAGGGCGACTGCGGCTCCGCCCATGTCCTTCTTCATGATCAGCATGGCGGACGCTGGTTTGATGTCGAGGCCGCCGGTGTCGAAGGTTATTCCTTTGCCAACGAGCGTGATCTTGGGCGCGTCGGGGCGGCCACCGGGCTTGTTCCAATCGAGTTCGATCAGGCGCGGGGCGCGGAGGCTTGCGCGGCCGACTGCGTGGATCATGGGAAAATTCTGTACGAGGAGATCATCGCCGACGACAGAGCGGACCGTTGCGCCATGGCGTGCGGCGACGGCTCGAATTGTGGCTTCGATCTCGGCGGGCCCGAGGTCGCTTGCCGGCGTATTGATGAGGTCGCGGCCGAGACACGCGGCTTCGACGGTGTTGGCGAGGCGTCCGCGATCCATGTCTGCCGGTAAAGCAAGCCGGGCCGCTTTATCTTCGCCATTTTGCTTCTTGGATTTGTAGCGGCGGTAGCGGTAGGCGCCCAAGGCCCACGACAGGGCTGCGAGGTCCGGCTGCGCAAATCCATGACCAAGACGATAGGTGCCGGCCGGGAGGGATCCGGCCACATGACCGAGCAGAAGGTCGGAGGGGCCGCAAGGTTCGCCAGACGCGCCACTGCCGGCGCCAAGCAGCACGGCAGCAATGTCGCCGCTGGCCGAGGGCACCAGGGCATGGGCCTTGGCCCCGCCCTTGAATCCAATGGTCTCGGCCCAGCGTCGGTCGGCCGGGTCAGGGAGGATCTCTTCCAACCGGCCTGCGGGTACGAGATGGATCGGGATCGCTGCCTCGCCTGACTGCGCGAAAAGCTCAAGCGCGTCGGATCGTGAGACCGGAACGGCGGAGGTATCTGAGATGGTCATGCGCAAGGATCTCGCTCGTGTGCGGGTCGTGGGTGGGACCGGTGAAGTCTGCCGCGGGGGCGCGACGAGATGCGAAGACCGCTTCTCTTGTGCAGCGCTGCCAGCCGCCTTAGGACCATGGTTCGACCTAGCATATTCGCTCCAGGAAGGCGAAAGCATGCCCGAACCTCAACTCTCCCTCGTGATCGGCAATAAAACCTGGTCGAGCTGGAGTCTCCGGCCGTGGCTCGTGCTCAAGCGGTTTTCCATTCCTTTCGAGGAGATTGGTGTCCAATTGCGGCAGGCCGACACCAAGGCCAGTATTCTGGCGCACTCGCCCGCGGGCAAGGTTCCGGTTCTGCGCGATGGCCACCTGCTCATCTGGGATAGCTTGGCGATCATCGAATACGTCGCGGAACTTTCCCCGATCGCCCCATATGGCCGGGAGACCGCGTTGCTCGGGGCCTTGCTCGGGCCGTCTCAGCCGAAATGCATGCAGGCTTTCAGCAGTTGCGGGAGGTCTGCCCCATGGACCTTTTTGCGTCGAAGCCAATGGCGAGCTTTCCGGAAGGCGTGGAGCACAACATTCGCCGCATCGTGCAAAGCTTCCGCGAGTGCCGCTCCACTTATGGAACGAGCGGAGCGTTCTTGTTCGGCGACTTCAGCGCGGCAGACGCCATGTATGCGCCGGTGTGCTCGCAATTCCGGACATACGTGCCAGATCTCGCCCGCTTCGGGGACGACGGCACGACGGCGGCGTACATCGAAACCATCTTCGCCATGCGGGAGATGAAAGAGTGGGCGGCAGGCGCGCAAGCTGAAAGCGCCCCCTGAGAACACGACCCATGAGTTGCATCCGCTCCGATCTGCAACACTTAAACTTTTATTGAGACCTGTCCCGGAAACTGACGCCCGAACCAATGCGGCGCGCGAGTGATTCGCTCGCCTTTTCCTTGTGCGGGAGCAGTGACGATGTCGGGCAAGCCGGAAACCAGGGTGCGCAATCGCCATGCGGCGATCATGGGGCGGATCGCAGTGCTGGCGCTGGCCACGCTGACGGGGGCGTGCTCCGGCCTATCGGAAGATACCGGACTTGACCTGCTGGCCTCGTCGCAGCCGCCCGCTGACAAGCGTCTTGCAAACGAAGGGGGCGAACCACAATCGGAATTGGGCAAGGCGACGGAGTACTGGGGCAAGGAATTCTCAAAAAATCCTGGCAACTCGGAAGCTGCTGTCGCTTACGCAAAGAACCTCAAGGCGCTCGGCAACAAGTCCGAAGCGTTCAAGGCGCTCCAGCAGGCGTCGCAGGCCAGCCCTGATAGCAAGGACGTCGCCGCGGAACTCGGACGGCTTGCATTGGAATTCGACAAGGTTTCGCTTGCCGCCCAGATGCTCGAGTTCGCCGACGATCCACTGCGGCCAGACTGGCGCGTGGTCTCTGCGCGCGGTGCGGCACTCGCCAAGCTCGGAAAGTACAAGGAAGCTGTCCAGCACCTGGAGCGCGCCAACATGCTCGCCCCGGATCAGACAGCCGTGCAGAACAATCTGGCGCTGGCTCACGCAATGAACGGCGATGCCGCAAAGGCCGAGACGCTGTTGCGTCAGGCCGTGGCGCGCGACGGCGGCAATGTGAAAACGAAGCAGAACCTCGCCCTCGTGCTTGGCCTGCAAGGCAAGTATGACGAGGCGACACAAATCGGCGCTACGGCGGTTGCAGCGGATGTGGCGCGCGAGAACACGAACCTCGTTCGTCAGATGGTGAAGCTCGATCCAAAGGCAGCGTCGCCGTTTATCGCTCCGCCAGCGGTCGCGGCAGCGCCTCAGCCCGTGGCCCCTGTTGCGTTCAAGCCGCCCACGATCGACAATTCCTCGTCGGGTTCTTGGAACGTAACCGTCGTGTCATCGGCGCCTTGAGGATCACCGGTTGAACCGGTTCATGAACCGGCGATCGATCCAGTCTTTCCATAGCCAAGCCCAACGACCAGCCGCTGCAAACGAGCCGCGGCTGGCAATCGCTGATTTCTCGCCTAGCGAGACCAAGGACAAGTATGCCTTCTGCGGGGTGAACGGGTCTAGCAATCGTGTTTCGAGATGGTGGCGCAGGTGCCGCGCCAACACCGGACCTTGCCTCACCGCAAACACACCTGACTTCGGGCGTGGATGGGCAATGACCGTTGCACAGTCGCCAGCGGCAAAAATGTCTTCGTCGGTCAGTGTTTGCAGCGTTGGCCGAAGCGCAAGATAGCCCGCAGCATCGCGGGCAAGCCCTGTTTCCGCAAACCACGCGGGTGCTTTTGCCTTCGTTGAGACGATGGCGGCGTCGCTGGCGATCTGGCGGCCCGAGCGGAGGCGGACATGGTGGGGCGCGATCTCAACCGCCGTGTCGTGTTCCACAACATCGATGATGTTCTCAGCGAGGGCTGCACGAGCGAGCCGCTGAGCCTTCGGTGGATGGCCGGGCAGAACGCCGGTTGCGGCAACGAGGGTATATGTGAATGGATCCTTCCGTCGTTGCTCCCAGGACTGAGGGGCGGTCAGGAGGTAACGCGCAGCGAGGATCAATTCCACCCCAGCCGCGCCGCCGCCGATGACCACGATGCGGCGCGGTCCATCGATTGCTGTCGCGCGTTGAACGAGCGCCTGCCACTTCGGCGCGAACAGCGAAACCGGTTTGACCAAGAGCGCGTGCGCCTCTGCGCCGGCGATGTCGTCGACGTCGGGTGTGATGCCGACATCGAGGGACAGCACGTCGTAAGGCAGGTTCAATCCGTCGGAGAGAAGCAACCGGCGTTTCTCGCGATCGATGCCGATCGCGGTTCCTTCTATCAAACGCACACCACCCGCGTTGCAGAGCCGCATCAGGTCGATGAGACATTCATCAAGCCGGTAGTGGCCGGCGACGAAGCCCGGCAGCATGCCCGAATAGGGCGCCATCGGCTCCTTTGTGATGAGCGTGATGTCCAACCCGGGCATGGGCCGGCGGGCGAACGCTTCGAGCACGAAGACGTGCGCGTGTCCGCCGCCGACGAGGACAAGTTTCTTTCGGGGCATGGTGCGTATCACTTCGATTGACGGGCGGCTATGAGCGCCAAGGGAAGAACGTCCGCGAAAACGTCCAGTTCGACGTCAAGGCCGCAGCTGACGCGGATGCAGCGATCGAGGCCGGGGGCGACAGGTTTGCGTGCGAAGACATCACGCTCAATAAGAGCTTCGAGCACCGCTTTTGCCAAGGCGCCATCCTGGCCACAATCGACGGCGACGAAATTGGTGGCCGAAGGCAGAGGTTTGAGCCCATTTGCCTCGGCGATCGCGGAGATGCGCTGGCGGGCGCGGGCGATGCGTTCGACGGCCGTGGCGAGATAGGCTTGATCCTCGATCGCGGCGAGCGCGCCGATCTGGCCTGTGCGATTGATGCCGTAGTGATTGCGAACTTTGTCGAAGTTGGTGATCAGGGCCGCTTCGCCCACTGCGTAACCGATCCGCGCACCAGCTAGTCCATAGGCTTTCGAGAAGGTGCGCAGACGCAGCACTTGAGGGTTCGATATGTCGATGGGCGGGATACTGCCGGAGGGTGCAGTATCGCAATAGGCTTCATCAAGGAGGAGAAGCAGGCCATCGGGCAACGCTTCAATAAGCTGCTCGAGATCGGCGGCGGACCACCACGATCCCATGGGATTGTTGGGGTTCGACACGTAAAGAACACGAGCGCGCTCTCGCGTGGCTGCTGCAAGCAGGGCTTCGAGGTCTTCGCGATCGTCGCGAAAGGGTACCTTCACGAGCCGAGCGCCTTGGGCGGCAACGTGGAAGTTGAACGTCGGATAAGCGCCATCGGACGTCACGACCGTCGTGCCCGGATCGGCCGCGATTTTGACAGCCAGCCCGAGCAGGCCATCGATGCCCTCACCGATGACGACGTTTTCCAAGCTGACGCGGTGGAAGCGCGCGATGGCTTCGCGAAGGTCGTGGCTTTCCGGGTCGCAGTACTTCCAGGCATCGCGGGCGGCGGACTGCATGGCAGCGACTGCGCCGGGGGCGGGTCCGAAGGCACTTTCGTTGGCGCCGAGGCGCGCACGGAACAGGCGTCCGCGGGTGCGCTCCATCTGCTCGGGCCCAACGAACGGGACCGTGTGCGGAAGCGCTTCGACCACGGACGTGATGACGGGCCTTTTCATGTCGACCATCAGATGAGGCCGAGCGCGGCCAGTTCGCGGCGCATGGCGGGTGGGAGTTCAGAAAGATCGCCGCGGGGCGCGGCGCCGAGATCGGGCGGGGCGTCCGCCGGGTCAAGGTAGCGCCACCCCTGGAACGCACGTCGCGGGACGGGACGGACAGGTACGATTTCCGGATGGAGCAGAAGCAGGCAGCACGTCGAGCCGTCTTCTTTCTTTCCTTCATCGAAGCCGACCAGACGCTGACGTGCCTGGATTACCCCTTTGATGACCCAATAGAGCGAGCCGCCGTCCAGGAGATCGGCGGTGCGCTTCGGGGTCTGGAATGTCGTGTGGAAGACAGCCGGTTTGCCGCCGACCTTGCGCCAGAATTGGCGGTTGGCGGCCTGCCACAGGGCATGGTCCTCGACCAATTCGGAGCCGACCGACAGCTTGATCATGTGCAGCGTCATCGGCCTGGTGCTCCTGTCATCGTCTGCGCCATCATCCCTTGCGGGATACGGCGGCTTGGGCCTCGCGGCGAGGGATGATCCACAGTTTTCATGCCGATGGGGGCCGCCACATCACTCCTTGCACGTGCCCGTGTACTGGCCGAACACGGGTTGTCCGAGCAGACCGAGATGGCGGGAATGCACGGCGGGGTGGAGGCCGGACTTGGGATCTTTGTCGTAAACGGTCGTGAGGTTGAGGAAACCCTCGTTGACGACTTCCAGAAAATGGTTGGCGTTGACGGCACGAATGATGCGCACAGCGACCGTCTGGGTTCCGTCGCCGGCCGTGAGCGCCGCGGACTGGCCGTCGAGATCAATCCTGGTAATCGAAAACGACAACGGACTTGCGACCTTGGAAGTGAAGCCGCCGTCGCCGTAGCTGACGGAGGTTCCAGTCGCGAATGTGCACACGAGATCGGTTGGGGCGGTGTCGGCCTCGTCGGCGGCTTGAACGGAGGATGCCGCCACTGAAGCCAGTACGGAAGCCATGGCCGCAACTATGACCGCATATGTCGCCCGGTTTGTCGTCATGATCACCCCTATCGAAGGCATTTCCACTGGTGCGGCTGCCTGGCCCGGATTGAAGCCGCCTGCACCGCCGTCTGGCAAGCCGCCATTTGGCCACCGCGGACGCAACATGCCGCCTTGCTTAAGCCCCGCTTTTAATAATGATCGGCTCCAACTTATTCTCATGGATGCGCCACGTGTCCGACCGCGCGCTCATATTGCTGCTGATGGCCGCCCTTGCACTGCTTCCCGGCTGTGCCGGCTCGGCGGGCGGCGAGTCGTCGCTATTACCCTCCGGGCCTTACGCATTGACACCGGAAGACATGGCACTCGACTGTCGAAGGCTGACGGGGCGCTTGCAAGTGCGACTGCTGGCGCTGCGCGGCGAAGAGTACAAAGTGCAGCCGTCGTCGACGGCGCAGTCGATGCGATCGGCGACAAGTGCGGCGCTCGGAACCGACACTGCCAAGAACGCTGCGGCGCGCGCTGCCAATGACCGGCCCATTCTCGATGCCTATAACAAACGGCTGGTGGACCTCGGGTGCCCAAGCTTCGATATCGGAAAAGAACTCGAAGCCCGGCCCTCCGCGCCGACGCCGTATCCTTCGATCCCCGCTCGGCCGAAGCGAGCCTCCTGATCGCGGCTTCACGTCAGGGACATTTGGTGGTGCCAAGGAAATTCTTGTCGGCATATCCCTCGACGGAGCCTTTGCGAACAGCGCACCAGTAGCCGCGCAGGGTGCACCAGCGTTTGCGCTTTTCGAGGATCTCGCCAGCGGACGCTGTGCCGATGACGGCCGCGTCACCATAAGGCCGGGCGCGGATGTTGAGGGACGGCGTGATGACCTGGAAGCAGCCGAAATTTTTTCCTGCCATGGCGGGGACTGGTGGAAGGATGAGGATGCCTGCGGTTGCGCACGCCGCGATGAGTTGACCTGACCGAAACGTCGTCACCAAAGCTTCACTCCCATGTCCGATCGGCGGCGGATCAGCCGCCCAGCTGTAAGACGCTCGATGGTGATGACGCAAACCCGGCGAATAAATGTCGGATGGCCTCGTAGCGCCGGATACGACGCCTGCTATAGCTTGACGGCCTGAATAGTGAAGCAAATCAAGGATCCCTTATGGCGAAGTTCGCCAGTTCAGCCGCAGACCGACCGGGCACGATCCCCTGGCCGCCCGTCCTCCTCGTCCTGGCCATTGCAGGTGCCGTCGCGCTCGGACGTTTCGCTCCCCTCCCCTGGCCGGGTGTCGGTGATGGCGCGGCGTCCCTCGTGGGGCTGGGGTTTGGCGCAGCCGGTATCGCGATTGCTGTTTGGGCGGCCCTGACGTTGCGCCGGCACAGGACGACGATCCTGCCGCATGCGGGGGCTTCGACGCTCGTGACCGAAGGACCGTACCGATGGCGGCGTCATCCGATCTATATTGCTGACGTGTTTTTGCTGTTCGGAGCGGCGGAATTGACGCGCAACATCTGGTTCGTCGCGCTGGCTTTTGCCTTTGCTGGGCTCGTTACGATCGTGCAGATCATTCCCGAGGAGCGGCACCTGGAGGCGAAGTTCGGCGACGCATGGCGCGCCTATGCCGCCCGCACGCGCCGGTGGATCTGAGCACGATGGCCGTTGATTACGCCGAGAAAGAACGCGAATTCCTGGAAAGCCTCGCCGCGGACACCGGGCGTGATCTTTCAGGCTGGATGGCGGCCATATCGGCAACGTCGCTGACCGACCGCAACGCGATCATCGACTGGTTACGGCAACAGGGGTTCTTGTTCGCACGGGCCTCATGGCTGGAACGGATCCATCACAACGGCGGCCGGCCGATTTACCTCGACCCTGCAGCGTTCGACACGGCCCATCCACCACGCGACAAGCCGCAGCCGGTTCCATCGCCACTGCCAGTCAAGCCAGCCGCGGCGGAGGTGAAGGCACCGGAGGTGCTGTCTGCTGGGGGGACGCCCTTGGCTGCTGTGCCCGTCGATACCATCGCACCGGTTCGGCAGCCACCATCAGCGACTTCCGACGATGCGTCACTCGATGCGCTCCTGGCGGAGGCAAAAGCCTATCGTCCGCTGGCGCAGTTTCTATTACGGGAGATCGGGAAAGTTGCGCCTCAACTTGTGTTCGAAGCGCGGAGCGGGTTCGTTGCGATCAACGGACGACACGGTCTTGCTGGTGTGCTGACGATTACGGCGAAGGAGTTGCGTCTCGCACTCTACTGGCCAGACGACGCAGCGCCGGCTCCGTTCGTCAAGGCCAAGTTTACCAAGACGCACCCCGATATTCCCGCCCAGATCAGCCACATGGCGATACTGACGGACGCGCGGCAGGTCACGCCAGACCTCGTTGCGGCGGTGGCGCGGGCGGCGGACCGGTCTTGATCGGGCCATTGCGGCACTAAACCTCAATCACCATCTAATCGCCTGAATTGCCGCGCCTTTATTCGCGCGTGGAGGACTTCGTCATGCAGCGTTCCATTTCGCGCCGATGCCCCTATGCCCTAGCGCTCGTGCTGGCCGGGTCGCCGGGTATCGGTGTGCTCGTTGCATCCGCTGCAGATGCCGGCAACGAGCCGTCGACCATTGCCGACATCCTCGACCGGACACGAACGGCTGCGGCCGATGTGGCGCAAGCCGCACCTCGTGACGTGGCGAACGAAGTGCCCGCCGATCCACGCGCAGGTGACAAGGATTACGAGCAGGCGCGCCTGCTCTTGAAGGCCATCGAAGACGTGCTTGCGGACACCGCCGAAAAGCGCGGCGACATCAAAAAACTTCCCGCGGAGTCGGAGTTCGTGGTGCCGCCGCTGTGGACCGAGACGCGGGAGGATCGCGAAGGGCGTGTGAAGGCGCTGCTCGATAGTGCGCTCGGTATCGTGACAGATGTTCCCGTGGTCGAGGTACAAAAGCGCATTGAAAAGCATCGCCGAACGATCCTGGAACTGGAAGATCGTATCGCGGAAATGAAACAGAAGCAGCTCATGGCGCCAAAGGATGCGGCGCTGCCGGGCGTGCTGACCGACACGGTGGGATCGCTCGATACCGGGATCACGGACCTGCAAACACGGATCGAGAAGAACAGGGCCGAAATTACGACGGCGAAGGCGGACGTCAGTACAGCGCTGAAGTCTTCAGGCGTTGATCTTTCGCCGGAGCAGCTGGATCTGCTGCTCGACGGGGTGCTGTCGGGTGATCTTGTTCGTCTTGTTGCGACATTCGAAGCGGCTAAGCTGATCGACGGGCAATTGGCGCGGCTCGTGGAAGCGGCCGGGGACAATGCCGGAACAGCGCGGAAATATTTCGCCATGCACGCGGCTTTGTTCGCGATGCTCGTGCATGCGCAGGACATGGCCATCGGTAAGATCGACAAGCAGTATCTGCCGCGGCTCGATGCCGTCATGAAGGACATTCAGAACGCCAAGTCGCGGACGGCGGAGCTGTTGCGGGCAGATAACCGACCCGACCAGATACGTATGCTGGAAGCCAACCGCGACAGCCAGAAAGTGGCTGAGGACGCCGCCAAGGCTTACCGGCGGTATCTGCAGCAGCAGCGCGAGCAGATCGCCAAGGCCCGGCAGAAGGCTGCTCACGATCTCAAGATCGCGGACAACACATTCGAGACGGTGCAGGCGAGTTTTGAACTCAACAATCTGATGCGCGACGGATCGGCGTCGTTCGAGGCACTGCAGAAGCTCGAGGCACCGACGTTCGAACAGATATTCCGCAACGAGGAACTGCGGCGCGAGTTCGAGGCCCTGACGCGGAAGCTCGATCAGCCGACTAGCTGATCGAGCGGGCCCAGCGCGGCTCAGAAGAGCCAGACCGAGGCCAGGCCCAGAAACGCGAAGAAGCCGACGCAGTCCGTGATCATCGTGACGAACACGCCCGAGGCGGGGGCAGGATCGAGTTCGAAGTGATGGAAGACAAGCGGGATGAGAATGCCGGCCACGGCCGCGCAGAACAGGTTGACGATGATCGCCGCGCCGATCACGCCGCCGAGGGTTCCGGAGCCGAACCAGAAGAACACCACCGTCGCCATGATCACCGACATGATGAGGCCATTCAAAAGACCGACGAGCGCCTCGCGGGTGATCACGCGGCGGGCGTTCATCGAGCCGAGCTTGCTCGTCGCCAGGGCGCGGACGGTAACGGTCATGGTTTGCGTACCGGCATTGCCGCCGGTGGAGGCCACGATTGGCATCAGAACCGCAAGCGCCACCATCTGCTCGATCGACGCGTCGAATTGCTGAATGACGAAGGACGCCAGGATCGCGGTGCCGAGGTTGACGACGAGCCACGGGACGCGGCTTTTGACCGTCTCCAGGACCGAGTCGGCGAGGCTTTCGTCGCCGACGCCGGCAAGGGCTTTCATATCCTCATCAGCCTCGTCGTCCAGAACTTCCACGACATCGTCCACGGTGACGACACCGACGAGACGCTGATTTTCGTCGACGACAGGAACCGAAAAAAGGTCATAGCGCTTGAACTGACGGGCAACCTCCTCCTGGTCTTCCGTAGCGAGGACCACATGCCGGTCTGTCTCCATCAGCGTTTCGACGAGCACATTCCGCTTCGCCCGCATCAGACGGGAAAGTTCGACGCTGCCCATGACGCGGAACGAGGGGTCGACGACGAAGATTTCCGAGAAGCTTTCAGGCAGGTCGTCGGCTTCGCGCATGTAGTCGATGACCTGCCCGACCGTCCAAAACGGGGCGACCGCCACAAAGTGGGCCTGCATCAGGCGGCCGGCGGTCTCTTCCGGATATTCGAGGTTGCGTTCGAGTGCGGCGCGATCGGACGTCCCGAGCTGGGCAAGGACCTCTTCCTTGTCGCGCTCCTCCAGCCCCTCGATTATGTAGGCGGCGTCGTCGGTGTCGAGTTCTCTCACCGCGCGGGCGAGAAGATCGTTGGGCAGCGCCTTCGACAGCTGGTCGCGAACGGTTTCATCGAGTTCGGAGAAAACCTCGAAGTCGAAATCGAGACCGAACGCGAGGATCAGTTCGAGGCGAGCCTCGGGCTCCAGAAGTTCGATGACATCAGCGAGGTCGGGGGCGCGCAGGTGCTCCACCATGTGACGGGCAGAGCCCGGAGCGCCCGCGTGCAGCGCTGCCGCGACATCGCGCACCAGATCATCGGTCGATGCTTCCTCGACCTCAGGCGTTGGCATGTTCGAACCGGTTTGAGACACGCGGGAGTTTTCCTTGTCTCTTCAAGCGCGGGAGGGTTGGGCACCAGAGGCGCGGGCCCTGGCGCGCAGTTAGCATACGTGCGTCGCATCGCCTACCGTGGTGCCGGAAAAGCACATAGAACATGTCGGCTGGGTTGCACCGGGCGAAGCAGCGCAGCTAATGTCCGCCTTTGTCGGGCTAGGACTCACGGAAGGCGTCGTGACCCCGGCTGCGTCGGGGGCATTTCTGGGATGACGGTTTTATGACGAATTGCGGCTGGCAGAGGCTCCTGTTCGGAGTTCTGTTCGCGGCGCTCCTGATCGGGGGGCGCGGCGCAGGCGCTGCTGATTCCGTTACGGCGACTGGCGCTCTTGGGCCAGCGGCACCGTGTGTGGGAGTTCCTGACGCGCTCGGCGTTGCGCGGGTCGCGGAGATCGATACGACCAATGGACCGCGCTTCGGCGTCCCGGGGCCGGATCCGTATCCTCTCCTTCAAGACAAAGAAGTTGTCCTGACCTTCGATGACGGGCCAGTCCGTCGCTACACGCTACCCATTCTGGATGCGCTCGACGAGCAGTGCGTGAAGGCCACGTTCTTCACCGTCGGGCGGATGGCGCTCGCCGATCCCCAGACGCTGCGCGAAACGGCGGCGCGCGGACACACGATTGCTTCCCATACCTGGTCGCACAAAAGGCTCGACCGGATTGGTGCCGCGGCTTCCAAACAGGAGATCGAACTGGGCTTCAGCGCGACGACCCTGGCACTGGGCCGGCCGATCGCTCCGCTGTTCCGGTTTCCCTACCTCGGGGAGAGTTCGGCTATGCGCGCCCACTTGAAGGCTCGCCACATCGCCAATATCGCGATCCACGTCGATAGCCGCGATTTTCTGACCCGCAATCCGACTGTCATGCGCAACAACGTCATGTCGCAGCTCGCCCAGAAGGGCCGCGGCATCATTCTCTTTCACGATATTCAGCCGTCCACGGCAGGAGGGATGCGGGCGCTGCTGAAGGAACTGAAGGCGAGGGGATACAAGATCGTCCACATCGTGCCGAAGGGACACGCCACGACGATAGCCGCGTTCGATGCCATGGCGGAACGGGAAGCGCAACGGCGTAAGCTCGCGTTGTCGAGCCAGCCTCTTGCTGATCGTTCGGTGGTTTGGCCGGTGACCTCCGGGACGCCGGAGCATTTGCCATGGGCGACAGACAACGCCCCCGCCACTCAACCGGTTTCGGCGGCGCCGTCGCAACCGTCGAAGGATTATTCGCCACTACCGCCGCCGGTCCGGCCGAATCTGCGACCAACGATGAACGACGACAGCTGGGCCACAAATCCGCTCGGCCGCCCATAGGGATGCCTGCAAGCCTCAGGTGCAGGATCTTCTGGGGCGGCACGGTTGCCGTCAGGCCGGAAATCGGCCACCTTTCGCCAGAATTCGGGATTGTCATGGTGGGGCCGTATGCTTCGGCGACTGGGATCGATGTTGTCACTTGTGTTTGTTGCCGGCGGCCTCGCCGCAGGGGCGGCACAGGCTGAAACGTGCGCGGATCCCACGCTGGCGCTCGACGTGGAACGCGTCGTCGAGATCGACGCATCGGCCGGACCACTGTACGGCGACATCTCAGTGCTGACCCGCGAAGAGAGCTTTCTCCAGCCGCGCGAAGTGGTGCTGACGTTCGACGATGGCCCGATGCCCTGGATCACCAAGTCGATTCTCGACACACTCGACCGGTTCTGCACCAAGGCCACGTTCTTTTCCGTCGGGCGGATGGCCATAGCCTATCCGGCCACCGTCAAGGATGTGTTGGCACGCGGGCATACGCTGGGCAGCCATACGTGGTCGCATCCCCTCAATCTCAAGCGTCGCGGCCTTGATCGGGCCATCGATGAGATCGAGCGCGGGTTCTCTGCCATCGCGCTGGCCGCGGGGCAGCCTATTGCGCCGTTCTTCCGTTTTCCCGGTCTCAGCGACAGCGATCCGATGCTGGCGCATTTACAGTCGCGCGGGATCGCGGCCTTTACCGTCGATGTCGTCTCGAACGACAGCTACATCGGTAACGCCGATCGACTTGCGGCCTATACCCTGGCGCAGATCGACAAGCGGCAGGGGGGCATCATCCTCTTCCACGACATCAAGAGCGCTACGGCCAAAGCGTTGCCCACAGTGCTGGCAGGGCTGAAGCAGCGCGGCTACAAAGTCGTTCACATGCAGCCGAAGGCGCCTCTTGTCCCGCTCGACACGTATGACGGCGACCTGAAAAAGCTGCTCGTCACATCCCAGCCAAAAGTGGCTGATCGACCTTCTGTGATCGCAGCATCCGCCAATGCCTCCGGTGCTGCATCCCATTTGCTGCCATTCTTCGGATCGCCGGCGGTCCTGAAGACGCTGTCCGGCCGGGACGTTGAGGTGACAATGCTTTCCCCTCCGGCGCGCGTGCGTGCGGCAGCCACGGCTGGAGATCATGCCGAGATCGGCATGCGCGAGCACAAGAGCGAGCGGGCACGTGGTGGCCAAAAGGCTAAACCGGCGCGGATCAAACGCGCCACCGCCAGCCAGCCGTCACCGTTCATGATGTACGGGTTTTGAGCCCTGAAGCCGTATCGCAGGCCGGGGCCGAGGGGGCTGCTCTGAGCAACTTTTTAATGAACTTACCCGACCAGCTTGCGAACGTCTGTTCGCGGCCAAGTGGGCATTGGTGCGGTTGAGAGGACTTCGAACCTCCACGGGTTGCCCCGTTACCACCTCAAGGTAGTGCGTCTACCAATTCCGCCACAACCGCTTGGGATCGCCCCGCCGGCTTGGAAGCCATGTGGGAGGACCCGCGCAGCGCCCCAGTGAGGAGTGCTGCCGAGGCGACGGGAACTAACAGACGGCTTAGGATATGGCAAGCGGCAACCCGCAGCCGGGTCGCAGTAAATCGAGCCGATGCGGCAACCTGGTTCAGTTATGACGTCATCGCTCGTTGCAGATAGCGGATTTCGGCTGGCACAATGCAATTGTGCCGTGCGCAGAAGACGGCTCCAAGCGGCCTTTAATGAGCTCTGAACCGAGAATTCAATGCCGCAATCCGACCCTGCCATTCGCCTGATGCGATCAAACGAGCCCGTGCCCTATCCAGCGGCCGTTCGGATTATGGAGAGCGAAGCGAACTTAATTGCGAATGGCGTGCAGACTGAACTCATCTGGTTTCTGGAACATCCCGCATTGCTGACGAAGGGAACGCGCGGCCGCGCCGAGCATCTTATCGATCCACGTCGCTTCCCGGTGTTCGAGACGGATCGCGGTGGCGAGATCACCTACCACGGACCGGGACAGCGCATCGTCTACACGATGCTCGATGTCCGCCGTCGCGCGGACGGCGATGTGCGCGCGTTCGTGCGACTGCTGGAACGATGCGTCATCGGTGCTCTCGATAGGTTGGGCGTGATGGCAACAAGCGATCCCGCGCGCCCGGGGGTATGGGTTCAGCGGCCGGAACTGCCGGGGGGCGAAGCGAAGATCGGCGCGCTCGGGCTGAAGGTTCGGCGGGGCATCAGCCTGCACGGGATCAGCCTCAACGTGGACCCCGACTTGTCGCACTTTGAGACAATCGTCGCGTGCGGACTGGAGGGGTCGGCCGTCACGAGCCTCGCCGCGATCGGTGCTATATCGGATTTCGAATCTGTGGATAACGCGCTCGTCGCGAGTTTCACGGAGCATCTCGGAGCGCTCGCGGCCGTTCCTTACTCCCCCGTGGGGGCTGCCGATGTCGGTGAGAAACCCTAGTTTCTCAACCCGGGCAACAGCGCCGGGGTGCGCAAAACAAAACGGCACCCGAGCCGAATGGCGCGGGTGCCGTATTTGTATTGCCTCGATCAACTCTGCCGCCTTACGGACTGGGCTTAGAAGGCTGGCGGGTTGCTCCAGAAGGCGGAGAAACCAGCGGCCCTTGCCCTTCAGCGTAGAGATCGCCCCCTTCGATGGTCGTGACCTCGGTGCCTTCAAGCACGTAAGGATTCACGTCGTCACCGTCGATGCGGATGCGGCAACCGCGTTCGCAGACCCCTTCAAGAACCTCGTCTTTTTTGAGAACGTGGTCTTTCTGGATGTCATTCTCGATGATCGTGACCGTGTGGTCCTTATCATCCCGGTTGGTCACCGACGCCGCTTGCGCGGCGGAGAAAACGCTGACCAGCACCACCGTGGGAACCAACGAAGCTCTGATGAGCCGACTGACTAGGTTCCGGGGCACGAGGCAGGAAACTCTTACTTCTTCTTCTTCGCTGCCGGCTTCTTGGCAGCCTTCTTTGCGGCAGGCTTCTTTGCAGCTTTGGCCATGTGTATCGTCCTTCAGTTTATCCACCGCACATGAATGCACGGCTCTGCTTCCCCGACTCGTCGTCGAGACGTCTGCAATGTGGTGAGAATCAAATCGCGCTTCAAACGGAATTTTCCGCTGACCACTATCGAAAATTTCGATAGATAGAACGTCTGCGCTTCAACACCGCGCGAGTGCCCGATGGATATCAATCTCGCCCGCACCTTCCTTATGGTCGCCGAAACCGGCAGTTTCATCGACGCCGCGCATCGTTTGAATATCACGCAATCCACGGTTTCCGCGCGCATCAAAGGGCTCGAGGATCTGCTCGGCCGTCCCGTTTTTGAACGGTCGAAAAGCGGCGCCGATCTGACGGCTGCCGGCGAACAGTTCCACAAACACGCGCTTGCGCTCGTCCGCGTGTGGCAACGCGCGCAACTCGAGGTTTCGCTGTCGGACCAGCATCGCGACCACATTGCCATCGGTGCACCGGCCACGCTCTGGCATGGTGTGCTGCTGAAAACGATATCGATGCTGCGGAGTGAGGCCCCTGATATTGCCGTCTCGGCGACGGCGGCGCTGCCGGATGTCCTCACCCAGCGGCTGATCGAAGGAACACTCGACCTTGCGGTGATGTATCGGCCGATCCAGCCGCCCGGGCATACGGTCGAACATCTCTTCGACGAGGAATTCGTGCTCGTTACCAGCGGCCGGGCGGGTCAGCGCAAGTCAAACACCGATTATGTGTTCATCAACTGGGGGCCAGACTTTCAGCAGGACCATGCAGCGGCATACCCGGAGTTGATCAAGCCCGGACTGTCGCTCGATCTGGGGAGCATGCCGCTGGAGTACGTATTGGCCAACGAACTGTCGGCGTATTTCCCCATGCGGCTGGTGAAGCCCTACCTGTCACGCGGGCGGCTCAAGCAGCCCAAGCGCGCCCGGCGCTTCGTTTATCCGGTCTATCTGGTGTACCCGGAAGCCCGGGACGAGGAGGCGTACGAGCCGATCCTCGACCGGCTGAGGCGCGAATGCGGGCGCTACTCAACGGATTAGGGCTATTGATGAGTGGCGCACGGCGACTCCGCTGTCGCGGAGCCGGCCGCGGCGCGCGGGAGATCAGGCGAACTCGAGGATCACGGCGTCGACGGCGAGGCTGTCGCCGGCCTTGGCGTTGACTTTCTTGACCTTGCCGTCGATCTCGGCGCGCAGGACGTTTTCCATTTTCATGGCTTCAACGACGGCCAGAGGATCGCCGGCCTTCACGTCGGCCCCCTCATCGACGTTGATGGCCTTGACCAGACCCGGCATGGGGCACAGCAGGTACTTGGACATATCGGCTGCGACTTTCACCGGCATCAGGGCAGCCAGTTCAGCTTCGCGACTGGTAAAGACGTGAACCGGCACGGTGATGCCGCGATAGGACAGCGTCAGGCCGTTGAGACGCGGGCGCACCATGATCGCCACGTCGCGATTGTTCACCTTGCCTTGCCAGAGCGGCTGGCCTGGCGCCCAGCTGGAGACGATCGAGATGGTCTCGCCCCGGCTTTCGTCCGCACCGATCATGGTGACGGCGAAGGAGTGGTCGGCGCCGGCGACTTCCATCTTGAGCTGGTCGTCACCGATTTTCACCACGCGGGTCTTGGCGAAGCTGACCGCGGTGCCGGACATCTGGTGGGTGATCTTGCGGCGGCGGGAGTTCTGTTGATGGTCGATGACGGCGGCGACGGCGGCCAGGACGCGACGCTCCTCGCCCTCGGCCGCACGGGGCTTGAAGCCGTCAGGGTATTCTTCCTTGATGAAACCGGTCGAGATCTTGCCCGAGATCCAGCGCGGGTGCTGCATGACCGCCTGGAGGAAGGGGATGTTGTGCTGGATGCCGTCGATGTAGAAAGCATCGAGCGCGTCGGCCTGGGCGGCGATCGCCTTCTCACGCGTCGGCGCGTGGGTCACGAGCTTGGCGATCATCGGATCATAGTACATCGAGATTTCGCCGCCCTCGAAAACGCCGGTGTCATTGCGAACGGTCGCGCCCTCGCGGACGCCTTCCACCGGCGGGCGGTACTTCACGAGGCGGCCGATGGAGGGCAGGAAGTTGCGGAAGGGGTCTTCGGCGTAGACGCGGCTTTCGACGGCCCAGCCGTTCAGCTTGATGTCGGACTGCTTGAACGGGAGCTTTTCGCCGGCCGCGACGCGGATCATCAGTTCGACAAGGTCGACACCGGTGATCATCTCGGTGACCGGATGCTCGACCTGCAGACGGGTGTTCATCTCGAGGAAGAAGAAAGAGCGATCCTGGCCGGCGACGAACTCGACCGTGCCGGCGCTGTCGTAGCCCACAGCCTTGGCTAGGGCCACGGCCTGCTCACCCATGGCCTTGCGGGTTTTTTCGTCGAGCAGCGGCGACGGTGCTTCCTCGAGCACTTTCTGGTTGCGGCGCTGGATGGAACATTCGCGCTCGCCGAGATAGACGACGTTGCCGTGCTTGTCGCCGATCAACTGGATTTCGATGTGGCGGGGATCGACGATGAACTTCTCGATGAACATGCGGTCGTCGCCAAACGATGCCTTGGCCTCGGATTTGGCGAGCGGGAAGCCTTCCTCGACTTCCCTACGGTTGAAGGCGATGCGCATGCCCTTGCCGCCGCCGCCGGCGGAGGCCTTCATCATCACCGGGTAGCCGATCTCTTCGGCGATCTTCACAGCGTGCTTTTCGTCGCTGATCTCGCCCATGTAGCCGGGGACCGTCGAGACTTTGGCAGCGGCTGCGGCCTTCTTCGATTCGATCTTGTCGCCCATAGCGGCGATGGCGTGCGGGTTGGGGCCGATGAAGACGATGCCGGCCTTGGCGAGTGCCACGGGGAAGGCTTCCCGTTCGGACAGGAACCCATAGCCCGGGTGGACGGCTTCGGCGCCGGTCTGCTTGCAGGCTTCAATGATTTTTTCGATGATCAGATAGGACTGGGCCGCGGGGGCCGGGCCGATTTGGACGGCTTCGTCGGCCATCTCGACGTGCAAGGCATCCCGGTCGGCATCCGAGTAGACTGCTACGGTCTGGATACCCATCTTACGTGCAGTCTTGATGACACGGCAGGCGATCTCGCCGCGGTTGGCGATCAGGATCTTCTTGAACATCGCGGATGCGGTCCCGTCTTGGTTCTAAAGGAGGGAAGGGGGTCGGATCGACGGCTGGTTCTAGACGCCTCTTACCGTTACGTAAACGGGCAACATGGCGCGCCCGGTGGGCCTGGAAGCCCGGCAGGGACCGTCTGTGTTTGGGCACGCGACCCACCCCGGCGACCGTTTAGCATCGCCAGATTTTATCATTTGATTGAAAATAGCGATGCGCCCGGCGGCACGGTGCTGCCGAATGGCGGGGCGCGTCGGGTTTAACCAGCGGTTGTGATCAGGCAGCCGACGTGCGGCGGATCAGGTCCACAAGCGCGGGGTGGAGCATGGTCGCCTCCCGGCGCAGGTAATCGATGAGGGCATGTTCGGTCGGCGTCAGGCGATCGTCGCGGGTCAGGCGTTCGGCCAACCAAGTCGCCTCGCCCTCAGTGATTTCTTCGTTGGTAATGATTTCGATCCGCTGCCGCTCGAGGCGGGCGAGTGCGCGTTCCTCCGAGCTTTGCTCACTGTAGGCGTCCCAGACGCTGGCGAGGCTGCTCGTGACCATTGCGCCCACGAGATTCGAAAGAGCGAGGTCGCCGCGGCGCTTCAGCCACGCATCGGAGCGCAAGGCTTCCTCGCGGCTCGGCGGTGCATACCCGAGGATGCCAGGACCACATTGGCCATCGCTTTGACGAACAGGTCCGTCCAGGCTGCGTTGGGCGTGCCGACGGCGATGCTTTCTTCGATCGCGATCAGAACTTCGGCCTCGGCGCGGGTGACAGCAATGTTTCCATCCCCACCGAAGGCATAAAGGATGCGTCGGACAAGATCGACCTCCGCATCGGTGATGATGCCCGTGGTGCGCGTTCCGTCCGTGCGCAAGGGGCCGTCTCCCTCCACGACCGCTCGCTTTACTTCATCGAGGGCGAAGCGAACAAGCCGCTCGGGCGACCAGCGGGCCGTGTCGAGAACTTGCAGCAGCAGGTCGAGCTCGGTTTTGGTGCGCACCTTGCCTTCGGGGGCGATCATGGAGATCAGCCAGTCGGCGTTGGCGGCGGTAACATAACCTTCCGGCTCGGTTTGATTGACGATGTAATCGCATACCGCTTGAACGAAGAACTGCGACCATGCCGCGTCCTGCACCGGGCAGGTCTCGTTGAGGCGGATCAGTGTCATTGCTTCTTCGGAGGTGATGAGCCCGTCGTCGTAGAACGCCTGGCGCATGCGCAGGACGTCCTGCTCGCGGATGCTGCCACGTGTAAAGATGTTGTCGACCGACACCGACCGCAGAATGCTCATTTTACCCCGACCCGACCAAGACAGCAGCGCGAGATCGACGCTAGCGGGCGGGGCTTACCAAAGTGCTAAGTTGCGTCCTGTTCTGCGGCGCAAACCGCCGATGTTGCTTTCGTGCACCGCCGGGACATCGGGCGGGCAAAAAAGAAGGCCGCCCGGAGAGCGGCCTTGAGAGTTCTGGGAGAAAGCCAGGGTGAGAGCGGGGTTCAGTTGCCGATGCGCGGGAGAAAGCGGCGACGGCGGTTGTCGGTCTGCTCTGCCACGATGCGAGCCTCGGCTTGGTCCTGCAGGGTCTTGAGGACGCGCCTGTCCTTACCCGAAAGCCGGCCATCGGACTTCAGTGACTGCCCAACCCGGTTGATCTTCTGCTGCTCGGCGCGAAGGCGGCGACCTTCGAGCCAAGTGATGCTGCCCGACTGCCGGCCCTGCTCGATCGAGAGACGCTGCTCGATCGAGCGATCTTCGATCGAGTGGGCCGAGGCGCCGGCTGCGGAAGCCACGAACGCCGAGGCAGCGATGGCAGCGAGAGTGAGCGAGCGGGTCAAGCTGGTGGGCATTGGGTCGTCTCCGTTGGATCTCATTGAGGGGGCGTCTCACCCCGTCATATGAGGGACCTTAGGAGGTCACGTCTGAACCCGTTCTGAACGTCGTTTGCAGCCGACGTTCATATTGCTCCGGCGGCCGTAGTCGATCAGCGCCGCTGCATGCTGAAAGTCGCATGGCCGGCGCTGCCTGAAAGATAGACGGTCTGGCGCTTGCCGCTGACGATGACGCGAATGCGGCCAGTGACGCCAAATTCCGGATTGTAGAATGTGCCGCCGAACCGGTTCGACGTGTTCTGACTGAGGATGGCGGTCTGTGAGACCTTGGCGGCAGCGGTGGCACAGGTGGCCGACATGGCGTAGGTGCGGCCGCCAGCGGCGACGTAAGACGCGCGGCAGCGGGCTTTCTCACGCGCGCCACTTGCGAGGGTGACGGTGCCGCTGCCGCTCCATGAGCCGACGAGTTCGCCGGCCACCGCAGCTTTGACGGGCGCGATCGTGAGGAACATGGCAAGGAGGGCACCCGCCGCAGCAAGACCTGCAAAACGGATAGCAGCGGAGTGGCGGGGGTGTGTGGCGGTGCGTGCGGGCATAGAAATCTCCATCGCTCCCGGACCTCAGCTAAGGTCACGGTCTTCCCACTGATAAGATAGGTTCGGCCGCATGGTTCCGCGACCGCACGCACCAAATAAATGGCGCGCCGCGACTGGTTCGCGGCGCGCCATGGTAGCGCGAGTCGGCGACGATCGCGGCGCAGCGCCGCAGCTTTCGCTTACTCGTCCTTCTTGCGCGGCACACCGGGCACAGAGCCCGACGGACGTGCCGGCTTTTCCTTCTTTTCCTTCGGACCTGGCAAGGCCTTACGCGGAGCGAGATCGGCGAGCGCCGTCTCGGGTTCCTCGTCGTCGTCCGTCGTTTCCGCTTTGCGGCTGCCCGGCTCGGCGGGGATGAACTCGAAGGCGAGGCGCTTCTCGAGCCCGGTGCCTTCCAGATCGATCTTCACGATGCCGCCGTGCTCGAGCTTGCCGAAGAGAAGTTCATCTGCGAGCGGCTTCTTGATGTGTTCCTGGATCACGCGGCCAAGCGGCCGCGCGCCGAATTTTTCGTCGTAGCCGATTTCGCCGATCCATTTGCGCGCAGCATCCGTCAGTTCGATCGTGACCGAACGCTCCGAGAGTTGGGCTTCCAACTGGAAGATGAACTTGTCGACGACGCGCGCGATCACCTCTGCCGGCAGGCCACTGAACGGGATCACTGCATCGAGGCGGTTGCGAAATTCCGGCGTGAACAGCCGGTTGACTGCATCCGTATCCTCGCCCTCGCGACGGCCGCGCTCGAAGCCCATGGGAGGCTTGGCCATGTCGGTGGCGCCCGCGTTCGTCGTCATGATGAGGATGACGTTGCGGAAGTCGACCGACTTGCCGGAGTGGTCCGTCAGCTTGCCATGGTCCATGACCTGCAACAGAATATTGTAGAGGTCCGGATGCGCCTTCTCGATTTCGTCGAGGAGCAGTACCGAATGCGGGTGCTGGTCGACGCCATCGGTCAAGAGACCGCCCTGGTCGAAGCCGACGTAACCCGGAGGGGCGCCGATCAGACGCGAGACCGAGTGCTTCTCCATGTATTCCGACATATCGAAGCGCAGCAACTCGACGCCCAGCAGGTTGGCGAGTTGCTTGGCAACTTCGGTCTTGCCCACGCCGGTGGGGCCGGAGAACAGGTAGCAGCCGATCGGTTTTTCGGGTTCGCGCAGGCCGGCACGGGCAAGTTTGATCGCCGAGGCGAGAGCCGAGATCGCTTTGTCCTGACCGAACACGAGCCGCTTCAGGTCGCGGTCGATGTTCTGGAGGACGTCGGCGTCGGACTTGGAAACGGTCTTTGGCGGAATCCGCGCCATGGTGGCGATCGTCGCTTCGATCTCCTTGACGGTGATCTTCTTCTTGCGCTTGCCCTCGACCACCAGCATCTGCGCTGCGCCAGACTCGTCGATCACGTCGATCGCTTTGTCGGGCAGCTTGCGGTCGTGGATATAGCGGGCAGCCAGTTCCACCGCCGCCTTGATGGCGTCGTTGGTGTACTTGAGTTTGTGATACTCCTCAAAGTACGGCTTGAGCCCTTTCAGGATCTCGATCGCATCGGCCACGGTCGGTTCGTTGACATCGATCTTCTGGAAGCGGCGGACGAGCGCACGGTCCTTTTCGAAGTGCTGGCGGTACTCCTTGTAGGTCGTGGAGCCGATGCAGCGCAGCGCGCCCGACTGGAGAGCCGGCTTCAACAGGTTCGAGGCATCCATCGCGCCGCCCGAAGTGGCGCCGGCACCGATGACGGTGTGGATCTCGTCGATGAAGAGGACGGCGCCCGGATAGGCTTCGGCTTCCTTCATGACGGCCTTCAGGCGTTCCTCGAAGTCGCCGCGATAGCGCGTGCCGGCGAGCAGCGAGCCCATGTCGAGCGCGAAAATCGTGGCGTCGCGCAGAACCTCGGGCACCTCGCCGCGAATGATCTTGCGGGCCAGACCTTCGGCAATCGCCGTCTTGCCAACGCCGGGGTCGCCGACGAGGAGCGGATTGTTCTTCTGGCGGCGGCAGAGCACCTGGATCGTGCGCAGCACCTCCGGCTCACGGCCGATCAACGGATCGATCTTGCCGTCACGGGCCTTGCGATTGAGGTTGACGCAATAGGTGTTGAGCGCGTCCTGCTGGCCCTTCTTGTCCTCTCCCGTTTCCGTTTGCTCGTTCTCCTCTGCGCCCCGCACGACGCGGGGTTCCGACATGCCAGGACGTTTGGCGATGCCGTGGCTGATGTATTGGACGGCATCAAATCGCGTCATGTCCTGCTCCTGCAGGAAGAACGCGGCATGGCTTTCGCGCTCTGCGAAGATCGCGACAAGCACGTTGGCGCCCGTCACTTCCTCGCGGCCCGACGACTGCACGTGGACCACGGCGCGATGGATGACGCGCTGGAAGCCCGGTGTCGGAGAGGCTTCCGACACCGACTTCGACGTGATCGCCGTAAACTCGCTGTCGAGATATTCCGTGATGCGTGCGCGAAGCGCGATCGAGATCGACATTGCACGCCCGCATCACGGCAGCCGCGTCGCGATCTTCGATCAGCGCGGCGAGCAGATGCTCCAGCGTCGCGTACTCATGGCTGCGTTCGTTGGCATGCTCGAGCGCGCGATGAAGAGTGATCTCTAGATTTTTCGAGAAGGACGGCACGTTTGACCTACTCTTTCTCCATGGTGCATTGCAGAGGGTGCCCGTGCTGGCGGGAGAAGTCCATCACCAACGTGACTTTGGCTTCGGCCACTTCGTAAGTAAACACGCCGCAAATGCCGACGCCCTTTCGGTGAACCGTCAGCATGATGTCGGTCGCTTCCTGGCGGCCTTTCTGGAAGAACTTTTCAAGCACGTGCACGACGAATTCCATCGGCGTGTAGTCGTCGTTCAGAAGCAGAACTTTGTAGAGCGACGGCTTCTTGGTTTTCGGCCGCGTCTTGGTGACGATACCGGTTTTGCCCTGATCGCCGTCGCCACCCTGCCCCTGGTCCTTGTCTGAACCAGCAGCCCGCGGCCGCCCGTCAATCATGCCATGCCACGCTTCTCCCATGCCCTCGATCGTGCCCGTGTTCGTGGCCTTATCGGCTCAACGGTTTCTGTTCTCATTCCGCACTGCCTCGAACGGCCAGCGCGGCGGTTAGTTCAATCCATCCGCGGGGCTGCGGCAAGTCCCCAGCGATTTCACCATATCCTGACAAAGCCACTACGGTAACCGACGCCCCGTCTGGATGCGGAGGCCGGGGTTTGACGCCGTTTGGGGGCGAATGAATGTGGTTATCGACTGCGACGCAAAAAAGGCCCGGGCTCACCAGCCCGGACCTCGACTTTTTTGGGGATATCGCCTGAGCGGCGGCGTCCGCTCAGCGAGCTCCGGGAAACACGCCCGGCTTGAAAGCGTCCTTGGCCAAGGACTGATACATGGCGCCGATCTTGGACATCTGCTGCATGTAATCTTCATAGGCGCGCTTGGCGTAGGTCGTCTGAATTTCCATGGCCTGCTCGACCGACTTGGCGGCGACCAGCTTCTCGAAGGCGGTGGTGCTGTCTTCAAAGGCGCGCTTGGAATAGTCGGTCATCTCGCTGGCGATTGCCTGCCAGCTCTTGTTCCAGTCACCCATCATCTTCATGTAGCCTTCCATGCCGGTTTGGCCGAGCTTCTGGAAATCCTGGAAATTGTTGATCATGGGTGTCCGCCTTTCTGGTTGAGGCCGGGCAAATGCCGCCCGGATGCCTTTTTTGCACCGCTCTTTATGAGCTAAGCCCACACTATAGCTGCAGCGCAGCATAACGAAAGCAGAAATATCGCAATGCAGCAATCCGAGTTGGATCTGCATTGCATTTACCCTAATGAAGGCGGTTTGCGCTAGTGTGAAAGGCAAATGAGACGGGCGCACGTCCTATCCCGGCCCCAAAGCCGCCCACAAGGCAGGTTTAATTGGTGATCGGAGGGGCGGACTGGCTGCGGCAGGCGTGTCTGCCGGGCTGAGTTCCAAGCGACCCCAAAATGACAGGTTCTGGCTTTTGTAGGCGTCAAACCGTGCGTCGAAATCCGTGGTTCGTGTTCACGTCCCTCATGGGGGCGCTACTCTCAGTCGCGTTGGCGGTGCCTGCGTCGGCAGCCGAAAGGGCGTCTGCGATGGTCATCGATGCGAACACCGGGCGTGTTCTGCACGACAATTCCGGCAGCGAACCGCGCTATCCCGCATCCCTCACAAAAATGATGACGCTTTATATCGCCTTCGAAACGATCGAGGCGGGACGGCTTCAATTTTCGACCCCCGTTCCCGTCAGCGAACGGGCGGCGGCGGCGGCTCCGTCCAAAATCGGCCTGGAGGCCGGATCTGAAATTGCGTTGCGCGATGCCATCAAAGCCGTGATCGTAAAATCAGCAAACGACATGGCCATAGCGATCGCGGAAAAGATCGGCGGGAATGAAGAGGCGTTTGCGCGGCTGATGACCAAACGCGCTCGCCAGATCGGCATGCGTGACACGACGTTCCGCAACGCTTCCGGTCTGCCGGACCCGGAGCAGGTGACGACGGCGCGGGACATGCTCACGCTTGCCATGCGACTGCAGGACGACTTTCCCCAGCATTACCGTCTATTTTCAACGCGCTCGTTCAGCTACGGCGGTAAGACGTATCGGACGCACAACGCGTTGCTCGGCCGTTTTCCGGGTGTCGACGGCATCAAGACCGGCTATACGCGCGCGTCCGGCTTCAATCTCGTCTCGTCGTATAAGGCTGGCGGCAAGTACGTCGTCGGCGCTGTCTTCGGCGGGGCGAGCGCAGGCTTGCGCGATGCTCACATGCGCATGCTTCTCGCCCGTGGAATTGAAAAAGCTTCGACCGAGCGCACCCGTAAAGCCACGCCGCAGTTGATTGCCGAGGCCAAACCCGCCCAGCGGCCATCCGCGAACCCGGTCAACAAGCCGGCGAATCCAGCCGTACCCGAAGCCCGCTCCTGTTTCAGTTGCGAGTGAGGAGACGCCGGCGACGGCGGACGCTCCGGCTGCTGCTGTCGAGGAGACCGCGCGATCAGCTCCCAAGATCGCCATTGCGAAGGTGAAGACGGTTCCGGTGCTGGTTCCCGCTTCGAGCGAAGTAGATACCCCGCCGGACACTCCGCCTGTCGAGGAGACGGCTGCGACCACTTCGGCCGCTCCGCAAAGCCCTGCGCCGCTGACCTTCGCGACAATGACGGCGCGTCCCGACTTCGCTGCGTTGAAAGCGCAGCTTGCTGCGCGCGTGGCATCGGAACCGATCGGATGCGGAAGCCGGACGGGCTTCCCTTGCGCCGGCCAGCGCCGCGCCATTAGCCGAGATACCGGCACGTGAAACAGAAACTGTCATGGTTAAGCCTGAAGGATTGGGGCGGCCGCCCTCGACGTTGCAGGCCCAGTTGGCCAGCTTTGCCGGCGAAGTGAGCGACCAATCGAACTCTGTTGACGAGAAGCCGGCTCTGCAGGCCGCGGTGGCCGATATCCCCGCACCGATGCCCGTCCCTGTTTCGGCCGGTACATCGCGGAACCCGACCCGTATCAGTTCGCCGACCACCGCTCCCTTGCCGGTCGGTTCCGGCTTCCATGTGCAAATTGGTGTTTATGGCTCGACGTCCGATGCGGAGCGCGCCATGTCTGCGGCGAGATCAAAAGCCGGCCACGTGCTTGCGGACAGTTCGCCCATTGCGATGCCCATTACAAAGGGCGAGAAGCAACTTTATCGCGCGCGGTTTGCCGGATTCGACAGTGCGTCGGCGACCAATGCCTGCAACGAACTGCGCCGCAATGGGCTCGACTGCTTCGTTGCGCGGGCCAACTGAGATTTAGTCGCCGACCAGGATGACCTTCGCCTCATTGATCTTGGAGGCGAGGTAATTCGATCCGCCGCGATCAGGGTGGACCTTTTTCATCAGTTCGCGATGGGCGGACCGCACCGCGTCGTCGGTGGCGCCGTCTTCGAGGCCGAGAATCTCGAGGGCTTCGGCGCGGGTCATACCGCGTGAGGGGGGTGGTGGCCGAACGTTGCCATCGTATGCCTTATCGTGATCGCCGCCGCGTCCCTGACGCTCGAGGTCATCGCGCCATGATGGATGGCGCTGGTCGAGATAGGCCTCGATGACTTGTGCGGAATTGGGATCGGCAAAGGTGTAGTCCTGCCAGAGAAGCACGAGTTCAGCCGGCGAGAGGGTGTCGATCTCCTGGCCGGCAAAACGTCCCTTGCGGACGGTGCCGCGGATGGCGCCGGTCGCGTGCTCGAGTTCCATCTCAAGGTGATCGGTCGAGATGCGCGACCCCTGCCCTGCACCACCCGTGCTGCCGCCGCCCCATCCCCCGGATCCCCAGGGAAGCACGCCGCGCCCCATCAGCAGCCCCCAGCCGGCGAAACCGATCAAAAGTGCGAGATCGATGCGGCCGCGCAAGGCCAGACCGGCGGCGACGGCCATCAGAAGCACGCCTCCAATGAAGCGTAACTGGCGCGCTATGACAGCGGGGTTGGCCGACGTGAAGCCCCGCAACACCATCAGGACGACCGTGAGTGCTGCGAGACCGGAGAGCAGATAAACCATCGCCACTCAGTCTCCCTGCTTCATTTGACTGAGGAGCAGCTGAGCACCCTTCTCGCCGGAGCGTGCGCTCAATGCCAGCAGCGCTTTACGCCCGCCCGAGGCATAAACCGCAACAGCGCGCAGCAAAGCCCGCAATTGGTCTGCGGATCCAGCATCGAAGCGGCATGTGGCGCCTTTCGTGAGACGCGCGATTTCCTTGTAGGCGCGGGTAGCGTCGGGGTTCGCTCCCTCCTGGAACAGGAACACGGGCACGCCGAGAAGCCCCAGGGCTCCGGCTTTCGAGCAGACGTAGTCGATATCTTCTTCCATGGCGTCGCCGACGAAGACAACCGCGTTGACGCGGCGTTTCGTAGTCTCATCGGCCGCATGCGTCAGGACGCGAGCGAGCTGCGTTATTCCTCCGCGACAGGAAACGGTCGTCATGAGGCGCGCGAGTTCGGTGGGGTCGGAGACCCAGCGCGAGGAGCGGCATTCGTTCATGCCGCGAAAAAAAACGAGTTGAACGTCGAGGCCGCCGACGTCCTTCACGACTGTGAACATGTCCGCCTGAAGAGAAAGCGCCATGTCCCACGTCGGCTGACGGCTCATGGTGGCATCCATGGCGAAGACGAGCCGGCCGCGCTGGCCGGTGGCGGAAGGCGCCAACGTCTTCATCTTGGCAACGAAATCCTGCACGTCGCCGGAGGTTGCGCCGCTGTTCGCGGGCGTCGAAGGGGTGTCTGGTTTCGACACAGCGCCCCCTTCGGTGGACGCAACCGTTCCGCGGGTTGGGGTGGGACGCTTATCCTTGGTGCTCATGTGCCTAGATTGGGGATCGCGTGACCGCGCGGCAAGACCGTTCTCAGGGGTCGTCCTTAACAGAAAGTGTCAGGAGCTGAACATTGCCGCCCGTTGCAGTGATGTCGGTGGTGCGAACGCGCTCGGTGGCGAAGCGCTGGATGTAGGACGGACCGCCGGCCTTCGGACCCGATCCAGACAACCCCTCGCCGCCGAAGGGCTGAACGCCGGGAACGGCGCCGATCTGGTTACGATTGACATAGAGATTGCCGACGCGCGCGTCGCGGGCGACCTGATCGGCGACCGCTTCGATGCGGCTATGGAGGCCGAGGGTCAGGCCATAGCCCGATGCGTTGATGGCTTCGATCACCTTGCTCAAACCGCCGCGGGGAAAGCGGACGACGTGCAGGATCGGGCCGAAAACTTCGCGATCGAGAAGCGACAAGCGGTCGATTTCGTAGCAGGCGGGCGAGACATATGTTCCGCCGCGCACACTCGGCGGGAGCGGCAGATCGATCAACTCGCGCGCCTGATCCTGCATGCGGAGCTTATGGGTTTCGAGGGCATCCTGCGACGGCTCGTCGATGACCGGGCCAATGTCGGTGTCGATGGCGAGCGGATCACCGATCTTGAGCGCGGCGATGGCGCCGGTCAGCATCGAAATCGTCTTGGCGGCGATATCTTCCTGCAGGAAGAGCACACGGGCTGCCGAGCAGCGCTGGCCGGCACTGTCGAAGGCGGAGCGGGCGGCGTCGCGCACGATCTGTTCGGGCAAGGCGCTCGAAGTCCGCGATCATGGCATTGAGGCCGCCGGTTTCCGCAATGAAGGGAATGATGGGGCCGCGCCTGTCAGCGAGCGCTTTCTGGATCGACCAGGCCGTTTCGTTCGAGCCGGTGAAGGCGACGCCCATGACGCGTGGATCTTTGACAAGCGCTGCGCCGACCTCGCCACCGCCCGGCACATAGTGAAGCACTTTTGGCGGCACACCCGCTTCGTGCAGCAGCTTGACCGCGAGGTGGCCGATGATGGGCGTCTGCCCGGCCGGCTTGGCGAGCACCGGGTTGCCGGCTGCGAGGGCGGCGGCGACTTGGCCGACGAAGATCGCGAGCGGGAAGTTCCAGGGTGCGATGCACGCGAAGGGGCCGCGCGCGCGCCATTCGATGGAACTCGTCTCGCCGGTGGTGCTGGTGAGGCTGACAGGCTCGGCAAAATGCTTGCGGGCCTGGAAAGCATAGTAGCGCAGGAAATCGGCGGTCTCGCGGACTTCGGCGAGTGCATTAGGGATCGTGCGGCCAGCTTCGCGGACGAGGACCGCCATTAGTTTCGAGCGGTCGCGTTCGATCAGATCGGCAGCGTGGTCGAGGATTTTGGCGCGCGCAGGTCCGCCGAGGCGGTCCCATGCGTGGGCGGCCTCTGTTGCTGCCGAAAGAGCCGCATCGATCTGGCCTTCTGTCGCGATGCGCACGGTGCCGATGCGCTGGCTGCGGTCGTGAGGGCAAAGGACGAGGCTTGCGAGGCCGGACCCGGTCTGAATGGCGGCGCCCGACACAATGGCGGCGGCCTCATAGGATGCACCCAGCGCGGCGTTCATCTCGGAAAGAAGCGTGGCACGGACGGCAGCGTTGTCGAGGGCCAGACCCGACGCGTTGCGGCGCTCGGGCCAGAAGACATCTCGCGGCTTGACGAGCGATTTGGCGGGCTCTGTGCCAGCCGAGCGCTCCCGTTCGGCGTCCTCCACGGGATCACGGATGATGCGGGCGATCGGCATTTGATCGTTGGCGAGGCGGTTGACGAAAGAGGTATTGGCGCCGTTCTCGAGCAGGCGGCGTACGAGATAACCGAGCAGGTCTTCGTGATCGCCGACCGGCGCGTAGATCCTGCAAGGCCGCGCGTCTCCCGAGCCTCCGACGGCGCCCTTGACAACGTTCTCGTAAATACCCTCGCCCATGCCGTGCAGGCGCTGGAACTCGAACGGCGTGTTGCCGGCGGCGACCATGGCGGCGGCAATCGTGTGCGCGTTGTGGGTGGCAAACTGACCGGCGAACTGCTGCGGGTAGGTCAGCATCAATCGCATGCAGGCGAGATAGGAGACGTCGGTGTTCCGTTTGCGCGTGAAGACGGGATAATCGGCGAGGCCGCGCTCCTGGGCCCATTTGATTTCGCTGTCCCAGTAGGCGCCCTTGACGAGCCGAACGGGAATGCGCTTGCCGCGCTCTTCCGCGAGGCGCCGCAGCCAGCGCAAAACGGGGATGGCACGTCGTCCGTAGGCCTGCACCGCAATACCCAGACCGTTCCAGGTTCCAACTGCCGGGTTGATGAAGGCTTCGCCAAACATGCGCAGCGTCGGTTCGAGACGGTCCTGCTCTTCGGAAATCGACAGTGATGCCGAGGCCACGAGCCATGGCATGGTGGACGAGCGCATTGAGACGCGGCAGCAGTTCCTTCAGGAGCCGTTCGTCCTGACCGGACTCGAAGCGCGGATGTAGAGCCGACAGCTTCACCGAGATCGACGGCCGCGGGATGATCGCGTCGGCGTTGACGGCGTTGAGCGGGCCGACGGCGAGGCCGACACACTCGATGGCGGCGACATAGCGCTGGAAGTAGCGCTCGGCATCAGCCTCCGAGCGGGCAGCTTCGCCCAGCATGTCGTAGGACATGCGGTAGCCTTTTTGCTCATAGCCTTTCGCCCGAGCAATGGCATCCTCGATGGTGCGGCCGAGCACGAATTGTTCGCCGAGAAGTTTGACCGCCTGACGGATGGCTTGGCGAATGAACGGCTCGCCGGAGCGGGCCACGAGGCGCTTCAGTGCATCGATGGCGTTCGCCGACTGACTGTCCTTCAGCTTGACGAGACGGCCGGTGAGCATCAAGCCCCAGGTCGAGGCGTTGACGAACAGGCTGTCCGAATGGCCGCGGTGGCGATCCCAATTTCCGTGTGCGATCTTCTCGGCAATGAACGCGTCGGCGGTCTCCGCATCAGGGATCCGCAGCAGGGCCTCGGCGAGGCACATCAGGATGATGCCCTCTTCGCTCGAAAGGCCGTACTCGCGCATGAACGCATCGATGCCCCCGTGCTGGACCTGGTCGGAGCGGGCGTCCTGGACGAGGCGGCGGGCGATCTCGGCCGTGCGGCGGCGCTCATCCTCGGTGTAGACGGCGCGCTCGATGAGACCGCCAACGATGCGATGTTCATCGATCAGATGATGAGCTGCGATTTCGTCGATCGACGGCAGGCGGCCGAACGGCAGCCGCGTTGCGCTTCCCGCTGCCGTTGCGCCTATCTCCGATGCCTTGCGTACCGCGACCATGGCCTTGTCCGCTCCGCTATCCGGTGTCCGAGTGATTCGATTTTGTCCGGGCGATTCGATTCCAGTTGTAGATTAGCAGATCGGTGCGCGCCGTTGACGACACAAGGGGCAACTTCGATCACCCCTTGACGGCTTTCCTGCGGACCGGTTCTGTGCCGGGCGCATCGGCCACAGTCACCGTTCGAGGTCACCCATGGCTCCGCCCCGGATCATCCGTACCGTCAAGGCGTTGCGATCAGCTGTTCAGAAATGGCAGGCGGCCGGCGAGGGTGTGTCGCTCGTGCCGACGATGGGCGCCTTGCACGATGGGCATCTGACGCTAGTGACGCTCGGCAAGCGCAGGACGGATCGAACGGTCGTCTCCATCTTCGTCAATCCGACCCAGTTCGGACCGACGGAGGATCTATCGCGGTATCCACGCGACGAGGTGGGGGATGCCAAAAAGCTCGGCTTCGCCGGCGCCGATCTGATCTGGGCGCCGACGGAGGAAGAAATGTATCCGGAGGGCTTCGCAACGACGGTGGTGCCAAAGGGCGCTGCGCTGCCGCTCGAGGGAGAATTCCGGCCACATCATTTCGCCGGGGTGGCCACGGTCTGCACGAAGCTCTTTTTGCAGGTGACGCCCGACATCGCGATCTTTGGCGAGAAAGACTACCAGCAGCTGTGCGTGATCCGTCAACTGGTCCGGGATTTGAACTTACCGTTGAGGATCGTTGCTGCGCCCACGTCGCGGGAGCGTGACGGCCTCGCGCGCTCGTCGCGCAATGCCTACTTGACAGCTGACGAGCGGGCGGCGGCCCCTGCCCTGCACCGGGCCATCAAGGGGATCGCGGCGATCGCGTCTAAAGGCGGTCTCGTCAACAAGGCGATCGAGGTCGCGACGCACGACCTCCTGCAGGCGGGATTTGCCAAGGTCGATTATCTGACCGTCCGGGACGCGCAGACGCTGGAGCCGTTCGTCGCCAAAACCGGGCAGCCAGGACGGGTATTGGGGGCGGCGTGGCTTGGATCGACCCGGCTCATCGATAATATTGCCGTTTGATCGGGTAAAGTTGCGTCCGCGACCGTGCACCGGTCTTTAACGCTGCCTCGTCATGATGTCGGCACTCTGGCTTTTACAGGACGGGCACCGATGTTCGAGCGTAACCGCGTCGACAATGCGAACGATCCGACGGTGTTGATCGAAATTGAACTCGCGGACGGTACGACCATCACTGGCCGGGCCTCTTTGGGCAAGGGCAAGCCGCTGCACCGGCTGCTGGATGGGGACGAGAAATTCCTGTTCGTCAATTGCTTCGAGGGCGAGGCGCAATTCGTTGCCAAGGCGGAGATCACGTCGGTGAAGGTGATCCCGACCCAGCGCGCGCGAGCCTTGAACCTGCCGCTGCCGGACGCCTCGAACTTCGATCCTCATCGGATCCTCGGCGTGCCCAAGGGCGCTCCGTGGGACGACATCCGCGCTGCCTACCATCGCATGACGAAACTCTATCATCCCGACAAGTTCGAGAGCGTGGAGCTGCCGGATGAGGTGCGCGCGTATCTCGTCGCCATGACGAAAGAAGTGAACGTCGCCTTCCGCACGCTGCGGTCGGCGGCGAGCGGCGGCCGAGCTGCTTGATTAGCAGGCGAGGCCTAGACGCGGGTGGCAAGTTGCAGGCCGGAAAAGAACGAGGCAAACGAGTGGGCGATCAGGCTGATGTTGCCCATGCCTTCGATGGTGCCATCGGTCTCGTCGAGGTCCGGTTCGCGCTCGTGGTCCCAGAAATAGACCTTGCCGCGTGCATCACCGGCGATCCCTAGGCAAATGGCGTTGCCGGTGCTGTCGTCCATGATCCAGATGAGGTCGCGCGGGATGCGGGCGAGCCAATCCTGGTAAGCCGAGCGCTGATTGCGCAGGTCCATGTGCGGCTCGGCGCGCAGGCCGCCGATGTGGTGAATATCCGAGTCGATGGGCTCGCCATCGGCCGTGGCGCCGCTGATGAGCAGCGCGCCGCCGACCCAGCCGCCGTTTACGGTCTGCAGGAACGCCCGGTAGTCATCGGGCAAGCTGGTGCCGATATCTTTTTCGAATGCGACGACGTCGGCTTCCGACAGCGGCGCGCCGGGCTTGGCGAGATAGGCACGAAATTCGTCGAGGGTCATGCGAGGATTCCGGCGTGACTGATTGGGTGACCATCATTCGCGATTCCGGTGGCCGCAAAGCGGCGAACAAAAAGGCCGATTGAACCATCGGCGTTTGCCATGCGTTTGGCCAGACAGCACGGCAGTCCGTGGCAAGTCGCGCGCCCAGTGGTGCCGGCCTGAGCGTGCAAGCGCTTGGAAGAATCGGCGTGTGCGAGACTAGAGCGGAATGTTGTCGTGCTTCTTCCACGGGTTCTCGAGCGTCTTGTTGCGCAGCATGTTGAGCGCGCGGCAGATGCGCCGGCGGGTGCCGTGCGGCATGATCACCTCGTCGATGTAGCCGCGCTCGGCGGCGACGAAGGGTTGGCGAAGCGCTCCTCGTACTCTTCGATGCGCGCCGGCGATCTTCTCGGGGTCGCCGATGTCGGCGCGGAAGATGATCTCGACCGCGCCCTTGGCGCCCATCACCGCGATCTCGGCGGTCGGCCAGGCGTAGTTCACGTCGCCGCGGATGTGCTTGGACGCTCATCACGTCGTAGGCGCCGCCGTAGGCCTTGCGCGTGATGACCGTGACCTTCGGCACGGTGGCCTCGGCGTAGGCGAACAGCAGCTTGGCGCCGTGCTTGATCAGGCCGCCATACTCCTGCGCGGTGCCCGGCAGGAAGCCCGGCACGTCGACGAAGGTGACGATCGGGATGTCGAAGCAGTCGCAGAAGCGCACGAAGCGCGCGGCCTTGCGCGAGGCGTCGCTGTCGAGCACGCCGGCCAGCACCATCGGCTGGTTGGCGACGATGCCGACCGTGCGGCCTTCCATGCGGGCGAAGCCGGTGACGATGTTCTTGGCGAAGCTCTCCTGGATCTCGAAGAAGTCGCCCTCGTCGACGACCTTCAGGATCAGCTCCTTCATGTCGTAGGGCTTGTTCGGGTTGTCGGGGATCAGCGTGTCGAGCGAGCGGTCCTCGCGGTCGGGGCTGTCGAAGCGTCGGCAGCTCGGGCACGCCCGACTTGTTGTTGGAGCGGCAGGAAGTCGATCAGGCGGCGCATCTGCAGCAGCGCCTCGACGTCGTTCTCGAAGGCGCCGTCGGCGATCGACGGACTTGGTGGTGTGGACCTTGGCGCCGCCGAGCTCTTCGGCCGTCACCGTCTCGTTGGTCACGGTCTTCACCACGTCGGGGCCGGTGACGAACATGTAGCTCGTGTCCTTCACCATGAAGATGAAGTCGGTCATGGCGGGCGAATAGACGTCGCCGCCCGCGCACGGGCCCATGATGACGGAGATCTGCGGGATGACGCCCGAGGCCAGCACGTTGCGCAGGAACACCTCGCCGTAGCCGCCGAGCGCGGCGACGCCCTCCTGGATGCGCGCGCCGCCGGCATCGAACAGGCCGATGATCGGCGCGCGGTTCTTCAGCGCCATGTCCTGGATCTTGGTGATCTTCTGCGGCGTGGCGTCTCCGACAGCGAGCCGCCGAACACGGTGAAGTCCTTGGCGAAGACGTAGACGACGCGGCCGTTGATGGTGCCCCAGCCGGTGACGACGCCGTCGCCGGGGATCTTGTGTCTTCTCCATGCCGAAGTCGGTGCAGCGGTGCTCGACGAACATGTCGAACTCCTCGAACGAGCCCTCGTCGAGCAGGAGCTCGATGCGCTCGCGCGCGGTCAGCTTGCCCTTGCGCGTGCTGGGCGTCGATGCGCGCCTGGCCGCCGCCGAGGCGGGCGTTGTCGCGGCGGCGCTCGAGCTCTTCGATGACGTCCTTCATGGATGTTCCACCGTGCTGGAGGGATGAACCCGGAATTATTGAAATCCGGGGTTCCATAGCACGGCAGTTGCGGAGCGCAACCGCGACACGTCGGGTCCAAGCGGCCACCGCACGCGCAGGTGACTTAGGCGGCGGCGCGGCGGAAGCAGGCTACCAAATCGGCCGGTTGCATTTCCAAGGCTCCGGGGCCGTCCTTATAGTCGGGACCGACGAGGTGGCTGTGGTGGCCAAGCCAGGTAAGGCGATCGCCGATGAAGGAACTGAGCGGGGTCTCGATCACCAGCATATCGCGCCAGGGACCCTCGATGCGGCTGTAGGCTTCGCCCGGATTAGCCCAGCAGGGCAAAACCAAGCCTGCGGAATTGATCTGGGAGCGCAGAAGTGCCGGCCCGTATGGCCCTTCGATTGTGAATACCGCGCCCGTCCGTTCGACGGAGCGGACGAAGGCATCGAGCGAGGCGATGCGCAGGCGCTCGGCGAAATCCTTAGGATCAAGTTCGACAATGGCCTCTTCGCCATCCCAGTCGAGGCCCACCAGGCGCCGATGTTGAGACAGGCCCGGCAGAACACTCGCCAACATGTCGGTCAGGCTGAAATCCTTGATGCGCGGGTTGGAGGCCACGGAGGGCGCCCAGCGCGCCGCCGTGGCCTCGTCCGACCAGAACAGGGAGACTTCCCGGCCTCGCATGCGCCGCGATCCCAGCCGAGCCAGGCCCTGCTCGCCCTGCACGCCGTACACGCGACGCGAGAGGGAGATCGCGCTGAGGAAGCGGTCGCGGCGAGCGTTCTGTTGGACGAGTGGTGGAACGAGCATGGCACTGGCTTGGCTGACTTTGGCGTTTGACGAGGCTCAACAACCTTACAGCCCGGCCGTTTAGGAAGCGCTCAAAAGTCCGGCCTAAACTTGTTCTAATTTAATTCAATGAATTGAGCGCGGCGGCGGCGGCGCGGAAATCGCGTTCGTGGACAGCACGGCGGGCTGCGGCTTCCTCGTCGGGACCCCATTGTTCAATCTGCCAATCTTCGTCCAGATGCGCGGCGGCCCAAACCGCGTCAGCCGTCAGCATTTGCTTGGCGAGCGCGATGGCGAGCCCGGCGGATCCTGTGAGTGTGGTCACAAGCTGAAGAGCGGCAAGTTGCAAGTCAGGCAGATCCGCGAGTGCGGCGGCCACACGCTCGGAGACGAGTGCCGGCTGGTCCGTGTGCATGACGCCCTCGGCACGAATGAAGCGAGCGCCGATGGCTTTTTCGACATCTTGAAGGATCCGGTCCCAAAGGTCGTTCTGGCGCGCGATGAGGTTTGCGGGGCCGGAGGCGCGATAGCAGAGCAGATCGCTGCCGGCGTAGGCGACGATCTCGGCGGCGACGGCTTCGCGGTTATCGGCGACCGTATCGACGGCGCTGTTGGCGAGGCGGGTTGCCGGCATCGAAGCGGGATCGATGACGACCGATTGCGCGCGCCACTCGGAGAGGACCAGATCGGCGAAGGCGGCATCGGGGATGACGAGGATGCGCTTCATAGGTGTGCGCAGCGGACGGCCGTCGAGATGAATTTCGAAGCCTGAGCCATCGGCGCGAGGGACGCGCGCGGCCTCCTTGTAGAACCGCCTGGGCAGGGGCTGGCGCAAACTATCCTTAATGTTCTGTTTGGGACCGCCGGAGCTGATTTTGCCGTCGTTGTGGTTGTCGTTGTTGTCGGAGGCGCTCATGGGTCGAATTCCTGCAGCGCCAGTTTAAGCCCATCCGAGAGACCGAGACTATCTTTGAGAACGCGGTGGGCACCGGCGGCTTCGAGTTCGGAAGCGGGATGATAGCCCCAGGCAACGCCGATGGCGCGGGCACCGGCATCGCGCGCCATGCCGATATCAAAGGTGGTGTCGCCGACCATCAGCGTGCGATGCGGTTCGGCGCCGGCTTCGGCCATGGCCGCGAGCAGCATCCCGGGATGGGGTTTGGACGGATTGGTGTCCGCCGTCTGCAGGGTGACGAACAAATCAGTGAGCCCTTCCCGCTCAAGGACGGCTGCGAGCCCGCGCCGGCTTTTGCCGGTGGCAACGCCGAGCAGCACGTACGGTACGGCCGCGAGCGTCTGCAATGTTTCGCGTATGCCTGGATAAAGGGGCTCGGCATGCGCCTTGTCTCGCCGCAGTTCGCCGAACGAGCTTTTGTATGCTTCAGCCAGCGCCGTGACGTCGGCGGCTTTGGCCATCGGCACCAACCGGTGGACAGCCTGCTCCAGCGACAGCCCAACGACGGACAGGATCGCCGTGCGTCCCGGCGGCGGCAGTCCGAGGGCTGCGAAGGCCCGCTCCATAGCGGCAACGATCATGTGCTGGCTGTCGACGAGCGTGCCGTCGCAATCGAAGACGACGAGTTTCAACGGCCGGCCTCCAGGCGCCGCTCAAGACGGGCGATGCGTGCCTCGCGAGCTTCGACCAGACGCAGCAGAAGGTCAGAGCGCCGCGTGCTCTCTTGCATCACGTCGGTAACGACGTTGCCATACGGCCTGCCGAACGTGCCGCGCGTCTGACGTGCGCTCTCGCGCAGCACAAACAGAGGGATCGCCGCCATGGCCGCAACGAAGAGCACGAACAGCGCCATCGACATGACGTCACCCGTCATCAGCGCGACCCGCCGCCGCCGCTGCCGCCGGATGACGTCCGCTTGGTGGTCTCAAGGCGCTGCAAACGGGCTTCCTGATCCTGCACGACCTTTTCGATCAGATCATTCTGCCGCTTCATCTCGATGATGTACTCTTCCAGCATCTCGCCGTGGGTCTTGCCGCTGCGGCCGGTGTAGACGCTCTGGCTGCGTTTGGCGAAATAGATGAAGACGCCGATCAAGACGAGGATCGGCAGCCAGTTGACGATGAGTGGAATGAGGTCTGTCATAAGTCTTCCCTGCCGCCGTTCAGTCTTCGCCCGCAGAATACCTGCTGCTATCCAAACCCAAAAGGTCCCAGGTGCGAAGCATATGGGGAGGAAGCGGCGCGGTGACGTCGATTTTTCCCCGCCCCGATGGATGGGGAATGATGAGGCGGCGGGCGTGAAGGTGAAGCTTGCCTTCCATGTTCTCCGCCGGCAATTCCATTCCGCCCTCGTATTTGGGATCGCCGACGATCGGGTGACCGATGATCGACATGTGGGCGCGCAACTGATGCTGGCGGCCGGTGACCGGCTTCAATGAGACCCAGGCGGCTTTGCGTCCGACGCGATCGATCACAGAATAATGCGTGGTCGCATGCATGGCTTCTCTCTGCTCGCCCGGCTCGGCCTTGCGCACGCGGTCACCGTCGGGACCAGTGGCTTTGACGAGGGCAGCCTCGACTTTGCCCTGGACAGGGTTCGGCACGCCCTTCACCAGCGCCCAATAGGTTTTCGCCGCTGAGCGTGTCTGGAAGGTGCGGCCGAGTTTGGCGGCGGCATTGCGGGTTTTTGCGACGAGGAGCACGCCGGAGGTATCACGGTCGAGGCGATGCACGAGACGCGGACGTTCGCCGCCGAAGCGGTCGGCCATGCCGGCGAGCATGCCGTCGATGTGGCGCTTGGTTCCCGTGCCGCCCTGGACCGCGATGCCAGCGGGCTTGTTGAGGACGAGCACTTCATCATCCTCGAACAGGATCATTTTTTCGATGATGTCGCGATCGCCCTTTGAAACCCCGGGAGGTGCTTTGAGGCCGGGCTTCGACACCTTTGGCTGGCGTATGATCGCGGGAACGCGGATCTCCTGACCTTCACTCAGGCGATCGTTGGCCTGCGCGCGCTTGCTGTCGATGCGGACCTGACCGGAGCGCAGAAGCTTCTGCAGGTAGCTGTAGCCGAGTTCGGGGAAATGGACGCGGAACCAGCGGTCGAGGCGCATCTCGCTTTCGGCGGCAGCGACGGTGATCGTCTCCACTTTCGGATTGGCATTTTTTTCCGCGGTCGTTGCTTTGGTCGGGGTCATGTCAATGTCCAGCGCGCGAGGGCCATGCCGGCAATGAGGCCCGCAATCGAGAGGACGACGGAGCCGGCGATGTAGGCCGCGACGGCTTCGAGCGACCGGTTGGTGTAAAGATCGACGGCATCGAGCGAGAACGCCGAAAACGTCGTGAAGCCGCCGAGGATGCCGGCCATGACGAAGGCTCGTAATTCAGGCGAACCGTCGAAGCGTTCGAGGATCGTCACCACGGCAAGGCCCATCAGAAACGAGCCAACCACGTTGATGGTCAGTGTGGCCCAGGGAAATTGCAGAGCACCGCGTGCGACGGCGTAATCCGCAAAGACCTGATAGGTGAGAAAGCGGAGCGCCGCTCCGATGGCGCCGCCCGCCGAGACAAGGACCAGCAGCTTCATCGCGCCCTCGGAAACCGGCATTTTGGGCTCATATAGCCCGCCGTCGCCCGTTAACGCAAAGGCTCAATCGTCGTCAGGATTGGTGGAGAAGCCGCGGCCCAGCGCCCATCCAATGGTCCAGCCGATGAGCATGGCGAGGAGATTGACGCCGAGGAAGATCGCGGAGTGCAGGTCGGCGACTTGATCGGGGCTGTCGAACTTCAGCTTGTCCACGATCCAGGAGGCCACGGGCGTGGCAAGGAAAACGGTTGTGACGGCCGCTAAGGTCGCGGCGAAAATCATCGCTATGAGATAGCGCAAGCGGACCTCCGGTGTGTGTTGTTGAGCGATTTGGGCGGGGTTCGTCCTACTGCACTTCCCAGAACCAGATTTCGCCGGCGCCAGCGTAGTTCGAGTAATAGCCGATCCAGGAGAACCACTCCATCAGCCACTTGGCGCTGGAGCGGTAGCCGTTCCAAACATCGATGTGGTCGCCGGTTGCGCGGCCCTGATCGGAGGAACGGTGCCAGTAGTCCTGAATGTAGATGATGCCCGTGCGGCCGAAGATTTTTGGATAGAACTGGGCGGCGTCGGCGCCGGCGAACTTTTCCTGTTTGCCCAGGCCTGGGATGTTTGCGCGTGCGATGGCGCTGGCGAGCTGGCTGGCGTTGATGAAGTGCATCTCCTCGCGCGGATGCACGGCGCAATGTGAGCAGCCGCTGATCTGGGCCGGCTGGACACCGGCGCGGCGGAGGGCGACGCCCATGCGAATCGCGCACTGATTGGAGAATACGGGGAAGGCTTTCTTGACCTGGCGGCCTTCGAGGTTGGTGAGGTCCTGCGGTGCGAGGCAGGGTGTCTGCACGCTTTCGTTGATGGGATGACCGTACCAGAGGTCCTTGAACTCGATCATGCCGACGCACTCCCCCGGGGATTTCGGTCGCTCTCACACGCCCCCGCGTGAGGCGGGACTATAGCATCGCCGACGGTTGGCGCCAGCCGGGGTGAACGGCGGGCGGATAGCAGCGTCAGCCGCGCTTTTTGCGCAGGGCGGCCCAGTAGTCGAGGCGCTTCTTGATTTCGCGTTCGAAGCCGCGTTCGGGCGGATCATAATACCGAGGGCGGCGCGTCATGTCGTCGGGGAAGTAGTTCTGGCCGGAGAAGCCGTCGGGAGCGTCGTGATCATATTGGTAGCCGTCGCCGTAGCCCTCTTCCTCCATGAACTTGGTCGGCGCGTTGAGAATGATTTTGGGCGGGGCGAGCGAGCCGTGGTCGCGGGCGGCTCGCACGGCGGCTTTGTAGGCGACGTAGTTGGCGTTGGATTTGGGAGCGGTTGCGAGATAGATGACGGCTTGGCTGAGGGCCAATTCGCCTTCGGGCGAGCCGAGGAAGTCGTAGGCCTCCTTGGCAGCATTGGCGATGACGAGGGCCTGCGGATCGGCAAGGCCGATGTCTTCGATGGCCATGCGCACGAGGCGGCGCGCGAGAAAGAGGCGGTCTTCGCCGCCTTCCAGCATGCGCGCGAACCAGTAGAGGGCCGCGTCGGGATCGGAGCCGCGCACGGACTTGTGCAGCGCGGAGATCAGGTTGTAGTGGCCTTCGCGGCCCTTGTCGTAGATGGGCGCACGGCGCTGGACGAGGCGGACGAGTTCCTCGCGGCCAATGGGCTTGGCGGCTTCGGACACGGTGGCGAACACATCCTCGGCGAGGTTCAGGATAGCGCGGCCGTCGCCGTCGGCCATTTGCACGAGGCCTTGGCGGGCATCGTCGTCGAGGGGGAGTTTGCGGCCCGTCTCGGCTTCGGCGCGCTGGAGGAGGCCTTCAAGGGCGGTGTCGTCGAGGCGGTTCAGCGTGAGGACGATGGCGCGCGAGAGCAGAGCGGCGTTGAGTTCAAAGGACGGGTTCTCGGTAGTGGCGCCGACGAGCGTGATGGTGCCGTCTTCCACGTGCGGCAGGAAGCTATCCTGTTGCGAGCGGTTGAAGCGATGGATCTCGTCGATGAAGAGCAGCGTGCCGCGGCCCTGTTCGCGATGCATGCGCGCCTTGTCGAAGGCTTTGCGCAGGTCCTGCACGCCGGAAAAGATGGCTGAGAGCTGTTCGAATACGAGTTTGGTTTCGCCGGCAAGGAGACGCGCGATCGTGGTCTTGCCGCAGCCGGGCGGGCCCCAGAGGATGAGGCTCGGCAGTCGGCCGCCTTTGAGCAGCCGCGTCAGCTTGCCGTCGGGGCCGACGAGATGATCCTGCCCGGTGACTTCGGCGAGCGTGCGCGGGCGCAGACGGTCGGCGAGCGGGCGGGGCGCCCCCTTCTCCAGTCCGGCGGCTTCGAAGAGGTTGGTCATGGAGCAGTTATAGGCCGGACACCGGTGTTGCGAAACCGGTGGATCAGCCGGGCACCTGCAGGAGCATGGATTTGCCGTCGCGGCGGATACCGACGATCCAGGTGCGCTGGCGCGTGTTGAGCTGCTGTTCGAGGTCGGCGATGTTGTCGACGCGCTGTTGCTGCAGTTCGGTGATCACGTCGCCCGGCTGGAAGCCCAGACGCTGCGCGACCGACCCGGGACGCAGGGACACGATGGCGACACCGTCGCCTTCGTCGATGCCGAGTTCGTCGGCGAGACCGGGAAGAATATTCGAGACGCGGGCGCCATCAAAAGGATGCGTGCCCACAAGGTTGCGGACATCGTCCTTGCCGGGCTGAGGCGGGGCGGCGAGCGCCAGATCGATGGTGACCGGGCGTCGATTGCGGAGCAAATCGATGCGGGCGGTGTTGCCTACGCCGCGGGTGGTGAGGCGGTAGTAGACGGCGCGAGGATCGGCGACTTCGAAGCCGTCGATGCGGGTGATGACGTCGCCGGCCTGGAGGCCCGCGGTCGCACCCGGTCCGCGATTGGAGACCCGCGAGACGACGGCGCCGGAGATGCGGTCGAGACCCAATGCTTCCGCGATCTCGCGCGTGACGGGTTCGAGAAGGGCACCGAGCCAGGGTCGCTCGACCTTGCGGCCGGCGGCGGTGCTCTCGACATAAAGGCGCACGAGGTTGGAGGGGATCGCGAAGCCGATGCCCTGCGAGCCGCCGGACTGACTGAAGATCATGGTGTTGATGCCGACGAGGCGGCCGGACATGTCGATCAAGCGCGCCGCCCGAGTTGCCCGGATTGATGGCGGCGTCGGTCTGGATGAAGACCTGGCTGTCGGATTTGCCGATCTCGGTGCGGGCGAGCGCGGAGACGATGCCGGACGTCACGGTCTGGCCGACGCCGAACGGATTGCCGATGGCGAGCACGAGGTCGCCGACCTCGAGCGTGTCGCTGTCTTCGAAGTCGATGGTGGGGAAGCGGCTGTCGCCGCCTTCGATCTTGAGGATGGCGATGTCGGTCTTGTCGTCCTGCACGACGACGCGGGCATCGAACTCGCGCTTGTCGGCGAGGGCCACGCGAATCTCGGTTTCGCCGCGTCCTTTGATGACGTGCGTGTTCGTGACGATCGATGCCGTCGGGGGAGACGATGACGCCCGAGCCGAGCGAGGACTGGACGCGCTCGGAGGGGCGGCCGAAACGTTCGCCGAAGAACTGGCGGAAAAAGGGATCGTTGGCGAACGGCGAGGAGAAGGCCTGGACGCGGCGGCGGACATAGACGTTGACGACGGCGGGCGAGGCTTTGCGGGCGATGGGTGCGAAGGAATACTGCACCATCTCGCGGGAGCGGGGGCACCTGTTTCTGCTGGGCGGCCGAGCGGGAGGTGGTCGCGACTTCGAAGGCGACGAACGCGAGCAGGAGGCCCACAACGCTCAGGGCCCAGACGGCGGCGCGGTTTCGCATGCGTGATCCTCGACGGTTGCTGGGACGGATTCTTGTTCCGGCGAACCAGATGATGTCACGGGTCGATATAGGGGAAGTGCCGGACAAGAGGAAGTTAGCGAGTTTTCATTTTGGTGGCGCCCGGCGACTCGCCTGTCGGGGAGCCGGCCGCGGGGCGCGGAAGAAGCTCAAAAACAAATCGCCCGCCGGGTTCGAACGGCGGGCGAAGACTCCTATGTTTGCGCGTTCCGACTGCCCTTAGGGGAGCCGGCCGGACCGTGCGGAATTAAGCGCCAGCTTCGTCGCGGGCGGCGACTTCGGCTTCGTGGCGGGCTTTGTCTTCCGAACCCTTGACGCTTTCGTCACGGTCGACGAGTTCGATGACGGCGCGCGGAGCGCTGTCGCCGTAGCGGAAGCCGGCCTTCAGGACGCGCGCGTAGCCGCCATTGCGGTTCTTGTAGCGCGGGGCCAGAACGTCGAAGAGCTTCTTGACCATGTCCTCGTCGCGCAGACGTGCGGCGGCGAGGCGGCGCGAGTTCAGGTCACCGCGCTTGGCGAGCGTGATGTACTTGTCGATGACGCGCTTCAGGTCTTTGGCCTTGGGCAGCGTCGTGACGATCTGCTCGTGCTTGATCAGGGCTGCGGCCATGTTGGAGAACATGGCTTGGCGATGGGCGCTATCGCGGTTGAACCGCCGGCCTAAATTCCGTGACGCATGGTTGTATCTCTCTTTTTCTCTACCGGTTGTTACGGGGAGGTTCTACGGCCTCGCCTCGTTATTGATGCGCACTGGCAACTCCGCTCCGCGGAGCCGGCCGCCATGCGCGGTAAGACTTAGTATTGGTCCTCGAAGCGCTTGGCGAGTTCTTCGATGTTGTCCGGCGGCCAGTTGGGCACTTCCATGCCAAGGTGCAGGCCCATCGAGGCCAGCACTTCCTTGATCTCGTTGAGCGACTTGCGGCCGAAGTTCGGCGTGCGCAGCATCTCGGCTTCGGTCTTCTGGATCAGGTCGCCGATGTAGACGATGTTGTCGTTCTTCAGGCAGTTCGCAGAGCGCACCGAAAGCTCGAGTTCGTCGACCTTCTTGAGCAGCGCCGCGTTGAAGGCGAGCTCCGGATGGCGCTGTTCTTCCTGCGGCTTCTTGGGCTCTTCGAAGTTGATGAAGACGGCGAGCTGGTCCTGAAGGATGCGGGCGGCGAGCGCCACGGCATCTTCGGCGCGAACCGAGCCGTCGGTCTCAACCGTCATAGTCAGCTTGTCATAGTCGAGGATCTGGCCTTCGCGGGTGTTCTCGACCTTGTAGGAGACCTTCTTGACCGGCGTGTAGAGGCTGTCGACCGGGATGAGGCCGATCGGGGCATCGTCCGGGCGGTTGCGGTCGGCGGGGACGTAGCCCTTGCCCATGTCGGCCGTGAACTCCATGCGGACCGACGCACCCTGGTCGAGGTGGCAGATCACGTGCTCGGGGTTCAGGATTTCGACGTCTGACGAGACCTCGATGTCGCCGGCCTTCACGGGGCCTGCGCCTTCCTTCTTCAACACCATGCGCTTGACGCCATCCGAGTGGAGGCGCAGCGCGATTTCCTTGATGTTGAGGATGATGTCGGTGACGTCTTCGCGGACGCCTGCAATCGAAGAGAACTCATGCAGCACGCCGTCGATCTGCACGGTCTTGATGGCGGCGCCCTGGAGCGACGACAGCAGGACGCGGCGCAGTGCGTTGCCGAGCGTCATGCCGAAGCCGCGCTCGAGCGGCTCTGCGATCACGGTCGCAAGGCGTGTGCGGTCGCGGCCCGGAATGATCTCGAGCTTCGACGGCTTGATCAGATCTTGCCAGTTTTTCTGTAGAACAGCGCTTGTCACGTGGTGGCCTCTCTCAGGTGTCGAACACGCATCCCGCCCAAAGGCGCGCGTTCCTTTACCCAGGGGTCGTTCGGTCCGTCCGCATCTGGGGGCAATCGTGCGGCTGGAACGGCAAAACGGACGCCGGGGCCGCAGGGGGCCCGAGCGTCCGGCATGAAATTCAATTAAACGCGGCGGCGCTTGCGCGGACGGCAGCCGTTGTGCGGGATCGGCGTCACGTCGCGGATCGAGGTGATCTGGAAGCCGACAGCCTGCAGCGCACGCAGCGCGCTCTCACGGCCCGAACCCGGACCGCAGACTTCGACTTCGAGCACCTTCACGCCGTGCTCCTGAGCCTTCTTGCCGGCGTCTTCGGCCGCCATCTGAGCGGCGAACGGCGTCGACTTGCGCGAGCCCTTGAAGCCCATCGTGCCCGACGACGACCAGGCAAGCGTATTGCCCTGCGCGTCGGTGATGGTGATCATGGTGTTGTTGAACGACGCATTAACGTGCGCGACGCCCGACGTGATGTTCTTCTTTTCGCGGCGGCGAACCTTCGCGCGGCCCTGGGCCTGTTCCTTGGCCATCGTCTTTCAAACTCCTGCGCCCCCGTAAGCGGCGGCTCGTTTCTGTTCGTGACTGCGACCGAGCACCGATCCGCACTCCCGTGCAGAACTGGCGCATCGGCCGCGAATTCGATTAGGCCTTCTTCTTGCCGGCGATCGGCTTGGCCGGGCCCTTGCGGGTGCGGGCGTTCGTGTGCGTGCGCTGGCCGCGAACCGGCAGGCCCTTACGATGCCGCAGGCCGCGGTAGCAGCCAAGGTCCATGAGGCGCTTGATGTTCTGCGAGACTTCGCGGCGCAGGTCGCCTTCGACGATGTAATCGCGGTCGATCGTTTCGCGGATCTGAAGCACTTCGGCGTCCGTCAGTTGGCTGACGCGGCGGTCGGCGGGAATGCCGACGCCTGCGCAGATCTTCTCGGCGAACTTGGGGCCGATCCCGTGAATGTACTGAAGCGCGATGACGACGCGCTTCTGGGTCGGGATGTTCACACCTGCGATACGAGCCACGATCTTCTCCTGGGCTTTCTAGTCCGTGTCAGCCGGGCCACTCGAGAGCGAGGGCCAAGCCATTGATGCTGCCAGCTAAAACGAAATAGAAACAGCCTTGCGAGTACTCGTCGCCCGGCCAATCCCATCAACCCTGCGTCATGAAAGCGCGGTGTTGTAGCTCGGCACTACTCCTCAGTCAACCTTGCAAACGAACGTGTCACACCGGGACGTGGCGGGGCATTAACCCCACTGTTCCCGTGGCGTCACGCCTTCGCCGCCCCTTTCAGAACGGCTTCGATCTCAGCGGATACCTCGGCGATCGGGGCCATGCCGTCGACCGTCTGAAGCTTCCGGTATGCGTAGTAGTAGCCGACCAGCGGAGACGTCTCGCGGTAGTAGGCCATAAGGCGGGTCTTCAACGCTTCGGCGTTGTCGTCGGCGCGTACGGTCCCGCCGGCCGCCAGCGTTTCGCGGGCGCGGGTCTCGATGCGGGAGACCAGGATCGTGTCATCGACCTTGATCTCGATGACGGCGTCGAGGTCTTTGCCCTTGGAGGTCAACAGGGAACCCAGCGCGTCGGCCTGCTTCAAGGTGCGGGGGAAACCGTCGAGGATGAAGCCTTTGGCGCAGTCGGGCTGCTCGATGCGTTCGGCGATGATGCCGATGACGATCTCGTCGGAGACGAGGCCGCCCGACTTCATGATGGCTTCGGCCTTCTTGCCGATCTCGGTGCCGGCTTTCACGGCGGCGCGGAGCATATCGCCCGTGGAGAGCTGCACGAGGCCGTGCTTCTCGGCGAGAAGCTGGGCCTGCGTGCCTTTACCTGCGCCCGGGGGGCCGAGAAGGATGAGTTTCACCGGCGGCCCCTGTTGTTCGTCGCGCCGCGCAGTTTGGCCTTCTTGATGAGGCCCTCGTACTGGTGCGCGAGCAGGTGGCTCTGGATCTGCGCCACGGTGTCCATGGTGACGCACACGGCGATGAGGAGCGAGGTGCCGCCGAAGTAGAACGGCAGCGCGGCGTAGGAGACCAGGAACTCGGGCAGCACGCAAACAGCGGCGAGGTAGAGTGCGCCGACGAAGGTGATGCGGGTCAGGACGTAATCGATGTATTCGGCTGTCTTCTCACCCGGACGGATGCCGGGCAGGAAGCCGCCATACTTGCGCAGGTTGTCAGCCGTTTCTTTCGGATTGAACACGAGCGCGGTGTAGAAGAACGCGAAGAAGATGATCAGTGCGGCAGTGAGCAGCATGTGCAGCGGCTGGCCCATGCCAAGCGAAGCAACGATCGAATTCAACCATTCCGTACCCGGGCCGCCGCCGGAGCCCATGAACTGAGCCGCCGTGATCGGCAGCAGCAGCAGGGACGAAGCGAAGATCGGCGGAATGACGCCAGCCGAGTTGAGCTTCAGCGGCAGATGCGAGGACTCGCCCTGCGTCATGCGGGTGCCGACTTGTCGCTTCGGATACTGGATCAGCAGGCGGCGCTGTGCACGCTCGATGAAGACGATGGCGGCGACGACCGAGAGCATCAGCAGGATGAGGCCGAAGAGGAGCGGTGTCGAGATCGAGCCGGCGCGGGCCAGTTCGAAGAGGCCGGCGAGTGCTGCCGGGAGACCGGCGACGATGCCGGCAAAGATGATCAGCGAGATGCCGTTGCCGACGCCGCGCTGCGTGATCTGCTCGCCGAGCCACATCAGGAACATGGTGCCGCCGACCAGCGTGATGACGGTCGAGAAGCGGAAGAACCAGCCGGGATCCTTGACGATGGCGCCGGCGGCGCCCGAGGATGATCCTTCGAGGCCGATCGCGATGCCGTATGCCTGAAGCGTGGCCAGCAGCACGGTGAGATAGCGGGTGTACTGGTTGATCTGCTTGCGGCCGCTCTCACCCTCCTTCTTGAGGGCTTCCAGCTTGGGCGAGACCGACGTCATGATCTGGATGATGATCGACGCCGAGATGTAGGGCATGATGTTCAACGCGAAGATCGCGATGCGCTCGACCGCGCCGCCGGCGAACATGTTGAACATGCCGAGGATGCCCGACGATTGGGCCTTGAAGGCTTCCGCGAACGCCCCAGCGTTGATGCCCGGCAGAGGAATGAAGGTGCCGAGACGATAGACGAGGAGCGCGCCGAGTGTGAACCACAGGCGCTTTTTCAGGTCTTCCGCTTTCGCGAAAGCACCGAAGTTCATATTCGAGGCAAGCTGCTCGGCAGCGGAAACCATCGTGCTCTCTCCTGACCCTCGACAGCCGGGCGGCGTTTCTCAACGCCGTGGCAGCCGCTGCTCACCCATTCCGGTCCCTCGGATCCCCGATCGACCGGTTCGCCGGACAGCCCGGAGCGCTCATTCGCTCCGGCGTCGACAGGATATGGGCGCGCTTTCGCGGCCGTACTAGACTAGTCCTCCGACTTGGCCGTGGTCTTCGAAGTACCGGCCTTCTTGGCGGCCGTCTTCTTGCGCTTCACTTCGTCTGCTTCGAGGATCTTGACCTCGATGATCTTCAGCGAACCGCCAGCGTTCTGGATGGCAGCCTTGGCCGACGCCGAAGCGCCGTTGGCTGTAACCGTCAGCTTCGACTTGAGTTCGCCGGTGCCGAGAACGCGCAGACCGTCCTTGGGCCGGCGCAGGATGCCGGCTTCGATGAGGGTCGCGACGTCGACCGACTGGCCGGCCTTCAGCTTGCCCTCCTCGACCGCCTTCTGCAGCGTGCCGACATTGATCTCGTTGAAGTCCTTCGGACGAAACTTGTTGAAGCCGCGCTTGGGAAGACGACGATGAAGAGGCATCTGGCCGCCTTCGAAGCCGCCGATGGCAACGCCGGAACGGGCCGTCTGGCCTTTGCCGCCGCGACCACCGGTCTTGCCGACGCCGGAGCCGATGCCGCGGCCGATGCGGACGCGCCGCTTGCGCGCGCCTTCGTTGTCGTTGATCTCATTGAGCCGCATGGGACGTGGCGCTCCTCAAACCTAAAAAGTGTTCCTCAGGCCTCGTCGACGACGCGGACGAGGTGGGGGACGGAATTGATCATGCCGCGCACGGCCGGAGTGTCCTCCAGCGTACGGCGGCGGTTCAGCTTGTCGAGACCCAGGCCGCGCAGCGTCTGAGACTGCTTTTCCGGGCGGCGGTTGGCGCTCGCGTACTGCTCGACCGTGACGGTCTTCTTCTTGTCAGCCATGGTACCGTTCCTTCAGGTTGACGCCGGCCTCAGAGGTCGGCGCCGGCCTCGGAGGCGACCGAGCCATCGCGGCGGCGAGCCACGATGTCGGAAACCTTCAGATTGCGACGGGCCGCGACGCCACGCGGATTCTCCTGGCCCTTGAGGGCGTCGAAGGTGGCGCGCACGACGTTGTACGGATTGGTGGAGCCGAGCGACTTGGCGACGACATCCTGGACGCCGAGCATTTCGAAGACGGCGCGCATGGCACCGCCCGCGATGATGCCGGTACCGGCCGGAGCCGAGCGGACGACGACCTTGCCCGAACCGTGACGGCCTTCGCTGTCATGATGCAGCGTGCGGGCGTCGCGGAGCGGAACGCGGACGAGGTTGCGGCGAGCCGCTTCCGTCGCCTTGCGGATCGCTTCCGGCACTTCGCGCGCCTTGCCGTGGCCGAAGCCGACGCGGCCGCGCAGATCGCCGACGACCACGAGGGCCGCGAAGCCGAAGCGCTTACCGCCCTTCACGACCTTCGCGACGCGGTTGATGTGAACGAGCTTGTCGGTAAACTCGCTCTCGACCTTTTCACGATCGCGATCGCGTCCGCCGCGCTTTTCCTGGGGTCCACGTGCCACGGTCAAATCCCTTTCATCAGAACTTCAGGCCGCTTTCGCGCGCGGCCTCCGCGAGCGCCTTCACGCGCCCATGATAGAGGAAGCCGCCGCGGTCGAAGACGACCGTTTCGATGCCGGCCTTCAAAGTCCGCTCAGCGATGAGCTTGCCGACCGCCGCCGCAGCGGAGACGTCGGCGCCCGTCTTGAGCGAACCGCGCAAATCCTTCTCGAGCGTCGAGGCAGCGGCGATGGTCGTGCCGGCCGTGTCGTCGATGACCTGCGCGTAGATGTTCTTGCCGGAGCGGTGCACCGAAAGGCGCGGCCGGGTTCCGGAGTTCGCCTTCAACGAGCGGCGCACGCGGGCGCGGCGCTTGATGAAGAGTGGATTGTGCGTACCCATGGATCGCGTCCTTACTTCTTCTTGCCTTCCTTGCGGAAGATATATTCGCCCTGATAGCGCACGCCCTTGCCCTGGTAGGGCTCCGGCTTGCGCGAAGAACGGATGACGGCGGCCAATTCACCGACGGCCTGCTTGTCGATGCCCGATACGGTCACCTGGTCCTGCTTGGCGCCGCCGACCTTCACTTCGACGCCGGCAGGGACCTTGATGTTCACGTCGTGGCTGTAGCCGACGGCGAGCGTCAGCACATCCTTGCCCTTCATCGAGGCCTTGAAGCCGACGCCGTGGATTTCGAGCGTGTGCGAGTAGCCGTCGGTCACGCCCTTGATCATGTTCTGGATCATGGTGCGCGACATGCCCCACATGGAGCGTGCGGCCTTGGTCTCGTCACGAGGCGTCACCTCAATGCCGTCGGCGGTCTTCTCGATCTTGATCTGCTCGGGACACGTGAAGGAGAGTTCGCCCTTGGCGCCCTTCATCTTCACGGTCTGGCCGCTGACCGTTGCCGTGACGGCGGACGGGACGGCGACCGGCTTCTTACCAATGCGTGACATGGGTTCGACCCCTTGAACCACCCGGAGATCCGGGCGCCTTCGTTAGAATACGTTGCAGATAATCTCGCCGCCGACATTCTCCTCGCGGGCTCGCGAGTCGGACATCACGCCCTTGGGTGTCGACAGGATCGCGACGCCGAGGCCGTTGCGGACGTTCTTCAAGTCCTTCACCGGCGAGTACACACGGCGGCCGGGCTTCGAGACGCGCTCGATTTCGCGGATCGCGGGCTGGCCGTTGTAGTACTTGAGTTCGATTTCAAACTCGGGCTCGGAGCCTTTCAGTTCAACACGTGCGTAGCCGCGAATGTAGCCTTCCTCGGTCAGCACGTCGAGGACGCGGGCCCGCAGCGTCGAAGCGGGTGTCGAGACCTTGGGGCGGCGACGCATTTGCGCGTTGCGGATGCGGGTCAGCATATCGCCGACGGGATCGTTCATTGCCATCTTCTTCGTTCCCTTACCAGCTCGACTTCACGATGCCCGGAATGCGGCCTTGGCTGGCGAGTTCGCGAAGCTGGTTCCGGCACAGCTTGAACTTGCGATAGGTGCCCCGCGCGCGGCCCGTGAGCTCGCAGCGGTTGCGGATGCGTGTCGGAGAAGAATTCCGCGGCATCTCGGCCAGCTTCAGACGCGCGGCAAAGCGCTCTTCGGCCGGGCGCTTGAGATCGTTGGCGATCTCTTTCAGGCGCTTGCGCTTGGCGGCCGACTGGGCGGCCATCTTGCGGCGGCGGTTGTTCTTCTCAATCGAACTGGTCTTGGCCATTCAAATCCTCCAAAGGCCTTTCGGGGCTCTTGTTCGGGAAACCCGAGGTCCTCTAGCTGCGGAAGGGGAAGTTGAAGCCGCGAAGGAGTTCGCGGGCTTCGTCGTCGGTCTTGGCGGTCGTGACGACGATGACGTCCATGCCGAGCACGTCGTCGACTTCGTCATAGTTGATTTCGGGGAACACGAGGTGCTCCTTCAGACCGCAGGCGTAGTTGCCACGGCCATCGAAGCTCTTCGGGTTCAAACCGCGGAAGTCCTTCACGCGCGGCAGCGCGATGGTGACGAAGCGGTCGAGGAATTCGTACATGCGGTCGCCGCGGAGCGTGACTTTGGCGCCCAGCGTCATGCCATCGCGCACCTTGAAGGTGGCAATCGACTTCTTGGCCTTGGTCATCTGCGGCTTCTGGCCGGCGATCTTCGCCAACTGAGCGGCTGCCACTTCGACCTTCTTGCGGTCAGCGGTGGCTTCACCCACGCCCATGTTGAGCACGATCTTCTCGATGCGCGGGATCTCCATGATGTTCCCGTACTCGAACCTCGTGCGCATGGCGTCGCGCACGACCTTCTCGTAGTGCACCTTCATGCGCGGCTTGTAATCGGCCGGACGGGGCTTAGCGGGCGCGGCGGCGACGGGCGCTGCCTTGGCGGCCCTGGCCTTACCAGCTGCGGCTTGCGGCTTGCCGCCCTTCTTGTCGTTCTCAGCCATGGCTTACTTCTTCTCCGGAATGACTTCGCCAGAGCGCTTGGCGACACGCACCTTGCGGCCGTCGTCCAGCAGCTTGAATCCGACGCGGGTCGGCTTGCCGTCCTTGGGGTCCTCGAGGGCGAGGTTCGACAGATGGATCGCGGCTTCCTTGGAAATGATGCCGCCTTCCTGCTGTGCCGTCTGACGCTGATGCTTGCGCACCACGTTGACGCCACGAACGAGCGCGCGGCTCTCCTTGGGACGAACCTCGATCACCTCGCCGTGCTTGCCCTTGTCGCGGCCCGTCAGCACGATGACGTGATCGCCCTTCTTGATCTTCTGAGCCGACATCACAGAACCTCCGGCGCAAGCGAAACGATCTTCATATGGTTCTTGGAGCGCAGCTCACGGGTGACCGGCCCGAAGATGCGCGTGCCGACGGGGTCACCCTGCGCGTTCACCAGAACGGCGGCGTTGCGATCGAAGCGGATCAGAGAGCCGTCCGGACGGCGAACGCCCTTGGCGACGCGCACGATCACGGCCTTCATCACCTGGCCCTTCTTCACACGACCCTTCGGGATCGCCTCCTTCACCGACACGACGATCGTGTCACCGATGGTGGCGTACTTGCGCTTAGAGCCGCCCAGCACCTTGATGCACTGGACGCGGCGGGCGCCCGAATTGTCGGCGACGTCGAGATTGGTCTCCATCTGGATCATCGCTTTCGTCCTTTCCTTACGGCTACCCTTGGGTGGCCAAATTCATTTCACCGGCCGGCTCGTCCCTCTCGCCCGCGCCGTCAGCCCGTTGCGGGGCCCGGCGCCGGGGATCAGGCCTTCGCCAGAACCACCCAACGCTTGTTCTTCGAGATCGGGGCCAACTCCTCGATGGAGAC